>NZ_JBASBL010000009.1:0-379031 GCF_049651085.1 Shinella sp.
CGGGCCGCCTCAAAAGCGGCCCTTTCGCATGATAAGGCCAAAGAAATAACGCGGGGTGGAGCAGCCCGGTAGCTCGTCAGGCTCATAACCTGAAGGCCGCAGGTTCAAATCCTGCCCCCGCAACCAAGACCACAAAATCAGACAAAAGCCCTCCCAACGTGGAGGGCTTTTGCCGTTTGGGGCCAAGGTTTTAGGGTTCGGCGTGGTAGCATAACGCACCGCCGCCTGGATTTGATGCAAGGGAAGGCACAAAATCGCTGCCCGATCTCGCTGGTAGAGGAACCTGTGTCGCTGATCTATCCGGCTCTGGCGCCCGTCGAATCCGAGCTGCAGGAAACCGTGGGCACAGGGTGTCGGCGAAGCGCGTGTGCCCTACTTCAGCACGAGCTCGCGAAACGCCTCGCTCGCCCTTGTACGGTGCCTCTCGCGATGACGAATGAGGCAGAATTCGCGGGATGGCAATTCGAGTGGCATGATGCAGAGTTTTCCGGTGCTGACGCCCGCCTGAGCCACGGTCTGCGACACCGCTGTCGCCAGTTGGCCGGCCTCGACTGCCGCGCAAATGGCTTCGTTCGAGGGCAGCTCGAATGCGACACGCAGGCTATCCCGGCTCAGTCCCAGCTCGACCAACGCCCGCTCGAACGAGGATCGGGTGCCCGATCCCGGTTCGCGCAGAACCCATTCCGTCTCGTGCAGGTCCTGCGGCAGGATCGGCTGCCGGTTGGCCCACGGATGTTCATGCCCGACGATCACCACGAGGCGGTCGCTTGCGACGCGCTCGACCGACACCGTCGGTTCGTGAATCGCCCCCTCGACAAATCCGAGTTCGGCTCTTCCAGAGAGAATCGCCTTGGTGCATTGGGCGGTATTTCCGACCTCGAGCCGCAGATCGATCTGGGGATACTGCTGATAAAAACGCACAAGGCGCTGCGGCAACCAGTAGCTGGCAATGGTCTGGCTCGCGAAGACCGTGAGCGTGCCGCGCCGTATGTTGCTCAGGTCGTCCATCGCCGCTTCCGCGGCGCTAACCCGCGCAACGATCGCCCGCGCTTCGTCGGCAAGGGTCCTGCCGGCTTCCGAGAGTTCTATCCGACGGCCGATGCGATGGAAAAGCTTGACGGCGTGCCGCGTTTCCAGGGCGTTGATCGCGCCGCTGACGGTGGATTGCGTCAGGTTCAGCGCTTCTGCCGCACGGGTTACATGTTCCCGCTCAGCGACAGCCAGAAATATGCGCAGCTGTTCCAGTGTCACGTCACGCCCTTCAAATCACATGCTTGTCCGCCCAGCCAGCGTCCATGAATGTCCGCTGGAGAGAACAGGCCATCAAACTTACGGAAACAGCCTGACCAGCAGGAGGCCGGCTGTCGCGATGTACAGTGACGCGAGGAAGGCGAGAAGCAAGGGGCGAAGACCGCGCTGCTTCAATTTGGTGAAACTCGTCCCCAGGCCAAGCGCGGCCATGGCGGCCGTGAGAAGCACGGGGGTCGCGGTCACGATCGGCGCCCGCAGCTGCTCCGGCAGGATGCCCGTGCTGTTGAGGATCACCAGCAGGATAAAACCGACGATGAAGAACGGGACGATCTGGGTCAGGGCCGGGCGGCCTGCGCCAGTGCGTTCGCGGGGCGCAACGATGAGCGCCAGCGCGATCACGACCGGCGCCAGCATCATCACCCGGGCAAGCTTCGAGACCACCGCGACCTGTCCGGCCGCTTCGCCGCCCTGGAAGCCGGCGCCGACAACCTGGGCGACCTCATGGACGGTCAACCCGACCCACAGGCCGTATGTCTCCGGGGCGTTGCCGATGAGGATGTTCAAGGAGGGATAGAGGAACATCGCAATCGTGCCGAACAGCGTAATACATGCCACGGCATAGGAAACGTCCTCGTCCCTGGCGCGGGTGACGGCGTTGGCGCCGGCGATGGCCGAGGCGCCACAGATTGCGCTGCCGGTCGCCACCAGCAGGGTGAGCTTGCGATCGACGCCCAGCACGCGGCCCATCCAGACGGTGAACAGCAATGTCGACACAACGACGGCTGCCGCAAAGGCAAGGCCGGTGATCCCGATGCTGGACAGCTGGACGAAGGTCAGTTGCAGGCCGAGCAGAGCGACCGCAAGACGCAGCAGCTTCTTGCCGGCGAGGGAGATACCCGCGTCGGCCGAAGACGAAAATCCGACGACATTGGCGAAGACCATTCCCAGGAAAATCGCCGTGATCATCGGGCTCAGCGACGAGACGAAAGGCAGGCTGCGCAAGCCATAGGCGGATGCGGTGATAACCGTCACAAGGACAATTCCCGGAATGCAAGCGATCAAGGCTCCCTGCTTTGGACTGGAGGCGACGGAAATATGGGTCATGCTGAACGGCCTTGAATACTGTGCTCGATATCGCTCGAAATTAGAAAATTTGTTCGTATAACTCCAATTGTATTGGAAGATCATACCAATCGCTATTTTCGATCATTCCGGGGCGAGAAGGGAGAAGAGCGCCATGCAGCGAGCGGCGAGGGCAGATTCTGCCTCGCTCGGGGGCGATATGCCGGGGGCACGCGTCATCGCCGAGGGCGCGTCGTTGCGACGAGCCACCGGGTGCTTCCAGGCCATGGCCTGAATATCTGTCCTATCTGTGGGCGGCTTTGCGGGCCTCGACGGGAGACAGTCCGAAACGCCGCTTGAAGGCGATGCTGAAATGGGAAACGGAACGGAAGCCGTTTTCCAGCGCCACCGTCGTGATCGAGGTCTCGCCGCCGTTCTCCAGGGCCTTGCGTGAACGGTCGAGCCGCTGCATCCAGAGCCAGTTCATCGGCGTGACGCCCTCTGCCGCAAAAAGCCGGTTCAGAGTACGGGGAGATACGCCGTTGCTTCGGCAAATCTCGGCAGTGTCGAGGTCGGGATTGTCGATCTGCCGCAGCATGCTGTTCTTGATGCCGTCGCAGATGCGACCGCGACTGTCAGGCAGGGGGGACGTATCGGCGCTGATGCCGCTCTCCAGCAGGCTGAGCGTATGACGCACAATCCCTTCGGAGAGCGCGACATCGTCGAGCCGCGACAAGTCGAAAAACTGGCGCAGCGCGGCAAGCGCGAAACGCCCGCCCGAACTGCTCGAACGCACTGCAATCGGAGCGACCGAACTATTCACGGCCAGTTGCTGCTGCAGCATGGCTTCGGGAATGAGAAAGGTCTGGGCGAGATACCCCTCACCAAAGACCAGCGAGAAGGGGATATCCTGGCGGTAGATCAGCAGGTCGCCACTTTGAAGCTTCTGACTTGATTGCCGCTGTTCGACCGCTACGGTCCCACGGCGCATCAGCATGAACATCAACGAATTCGACGGGCTTGTGCGAATATCCTGAATATCGCGCTTGTAGGAGACGGGTGTACTGAAAACCCGGCCGACCTTGATGCCTCCGAAGGGAACCGTCTCGAAGCCCCCGCGAAAAATCGAATCGCCCAGCGGCATGGGCTTGACCCTGCTATATGCCCTGCTCAGGTGCTCACGCCATTTGGACATGTTACTGCCGTCGGCCGTCACCATTGTCCGCCGTACTGGTTTCAAGCCCAAACCTCCCGATGAGAATGCTTCAACGGAGCCGGCTATCTTCTGGCCTTTCGGCCATCGAAGGGTGGAGACCGCACCCGCAGCCAGTCCGGAAAATCCTCAAAATATCCAAATGGCCCTCCCGCCGAGGCCGGCAGCATGGTGATGAGGACGCTAAAAGTCAACGGAACGTCGCAACTGCATTCGCGGCACCGGATAAGCCGGGCTTTTCCGGCGATCAGCGCAAGATCGTGCGCTGCCGCCATCGACTGCAAGAGGCGCCGGTTGTCGCTCTGACAGAATCGGAGAGCAGGAGGACCGGCCTTCGCAAGGCCCCGCGGCGGGGGGACGAAGGCCGGTCCGGATGTTGATCAGGTTTCAGGACGGGCTGTTTCGGCAGAATTCAACCCGTGTCCGTTCCATCGGAATGGCCGTTGCGTTTTTCCAAGTGGCGCGCGGCGATGTAACCGAAGGTGATGGCCGGTCCGAGCGTGATTCCACCGCCGGGATAGTTGCCGCCCATGATGGACAGGGCATCGTTGCCCACTGCATAAAGGCCGCCGACCGGCATTCCACCGTCGTCCAGGACCTGTGCGTCGGCGTTGGTGCGGATGCCGGCGAAGGTGCCGAGATCGCCGATATGCAGGCGAACGGCATAGAACGGGCCCTTGGCGATGGGGGCGACACAGGGATTGGGCTTGTGAGCCGGGTCTCCCAGCGAACGGTTGTAGCTGGTCGAGCCCTTGCCGAAGGCCGGATCCTCGCCGCGCACGGCATCCTTGTTGAACTCGCGGATCGTGGTCTCGAGTGCCGCCGGATCGCAGCCGATCTGCTCGGCGAGCTCGGCGATCGAGCGTCCGCGCAACAGATAGCCGTCGCGAATCTGCTTGCCGAAGGGAACTGGTGCGGGCTTGACGAAACCCAGCCCGTATTTGCGCATCGCTCGATGATCGGTGACGAACCAGGCGGCGAATTCGGGTTTCGCCTGGCCTTTTTCCGCGCACTCTTCCAGGCAGCGATCATACATGGCCTGACAAAAGTCATGATAGGATTGCGCCTCGTTGACGAAGCGACGGCCCGAGCGGGTCACGGCGATGATGCCGGGCTTCGATCGATCGACGAAATGGGGGAAGGTGCCGAGCGCCCCGCCCTTCATCCTCGGGCGCGAGATCGGCACCCAGGCGGCCGGATGCGGCAGCGAGGTGTCGATCGCGATGCCCAGATCCTCGACCATGCGCAACCCGTCGCCCGTATTGCCGGGCGGGGCCGGCGAAACGTGGTCATGGCCGGTCTCGTCGTGCCGCAGCAGGGATTGGCGGCGTTTGGGATCCTGCGGGAAGCCACCGGCGGCAAGCACGACGCCGCGTCGTGCGATTACCTGCACCGGGCCGTCGGCGCGATGGACTTCCGCCCCGACGACGGTTCCCACTTCATCGCGAATCAGCCGGACGGCAGGCGCTGCGGTCCAGATCGCGACATTGCGATCAAAGGCGGATTTCGCCAGCCGACCGACCAGCGCATTGCCATTGGTAAGGCGCATGGGCCGGCCATGGAAAAGCATGTCGCGGGCATATTTGACGAGCAATTTGCCGACATAGGCGGCAGACACGGCCGATCGGGTCGCGTTGAAGAAGTGCAGAAGCTCCCGGCCTGATCCGATCATCATGCCGAGCAGGGTGATTTCCGCAAGCGGCGGGCGGAGTCTCTTGACCTCATCGCCAAGGGCGCGGGCGTCAAAGGGGCGGGCGACCAGGGAGCGCCCTCCATCCATTCCCCCCGGTGCGGTAGGATGGTAGTCGGCAAAGAATGGACCAAGATCGAATTTCAGTTCGGTCTTCGCCTCGTAGAACGCCATCGCTTCAGGCACGGTGTCCAGGAAGGCGTCGACGCGTTCCGCGTCGTAGAAGGCGCCGGCCTCATGGCGCAGATACTGGCGTGCGGCCTCGGGGCTGTCGATCAGGCCTGCCGCGCGTGCCTGGGGGTTGTTTGGCAGCCACATCCAGCCGCCCGACCGTGCCGTGGTTCCGCCGAAGACCACTTCCTTTTCGGCGACGACGACCTGAAGGCCACGATGGGCGGCCGCGACCGCGGTTGCAAGGCCGCCTGCGCCTGATCCGATCACCAGCACGTCGGTTTCAAATTTCTTCATTGTGGCTTGCGTCATGCGTCAAGACCCTTCCTCGACATGAGCTTCAGCGGGCCGGGTACGCCGGCCGGTCGCCCAACCGCCCGACAATTGGCGAGCGGGGGCCTCCCTCGGCGGGGATAGCAACATCGGACCCGATGCGCTGTCGTCACTGTTGGTTACAGCGCCCGGCGCGGCCTGCCTCTATCTTGTGTGGAAGCCAAACTCCGGTATTGGAGGCGTCTTTTACAAGGCGGCACCGTGGGAGGGCGTCAGGGCGACCAATATGGAGATTGGGCTCGTTCTGCGGTGAGGCGTGCAATGTGGGGAGGCCATGACAGAAGTCGTTGTTGAGAATCTGAAAAAGAACTTCGGTGAGCTGGTTGTTATCAACAACATCAGCTTTACCGTCCCATCGGGCAGCGTCATGACGCTTCTCGGGCCGAGCGGCTGCGGGAAGACCACGACGCTGCGCTGTATCGCTGGGCTGGAATGGGCGAATTCAGGCCGTATCCGGCTCGGTGAGGATACGGTGTTCGATGGAGCTGCGGACATTGCCGTACCCGCCGAAAAGCGTGAGATCGGCATGGTGTTCCAATCCTACGCCATCTGGCCGCATCTGACCGTTTTCGACAATATCGCCTTTCCGCTGAAATTGCGGCGGGCTTCCAAGCCGCAGATCCGCACGGCCGTCATGGAGGCGCTGGCCTCCGTCGGATTGCAGGACCATGCCAATCGCTATCCGAGCCAGCTGTCCGGCGGACAGCAGCAGCGGGCGGTCCTGGCGCGCTGCCTCGTCTACAAGCCGCGGGTTCTGCTTCTCGACGAGCCGCTTGCCAACCTGGACGCATCCCTGCGCGAGGAAATGCGCTTCGAGCTGCGCGAGGTGCAGCAGCGCTTCGGACTGACCAGCATCTATGTGACGCATGACCAGGCCGAGGCGATGGCGCTTTCGGACACGATCCTTGTCCTGAAGGGCGGCAATGTCGTCAGTGCCGGCAGCCCGCGCGAGGTGTTCGAGCATCCCAAGCACCATTTCGTCGCCGGCTTCCTTGGCGGTGCGAACATGCTCAGTGCGGTTGTGGCAGAGCGCGGCACGGACGGGACGTCGGTGCTGGGCGTCGAGGCCGATGGCCGCCTGGTGCTTCGCGCCGATGCTGCCCCCGGCAGCTCGGTGACCGTTGCCGCGCGTCCGATGGATCTGTCGCTGCATCTTCCCTCGAGCCCGGCCGAAGGCAGCTTCGAGGCGACCTTGAAACGGGTCACCTATCTCGGCGAAGCCATGGACTGCGTGGTTTTCGTTGCGGGTCAGGAAATCCGCGTGAAAGCCGAGCCGGACGCCAACTGGAAGGCCGGCGATGTCGTGCGTGTGCGCCTGCACCCGACGCGCGTCAACATACTCGAGGCGGAGAACGCCTGATGAAATACCACACTGCCACACAGCCGTTGTTCTGGTTCGCGATGCTGATGGTCGTCATGCTGACGGTCTATCCGTTCGGATGGCTGCTCTATGGAAGCCTGCAGGGCAAGCAGGGCCTGACCCTCGACCACTATTCCAACGCAGTCACGGCCGTATCGAACATCCGCACGATCTGGAACTCGATCCAGCTGGTGCTCTGGTCGCTGCCGATCGCATTGGTTCTCGGGATTTTCTCGGCGGTGACGGTGACGCGACTGGACATTCCGTTCAAGCGTGTCGTTCGGGTCGCGAGCATCGTGGCATTCGTCAGCCCGCCCTGGGTCGCGGCGATTGCCTATGCCTATCTGATGTCGCCCAATGCCGGCGGATTGAACCAGCTGATCGATCATCTCGTGGGTGTGCGCCCCTTCAACATCTTCTCGATGGGCGGCATGGTCTTCTGTACGGTGCTGTTTCTCTACCCCTATGTCTTCCTGACCATTTCCTCGGCGCTGGAGAATATCGACAGCTCCTACGAAGAGGCGGCCATCATCACCGGCTGCTCGCCGGTCCAGACCATGATGAGGGTGTCGATCCCGCTCGTCACGCCGGCGATCATGACCTGCACCATCTTTTCGTTGATCATGGTGTGGTCGCTTTACTCCGTGCCGGCGCTGCTCGGCATGCCGTCCAAGATCTATGTCTTTGCCACCTACCTGTTCTTCCTGCTCAACGGCTTCCCGCCGAGGGTCGAACTGGCATCGGCAATCGCGATCATGTTCGCGCTGATTGCCGGACTGATTGTCTGGTTCGGCTTTCGCATGGTGCGCCGCGCGCAGGCCGGTAAGTTCCAGGTCGTCGGCGGAAAGGGCACCAAGCATATGGCGATGAGGGCTGGCGCGATGCGGTTGCCTATCGCCATGGTCAATCTCGGCATCGTCGCGACGGCAATCATCCTGCCCTATCTGGTGGTTCTGTACCTGTCCTTCTCGGCGGATATCTACGGCTTCACGGCGAAGTTCACGTTGGCGCATCATCTTGGTGAACTCACCATGGGTTCCATGCCGCGGATCGTTTTCAACACGCTGGCGCTGGCCTTCGGAACCGCCCTTGTCGGCAGCGTTATCGGGCTGGTCATTGCCTTCTACGACATGCGCATGCCGAACGGGGCGACCGCGACCCTGTCGCTATTGGCCATGTTCCCGGTTGCCGTGCCCGCCGTCGCCTTCGTGATCGGCGTCATGTGGGGCTGGATCCAGCCGCCGGTCGTTCTCTACGGCACGCTGCTGATCATGGTCTTCGCCCAGGTCGCCCGTTTCCTGCCGCTGGCCACCCAGCATTTCCGCGACGGCCTGAACCAGATTCATGTCTCGCTCGAGGAAGCCTCCCGGATCTGCGGCGCCTCGCAGGGAACCACGCTTCTGCGTGTCTCGCTGCCGATCATCCGCCCGGTGGTCGTGGCAACCATGCTGCTGCTCTTCATGTCCTCGATGCGTGATCTGGTCACGCCGATTTTCCTCGGAACGGGCACGCCTTCGACCACGGTGATGGCGTCCAGAATCTTCAACATGTGGAATGAAGGCGAAATCTCGCGGGCTGCGGCCGGGACGATCCACTACATCGTGATCATGGGACTGATCTACTTCGCCTGCTGGCTGATCCTCAGGCGGTCCGGAACCAAGATTATCTGAGACGCGCAGCGTCCACAGATGAGATCCATCAAATCAGGGAGGTAAAGATGGAGAATACCCTTTCACGTCGGCAGATGCTCGGTGTGCTGGCTGCCGCACCGCTTCTGATGAGCGCCAGGAACGTCCTTGCGCAATCGGTATCGCCCGAGGCGCTTCTGGCGGGGGCGAAGACCGAAGGCAAGGTCGTCGTCTATTCGATTTTCCCGACCACGGTCGAATCCGCGATGATGCAATCCTATCAGGATGCGACCGGCATCACGATGGAGTACAGCCGCATCGGCGGCACCAACCCGACCCTGCAGAAGTTCTACTCGCAGGTGAAGGTCGGGCAGCATCTGACCGATGTGATCGTGCTGGAAAAATCCGCCAACATGATCGCGGCGAATGATGGCCTGTTTGCCAGCGTGAAGCCCGGCAACCTCCCGAATGTGGTCGAGGCGTTCCGCTCGGCGGACGGGCTGGCGCAGACGGTCATCGCCTCCTTCCACGTCGTCGTCTACAACAAGAACCTGGTGACCGAGGATCAGTTGCCGAAGGAATGGTCCGACCTCGCCAAGCCGGAATATGCCGGAAAGGTGGTGGTGGGTTCGCCCGAAAACAGCGGCTCGGCCACCGTGATGATCAAGACGCTTCTGGACCGTCATGGCTGGGACTTCTTCAAGACCCTCGCCGCCAACGGGCTGATCGAAACGACCCGCGAGGTCGAGGCTGCCGATCTGGTGGCGCGCGGCGAACGGCTTTTCGCCGTCATCGCCCAGACCGCACCGGCGGCGCAGCTGGCTGCCGGTGCTCCGATCGGCATCCATTTCCCTGCACGCCCCATCGTGACGGAATTTGCTGCGTCGGTGCCGCTCGAGGCGCCGCATCCGCAGGCCGCCCGTCACTTCCTCGATTACATGCTGTCCGAAGACTACCAGAAGC
Organism: Shinella sp.; assembly: GCF_049651085.1. Classification (GTDB taxonomy): domain Bacteria; phylum Pseudomonadota; class Alphaproteobacteria; order Rhizobiales; family Rhizobiaceae; genus Shinella. Next base: position 9,672 of record NZ_JBASBL010000009.1, read on the forward strand.
GCGTCGTCAGCGACCTGGCGGGCTACAGCGTTCTGACTTCGGTCGCGCCGCCTCCGGGCATGCCCGTTCTGTCGGATCTGGCAATCGAGCCCTTTGACTATGCCGCGCTCCTCGCAGAACGCGACGGGATTCTCGAGAACTGGCGCGAGATCATGGGCGCCTGAACCTGTTCTGCAGATGGTCGCGGCATGCCGCGGCCATCCACCTGAAATCCGACTAGGGACACATTATGATTGTCGATTTTCGCGTCCGGCCGCCGTTCAAATCATTCCGCTCCAGCTTTCTCTATCGCAAGCGAGACCCCTCGCCGGATCCTGTAACGGCGTTCGCCCTGCATGCCGGAATGACGCCTTACCGCTCGTTCGAGGAACAATCCATGGAGGCGTTCATCGAGGAAATGGACGCCGCGGGGGTTGGTCTGGGCGTCGTCATGGGACGCAGCGCACCGCCACCGTTCAATGGAGTGCCGAATGAGGAAGTGGCCGAACTGGTCGCTTCCTACCCGAACCGCTTCATCGGTTTCGGTGCCGTCAGCGGCATGGATGTGGCCGGCGGCGTGCGGGAGCTGGACCGGATCAAGGCGCTGGGCCTGCGCGGCGTCGCCATCGACAATGGCTATTGCGATCCGCCGATCTACGACGACGATGCACGGATGGATCCGATCTATACCCGATGCGAAGAGCTCGGATTGATCCTCTCCATCACCTCCAGCCTCTATCTCGGCCCGGACCTGTCCTACAGCCACCCGCAGGCGATCCAGCGTGTTGCCCGACGCTTCCCCGGCCTGAAGATCGTGGTGCCGCATGCCTGCTATCCCTGGACGACGCTTGCGGTCGCCGTGGCCATGCAGTGCACCAATGTCTACCTGATCCCTGATCTCTACCTGAACACGCCGGGTCTTCCGGGACAGCGCGACTATCTCGACGCGGCCAATACCTATCTGTCGCATCGCCTGCTTTTCGCCAGCAGCTATCCGGTTCGTTCGATGGGCGACAGCGTCGCCGCATTCAGCGCGCTGGACTTCCGCAGCGACGCGATCCGGCAGCAATGCCTCGGCCAGAACGCGCTCCGTCTTCTCGACCTTTGAACTGAATTGAAGGGCTTTGCCATGAACAACATCATCGACTTCCGCCTGCGCCCGCCGTTGCGTGGATTCCTGAACGCCAATTTCTCGCGCGTGAAGATCATCGAACGCTTTACCGGCCAGCTCGGCTTCCGGCAGGCGGACTCCGTCCGCGAGCTGTCCATCGACAAGCTTCTGGCGGAAATGGACGAGGCAGGCATCGAGAAGGGCGTGGTCGTCGGGCGCAACACCACCACGATCGGCGCTGTTCCGAACACCGATGTGGCGCAGATCGCCCTCGACTATCCCGAGCGTTTTGTTGCGGTTGCCTCGGTCGACCCGGTGAACCGCGCCTCGGCAATGGCGCAGATTGCCGAGGCGCGCAGCCTGGGCATGAAGATGATCAACCTGGAGCCGGGCCTCGGCGCCGATCCCATGCATTTCGATGATCGCCGGCTGTATCCGATCTATGCCTATTGCGAAGATGCCGGCATGCCGGTCATCCTGATGGGCGGCGGCAATACCGGCCCGAACATCAGCTACAGCAATCCCGAGCACATCGACACCGTGCTGCACGACTTCCCGAAGCTTACGGTGATTTCGGCGCACGGCAACTGGCCCTGGGCCCAGCAGATCATCCATGTCGCCTTCCGGCGGGAGAATCTCTACCTGTCGCCCGACATGTATCTGCATCACCTGCCGGGCATGGACGACTACATCAAGGCCGCCAACAGCTTCCTGGCCGAGCGGTTCCTGTTTGCCACCGCCTATCCGCTGACGCCGGTGGTCGAATACACCAAATGGTTCACCAGCCTGCCCATCCGTCCGGACGCGATGGAAATGATCCTGCGCGGCAATGCCGAGCGTCTGCTGGCCGTCGACCTGAAATGAAGTCGGTAAGCGCCCGGTATTCCGGGCCGAGGCTTCGGTCCCGAACAGCGCAAGAATGGAGAATGGGCCATGCAGGCGAGCAATGACGCCACACAACTCACATTGGATCCGGTACGTCGGCCGTTTCCATTTGGTCGGGTGACACTGCGCAACCGCTGCGCCATGTCGCCGATGACACGGCAGTTTTCTCCCGGCGGGCTGCCCGGCCCGGACGTGGCCGCCTACTACGCGGTCCGCGCGGCGGCGGGCGTCGGGCTGATCATAACGGAAGGCGTCTATGTCGATCATCCTTCCGCCGGCAAGCCGGATGCTGCGCCGGCGCTGCGGCCCGACACGGCTGACGCCTGGCGCCAGGTCGTCGATGCGGTGCATGAGCAGGGCGGGGCGATCATCCCGCAGCTCTGGCATGTCGGCAATTATCGCCGCGTTGCCGCGGGGGACCCTGCGCCGGGTCTCGGACCCGAGGCGATCACCGAAGCGGGGGAAACCGTGGTCCTCGCAATGAACCAGGCTGACATCGACGCGACGGTCGCGGCTTTCGCCCGGTCGGCCCGGATCGCGATCGATTGCGGCTTCGACGGGGTCGAGATCCATGGCGGCCATGGATACATGCTGGATCAGTTTCACTGGGAACGGACGAACAACCGGCAGGACGCCTATGGCGGCACGCTGGAAAACCGGTTCCGGCTGTCATGCGAGGTCGTGCGCGCCGTGCGCGCGGAGATCGGGCCGGATTGGCCGATCGTCTTCCGGCTGTCGCAATGGAAGATGTCGGATTACGAGGCAAGGATCCTGCAGGATGTCGGGGAGCTGCAACAGGTTGCGGCAATGCTGACGGAGGCGGGCGTCGATGTCTTCGACATTTCGGCGCGACGTTTCTGGCTGCCTGCCTTCGAGGAAGGCGGGCCGTCGCTCGCCGCCCTGTTCCGTGCCGCATCCGGCCGACCGGTAATCGCCGTCGGCAGCGTCGGGCTCGACAAGCCGAGTGTCTCGCGCCACGAGCGCACCGCCGAGACGATGAAGGCGGTGCCGGTTGGTATCGAAAACGCCTCGGCTGCCTTGGCTGCCGGCGAGTTCGATCTGTTCGCCGCCGGGCGCACGCTACTTGCCGATCCTCGGTGGCTGGAGAAGATCCTGGCCGGCAGGCTGGAAGAACTCGTGCCTGTGACCAGCGCCGCCTACGCCCGGCTGGTCACCTGACACAACCGTTGCTGCGGGATTTGCCCTTTCGCAACGAGCATCCGATCGCCGCCGGGCGATCGGCTTAGAAATTCAATTGAAATGGAGACGAGAAGATGGCGAAATTCGCTTCGGAAGGCGATCTGTCGGAAAAGGCGATCAGCTTCACCTGCATTGGCGAGGGGCTCTATGCCTTCACTGCCGAAGGCGATCCGAACACCGGGGTAATCATCGGCGACGAAAGCGTCATGATCATCGAGGCGCAGGCGACCCCAAGGCTTGCCCGCAAGGTGATCGAGTGTGTCCGCAGCGTCACCGACAAGCCGATCTCGCACCTGGTACTGACGCACTACCATGCCGTTCGTGTCCTGGGGGCTTCGGCTTACGGTGCGCGTGAAATCGTCATGACCGATGCGGCCCGCTCCATGGTGGTCGAGCGCGGTGCGGAAGATTGGGAAAGCGAGTTCCGCCGCTTCCCTCGCCTGTTCGAGGGCCATGACGAGATTCCGGGCCTGACCTGGCCGACGACGACCTTCTCCAACAGCATGACGGTCTATCTGGGCAAGCGCCGGGTCGACATCCTGCAGGTCGGCCGAGCCCATACGGCCGGCGACCTTGTGGTCTGGGTGCCCGACGAAGAGGTGATGTTCACCGGTGACATCGTGGAACATCGTTCGGCCTGCTATTGCGGTGACGCGCATTTCCGTGACTGGCCTCAGACCCTGGTCAACATCGCCGATTTCAATCCGCGCGCCATTGCGCCCGGACGCGGTGAGGCGCTGATCGGCGAGGAGATTGTCACCGAGGCCATCGCCAGCACGACCGATTTCGTCATCTCGACCTTCCAGGCGGCAGAGCGTGTCGCGGCTCGCGGCGGAAGCCTGCGCGAGGCCTATGTTGCCGTTCGCGCAGCCTGCGATCCGAAATTCGGTAACTTCGCCATCTACGAACATTGCCTGCCGTTCAACGTATCGCGCGCTTACGACGAGGCGCGCGGTATCCAGTCGCCCCAGATATGGACCGCCGAGCGCGACCGGCGGGTCTGGGAGCAACTGCGCGAAGAAGTATGACCGGGAAGATGGGGGGCGTCGTGTTCGCCCCCCATCTTGATGGGAGGAGAGGACCATGAACAGCTATTTTGCATTTCTTGAAGAGCTCGATCAGCAGGCGCCCGGAGTGCTGGAGCAGGCCATCGACATTCTGCAGGCCGATCCTGCGGTAAGCGCGGTGGTGAAGAATAGCGCGGTCGATGGGCTCGCGCCATTTGCTCCCTACCGGGGAGAACAGCAAGCCGGCCGCCCCTTCTTCGGAGCGGTCGAGTTTCGCACGGCCGATGCGGCCCATGCTCGAGCCTTGTTCGCGCGGATCGCGGCGCTGGGCGCCACGGTGCATGGCTATGATGTCACGCCCCTGGTGGAGAAGGATGAGCTGACGCCAGATGCGGGCGGGCATGTGCCGGGGCTCAAGACCCTGCGTGGCATCTCCTTTCATCCCGACCTGCCGAAGGCCGCCGCCCGGCGATGCTGGGATCATCATGTCGAACTCGCGCTTCAGCTGCACGGTTTCGACAAGTATGTGCGCTACTGGGTCAATGATTGCCTGACCGAGAATTCACCGAGAATCGGCGGCATCACCAATCTGCAATTCGCATCCGAAAAGCGAATGCGTGAGCGATATTTCGTCAGGGAGGGTGCCTCCGAACTGGTGTTCCATGACGTGACCTATTTCATCTCCGGCGGCACAAGGCGATTGCTGGCCGCCGAGCAATTGATCGCTGACTGACGGCATGCTGCACGTCCTCGCGCTCAGCGCTTCACCGCGGAAAACCGGTCCAGCACCCGGCCGAGGCTGTCCGCGTCATCGCCGAGTTCGGCTACGAGTTCCTTCTGGAAGTCCTCGGCCACCCGGCCAAGCCGCTCCATCAGTTTCTGTCCGGCTTCCGTCAATTCCAGCGCCACCAGCCGTTGATCGGTGTGGTGCGCTGATTTTCTCAGGAGACCCGCCTGCTCGAGCCGGGTGGCCGCGCGGCTGACCACCGACTTGTCGAGGTTGACGCGCACATTGATGTCCCGAACGCTGACCGGCCCGGAATTGTTGAGATGCGCCAGAACCCGCCACTCCGGAATGCTTAGTCCGGCTTCGGCCGCATAGCGCGCGGCAAACCGGCGGCTGATCTGGGCGGCGGCAACGCTGAGGCGATAGGGCAGGAACTGGTCGAGATCGAATGGCATGTGCTCTCCTTCTGGCGAGAGGTCCGGATTGTCATTGCTGATACAACAAAAACCCGGCGTGCGGAACTTTGCCGTTGACTTCGTTGCTAGTGCAACGGTATTTCATTGCTACAGCAACGATAATCGTCGTCGACGACATCGGGAGGAGTTCCAATGAGCAAGCAAGAACTGTCCGCCGGCATGACCCGTGCGACTGGCGCTACCGGCACGGTCGAGGGCTACATGCCCGGCTTCGGCAACGATTTCGAGACGGAGGCGCTGCCGGGCGCGCTGCCGCAGGGCCAGAACTCGCCGCAGAAATGCAATTACGGCCTCTATGCCGAGCAGCTGTCGGGCACCGCATTCACGGCGCCGCGCGGCCAGAACGAGCGGACATGGTGCTATCGCATCCGGCCTTCTGTCCATCACACCGGTCGCTTCAGCCCGATCGACGTGCCCTATTGGAAGACCGCGCCGAACATCATGCCGCATGACCCGAACCGGCAGAACATCATGAGCCTCGGGCAGTATCGCTGGGATCCGATCCCGCTGCCGGGCGCCGACGAGAACCTGACCTGGATCTCCGGCATGCGTACGATCACCACCGCCGGCGATGTGAACATCCAGGTCGGCATGGCGAGCCACGTCTATCTGGTCACCCGGTCGATGCAGGATGAGTATTTCTTCTCGGCCGACAGCGAGCTGCTCGTCGTGCCGCAGGAAGGCCGTTTGCGCTTCTGCACCGAGCTTGGGGTCATCGACCTCGAACCCAAGGAGATCGCAATCATCCCGCGCGGCCTGGTCTACCGCGTCGAAGTGCTGGAGGGTCCGTGCCGCGGTTTCGTCTGCGAGAACTACGGCCAGAAATTCGACCTGCCCGGCCGTGGTCCCATCGGCGCGAACTGCATGGCCAACCCGCGCGACTTCAAGTGCCCGGTCGCGGCGTTCGAGGATCGTGATGCGCGCTCCCGCGTCGTGATCAAATGGTGTGGCCAGTTCCACGAGACCTGGATCGACCACAGCCCGCTCGACGTGGTGGCGTGGCACGGCAACTACTGCGCCTACAAATACGACCTGCGCACCTATTCCCCGGTCGGCGCAATCCTGTTCGACCATCCCGATCCGTCGATTTTCACCGTCCTTACCGCACCCTCCGGGCAGGAAGGAACGGCGAATATCGATTTCGTGCTGTTCCGCGAACGCTGGTTGGTGGCCGAACACTCGTTCCGCCCGCCCTGGTATCACAAGAACATCATGTCGGAGCTCATGGGCAACATCTACGGCACCTATGACGCCAAGCCGCAGGGCTTCGCGCCCGGCGGCATCAGCCTGCACAACTGCATGCTGCCGCATGGCCCCGACCGGGATGCGTTCGAAGGCGCATCGAACGGCGAACTGAAGCCGGAGAAGCTGGATAACACCATGAGCTTCATGTTCGAGACCCGCTTTCCGCAGCACCTCACCGAATTCGCGGCGAAGGAAGCCCCGATGCAGGAAGAGTATATCGAGGTCTGGAACCGGCTGGAGAAGAAGTTCGACGGTACGCCCGGCATCAAATAGCCCCGGAGCCGGCATTGCCCGGCCCGTGACCGACACGGGATCCGGGCAGGGCAGCGCGCGTCCTCGATGCCCCCCCCGGAGCAACCGACAGGAGAAACAGATGGTAACGCCCCTGCGCAGCAGGATCGCATCCGCGAACGAACCGGGATGCAACTTTCCGATCCAGAACCTGCCCTACGGGGTGTTTTCCATCCAGGGCGCCGCGCCGCGCTGCGGCGTCGCGATCGGGGATAGGGTCCTCGATCTGGCGGCCTGCGAGGCGCAGGGCCTGATCGAGGCGGGCGGCACGTTCGCCGAGGCGCAGCTCAACGGTTTCATCGCGCTCGGCCGGGCGAAATGGGACGACGTGCGTGCGCGGCTGACCGGGCTTTTGGCCGAGGGCGCCACGGAAGACCTGCCCCTCGTGGCGATGGCAGACGTCACGCTGCATCTGCCGATCCGCGTCGCCGAATTTACCGACTTCTACGCCTCCAGGAACCACGCCTTCAATGTCGGCGTGCTTTTCCGCGGACCCGAAAACGCGTTGCCGCCGCAATGGACGCACATGCCCATCGGCTATAACGGGCGCGCCTCCTCCGTGGTCGTCTCGGGCACCCCGATCCGCCGTCCGATGGGGCAGGTCCGGGGCGAGAACGGCCCGGAATGGACCGCCTGCCGGCGGCTGGATCTGGAGCTGGAACTCGGCGCCATCGTCGGCGGCGACAGCACGATGGGCGAGCGCCTCAGCGTCGAGCGGGCAGAAGGGATGATCTTTGGCTATGTGCTGCTCAACGACTGGTCGGCGCGTGACATCCAGGCCTGGGAGTACCAGCCGCTGGGCCCGTTCCAGTCCAAGGCGCTCGGCACCACGATCAGCCCGTGGATCGTGCCGCAGGCAGCCCTCGAGCCCTTCCGCAGTGCGGGCGCCGAGCGGGTCAATCCGCTGCTGCCCTACCTGCAGGAAGAGCGCCCGGGTTTCTATGACCTGACTATCGGCTGGACGATGAACGGCCAGGTCATGGGCCGGACCAACTACAATGCCATGTACTATTCCAGCGCCCAGCAGCTGGCACATCATACGCAGACCGGCTGCCCGATGCGGGTGGGCGATCTTCTGGGGACCGGAACGATTTCAGGGCCGGCGCGTGACCAGACCGGGGCGCTGCTCGAGATGACGCAGGGCGGCAAAGAGCCGGTGGACGTAAACGGCCAGTCCCGGACGTTCCTTGAGGATGGCGACGAGATCGGCCTCTTCGCTCACGCCGACGGCGAGGGCTACCGCATCGGTTTCGGTCCCTGCACCGGCCGCATCCTGCCGGCGCAAGCATGAGCGTGGTGCTGCACGACTACTGGCGCTCCTCCGCCTCCTACCGGGTGCGGATCGCGCTCGGCCTCAAGGGGATCGGCTACGACCGCGTCTCCGTCGATCTGGTCAAGGGCGAGCAGCGCGGGGCGCAGAACCTCAGCGTCAATCCGCAGGGGCTGGTGCCGACGCTCCAAATCGACGGCATGCGGCTGACCCAGTCCCTGGCGATCATCGAATATCTCGAGGAAACGCGCCCCGAGCCCGCCCTGCTGCCGGCGACGCATGAAGGAAGGGCGCATGTTCGGGCGCTGGCGCTCGCAATCGCGTGCGAGATCCATCCGGTTTCCAATCTCAAGGTACTGAGCCGTGTCGAAGCGCTTGCAGGGGCTGAAGCGCGGGGGCAATGGAACCGCGAGAACATCGCCGCCGGACTTGAGGCCGTAGAAAACCTGCTGGACCATCCCGGATTCAACGGCCGCTTCTGCCATGGCTCCACGCCCGGCATGGCGGACTGCACGCTGATCCCGCAACTCTACAACGCCACGCGCTGGGGCGTCGATCATTCGCATCTGTCCCGTATCTGCGCGATCGCGCGCAACTGCGCCGAGCTGCCGGCCTTCCAGGCGGCCGCACCGGAGGCGCTGGCGTGAGCGCCCTTCGGGTCGCGTCGCCGTTTATCAGACAACCGGGCATGAGGAGCTTTGCAAGATGAAGAAGGTCTATTCGAGCGCGTCTGCCGCTCTGGACGGCCTGTTGACGGACGGAATGCTGATCGCCGCCGGCGGATTTGGCCTGTGCGGCATTCCAGAATTGCTGATCGATGCGATTCACAAGGCCGGAACGAAAGACCTGACGATCGCCAGCAACAATTGCGGCGTGGACGATTTCGGCCTGGGCATCCTGCTCGCGTCGCGCCAGATCAGGAAGATGATCTCGTCCTATGTCGGCGAGAATGCCGAGTTTATGCGCCAGTATCTGTCGGGTGAACTCGAGCTGGAATTCAATCCGCAAGGCACGCTGGCCGAGAGGATGCGGGCCGGGGGCGCCGGCATCCCCGGATTCTACACCAGGACCGGCGTGGGGACCGTCATCGCCGAGGCCAAGGAACACAAGGCGTTCGACGGCCAGACCTACATCCTCGAACGGGGCATTGTCGCCGATCTTGCCATCGTCAAGGGTTGGAAGGCGGACGCAAGCGGCAACGTCATCTTCCGCAAGACCGCGCGCAACTTCAACGTACCGGCCGCCAAATGCGGACGCGTCTGTGTCTGCGAGGTCGAGGAGATCGTGCCGACCGGCACGCTCGATCCAGACCATATCCATCTGCCGGGCATCTATGTCCATCGCCTGATCCAGGGCGCGCATGAAAAGCGCATCGAGCAGCGCACCACACGCAAGGAGGCCTGATCATGGCATGGGATCGCAATCAGATGGCTGCTCGCGCCGCGAAGGAACTGCGGGACGGCTGGTATGTAAACCTCGGCATCGGCATCCCGACGCTTGTGGCGAACTATATTCCCGAGGGCGTCGAGGTGACGCTGCAATCCGAAAACGGCATGCTTGGGATCGGCGCCTTTCCCTATGAGGGCGAAGAGGACCCGGACCTGATCAATGCCGGCAAGCAGACGGTCACCGAACTGCCGCAGACTGTCTATTTCGACAGCGCGGAAAGCTTTGCGATGATCCGCGGGGGAAAGATTGCGATGGCTATTCTTGGCGCCATGGAGGTGGCGGAGAATGGCGATCTGGCAAACTGGATGATCCCGGGAAAGCTGGTCAAGGGCATGGGCGGAGCCATGGACCTGGTTGCCGGAGTAGACCGCGTGGTGGTCGTGATGGATCACACCAACAAGGCGGGTCAATCCAAGGTCCTGAAACAGTGCACCCTGCCACTGACCGGCCAGGGGGTCGTAAACCGGATCATCACCAACCTCGGCGTGATGGAAGTGGTGGCGGGCGGGCTCAAGGTCATTGAACTGGCCGACGGCGTCACCGGGGAGGAGCTTCGCGCCTCGACGGAAGCAACGATCGTCGACTAGAACAGCGGGCGTTCGCCGGGTGTTTCCGCATCACGCCTCATTCCCCGACGAGCCCGCCGCAGTCTGGCAGTTACGTAAAAAACTTTGGCAATCCCAGAAAAGCAGCGGGCCGGCAAAGGCCCTAGTCTGGACACAGGATTTGTGGCGAGGGAGGTGTCATGTATCACTATCACGGAAGGCTTTCTGGCGCTGCTCTGTCGATAAACAGCGGTTGGTATCCGCGATTGCTGGATACGATTGGCAGCAAGGAATTCTCTCTCACCCTGAGCGAATTGCTCGCAGTTGTCGGTGTCGCTGAAATCTGCGTGGTTGCGCCGGGCATGGCGCGCGTGATTTCGCTTGTGAGCGAGGCCGGGTTGGAGGATGCCGATCTTGCCGCGAGTGCCCGCTCCCGCCATCGCAAAATTCAAGACGAGCATTGCGAAGACACTGACGAGAGCGCGGTCATTCGGCATTTCTTCCCGGCTGATCGTGATGCGCCAGAATGCCGGTCACCACGCAGTCGTTTTGTCGGAGAGACCGTTATCGGCAAGGGCGAGATCGATAGCCCGATCACTGTCCATCTCTACTATTCGAAGAAGAACATTGGCGACTGGGTCGAGTTCGACTGGATCCTGCAAGCGATCTATCCGTTGATCCTTGCGCATTACCGGCTTTACACACAAACGCGGCTGGAAAAGACGTCGTGTGAGTGGATCTCCCAGCGCCTGCAGGAACGGTTTCCCGAGCTGACCGAGCGGGAGGTTGCGGTCTGCGCCCGTTCCGTGCGGGGCCTGACGACCGAAGGCATCTCGCTCGACCTCGGCATCAAGATTACCACCGCCCTTACCTATCGCAGGCGCGCCTATGCCCGGCTGAACATATCGTCCTTGCAGCAATTGTCGTTGCTGGTGCTTGCCTAGGGTGCCCTGCCGGTTCGCTGGAGCTCCGGGGTTGCCGTGTCCAAGGGCGGGGTGCCGGGGTTTAACCGTGGCAAGGCGCGGCTCGCATCCGGAGCGGCTGGATGCTTGAAACGGCCACAGACCTGACCTTCTACCTCGCTGCCGTTCCCGCCGTGATCCTGCTCGGCATCTCGAAAGGCGGTTTTGCCGGCGTCGGCATGATTGCGTTGCCAATGATGGCGCTGGCGACCTCGCCGCTGGAGGCTGCTGCGATCATGCTGCCGATCCTTGTCGTGCAGGATGCGGTGAGTTTGCTGTCCTACCGCAAGACCTGGGACGGCTGGAATCTTGGCGCTTTGCTGCCGGGCGCCGTGGCCGGCATCCTGCTGGGCTATTTGCTCGCGGCCTCCGTATCGGACGCCATGGTCGCCCTGATGGTCGGGATCGTTTCCATCGCATTCGGCTTGCGCCGGCTGTTCATCGAGCGTGGCGGTGCCGGTCCGGCGGTTGCCAGGCCGAAAGCGGTTTTCGGCTTTCTGTGCGGGGCAGGATCAGGGTTTACCAGCATGATCGCGCATGCAGGCGGCCCCCCCTTCCAGATGTTCGTGCTGCCCCAGCGATTGTCCCGCGACATCTTCGTCGGCACCAGCGTGGCGTTCTTCGCCGCGGTCAATCTGATCAAGGTGCCGCCATATTTCCTGCTTGGCCAGTTCACTCGGCACAACCTCATCGCCTCGGCAACACTCATGCCGCTTGCGATCGTGTCGACCTTTGCCGGCATCTGGCTGGTCCGGCGCACGTCGGCGGATCGCTTCTACACGATCATCTATCTTCTGATGGTCGCCATCGGGATCAAGCTTTCCTTCGACGGGATCCGGGCCTTGTATTTGTAGGCCCTCGGGCCGGGCGGAAACAGAAAAGGCCGCGGTCCGAACAACGGAACCGCGGCCCTTGTCGAAGGCTTCGGGTCAGGTCAGGTGCGCCCGCCGGCAGCGGCGGAGCGCAGGTTGTCGAGCAGGACGGCCAGAAGCAGGATCAGGCCGCGCACGACATATTGATAGAACGCCTGGATATTGAGCAGGTTCATTACGTTCTCGGCAATGCCCATGATCAGAACGCCGACGATGACGCCCGTCATGGCCGCGCGGCCGCCGGCGAGCGATACGCCGCCGAGCACGCAGGCCGAGATCACCGACAGCTCGAGGCCCGTTGCGGCGTTCGGCTGGCCGGAGGTGATGCGCGAGGCGAGCAGCACGCCGGCAACGGCGCAGACAAGGCCCTGCAGCATGAAGATCCAGATGCGCATGTTGGAGACGTTGACGCCGGCAAGACGCGAGGCTTCCGGATTGCCGCCGATCGCCAGCGTGTTCTTGCCGAAGACCGTGCGGTTCAGCACGAAGCCGAAGAGCACGAAGAAGGCGGCCATGACCCAGATCGGCGACGGAATGCCGAGGAACTTCGACAGCGCGAGCTGGTAGAAGCCGGGATCGTTGATGCCGACGGCGCGGCCGTCCGAGGCGATCAGCGCAAGGCCGCGCACGATCTGCATGGTGGCGAGCGTGGTGATCAGCGCATTGATGCGGAAGCGGGCGATCACGACGCCATTGACGAGGCCGACGGCGCCGCCGCACAGCAGCGCGGCAAGAAGGCCGATGACGATCGAGCCCGAGGCGTTCGAGGCCATGACGGCGACCATGCCGGAAAAGGCGACGGTGGAGCCGACCGAAAGGTCGAAGTCGCGCGAGGCGAGGCAGAACATCATCGTGCAGGCGACGATGCCGATCGTGACGACCGATTGCAGCAGGCCCAGCATGTTGCGCTCGGTCAGGAAGTTGGGCACCGTCAGTGCCACGATGGCGAAGGCGATGGCGAAGATGACGACGAGGCCTTGCTCGCCGAGGAGGAGTTTTTTCAAAGACGTCATCGCGACTGGACCTGCTGGTTGGGGAGTTCGCTGGCATTGGATATGTCGGGCAGGGCGGCGGCGAGGATGCGCCGCTCGTCGAAGTCGTCGCGATCGATATCGGCGGCGACCCGGCCCTCGCACATGACCATGATGCGGTCGGTGATGCCCATCACCTCCGGCAGTTCGCTGGAGATGACGACGATCGCCATGCCCTGGCCGGCGAGTTCGTAGAGGATTTCGTAGATTTCCGACTTGGCGCCGACGTCGATGCCGCGCGTGGGTTCATCGATGATGAGGACCTTGACGCCCTGCTCGGAAAGCCAGCGGCCGAGGATGACCTTCTGCTGGTTGCCGCCGGACAGGTTGATGATGTCCTGCTTGCGGGAGGGCGTGCGCACCCTGAGCCTTGCGATGAACTGGTCGGCAAGTTCGGCTTCCTTCTTCGGCTGGAGAATGCCGAAGGGGGAGAAATGCCGGCGTGAGGAGATCGTCATGTTCTCCTCGATATTGCGGCCCTGCACGATGCCGTCGAACTTGCGGTCCTCCGGGCAGAGCACGATGCCGGCGCGGATCGAGTGCCGCGGACTGTCGGGCGTGACGGCTGTGCCGTCGACGCTGACCGTGCCTTGCGAGCGGCCGTCCGCGCCGTAGACGAGGCGTGACATCTCGCTGCGGCCTGCGCCGATGAGGCCGAAGAAGCCGAGGATTTCACCCTGGCGTATGGAGAAGCTGATCGGCGTGCGCAGCTTGCGCCCGGCAAGGTCCTTGACCTCCAGCCGCACCGGTCCCTGTTCGCGCGGGCGAAAACCCCAGATGTTGGAAATCTCGCGGCCGACCATTTCGGAAATGATCTGGTCGCGCGTGACCTCGGCGATCTCGGGATGATGCGCGGCAAGCTTGCCGTCGCGCAGCACGGTGAGGCTGTCGCAGAGCCGGAAGATCTCGTCGAGACGGTGCGAGACGTAGAGGATGACCTTGCCCTGCGCGCGCAGGCGATCGATGAGGGCAAAGAGGATTTCGCTTTCGCGCGAGGAGAGCGAAGAGGTCGGCTCGTCCAGCGCAATGACGCGCGCATCGGCCATCACCGCCTTGGCGATCTCCACCATCTGGCGCTCGCCGATCGAAAGGGCCGCGACCTTGACGGCAGGATCGATATCGATGCCGATATCGGCCAGCTTCTCCTTCACCACGCCCATCAGCCGGTTGCGGTCGATAATGCCGGCCTTGCCGGGGAAGCGGCCGAGCCAGAGGTTTTCGGCGACCGTCAGCTCGGGCACGAGCTGGAGTTCCTGATGGATCACGATGACGCCGGCATCGAAGGCGTCGCGCACCGAGCGGTAGCGCTGCACCTGGCCGTCGATGCGGATTTCGCCGTTATCGGACGACTGGTCGCCGGAAAGCACGCGGATGAGGGTCGATTTGCCCGCGCCGTTTTCGCCCATCAGGCCGTGCACGGCTCCCTTTTTCACGGAGAAGGAAACGTCGGCGAGTGCCTGGACGCCGGGATATCCCTTGGATATCGCCTTGAATTCAAGAAAGTCCTGCATGTCATCACCCCGGAGGTGGCCCGGCGGCTGGCGCGCTTTTCAGCCCCGCCGCCGGGATGAAATCATCTTGGGAGGATGACTATTCGATGCCGAGATTCTTGCGGACAGCTTCGTAGTTGTCGCGCAATGCGACCTCGCCCGCCGTCAGGATCAGCTTTTCCGGCTCCTTGCCGTTGGCGATCCACTCATACATGTTGAGTGCGGTCTCGTAGCCATGGCGCTTGGGCGAGATGATCACGGTTCCGAAGAAGCCGGTTGCAGTGGGCTTCTTGAATTCGTTGATCGCCGAATCCGCACCGCCGATGCCGACGCCGATCATGCTGTCGGCGGCAATGCCGACGCTTTCGGTGGCGCGAACGGCGCCGAGCACGGCTTCGTCATTGAGGCCGACGGCGACCCAGTGCTTGATGCCGGCATTCTTGTTGAGAACGACGGTCGAGGCATTCAGTGCCGCTTCCGTATCGGTCTTGGCCTGCGGGGCGTCGAAGATGTTGGCCTCCGGGAAGCCTGCGGCCTTCAGCACCGAGAGCGCGCCTTCGACGCGGTCGACGGCGGTCGGCAGCTGGTCGTAGGAGACGCGGATTGCGCCGACGTCCTTCATGTCCCAGCCGCGCTTCTTGATCTCGTCGAGGATCGTCTGGCCGGCGGCTTCACCGATCTTGGAGGCCGAGATACCCATATGTGCGACATCTTCGATCGCGCTGCCGTCGGCATTGACCAGGCGGTCGTCGACCGTCATCAGCTTGAGGTCGTTGGCGGCCGCCTTGGCGACGATGCCCGGGCCGAGCTTTACGTCCGGCGTGCAGATGATGAAGCCCTGTACGCCCTGTGCGCCGAGATTGTCGATAGCGGACTGAACCTTCTCGCCGTCCTCAGCGCCGATCTTGACGAGGGTGAAGCCCTTCTCCTTGGCGGCGATGTCGGCGAACTTCCATTCGTCCTGGAACCACGGCTCTTCCGGCTGCTTCACGATGAAGCCGATCTTCACGTCTGCGGCGAAGGCGGAGGTCGCGGCGAATACGGCGACGGTGCCAGCCAGGATGGCTGCTTTGATAAAGCCCATTGTCTCTCTCCCAAATGAACTGCGCTTGCAGTGGCTCAAGGTGTAGTTGCTTTCATCATAATCGTCAATTACTCTTGTATGATGAATTAAATAGCAGTGTATGATAGCTATGCTGTCATGCAGCAAATCCCGTCGTCGCTATCGGGCGCGAAACGGGATATGGATCGCGGGCGACGCACTGCGGCGACAATGGGATGGAGAATGACCGTGCAGAATGAGGGGGAGCGCTTGGATACGCCTGAAGGCTCAGGGACCGTGCGCCGGCCTCGTGTGCAGAAGAACGTCACGCGGTCGATCGCCTCGGATATCTGCGCGGATGTCTTCCCCATCGGGGCCTTCCTGCCAACGGAAGCCGAGTTGTGCCTGCGCTACGGCGTCAGCCGCACGGTCATCCGGGAAACGCTGAAGATCCTCGAATCCAAGGGCCTAGTGCGCGGGCGCTCTCGGGTCGGCACCATTGTCTGCCCGAAGGAGGAGTGGAACATCCTCGACGCGCAGGTGCTGGAATGGATCGGTCCGCGCATCTTCGAACTCGACCTTCTGGCCTGCGTGCTCGACGCGCGCCGCGCCATCGAGCCCTTTGCCGCGGAATTCGCTGCCGAGCGCGCGACCGTGCAGGAGGTTGCGGAGATCGAGCGGGCCTGGCAGCGCATGTGCGATGCGCAAGGCGATCTTGAGGCCTTCACGCAGGCGGATGTCGACTTTCACGCAGGCCTGCTCAGGGCCAGCCACAATCAGGTTTTCATGCAGCTCGCCAGCATCATCCAGGCGGCGCTCGAATTTTCCCTCTACGCCTCCAACGAGGCGGCGGATGCCCGCGACGAAGCGGTGGAGGTCCACAAGCGGCTCGTGGAAGCCCTGCGCGTGCGCGACAAGGCGGCGGCCCGCGAATGCTCGCACCAGATGCTCAACCTAGCCGCCCGCGACCTCGCCATTGCCGTGCGCAAGCATCCCGCGCCGAAAAGCGACAAGGAGAACAGACCATGACAGATCGCCTGGCGGGCAAGCGGATCGTCGTTACCGGTGCGGCGCAGGGCATCGGCCTTGCCATTGCCGAAACCTTCCTTGCGCAAGGGGCAAGCCTCTTCCTGATCGACCGCGATGGCCACCTTCTCGGCGCCGAGGCCGACCGTTTGCGCGCGGCTGGCGGCAGGCTTGCTCACGCGGCGGCGGACATTTCCGATGCGGCCGCGATCGAGCAGGCGATCGCCGTGGCGACACGCGAAATCGGCCAGCCGAATGCGCTCGTCAACAATGCCGGCGTCAATGTGTTCTTCGAGCCCCTGAAACTCTCCGATGCCGACTGGGAGCGTTGTTTCGACGTCAATCTCAAGGGCGCGTGGAATTGCAGCAGGGCCGTGCTGCCGGGCATGATTGCCGATGGCGGCGGCGTCATTCTCAACATCGCCTCGACCCACGCATTCACAATCATTCCGCACACGTTCCCGTATCCGGTCACCAAGCACGCGCTGCTCGGCATGACCAAGGCGCTCGGCATCGAATATGCCGGGCAGGGCGTTCGCGTGAACGCGCTTGCGCCCGGCTATGTGCGCACGCAGAAGGCCGTCGAATACTGGGAGAGCTTCCCCGATCCGGTGGCCGCCGAAGCCGAGACGATGAAGCTTCATCCTGGCGGGCGCATCGCGACGCCGGAAGAGATCGCCAGGGCGGCCGTGTTCATGATCTCGGACGAGTGCCCCTTCATGAACGCCACCTGCCTGACGGTCGATGGCGGCATGAGCGTCCTTCACCACCCCTGAAAGTCTGGAACCTCACGGATCGGCGTGCAGGGTCTCGGCCTCGATCAGCGACAGGAAGCGCTGCGCCAGCGGCGACAGCAGCGCGCCCTTGTCGAGGATGACGTTGTAGGCCGGCACGCTGACCGGGCGGGCCATGTCGAGCGTGACGATGCGCACGCCGAGGTCTTCCGCCATGAGAAGGCTGGCGACTTCGCGCGCCAGCGGGGCGATGGCGTCCGTGCGGGATATGGTGGCGAGCGTCAGCAGGGCCGAAGCTGAATAGGTCACGCGCTCGGGAAAGTCCGCATATTCGGCGCGAAACGCGTCCACCACCGTCGTCCAGATCGGCGAGCCGGCCGGCTGGAGGATCCAGTGATAGGGCGAAAGGTCACGAAAGCCGAGCCGGCTGCGGCCGGTGAGCGGATGCTTCTGCCGCACGGCAAAGCTCAGCACTTCCTCTCCGACCGGCCGCACGTCATAGGCGGTCGGGTCGTCCGCGGCGCTGAGCCGCGCCAGCACGAAATCGTATTCGCCGGCGCGCATGCGCTGCATCAGCGTCAGGCTCGGCTCGACATCGACCTGAAGCTGGGCGTGCGGGGCCTGCGCGCGCAGCGCCAGCGAGGCCGGCAGGACATGGGCGACGGCAGCCGCCGTCACCGCGCCGATCCGGACCCGGCCGCGCAACCCGTCGGCGACCTCGCGAATGTCGCGGCCGATATTCTCCACCTCCGCGACGACGCGGCTGGCGCGCGCGGCCAGCACATTGCCGAACTCGTTGAAGATGAAGCCGTGTGCATTGCGGGTGCAGATCTGCTGGCCGACAAGCGCCTCGATCTCGGCGAGCGTCCGGGAGGCTGCCGGCTGCGAAATGTTCATCTCTTCCGCCGCAAGGCTGAGCCTGCCCCGGCGGTGCAGGGCATCGATGAACCGGAGCTGGTTGAGCTTGAGATAATGCGCTTTCATACGGCCAGCCTAGTCGCGCCGGTATCATGACGCAATTGGTATGAAACGATATCGATTGATGATTTGACTGTTATGTGAGTTCCGCGTTCTGTGGGAGACGGGGAGGATGGCGATCTGCGCCCGCAGGCGCGCCTGACGCATCGCCCCCGCGTAACAGAGAGCAAGCACGACAATGACATTCAAACCTTCCGCCTGGCCGCGCAAACTGCGTTCGCAGGAATGGTACGGCGGCAATTCGCGCGACAACATCTATCATCGCGGCTGGCTGAAGAATCAGGGATATCCGCACGACTTGTTCGACGGACGCCCGGTGATCGGCATCCTCAACACCTGGTCGGATCTGACGCCCTGCAACGGGCACCTGCGCGAACTGGCGGAAAAGGTGAAGGCGGGCGTCTGGGAGGCGGGCGGTTTCCCGCTGGAGGTTCCGGTGTTCTCGGCCTCCGAAAACACCTACCGGCCGACGGCCATGATGTACCGCAATCTCGCCGCGCTCGCGGTTGAGGAAACGATGCGCGCGCAGCCGATCGACGGCGCGGTGCTGCTCGTCGGCTGTGACAAGACCACGCCTTCGCTGATGATGGGCGCGGCCTCCACCGACATTCCCTCGATCGTCGTCACCGGCGGGCCGATGCTGAACGGCTGGTTCCGCGGCGAGCGTGTCGGTTCGGGCACGGCGCTCTGGCAGATGTCGGAGGCGATCAAGGCCGGCACGATGAGCCAGGCCGACTTCCTCGACGCCGAGCAGGCGATGAGCCGTTCCTCCGGCACCTGCAACACGATGGGCACCGCCTCCACCATGGCCTCCATGGCCGAGGCGCTCGGCATGGCGCTTTCCGGCAATGCCGCCATACCCGGCGTCGACAGCCGCCGCCGCGTCATGGCGCAGCTTACCGGCCGGCGGATCGTCCAGATGGTCAAGGACGACCTCAAACCCTCCGACATCCTCACCCGCGAAGCCTTCGAGAACGCCATCCGCACCAACGGCGCGATCGGCGGCTCGACCAATGCGGTGGTGCATCTTCTGGCGCTTGCCGGCCGCGTCGGCATCGACCTGACGCTCGACGACTGGGACCGTCTCGGCCGTGACGTGCCGACCATCGTCAACCTCATGCCGTCGGGCAAGTACCTGATGGAAGAGTTCTTCTATGCCGGCGGCCTGCCGGTGGTGCTGAAGCGGCTCGGCGAATCCGGCCTTCTCAACAAGCAGGCGCTGACCGTTTCCGGCGAGACGATCTGGGACGAAGTCAAGGACGTCACCAACTGGAACGAGGACGTCATCCTGCCGACGGAAAAGGCGCTGGCCCATCAAGGCGGCATCGCGGTGCTCAAGGGCAACCTTGCGCCCAGGGGCGCGGTGCTGAAGCCGTCGGCTGCCACCGCCTCGCTGATGGTTCATCGCGGCCGCGCCGTCGTCTTCGAGGATATCGACGATTACAAGCGCAAGATCGAGGATCCCGATCTCGACATCGACGAGACCTGCGTGATGGTGCTGAAGAACTGTGGCCCGCGCGGCTATCCCGGCATGGCCGAGGTCGGCAATATGGGCCTGCCGCCCAAGGTGCTGAAGAAGGGCATCACCGATATGGTGCGCATTTCGGATGCCCGCATGTCCGGCACCGCCTATGGTACGGTCGTGCTGCATACCAGCCCGGAAGCCGCCGCCGGCGGGCCGCTGGCCATCGTGCGCGACGGCGATTTCATCGAGCTCGACGTGCCGAACCGGCGCCTGCATCTCGATGTGCCGGAGGGCGAGATCGAGCGGCGCCTTGCCGAATGGAAGAGCCCGGTCGCGCGCCCGGCGAGCGGCTACGGCATGCTCTACCACGATCATGTCACCGGCGCCGATACCGGTGCCGACTTCGACTTCCTGCGCGGCGCGCGCGGCAATGCCGTGCCCAAGGATTCGCACTGACCTATACGGCGAGCCTGCCGGAAGCAGGCTCGCCGGCACCCGCATGCGTGCCCCGTTTTCCCCGCCCTTTGCCGCCCTCCTATAATCGTCCGGACCCTTCGAGACAGGAGCCGGACGAATGGATGCGACTGAAAACCTGAACCTTCCCTATATCCTGCCCGCGCAGGCGCAGAAGCATGTCACCCACAATGAGGCCATCCGGGCGCTGGATGCGCTGCTGCACCTTGCCGTCAGCAGCCGGACCGTTGCCAGCCCGCCGGCAAGCCCTTCCGGCGGCGCGCGTTATATCGTTCCTTCGGGGGCGACCGGCGGCTGGACCGGCCAGGCAAGGACGGTCGCCGCATGGCAGGATGGCCTCTGGATCTTCTACGCGCCGCGCGAAGGCTGGCTTGCCCATGTGCTGGACGAGAACAGCCTGTTCGCCTTCAAAGCAGGCGACTGGGCGCCAGCTTCCTTCACCATCGCCATCCCTGATCGGGTCGGTATCAACGCCACGGCGGATGCGACGAACCGGCTGGCGGTCGCCGCTCCCGCGACGCTCTTCACCAACGAGGGGGCGGGGCACCAGATCAAGGTCAACAAGGCCAATGCCGGCGATACCGCATCGCTTCTGTTCCAGACCGGCTGGTCGGGGCGGGCGGAGATGGGGCTTGCCGGCAGCGATGCATTCCACATCAAGGTCAGTGCGGACGGCTCGTCCTTTGCCGACGCCATGGTCGTCAACCAGGCGACGGGGCGTGTCACTTTTCCGGCGGGCGTGCAGGACCTGCGGCCGCAGCTCACGGCAAACCGCACCTATCACGTCGCGACAACCGGCGATAACGGCAACAATGGCCTGACGGCCGGCACGCCCTTCGCGACCCTCCAGAAGGCGGTGGACGAGGCGGCAAGGCTCGACTGTGCGGGCTACGACGTCACGATCCAGCTGGCCAACGGCGCCTATGCCGGCGCGACCGCCGCCCGTCCTCTTGTCGGCGGCGGCACGCTCTTCATCAAGGGCAACGAGACGACGCCATCCTCCGTCGTCCTCTCGTCGGGCCTTGTCTTCGCCAATGGTGCGCAGGTTCGCGTCTCCGGCATCCGGATCGCCATCGCCACGGACATGATCCATGGGCTTTCGGTCGGCAACGGTGTGTCGCTGCGCCTCGGCAAGTTGGAATTCGGTGCCGTGGGGGCGAATGCGGACCACATCTTCGCCGACAGTCCCTGCCATATCCTGCTTGAGGAAAATTACACCATTTCCGGCGGCGCGCGGCGGCACATCAATATCGGCGCGGGCTTGCTGACGGCGGCGAACCGGACCTTCACACTGACCGGCACGCCCGCCTTCACGGCGTTCATCGCCGCCCGGAACGGTGGGGCCGTTTCGCTGTCGAACCCGACGATTGTCGGCGCCGCCACCGGCAGCCGCTATATCGCCGAGACCAACGGCGTGATCGACACGTTCGGCAAGGCTGCAACCTTCCTGCCGGGCTCGACGGCCGGCACGACGCCCTCCGGCGGCATATATGCATAGGCAAGCATCGCATGCGCTGTTTCCGGCGGCTCTTGCAACCGCGCCGCCGGACCGGCTATGAAATGCCATGTCTCTTGAATCCGTCCGCAGCTTCTTCGCTGAAAACGCTCCCGATATCACCGTCCTCGTCACCGAGCAGAGCTCGGCGACCGTGACGCTTGCCGCCGAGGCCCACGGCGTGGCGCCCGAGCAGATCGCCAAGACGATCTGCCTGCGCGTCGGGGAGGAGATCGTTCTTCTGGTCGCCGCCGGCACGGCGCGACTGAGCAACCGGAAATTCAAGGACCGCTTTGCCGCAAAGCCGCGCATGCTGGATGCCGAACAGGTGGTCGCCACCACCTCGCATCCGGTCGGCGGCGTCTGCCCCTTCGGCCTGCCCTCGTTGCTGCCGGTCTATTGCGACGTGTCGCTGCGGTCCTTCGAGGAGGTCGTCCCGGCTGCCGGCGCGACCAATGCGGCGGTGCGAATTGCGCCGGACCGCATGGCCGCGCTCGTTGCGGCCGAATGGATCGACGTCTGCGAATGACGGCGGGCGCAAGCCCCGCCGTGAAAGAGTTTCGCTAAAATCCGTGGAAATCCCCGACTGGCGCGGACGCGCCGGAACAAGCAATATAACAGAACTGTGATCACGGTGGTCTGCCTCTCGGAGCCCGCCGCGCACAGGCGCGGAAGGATCCGCGACGGGCTGCTGGAGGAGCATTTGCCCGAATCTATCGCACGACGGCGCCTGATGGTGTCCGTCAGGGGGAGAAAATATGTTTGAACGGCTTTTCAAGCTGAGTGAGCACGGCACGACCGTGCGCACCGAAGTGATCGCGGGTCTCACGACCTTCCTCACGATGTCCTATATCATCTTCGTCAACCCGGACATCCTGTCGACGACAGGCATGGATCGGGATGCCGTCTTCGTGGCGACCTGTCTTGCTGCTGCGCTCGGCTCCATCGTCATGGCGACTGTCGCCAACTGGCCGATCGGCATGGCTCCCGGCATGGGCCTCAATGCCTTCTTCGCCTTCACCGTCGTGGCCTCGCTGGGCTTCACCTGGCAACAGGCGCTCGGCGCGGTGTTCATTTCGGGCATCATCTTCGTCATCCTGACGGTGACTGGTGTGCGCAGCTGGCTGATCGCCGGCATCCCGCATTCGCTCAGAAGCGCGATTGCCGCCGGTATCGGCCTCTTCCTCGGCATCATCGCGCTGAAAAGCTCGGGCATCGTCGTGGACAACCCGGCAACGCTCGTCGGCCTCGGCGACCTGAAGCAGACGGGCCCGCTGCTTGCGATCCTCGGCTTCTTCACCATCGCGGTGCTGGATTCGCTGCGCGTCAAGGGCGCGATCCTGATCGGCATTCTCGTCGTCACGGTCCTGTCCTGGATCCTCGGCGTCAGCGAATTCCGCGGCATCGTCTCCGCCCCGCCGTCGATCCTGCCCACCTTCCTGCAGCTCGACATCATCGGTGCGCTGCATGGCGGCCTGCTGCATGTCATCCTCGTCTTCGTTCTGGTTGAAGTCTTCGACGCCACGGGCACGCTGATCGGCGTCGCCAAGCGCGCCAACCTCATCCAGGAAGGCAAGAAGAGCCGCCTCGGTCGCGCGCTTCTGGCCGACAGCACGGCGATCGTCGCCGGTTCGCTGATCGGTACGAGCAGCACCACGGCCTATGTCGAAAGCGCGTCGGGCGTGCAGGCCGGCGGCCGCACCGGCCTTACCGCCCTCGTCGTCGGCATCCTGTTCCTCGCTGCCCTCTTCATCTCGCCGCTCGCCGGCTCGGTGCCGAGCTATGCGACGGCACCGGCGCTGCTCTATGTCGCCGGCCTGATGATGCGCGAGCTGACGGAAATCGAATGGGAAGACCTGACGGAAGCGGCGCCCGCTGCGGTCACCGCGCTCGCCATGCCCTTCACCTATTCGATCGCCAACGGCCTTGCCTTCGGCTTCATCACCTACGCCGTACTGAAGCTCTTCACCGGCAAGTGGAAGCAGATCCATCCGGCAACGGCGATCGTCGCTGCCCTCTTCATCATCCGCTTCGCCTTCTTCGCCGAATAGAAAAGCTGGATCACTCAAAGCAAACGGGCCGCGCTCATAGCGCGGCCCGTTTCGTTTTGTGGATGCAAAAAAGCCGGCCCGTGGAGGCGGGCCGGCAGATCCGCAAACCTGATGGGTGGATCAGCGGATCAGAAACGCTTCGGCGTAGAAATGCTCTTCGAGGTTCACACCCTCGCCGCCGCGGTCGATCACGGCGAATTCGGAGACGCTATCGAGTGGCGTCAGGATGCCATGCCAGACATTGCGGCCGATATTGACGCCCTGGCCGGGCGCGGTGCGAAAGGCGATCGGTTCGGCCGGGCCGCTGTCCGTCTCCTCGGCGACGACGACGAGGAAGGAACTGTCGCCCAGCGGAATGAAGGCCTGGCTGCCGAGCGGATGGCGTTCGACCATGTTCAGCTCGAGCGGCAGCGGATAGGGTTCGCCGCGCAGCAGGCTGATCATCGGCCGGGCCTTCTCGCCGGTCGTCTCGATATTCGCAAGGTCATGGAAGCGGACGCATTTTCCCGCATTGATCGGGAAATTGTGCGCGCCCTCCTGCTCGATCACCTGGCCGAAGGGCGCGAACGCCTCGCGGGTCAGCGGCTTGATCTCGATGGTCTTCATGTCTTCCTCCCTCAGGCCGAATGGCCAAACGTGGAATCGGCAAGCATTGCCGTCCGGATGGATGTTGCGGCGCGACGGGGTGGGGAGGTCCCCTGTCGCGCCAAGGAATATCACACTCTGCTCAGGCCGGCAGCAGGGCTTTCAGCCGCAGGAGCGCGATGCGTTCGACCTGCCGGCAGGCGGTCGCAAGTTCGGCGTCGCGATCATTGGCAACGCGCGTCTCGAAGGCGGCAAGGATGCTTGCCTTCGTGTTGTCCCGGACGGCGATGATGAACGGGAAGCCGAATTTCGCGACGTAGCGGTCGTTGAGTTCGGTGAAGCGTGCCCGCTCGTCGTCCGTCAGCGCGTCGAGGCCGGCGGAGGCCTGTTCCTCGGTCGAGCTTGCCGTCAGGCGTTTGGCCTGCGCGAGCTTGCCGGCAAGGTCGGGGTGGGCGATGAGCACGCCGAGCCTTTCCTCGTCGCTTGCGGCGCGGAACTGGAAGGTGAGCGCGGCGGCAAGGCCGGTCGCGGTATCATTAGCCGGCGAAAGTTCATCGGCCCAGGCGCGTTGCGCGATCCAGGGGGAATGCTCGAAAATGTCGCCGAAACGTTTGACGAACGCCTCTTGCGGCATTTGCGACGGGCGCTCGGCGGCGGGTTGCGGCGGATGGGTGCTGGCCCAATGCTCGGCAATGTCGATGCGCCGGGCGATCCAGACCTTCTCGTGGCTCTGCACGTAATCGATGAAGCGGGCAAGCGCCATGACGCGGCCCGGCCGGCCGATCAGCCGGCAATGCAGGCCGATGCTGATCATCTTCGGGCTGCCCGCCTTGCCTTCCGCATAGAGCGCATCGAAGGAATCCTTGAGGTAGCTGAAGAACTGGTCGCCGCTGTTGAAACCCTGCGGGGTGGCAAAGCGCATGTCGTTGGTGTCGAGCGTATAGGGGATGATGAGCTGCTGCCTGCCGCCGTGCTCGTACCAGTAGGGCAGGTCGTCGGCATAGGTGTCGGAAATGTAGTCGAAGCCGCCGGCTTCCGCCACGAGATCGACCGTGTTGACCGAACAGCGACCCGTATACCAGCCGCGCGGCCGCTCGCCGGTGACGAGCGTGTGCAGGCGGATTGCTTCGGCGATCGCCGCGCGCTCGTCATCCGCGTTCATGTCCTTGTGCTCGACCCATTTGAGGCCGTGCGAAGCGATTTCCCAGCCAGCCTCGATCATCGCGGCGACCTGAGCCGGCGAGCGCTTGAGGGCGGTCGCCACGCCATAGACCGTGACGGGTACGTTCTTTTCGGTCAGTAGCCGGTGCAGGCGCCAGAAGCCGGCGCGCGCGCCGTATTCGTAGATCGATTCCATGTTCCAGTGGCGCTGGCCCGGCCATTGCGCCGCGCCGACGATTTCGGACAGGAAGGCTTCGGATGCCGCATCGCCATGCAGCACGCAGTTTTCGCCGCCTTCCTCGTAGTTCAGGACGAATTGTACGGCGACGCGCGCATCGCCCGGCCAGCGGGCTGCGGGCGGCTGTTGGCCATATCCGTGCATGTCACGGCAATATCGCATGGAACGCTCCTCCAAACGCTTTTTGATGGCAAATGTCTAACCCAGGAATCGCGCGAGCCATTCCTCCGTAAAATTTGAAAGTCTCGAACGATCTTATTGCTTTTCAGGGGATGTGACCTGGCCGATAGTGCAAGCAGCAGTGCTGTATTCGGGAGGAAAACATGCAGTCTCAATCGCACGGAGCCGGGCGGCTCACGACCCATGTTCTGGATACCGCGCGCGGCAAACCCGCCGAGGGCCTGCGCATCGAGCTTTACCGTGTCGAGGGCGACACGCTTCACCTTCTCAAGACCACCGAGACGAACGACGACGGCCGCTGCGATGCGCCGCTCCTGTCGGGCGAAACCATGAAGACCGGCACCTACGAGCTGCGTTTCCATGCCGGCGACTATCTCGGCCGCACGGGCGATGGCCCCCTGTTCCTCGACATCATCCCGATCCGTTTCGGCCTGGCCGATGCGGGTGCGCACTATCATGTGCCGCTGCTCGTCTCGCCCTTCAGCTATTCTACCTATCGCGGGAGTTAAGCTCATGGCTGCTGCACCGATCCGCTCGGAACTGCGCTTCATCCTCAACGGGCAGGACGTGGCCCTTCGCGACGTCGCACCGGACCACACGCTGCTCGACTGGCTGCGCCTTTCCCGTTCGCTCAGGGGCACCAAGGAAGGTTGCGCCGAGGGCGACTGTGGCGCCTGCACGGTGCTGGTCGGCCGCCTCACTCCGCAGGGCGGCCTTGTCTATGAGGGCGTCAATGCCTGCATCCGTTTCCTCGGCTCGCTGGACGGCTGTCATGTCGTGACCGTGGAGCACGTCGCCGGCGCCGGCGATCGGCTGCATCCGGTGCAGCAGGCCATGGTGGACTATCACGGCTCGCAATGCGGCTTCTGTACGCCGGGCTTCGTCATGTCGCTCTATGCGCTCTGGATGCAGAGCCCGAACCCGAGCGACGAGCAGATCGAAACGGCGCTGCAAGGCAATCTCTGTCGCTGCACCGGCTACGAGCCGATCCTGCGCGCCGCTCGCGCCATTTCCGAATATGGCGGCACGGACAAGGATCCGCTGCTGACGGAACGCGCAACGACGATCGCGCGCCTCAAGGGGCTGCGCGACGGTGCGCGCGTCGAGATCGGCGAAGGCAGCCAGCGGCTCATCGTGCCGGCGGATCTCGGCGATTTCGCCGCCGTACTGGAAGCCTCGCCCACCGCCACGGTCGTTGCCGGCTCCACCGATGTTGGCCTCTGGGTGACCAAGCACATGCGCAACATTTCGCCGGCCGTCTTCATCGCCGGGCTCGATGAATTGAAATCCATCTCGGTCAAGGACGGCACGGTCTCCATCGGCGCGGCCGTCACCTATAGCGAGGCCATCGAAACGCTCTCGCAGCACATCCCGGCACTCGGGCCGCTCATCAACCGTATCGGTGGCCAGCAGGTGCGCAACATGGGCACGATCGGCGGCAATATCGCCAATGGCTCGCCCATCGGCGATACGCCGCCGGCGCTGATCGCGCTCAACGCCTCGCTCACCTTGCGCAAGGGCGCGCAAAGGCGCACCATTCCCCTTCAGGACTTCTTCATCGCCTACGGCAAGCAGGATCGCCAGCCGGGCGAGTTCGTGGAGGCCGTGCATGTGCCGGTGCCGCCGGCGACGGAAAAGTTCGCCGTCTACAAGGTGACCAAGCGCCGCGACGAAGACATCACGGCAACGCTCGGCGCCTTCCGCCTGGCGCTTGCCGCCGACGGCACGGTGGCGACGATCCTGATCGCCTATGGCGGCATGGCGGCGACCCCGAAGCGCGCCTTCACCGTGGAAAAGGCGCTTGTCGGCCAGCCATGGACGGAAGCGACGGTGGAAGCGGCCATGGAAAAGTACGCGGAAGACTATACGCCGCTGACCGACATGCGGGCCACTGCCGCCTATCGCGCCCTGGTGGCGAAAAACCTTCTTCTGCGGTTCTACATGGAAACGACATCCAGCGGGCTCCCTGCCCAGGTGTCCAGATACGAGGCTGCGTAAGTCATGAACAAGCATACGACAGACCTCAAGGCTGAGAAGATTTCCGGCGGCGTCCACGCCAGTGTCCGCCACGATTCCGCGCACAAGCATGTTGCCGGCACGGCTGTTTATATCGACGATATCGCCGAGCCCACCGGCACGCTGCATGCCGGCCTCGGCCTCTCGACGGTGGCGCACGGCATCCTGAAATCCGTCGATCTTGCGGCGGTGCGCGCAGCGCCCGGCGTCGTCGACGTGCTGACCTATGCGGACGTGCCCGGCGTCAACGACATCTCGCCGTCCAACATGAACGACGATCCGGTCCTGGCCGAAGGCAAGGTCGAGTTCCATGGCCAGCCGATCTTCTGTGTCCTTGCCGAAACCCGCGAACAGGCGCGCCAGGCCGCAAGGCTTGCGAAGATCGAGTATGAGGAACTGCCGGCCGACATCGACATCTGGGATCTCGATGTCGCCACGCACAAGCAGGTCGTGACCCCGCTGACGCTGACGCGCGGCGATGCGGCAGCCGCGCTCGAAAGCGCGCCGCGCCGCGTGAAGGGCCGCATGCGGCTCGGCGGGCAGGATCATTTCTATCTGGAAGGCCAGATCTCGCTTGCTGTGCCCGGCGAGGACGACGAGGTCATCGTCTATTGCTCGACGCAGGGGCCGAGCGAGACGCAGCATATGATCGCGCACGCGCTCGGCGTGCCGAGCAATGCGGTGACGGTCGAGGTGCGCCGCATGGGCGGCGGCTTCGGCGGCAAGGAAACCCAGGCCAACCAGTGGGCCGCCATCGCGGCCATCGCAGCCAAGAAGCTGAACCGCGCTGTCAAGATCCGGCTCGACCGCGACGAGGACATGGTCGCGTCCGGCAAGCGGCACGATTTCGCCATCGACTACGATGTCGGCTTCGACGACGAGGGCCGCATTCTCGGCATCGACTATACGTTCGCGCTGCGGGCGGGTTTCTCGGCGGACCTTTCCGGCCCGGTGGGCGACCGCGCGCTGTTCCACTGCGACAACACCTATTTCTACCCGCATGTGCATGCCAAGTCCGCGCCGCTCTACACCAACACCGTCTCCAATACGGCCTTCCGCGGCTTCGGCGGGCCGCAAGGCATGGTGGGCGCCGAGCGCGTCATCGACGAGGTGGCCTTCGCCGTCGGCAAGGATCCGCTGGAAATCCGCAAGCTCAATTTCTACGACGCCATGGGTGTCGAGGGGAGCCGCAATCTCACGCCCTACCACCAGAAGGTCGAGGATTGCATCATCCAGCGCATCGTTGCGGAGCTTGAGGAAAGCGCCGACTATGCAGGCCGCCGCAAGGCGATCGCCGAGTTCAACGCCAGGAGCCCGATCGTCAAGCGTGGCCTTGCGCTGACGCCGGTGAAATTCGGCATCTCCTTCACCAAGACCGAATCCAACCAGGCCGGCGCGCTGGTGCATGTCTATACGGACGGTTCCGTGCACATGAACCATGGCGGCACGGAAATGGGCCAGGGCCTGCACCTGAAGATCGCGCAGGTCGTGGCGGAGGAATTCCAGATCGACCTCGAACGGGTGAAGATCACCGCGACGACCACCGCCAAGGTGCCGAACACCTCGCCGACCGCCGCCTCCTCGGGCGCCGACCTCAACGGCATGGCGGCGCAGAATGCCGCCCGCCAGATCAAGGACCGGCTCATCGATTTCGCCGCCGAAAGCCACCAGGTGCCGCACGACCAGATCGTCTTCCTGCCGAACCGCGTGCGCATCGGCAATGCCGAGATCCCTTTCAGCGAACTCGTCAAGCAGGCCTATATGGCGCGCATCCAGCTGTCGGCGGCCGGTTTCTACAAGACGCCGAAGATCCACTGGGACCGCTCCAAGGGACGCGGCCACGCCTTCTACTACTATGCCTATGGCGCGGCCTGCTCGGAGGTCTCCGTCGATACGCTGACCGGCGAATATGTCGTCGAGCGCACCGATATCCTGCACGATACCGGCCGCTCGCTGAACAAGGTCATCGATATCGGCCAGATCGAAGGCGGCTTCATCCAGGGCATGGGCTGGCTGACGACGGAAGAACTGTGGTGGGACGGCAAGGGGCGTCTGCGGACCCACGCGCCCTCCACCTACAAGATCCCGCTCGCCTCGGACCGCCCGAAGATCTTCAACGTGGCGCTGACCGACTGGTCGGAAGCCTACGAGCCGACGATCCATCGCTCCAAGGCGGTCGGCGAGCCGCCGCTGCCGCTCGGCCTTGCCGTGCTGCATGCGCTTTCGGATGCGGTGGCGAGCGTGGCGGATCACACGCTCTGCCCGCGTCTCGATGCCCCGGCCACGCCCGAATGCGTGCTGATGGCCATCGAGCGGCTGAAGGCCCAGAAGAAAGGGTAATCCGATGCCCGCCATGCGCGAAGATATCCGGGATTTCCTGCGGCGCGAGCCGGCGGCGGTCCTTGTCGAGGTGACCGGCGCGGCGGGTTCCACGCCGCGCGATACGGATGCCTGGATGCTGGTGTCGGAACGGGCGATCTACGCGACGATCGGCGGCGGGCAGCTGGAATATATGGCGATCGACCAGGCGCGGCGGGCGCTGCGCTCCGGCCTTGCCGCCGAGCCGATGAGCGTGCCGCTGGGCCCGGAGATCGGACAATGCTGCGGCGGCAGGGTCGGACTGTCGTTCACCGCGCTGGGTCCGGCCCTGGCAATGGACCTTGTTACCCGGAGCGACCTTGAACTGGCGGCGCGCCCGCATGTCTATGTCTTCGGTGCAGGTCATGTCGGCGATGCGCTCTCCATGGCGTTGTCGCTTGCGCCGCTGCGCGTCATTCTGGTGGATACCCGCGAGGACGAGCTGACCGCCTCGACGGTGCCGCATATCGAGACCTGCCTCACCGCCATGCCGGAGGCCGTGGTGCGGGATGCGCCCGCCGGCAGCAGCTTCGTGGTTCTGACTCACGACCACGCGCTCGATTTCCTGATCGCCGCCGAAGCGCTGCGGCGCGACGATGCCGCCTATGTCGGCATGATCGGCTCAAAGACCAAGCGCACCACCTTCCGCAACTGGCTGTCGCGCGAAATCGGCCATGCCGAACTCTTTGGAAAACTTGTCTGCCCGATCGGCGGCACGGCCCTGAAAGACAAGCGCCCCGCGGTCATCGCCACGCTCGCCGCCGCGGAAATCATGACGTCGGCGCTGACCTGGTCGGCAAGCCGGGCCAGGATTACGCAGGCCGTCAGTCGGTAGAAGCTTCGGCGGCAAGGTCCTCGCCGAGCAGCTTGCCGATCAGCCGCTGACAGCGCTCGGCCATGAAGTCGATCATCAGCCGGACCTTCGGATCCTGGAAGCGCTTGTGCGGATAGATCGCGGCGAGCTGCACGGGGGCGGGCGGACTGTCCTTGAGGATTTCTACCAGCCGGCCCTCCTTGAGATGGGCCTTCACCTCGAAGAGCGGCTTGTTGATGATGCCGCGGTCTTCCAGCGCCCATTGGGTGAGCACGTCGCCGTCGTCGCTGTCATAGGGGCCGCCAACCTCGAATTTGCGCGTGCCTTCCGGCGTCGCCAGCGTCCAGAAATATTCCTTCGAGCCGGGATAGCGCAGCAGCAGGCAGTCGTGCTTGTCGCCAATCAGCGCGTCGGCATTGGCCGGAACGCCGCGACGCGCAAGATAGTCGGGCGAGGCGCAGAGCACGCGGTCGCATCGCAGGATGCCGCGCATGCGCAGGTTCGAATCCTCCAGCACGCCAAGCTTGAAGGCGACGTCGACGCCCTCGGCGAGAATATCGACATTGTGGTCCGACAGGCGCACGCGCACCTCGATATCCGGATACTTGTCGTGAAATTCCGGGATGCCGGAGGCAATGAGACGTCGGCCGATGCCGAGCGGCGCGGTGATCCGAAGCGAGCCTTTCGGGTTGCGCGACAGATCGGCAATGGCGGCTTCCGCCTCGTTGACCGCCTCAATGATCTTTACCGCGCCGTCATAGAAGACGCGGCCGTGCTCGGTCGGCGACAGCTTGCGCGTCGTGCGATTGAACAGCCGCACGCCGAGATGACGCTCCAGTTCCTTGATGCGGTTGCTGGCGACCGCCGGGGTGACGCGCTGGTCGCGCCCCGCCGCCGAAAGGGTACCAAGTTCGACCACGCGAACGAAGACTCGCACATTATCGAGATAGGACATGGCTCTTTCTAGCACATTGGCGTGTGGAGCAAAGGGGAGGCCACCTTATAGTTTTTTTTGAAAGTGTTCGGCATTCACCGGGATTTCCGGGAAAATGACTTGATGGCAAACAGGTTCGATAAGATCGGGAGGAGGTCCCCATGTACGAATACGCCATTGCCTGGGACTGGGTAATGTTCGCCGTGCGCTGGTTGCACGTGATAACGGCCGTCGCGTGGATCGGCTCGTCGTTCTACTTCGTCGCGCTCGACCTGGGCCTGAAGAAGCATCCGGGGCTTCCGCCGGGCGCCCATGGCGAGGAATGGCAGGTCCATGGTGGAGGCTTCTACCATATCCAGAAATACCTGGTGGCGCCGGCCGCAATGCCCGAGCATCTCGTCTGGTTCAAGTGGGAAAGCTACGCCACATGGCTGTCCGGCTTCGCCATGCTCTGTCTGGTCTATTATGCAGGCGCGGACCTCTATCTGATCGACCCGAACGTGCTCGACGTCTCCAAGCCGGTGGCCATCGCCATCTCGTTGGCATCGCTCGCCTTCGGCTGGATCATCTACGACCTCATCTGCAAGTCGCCCTTCGGCAACGACAACACGCGGCTGATGGTGGCGCTCTACTTCATCCTGGTCGCCGTCGCCTGGGGCTACACGCAGCTCTTCACTGGCCGCGCCGCCTTCCTGCATCTCGGCGCCTTCACGGCAACGATCATGTCGGCCAACGTCTTCTTCATCATCATGCCGAACCAGCGGGTCGTCGTCGCCGACCTCATCGCCGGCCGCACGCCCGATCCGAAATACGGCAAGATCGCCAAGCAGCGCTCCACCCACAACAACTACCTGACGCTGC
Organism: Shinella sp.; assembly: GCF_049651085.1. Classification (GTDB taxonomy): domain Bacteria; phylum Pseudomonadota; class Alphaproteobacteria; order Rhizobiales; family Rhizobiaceae; genus Shinella. The sequence continues at coordinate 42,624 of NZ_JBASBL010000009.1, forward strand.
CGGTGCTGTTCCTGATGCTGTCGAACCACTATCCGCTGGCTTTCGGCACGGAGTTCAACTGGATCATCGCCTCACTGGTGTTCCTGATGGGCGTCACCATCCGGCACTACTTCAACACCACGCATGCCAATGCCGGCAATCCGACCTGGACCTGGCTTGCCACGGCGCTGCTCTTCGTTCTCATCATGTGGCTTTCCACCGTGCCGAAGGTCCTGACGGGCGAGGCGGACGACACCAGGGTCTCCACCGCGCAGCAGCCCTTCATCACGGCGGAAGCCTTCCCGAAGGTGCGCGACACGGTGCTTGGTCGCTGCGCCATGTGCCACGCCAAGGAACCCGGCTGGGAGGGGATCGTGGTGCCGCCGAAGGGCGTGGTGCTGGAAACGGACGGCGAGATCGCCGCCCATGCCCGCGAGATCTACCTGCAGGCCGGTCGCTCGCACGCCATGCCGCCGGCCAATGTCACCCAGATCTCGGACGAGGAGCGCAAGCTCTTCGTCGCCTGGTATGAGAACGCGGTTAGCGGGGAGAAGACCCAATGAACGAACTCCTGATCCGCGGACGGGTGCTGACCTTCGTCGCCGAGCCGCAGGGCATCGACGACACGGCCTCCTATCGCTACTTCGAGGACGGTGCCGTCTTCGTGCGTGGCGGCAAAGTGGTGGACGCAGGCGATCATGCTGACATCAGCAAGCTTGCTGGCGCGGATGTCGAGGTGGCCGATCACCGGCCGAACCTCGTTCTGCCGGGCCTTATCGACACGCATTTGCACTTCCCGCAGACTCAGGCAATCGCTTCCTACGGTGCGCAGCTTCTCGAATGGCTGAACACCTATATCTTCGTCGAGGAACAGAAATTCGCCGAGGCCGCCCATGCGGCGGCCGTGGCCGATCGCTTCATGGACGAGCTCCTCTCGAACGGCACGACGACGGCGGTCGCCTATTGTTCGGTGCATCCTGAAAGCGTCGATGCCTATTTCTCGGCGGCCGCGGCGCGCGGCATGCGCATGATCGGCGGCAAGGTGATGATGGACCGCAACGCGCCGGACGCGCTGCGCGACACGCCGCAGCAGGGTTATGACGAGACGAAGAAGCTCATAGAGAAGTGGCACGGCCGCGGCCGGGCGCTCTATGCCATCAGCCCGCGCTTCGCCATCACCTCGACGCCGGAGCAGATGGAGATGAGCCAGGCGCTCGTTGCCGAGCATCCGTCCTGCTACGTCCAGACCCATCTTTCGGAAAACCACGACGAGATCGCCTTTGCGACGTCGCTTTATCCTGAGGCCAGGGACTATACGGATATTTACGCGCGCTATGGCCTGCTGAACGAGCGCATGCTGCTCGGCCATTGCATCCATTTGAGCGACCGGGAGATTTCCGTCCTCGCCGAGACCGGCGCGGTCGGCGTCTTCTGCCCGACCTCCAACCTCTTCCTCGGCTCGGGCCTGTTCGACCGGGACCGGTTCGACAGGCTCGGTGCGCGCTGGTCGGTGGCGACGGATGTCGGCGCGGGCACCAGCTTCTCCATGCTGGAGACGATGGGCGAGGCCTACAAGGTGCTGCATCTGCGCGGCCAGAAGCTGACGCCGTTCAACTCCTTCTACCGCATGACGCTGGGCAATGCCCGGGCGCTCGGGCTGGAAAGGCACATCGGCTCGCTGCATGCGGGGGCGGATGCCGATATCGTCGTGCTCGATTCCAGCGCCAAGCCGGCGATGGACTATCGCATGCGCACCGCAACCACGCTGATGGAGGAACTGTTCATCCTCCAGACGATGGGCGACGACCGCTCGGTCGCCGAGGTCTATGTCGCGGGCAAGCCGATGAAGGCGAAATCCGCGACCGCAAAGCGCGTTCTCGAAACGGCCTGACCACCGGGGTCGTCCCGGACCAATCGTGCTGTCGTGTCCCATGCAGGGGCGCGGCGGCATCTGGTTTCCGGCTCAGGCGGAGCGCGACCGTCCGCCCATTGCCTTGGTCAGTCCTTCCGCCGCCGCTCTCACGACCGGCCCGAACGCATCGACCTTCGCGTCGGGCAAACGCACCGCCGGTCCTGATACCGAAATCCCCGCAACGGCCTCGCCATATTCATCGAAGATCGGCGCCGCCACGCAGCGCATGCCGAGCGTGTGCTCCTCGTCGTCGATCGACCAGCCGCGGGTGCGGATTCTTGCGATGTCCTCCAGAAGCGTCGGCAGGCTGTCACGGGTCTTGTCGGTAAAGTGCAGGAGCGTGCGGCCGGCAAGCAGCGCCTCAATGCGCGCGTCGGGCCAGGTCGAAAGGATCGCCTTGCCGATGCCCGATGCATGGATCGGCCCGCGCCGGCCGGGGCGGAAGAAAGCGCGCATCGGCGCGTGGCTTTCCACCTGCGAGATGAAGACCACGTCGCCGTCATCCTCGATGGCGATGTTGGCGGTCTCGCCGCATCCTTCCATCAACTGCTTGAGAAACGGCCGGCTGATCGTGCCGAGCTTGCGGAAACGCAGATAGGCGGTGCCGATCTCGAAGGCCTTGACGCCGATCGTCCAGGCGCCGGTCTCCCCGTCATGGGACACCATGCCGTGCTGGGCGAGCGAGGTGAGCAGCCGGTGCACCGTGGAGGGCGCCATGCCGGACTGGTCCGCAAGGTCCGTCAGCGCCGCGCCGTCCGCCCGCGCGACGAGATCGAGCAGCTTGAGGCTGCGGTCGAGCACCTGCACGGATGAGGGCGCTGCGTTTTCCGCGGGCTTCCGGCCTGGCCTGCCCCGTGTCTTTTCCTGATGCTCTGCCATGACGCTTTCTCCTGTCCGCCGCATTGATGACATAGCTGGCTCGCGTCGATTGTTCCAGTTTCGTTGAAAATGTTTATTTCCGCATGATGGGATTGATTTCCATTTTATGATTGCGCCGAGCCGCAGATGCGCTACCTTCATCTCCAAGAGACGGAGGAAATCCCATGGCTAAAATGCGTGCTGTCGATGCAGCGGTGCTGGTTCTGGAAAAGGAAGGTGTCGATTGCGCCTTCGGCGTTCCGGGCGCAGCGATCAATCCCTTCTATTCGGCGATGAAGGCGCGCGGTTCGATCCGCCACATCCTGGCTCGCCACGTCGAGGGCGCAAGCCACATGGCCGAGGGCTATACCCGTGCCCGCGCCGGCAATATCGGCCTGTGCATCGGCACGTCGGGCCCCGCCGGCACCGACATGATCACCGGCCTCTATTCGGCATCCGCCGATTCGATCCCGATCCTCTGCATCACCGGCCAGGCGCCGCGCGCCCGCCTCGACAAGGAGGATTTCCAGGCGGTCGATATCGCCAAGATCGCCGCGCCCGTCACCAAATGGGCCGTCACGGTCATGGAGCCGGGTCTGGTTCCCTATGTCTTCCAGAAGGCGTTCCACACCATGCGTTCGGGTCGTCCCGGTCCGGTCCTGATCGACCTGCCGATCGACGTCCAGCTCGCCGAAATCGAATTCGACATCGACGCCTACGAACCGCTGGCGCCCTACAAGCCGGCCGCAACGCGCGCCCAGGCCGAAAAGGCGCTCGCCATGCTGAACCAGGCCGAGCGCCCGCTGATCGTCGCCGGTGGCGGCATCATCAATGCGGACGCCTCCGACCTGCTCGTCGAATTCGCCGAGATCGTCGGCGTTCCGGTCATCCCGACGCTGATGGGCTGGGGCGCGATCCCGGACGATCATCCGCTGATGGCCGGCATGTGCGGCCTGCAGACCTCGCATCGCTACGGCAATGCGACCATGCTCGCCTCGGACTTCGTCTTCGGCATCGGCAACCGCTGGGCAAACCGCCACACCGGCAACATCTCGACCTATACTGAAGGCCGGACCTTCGTCCATGTCGATATCGAGCCGACCCAGATCGGCCGCGTCTTCACCCCGGATTTCGGTATCGTCTCGGATGCCGGCGCCGCGCTGAAGGTTCTCCTCGACGTTGCGACGGAATGGAAGGTCGCCGGCAAGCTGCGCGGCTGGTCCGCCTGGGGCGAGGAATGCCGCGAGCGCAAGCGCACCATGCTGCGCAAGACCCATTTCAACCAGACGCCGCTGAAGCCGCAGCGCGTCTACGAGGAAATGAACAAGGCCTTCGACCGCGACACCTGCTACGTCTCGACCATAGGCCTCAGCCAGATCGCCGGCGCGCAGTTCCTGCATGTCTACAAGCCGCGCAACTGGATCAACTGCGGCCAGGCCGGCCCGCTCGGCTGGACGCTGCCGGCGGCGCTCGGCGTTCGCGCCGCCGATCCGGACCGCCCCATCGTCGCCCTGTCCGGCGACTACGACTTCCAGTTCCTCATCGAGGAGCTTGCGGTCGGCGCCCAGCACAAGCTGCCCTACCTGCATGTCGTCGTGAACAATTCCTATCTCGGCCTCATCCGTCAGGCCCAGCGTGGCTTCAACATGGACTTCGAGGTCAGCCTGGCCTTCGACAACATCAATGCGACGGCGGATTCGGAAGCCGGCTACGGTGTCGACCATGTCGCGGTTGCCGAGGGCCTCGGCTGCAAGGCGATCCGCGTGCGCAGCCCGAACGAGTTCCAGGAAGCCTTCGACAGGGCGCAGCAGATGATGAAGGAACACCAGGTTCCCGTCGTCATCGAGTTCATCCTGGAGCGGGTCACCAACATCGCCATGGGCGCCGACATCAATGCCGTCGTCGAATTCGAGGAGCTGGCCGAACGCGGCGAGGATGCCCCGACCGCAACGCTCGCCCTGCTGGACTGATTGGAAAAGAGGAATACATCCATGCCGAAATTTGCGGCCAACCTGACCATGCTCTTCAACGAGGCGCCGTTCCTCGAGCGCTTCGCACTGGCCGCAAAAGCCGGCTTCGAGGGGGTCGAATATCTCTTCCCCTACGATTTCGACAGGGATGCGCTGCGCGCCGAACTGGACAGGAACGGCCTGACGCAGGTGCTGCACAACCTGCCGGCGGGTAACTGGGGCGGCGGCGAACGGGGCATCGCGATCCTGCCGGACCGGGTCGACGAGTTTCGCCGCGGCGTCGCCTCCGCCATCAACTATGCGACGGCGCTTGGCTGCAAGCAGGTCAACTGCCTTTCCGGCATCGCACCGGCAGGCGTGTCCGACGAGGTGCTGCGCACAACCTTCGTCGCCAACCTGAAGCTTGCTGCGGAAGAACTCGGCAAACATGGAATCCGGCTGCTGATCGAGCCGATCAACCGCTTCGACATCCCGGGCTTCTACCTCAACACGCCCGATCAGGTGGCCTCGATCATTGCCGAGGTCGGCAGCGACAACCTGTTCATCCAGTACGACCTCTACCACCAGCAGCGCACCGAGGGCGAGCTGATCGGCACGTTCAAGAAGCACCAGGCAAAAATCGCCCATGTGCAACTTGCCGACAATCCGGGCCGGGGCGAACCGGGGACCGGCGAGATCGCCTATCCCTTCGTGTTCAAGACGCTCGACGCGCTCGGCTACGACGGCTGGATCGGCTGCGAATACAAGCCGCGCACCACCACTGCGGAAGGGCTTGGCTGGCTGACCGAAATCGGTCGCTGAACCAACCAAACGATTTCAAGACTGGGAGTTTAGATCATGGCTAATATCGGTTTCATCGGCCTCGGCATCATGGGCACGCCCATGGCGCGTCATCTTCAGGACGCCGGCCACACGGTCATCACCTCGAAATTTTCCATCCCGCCGCGCCAGGAACTGGTCGACAACGGCCTGAAGATCGTCGACAGCCCGAAGGCGCTTGCCGAAACGGTCGATACGATCATCCTCATGCTGCCGGATACGCCGGAAGTGAAGGACGTGATCTTCGGCGAAGGCGGTGTCATCCATGGCCTTTCGGCCGGCAAGCTGCTCATCGACATGAGCTCGATTTCGCCGATCGAGACGAAGGAATTCGCCAGGAAGGTCCGTGAGACCGGTGCTGAATATGTCGATGCCCCGGTTTCCGGCGGCGAGGTCGGCGCGAAGAACGCTTCGCTCTCGATCATGGCCGGCGGCTCGCAGGAAAGTTTCGACCGGGCGCTGCCGCTTCTGCAGCTGATGGGCAAGAACATCACGCTCGTCGGCGATTGCGGCGATGGCCAGGTGACCAAGGTCGCCAACCAGATCATCGTGGCGCTGACGATCGAAGCGGTTTCCGAAGCCCTCGTCTTCGCCTCCAAGGCCGGTGCCGATCCGGCGCGCGTGCGCGCCGCGCTTATGGGCGGCTTTGCCTCCTCGCGCATTCTCGAGGTGCACGGCGAGCGCATGGTCAAGCGCACCTTCGACCCGGGCTTCCGCATTTCCCTGCACCAGAAGGACCTCAATCTCGCGCTGCAGGGCGCCAAGGCGCTGGGCGTCGCACTGCCCAACACCGCATCGACCCAGGAACTTTTCAACCAGTGTGCAGCTCATGGCGAGGCAGGCCTCGACCACTCAGGTCTCGTCAAGGCGCTGGAGCGCATGGCGAACCACGCCGTCGCATGACGGCCTGACCGGGCGGGGAGGGGAGCCCCGCCCGGTCACCCCTTCTGGAGGAGGAACAGCCCCTCATCCCGCCGCGCCGTCTCCGGTTCGAGACAGTGCTGGCCTGTGGATGGGGGGCTGTGCTTTATAGACCCGTTCGCATGACCCGGAGGAATGACATGCCGCCCATCGCCGATCCGCGCGCCTTTCTGGAATCTCTGTTTTCCGTCGCGGTCGCGGCCGCCGACCCGGAGAAGGTGCTGGCCGCCAACCTGCCGGAAAAGCCGAAAGGCCGCACGGTCGTGATCGGCGCAGGCAAGGGCGCCGCGCAGATGGCGCGCGCCTTCGAGCGCCTGTGGGATGGCCCGCTCACCGGCGTCATCGTCACGCGCTACGGCTATGCCGTCGCCTGCAAGCATATCGAGGTGCTCGAGGCCGCCCATCCGGTGCCCGACGACAGCGGCCTTCTCGCCTCCGGCCGGCTCATGGCGGCGGTGCGCGGCCTCACCCAAGACGATCTCGTCGTCGCGCTCGTCTGTGGCGGTGGTTCCGCCCTTCTGCCGGCACCCGCCGGCGACCTGACGCTTGCCGATGAGATCGCGGTCAACCGTGCCCTGCTGGCCTCCGGCGCGCCGATCAGCGCGATGAACGCCGTGCGCAAGCAGGTCTCGCGCATCAAGGGCGGACGCCTTGCCGCGCTTGCCCATCCCGCCCGCGTCGTCTCGCTCGTCGTTTCCGATATTCCCGGCGACAATCCCGCGCTCGTCGCCTCCGGCCCGACCATTGCCGATGCGACCACCCGCGCCGATGCGCTGCGCCTCATCGAGCGCTATCGCCTCGACCTGCCCGAGGCCGTGATGCGCCATATTGAGGGCGGCAAGGACGAGCCGCCGGTGCCGTCGGATACCCGCTTTGCCCGCAACGAGGTCAAGCTCGTAGCCTCCGCCGCCGTTTCGCTGGAGGCTGCCGCCGCGGCGGCCAGCAAGGCCGGCGTCGAGGCCGTCATCCTCTCCGATGCCATCGAAGGCGAGGCAGCGGAAGTCGGCCGCGTTCATGCGGCCATCGCCGCCGAAGTCGTTCGTCGCAATCGCCCCTTCCGCAAACCCGTCGTGATCCTCTCGGGCGGCGAAACGACCGTTACCATCAAGGGGAAGGGCAAGGGTGGCCGCAACGGCGAATTCCTGCTGTCCTTCGCCTGCGCCACGGATGGTCTCGAAGGCCTGTCTGCGCTCGCCGCCGACACGGACGGCATCGACGGCTCGGAGGACAATGCCGGCGCCTTCGCCGACGGCACGACGGTCGTGCGTCTCGCCCATCAGGGCAAGGATGCCGCCGAGTTCCTGGGGCGCAACGACAGCTGGACGGCCTTCGATGCGCTCGGCGACCTCTTCGTGCCCGGCCCGACCGGCACCAATGTCAACGATTTCCGCGCCATCCTCATCCAGTAGGCGCAAACGAAAACAGCCCCGGCTTGCCGGGGCTGTTTCATTCGTTCTGCCGGCCGGATCAGCCGTCGAAGAATTCCTTCATCCGTGCGAAGAAGCCGGCGGATTCGGGGTTGTTCTCCTTCGAGGAGATTTCCTCGAATTCCTTCAGCAGCTCGCGCTGGCGCTTGGTCAGCTTCTGCGGCGTCTCGATCTGGATCTGGATATAGAGATCGCCGATCTGGCTGGAGCGCAGCACCGGCATGCCCTTGCCCTTGAGGCGGAACTGCTTGCCGGCCTGCGTGCCTTCCGGCACCGAGACACGCGACTTCGTGCTGTCGAGCGTCGCCACGTCGAAGGTGCCGCCGAGCGCAGCTGTCGTCATGGAGATCGGCACGGTGCAGTAGAGATCCGCGCCATCGCGCTGGAAGAACTCGTGCGGCTTCACCGACAGGAAGATGTAGAGATCGCCCGCAGGTCCGCCACGCACGCCCGCTTCGCCCTCGCCGGACAGCCGGATGCGCGTGCCATCCTCGATGCCCGCCGGGATGTTGACCGACAGCGACCGCTCTTCGGTGACGCGGCCGTTGCCGTGGCACTTGGTGCAGGGATCGCTGATCGTCTGGCCGCGGCCGTGACAGGTCGGGCAGGTGCGTTCGACAGAGAAGAAGCCCTGCGCCGCGCGCACGCGGCCGGAACCCTGGCAGGTTGCGCATGTCTTCGGGCTCGTGCCGGGCTTGGCGCCGGAACCGGTACAGACATCGCAGGTGATCGACGTCGGAACGCGGATCTGCGCGGTCTTGCCGGCATAGGCCTCTTCCAGCGAGATTTCCATGTTGTAGCGCAGATCTGCGCCGCGCTCACGCCCGCCGGAGGAGCGCCGCTGGCGCCCGCCGCCCATCATCTCGCCGAAGATGTCCTCGAAGATGTCGGAGAAGCCGCCGCCCTGGAAGCCGCCGCCGCCACCGCCACCCATGCCGCCCTGCTCGAAGGCAGCGTGGCCATAGCGGTCGTAGGCCGCGCGTTTCTGCGGGTCCTTCAGCGTCTCATAGGCTTCGTTGACGTTCTTGAACGTCTGTTCGGCAGAGGCATCGCCCGGATTCTTGTCGGGGTGATACTTCATCGCCATCTTGCGGAAGGCGCTCTTCAGCTCCTTCTCGTCGGCGGTCCTGGAGACACCCAGCGTCTCGTAAAAATCAGCTTTAGCCATTCTGTTTCACGTCCGTTTCGCGGGAACGGTCTTGTTATCGTGTATCGGGAAGCTTGCCGCCAGCCTGCGCGCTGCAAAATCGCGCACGCAAAAGGACGGAAGCCGGTACGAAGGGAAATGCCGTGACGTCTTCGCCGCACAGAACGGGAGTGATCATCCGGCTTTTTTCCCTTCGTGCTGACTTCCGCCCTCTTGCTATCCATTGCACCGGCCGCGCCAGGCGCGGCCGGTCATTCAGGAGGCTCAGGCCGACTTCTTGCGGTCGTCCTCATCCTTGACTTCCTCGTAGTCGGCATCGACGACATTGTCGCCGGCCTCACCCGAGGATGCGTTCTCTTCGGCCTGCTGGGCCTCGTAGATCGCCTGACCGAGCTTCATGGACACTTCCATGAGCGTGTTGGTCTTGGCCTTGATGTCCTCGGCGTCCGGCTCGGAGGCGTCGACGGCGGCCTGGAGGGCGGCAATCGCCTCCTCGATGGCCTTGCGGTCGGCTTCCGTGACCTTGTCGCCATATTCCTTCAGCGACTTTTCCGACGAGTGGATCAGGCTTTCGGCCTGGTTCTTCGCCTCGATGCCTTCACGGCGCTTCTTGTCGCTTTCGGCATTGGCTTCGGCATCCTTGACCATCTTCTCGATGTCGGCGTCGGAGAGACCGCCGGAGGCCTGGATGCGGATCTGGTGCTCCTTGCCGGTGCCCTTGTCCTTGGCCGAAACCTGCACGATGCCGTTGGCGTCGATGTCGAAGGTCACTTCGATCTGCGGCATGCCGCGCGGTGCCGGCGGAATGCCCATGAGGTCGAACTGGCCGAGCAGCTTGTTGTCCGCCGCCATTTCGCGCTCGCCCTGGCTGACGCGGATGGTGACGGCCGACTGGTTGTCCTCGGCGGTCGAGAAGGTCTGCGACTTCTTCGTCGGGATCGTCGTGTTGCGCTCGATCAGACGGGTGAAGACGCCGCCCAGCGTTTCGATGCCGAGAGACAGCGGGGTCACGTCGAGGAGCAGAACGTCCTTGACGTCGCCCTGCAGAACGCCGGCCTGGATGGCGGCGCCCATGGCGACCACTTCATCCGGGTTCACGCCCTTGTGCGGCTCCTTGCCGAATAGCTGCTTGACGACTTCCTGCACCTTCGGCATGCGGCTCATGCCGCCGACCAGAACGACTTCGTCGATCTCGGCCGCCGAGACGCCGGCATCCTTGAGGGCTGCCTTGCACGGTGCGACGGTGCGCTGGACGAGATCATCGACCAGGCTCTCGAACTTGGCGCGCGACAGCTTCATCGTCAGGTGCTTCGGACCGGAGGCATCCGCCGTGATGAACGGCAGGTTGATTTCGGTCTGCTGCGAGGAGGAGAGCTCGATCTTGGCCTTTTCAGCAGCTTCCTTGAGGCGCTGCAGGGCGAGCTTGTCGTTCTTCAGGTCGATGCCCTGATCCTTCTTGAACTCGGCTGCGAGATATTCAACGAGACGCATGTCGAAGTCTTCACCGCCAAGGAAGGTGTCGCCGTTGGTCGACTTCACTTCGAAGACGCCGTCGCCGATTTCCAGGACCGAGATGTCGAACGTGCCGCCGCCAAGGTCGTAGACGGCGATCGTCTTGCCGTCCTTCTTGTCGAGGCCATAGGCGAGCGCGGCAGCGGTCGGCTCGTTGATGATGCGGAGCACTTCAAGACCCGCGATCTTGCCGGCATCCTTGGTGGCCTGGCGCTGCGCGTCGTTGAAGTAGGCCGGAACCGTGATGACGGCCTGGGTGATCTTTTCGCCGAGATAGGATTCAGCCGTTTCCTTCATCTTCTGAAGGATCATTGCGGAGACCTGCGAGGGGGAATAGCCGGTGCCGTGGGCCTCAACCCAGGCGTCGCCATTGTCGCCCTTGACGATCTTGTACGGAACGAGGTCCTTGTCCTTCTCGACAAGCTTGTCGTCGTAACGGCGGCCGATGAGGCGCTTGACGGCGAAGAGCGTGTTTTCCGGATTGGTGACGGCCTGGCGCTTGGCCGGCTGGCCGGTCAGCCGCTCACCGTCTTCGTTGAAGGCAACGATCGAAGGGGTCGTGCGCGCGCCTTCGGCGTTTTCGATAACTTTCGCGTCCTTGCCGTCCATGACGGAAACGCAGGAATTGGTCGTCCCGAGGTCGATACCGATTACTTTAGCCATGTCATTCTCTCCTTCAAGCGAACTGCCGGAACCCATTCAGGCATTCTTTTGGCAGCCCCTAATGGTATGGTCTTTTTGGAAAGCCCCGGCATGAACCGGAGCTTTGCGGGGTATATAAGGACCCCTCCAGACGACTGCAAGACATCTGGGAGCCGCAAAGCTCGCGAAATCAGCATTCTCAAGAAGGTGAAGCGTTCCCCGGCGGCAATGTGGTGGGCTTCATGACGGGCGTCAAGCCGCTGGAGCAATCCCGGCAAGGCGGTGCGGTGATTTTGCCGAAAAAACCGATGACGCGTCAGCCGCCGACGAGGAAGTCGAAGAGGGTCGTGCGGCGCGTGCCGGTCTGGCGCTCGCCGCCGACGTCTGCCGGCGGGATGAGGCCGTCGTCGAGCGGGACGGCGCCCGTCCGGTCGGTCGCCACCTCGCCCGTGCCGGCGGGTTGCTCGTCGGTGCCGAGCGTGCGCGAGATGATGTCGAAGAGTTCGTCGCCGCCCTCCTGCGGCACGGGCCGGGTCGCATCCAGCACCGGCCCGCCGCCGGTCGTGCCGAACAGCGGGGAGGGGGAGAGGCCGGCATGGGCGGCCGTCATGAACTCGCTCCAGGCTTTGGCCGGAAGCCCGCCGCCCGTCACCTTCTTCATCGACTTGCCGTCGTCGTTGCCGAACCAGACGCCCGTGGTCAGGTTGGCGGTGTAGCCGACGAAGAGCGCGTCGCGGAAGGATTGCGTCGTGCCGCTCTTGCCGGCGGCCTGCCAGCCGGGAATGCGGGCGTTCTTGCCGGTGCCCTCGGTGATGACGCGCATCATCATGCCGTTCATCTGGGAGACGATGGTCTCCTCCAGGACGCGGGGCGGATTGTCGTAGGTGTTTTCGTAGAGCACCGTGCCATCGGCGGTCGAAATGCGCCGGATGATATGCGGCGTCGCCTTGTAGCCGCCATTCATGAAGGGCGCATAGGCGGCGGTCAGCTCGACGAGCGTCACTTCCGAGGTGCCGAGCGCGATGGAGGCGTTCGACTGCATCTCCGATTCGATGCCGAGCCGGCGGGCGAGCTTGATCACCTCGCCCGGACCGACCTCCATGACGAGCTGGGCGGCGATCGTGTTCAGCGAATTGGCGAGGGCCGAGGAAAGCGTTACCTCTCCGCGGTACTTCTGGTCGTAGTTTTCCGGCGTCCAGTTGCCGATCTTCACCGGTGCGTCATTGCGCACCGACAGCGGCGAGCGGCCGGCTTCCAGCGCTGCCGCATAGACGAATGGCTTGAAGGCGGACCCCGGCTGACGCTTGGCCTTGGAGGCGCGGTCGAACTGGCTTTCCGCATAGTCGCGCCCGCCGACCAGCGCCCGGATCGCGCCAGTGCCGTCGATGGAGACGAGCGCGGCCTGCGCGGCGTTCAACTTGGCGCCTTCCTTCTCGAGCAGGGCGGCGATCGTCTCGTCGGCCTTCTTCTCGAGGTCGAGGTCGATCGTCGTGTCGATGACGAGGTCTTCCTTGATGTCGCCGATCATGCCCGGAAGCTGCGCCATGACCATGTCGGCGGCATAGTGCTGGGCGCCCGACCAGTAGCTCTTGGAGCGCGCCGGCGTCTGCGACATTGCGGTCTTGATTTCGCTGTCGGTGATGAAGCCCTCTTCGCGCATGGCGCCGAGAACGACCTGGGCGCGCGCTTCGGCCGCCTCCGGATCGCGTGCCGGCGAGAGGCGCGAAGGGGCCTTGAGCAGGCCGGCGAGAAGCGCAGCCTCGCCGAGGTTCACGTCGCGCGCCGACTTGTTGAAATAGCGCCGCGAGGCGGCCTCGACGCCATAGGAGTTGGAGCCGTAGAAGACGCGGTTGAGATACATCGCAAGGATCTGGTCCTTGGAATATGTGTGCTCGAGCCAGAAGGCGAGCAGCACTTCCTGCACCTTGCGCTCCAGCGTGCGCTCGGGCGAGAGGAACATGTTCTTGGCAAGCTGCTGCGTCAGGGTGGAGCCGCCCTGCACCATGCGCCCGCTCGTGATATTGGTGAGCATGGCGCGGGCAAGGCCGAGCGGGTCGACGCCGAAATGCGAATAGAAGCGCCGATCCTCGATGGCGATGACGGCCTGCGGAATGTAGGGCGACATGTTTTCGAGCGACAGCGCCTCGCCGCCGGTGAGGCCGCGATTGGCGATGATGTCGCCGCTGACGGCAAGGATCTTGAGGTTCGGCGGCCGGTCCGGGATCGACCAGCTCGTGGCGCTGGGCATGCGCGCGCCGTAATAGAGCACCAGCCCGCCGACGCCGATGGCGCCCCAGATGCCGAGCACGACGCACCAGTAGAACAGTCTGCGAAAGAGGCCGAAAAGGCCGCCGGAAGAGCCTCGACGCCGGTTGGAGCCGCGCCGCGGCCGCTCGGCCTTCGGCGGCTTCCCACGTCCCCTGCGGCCACCCGCGCCGCCCGCCACACGATCGCCGGCGCCAACGTGGATATCATCGTCGTCGCGTCCTGCCGATCCCTGGAAGGACGGCTCGATGCGTTGGGATTTGCGGTTACCTGCCATATGCTGCTGGACATGCCCTTTGAAACGTCGCTGTCCGTTGGACTTTAAATGCGGCGATTTAAGGGGTGGTTAAGGAGCAGTGAACGCGCCTCTGCCACTTTAAGGCGAATGGGCGCTTCAAGAAGAGCGGGCGGCCCGAAGGCCGCCCGAGAAGTGGTCTCAGTAGTAAGGCGAAAGGCACTCGCGCCGGCCGCCATAGTTGGGCTGGAACGTGTTGTCATAGGCCCGGTAAGACCGGTAGCGCGCGTAGCACCAGTCGGTGTGGCGCGGATTGATACCGCTGTAGCGCGGACGGGAATAACCGTCATTGGCGATAGCCCCGCCGATGATCGCGCCGGCGCCGAAGGCTGCCAGCGGATACCACCAGCCATCCGAGTGGCGGCGATAGCCGCGGCGCTCATGCCGATAGCCGCGATGCCCGCCATGCCAGCCACGGCGTTCGCGATGACGGTACTGCACCTGCTGGACATCGGAGGCCTGAGAAATGCCGATGTTCGACATCGGCACGGCTAAGGCCGGCGTGGATACGAAGGCCGTGGCGAACATGGCGACGGCCATGGCGGCGGAAAGGCCGGTCTTGATCGTTTTCTTCATGTCGGTCTCCCTTGGGTTGTCACTGTTGCACAGTGATCTTGACGGATCATAGTATGAAAGAATTCGGCTGAACCCAAGATGAACCGTAACTATCCATGGTTTCAGTCCTCGCCGTCGCTCGCCCGCGCGAGAAAGCGCGACCGCTCGAAGATCAGGATGACGACCAGCGCCATGATGAAGGGGATGATGAGATAGAAGAGCCGGAAGACCGCGAGGGCCGCCAGCACGGCCGCCGGATCCATATCCGGAAGGCCGGCGATGAAGACGAGTTCCAGGACGCCGATGCCACCCGGCGCATGCGATAGCAGCGCTATGGAGAAGGATGCGAGGAAGATGCCGAGCACGACGAAAAAGCCCGGATTGCCCTCCGCCGGCAGCACGAAATAGATGATCGCCGCAGCGCCGATCAGTTCGATGGGCGCGATGATCAATTGGCGGAAGACGAGCGAAGGCTTGGGATATTCCAGCTTCAGCCAGCGGGTATCGATCGGCCGGAAACCGACGAGGCTGCCGATCACATAGAGTGCGACAAGCGCCAGGATGATGAAGCCCGTTGAAAGGGCCGCCTCGATCGGCAGGAAATCGGCAAAGCGCCCGACGATCTCCGGCTCCAGCACCAGCACCAGACCGAACAGCATGAAGGTTCCGAGCGCGAAGGTGAAGGAGCAGAATGCGACGAGGACGCCCACCTCCGATCCGGTGAGACCCTTCGACGTATAGGCGCGATAGCGCACCAGCGCGCCTGAGAACACCGAGGCGCCGATATTGTGCGACAGCGCATAGGTCGTGAAGGAGGTGATGGTGATGAACCACAGCGAGATGCGATGGCCGAGATGCTCCAGCGCCAGATGGTCGTAGGCCGCAAGCGCGGCATAGGCGACGAAGGTCGCCAGGCAGGCGAGTATCCAGCCCGATGTCGGAATGGCGTGGATGCTTGCCAGGAACTCTTCGAGAGAGAGGCCGCGGAGCTCCTTGTAGAGGATATAGATCGACAGGACGATTGCGATGGTGCTGACGAGTGGCCAGAAGAATTTCCTGAGCCGCTTCATCCTGCCTTGCCCCTGGTTTTCAGCGTATCGCCGCCCGAGCAGCAAGTTTCCTTTGCAATTCGTCCTGAAGCCATCCTCACCCTTTCCCCATCGTGCGGACCTGTCATCGCCTTGCGACGGTGCGGTCCTTTGTTTGCTCAGTAGGCCAGCGTTTGTGTGCGCTCCGGTTAACTCTGGCCAACTTTGTCTTCACATCTGCGTCAACGGGCGGCCACCGCCGCCAGAATGCGCACCCAGGAACGGATGCCCTTCTCGAAGGAGCGCAGCTCGTATTTCTCGTTCGGCGAATGGATGCGGTCGTCCGACAGCGCGAAGCCGACGAGAAGGGATTCCATGCCGAGCATCTTCTGGAAATCGCCGACGATCGGGATGGAGCCGCCCATGCCGATGACGACGGCCGGCTTCGGCCATTCGTCGGAAAGCGCCGCCTTCGCCTTGCCGAGCAGCGACGAATCGTAGGGCAGCTGGATGGCGGGCGAGCCGCCATGGGCATGGAAGGTCACCGAGCAGTCCGCCGGGATATTGGCGCGCACATAGGTGCGGAAGGCGTCGCGGATCCTGGCGGGATCCTGCTTGCCGACGAGGCGGAAGGAAACCTTGGCCGAGGCTTCCGCCGCGATCACCGTCTTGAAGCCCTCGCCGGTATAGCCGCCGGTAATTCCGTTGACCTCGGCCGTCGGGCGGGCCCAGGTGAGCTCCAGCACGGAGCGGCCCTTTTCGCCGGACGGGATCGACAGTCCGATCTCGCCGAGCAGGCTTTCTGCCGAGCTGCCGAGCTTGTCCCAGGCGGCCTTGATCTGCGTCGGGGTTTCTTCCACGCCGTCATAGAAGCCGTCAAGCGTCACGCGGCCTGTCTCGTCATGGAGACCCGCAAGAATGGTCGCAAGAATGTGGATGGGGTTGGCCGCCGCGCCGCCGAAATAGCCGGAATGAAGGTCCCGGTCGGCCGCCTTGACGACGATTTCTTCCCCGACGAGGCCGCGCAGGCCGGCCGAGATCGCCGGCGTATCGGCATCCCACATGCTGGTGTCGCAGACGAGGGCGAAGTCGGCGGTCAGTTCCGCGGCATTGGCCTCAAGGAAGGGTTTGAGCGAAGGCGAGCCGGATTCTTCCTCGCCCTCGAACAGGATCGTGACGCGGCAGGGCAGCGCGCCCACGGTTTCCTTGTAGGCGCGGCAGGCTTCGACGAAGGTGAGGAGCTGGCCCTTGTCGTCGGACGTGCCGCGGCCGGTGATGATGCGCCGGCCGCCTTCGACCTCGCGCACCGCCGGCTCGAAGGGATCGTTGTCCCACAGGTCCAGCGGATCGACCGGCTGGACGTCGTAATGGCCGTAGAAGAGCACATGCGGCGCATCGGGCCTGGCGCCGTCGTGATGGGCGACGACCATCGGATGGCCGGGCGTGTCGCGCACCGTCGCATCGAACCCGAGCGAGCGCAGTTCCGTCACCAGCCACTCGGCAGCCCGGCGGCACTCGGCCTTGAAAGCCGGATCGGTGGAGATCGACTTGATGCGCACGAGCTCGAACAGGCGTTCGAGGCTGGCCGGAATGCCGGCGCTGGCGCGATCGAGGACGGGCAGAATGTTGGTCATGGTCGAGAATCCCTAAAGCATGGTGCGCAAGGCGTATGAGCGGCCTTGCCACGGCAGCATGCGCAAATCAGAAGAATTTCGGCGCGACATTAGACCGATCGCGTCGGGGAGGGCAAATTGTATGACGGCCTTGTGCCGTCAGATCCGCGGCATGCGACCGAGATTGGCCAGCACCATGCGCATGTATTCCAGAAGAAGCTCCCGCTCGAAGCGGCGAAAGCCCTGGAAGAGCGCTTCTTCCGTGGCGCTCGCGCGGCCATTGCCGTTTCCTGCAGCGCCTTGCCGCGGGCGGTCAGGAAAACCAGTTGCGCGCGCTTGTCCTTCGGATGGCGGCGGCGGGAAATGAGGCCGTCGCGTTCCATGCGCGAAAGCGTGTTGGCCATGGTGGCCTGCTCGATGTCGAGCCGGTCGAGGAGGTCGCGCTGGGTAACGCCGTCGCCATTCCAAAGCTCGAGCAGGACCGGGAACTGGCCGGGCGCAAAGCCGGCCCCGTCCGCCCGCGCATGGAGTGCGCGGGAGGCAGCCTTCGCCAGCAGATTGGCGAGGTAAGTAGCCGACGCCGTCCGGTCAAAGTCCATGACGGGAAGCTATGCCGGTTTGCAGTCGAAGACAATGGATTGCAGGCGATCCCCATCGCCGGATTTTCAGCGTGCCGTGGCCGCATTTCAGCGTGCCGTGGCCGCAGCATAGTTTCGCATTCTCGCGCAGCATGCTCCGGATGCGAGAAGCCGCCGACGACAGGAGGCTTGTCGCGGCGGCTTCTGCGAATTATGGACAAAGGCCCGGAGAGGGGGATGAGGCCTTTGTCCTTGTCTGGCGCGGCGGGGGACAGGCCGGGATGCCAGACAGCGGCTCGATCAGGTGCCGATGAGTAGTATTTGTGGGTCCGAATGTGGCTTTTCAAGGGATTCGGCTGCCAGCGAAAATTACAAATCGGTAACGTTGGTGTGAGGCTTTCCGCCCCTCCCGAAAGGGCTGCGGGACGCAATGAGAGATAGACGGCGCAAGCCGCCCGCGCTATCCATTCACCCCATGAAAAAAGGTGATCATCTCTTCCTCGTCGACGGCTCGGGCTTCATTTTCCGCGCCTTCCACGCCATCCCGCCGCTCAACCGCAAATCGGACGGGCTGCCGGTCAATGCCGTCTCGGGTTTCTGCAACATGCTGTGGAAGCTCCTGAAGGATGCGCGCAACACCGACCTGGGCGTGACGCCGACCCATTTCGCGGTCATCTTCGACTATTCCTCGAAGACCTTCCGCAACGAGCTCTACGACCAGTACAAGGCGAACCGCACCGCGCCGCCGGAAGACCTGATCCCGCAGTTCGGCCTGATCCGCCACGCGACGCGCGCCTTCAACCTGCCCTGCATTGAGAAGGAAGGCTTCGAGGCCGACGACCTGATCGCGACTTATGCCCGCCTCGCCGAAGCAGACGGCGCGGATGTCACCATCGTCTCTTCCGACAAGGATCTCATGCAGCTCGTGACCGAGAATGTCTCGATGTACGACGGCATGAAGGACAAGCAGATCTCCGTTCCCGAAGTGATCGAGAAATGGGGCGTGCCGCCGGAAAAGATGATCGATCTCCAGTCGCTGACCGGGGATTCGACCGACAACGTGCCGGGCGTTCCCGGCATCGGCCCGAAGACCGCCGCCCAGCTTCTCGAAGAATATGGCGACCTCGACACGCTGCTCGCCCGCGCCGGGGAGATCAAACAGGTCAAGCGCCGCGAGAACATAATCGCCAACCGCGAGCTGGTGCTGCTTTCCCGCCAGCTCGTCACGCTGAAGACGGACACGCCGCTCGACGTTCCGCTCGACGAACTGGTCCTCCATCCGCAGGACGGGCCGAAGCTGATCGGCTTCCTGAAGACAATGGAATTCACCACGCTGACGCGCCGCGTCGCGGAAGCCTGCGACTGCGATGCGGGCGCCATCGAGCCGGCGGACGTGCCGGTCGAATGGGGCTCGGAGGCGCGTGGTCCGGATCTCGACAAGGGGGACGCCGCCGGCCCGAGCCTCGCATCGGACGGCAACGAGACGGCGGCCGAGGCGGCCGAGACGCTGCTGCCCTCCGCCGGCTCCGGCGATGCCACGCCTCCGGGTCTTGCGAGGGCGCGGGCCGAACGCTTTTCCGCCGCGCCCATCGACCATTCCACCTATGAGACGGTGCGCGACCTCGAAGCGCTCGACCGCTGGATCGCCGCCGCGCGCGAAACCGGTCTTGTCGGCTTCGACACCGAAACCACCTCGCTCGACGCCATGCAGGCAGAGCTCTGCGGCTTCTCGCTGGCGATCGCCGACAATGGCAGCAACCCGGCAAGCACGGTCATCCGCGCCTGCTACGTGCCGCTGAACCACAAGACCGGCGTTGGCGATCTGTTGGGCGGCGGGCTTGCAGAAGGTCAGATTCCGGTTCGCGCCGCGCTGGAACGGCTGAAGGCGTTGCTGGAGGATCCGTCGGTCCTGAAGGTCGCGCAGAACCTCAAATACGACTATCTCGTCATGCGCCGGCACGGCATCACCATGCAGAGCTTCGACGATACGATGCTGATGTCCTACGCGCTCGATGCGGGTGCGGGCACCCACGGCATGGATGCGCTCTCGGAGCGCTGGCTCGGCCACAAGCCGATCGCCTACAAGGATGTTGCGGGATCGGGCAAGAGCGCGCAGACCTTCGACATGGTCGATATCGCCCGCGCGACGACCTACGGGGCGGAAGACGCCGATGTGACGCTGCGCCTCTGGCATGTCCTCAAGCCGCGGCTTGCCGCGGACCGCATGACGACGGTCTATGAACGGCTGGAGCGCCCGCTGGTGCCGGTGCTGGCCCGCATGGAAGAGCGCGGCATCACGATCGACCGTCAGGTTCTCTCCCGCCTTTCCGGCGAGCTGGCGCAGGGCGCGGCAGCCTTCGAGGACGAGATCTACGAGCTGGCCGGCGAGCGCTTCAATATCGGTTCGCCCAAGCAGCTCGGCGATATCCTGTTCGGCAAGATGGGCCTGCCCGGTGCGTCCAAGACCAAGACCGGCCAGTGGTCGACCTCCGCGCAGGTGCTGGAAGACCTCGCCGCGCAGGGGATTCCGCTGCCGCGCAAGATCGTCGACTGGCGTCAGGTCACCAAGCTGAAATCCACCTATACCGATGCGCTGCCCGGCTTCGTGCATCCCGAGACGAAGCGCGTGCACACGTCCTATGCGCTCGCGGCGACGACGACCGGACGCCTTTCCTCCTCCGATCCGAACCTGCAGAACATTCCGGTGCGCACGGCCGAAGGCCGCAAGATCCGCACGGCCTTCATCTCGACGCCCGGCCACAAGCTGGTTTCGGCCGACTACAGCCAGATCGAGCTGCGCGTGCTTGCCCATGTCGCCGATATTCCGCAGCTCAAGCAGGCTTTTGCCGACGGCGTCGACATCCATGCGATGACGGCTTCCGAAATGTTCGGCGTGCCGGTCGAGGGTATGCCTTCGGAAGTCCGCCGCCGCGCCAAGGCGATCAATTTCGGCATCATCTACGGCATTTCGGCCTTCGGCCTTGCCAACCAGCTCTCCATCGAGCGCTCGGAAGCCGGCGACTACATCAAGAAGTATTTCGAGCGCTTCCCTGGTATCAAGGACTATATGGATTCCACCAAGGCCTTTGCCCGCGAGAACGGCTATGTCGAGACGATCTTCGGCCGCCGCGCGCATTACCCGGAGATCAAGTCGTCCAATCCGTCGGTGCGCGCCTTCAACGAGCGCGCCTCGATCAATGCGCCGATCCAGGGCTCGGCCGCCGACATCATCCGCCGCGCCATGGTGAAGATGGAGCCGGCGCTGGAAGCCGCCGGCCTTGCTGCCCGCATGCTCCTGCAGGTGCATGACGAACTGATCTTCGAGGTCGAGGACGGCGAGGTCGACAAGGCGATCCCGCTCATCGTCGACGTCATGGAGAATGCGTCCATGCCGGCCCTTTCGATGAAGGTGCCGCTGAAGGTGGACGCTCGCGCCGCCAGCAACTGGGATGAGGCGCACTGAGCGGCCGCAAGGCCGGAACAGTGGCAGGGGCATGCGATCCATGCCCCTGCGGCGCAAACCTGCCCGCCAGGCCGGCAACGGCCCGGCGCGGGCCTGATTGATTTTACCAGCCGGAATTTTCGGTTCTCCCGCACGCTTTGCGTTTATGGCTAACGGAGCCTCAACGGGACAGAATCGTGCCGTTACGATACGGCGGGCGCTCCCTTCAACATGCTGGAAAACCGGGCTTGTTCGGTCTTTCTTTACAAGGTTTCACAATGGGGCGTCCCACCCTGGCCCGCCTCTGAGAAGGGCTTCACGGTTTCTTATCCATGTCTTTTCAGTCGATCTTATCAACCGCCGGTTATGTCTCTCGGAAGCGATAAGCCAAGGCCAGCTGTCCGGCCGACGAAGAAAAGATGGAGAAGAACATGAAGCAGAAGATCCGTGACATTCTGGGCAAGCACGGCGGTCTGCCGGTGCCGGTGGATCAGCTGGCCGATGACGCCGATCTCTATGCGGCGGGCCTTTCCTCCTTCGCTTCCGTGCAGGTGATGCTCGGGATCGAAGAAGCCTTCGACGTCGAGTTCCCCGACAACCTGCTCAATCGCAAGTCCTTCCAGAGCGTCGATGCGATCACGCGGGCAGTCGCCAGCCTCGTCGGCAATGCGGAGGCCGCTGAATGACCCTTACAGTCGGTTCGAGCCTTGCGGAGCGCGCCGAGCGCGTCTCCGCCGTGGCCGCCGCCCATGCCGACGATGTGGACGTCAAGAGCCGCTTCCCCCAGGAAGCGGTCGACGCCATGGTCGCCGAGCGGCTGCTGTCCATCCAGATCCCCGCTGCCCTCGGCGGCGAGGATGCCTCGCTTTCCGAGATCGCTGAAGTCTGTTCGCTGGTCGGCCAGAGCTGCTCGGCCGCCGCCATGGTCTTCGCCATGCACCACATCAAGCTGTCGAGCCTCGTCTCGCACGGGCAGGAGAGCGCCTGGCACGCGGCCTTCATGCGCCGCATCGCGGAAGGTCAGCTGCTGCTCGGCTCGGCGACGACCGAGGGCGGCATCGGTGGGAACCTGCGCAACAGCATCTGCGCCATCGAGATCGAGGGTGATCTTTGCCGCCTTGCCAAGGATGCGACGGTGATCTCCTACGGCGCCAATGCGGACGCCATCCTCATCACCTCCCGCGCCCATGCGGATGCCGCCTCGACCGACCAGGTCATGACGGTCTTCACGAAAGACCAGTACACGCTCGAGCAGACCCATGTGTGGGATACGCTCGGCATGCGCGGCACTTGCTCGGACGGCTGGCTCTTCAAGGGCGAAGCCCCGAAGGAGCAGATCTTCCCGAAGCCCTTCGCCGAGATTGCCGCCCAGTCGATGCTTGCGACCTCGCATGTCTTGTGGAGCGCGGTCTGGTATGGCATCGCCGTCAACGCGGTCTCCCGGGCGCAGGCCTTCGTGCGCGCCGCAGCCCGCAAGAGCCCCGGCGTGACACCGCCCGGCGCGCTGCGCCTTGCGGAAGCCTCGAACCTGCTCCAGCTCGTGAAGTCGAACACGATCGCCGGCCTTCGCGAATATGAAGCGGCCAAGGCGGATCCGGACCGGCTTTCCTCCATGGGCTTTGCCGTCGCGATGAACAACGTGAAGATCGCCTCCTCGGAGACGATCCTGACGATCATCAACCAGGCGATGCTGATCTGCGGCATCATGGGCTACAAGAACGGCACGCCCTTCAGCCTTGGCCGGCACCTGCGCGACGCGCATTCCGCCCAGCTCATGATCTCGAATGATCGCATTCTCGGCAACACGTCGAACCTCCTGCTTGTCCACAAGCAGGACACCAGCCTGATCGGGTGACACTATGGATATGCAAACCTCTCTTCTCGACCGTCTCTTCGATACGGGCCTGCTCATCGACACCGGCGTCGAGGGCCTCTATGGCCGCAGCGGCGCCTTCGAGGATGTGATTGCCCGCTTCGAGCGGATGATCGACGCCTATGGCGGCGCCGACGGCGCCGAAGCCATGCGCTTTCCGCCGGGCATGAGCCGCGCGCATTTCGAGACCAGCGGCTACATGAAGAGCTTCCCGCAGCTTGCCGGCACCGTGCACAGCTTCTGCGGTGGCGACCTCGACCATATGAGCCTCTTGCAGTGCATGGAAGTCGACGGCGACTGGACGAAGGACCAGAAGGCCACCGACATCGTGCTGACGCCTGCCGCCTGCTACCCGCTCTATCCGACGATCGCCAAGCGCGGCCGCCTGCCGGCCAAGGGCGGGCTCTACGACCTGCAGTCCTACTGCTTCCGCCATGAGCCCTCGAACGACCCGGCCCGCCAGCAGCTGTTCCGCATGCGCGAATATGTCTGCATGGGTACGGAAGAGCACGTGACGACGTTCCGCCAGACCTGGATGGACCGCGGCCTCGAAATGATGGCCAAGGTCGGTCTCGACGTGACGATGGACGTGGCGAACGACCCGTTCTTCGGCCGCGCCGGCCGCATGATGTCCAACAACCAGCGCGACCAGAACCTGAAGTTCGAGCTGCTGATCCCGGTCACATCCGCCGCCAAGCCGACGGCCTGCATGAGCTTCAACTACCATCAGGACGCTTTCGGCGCGAAATGGGGCCTCAACCTCGAGAATGGCGATGTCGCGCACACCGCCTGCGTCGGCTTCGGCCTGGAGCGCATCGCGCTTGCGCTGTTCGCCCGCCACGGCCTCGATATCGCCGCCTGGCCGGAGGATGTCCGCAAGGTGCTGGGATACCAGGACTGATATGACTGCCGTCTTCGCCGGGCTTGACCCCGAGACCTACCGGCCGCACGCGCTGCACGATGCGGAGCGCATGTGGCCGGAGACCAACTGCTACGTCGATCTGTGGATCGAGGTGCTGCATGCCTTCGGCACCGCGCCGGAGGCAATGCTCGGCTTCTCGCTGATGCAGGATTTCGAGGGCGACCAGTTCACCTTCTTCAAGGTGCCGCTGGAAGACCTCGAAGCCCTGTACGGCATCCGCGGCACGGAACTTGCCATTTTCGACAGGGTGGAGAGCCATGTCGCGACCCAGATCGCGCGCGGCCGCCTCTGCCTGCTCGAGATGGACAGTTTCTACATGCCGGACACGCGCGGCGTCGCCTACGGCCGGGAACACGGCAAGACGACAGTGGCGATCAACCGGCTCGATGTTGAGAACCGGCGGCTCGACTATTTCCACAATGCCGGCTTCTTCCGGCTGGAAGGCGAGGATTTCGACGGCCTGTTCCATCTGAACGACGGCCCCGACGACCTTCCCTTCCTGCCCTATACGGAATTTGCGAAATTCCCGGCCGAAAGGCCCGGCGAGGCGCATTTGCGCCGCGAAGCCAAGCGCCTGCTTTCCTTCCATTTCGGCCGGCGTCCGGCGGAAAATCCGGTGGCTGCCTTCGCAAAGGTGTTTCCGCAGCAGGTGGAGGCGGTGGCGGATCGACCGTTCGATTTCTTCCACAAATACGCCTTCAACACGTTGCGCCAGCTCGGCGCCAATTTCGAGCTGGCCGGCAGCCATCTCGACTGGCTCGCGCCGGACGGAAGCCTTGCGGACGCCGCCGACGCCGCGCGCAGGATTTCCGAGACCGCCAAGTCCGTGCAGTTCCAGCTCGCCCGCGCCGTGACGCGCCGCAAGTTCGATCCGCTGGCGAGCGCGCTCGACCCGGCCGTCGAGGCCTGGGACAAGCTGATGGCGAACCTCGCCGCCCGCATAGACTGAGGAAGACGAATGTCCGAGACTGGAAATGCGCTCTCCACCGGCTGGCGCATGGCATTGACACCGGCCGGCGCTGCCGCTGATCCGGCAGCGCTGGAAAGCCTTTCCGATTTCCTCGATGCGCCGGTGCCCGGCACGGTCGCCGGCGCGCTGGAGCGGGCCGGCCGCTTCGACCGCACGGCCCCCGAACCGCTCGACCATTTCGACGCCTGGTATGTGCTTGATCTTTCGGACGAGGCGCCGGGCGATGCCGTGCTGCATTTCGACGGACTCGCAACGATTGCCGAAATCTGGTGGAACGGCGCGCTTCTCCTGTCTTCAGACAGCATGTTCGTGCGCCACGACCTGCCGGTCGCGCTGACCGGCCGCGACCGTCTTGCCCTCTGCTTCCGGGCGCTGAAGCCGCATCTGGAAAAGCGCGGGCCGCGCGCCCGCTGGCGGCCGCAGATGATCACGCCGCAGGGCCTGCGCCTCGTGCGCACCACGCTGCTCGGCCGCATGCCGGGCTGGTGCCCCGAAATCCATGCCGCCGGCCCCTGGCGGCCCGTCCGGCTTTCGCGGGCGGTTCCGGCGCTTCCCGGCGACATCAGGCTCTCGGCGACACTCGACCGCGATGGCACCGGCCGTCTCGACATTCGCTTCCGGCTTGACGGCGCGGCATCCATCGCCGTCGAATGCGCCGGCCTTTCGGCCGAAGCCACGCCCGTTGAAGACGGCAATTTCGTCGCTGCCCTCGCCATCCCGAAGGTCGATGCGTGGTGGCCGCGAACGCATGGCAGGCCCGTGCTGCACAAGGTCCAGATCGTCGTGGACGGCAAGCGCCATCCCGTCGGCCGCACCGGCTTCCGCCGCATCGAGATCGATCGCGGTGCGGATGGCCGGGATTTTGCGCTGCGGGTCAATGGCACCGAAATCTTCTGCCGCGGCGCTGTCTGGACCAGTGCCGACATCGTCGACCTGCCGGGCGAGCGCGCGCGGTACGAGCCGCTGCTGAAGCTGGCGGCGGACGCCAACATGAACATGCTGCGCATCGGCGGCACCATGACCTACGAGACGCCGGAGTTCTTCTCGCTTTGCGATGAGCTGGGCTTGATGGTCTGGCAGGATTTCCAGTTCGCCAATTTCGATTACCCGGCTAATGATGCTGCCTTCGTGGAGAATGTGCGCAGGGAAATCGCCCAGTTTCTCGATGCGACCGCCG
This sequence comes from Shinella sp., assembly GCF_049651085.1. Classification (GTDB taxonomy): domain Bacteria; phylum Pseudomonadota; class Alphaproteobacteria; order Rhizobiales; family Rhizobiaceae; genus Shinella. Next base: position 68,529 of record NZ_JBASBL010000009.1, read on the forward strand.
CTTTTCCATCGCTCGCGATCCTGTGCGGCGGCAGCGAAGTCGACCAGCAGGCGGCTATGCTCGGCCTGCCGCAGAGCGCCTGGGCCGGCCGGCTCACCCGCGAGATCCTGCCGGCGCTTGCTGCCGCGCACCGGCCGGACGTGCCCTATGTCGAGAATTCGCCGAGCGGCGGCGCGATGCCCTTTGCTCCCAATGCGGGCGTGACGCACTATTACGGCGTCGGCGCCTATTGCCGGCCGCTGGAGGATGCGCGCCGCGCCGAGGTGCGCTTTGCTGCCGAAAGCCTCGCCTTCGCCAATGTGCCGGAGCAGCAGACCCTCGATGCGCATCTGCCGGTGCCGGCCGTGCACGATCCGCGCTGGAAGGCGCGTGTGCCGCGCGACCGCAGCGCCTCCTGGGATTTCGAGGATGTGCGCGACCATTATCTCGGCCTGCTCTACGACGAGGACCCGGCGCGCCTGCGCCGCGAGAACCCCGCTCGCTACCTCGATCTGTCCCGCGCCGTCGTCGGCGAGGTGATGGAGGCGACCTTTGCCGAATGGCGTCGTGCGCAATCGACCTGCAACGGCGCGCTGGTCTGGACCTTTCAGGATCTCTTGCCAGGTGCCGGCTGGGGCGTGGTCGATGCGACCGGCCTGCCGAAATCCGCCTGGCACGCACTGCGCCGGGCGTTCCGGTCGGTGCAGGTCATGTTCGCTGACGAGGGCACGAACGGGCTCGAGGTGCATGTCATCAATGACGGCGCGGACGAGCGTCATGTCGCGCTGGAGCTTTCCTGCCTGCGCCATGGCCGCCAGCCGGTGGTTTCCGGCAGCCGGGAACTCGTGCTCGGCCCGCACTCGGCACTGACGCTACCGGCAACGGACCTGTTCGGCGCGTTCTTCGACACGACCTATGCCTTCCGCTTCGGCCCGCCCTCGCACGACGTCACGGTTGGCAGGCTCATCGATGCGGATGGGGTGATGATTGCCGAGACGTTCCATTTTCCGCGCGGCCGGTCGTCGGCGATGGCGCCCGCCGCCTTGACGGCAGGGCTTCGTCAGGATGGGGAGGGCTGGGTGCTGGACCTGTCGGTGGATCGCTTCGCCCAGTCCGTCGTGATCGAGGTCGAGGGTTTCCTGCCGTCGGATAGCTGGTTCCATCTTTCGCCGGGTGGCGTGAAGGCCATACGCCTTGCGCCGCGGGCCGGCACGGACCCGGCAGCAAAACCCGCCGGCGAGATCCGCGGCATCGGCATCGAGGCCGTCATTTCGTTCTGAGGCCGTCGTTCCATGCCGGCAGGCGGCAAGAAATCATCGATGATTTTCTGTAGAAGCAGACGTCGCGTCAGAAGAAAACGTGCAGCGGCCAGTGCACCGGGCGGCGGGAGGAAGAGAGCCGGCTGCCTTCGAGCGGGAGCCTGTCTTCCGTTGCCGGGCACTGCGCTTCCTCGCGGCCCGCGTCGTCGGTCTTTGGCTGAAACCCGACCGGGTAGAGGTTGAAGTAGCCGAGCGTTACGCCTCCGAGATACATCATGCAATCGTCTCCGTCGTTGTTACGGTCCGTTCATTATTACGGCAAAATCGCGGCAATGGCAATAATCTATAGATTTGGTGCTCTATTCGCCGCTTGAAGCGCGGGCCACCGAAAGGCTACGAAACGGGTTCGAGTAACCCGGAAACCGCCGCAGAGACGCGCCTTGTACACGCTGGACCGCACCGAACATTTCGAGCAGGAGATCCGCAAGAGTCGGTTCCGCGCGATCGCCTGCCCGGTCGATAGCGAAGCGGAGGCAAAGGCCCGGCTGGCGGCGGTGTCCGAGGTTTCCGCGAACCACAATTGCTGGGCCTGGCGCATCGGCCAGGCCTATCGCTTCAGCGACGACGGCGAGCCGAGCGGCACGGCGGGAAAGCCGATCCTGCAGGCCATCGACGGCCAGGCGCTCGATCGCACGCTGGTCGTCGTCACGCGCTGGTTCGGCGGCATCCTGCTCGGCAGCGGCGGGCTGATGCGCGCCTATGGCGGAACGGCGGCGCTGTGTCTGCGCGCTGCCGAAAAAACGGAACATGTCGAGCGTATCGCGCTTACCGTCTCGCTCGGTTTTTCCGATCTCGCCCTCGTCAAGGCTCGGCTCGGCTCGGTTGCCGGTCTGGTCCTGGATGGGGAGGCCTATCACGAGACCGGCGCCCGCCTGTCCTTCCGCGTGCCGGCCGAAAAGGCGGAGGAAATCGGCCAGCTGATCGTCGATCTGACCAGCGGGCGCGCCGAAATCGGCGACTGACGGCCGCATTTGCTTAGGCGATCAAATAAAATCGTCTTTCCCCTCAGCGGCACCTTTGGAGAACGGTTTGGCGCGCCGGCGCGCCCTTGCCGAAAGCCGTCTTCCTGCGGGTGGAATCGGCGCAAAGTTGCGCTCTTTGCCGCCGCGCCAGCCGCCGCGCGCGCTATAGGCAAGGTGGTTTTTTAGGTCTATCTACCGCCCGGACCTATTCTCGCGGGCGTCTGGCCCGCGATCCTGCACGACAGAGAGGATGATACAATGAGCCTGCGTATCAACGATATCGCTCCGGACTTCACGGCCGAAACCACCGCCGGCACGATCCACTTCCATGACTGGATCGGCGAGGGCTGGGCCGTCCTCTTCTCGCACCCGAAGAATTTCACCCCGGTCTGCACGACGGAACTCGGCGCCATGGCCGGCATAGAGGGCGAATTCCGCAAGCGCGGCGTCAAGATCATCGGCATCTCGGTCGATCCGGTCGACAGCCACACCAGGTGGAAGGCCGACATCCGCACCGCCACGGGCTTCGACGTCGATTATCCGCTGATCGGCGACAACGACCTGAAGGTCGCAAAGCTCTATGACATGCTGCCGGCCGCCGCCGGCGACAGCTCGGAGGGCCGCACCCCGGCCGACAACGCCACCGTGCGGTCGGTCTTCGTCATCGGCCCGGATAAGAAGATCAAGCTGATCCTCACCTATCCGATGACGACCGGCCGTAATTTTGCGGAAATCCTGCGTGCAATCGACTCGATCCAGCTCACCAGCAAGCACCAGGTGGCAACGCCGGCGAACTGGCAGCAGGGCGACGATGTGATCATCACCGCCGCAGTCTCGAACGAAGATGCCATCGCCCGCTTCGGCTCCTTCGATACGGTCCTGCCATATCTGCGCAAGACGCGGCAGCCGGCTGCCTGAGCAGCCGAAGCGCCATTGGCAAAACAACAAAGCCGGGATCGAAAGATCCCGGCTTTACTGTTGGTGCCCGCAGGCCGCAGAACGAACCGCGGCCGTTCAAAGCCTGCTTACTGGCCGACCGACGATACCATGACGGCCTCGCCGTTCTCGATCGAGACCCAGCGGCCGGCGTGGAAAGAAGCCTGGCGCTTGAGGTAGCGATAGGGCGTCTGCTTCCAGAGCTTCACTTCGTTGTTGAGGTTGTCGAGGACGTAGTCGCCCTCGGTGGTGCGCAGCGTCAGCACGGCGTGACCTTCGCCATCCGGCTTGCGCACGACGGTGATCAGCAGATCGCCGGCGGCAAAACCCTTCTGGATCAGCTTCTTGCGCTTGAGGAGAACGAAGTCCTCGCAATCGCCCGCGCCGTCCGGATAGGACCAGTATTCGTCCTTGCCGTGCAGTTCCTTGTCCGTCATCGGGGTGACGTTGCGGTTGACGCTGGCATTGATCTGGCGAACCACCGACCAGCCGAATTCCGTCACCTTGGCGGGGGCCTGGTTGCGCACGCCGGCGCGACATTCGGATTTGTGGGTCTGGCAGAATTCGTAATGGCCGATCGGCTGCGAGGTGACGCCGCCTGTCTTCATCGAAGACGCCGAGGCCGAAGCCGTGAAAGCCGAGGAAGAAGAAACAAGGAGAGCGAGAACCGCTGCTGCCCCAGCCTTCGCACCAATCATTCGTGCCATGAAACGTCCCCTAATCGTTAATAAAGAGTTAACGGTCAGAAGGGCCTCACGTCAATCATCAGAATTGGCGATGCGGTAATATGGTTAAAATGCGCCGGACCGGCGCACGCATTCTCAATGCTGCCGGCGTCATTGCCCGCGGGCGAAAATCTCCGTCGCCTCGAGGATCTTGGCAATGTCCTGCGGGCGCGACAGGCGGTGATCGCCGTCGCGGATCATCGTCAGCACCACGTCGTCGCCGGAAAGGTGCTCCATCAGGCGCACCGCATGGGCATAGGGCACGTCGGGGTCGGCCATGCCCTGAAGGATATGCACGGGGCAGCCTGTCTCGATGACGCCGGCAAGCACGCGGTTCTTGCGGCCGTCCTCGATGAGCTTGAGCGTGTAGATGTTCGGATCGGGGCCGTAGGGGGTCGGCTCCTCGAACTGGCCGCGCTCGGCAAGCGCCGTGCGCTCGGCATCCGTCAGGTTCGGCTCGATCAGCTCGCTGGTGAAATCCGGCGCGGGGGCGATGAGCACAAGGCCGGCGATCTCGATGCCCTGACGCCCGGCAAGCTCCGCGACGGCACGCAGCGCGATCCAGCCGCCCATCGACGAGCCGACCAGCACGACGCGGCGGGTGCCAAGGGCCGTGGCGGCATGGTCGATCACCGCGAGCGATTCCTCCAGCCAGCGCGAGATCGTGCCGTCGACGAAGGCGCCGCCGGAGGCGCCGTGGCCGGAATAGTCGAAACGCACGCAGCCGGTGCCGAGACGGGCGGCGAGCCCCGCCAGTTCCACCGCCTTCGTGCCGGTCATGTCGGAGCGGTAGCCGCCGAGCCAGACGAGATGGGCCAGCGCATTGCCGGTGGCGGGGTGCTCGAGGCAGACGGCGATCTGCCGCGCGTCGCCGTCATTGCCAACCGTGATGAATTCCACCGCGTTGCCGTTGCCGTTCGTTGCCGTCATACCTATCTCCTTCGCGCACTTCGGGCCCGGAAAACCACCCGGCCGCCTGCCTTTGGCCGAGAGCTAGACCAGATTCGCACGCGCAAGGACAGGTGGTGATTTTTTCCGAGCGGCGTGCTATTGACTTCGCAAGCGCGATCAAACATTGCCGATAAACGCTGCAAGGCGGGCAAAAACGGCTTGATCGACGCACTGATTCATACCAGTCGAAACAGTTCGAGGAGAACACGACCATTCGCAGACCCTTCAAAGCGGAAGCCCCCGTCAAAGACGGCCCGCGTTCCAACAAGGAAATCCGGACGCCCCGCGTCCAGCTTATCGACGCCGACGGTAACAACCACGGCACAGTTCCCACCGATCAGGCGCTCCGCATGGCTGAAGAAGCCGGCCTCGATCTCGTGGAGATTTCGCCGAACTCCGAACCCCCCGTCTGCAAGATTCTTGACCTTGGAAGGCTGAAATACGCCAACCAGAAGAAGGCGGCCGAAGCGCGCAAGAAGCAGAAGGTCGTCGAGATCAAGGAAGTCAAGATGCGCCCGAACATCGACACCCATGACTATGAGGTGAAGATGAAGGCGATGCTCCGCTTCTTCGACGACGGCGACAAGGTCAAGGTGACGCTGAAGTTCCGTGGTCGTGAAATGGCCCACCAGGAACTCGGCATGAAGCTTCTGATGCAGGTCAAGGAAGACACGCTCTCCATCGCCAAGGTGGAAGCCGAGCCGAAGCTCGAAGGTCGCCAGATGATGATGGTGCTCGCTCCGAAGTGAGCCCGTCTCCGGCGCCTTCCTGCCGAACGGATCAAAGCCGCCTTTCGGGGCGGCTTTTCCTTTTCTGCCGCCCGGAAAGCGATGTTTCGAGGATTCCGGTTGCGCATCGGGGACAGTTCAGTTACAAGCCGCCGTCCGAACGGTCCGGCAGGGCATGCCGTGGCCGTTCTCTACGCTGGAGCCGTGCATCGTCACGCGGCTCGAATTCAAGAAGAATGGAGTAGCAAAATGCCCAAGATGAAGACGAAATCGTCTGCCAAGAAGCGGTTCAAAATCACCGCGACCGGCAAAGTCGTCGCTGCCGCTGCCGGCAAGCGCCACGGCATGATCAAGCGTACCAACAAGTTCATTCGCGACGCGCGCGGCACCATGGTGCTGGCCGAGCCCGATGGCAAGAAGGTCATCAAGAACTACCTGCCGAACGGTCTCTGAGACTTCTCGAGCAATTTGATACGTTAAGGAGATCATGACATGGCACGTGTAAAACGCGGCGTTACGTCCCACGCCAAGCACAAGAAGACACTCAAGGCAGCCAAGGGTTTCTACGGCCGCCGCAAGAACACCATCCGCGCCGCCAAGGCAGCGGTTGATCGTTCGAAGCAGTTCGCCTACCGCGACCGCAAGGTCAATAAGCGCAACTTCCGCGCGCTCTGGATCCAGCGCATCAACGCTGCCGTCCGCGAGCACGGCCTGACCTACGGCCGCTTCATCGACGGCCTGAACAAGGCTGGCATCGAAGTCGACCGCAAGGTGCTGTCCGACATGGCGATCCATGAGACCGAAGCTTTCGGCGCGCTCGTCGCTGCCTCCAAGAAGGCTCTGGAATACCTCAAGGAAGCCGGCACGAACAATGAGTTTGAGGCCGCCGTTAACTAACCGGCGCTCACAACCATCTTTCGTTTTGTTGTGAAACCCGCGCCGGGGAACCGGTGCGGGTTTTGTTTTAATTCAGGATTTGGCTATGGACGGCAGGGTTTTCGAGCTCAACGCGATCCCGCAGATGACCGATACGGACATCGAGACGCTGCTTGCCGCGCTGACCCGGGAGACGCGCCGCATCGAGCGGCTGGACCTGTCCTTCGGCGCCGTCTGGATCAAGCGCTACGGCACCGAGCGCCCGCCGGTCTGGACGAAGGCGCAGACAGCGCTTGCCTGCCTGTTCGGCCAGCCGTTCCTTCGCCCTTCCCCCTATCTCGACAGCCGCGGCATGGTCGCGCGGGAAATCCGCCGCATCACCGCGTTTGCGGGCAGGGGCGTGCCGGTGCCGCAGGTGCTCTATTCCTCCGGCAGCGCGCTTGTGCTTTCCGATGTCGCGCCGACCGTGACGGCCCGCCTCGACGTGCTGCGGAACACCGATCCCACTGCCCATGATGCGCTTCTCGTTGCCTGCGCCGCCGATCTCGGCGCGCTTCATGGCGAGGGACTCTGCCACGGCCGCCCGCACCCGCGCGATTTCTTCGTGGCCGGCGAGCGTATCGGCTTCATGGATTTCGAGGAGGAGCCGGATGCGGCGATGCCGCTGGCCGTTGCCCAGGCGCGCGACGTCTGGCTGCTCTTCCTGCAGCTCACCGACCGCGCCCTTCTTGGCGAGGCGACGGCCGGCAAGGCCTACGCCGCCTGGCGCGCGCGCGCGCCTGCCGCCGCCGAGGCGGAACTGGCCCGGATGCTACAGTTCCTCGGCAAGTTTTTGTCGCCAACCCGATTGATCGGGCGCGTGCACATGGGTAGTGATCTGCGGCGCTTCCTCGCCGCAACCGGCTATCTGTCCGAGGTTCTTCTGCCTCCCCGCCCGGCCGACGCAAGCAAAGCAGGTAAAGATGACTGAACTCGACACACTGGAACTTGGGCTCCTTTCCGACGTAGCCGCGGCCTCCGACGAGGCGACGATCGAAGCCGTGCGCGTCGGCGCGCTTGGCAAGAAGGGCTCCGTCTCCGAACTTCTCAAGACGCTCGGCGCCATGTCGCCGGAAGAGCGCCAGACGCGCGGAGCGGCGATCAACGCGCTGAAGACCCGTGTGACGGACGCGATTGCCGAGCGCAAGACGGCGCTGCGCGATGCCGCCATCGAGGCCCGTCTGAAGGCCGAGACGGTGGATGTCAGCCTGCCGGTCCGCTCCTCACCGGCCGAGCGCGGCCGCATCCATCCGATCAGCCAGATCGTCGACGAGATCACCGCCATCTTCGCCGATATGGGTTTTTCCATCGCCGAAGGTCCGGATATCGAGACGGACTACTATAACTTCACGGCGCTGAACTTCCCCGAGGGCCACCCGGCCCGCGAGATGCACGACACGTTCTTCTTCCCCGCGGACGAGAACGGCGAGCGTAAGGTGCTGCGCACGCACACCTCGCCGGTGCAAATCCGCACGATGGAGGCACAGAAGCCGCCGATCCGCATCATCATTCCCGGCAAGACCTACCGGCAGGACTCGGACGCGACCCACTCGCCGATGTTCCATCAGGTGGAAGGCCTCGTGGTCGACAAGACCGCCAATGTCGCCAACATGCGCTGGGTGCTGGAGGAATTCTGCAAGACCTTTTTCGAGGTCGACAGCGTCACCATGCGCTTCCGCCCGTCCTTCTTCCCGTTCACCGAGCCGTCCTTCGAGGTCGACATCCAGTGCGACCGCTCGTCCGGCCCGATCGTCAAGTTCGGCGAAGGCACGGACTGGATGGAAATCCTCGGCTGCGGCATGGTTCATCCGAACGTGCTGCGCGCCGGCGGGCTCGACCCGGACGAATATCAGGGCTTTGCCTGGGGCATGGGCCTCGATCGCATCGCCATGCTGAAATACGGCATGCCGGACCTGCGCGACTTCTTCAACGCCGACGTCCGCTGGCTGAGCCACTACGGCTTCCGCCCGCTCGACATGCCGACCCTGTTCGGCGGCCTCAGCGCGTAACCGGCACCAAGGAGAAACAACATGAAATTCACGCTCTCCTGGCTGAAGGACCATCTCGACACCGACGCCACGCTCGAGGAGATCTGCACGAAGCTGACGGCGATCGGCCTCGAAGTGGAGGAAGTCGACGACAAGGCGGCCTTCCGGCCCTTCGTCATCGCCAAAGTAGTTTCCGCCGAACAGCATCCGAACGCCGACAAGCTGCGCGTGCTGATGGTCGACACCGGCAAGGGCGACCCGATCCAGGTCGTCTGCGGCGCGCCGAATGCCCGTACGGGCCTCGTGGGCGCGTTTGCCGCGCCCGGCACCTATGTGCCCGGCATCGACGTGACGCTCGCCGTCGGCACCATCCGCGGCGTCGAGAGCCGCGGCATGATGTGCTCGGAGAAGGAACTGGAACTCTCCGACAACCATGACGGCATCATCGACCTTCCGGCCGATGCGCCGGTCGGCACGAGCTATGCCGCCTATGCCGGCCTCGACGATCCGGTCATCGAGATCAACCTGACGCCGAACCGCCCGGACTGCACCAGCATCTACGGCATTGCCCGCGATCTTGCCGCCTCCGGCCTCGGCACGCTCAAGACCCCGAAGGCTCCGTCCTTCGCGGTGGAAGGCGAGACGCCGGTCAAGGTGAAGCTGGAGCTTGGCGGTGACGAGCATCTGTGCCCCGGTTTTGCGCTCCGCCTCGTGCGCGGCGTCAAGAACGGCCCGAGCCCGCGCTGGATGCAGCAGCGGTTGCTGGCCATCGGCCTTCGCCCGATCAACGCGCTCGTCGACATCACCAACTACATGACCTTCGACCAGGGCCGCCCGCTGCACGTCTTCGATGCGGCCAAGGTAAAGGGCAATCTCGTCGTTCGCCGCGCGGCGGAAGGCGAGAAGGTTCTGGCGCTCGATACGCGCGAATATACGCTGAACCCCGGCAACGTCGTCATTGCCGACGACAATGGCATCGAATCCATCGGCGGCATCATGGGCGGCGAGCATTCGGGCTGTGACGAGAACACGGTCGACGTGCTGATCGAATCGGCGCTCTGGGACCCGATGAACATCGCCAAGTCCGGCCGCTCGCACGGCATCATCACCGATGCACGCTATCGCTTCGAGCGCGGCGTCGATCCGGAATACATGGTGCCGGGCCTCGAGCGCGCCACCGAGCTGGTGCTGGAACTGTGCGGCGGCATGCCGGCGAAGACCGATGTCGTCGGCTACAAGGGTTATGAGGCGAAGAACGTCGATTTCCCGTTCTCGGACGTCAAGCGCCTGACGGGCCTCGAGGTCTCCCGCGAGGAGAGCGTCGATATCCTCACCCGCCTCGGCTTCACGGTCACGGGCTCGGGCGAGCGCGTCTCGGTTGCGGTTCCCTCCTGGCGTCCCGATGTCGATGGCAAGGCGGACCTCGTGGAAGAGGTCATGCGCATCCACGGCGTCGACAATATCCGCCCTGCGCCGCTCGATAGCCATGGCGCGGTGAACGGACGCATCCTGACGACGCTGCAGATCCGTTCGAGGCTCGCCAAGCGGGCGCTTGCGGCGCGCGGCATGATGGAGGCCGTCACCTGGTCCTTCATCCCCAAGGCCCATGCCGAACTGTTCGGCGGCGGCGCGCCGTCGCTGGCGCTGTCCAACCCGATTGCATCGGACATGTCCGACATGCGACCCTCGCTGCTGCCGGGCCTTCTGGCGGCCGCCCAGCGCAATGCCGACAAGGGCTATGGGGATGTCGCGATCTTCGAGGTTTCCGGCACCTACGAGAATGACAGGCCGGAAGGCCAGCGCCGGGTTGCCGGCGGCGTGCGCCGTGGCACCGCCTCGCTGGCGGGCTCCGGCCGTCTGTGGTCGAATACCGCCAAGGGTGGCGGCAAGCCGGTCGACATCTATGATGCGAAAGCCGATGCGCTTGCCGTGATCGAGGCCTGCGGCCTGCCGATGGGCAATGTGCAGATCGAACCCGGCGCACCTGGCTGGTACCATCCGGGGCGCTCCGGCACGATCAAGATGGGCCCGAAGGTCGTTCTGGGCTATTTCGGCGAGTTCCATCCCAAGGCGCTCGGCGCGCTCGATGTTTCCGGCGCTCTTTGCGGCTTCGAGATCTATGTCGATGCCATGCCCGAGCCGAAGAAGAAGGCGACCCGCACCAAGCCGGCGCTCGACCTTTCGCCGTTCCAGGCGGTGAAGCGCGACTTCGCCTTCGTGGTCGACAAGACGGTGGATGCCGGCGCCATCGTGCGCGCGGCGACCAGCGCCGACCGCAAGCTGATCACCGCCGTCAACGTCTTCGACGTGTTCGAGGGCGCTTCGCTCGGCGAAGACAGGAAGTCTGTCGCCATCGAAGTCGTCATCCAGCCGACCGACAAGACGCTGACCGACGAGGATTTCGAGGCGCTGACCGCCAAGATCGTCGGCAATGTCGTGAAGACCACGGGCGGCACGCTGCGCGCCTGACAATAACCGGAGCGGGGCGGCAACGCCCCGCCGGACTGCTTGAAAACCGGCGCTTTATCGCTGGTTGGCTTCGCCTGCGATGCGCACGAGCCGCAGCTTGCCGTCGGCATCCACTTGCGTCGCGACACCCTCATAGCTCGTCAGCGTCGGATGGCTGGTCTCGATCGGGTGATGGTGGGTGGCCGTGATCACGACCACCTGCGCGCCTGCACCTTCGCCGGCAAGGATGCCCGCCGGCACGTCCTCGAAGACAAGGCAATCGGCCGGATCGAAGCCGAGACGCTCTGCACCCAGACGATAGCCGTCCGGGGCGGGCTTGCCCCTGGTCACGTCGTCCGCCGTCACGATGACGCCCGGCAGCGGCATGCCGGCGGCGGCAAGGCGGCGTTGCGCAAGCGCCACCGGCGCCGAGGTCACGATGCCCCAGCGATCCGCCGGCAGCGAGGAAAGAAACGCGATGGCGCCGGCAATCGGAACGACACCGTCGACATCCTCCAGTTCGCCCCGCTCCACTTCCTTCGCCTCGGCGACCGGATCGACGCCCGGCAGGCCGAGACGGCCGATCGTGTCGATGCCGCGCTGGCCATGCATGGTCGGCAGGAAGGTCGCGACGTCGAGCCCGTGTTTCAGCGCCCAACGGCTCCAGACCCGCTCGGTGGCCGGAATGGAATTGATGATCGTGCCATCCATGTCGAAGAGGAAGGCGGAAAAGCTGCGGTCGAAGAGGGGACGAGGGGAAGAGGACAAGGCAAAGACCTGCTGACTGGGAGGGGAGGATGCAATGCACGGCGGGACCTGTGGATTAGCCCTTCCCGTCCATGCAGGCAACCGCGCTCACGTCGACATGCCCCGGCACTGGACTTGGCCGGAGAGGGATGGCACCCCATCTTTCCGTTGTTGCCCGATTAATGCGCCGACAGGTGATTCCCCTTGGCGCCAAAATGCTCTAGCTCTCAGCCCATGCCGCACAAGGTTTTCCTTTCCCGCCTCAAGCTCACGGATTTCCGCAACTATGCGGGCCTGTCGCTGCCGCTCGACGGCCGGCATGTCGTGCTGACGGGACAGAACGGGGCGGGCAAGACCAATCTCATGGAAGCCGTGTCCTTCCTCTCGCCCGGCCGGGGCCTGCGCCGCGCCGCCTATGGCGATGTGCCGCGTGCCGGCAGCGAAGGCGGCTTTTCCGTCTTCGCCACCGTCGAGGGCATGTTGGACGAGGTCGATATCGGCACCGGCACGGAAGGCGGTGACGAGGGGCAGGCGCGAAAGCTCAGGATCAACGGCACGCCGGCCCGCACCGTCGATGAACTGCTCGATCACCTGCGCGTCCTCTGGCTCACTCCCTCCATGGACGGGCTTTTCACCGGCCCCTCGGCCGACCGCCGCCGTTTCCTCGACAGGCTCGTGTTGTCGCTCGATCCCGAGCACGGCCGCCGCGCGACGGATTTCGAGAAGGCGATGCGCGGCCGCAACCGGCTGCTCTCCGAAGCCCGGGCCGATCCTGTCTGGCTGACGGCGCTGGAAAAGCAGATGGCCGAGCTTGGCATCGCCATGGCCCATGCCCGCCACGAACTTGTCGGCCTGCTCTCCGGCCTTGTCGAGGCGGCGCGCGACGACGGGCCGTTCCCCTCCGCCACCATGCGGCTCTCCGGCTTCCTCGACGACGAATGGCAGCGTCCCGCCTACGAGATCGAGGAGATCTATCTCGGCATGTTGCGGGACGGGCGCTACCGTGACGCGGCCGCCGGCCGCACGCTGGACGGGCCGCACCGCGCCGACCTCGTCATCCGCCACCGCGAGAAGGATATGGAGGCCGAGCGCTGCTCGACGGGCGAGCAGAAGGCGCTGCTTGTCGGTCTCATCCTGGCCCATGCCGGCCTCGTCGGCGGCATGACCGGCCACGCGCCGGTGCTGCTGCTCGACGAGATTGCGGCCCATCTCGACGAAGGCCGTCGCGCCGCGCTGTTCGACCGCGTCGATGCGCTGGGTGGCCAGGCCTTCATGACCGGCACCGACCAGGCGATGTTCGACGCCCTCGGCGAACGCGCGCAGTTTCTCACCGTCTCGAACGGAGGCATCGTGACATGACCGATCCCCTCAGCCCTGCCGAAATCGACCGTTACCGCCGCCATATCGTGCTTGCCGAAATCGGTGGGGCCGGCCAGCAGAAACTGAAGCAGGCGAATGTGCTGATCGTCGGCGCGGGCGGCCTTGGCGCGCCGGCCATCCAGTATCTCGCCGCCGCCGGCATCGGCCATATCGGCGTTCTCGACGACGATACGGTCTCGCTCTCCAATCTCCAGCGCCAGGTGATCCACGATACGGCCGGCATCGGCATGGCCAAGATAGCCAGCGCGGAAGCCGCCGTCGGGCGGCTCAATCCGCATGTGCGCTTTACCGGCATTGCCGAGCGGCTGACGCCGCAAACCGCAGCGCGCCTGCTTGCGGGCTACGATCTTTTGGTCGACGGGTCGGACAATTTCGATACGCGCTACGCTTCGGCCGATGCCGCGGAAGCCGCGGGCATCCCGCTCGTCTCCGGCGCTGTCGGCCGGTTCGATGGCTCACTGACGGTGCTGAAACCCTATGAGACATGTCCCGACGGGACACTCAATCCCGGCTACCGCGATCTGTTTCCGGCAGCCCCGCCGCCGGGCGTCGTGCCGGCCTGCGCGGAGGCCGGCATTGTCGGCGCGCTGACGGGCGTCATCGGCACGCTGATGGCGATGGAGGTGATCAAGCTGGTCACAGGGGCCGGCGACCCGCTGGTCGGCCGGCTGCTGCTCTATGACGGATTGGCCGCGCGCTTCGAGACGCTGAAGTACAAGCGCCGGAAGGCTTAGACCCGGCCCGGCAGCACGCGGTCCGGCGGACGATGGCCGTCGAAGAAGGTGCGGATGTTGATCACCACCTTCTCGCCCATGTCGATGCGGCCCTCGATGGTCGCCGAACTCATATGCGGCAGCAGCACGACCTTGCCTTCGGAAGCAAGCTTCAGAAGCTTCGGGTTGACCGCCGGTTCGTTCTCGAAGACGTCGAGCCCGGCGCCGGCGATCTTGCCCTCCCGCAGGCACTTGATCAGCGCCGTCTCGTCAACGATGCCGCCGCGCGCCGTATTGACGATGTAGCTGGTCGGCTGCATCAGCTCGAGCCGGCGGGCCGAGAGCAGGTGATAGGTGGCGGGCGTCGAGGGGCAGTTTACCGAGACGATATCGACACGGGCGAGCATCTGGTCGAGGCTGTCCCAGTAGGTTGCTTCCAGCGCATCCTCCGTCTCCGGATGCACGCGGTTGCGGTTGTGGTAGTGGATGGAGAGGCCGAAGGCCTTGGCGCGCTTGGCGACGGCTGTGCCGATGCGGCCCATGCCGACGATGCCGAGGCGCTTGCCCCAGATGCGCCGGCCGAGCATCCAGGTCGGCGACCAGCCGGCCCATTCGCCCTTGCGGTCCGTCAGGATGCGTGCGCCCTCGGCAAGACGGCGCGGCGCGGCAAGGATCAGCGCCATCGTCATGTCGGCCGTATCTTCCGTCAGGACGTTCGGTGTGTTGGTGACGGTGATGCCGCGCTTGGCCGCTGCTTCCACGTCCACATTGTCGACGCCGTTGGAAAAACAGGCGATCAGCTTCAGCTGCGGTCCGGCCTGCTCGATCAGCGCGGCGTCGATCCGGTCGGTCAGCGTCGGCACCAATACGTCTGCGCTCTTCACGGCGGCGACGAGTTCGGGCTGGGTGCGCGGTACGTCGTCGATGTTGAGTTCGGCGTCGAACAGTTCGCGCATCCGGGTCTCCACCACCTCTGGCAGGCGGCGGGTGATGTAGACCTTCGGTTTTTTCTTCTGCGTCATGGGATGTTCCGGCGTCCTGTTGACGGGTCCTTAACCAAGTTGGGCAAGGATTGCTTCATCAGGGGCATTTTCTACCAGACCCGGTCGCGAAGACAATCCGCTCATAGGGTGGTCCGCGCGATTTGCCATCGCGTACCGGCACGGCAGCCCGATGTCCTTTCCAGTTTGTGCGGGTTTTCCATGCGTAACCTTATCGTCCGTTTCAGTCTTGCCGCCCTTGCGGGCATCCTTGTTTCCGTCGTGGGCCCGGATTTTGCCCATGCCCAGGCGGCCAAGGGCCCAAGCGGCCTGCCGCTGCCGCGCTTCGTCAGCCTCAAGGCGAAGAGCGTCAACCTGCGTGTCGGCCCGAGCGTCGACTATGCCGTTGCGTGGCGCTACATGAAGTCCGGCGTGCCGGTCGAAATCATCCAGGAATATGACAACTGGCGGCGCATCCGCGATGCGGACGGCACGGAGGGCTGGGTCAACCAGGCGCTGCTGTCGGGCGAGCGTACCGCCGTGGCCGCGCCGTGGATGCGCGGCAAGGGTGAAGACATCTATGTCAATATGCGCCGCGAGGCGCTGGCGAACGCGACGCTCATCGCCAAGATCCAGCCCGGCGTCGTCATCAAGGTCGGCGAATGCAACGGCGACTGGTGCCGTGCCGAAGTGGACGGCACGGCGGGCTGGGTGTCGCAGAACGAGATCTGGGGCGCCTATCCGGGCGAGGCCTTCAAATAAGGCCGGCTTTCGCGGCTTCCTCCGCCAGCGACAGCAGCGGGCGGGGTCCGACCTGCTGGATCACGAGGCCGGCGGCAAGGCTGCCGAGCCGGCCGCAATCGGCAAGCGAGCGTCCGGCCGTGTAGCCGTAGAGGAACCCGGCGGCATAGAGATCGCCCGCCCCCGTCGTATCGACGACGCGCGGAATGCTGATCGCCTCCACCTTGGTGCGCTCGCCCTTCGTCAGGATGACGGACCCTTCCTCGCTCATCGTCACGGCGGCAAGCCGGCAATCCTGCGAAATGCGGGTCAAGGCTTCCTCGAAATCCTCGGTTTCGTAGAGCGCCAGCGCCTCGGCCTTGTTGGCGAAGACGATGTCGATGGTGCCCGAGCGCATCAGGTCGAGGAATTCGCCGCGATAGCGGTGCACGCAAAAACTGTCGGAAAGCGTCATCGACATCTCGCGGCCATGGGCATGGGCGATGCGGGCGCATTCGCGGATCGCATCCTTGGCGCGCGGCGGATCCCACAGATAACCCTCGAAATAGGTGACCTTGGCCTCGGCAACGACGTTTTCCTCGACGTCTTCCGGCCCGAGCTCCACGCAGGCGCCGAGATAGGTGTTCATCGAGCGCTCGCCATCCGGCGTGACGAAGATCATCGAGCGGGCGGTTGGCGGCGTGCCGGCAAGCGGTTTCGTTTCGAAATGCACGCCCTGGGCGCGGATGTCGTGAATGAAGATCTCGCCGAGCTGGTCGTTCGCGACCTTGCCGAAATAGGCGGCGCGGGCGCCGAAGCTTGCGACGCCCGAGGCGGTGTTGCCGGCGCTGCCGCCGGAGGCTTCGAGGGCAGGGCCCATGCGGGAATAGAGCAGTTCCGCCCGCTCTGCATCGATGAGGTTCATCGCACCCTTGATGATGCCGTTGTCGGTGATGAAGTTCTCGTCGCAGCGCGCGATAATGTCGACGATCGCGTTGCCGACCGTCAGCACGTCGAATTTGGTCATGCGGGATTCCCGTCCTGGTTGGATAAGCCGGGCTTTGGTCTTAACGGATTTCCCGGAAGTTGGAAGAAGAAAAGCCGCCTCGCCGTTTCCGGCGGGCGGCTCGCTGGCATCGCTGGGATACCGATCAGTCCTTGGCGCGTTCCACGTAGGAACCGTCTTCCGTCGCGATGACGACGCGCGTGCCGGCCGTGATGTGCGGCGGCACCAGCGTGCGCACGCCGTTCGACAGGATCGCCGGCTTGTAGGAGGAGGAAGCCGTCTGGCCCTTGACGACCGGCTCGGTCTCCATAATCTCGAGGGTGACGTGGCGCGGCAGGTCGATCGCGATGGCGACGCCTTCATGCACCGACAGGATGACCATCATGCCTTCCTGGAGGTAGGCCTTCAGGTCGCCGATGTCTTCCACCGACATGGTGAGCTGGTCGTAGCTCTCCGGGTTCATGAAGTGGAAGCCGTCGCCGTCCTCGTAGAGGAAGTTGTGCTCGCGGTCCTCGACAAAGGCGCGCTCGACCTGCTCGGTCGTGCGGTAGCGTTCGGAGACCTTCACGCCGTCGGAGATGCGGCGCATGTCGACCTGCGTGACCGGCGTGCCCTTGCCCGGATGGAAGTTCTGCGCCGTCAGCACGACATAGAGCTTGCCGTCGACTTCGAGAACATTGCCCTTGCGGACGGAAGAGGCGATGATCTTTACCATAAGTCTTCCTTGTAACTGAATGGATCGCGTCGTAGAGGACCGCCTAGAGACGCCTTCCCCGAACGCTGAAAAAGTGTTTTCGGGGCCGCAACTATCCTATATTCCGGCAAAAGACCAGTCTGTCCGCCGGCATGGCCGAAGAAACCTGTCATATGAGCGCCGCAAACCCGAAGCCCTCGCCCTGGTGGACACCCGACGTCCATGCCGACCGCCGGCCGTTCCTGCTTGCGCGCGGCCGCATCCAGGCGGCGCTGAGGGGCTGGTTTGCCGAGCGCGATTTCATCGAGGTGGATACGGCGACGCTGCAGGTTTCGCCCGGCAACGAGGCGCATCTGCACGCTTTCCGGACTGCCGCCATCGGCCATTCGGGCGCCGAGACGCCGCTCTACCTGCACACCTCGCCGGAATTCGCCTGCAAGAAGCTGCTGGCGGCCGGCGAAAAGCGCATTGCCTGCTTTGCCCATGTCTACCGCAATCGCGAGCGCGGGCCGCTGCACCACCCGGAATTCACCATGCTGGAATGGTATCGGGCGGGCGAGGCCTATGAGGTGCTGATGAGCGATTGCGCTGCGATGCTGGCGCTTGCCGCCACGGTGGCGGGCGTGTCCATGCTCGCCTATCGCGGCGCGACCTGCGATCCGGCGCTGGCTCCGGAGCGGCTGACGGTGGCCGATGCCTTCCGGCGTCATGCCGGCATCGATCTCCTCGCGACGATCAATCCCGACGGCTCGACGGACCGGCAGGCCCTGGCATCCGCCATGCGGGACGTCGGGTTGCGCGTGGCCGAAGACGATATCTGGGCGGACCTATTCAGCCGCGTCCTGGTGGAGAAGGTGGAGCCGGAACTCGGCTTCGGCCACGCCACCATCCTTTGCGAATATCCGACGGCGGAAGCCGCGCTTGCGCGCCCCGCCCCGCACGATCCGCGCGTTGCCGAACGCTTCGAGCTTTATGCCTGCGGCGTGGAACTGGCCAATGCCTTCGGTGAACTGACGGATGCCGCCGAGCAGCGCCGCCGCTTCGAGCTGGAAATGGCGGAAAAGGCCCGCGTCTATGGCGAGACCTATCCGCTCGACGAGGATTTTCTGGCCGCGCTCGCCATCATGCCCGAGGCAAGCGGCATCGCGCTCGGCTTCGACCGTCTGGTCATGCTGGCGACGGGCGCCTCGCGCATCGACCAAGTGCTATGGGCGCCGGTCGCGGAGACGGCGCCATGACGGCGACGCGCAGCCTGACGACGGTCGCCGAGCTTGCGGAGGCCGGTCTCGTCCCCGAGAACAGGCGTGCCGATGCGGCCGCCGTGGCCGAGCGCTATGCCGTCGCCGTGACGCCCTCGCTCGTATCGTTGATCGATGCGGATGATCCGCTCGATCCGATCGCCCGCCAGTTCATCCCCGATGCCGCCGAGCTCCTGACCCTGCCGGAGGAGCGCGCCGACCCGATCGGCGACCTCGCGCACAGCCCCGTCGAAGGCATCGTGCACCGCTATCCGGACCGCGTGCTGCTGAAGGCCGTGCATGTCTGCCCGGTCTATTGCCGCTTCTGCTTCCGCCGCGAAATGGTGGGGCCGGAAGGGCTCGGCACCCTCTCGGCCAAGGCGCTCGATACGGCCATCGCCTATATCGCGGCGCGGCCGGAGATCTGGGAGGTCATCCTGACAGGCGGCGATCCGCTCGTGCTCTCGCCGCGCCGTCTCCAGGCCATCATGGAGCGGCTCGCGGCGATCCCGCATCTGAAGATCGTGCGCTTCCACTCCCGCGTGCCGGTGGTCGATCCGGCGCGGGTGGACGATGCGCTCGTTGCGGCGCTGAAGGCCTCGGGCAAGACGACCTATGTGGCGCTCCACGCCAATCATCCCCGCGAATTCACCGTGGAGGCTCGCGCCGCCATCGCCCGCATCGTCGATGCCGGCATGGTGATGATCAGCCAGACCGTGCTGCTGAAGGGCGTCAACGACGACGCGGCGGTGCTGGCCGAACTGATGCGCACCTTCGTCGAGAACCGCGTAAAACCCTACTATCTGCACCACCCGGACCTTGCGCCCGGCACGGCGCATTTCCGCATGACGCTTGCCGAAGGCAGGGCGCTGGTCGAAGCTCTGCGCGGCCGCGTCTCAGGTCTCTGCCAGCCGGCCTATATCCTCGACATTCCGGGTGGCCACGGCAAGGTGCGGGCCGATTCCATGGCCGTGGAAGAAGCCGACGACGGCTGTTTCCGCCTGCGCGATTTCCGCGGCGAGACACATATCTATCCGCCGCAAGAAGATTGAGCCGCTGGCCTGGAGCATTTCCAGTCGAAGCGGCATCGCTTCGACGCCGGAAAATGTGGCAAAACAAAAACATGGAGCAATTGCGATGATCCGGTTCTTACCGGAATTGCTCCAGCTCTCACGCGCCTCTCAGAACTCTTCCCAATCCGCGTCGTTCCCCTTGTCCTGTCGCACGCCGAATGCGCCGGCGAGCTTTTCGCTGAGCGCCAGCGCCGGCGAGGTGACGGGGCGCGAGACGTTCGAGGCGGGCTTGACGTTCCACTGGCCGGGCGACTTGCGGGCGAGCTTGGGCTCCTGCGCGGGCGCGGCGGGCGGCGTGGCTGGGGTGGACGGCACGATATGCAGGTGCGGCGCCTGTGCGGTGCGGCTGGATGCGAGCGAACCGCCGACATTGAAATGGCCGATCAGCGCGTTGAGCGCCTGCACTTCGGAGGCAAGGCCGTGGCTTGCGGCCGTCGTTTCCTCGACCATGGCGGCATTCTTCTGCGTGCCCTGGTCCATCGCATTGACGGCGGTGTTGATCTCCTGAAGGCCCGTCGACTGCTCGCGCGCGGCCTCGACAATCGCCTGAACGTGGCTGTTGATCTCCTGCACCTCGGCAACGATGGTCTGGAGCGAGCGCCCGGTATCGCCGACGAGCGACACGCCGGTGCGCACCTGTTCGCCGGAGGTGTTGATCAGCGTCTTGATTTCCTTGGCGGCCGTGGCCGAGCGCTGGGCAAGCTCGCGCACTTCCTGCGCCACCACGGCAAAGCCCTTGCCGGCTTCCCCCGCGCGGGCGGCTTCCACCCCGGCATTCAGCGCCAGCAGGTTCGTCTGGAAGGCGATGTCGTCGATGACGCCGATAATGCTGGTGATCTCGCTGGAGGACTTTTCGATTTCCTGCATGGCGGCAACGGCGCGGCGCACGATCTCGCCGGATTTTTCCGCGCCCGAGCGGGTGCGGGCGACAAGGGCGCCGGCCTCTTCCGCACGCTTCGTCGAATCCTTGACGGTGGTGGTGATCTCTTCCAGCGCGGCGGCCGTTTGCTCGACGGAAGCGGCCTGCTGTTCGGTACGGTGCGAAAGGTCGTCGGCGGCCGCCCTGATCTGGCTGGCGCCGGCATCGATCGCCCGGGCATTCTCGCCCACTTCCCGCAGCGCATCGCCAAGGCGCGAGACGGAGGCGTTGAAATCCTCGCGCAGGCGCTCGAGATCGCCGTCGAAGGGCTTTTCGATGGTGCAGGTCATGTCGCCGGCAGCAAGCTTGCCAAGCGCGTCGGCAAGGCTGGCGACGGCCTCCTGCACGCGGCCGCTGTCACGGGTGCGCTCGGCGTCACGGGCCTGACGCTCGCCGTCGGCGCGCTGGCGGTCGTCCTCGCTCTGGCGTTCCAGACGCTGCCGGTCGGCGGCATTGTCGCGGAAGACGGCGACGGTGCCGGCCATCTCGCCGATCTCGTCCGTGCGGTCGGCATGGGGAATGGTGACGGCGGTATCGCCTGCGGCGAGGCGCTTCATCGCGCCGGCAAGGCCGTTGAGCGGCTTCACGACGCGGCGGTTGACGAGGAAGATGGCGGCGATGGCAAGGCCCATGGCAGCGGCGAGCGAAGCCCAGGTGAGTGCGAAGGCGGTGCCCTGCTCGCTATGCGCGGCAAGGATGGTTTCGTCCGTCACCTTCTGGGTGCGGGCGACAAGATCGTTGAGCGAGGCGGTGATCGCATCGGCATTGGCCTGCATCGGGCCTCTGTAGACCTCGAGCGCCGGCCCCTTGGCCGCAATGGCGGAAAACTGGATGAGCTTTGCGGATTCGTCGACATAGGTCTTCAGCGTCGCCCTGATGCTGTCGATCTCGGCTACGGTGGTCGCGTCGGCGCTATTGGCGGCGGCATAGGCGTCGACCATGCCGGCAAAGGCGTCGGCACGCTCCTGGATGCGAGCCTCGACGCGGCCGATTTCGTCGGGATCCATCGACAGCAGGTGTTCGTAATAGGTTGCGTTGAGGTCGGCGAAGGCGTGGCTCAACTGCAAGATGGTGTTCATCTGCGGCATGCGGTCGGTGCCGATGCGCTCGATATGGCCGGTCATCGCCGAAAGCGAGCGGAAGGCGACCGCGCCTTGCAGGCCGCCGAGGGCGACCATGAGGACGAAGAGCGCGGGCAGGAGCCTGCTGATCCGGACATTGCGCATGACAGTTCAGTTCCCCGATTTTTGGCTGCACGGCTACGTGCGGGTGCGCGAAAGTCTAGGAGCCGTGGTTTAACGCCGGCTTAATGCGCGGTTCCTGCCTCCTGCCTTGCCGGGCGCTTTTCCACACCCTACATGCGAAGCGAACAGGAGTTTTCGATGATCCTCAACGCGGCCCGGCTTTCGCTCGCCAATCTCTTCGCCCCCGAGACGCGCGGCGTCTTCTGGAAAGTTCTGGGACTCACCCTTCTCGCCCTCGTGGTCATCTGGTTCGGCCTGCGCGAAAGCTTCATCGCCTTCGCCTGGCCCTGGCTGCAGGGCGCGGTGATGCCGGACCTGCCGGCCTGGGCCGGCTGGCTCACCTTCGCCTTCGGCATTGTCGCCAGCCTCGGCCTTGCGCTGGGGCTTGCACTTCTGCTGGCGCCGGTGACGGCGATCATTGCAGGCTTCTTCCTCGACGATGTCGCCGAAGTCCTCGAGAAGCGCGACTATCCGGCAGAAGCGCCCGGTACGGCGCTGCCGCTCGGACAGGCGATCATGGGGTCGATCAAGTTTCTCGGCGTCGTCATTCTCGGCAACCTGGTCGCGCTGTTCCTGCTGTTCATTCCGGGCGTCAACCTCGTCGCCTTCTTCCTCGTCAACGGCTACCTGCTCGGCCGCGAGTTCTTCGAGTTTGCGGCGATGCGCTACCGCACGCCGCAGGAGGCACGCCTGTTCCGGGCCAAGCACGCCACGACGGTGCTGATTGCCGGCCTGCTCATCGCGGCCTTCCTGGCGGTGCCGATCGTCAATCTCCTGACGCCGCTCTTTGCCGCCGGTCTCATGGTGCACCTGCACAAGGCGCTGAGCCGCAAGGATCCGGGTTTCCTACTGCGGCAGAACTGACGCGTCATACAGCGCTGCATAGGCGGCACTCGGCGGGATCGGTTTGATCACGTCGATCATCACGCCGTTCGGATCGGCGGTGATGAAGTGGCGCTGGCCGAAATCCTCGTCGCGGATGTCGCGCAGGATCGGCAGGCCGGCGGCGCGCACGGCGTCATAGACGCTATCGACATCCTCCACCTCGAAGTTGAGCAGGAGACCGCTCACCTTGCCGCGGCCGATGGCCGGGATCGTTTCGTGGCTGCCGTCGAGCACGGCAAGCGCCACCTTCTCGTCTTCCCTCGACTGGAGATGGACATACCAGTCGCTGGTGAAGAGGGGGGTGAAGCGAAAATGCCTCTGGTAGAAGGCGGCGGTGCCGGCGACGTCGCCGGTCATGATCACGGGATAGTAGCTGGTCGTTTTCATCTCTTTCCCTTTCGCCAAAATAAACATACAGTGTGTATGTTTCTGATAATTAACATGCATGCAGTTTGTATGTAAAGAGGGAAAATGGCACGCAGCAACA
Source organism: Shinella sp. (assembly GCF_049651085.1). Taxonomy (GTDB): domain Bacteria; phylum Pseudomonadota; class Alphaproteobacteria; order Rhizobiales; family Rhizobiaceae; genus Shinella. The sequence goes on from NZ_JBASBL010000009.1 coordinate 91,566, forward strand.
GGGAACGCACGGAGGCGACGCGCCTTGCCTTGATCGAGGCGGCGCGGCGGCTCTTCGTGGAAAAGGGCTATGCGGAAACTGCGACGCCCGACATCGTGGCGGAGGCGGGGGTGACGCGCGGCGCGCTCTACCACCATTTCGAGGACAAGAAGGCGCTCTTTCGCGCCATGCTGGAGCGTGAGGCCGAGGCGGTGGCAGCGCATATCGAGAAGCTCTCGGTGCCGGCCGGATCGCCGCGCGAGGCGCTGCTGCTCGGCGCCTCGGCCTATTTCGACGCGATGGCCGAGCCCGGCCGCACCCGCCTGCTGCTGCTGGAGGCCCCCGCCGTGCTCGGCTTCGAGAGCGTCGGCAAGATCGACCGGGAGAATGCCGAGGACACGCTGAAGACGGGGCTTTCCGTTTTTCTCGGCCCGGAGGCGGATGCCGGACGGTTGCAGGCGCTGACCGGCCTGCTCTCGGCCGCCTTCGACCGGGCGGCGATCGCCATCGAGGCGGGCGCCGAGCGCAAGGCCTATGAGGGTGCGATTGCCGACCTTCTCGACGGGCTCGTCAGGGCGTAGCGCCGAAAAGCTGCTGCGGCAGTTCGACCAGCGGGGCCGGCACGTCGCAGGTCTTTTCCGGCGACTTGCAGATGTCGGCGATGACGCAGCGCTCGCATTCCGGCTTGCGCGCCTTGCAACAGTACCGTCCGTGCAGGATCAGCCAGTGATGGGCGTGGTAGAGATACTCGTCCGGCACGATGCGGACCAGCCTGTCCTCCACCTCGTCCGGCGTCTTGCCGGGCGCAAGGCGCAGCCGGTTGGCAATGCGCAGGATGTGCGTGTCGACCGCCATCGTCGCCTGGCCGAAGGCCATGGAGAGCACGACATTCGCCGTCTTGCGCCCGACGCCCGGCAGCATCACCAGTTCCTCGCGGGTGCGCGGCACCTCGCTGGCGAACCGGTCGACGAGCATCTGGCTCAGCGCGATGACGTTCTTCGCCTTGTTGCGGAAGAGGCCGATCGTCTTGATGTAGTCGCGGACCTTTTCCTCGCCGAGTTCAAGCATCTTTTCCGGCGTGTCCGCCACCTTGAAAAGGGCACGGGTCGCCTTGTTGACGCCGGCATCCGTTGCCTGCGCGGACAAGGCCACGGCGACGACGAGCGTGAAGGGGTTCACATGTTCCAGTTCGCCCTTCGGCTCGGGCCGCTGGATGGAAAAACGCCGGAAAATCTCCTTCAGTTCGTCCTGCGAATAGAGGCTTTTCGGCCGCGCTGGAGCCTTGCGGCGGGGCAGGGCAGAGCCCGGCTTCTTTTTGGTCTTCACGTTTTCCATGATGCTTCTATAGTCTTGCGTCATGACGCAAGGCAACGCCGACATGACGATGAACGACCTGCCGGTCTTTTCCGCCGAACTGCACCCCTACCGGTCGCTCGGGCGGAACGGACACCGTATCCTCTTTGTCATCACGGGTGCGCTCAGCTTGGCCCATATGGCCATTTTCATGATTTCCGGGGCCTGGCCGGTCGTCCTGTTCTTCGGTCTCGATTTTGCCGCGCTGTTCGGCGCCTTCTGGCTGAACAACCGGGCGGCCAGGGCGCGTGAAGTCGTGTCGCTATCGCGCACCAATATCTCGATCCGCAAGATCAGCCCGTCGGGCAGGGAGACGGAACATGTCTTCAACCCGTTCTGGACGCGCTTTCTCGTCTCGCGCAAGGCGAAGATCGGCATCACCGCCATGCATGTGCGCGGCAGCGGGCGGGAAACCGACGTTGGAACCTTCCTGCCGCTCGACGATCGCGAGCGGTTCGCTTCCGCCTTTTCCGGCGCGCTGGCGCGGGTAAAACGCGGCTACTGACTGTCTTTGCTACGCAATCGCGCAGGCAAAACCGCTTCATACCTCTGCTGGAATTGCTCGCCGGCAGGAATCGGGTGGCGGGCATGCCTTGAGCGTGCTTTTCTGGCGGTACAGGAGAAGTCCCATGAACATCGCCGCAACATTGCAAACCGACATCACGCCCGAGGGCGACGACTACGCGACCGTCCGCCGCGTCATCGAGATGATCACCGAGGATTATCGCGAGCAGCCGGGCCTCGACGACATTGCCGGCCGGCTCGGCCAGTCGCCGACGCAGTTGCAGAAGACCTTTACCCGCTGGGCCGGCCTGTCGCCGAAGGCCTTCCTGCAGGCCGTCACGCTCGATCATGCCAAGCGCCTCTTGCGCCAGGAAGAACTGCCGCTGCTCGAAACGAGTTTCGAAGTCGGCCTTTCCGGTCCCGGCAGGCTGCACGATCTCTTCGTCACGCATGAGGCCATGTCGCCCGGCGAGTGGAAGGCGCGCGGCGCGGGCCTGACGATACGTTACGGCCTCCATCCCTCGCCCTTCGGCCAGGCGCTCGTCATGATCACCGACCGGGGTCTGGCGGGCCTCGCCTTCGCCGACGAGGCGGATGGCATGGATGCCTTCGAGGACATGTCGTCGCGCTGGCCGAATGCCGACTATGTCGAGGACCGCGAGGCGACGGCATCCTATGCGCAGCGCATCTTCGATCCGAAGCGCTGGGACCCGAAGGAGCCGCTGCGCATCGTGCTGATCGGTTCGGATTTCCAGGTGCGCGTCTGGGAGGCGCTGCTGCGCATCCCGCTCGGCTGCGCTGTCACCTATTCGTCCATCGCCGAAAAGCTCGGCCAGCCGACCGCCTCGCGCGCTGTCGGGGCTGCCGTCGGCCGCAACCCCATTTCCTTCGTGGTGCCCTGCCATCGCGCGCTCGGCAAGAGCGGCGCGCTCACCGGCTATCACTGGGGCCTGACGCGCAAGCGCGCCATGCTCGGCTGGGAAGCGGGCAAGGCCTGAAACGGAAAAGGCCGGCGGAAACGCCGGCCTTTGTCTTGGTCGTCGGCAGCGCTCAGTGCGCGCCGGACATATCGCCGAGCACGTCCTTCGACTTGACCGTCGAATCGGCATTCAGCGTGTAGATCATCGGAACGCCGGTCGCCAGGTTGAGCTTCAGGATCTCTTCCTTGGTGAGCTTGTCGAGCACCATGACGAGCGAGCGCAGCGAATTGCCGTGGGCGGCGACGAGCACCTTTTCGCCGCGCAGCACGCGGGGCAGGATTTCCGTCAGATAATAGGGCCAGACGCGGGCGCCGGTGTCGCGCAGGCTCTCGCCGCCCGGCGGCGGAACGTCATAGGAGCGGCGCCAGATATGGACCTGCTCCTCGCCCCACTTGATGCGGGCATCGTCCTTGTTGAGGCCGGAAAGATCGCCGTAGTCGCGCTCGTTCAGCGCCTGGTCGCGGATCGTTTCAAGGCCCTGCTGGCCGATCTCGTCGAGGATGAGCGTCAGGGTCTTCTGCGCGCGGGAGAGATCGGAGGTGAAGGCGATGTCGAACTTGATGCCGGTTTCGGCAATCGCCTTGCCGCCCGTCTTGGCTTCCTCGACACCGAGTTCCGTCAGGTCCGGATCACGCCAGCCGGTGAAGAGGTTTTTCAGGTTCCATTCGCTCTGGCCGTGGCGAACAAGGACGAGGGTTCCGCTCATAGGGTCTGTCTCCGCTTTTGATCAATTGAGCCCGAGCACGTCGAGCATGGAATAGAAACCGGGCTTTTGGTCGCGCGCCCAGAGCGCCGCCTTGACGGCGCCGCGGGCGAAGATCGCGCGGTCCGTCGCGCTGTGCGACAGCGTCACCATCTCGCCCTCGCCGGCGATCATCACCGAATGCTCGCCGATGACCGAACCGCCGCGCAGCGTGGCAAAGCCGATCGTGCCGGCCGGGCGCGGGCCGGTATGCCCGTCGCGCACGCGCACCGAGTTGTCCTCAAGCGAAATGCCGCGACCCTTGGCGGCGGCAAGGCCAAGCAGCAGCGCGGTGCCGGACGGCGCATCGACCTTGTGCTTGTGGTGCATTTCCAGCACCTCGATGTCCCAGTCGGCCGGATCGAGCGCGCGGGCGGCCGTTTCCGTCAGCACGCCGAGCAGGTTGACGCCGAGGCTCATATTGCCGGACTTGACGATGCGGGCATGGCGGGCAGCGGCCTTGATCTTGTCCTCGTCTTCGGCCGAGCAACCGGTTGTGCCGATCACGTGGACAATGCGCGCCTGCGCCGTGAGGCCGGCAAATTCGACCGTTGCGGCCGGTGCCGTGAAGTCGAGCACGCCTTCCGCCGCCACGAAGGCTTCGAGCGGCTTGTCGGTGACGGGAACGCCGATGGGGCCGAGGCCGGCCAGTTCCCCGGCGTCGCGGCCGATGAAGGGCGAGCCCTCGCGTTCCACCGCGGCGAACAGTTCCGCACCCTCGATGGCGTGGATCGCGCGGATCAGCGTCTGACCCATGCGGCCGGCGGCTCCGACGACGACCAGTTTCATTGCGTTGCCGCTCATGTCTTGTCCCTGTCCGTTTGTTAGTTGCCCGTGCTGCCGGCGGGCGCCTGAAGATTGTTGAGGCGAGCGTAGAGGCCGTTCTCGCGGGCGGCAAGCTCCTCGTGCGTGCCCTCCTCGGCAACCGCGCCATCCTGCATCACGATGATCTTGTCGGCGCGCACGACGGTCGACAGGCGGTGCGCGATGACGACCACGGTGCGCCCGCTCATCGCCTCGTCCAGCGCCTTCTGTACGGCATGTTCGGATTCCGTATCGAGCGCAGAGGTCGCCTCGTCGAGCAGCAGGATCGGCGCATTGCGCACCAGCGCGCGGGCAATCGAGAGGCGCTGGCGCTGGCCGCCGGACAACGTCACGCCATTCTCGCCGACGGGCGTGTCGTAGCCGAGCGGTTGGGCGAGGATGAAGTCGTGCGCATAGGCGTGGCGCGCCGCTTCCTCGATCTCCGCATCCGTCGCATCCGGCCGGCCATAGCGGATATTGTCGCGGATCGTGCCCTCGAAGAGATAGGGCTGCTGGGACACATAGGCGATGCCGTTCCTCAGCGACTGTTTCGTCACGTGGGCGATGTCCTGCCCGTCGATCAGGATTTCGCCTTCCGCCGGATCGTAGAAGCGCGGAATGAGGCTGATGACGGTGGATTTGCCAGCGCCGGACGGGCCGACGAGCGCCGTCGTCTTGCCGCCCTCGGCGGTGAAGGACACGCCCTTCAGGATCGTCTCGGTTTCCGAATAGCCGAAGCGCACGTCCTTGAAGGTGATCGACGCATCGGTGATGGCAAGCGCCTTGGCATCGGCGCGGTCGGCCTGGCGGGGCTTCAGGTCGAGGATCTCATAGATCATGCGCGCATTGACGGCGGCGCGCTCCAGCGAGACCTGCAGGCGCGCAAGGCGTCGTGCCGGATCGTAGGCCATCAGCAGCGCGGTGACGAAGGAGAAGAAGGCGCCCGGCATCACGCCGCTGTAGATCGATCGGTAGGCGGCATAGGCAAGCACGCCGGAAATGGCAAAGCCGGCGAAGGTTTCCGTCATCGGCGCCGTGCGCTCGGTCAGCCGCGCGATGCGGTTGGAGCGGCCTTCGGCCTCGCTGATGATGGCCTCGACCTTGCCCTTGAGCTGCGCCTCCATGGTGAAGGCCTTGACGATGGTGATGCCCTGGATCGTCTCCTGCATGGCGCCCAGCACGTGGCTGTTCAGTTCCACCGCCTCGCGCGTCGCGCTGCGCAGGCGCTTGGAAATGTAGCGCAGGCCGAGAAGAAGCGGCGGCGCGACGACGAAGACGAGCAGCGTCAGCAGCCAGTCCTTGGAGATCATCACGCCGATAAGGGCAACGAGCGTCAGCACGTCGCGGGCAAGCGAGGTGACGGTCATGTTCAGTACGTCCCTGATACCGGTGACGTTCTGGCTTATCTGGGCGGCGAGGTAGGCCGAGCGCGATTCGTTGAAGAAACCGACACTGAGCGCCATCAGGTGCGAATAGAGGCGGCGCTGGTAGCGCGCGACGATGTTGTTGCCGATCTTGGAGAGGATGACGGCTTCGTAATAGGTCGCAAAGCCGCGCAGCACGAAGGCGGCGAAGATCGCGCTGCAGATGATCATGACGAGATCGGCGCGCTTGTTGGCGAAGGCCTCGTTGACCACCGATTCCATGATCCAGGCCGTAAAGGCCGTCGTCAGAGCGACCACCATGAGGCAGGCGATGGCGATGGCGTAGCCGCGCACATGCTCGCGGCCGTTTTCGGCGATAACGCGTTTGAGCACGGTGGCGACGGTGTCGGAGCTTACGGGATGGCGCTCGGTACGACTCTTATCGGCCAATAACTTGTCTTTCCTGCACGGTCTCGACGACGGCCGGCCAGACCGGCCCGTCCGCCGCTCTATAGGGTGTCAGTCTGCTTTTGGCGAGTCCGGGCGGCGGCAAAGCCGCAAGGCGGGGTCACCTTTTCCAGTGGCGTCCCTCGGTTGCAACACCGAAGCGATCCGGCATGCGGGCGAAGGCGGCAAGGCCGGCAAGGGCGGCGACCGGATGGGTGACGACATAGGTCGGGATGGTTTTGAGGAGCGCGCGGTGTGGCGCCTTGTCCTCGAAAGCGTCGCGGAATTCCGGGCCGCGCAGGGCGGGCAGGATCTTTTGCGAGATGCCGCCGGCCAGGAACACGCCGCCCTTGGCCATGAAGATCATCGCCATATCGCCGGCCACGCGGCCGAGATAGGTGGAGAACAGCGAAACGGTCTCGATCGCCGCGCGGTCTTCCTGCGCGAGCGCCCTGGCGGTGACGTCGGCCGGTGTCGCCAGCGGCGCATCGACGTCGTCGGCGGCCGAGATGGCATGGTAGATGTTCATGATGCCGCGCCCGCAGAGCAGCTGTTCGGCGGAGATGCGCCCCTCGATCGGTTCGAGGAAGGGCCAGATCTGATAGTCGCGTTCGCTGCGCGGGCCGACATCCACATGGCCGCCTTCGCCCGGAACCGGGATCCAGCTGTGGCGGGCGTGGACGAGGCCGGCGACGCCGAGGCCGGTGCCGGGGCCGAGCACGGCGCGCGATGCCGAATGACGCTCGATGCCGGGGCCGATCTTCTCGCAGTCGTTGTTGCCGAGCGAGGCGACGGCAAGCGCCTGCGCCTCGAAGTCGTTGACGAGCAGCACGTCCTCGAAGCCGAGATTGGCGATCATGTCGCGCGGGCGCACCACCCAGGGGCAGTTGGTCAGCGGCACCTCGTCGCCCTCGATGGGGCCGGCCAGCGCCAGGATCGCCGAGCGCGGCTGTACCGAACTCGTGTCGAGAATGCATTGCTGGAGCGCGTCGTCGATGTTCGGGAAGTCGGCCGTCTGGACGATCGGAAACTGTTTCGGCTCGGCAAAGGCATCGATCAGCAGCGCAAAGCGCGCATTGGTGCCGCCGATATCGCCGACGAGGATCGGGAAGGGGAGGTTCGTGTCGTTGTCGCTCGGCCGTGCCATCAGCTGTCCCGTTCTCTTTCGCGTGGATCGTCCCGCTTGGCCTATTCCATGGCCAAGGTTGTCGTCAATTGGCGGCGAAGTCGAGCAGGTCTTCCGCCGTGGCGCGGTTCAGCGCCATCGGAATGTCGTAGACGATGGCCAGCCGCATCAGGGCCTTCACGTCCACGTCGTGCGGCATCGGGGTGAGCGGGTCGACGAAGAAGATGAGGATATCGACCTCGCCGGTCGCGATCAGCGCGCCGATCTGCTGGTCGCCGCCGAGCGGGCCGCTCTTCAGACGTGTCACGTCGAGGCCTGGACAGGCTTCCAGCACCCTGCCGCCGGTCGTGCCGGTGGCGACGATCCTGGCCTGCGCCAGAACCTTCTCGTTCTTCAGCGCGAAGGCCGCCATGTCGTCCTTCTTCTCGTCATGCGCGATGAGGGCGATGCATTTCTGGCGCGACATGGGCGTTCCTCGTGGCTCGACGGGGATACTTAAATCGATTTGAACGCCTTATACAAAAGCAGCGGAGCCTTGAAAAGCCCCGCCGCCGGATTGCGTTACTGGTATGGGCGCGGAATGGGGATCGGCACGATGGCCGGCAGCATCGTATCGGCGGCGATCACCGATTCGATCGTGCGTCCCACCTCGCCGCCGGCATTGCCGGAAAAGGCGAGCGCGGTCGAAGCGCCGCCATTGCCGCGCCAGGTCACTTCCTGTTCGGAGGCCGGCGAGGGACCGGCAAGCACCGTGCTGCATGCCTTCGGCAGATCGGAAAGCATCACATAGCGCGGCTTGACGGGCTTGGCGTCCTTTTTCGGCGTGGGCTTGGCCCATGGTTCCTTGGTGAACCACCAGGCAAGCGAGGCATCGCAGCCGTCGCCCGGTGCGACCTTCGCCTGCGGCTTGCATCCGGCCACGCCTTCCGGGCACTTGATGCGGATATGGAAATGCTCGTCATGGCCGTAGACCGGCCGCACCTTGCCGAGCAGCGAACGATCGCCCTGCCACGTCTCGCAGAGCTTCTTCTTGATCGCGGGGTTGACGAAGACGCGGTCGACCTGGGGATAGCTTGCCGCCTTCATGACGAGCCGCGCATGGGTGGCGGTCCAGCGGCGCGAATCGACCGTCAGGAACTTGCTCTTGTCGAGCATGGAGGTGAAGGGCAGTTTCTCGCGCTCGGCGGCCGAAAGCCGCTGGTCGGGCATCGGCGTGAACCAGACATCGGCATCGAGGCCGACCTGGTGCGAGGCGTGGCCCGACAGCATCGGCCCGCCGCGCGGCTGCGAAATGTCGCCGAGCAGGAGGCCGGGCCAGCCGAGCTGCCTTGCGTCCTGCGAAAACTCCTCGAGCAGCGCAATCATGTTGGGATGGCCCCAGCGCCGGTTGCGCGACAGGCGCATCGCCTGCCAGCCAGGCCCGTCCGCCGGGATCGCCACCGCGCCGGCAATGCAGCCCTTGGCATAGGAACCGTAGGAAGCCGTCGCCAGCTGCGCCGGCAGGCGCTTGGCGCCGAACAGCTCCTTGGCGGGCCGCTCTTCGGCCGCAAGCGGCGCGGCAAGGGCGGTCAGCGCAAGGCCGGCGGCGATCAGGCAGGTGGTCAGTCGGGAAAGCATGGGATGCGTCGGCATTGTCCGGTCTCGAATGTCGCAATCGTTGCGAAAGGCTAAAGGATCATCCTTTCACAGAAGTGAATCGTCGGCCGGAATAGGCGCGGCAAAAATCGCCCCTTTGATGGCAGGTCTGTCAATTGCCAGGATTTTGCCTATTCTCTCCGCCATGCTTCGGCACAGGATGGAAAAGGGAACTGGCATATGCATGCAGCCTTCGGGAAGAACGTGTTCACGGCAGGTCTGGCCCTCTCGCTGGCGTTCGCGACCGGCGCGGGCGCGCAGGAGGAGGCGGACCGGAACTGGCGCATCGGCATTTCCACGATCGGCGAACTGAAGCATCCGGACGGCTTTGCGCATTTCGATTATGTCAATCCGGCAGCGCCGAAGGGTGGCGAGCTGAAGCTCTCCGAGACCGGCACCTATGACACGTTCAACCCGATTCTTTCCAAGGGGGAGGCGGCGGCCGGCGTTGCATCCCTCGTCTTCGACACGCTGCTGAAATCCGCCGAGGACGAGATCACCACCTCCTACGGGCTGCTTGCCGAAGGCGTTTCCTATCCCGACGACATCTCGTCGGCGACCTTCCGCCTGCGGGCGGAGGCCCAGTGGGCAGACGGCCAGCCGGTGACGCCAGAGGATGTGATCTTCTCCTTCGAGAAATCGAAGGAGCACAATCCGCTCCTCGCCAACTACTACCGGCATGTCGTTTCGGCGGAAAAGACCGGCGAGCGCGACGTCACCTTCCGCTTCGACGAGAAGAACAACCACGAGCTTCCGAACATTCTCGGCCAGTTCCAGATCGTGCCGAAGCACTGGTGGGAGGGAACGGATGCGAAGGGCAACAAGCGCGATATCGGCCGCACGACGCTGGAGCCGGTCATGGGCTCCGGGCCGTACAAGATAGCGTCCTTCCAGGCGGGCGGCTCCGTCCGGTTCGAGCTGCGCGACGACTACTGGGGCAAGGACCTCAACGTGAATGTCGGCCAGAACAATTTCGGCGCGATCACCTATACGTTCTTCGGCGACCGGAATGTGGAATTCGAGGCGTTCCGCGCCGGCAACGTCGATTTCTACCGCGACAACAGCTCCAGCCACTGGATGACGGCCTATGATTTCCCGGCCGCCAAGGACGGCCGCATCGTGCGCGAGGAGATCGAGAATCCGCTGCGCGCCACCGGCATCATGCAGGCCTTCGTGCCGAACCTGCGCCGGGAGAAATTCAAGGACCAGCGGGTGCGCGAGGCGCTGAACTACGCCTACGATTTCGAGAGCCTCAACCGCAATCTCTCCTTCGGCCGGCTCAACCGCATCGACAGCTACTTCTGGGGCACCGAGCTTGCCTCCTCCGGCCTGCCGGAGGGTCGCGAAAAGGAAATCCTGGAAGAGCTGAAGGACAAGGTGCCGCCTGCCGTCTTCACCACGCCCTATACCAATCCGGTCGCCGGCGATCCCAAGAAATCGCGCGAGAACCTGCGCAAGGCCATGACGCTCTTCAAGGAGGCGGGCTACGAGCTGAAGAACAGGAAGCTGGTGAACGTCAAGACCGGCGAGCCCTTCGGCATCGAGATCCTCCTGTCCAACCCGTCGCAGGAGCGCACCGTCCTGCCCTATATCAAGAGCCTCACCGATATCGGCATCGATGCCCGCATTCGCACCGTCGACGCCTCGCAATACACCAATCGCGTGCGCAGTTTCGACTATGACATGATCTACGGCATCTGGGCGCAATCCCTGGTGCCTGGCAACGAGCAGGTCGACTACTGGGGCTCTTCCTCGGTCGACCAGACCGGATCGCGCAACTATGCCGGAATTGCCGATCCGGCCATCGACGAACTGATCCGCCGGATCATCTTCGCGCCCAACCGCGCCGAACTGGTGGCGACCACCCATGCGCTCGACCGCGTGCTGCTGGCCCATCACTATCTGGTGCCGATGTTCTATTCCAAGTCGGTGCAGGTGGCCTACTGGAAACATCTCGCCCATTCGCAGGAATTGCCCTATTACGGCCTCGGTTTTCCGGATGTCTGGTGGTCGAAGAACGCTGCCAAATGAGCGGGGCTTGCGCCGTGCGGCGTCCTCGGCTCCATATAGCGGTGACGAATCACCGCCGCGTCCAGCGGCGGCAGAACGGAAGGGTTGGGCTTGACCAACGGGACTGCGCCAAAACTGGAAGACCGGCAACAGGCCGTAGCGGGTAGCGTCTGATGGGCGCCTATATTCTGCGCCGTATCCTGCTGATGATCCCGACGATCTTCGGCATCATGGCGATTTCTTTCGCGATCGTGCAGTTCGCGCCGGGCGGCCCGGTCGAGCAGGTGATTTCCGACCTCACCAGCCAGAGCTCCGGCGACCGGCTTTCGGGCGGCGGCGACATGCTGCAGGAGGTCGGGCAGGACAGCGCCTATCGCGGTGCGCGCGGCCTCGACCCGGAATTCATCGCCAAGCTCGAAAAGCAGTTCGGCTTCGACAAACCGCCGCTCGAGCGCTTCTTCTCGATGATGTGGGACTATATGCGCTTCGACTTTGGCGAGAGCTTCTTCCGCAACGTCTCCGTCGTCGATCTCATCGTACAGAAGATGCCGGTCTCCCTTTCGCTCGGCGTCTGGATCCTGATCTTCTCCTACGCCATCTCCATCCCGCTCGGCATCCGCAAGGCGGTGAAGGACGGCTCGGCCTTCGACGTGTGGACCTCCGGCATCATCATCGTCGGCTACGCGGTGCCGAGCTTCCTGTTCGGCATCCTGCTGATCGTGCTCTTTGCCGGCGGTTCCTTCCTCGACTGGTTCCCGCTGCGCGGCATCGTCTCGGACAATTTCGCAAGCCTTGCCTGGTGGCAGAAGCCGCTCGACTACATGTGGCACATGACGCTGCCGCTGATCACGCTGCTCCTGTCCGCCTTCGCAACGACGACGCTGCTGACGAAGAACTCCTTCATCGACGAGATCAAGAAACAGTATGTGACGACCGCCCGCGCCAAGGGTCTCACCGAGCGGCAGGTGCTGTACGGCCACGTCTTCCGCAATGCCATGCTGATCATCATCGCCGGCTTTCCCGGCGCCTTCATCTCGGCCTTCTTCACTGGCTCGCTGCTCATCGAGTATATCTTCTCGCTCGATGGCCTCGGCCGTCTCGGCTACGATTCCATCGTCCGGCGCGATTACCCGATCGTCTTTGCGACGCTGTTTATCTTCTCGCTGATGGGCCTCGTCGTCTCCCTCGTCTCCGACCTCATCTATACCTGGGTCGATCCGCGCATCGATTTCGAGCGGAGGGACGTGTGATGAGCGCCATTGCCGACGTGAAACCGCTCGCCCCGCCGCGCAAGGGCCTGCTGTCGCCGACCAACCTGCGGCGCTGGGAGAATTTCAAGGCGAACCGGCGCGGCTACTGGTCGCTCTGGATCTTCCTCGCCATCTTCGTCCTCAGCCTCTTTGCCGAGGGCATCGCCAACGACCGGCCGATCATCGCCTCCTACAAGGGCGAGCTGCTCTTCCCCGTCGTCATCGACTATCCGGAGGAAAAGTTCGGCGGCTTCCTTGCCGAGACCGACTATCGCTCCGATTTCATCACGGACGAGATCGAGGCGAACGGCTGGATGGTCTGGCCGCCGATCCGCTATTCCTACAGCTCGACCAATTCGAACATCCCGCATTCCGCCCCGACGAAACCGTTCTGGCTGATGTCGCAGGAGGAGCGCTGCGCCGGCTATCCGGCCGGTGCCGCGGACCCGAACTGCAACTGGAGCAACCTCAACTGGCTCGGTACGGACGACCAGGCGCGCGACGTTCTCGCCCGTGTCATCTACGGCTTCCGCATCTCGGTGCTGTTCGGCCTCGCGCTGACCATCGCCTCGGCCATCGTCGGCGTGACGGCCGGCGCCATCCAGGGTTATTTCGGCGGCTGGACCGACCTTTTGATGCAGCGCTTCATCGAGATCTGGTCGTCGATGCCCGTGCTCTACATACTGCTGATCATCGCCGCCATCCTGCCGCCCGGCTTCTGGATCCTGCTCGGCATCATGCTGCTCTTCTCGTGGGTCGGCTTTGTCGGCGTGGTGCGCGCGGAATTCCTGCGCGCCCGCAATTTCGAATATGTCAGGGCGGCCCGCGCGCTTGGGGTCGGCAATGCGACGATCATGTACCGGCACCTCTTGCCCAACGCGATGGTCGCGACGCTGACCTTCCTGCCCTTCATCCTCTCCGGCTCCATCACCACGCTCACCTCGCTCGACTTCCTCGGCTTCGGCATGCCGCCGGGCTCGCCGTCGCTCGGCGAACTGATCGCGCAGGGCAAGGAGAACCTTCAGGCGCCGTGGCTCGGCCTCACCGCCTTCATCGTCATGTCCCTCATGCTGTCGCTGCTGATCTTCGTCGGCGAAGCGACGCGTGACGCCTTCGATCCGAGGAAGACCTTCCGGTGAGCGCTCCCGAAACCATCCTCTCCGTTAAGGACCTGTCGGTCGCCTTCCACCAGGGCGGCAACACGTCGCTGGCCGTCGACCGCGTCTCCTTCGACATCCATCGCGGCGAAGTCGTCGCGCTGGTCGGCGAATCCGGCTCCGGCAAATCGGTGACCGCGAATTCGATCCTCAAGCTCCTGCCCTATCCGGCCGCAAGCCACCCAACGGGCGAAATCCTCTTTGGCGGCAAGGACCTGTTGAAGGCGTCCGATGCGGTGCTGCGCGATGTGCGCGGCAACGACATCACCATGATCTTCCAGGAGCCGATGACCTCGCTCAATCCGCTGCACGCCATCGAGCGGCAGATCGGCGAGATCCTGAAGCTGCACCAGGATATCGAAGGCCCTGCCGCGCGCGCGAAAATCATCGAACTACTCAATCAGGTCGGCATCCGTGAGCCGGAAAAGCGGCTGGCCGCCTACCCGCACGAACTGTCCGGCGGCCAGCGCCAGCGTGTCATGATCGCCATGGCGCTCGCCAACCGGCCGGAGCTGCTGATTGCCGACGAGCCGACGACGGCGCTCGACGTCACCGTGCAGGCGCAGATCCTCGAGCTTCTCAAGAGCCTGAAGGAAGAGCACGGCATGTCCATGCTCTTCATCACCCATGACCTCGGTATCGTGCGCAAGTTCGCCGATCGGGTCTGCGTGATGACAAAGGGCCGGATCGTCGAGACCGGTCCGGTCGAGGAGATCTTCACCAATCCGCAGCACGCCTATACGCGCCACCTGCTCGCCTCCGAGCCGAAGGGCCAGCCGCGCCCGGCCGATGACAGCCAGCCGGTGGTGATGGAAGCCGAGGACGTGAAGGTGTGGTTCCCGATCAAGGCAGGCTTCCTTCGCCGCGTCGTCGATCATGTGAAGGCGGTCGACGGCATCGACCTCAAGCTGCGCGCCGGCCACACGCTCGGCGTCGTCGGCGAATCCGGCTCGGGCAAGACGACGCTCGGCCTCGCGCTGACGCGGCTCATTTCGTCCAAGGGCCGTATCGCCTTTGTCGGGCAGGACATTGCCGGCCATTCCTTCGAGGAAATGCGGCCGCTGCGCCGGCGCATGCAGATCGTCTTCCAGGATCCCTATGGTTCGTTGTCGCCGCGCATGTCCGTCGCCGATATCGTGGCGGAAGGCCTGAAGATCCACGAGCCGTCGCTTTCCGAGGCCGAGCGTGATCACCGCGTCGCGGCCGCGCTCGAGGAAACCGGCCTCGATCCGACGACCCGCTGGCGTTATCCGCATGAATTCTCCGGTGGCCAGCGCCAGCGCGTCGCGATTGCCCGCGCCATGGTCCTGAAGCCGGAATTCGTCATGCTGGACGAGCCGACCTCGGCGCTCGACATGAGCGTGCAGGCGCAGGTCGTGGAGCTTCTGCGCGACCTCCAGGCAAGGCACAACCTTGCCTATCTCTTCATCAGCCACGATCTCAAGGTCGTACGGGCGCTCGCCAACGACATCATCGTCATGCGCGGCGGACGGGTGGTGGAGAAGGGGTCGGCCAAGGACATCATCGAACGGCCGGGCGAGGCCTATACCAGGGCCCTGATGGCCGCCGCCTTCAATCTCGAGGCGGTCGGCAGCGAGGCAATCGGCCAGTAACGGGCGGCCAGTAGCGGGCGACCAGTAGCAGGAAGCAGCATGCAGACGAAAAGTCCGGTCATCATCGATCTGAAATTCGATCAGGAGAAGGTCGCAGCGGCGCTCAAGGGCGCTTTTCCCGGCCGCGAGGTGATCAACCTTTCGCATCCGGCAAGCCGCAACCGCGACCTTTCCGGCATCGATTATGCCGTGGTCTGGAGACCGGGCGCCGACCTCTTTTCGCGCGCCGGCGACCTCAAGGTCGTGTTTTCCGGCGGCGCGGGCGTCGATCATGTGGTGACGCTGCCGGGCCTGCCCGATGTGCCGCTGGTGCGCTTCGTTGACGCCATGCTGACGACGCGCATGAGTGAGTGGGTGATCATGCAGTGCCTGCTGCATCTGCGCCAGCACCAGGCCTACGAGGCGCAGCGGCAAAAGCGTGTCTGGCGCGAGCTCGTCCAGCCGGGAGCCAGTGAAATCACCGTCGGGATCATGGGTTTCGGCGTGCTCGGGCAGGATGCGGCCGCCAAGCTGAAAGCGCTCGGCTTCAACGTCATCGGCTGGTCGAAGAGCGGCCGCAAGGTCGAGGGCTTCGAGACCCATGACGAAAAGGGTCTCGGCACCTTCCTCGGCAGGACGGATTTCCTTGTCGGCCTTCTGCCGCTGACGCCGGACACTAGGGGCATCTACAATACCGGCCTCTTCACCCGCCTCAGCCGCAAGGGGCCGTTCGGAGCGCCGGTCTTCATCAATGGCGGGCGCGGCGGCAGCCAGGTGGCGGCCGATATCGTCGCCTCCATCAACGATGGCACGCTCCACGGCGCCTCGCTCGACGTCTTCGAGCAGGAGCCGTTGCCGCTCGAAAGTCCGTTCTGGTCGATGGACAGGGTGTTCATCACGCCCCACGTGGCGGCGGCCTCCGATGTCGGCGCGCTGTTCCGTCATGTCGGCCGGCAGATCGACCGGCTGGAAAGCGGCAAGCCGCTGGAGCATATCGTCGATCGCGGCGCGGGCTACTGAGCGGCTTCATCGGACCACACGGCAAAAGACCCGGATGCGGGGACATCCGGGGCTTCGGGAGGTCAGCGGGCCTGCGGCCTACTTGCAGACCTTGATCTTCTTGATGATCACATTGCCGTAGTAGTCGTAGGCTTTCACCTTCTTGACGAAGCAATGCGGCTTGTAGCCGTAGCTGTAGCCGGCCTGCGAAGGGGCGGCGAAGGAAAGAGCGGCGACGGCGGCGATGGCGGCGGAAACGATGATCTTGCGCATGGGTCTCTCCTGATCGGTGGGATGAGCCTCTCTCATCCGGTGATCAGAAGGTCTCACATCCGCCCGCCCGCAGCTGTTCCGGGAGGAACACCCCGCAAGCGTCAGTGCAGGCCGCCGACGCCGAGCAGGGTTTCGACGGTGTGCTGGTCGGCGGCGAGCGCCTCGGGCGTGCCGGTCCAGGCGATGCGGCCGCGTTCGAGAATGATGACCTCGTCGGCGAAATCGAGGGCGCTCTGGATGCGCTGCTCGATGAGCAGGATCGTCATCTCGCCGGATGCCGCCAGTGTGCCGAAGGCCGCAATCAGCTCCTCGCAGATGACCGGTGCCAGCCCCTCCAGCGGTTCGTCGAGCAAAAGCACCGAGGGCTGGCCGAGAATGGTGCGGGCCGTCGTCAGCATCTGCTGCTCGCCGCCGGAAAGCTGCGAGCCGAGGTTTTTTCGCCGCTCCCGGAGGCGCGGGAACATGGCGTAGGCCTCCTCGATGGCCGAACGCGGCCGCGCCTTCAGCCCGACGAAAAGGTTTTCCTCGACCGTCAGCGTCGGGAAGACGTCACGCGATTGCGGCACATAGCCGAGGCCCTTCAGGGCGCGAGCCGAACTGTCCATCCCCTCGATCGCCGCGTCGCCGAGACGGATCTGACCGCCATAGCGCTTCGTCTGGCCGGCGAGCGTGGCGAAGAGGGTGGACTTGCCCATGCCGTTGCGGCCGAGCACGGCGAGCTTGCGGCCGGCGCTGGCGGCAAAGGAAATGTCCTCCAGCACGCGCGTCGGCCCGTAGCCGGCGCAAAGGCCGGAAATTTCAAGCGACGCTGCGGGCATCGGCATAGCTCCCGAGATAGGCCTGGCGGACGCGGACATCCTTCGTCACGGCGTCCGGGGATCCGTCGAAGATGATCTCGCCCGCCGCCAGCACGATGACGCGCCTGGCGAAACGGAAGACGAGATCCATGTCATGCTCGATCATCAGCACGGCAAGGTCGGCCGGCAGGTCGGCGATTGCCTGCTCGATGCGCGCCGTGTCGCTCTGCGGCACGCCGGCCGCCGGCTCGTCGAGCAGCAGCACCTTCGGCTTCAGCGCGAGCGCGAGCGCCAGTTCGAGAAGGCGCTGCTGGCCATAGGCGATCTCGCTGACCTTGTGCCGGGCAAGCTGGGCGATGCCCAATCTTGTGAGCAGCGCATATCCCTCGTCCATGACGTCGGGCATGGCGCGATGGCTGGCAAACATCCGTCCCGCGCGCCCCTCGCGCTGGAGGATGGCGAGCGCCACGTGTTCTTCCGGCGTCATCTCGGGAAAGAGACGCGTCACCTGGAAGGAACGCACCAGGCCGCGGCGCACGCGTTTGGTCGGGCCGAGGCGGGTCACGTCCTCGCCGCCCAGCATCACGCTGCCGGAATTCGGCAGGATATTGCCGGTTACGAGGTTGACGAAGGTGGTCTTGCCGGCGCCGTTCGGGCCAATCAGCGCCACCCGGTCGCCGGGCGCCATGGAGAGCGAGACATCGTTGGTGACGGCAAGGCCGCCGAACATTTTCTTCAGGTTCCGGACGTCGAAGATCGCGCTCACTTGTCTTTCCTCCCGCGGCGTTCGAAGGCGGCGGCGAGCGAGCCGTAGAGCCCCTTCGGCGCAAACAGCACGACAGCGATCAGCAGCGCGCCGACGATGGTGAGCCAGTGGAACGGGTTGGCCGCCGAGACGACATCCTCGAACCACAGGAAGGCGAGGGTGCCGATCAGCGCGCCGTAGAGTGAGCCGGTGCCGCCGAGCACGAGCATGACGAGCGCTTCGGCCGAAAGCGTGAAGGACAGGCTGTCGAGGCCGACGACCTGCGTCGAGATGGCGTTGAGCGCGCCGCCCGCGCCTGCGACGGCGCCCGAGATTGCGTACATTTTGATCAGCGTGCCGTGCACCGAGCCGCCCATGGCGCGGATGCGCACCGGATCCTGCCTGATGCCCCGGCACAGCATGCCGAAGGGCGAGCGCACGATTTGGCGCAGGATCACGAAGGCGACGACGAGCAGCACGATGCCGAAGACATAGGCGGTGCGGCCCCACAGGTCGAACTGCCAGGTGCCGAAGACGGCATCCGGCATGATACCCGCGAGGCCGTCGCTGCCGCCGGTCCAGCCGGAAGCCTTGTTGGCGGCTTCATGGGCAAGGTGGACGATGGCGATGGAAAGCACGAGCTGCGGCAGGCCGTGCGCGCGCAGCACCACGACGCCGGAAACGAGGCCGGCAAGCGCCCCCGCGACGACGCCGACGGCGAGCATGGCGATGGGGTCGGTGATGCCGAAATGCGCCGCCGCAATGCCCGCGCCATAGGCCCCCGCGCCGAAGAGGGCGGCATGGCCGAGCGTCGCCACGCCGCAATAACCGGTGACGAGGTCGAGCGAGAGGACCAGCAGCGCGATCGCCGTGATACGGGTGAGCAGCGCCAGATTGTTCGGGAAGAGGAGGTAACCCACGACCGCGACGGCGAGGATGACGAGGACGCCGATGGCGTCGCGCATCAGCCGGGCACGGCGGTCGCCGGCGGTGGCAGCGGTGTCGGAATTGGTTGCGAGCGCCATCACTTTGCCCTTCCGGCAAGGCCGCGCGGAAAGATCCAGACGATGGCGATGACCGCGAGATAGAAGAAGAATTCGCCGAATTCCGGCATCAGGTAGCGTCCCGTCGTGTCGATTGCGCCGAGCAGCAGGCAGGCGGCGAGTGCGCCGGGAATGGAGCCCGCCCCGCCGACGGAGACGACGACGAGGAAGGTCACCATGTAGCGCAGCGCATAATAGGGCTCGATCGGCAACAGCTCCGCGCCGACCACGCCCCCGAAGGCGGCAAGCCCGACCGCCACGGCGAAGCTGACGGCGTAGACGACTTCGGTCCTGACGCCGAGCGCGGCGGCCATTGCCGCATTGTCGACGGCGGCGCGCAGCTTGACGCCGAAGGCGGTGCGCTCAATGAAATACCAGAGGCCGAGCGCCACCGCGACGCCGCAGCCAATGACGAAGAGCCGGTGCGCCGAGACCGTGCGGAAGCCGAGACCGACGGACTGGCGCAGCGTCTCCGGCGTGGGGATGGTCTTCAGCGTCGGGCCGAAGACGTAGTTGGCGATGCCGATGATGCAGAAGGTGATGCCGATGGTCATCAGCACCTGCGTCAGCTCCGGCTGCCCGTAGATGCGGCGGTAGAGGAAGCGTTCGATCGGAATGGCGATGAGGATCGTGCCGAAGACGGCGATGATGACGGCGAGCGCATAGGCCAGCCCGAGGTCCCGCGCGGCATAGGAGGCGATATAGCCGCCGATCATGGCGAAGGCGCCATGCGCCAGGTTGACGACCCGCATCAGCCCCATCGTCACCGAAAGGCCGATGGAGATGACGAAGAGCACCATGCCATAGGCAAGGGCGTCGACACCGATGCTGAAGACCGTTTGCATGAACCTATCCTGATGTGTTGACGGGACAACGCCTCATCCGGCTTGCCGGACACCTTCTGCTTGGCTGCCCCATCCTGGCGTCGCATGGGGCACGTCCCTCTCCCCGCCTGCGGGGAGAGAGTAGGGTGATGGGCGAACCGATCGTCGAGCTTGCTACGGTTGTTACTTCGCCGCCGCCAGCCCTGGATCGCCCTGTTTCTCGAAGGTCTGGACCTCCTTGTTGTAGTAGGTGCCGTCATCGGCCTTGGCCACTTCGCGCAGGTAGATGTTCTGCGTGATGTGCCGGCTTTCCGGATCGATCGATACCGGGCCGCGCGGGCTTTCCCAGGATAGGCCCTTCACGGCTTCGACGGCCTTCGCCGCGTCCTGTTCGCCGCCCGTCGCCTCGATCATCTTGTAGATGACATGCATGCCGTCATAGGCGCCGACCGAGGGGAAGGAGAGTTCGGCCGGATTGCCGATCGCCTTGCTTGCGGCCTCGACGAACGTCTTGTTCTCGGCGGAATCATGCGAGACCGCATAGTGGAAGGTGGTCTGAAGGCCGAGCGCGGCTTCGCCGAGGGCCGGCAGGTCGGATTCCTGCGTCAGGTCGCCCGGCGCGAAGAACTTGATGCCGGCATCCTTGAGGCCGTTCTCGTTGAAGGCCTTGACAAAGCCCAGCGTCGTCGGGCCGGAGGGCAGGAAGGCGAAGACGCCTTCTGCGCCCGAATCCTTGATGCGCTGCATGATCGGCGAGAAATCGTTGGTCTGCAGCGGCATGCGGATCGCCTCGACGATCTCGCCGCCCGCCGCCTCGAAGCCGGCCTTGAAGGCGGCTTCCGCATCGACGCCCGGACCGTAGTCGCTGACAAGCGAGATGACCTTCTTCGTGCCTCCGTCGAAGGCCACCTTGGCGATCGGCATCGAGGTCTGCCAGGTGGTGAACGAGGTGCGCACCACATAGGGGCTCTTGGTGACGATGGCCGAGGTCGCGGCGTTCATCACCACCATCGGCACGTTCGCCTGTTCGAGAAGGGGCGTTGCGGCCATGGCATCTGGAGTGAAATAGAAGCCGGCGAGATATTGCACGCCTTCCTTGACGACCAGTTCCTGGGAAAGGGCCTTGGACTGCGCCGGATCGGCGGTCGGGACGTCGCGGTAGATGATCTCGATCGTATCGTCGCCGACCGTGTTGCCGTTCAGCGCCATATAGGCGTCGATACCGGCCTTGAAATTCTTGCCCTGCAGCGCGAAGGGGCCGGAGAACGGGCCGACGACGCCGACCTTGATCGTATCGGCATGGGCAACGCTCGCCATCAGCGCGGCGGCAAAGGCCGCGATCGCAAATTTTTTCATGTCTTCCTCCCTGAAAGGCCGGTCTCCCGCCGGCGCCCGGTCTTCGTCCAGACTGGTGTTTTGTCAGATTGCCAGATGAAACGGTGATGTAAAATGAAAATATCGGCCAATTTCATAACTTATGGATTATGTGAGGCAGGCGAATCCGCGCCGATCCGCTCAATGGAGGAGAACAGTTCGCCTGCCAGACGAAGCGCGGCGCCGCAGGCGACCACCATCTGCGGCAGGATCAGCCATTCCAGCGTCCAGGCCGCGCCGGAGCGTTCCTGCTCGTGCACCGCCGCCTGCGCCAGTCCGCCAAGCTGGGCGGCATTGAAGCGGGCGAGCGTCACCAGCACTTCGGCCGCGACCGGGTTCTGCTTGTGCGGCATGGCGGAGGAGCCGCCGCCGCCGGCAAGCGCGATCTCGCCGCCACGGTCGGCCATCAGGGCGATGTCCTGCCCGGCCTTTCCGAGGCTGCCCGTGACGGCGGCCATGAGCCCGGCGAATTCCATGATGCGGTCGCGCTGGGCGTGCCATTGCGGCGCGTCGGCAAGGCCGAGTTCGCCGGCAAGCGCGGCGCGCACGGCCGCCGCCTTGTCGCCCAGCCTTTCCAGCGTGCCGGCCGCACCGCCGAACTGTACGGCAAGGCCGCCCTGTTCCAAGGCTTTCAAGCGGTCTGCCTGTCGTTGCAGGGGGGAACGCCATGCGGAAATCCGGTCCGCCGCCGTGATCGGAATGGCCGCCTGCATGCGCGTGCGCCCCATCAGCGGGCGGCTGCCGAACTGCGCGGCAAGGCCGCCAAGGTGCCGGTCGAGCGCCGCCAGCCGGTCGCCGACGATCGGCAGCACGCGGGCCAGCCGCAGCATCAGACCGCTGTCGATGACATCCTGGCTGGTCGCGCCGACATGGACATGCTTGCCATGCACCTCGCCGACGGCCGCGCGCAGCTGGCGCACCAGATCCGGCACCACCACGCCGTCGCGCGCCGTCGCCTGCCTGAGGCTCGCGACGTCCGGCGAGAAGCGGCGGGCGGCTTCCGCAATCGCGCGCGCAGCCTCGTGCGGGACAATGCCCTCCGCCGCTTGCGCCTTCGCCAGCGCCACCTCGAAGGCGAGCATGGCTTCCAGCTCCGCGGCGGCAGAGAAGAGTGACGCGACCTCCTCGTCGCCAAGGAGGCCGGAAAGATAGGGGTGATCGAAGGGCGAGATGGTCATGGGACGCTCTTTTCGAGAGGCCGGTTCAGGCAGAAAGCCCACTATAGGCCATTGCCGGCGCACGGTCTCAAATATCGAAGAACACGGTCTCCTTCTCCCCCTGCAAATGGATGTCGAACCGGTACGTATCGCCATCCATGGCCGCGATCAGCGTCGGCACGCGTACCCGGTGCTCGATGCGCGCCAGCACGGGATCCTCGGCATTGGCCGTTTCCTCGTCGGCGAAATAGAGCCGGGTGTTGAGGCCGAGATTGATGCCGCGCGCAACGATCCAGAACGAGATATGCGGCGCCATCAGCCGTCCGTCCCGGAAGGGGGCGCGGCCGGGCTTGATGGTCTCGAAGCGGTATTCGCCGGTCTCGCCGTCCGTCGCGCAGCGGCCCCAGCCGGGAAAATTCGGGTCGGCGCTGCCGCGCAGTTCCGAAGGGCTGTTGTAGAGGCCGGCCGCATCGGCCTGCCAGATCTCGATCAGTGCGTCCTTCAGCGGCGTACCGGTGCCGTCAAGCACGCGGCCGGTGACCGTGATGCGCCGGCCGAGCGTCTTTTCATTGACCATCGCCGCGCCGAGATCGTTCTCGTAGACGCCGCCGATGCCGGAGAAATTGGGCGTGAGGCCGATATGGACATAGGGCCCTGCGGTCTGCGAGGCGCTTTCCTTGAGATAACCGAGCGGCTGGACCATCAGTTGCCCTCCATCCGGTTTTCGAACAGCGTCGAGCGGCGGCCGCGCAGCACGATGTCGAACTTATAGGCGCGCGCATCCATGGGGATCGTGTTGCCCCAGTCGAGCGCCGCCACCAATTGCTCGATCGCCGCCTTGTCCGGGATCGTTTGCACGATGGGACATTTCCAGATCATCGGATCGCCCTCGAAATACATCTGCGTGATCAGCCGCTGGGCAAAGCCGTGGCCGAAGACGGAGAAGTGGATATGGGCCGGACGCCAGTCGTTGACGCCGTTCGGCCAGGGATAGGGGCCGGGCTTGATGGTGCGGAAGGCGTAATGGCCGTCCTCATCGGTGATGGTGCGCCCGCAGCCGCCGAAATTCGGATCGAGCGGGGCGAGATAGCTTTCCTTCTTGTGGCGATAGCGCCCGCCGGCATTGGCCTGCCAGAATTCGAGCAGTGCCCCCGGCACGGGCCGCGCCCGCTCGTCCAGCACGCGGCCATGCACGATGATGCGCTCGCCGATGGCGCTTTCGCCGGCTTTTGCGAAATTGTGGATCAGGTCGTTGTCGAGCTCGCCCAGCAGGGAATGGCCGAAGACCGGGCCGGTGATCTCCGAGATCGTGCCGTCGAGTGAAAGCAGCGCCTTCTGCGGCGAGCGCAGCACGGAGGTCTTGTAGCCGGGCGTCAGCCCCGGCGGGTGCCAGAGCCGGTCACGGGAGAAGAAGGCGCCCGTTTCGGGCTTTTTGTTGGAAAGGTCTGTCATCTTAGCCTCAGGCCGCCTTTTCCGCGTCGATTTCCTCGAAAACCTGCTTGGCGATCTTGATCGCCCGGTTGGCTGCCGGCACGCCGGCATAGATCGCCACATGCAGCAGCGTCTCGGTCACGTCCTGGCGGCTCGCGCCCGTATTGACGGTCGCGCGCACATGCATCGCCACTTCCTCGTCATGGCCGAGGGCGGCGAGCAGCGCAATCGTCACCAGGGAGCGCTCGCGTTTCGTCCAGCCGGGCCGCGACCAGACCGTGCCCCAGGCACCTTCCGTGATCAGCTCCTGGAAGGGCTGGTCGAAGGCGGTGGTGGTGGAGGAGGCGCGGTCGACATGGGTGTCGCCGAGCACTGAGCGGCGGGTCACCATGCCCTGGCGATAGCGATCGGAAAAGGTATGGGTGTCAGCCATGGGGCTCGTCTCCGGCAGGTAGGGTGTCGATGAAGGCGCGGATCATCTCGGTGAGGATTTCCGGCTGTTCGATGCAGGGAATGTGCCCGGCATCCTTGATGACCTCGTAACGCGCGCCGGCAATGAGCTTGGCCATGGACAGCACGACATCCGGCGGCGTCGAGCCGTCCTGGTCGCCGACGACGCAGAGCGTCGGCACGGCAAGGCGTCTGGTCGATTCGGTAAGGTCGGCATCGCGCAGCGCCGCGCAGGTCGCGGCATAGCCGACGGCGGACTGGCGCGTCAGCATGTTGCGGTAGCCGTGATAGGCGGCGTTTTCCGGGCGGCGGAAAGCGGGCGTGAACCAGCGCTCCATCACGGCGTCGGCGAGGCTCTCGATACCCTTCGTCTCGATGCTTTCGATGCGGGCGTTCCACATGTCCGCGGTGCCGATCTTGTGCGCCGTATCGCAAAGAACGAGCGCCCTGACGAGATCGGGACGCTTGGCTGCAAGCCCCTGCGCGATCATGCCGCCGACGGAAAGGCCGCAGATGACCGCATTCTTCACGTCGAGCCGGTCGAGCAGGGCGGCAAGGTCGAGCACATGGTCGTCGATCGAATAGGGCACCTGGCCGAGATCGGAGAGGCCATGGCCGCGCTTGTCATAGGTGATGATCGGGAAATCGCCGGCAAGGCGCACGATGACGTCGCGCCAGATGCGGAAATCGGTGCCGAGCGAATTGGAGAATACGATGACGGGCCGGTTGGCCGGGCCGCCGATCAGCTGGTGATGTAGGATGACGTCGTTGACGGTTGCGAATTGCACGGATCTTCCTCCCGTCCTTGCAGATTGATCGTTTGATCTGGTTAGGTAAAATGATATTTCATGCCATTTCATTAACTGGGGGGTTATGAAAAGCCGTGATCGATAGCCGTATCAAGTTCCGCCATCTGCAAACCTTTGTCGAGGTGGCGCGCCAGAAGAGCGTCATGAAGGCGGCGGGCGTGCTGCATGTCAGCCAGCCTGCCGTGACGAAGACGATCCGCGAGCTGGAGGCTGTGCTGGGCGTTGCGGTCTTCGAGCGCGAGGGCCGGGGCATCAAGATTACCCGCTATGGCGAGGTTTTCCTGAAGCACGCGGGAGCGGCGCTGACGGCGCTGCGGCACGGCTTCGATTCCGTCTCGCAGGCGCTTTCCGGCGACGCTACCCCGGTTCGCATCGGCGCCCTGCCGACTGTTTCCACGCGCATCATGCCGAGCGCGATGCGGCTGTTTCTGGAGGAGGGCACCGGCGCGCGGATCAAGATCGTCACGGGGGAAAATGCCGTTCTGCTCGAACAGCTGCGCGTCGGTGATCTCGATCTCGTCGTCGGGCGTCTGGCCGCGCCGGAAAAGATGACGGGCTTTTCCTTCGAGCATCTCTATTCGGAAAAAGTCGTCTTTTGCGTGCGCGCCGGCCACCCGCTGCTTTCCGGCGGGTCGTCCTTCTCCGGGCTCGATGCCTATCCCGTGCTGATGCCGACCCGCGCTTCGATCATCCGCCCCTTCGTCGACACCTTCCTGATCACCAACGGCATTGCCGGGCTGCCGAACCAGATCGAGACCGTCTCCGACGCCTTCGGCCGCGCCTTCGTGCGCGAAAGCGATGCGATCTGGATCATCTCCGAAGGGGTCGTGGCCGCCGATATCGCGGAGGGCAAGCTGGCGGCCCTGCCGATCGACACGGGGGAAACGAAGGGCCCGGTCGGGCTTACCATGCGCACCGATGCCGTGCCCTCCATGCCGCTCGCCATTCTCATGCAGACGATCCGCGAGGTGGCCGGCAAGGTCTCGCCGGCGGCTTGAGCGCAGCCCGTCATTTCGCTACGACGGGCCATGACCAGCGAACTCGACCCTTTCCGCAAAGCGATCCTCACGGTTCACCCTGACCTTGAGGATGCCGCGTTCCGTGCGCTGCCGGGTGGCTGGCATTCACGCGCCGTGGCGGTGGATGACCGTCTCGTCTTCAAGTTCCCGCAGGGCGAGGAGGCGGAACTTGCCTTGCGGCGCGAGGCATCGATCCTTGCTGCGGTGCGTCCGCATGTTTCCATGCCTGTGCCGGACCTTCGTCTCCACGAGGGCATGCCGCTCTTTTCCGAGCATGCGATCATTCACGGCGCGCATCTGGAAACGGCGCAGTACGAGGCGCTGCCGGAGGGGCGGCGACAGGCATTGGGCGAGGTCATGGCCGGCTTCTATGCGCAACTCCATGCGCTCGACCGGGCTGCGATGACGGCGGCGGGCGCGTGTCCCGTCGAGCGCTGGCTGGATGGCGATGCGATTGCCGCCAGGGCCCTGCCGCTCCTGCCGGCAGCCCTCCAATCCTTCGCAGGCAGGACCATTGCCGGATGGCGCAACCTGCCGCCTGATCCGCTGGGCGAGACCTATGGCTTCTTCGACGGCCACGGCTGGAACATGGCCTTCGATCATGCGGCCGGGCGGCTCAACGGCATCTATGACTTCGCCGATTCCGGCTTCGGGCCGCTGCACCAGGATTTCATCTATTCGAACTTCATCGATCCGGACCTGACGGCGCGTATCATCGACGGCTACGAGCGGCTGACCGGCCGCGCGATCGACCGCGCCCGCGTCGCGTTGCTCACGGGCCTGCATCGCCTGTGGGAACTGGCAGCGCTCGCCGATGCGCCTGAGCATCATGAAACCATGATCGCCTCGGTTGCCGCCTGGGCTGCGCGTCAGTAGGGCAGGCCGACGTAGTTTTCCGCCAGCACCGTCTCCGCCGCGCGCGAATGGGTGAGGTAGTCGAGCTCGGCTTCCTGGATCTTCTGGTCGAAATCGCCGGTATCGGGGAAGCGATGCAGCATGGTCGTCATCCACCAGGAGAAGCGCACCGCCTTCCAGACGCGGGCAAGCGCCCGTGCCGAATAGGCGTCGATACCGGCATTCGAGCGGTCCTGATAGTGTTCCAGAAGGCCGGCGAAGAGGTAGTGCACGTCGCTCGCAGCAAGGTTCAGGCCCTTGGCGCCGGTCGGCGGGACGATATGGGCGGCGTCGCCGACGAGGAACAGCCGGCCGAAGCGCATCGGCTCGGCGACGAAGGAGCGCAGCGGCGCAACCGATTTCTCGAAGCTCGGGCCGGTGACCATCGCCTCGGCATGATGGGCGGGAAGCCGGCGGCGCAACTCATCCCAGAAGCGATCGTCGGACCAGTCCGCGATCTTCTCGTCCAGCGCGCACTGGATATAGTAGCGGCTGCGGCTGTGCGAGCGCATGGAACAGAGCGCAAAACCGCGCGGATGGTTGGCGTAGATCAACTCGTCGCTGACCGGCGGCACATCCGCAAGGACGCCGAGCCAGCCGAAGGGGTAGACCTTCTCGAAGGTACGGATCGCGCCTTCCGGCACCGCCTTGCGGCTCGCCCCATGAAACCCGTCGCAGCCCGCGATGAAATCGCAGTCGATGCGGTGGGTCACGCCGTCCTTCTCGTAGGTGACGAAGGGCGCCTGCCCGTCGAAGGCGTGCGGCGTCACGTTTGTCGCCTCGTAGATCGTTCGCCGTCCATCGGCCTCGCGCTGTTCGATCAGGTCGCGGGTCAGTTCCGTCTGGCCATAGACCATGACGCGCTTGCCGCCGGTCAGATCGAACAGGTCGATGCGATGGTCGCGCCCGTCGAAGGCGAGCGAAAAGCCGTCATGCGGCAGGCCTTCCTGCTGCATCCGGGCGCCGACGCCGGCCTGGTCCATTAACCGGGTGGTGCCTTCCTCAAGCACGCCGGCGCGCACGCGGCTGAGGATATGCGCGCGGCTCGTCCGGTCTAGGATGACCGTCTCGATGCCGGCATTGCCGAGCAATTGTCCCAGCAGAAGCCCCGACGGACCCGAGCCGATAATGGCGACCTGAACGCGCATGATGTCCTCCCCGAACTGACGTTCTGCAAATTGTCAGCGAGAAGGGTCGCATCGGGCAATGGACGGATCAGCCTTCTGCTTGTACAAATCGAACATTGCAAATTGATGGTGCCGAGATGAGCCGAGCCGTCCCGACCTACGAGCTTTACGGCGAGAAAGCCGGAGACCTGCCGGATTTCTGGTTGCACTGCGAAACGATCCCGTCGCGTAGCAGCCTGCATCGCTACGAGATCGGCCTGCACCGGCATGAGAGTTTTTTCCAGCTCCTGTACATTTCCGCCGGATCGGGCGATGCGTTGTTTGGAAACGCGCGGCTGGCATTGACGCCTGGCAGCGTCGCAACGGTGCCGCCGGCGCTCAGCCACGGCTTTCGCTTTTCGCGGGATATCGACGGTTATGTCTTCACCATGGTCGCTTCGCACCTGCGTCTTGCCGGCGAGGTGCGGCGCTTTGCGGCGGAGCCGCGCGTGACGTCGCTCGATCCCGGCGATCCGGACGGCGCCTTCGTCCTTTCGACACTCGAACGGCTCGCCGCCGAATGGACGGGCCGTCGCAGCGGGCGTACGGATCTGCTGGAGGCCTATCTCGTCTCCGTGCTGGCGCTGACAGCGCGGCTGTGGAGCCGGAACAATCCGGCCGAAGGCGCTGGCGAGACGGCGCGGCGCATGGAACACCTCAACGGCCTGATCCAGCAGCATTTCCGCAGCCAGAAGCCGGCGAATTTCTACGCACAGGAACTCGGCATCTCGCCGACCCACCTCAACCGCATCGTCAAGGCGGCGACGGGGCTGACGGCGCATGCCTATATCGGCCGCAAGCTGATCGACGAGGCAAAGCGCGATCTCGTTTTCACGCAGACGCCAGCGCAGGAGATCGGCCTTCGCCTCGGCTTTGCCGATCCCGCCTATTTCTCGCGCTATTTCCTGCGCGAGACCGGCGAGACGCCGCGCGCCTTCCGGCTGGCCGAGCGGGCGCGGCTTGCCGCTCAGTTGCCGGAATAGCGTTCATCCGCCCCGCCCCGACAAGGATCGTTCAGGCGAGCACCGGCCGCAGCGCCGCCTGCACCGCCTGCATTGCCGGCAGGTAGCGTTCGATCATGTCGTCGGCCGCCGCATGGGCGGCCGGCGCGCCGATATTGAGTGCGGCGACCACCCGGCCGCGTGAATTTTCCAGCGGCACGGCGATGGAGCGCAGCCCGATTTCCAGCTCCTGGTCGATCAGCGCATAGCCCTGCCGGCGCACGCGGGCGAATTCCTCCAGCAGCGCATCGGGTTCCGTTTTCGTGAACGGGGTGTTCGCCTTGCGATCGGAGGCCTCCACGATGGCGCGCGCCTCCGCCTCCGGCAGGGCCGCCAGCAGCACGCGCCCCATCGAGGCGCAATAGGCGGGCAGGCGCGAGCCGGGCATGAGGTTGATCGACATGACGCGTTTCTGTGCGGCGCGCGCCACATAGACGATTTCCGCCCCATCGAGCACGGAGACCGATGCGCTCTGGCCGACCTTCTCGGAGAGCTGGTCGAGATAGGGCTGCACCAGCCGCGGCAGGGGCGTCGCCGAAAGATAGGCATGGCCGAGCCGCAGGATTTTCGGCGTCAGCTCGAAGAACTTTCCGTCATAGGCGGCATAGCCGAGTTCGGCGAGCGTCAGCAGGCAGCGCCGCGCCGTCGCCCGGTCGAGACCGGTTTCCTTCGAGATGTCGGTGATGGTGAGCCGGGGCCTCGCCTCGCCGAATGCCTCGATGACCTTCAGCCCCTTGGCGAACCCGCCGATGAAATCCGTTTCCCGCATCGTCGTCTCCTGTCATCGGGCCATCTGCGCTCTCGCAAGGTGATCCTCGGTGCGAGATCGAGGATGACTATGAGCGTCCCGGTTCATTCGTTGCCTTTCTTCATTTTGTGCGATAATTGAACAAAAGTCAAATATCGCACAAACTGTATTGCCGCTTTTCCCCTTCCGATTTAACTCTAGGGCGACAACAGGAGATTTTGCATGGACAAGACCATCAGCAGCCTGACGGAGGCCGTGGCCGGCATTGGCGACGGCGCGGTGGTGATGATCGGCGGTTTCGGCGGCTCGGGCGCGCCGATCGAGCTGATTCACGCGCTCATCGACAAGGGGCCGAAGGACCTCACCGTCATCAACAACAATGCCGGCAACGGCCGCATCGGCATCGCCGCGATGATCGACGCCGGCATGGTCCGCAAGATGATCTGCTCCTTCCCGCGCTCCTCCGATCCGCGCGCCTTCACGGACAAGTACCTTGCCGGCGAGATCGAGCTGGAACTGGTGCCGCAGGGCACGCTGGCCGAGCGCATCCGCGCCGGCGGGGCAGGCATTCCGGCCTTCTACACGCCGACGAGCTACGGCACGGAACTGGCCAAGGGCAAGCCGATCGCCGAATTCGACGGCCGCATGTATGTGCAGGAGCGCTGGCTGAAGGCCGATTTCGCGCTGATCAAGGCGCATGTCGGCGATACGCACGGCAACCTCTCTTACAACAAGGCCGCCCGCAATTTCAGCCCGCTGATGTGCATGGCCGCCGAAAAAACCATCGTGCAGGTCGGCAGTCTGGTGAAGCCGGGCGGCATCGACCCGGAGCAGGTCGTCACCCCCGGCATCTTCGTCGACGGCGTCGTGGAAGTGGCTGACGCCAGGCAGGAAGAAGATCTCATTCGCGCAGGAGTGGCCTACGCATGACAATCGACACGCGTGAAGACATCAAGCTGTCCAATGCCCAGATCGCCTGGCGCGCCGCGCAGGATATCGCCGACGGCGCCTATGTGAATCTCGGCATCGGCTTTCCCGAAATGGTCGCCCGCTATCAGCCGGAAGGCCGCGCGGCGATCTTCCACACGGAAAACGGCATTCTCGATTTCGGCGAGGCCCCGCCCGCCGGCGAAGAGGACTGGGACCTGATCAATGCCGGCAAAAAGGCCGTAACGCTGAAGCCGGGCTCGGCCTTCTTCCACCATGCCGACAGCTTCGCCATGGTGCGCGGCGGCCATCTCGACGTCGCGATCCTCGGGGCCTACCAGGTGGCCGAGAACGGCGACCTTGCCAACTGGCGCGTCGGCTCGAAGGGTGTGCCGGCGGTCGGCGGGGCGATGGACCTCGTGCATGGCGCGAAACAGGTGGTGGTCATCACCGAGCATGTCACCAAGAACGGCGAGCCGAAGCTGGTCGAGCGCTGCACCTTCCCGCTCACCGGCGTCGGCTGCATCACCCGCATCTATACGAGCCATGCCGTCATCGACGTTGCAGGCGGCCGCTTCGTGCTGCGCGAAAAGCTTGCCGGCATGACGGTCGAGGAATTGCAGGCAATGACCGGCGGCAAGCTCCATGTCGAAGGTCCCGTGGCCGATCTCGTCGTGCCGGAACTTTAGGGGAAGATCATGTCAGACGCCTATATCTGCGACTATATCCGCACGCCCATCGGCCGCTTCGGCGGGGCGCTGTCCTCCGTGCGCGCCGACGATCTCGGCGCCGTTCCGCTGAAGGCGCTGATGGCGAAGAATGCCGGTATCGACTGGGAAGCGGTCGATGACGTCATCTTCGGCTGCGCCAACCAGGCGGGCGAGGACAACCGCAATGTCGCGCGCATGTCGTCGCTGCTTGCCGGCCTGCCGATTGCCGTTTCCGGCACCACGATCAACCGGCTCTGCGGCTCCGGCATGGATGCCGTGATCGCCGCGGCCCGCGCCATCAAGGCGGGCGAGGCGGAACTGATCGTCGCCGGCGGCGTCGAAAGCATGAGCCGCGCGCCCTTCGTCATGCCCAAGGCGGAGACGGCCTTTTCGCGCCAAGCCGAAATCCACGACACGACCATCGGCTGGCGCTTCGTCAATCCGCTGATGAAGAAGCAATACGGCGTCGATTCCATGCCGGAGACCGGCGAGAATGTCGCCGAGGACTTCAAGGTATCGCGCGCCGACCAGGACGCCTTCGCGCTGCGCTCGCAGGACAAGGCCGCAGCGGCGCAGGCGAACGGCCGACTGGCGAAGGAAATCACGCCCGTCGTCATTCAGCAGAGGAAGGGTGACCCGGTGGTCGTCGAGAAGGACGAACACCCGCGCGCGACGACGCTGGAGACCCTCGCCAAACTGGGCACCCCGTTCAAGAAGGAAGGCGGCACGGTGACGGCGGGCAATGCTTCCGGCGTCAATGACGGTGCCGCGGCGCTGATCATTGCCTCGGAGGCGGCGATCAGGAAATATGGCCTGACGCCCATCGCCCGCATTCTCGGCGGTGCGATGGCCGGCGTTCCGCCGCGCATCATGGGCATCGGCCCGGTCGCAGCCACGCAGCGCCTGTGCGCCCGCCTCGGCCTGAAGCCATCCGATTTCGACGTGATCGAGCTCAACGAAGCCTTCGCCTCCCAAGGTCTTGCGACGCTGCGCGAGCTCGGCATTGCCGACGATGCGGGGCACGTCAATCCCAATGGCGGGGCCATTGCGCTCGGCCATCCGCTTGGCATGTCGGGTGCGCGCATCACCGGCACGGCGGCGCTGGAACTGCAGCTCACCGGCAAGAAGCGCTCGCTCTCCACCATGTGCATCGGCGTCGGCCAGGGCATCGCCGTGGCGCTGGAGCGGGTCTGAGGCGAACACGACCGGGCGGTTGACAAGCCGCCCGGTATTTCGCACCCATGCGGACCAATTGTCTCGTTTCCCTGACGGCCCGCCATGTCCAAGACCACCCGCGCCACCCAGGCCCTCGCCAAGGCCGGTATTTCCTTCACCGTTCATACCTACGACTACGACCCGACGGCCGACCGCGTCGGCATCCAGGCCGCCGAGGCGATTGGCGAGGATCCGTCGCGCGTCCTGAAAACGCTGATGGCGGAGGTGGATGGCAAGCCGGTCTGCGTCATCGTGCCGTCGGACCGCGAGGTCAGCATGAAGAAGCTGGCAAGCGCCTTCAAGGGCAAGTCGGCCAATATGATGAAGCCGGCGGATGCCGAACGATTGACCGGCTTCGTCGTCGGCGGCATCAGCCCGTTCGGCCAGAAGAAACAGGTGCCGACGGCCATCGAGGAAGAGGCGCTGGCGCATGAGGCGGTGTATATGAATGGCGGCCAGCGCGGGCTTCAGGTGCACCTTGCCCCGCGCGACGTGGTGACGGTGCTGAAGGCGATTGCCGCATCCGTCATCGCCTGATTGCGCCTTCTCATTCACGCTCCGGCGCACTAAGTTTGCCTGATCCCTTTGCAAATCAGACAGGCATGCCATGACCGTTTCCGCCAGTTCCACCTCTCCCATCGATGCGGCAAAGCTCGACAAGCTTGCCGAAGTCGCCGTGCGCGTCGGCCTTCAGCTCCAGAAGGGGCAGGACCTCGTGATGACGGCGCCTATCGCCGCGCTGCCGCTCGTGCGCCTCATCACCAAGCACGCCTATATGGCCGGCGCCGGGCTCGTCAGCACCTTCTATGCGGACGAGGAGGCGACGCTTGCCCGCTATCGCCACGCGCCGGACGAAAGCTTCGACCGCGCGACCGACTGGCTCTACGAGGGCATGGCGAAGGCCTATGCCAATGGCGCGGCGCGCCTTGCCATTGCCGGCGACAACCCGATGCTGCTCTCCGGCGAGGATCCGGCCAAGGTGGCGCGCGCCAACAAGGCGAACTCCACCGCCTACAAGCCGGCGCTGGAGAAGATCGCCAATTTCGACATCAACTGGAACATCGTCTCCTACCCGAATCCCTCCTGGGCAAGGCAGGTCTTCCCGAACGATCCGGAAAACGTTGCGGTCGAAAAGCTGGCAAACGCCATCTTCGCGGCCTCGCGCGTCGACCTTGCCGATCCGGTGGCCGCCTGGGCCGAGCACAATGCCAATCTTGCCAAGCGCTCGGCCTGGCTGAACGGCCAGCGTTTTTCCGCCCTGCACTTCAAGGGGCCGGGCACCGACCTGACGGTCGGCCTTGCCGATGGCCACGAATGGCACGGCGGCGCTTCCATGGCGAAGAACGGCATCACCTGCAATCCGAATATCCCCACCGAAGAAGTCTTCACCACGCCGCATGCCCTGCGCGTCGATGGCCATGTCTCCTCGACCAAGCCGCTCTCCCATCAGGGCACGCTGATCGACGATATCCTGGTGCGCTTCGAGGGCGGCCGCATCGTCGAGGCGAAGGCCTCGAAGGGCGAGGCGGTGCTGAACAAGGTGCTGGATACGGACGAGGGCGCGCGCCGGCTCGGCGAAGTGGCGCTGGTGCCGCATTCCTCGCCGATCTCGGCCAGCGGCATCCTCTTCTACAACACGCTGTTCGACGAGAACGCCTCTTGCCACATGGCGCTCGGCCAGTGCTATTCCAAGTGCTTCCTCGACGGTGCGAACCTGTCGCCGGAACAGATCCGCGCGCAGGGCGGCAATGAAAGCCTCATCCACATCGACTGGATGATCGGCTCCGACAAGGTGGATATCGACGGCATCCGCGAGGATGGCAGCCGTGCGCCCGTCATGCGCGCCGGCGAATGGGCCTGATCGATCTCCTCATCAAAGGAGCGGCCGGCATCCACCGATGCCGGCCGTTTCATTCAAGGGCCTGACGCGGCAATGCCGGGCCGGTCCGCCGGTTCGCTCTGTGCCCATTGGCTGAGCCAGACGCTGCCCAGCACCACTGCCATGCCGGCGATCTGGAGGGGGCTGAGGTCCTGCCTGAGCAGCGCCCAGCCGAGCACGACGGCGACGAGCGGGCTGAGGAAGCCGAGCGGCGAGATCGCCGCCGGACCAAGGCGCGACAGGCCGCGGAACCAGAGGATATAGGTGAGCGCCGCGCCGATCAGGCCGAGATAGACAAAGCCGACGAGGTTTTGCGCCGTCGGCACGGGCAGCGGGGGCTCGAAGAACAGCGCGACGGGCACGAGCAGCAGGCCGCCTGCCGCAAGCTGCCAGGCGGTGAAGGTGAGCGGCGGCACCGGCGGCTCCCAGTGGCGCGACAGCACCGTGCCGAAGGCCATGGAGATGGCGCCGGCAAGACCCGCGGCAATGCCGATCGGATCGAGGCTGGCGGCGGGCGTCATCACCAGCAGCGCAACGCCGCCGATGCCGGCAAGGCCGGCCAGAACCGAGAGCGGCCGGACCGCCGTGCCCATGACGACGCGTGACAGCCCCAGCACCATCAGCGGCTGGATGGCGCCGACGGTGGCCGCGACGCCGCCCGGCAGGCGATAGGCCGAGACGAAGAGCATGGCCCAGAAGAAGGAAAAATTCAGCGCGCCGAGCAGGAAAGTGCGGGGCCACCAGATGCCCCTGGGCAGCTGGCGGACGAGGAGAAGCAGCAGCAACCCGGTCGGCAGCGCGCGTAGCATGGCGACGGTCAGCGGATAGCCGGCTGGCAGAAGTTCCGTGGTGACGATATAGGTGCTGCCCCAGATGGCGGGGGCGGCCGCGGTCAGGAGAATGTCGGAGGTGCGGGACATGATTGCCTCCAATGAAAGAATCTTGACGTCAAGATATATCATTTTATCTTGACGTCAAGATAATATCTGCTTTAGTCGGGCCATGGATCACGTTGACAGAATTCTCGCCCAATGGAACCGCGAACGGCCGGACCTCGACGTCGAGCCGATGGGGCTTCTCGGCCGGATTTCGCGGCTTTGCACCCATCTCGCGCGGGAAATCGAAAAGACCCTGGCGGCGCACGGGCTGAATTCGGCAAGCTTCGATGTGCTGGCGACGCTGCGCCGTTCCGGCCCGCCCTACCGGCTGTCTCCGGGAGATCTCGTCGCCACCACCATGGTCAGTTCCGGCACCATGACCAACCGGCTAGACCAGCTGGAAAAGGCCGGCCTCATCGAGCGCTCGCACAATCCGGACGACCGGCGCGGCGTCATCATCGCGCTGACGGCGAAAGGGTTTGCGCTGGTGGACGAGGCGGTAAGCGCCCATGTCGAGAACGAGCATCGGCTCATCCAGGGCCTCGATGCACAGGAGCGCGCGGCGCTGGACGGCCTGCTGCGCAAATTCCTCAAGGAATTCGAATAGTCAGATCCGGTCGGCGAGCTTTTCCACCCGTGCGATATGCGCCTTTCGCCCGGCCTCGCTTACGCGGTCCATGTCGTAGAGGTTGACCAGCCTGAAATTCAGCCCCTTGGCGCAGAAGGCGGCGATGCCGCGCTTCAGGAGGCGTCTGACCGGATTGCCCATATAGAGGTTGACCACCCACCAGGGCGAGCCGGTCGTGGTGAAGGCCCAGAACAGGCGGATATTGCCGAGCCGCGGCTGGATGCGCCCGCCGTCCGGGTCGTTCTCGAAGGCGACGCCGGGCGCAAAGACCCGGTCGAAGAAGCCTTTGAGGATGGCCGGGAAATTGAACCACCATTGCGGAAACACCAGCACCAGCCCGTCCGCCTGTTTCAGGCGCGCGACGAAGGGTTCCGCCTCGGACGGATCGTAGGCCGGCGCGAAATAGCGCGAGCGTTCGGACGGGGTCAGGCGCGGATCGAACCCCTCGCGGTAGAGATCGAGCAGGTCGACCGTATGGCCGTTCGCCGTCAGCTTGTTGCGCACCGTCTCGGCGACGCTTGCGGCAAAACTGTCTTCCAGCGGATGGGCGAGCACAAGCAAGATGCGCATGGCGGCCTCAGAACAACGAGCCCTGGCGAGTGGCGGGCTTTGCCGCCTCCACCGCCTCTGTCTTCGCGACCTTCTTGCGCGGTGCGCCGCCGCCCGAGCCGGTAACGGCATCGACCGTTCCATCGTTGAATTCGATGGCGATGGCGCGGCCGGGACCGAGGCTTGCTGCGCCCTTCACCGGCGCGCCGTCCTCGTCGCGCACCAGCGCATAGCCGCGTTTCAGGACATTGCGGTAGGAAAGCGATTGCAGCATGCGGTCCTGCGCCTGCACCAGGGCGCGGCGGCGGGAAAGATCGCCGGCAAGCGCGCTTTGCGCCCGCAGTGCCAGGCCCTTGAGCCGGTCGCCGGCGCGCTCGGTCTGCGTCTTGATGCGGGCGGGCGTTGCGCGCAACGACACGTCGAAGGCGGACAGGCGGGCGCGCAGCTGGTCCAGGCGACGCTCGACGATGCGGTCGGCCCGCAGCAGGTGGTCCGTCACCCGCTGGCGGCGCTCCGTGATGCGGGCGATCAGCATGTCGGGGCGAAGATGCGCCGCCGTGCGCTCGAAGGCGCGGCGCTTGTTCACCGTGTTCATCTGCAAGCCGCGGCCAAGGCCGGTCGCCGCCTCGTCGAAGCGCCGGCGCGGCAGCGCCAGAAGCTGGTCGAGCGAGGGTAGCGCGCGGGCAAGCGCGCGAACGCCCTGGCGGCGATTGTCCATCTGGCGCGCCATCGCGCCGCGAAGCCGCGCGGTGAGCGAAGCGATTTCCGCCTCGAGATCGGCCTTCACCGGTACGGCCATTTCGGCCGCTCCCGTCGGCGTCGGCGCGCGCCGGTCGCTCGCATGGTCGATCAGCGTCCAGTCCGTCTCGTGGCCGACGGCGGAAATCAGCGGGATGTTCGAGGCGGCGGCCGCGCGCACGACGATCTCGTCGTTGAAGCTCCAGAGGTCTTCGAGACTGCCGCCGCCGCGCGCGACGATCAGTACGTCCGGCCGGGGGATAGGCCCGCTGGGCTCGAACCCATTGAAGCCGTCGATGGCGGCGGCCACTTCCTGCCCCGAACCTTCGCCCTGCACCTTGACCGGCCAGACGACCACATGGACCGGAAAGCGGTCGGCGATGCGGTGCAGGATGTCGCGGATGACCGCGCCGGTCGGCGAGGTAATGACGCCGATCACATGCGGCAGGAAGGGCAGGGGCTTCTTGCGTTCTGCGTCGAAAAGTCCTTCGGCGGCAAGCTTGCGGCGGCGTTCCTCCAGCAGCGCCATCAACGCGCCGGCGCCGGCCGGCTCCAGCGTCTCGATGACGATCTGGTATTTCGATGAGCCGGGGAAGGTGGTGATCTTGCCGGTGGCGATCACCTCCATGCCCTCTTCAGGCTTGAAGCGCAGGCGCGAGAAGCTGCCCTTCCAGATGACGGCGTCGATGCGCGCCTTGTCGTCCTTCAGCGAGAAATAGGCGTGCCCCGAGGAGTGCGGGCCGCGATAGCCGGAAATCTCGCCGCGCACGCGCACCTGGTCGAACGCCTGCTCGACCGTGCGCTTGATGGAGCCGGAAAGCTCCGAAACCGAATATTCGGCAAGGTTTGAGGGCGAATCAGTGTCGGAAAAGAAGCTCATGGCGTTAAGTGTAGTGCGTTTGGCCGGCGATGACAGGGCGCGGCGCGCGACATCCCCAATCCGCTTGCCTCGCGTCTATTCCGGCCTCACCCGATAGAGCCGCAGCCGGGCGTTCTCCGTGCCGGGAATGGGCTCCAGATAGGCAGGAACCTTGCCCTTGAAGAGATCGGCATAGAGGCCGCCGGGTTCGGCCTTCGCTATATTGTGGGCCTGCGAGTCGGTTTCGCAGAAGGCGAGCAGGGTCACCTGCGCGCCGCGCAGGAAGGCTTCGGCCTGCTGCGGGTTGGAAAGGCCGATATGCAGCTCGGTCAGCATGCCGCCCTGGTTGCGGTGATAGGGCGCGGCAAGCGCACGGTGGCCGGTGTAACGCAGGATCGGCGCTCCGAGGTTGGATGATCCCGCAACGACCCCGATGGGCTCGGCGGCCAGCGGCGTGATGGATGCCGCAGCAGAGCAGGACGGGCGCTCCTGCCCGTTCGAAAGTCCGGATTTCAGCGTGTCCTGCGAGGGGCCGGGCAGGAGCGCGCCGGCGACTGCCCAGCAGGCCGGAACGGAGGCGAGCGTCAGGCCGATGAAGGCAAGCGCTATCCTGATGTTCTTCGGTTGGGCGCGCGAGGCGCGCTGAAGGTCCGCGATGGCGTAGCCGAGCGGCAGGGCGGACAGCATGTTCGAGAAGATCGCGCCGCGGATCTGGAGGATCGTGATGGCAAAGGCGACAACCAGCAGGCCGAGCACCACGGCATGCGCCTCGACGGCCTGTCCGCGTCGGATGCGCCAGAGGCAGACGACAATGGCGAGCAGGCCCGGCGCATAAAAGATGCCGATCGATGCAGGCTCGAGCTTGAATTGCGCGATGGCCGATTGCGCCTCGGTGACGCCGGAGAGCCAGAAGGTCACGAGGAGCGGATCGAGCGTGTCGAGCGGGTTGCCGAGACAGGCGGGGGCGATGACGAGGACCGACGCGGCAATCACCAGGCCGGCACCGGCAAGGGCGGCCAACCGGCCGCTGAAGGACCAGGCGCTGGTCAGCGAGGCCGTCAGGAACAGCACGCCGCCGCCGAGCGTAGCGAGCGCGTAGAAACCGTAGGAAAGGCTGTCGCAGGTTACCTGGCTGTACTGCGCGGGCGCGACGGTTGCGAAGAAGGCGAGCGTGACGGTCAGCGCCAGCGACAACCCGAAGGCGGCGGCAGCATCGCGCATGGCCGCGCCGTGCCTCAGCCAGCGCAGCGCCACGATGAGGCAGACGGCGCCGATCAACGGTGTCGTCTCCGCGCCGATGGCGATGGCAAGGCCGGCCAGAAGCCCGGCGACGGCTTGGTCGCGCGCCCGGTTCTTCGGGTCGAGCAGCATGGCGGCAATGCAGGCGATGAGCGCCAGCTGCACATTGTGATGGTCGATCGAGCCCGGCTGGAAGCGGTTGAGCGCGACGAGGAAGATGCTTGTCAGCACCAGCGTCGCATGCATCGCCATGGTGCCGCCGAGCCGGTGGGCGGCAAGTCCCATGCCGAAGAGCACCGGCACGACGAGCAGGACCGGCCAGATCGCCAGTGCGATGGCCTCCGCCTGGTGTTGCTCGAAGAACATCGAGAAGAAGCTGATGAGATTGGCGATCGGCAGGTCGATAAGGCGCGACCAGTGCATCTGCGTGCCACCCTCGAGCCCGAGGCGGTACTGCGTCGTGTCGAACCAGCTCTGGCCGGAAAGCAGGTCGCGCACCACGACGAGCCGCATGATGTCGTCATTGTCGGCCCCGACATAGTCGGCCGCAAAGGGCAGCGACAGGGCGAGCAGCAGCGTGATGGCGATGACCGAATAGAATGCGAGCACGCCGAGCGTCATGCCCTGGCGGTGAGACGGTCTGTCCGATTGCGTGAAAGGAAGGGCCGCAGGCATGGATTTCGACACGTTCTGCCCTTTCGGCCGCCGTTTGAAGACAGCCGAAACCTAGCCTTAACCTTCTCAAGAAATAGTAAAACCCAGGGTCGCATGAGGCGACCTGTGACGGGAGAACGCGCCGCCATGTCGGAAGCCTTGCTGGAAGATCTCGATATTGCCGTGCTGTTGCCCTGCTACAACGAGGCGCAGACGATCGGTGACGTCGTGAACGGATTCCGCGCCGCACTCCCCTCGGCCCGCATCTATGTCTACGACAACAATTCCACCGATTCGACCGCGCTGCGCGCCGCGCTTGCCGGCGCGACGGTGGTGCGCGAGCGCCGCCAGGGCAAGGGCAATGTGGTGCGCCGCATGTTCTCCGATATCGAGGCGGATATCTACATCATGGCCGATGGCGACGGCACCTACGCCGCCACGGACGCGCCCGAGCTGATCCGCACCCTCATCACCGAGGGCGCCGACATGGTGGTCGGCACGCGCCGCGGCGTACATGCGGATGCGGGCCGCCAGGGCCACGCCTTCGGCAACCGCATCTTCAACACCCTGTTCCGCTCGCTCTTCGGCAACGATTTCTCCGATATCTTCTCCGGCTACCGCGCCTTTTCGCGCCGCTTCGCCAAGAGCTTCCCGGCCGTTTCCGGCGGCTTCGAGATCGAGACCGAAATGTCGGTGCATGCCTCGCGCCTGCGCCTGCCGGTCGCCGAACTCGAACTCGACTACGGCCGCCGCCCGGAGGGATCGCACTCGAAACTCTCGACCTTCCGCGACGGCGGAAAGATCCTCTGGATGTTCGCCATGCTGATGAAGGAGACGCGGCCATTCACCTTCTTCGGGGCCATCAGCGCCGGCTTCCTCTTGCTCAGCCTCACCTTCATGGCACCGGTTCTGGGGGAATATTTCCGCACCGGCCTGGTCGAGCGCATGCCGACCTGGGTCTTCTCGCTGGTGCTGCTGATGATGTCCTTCCTCGTCTTCTCCGCCGGCATGATCCTCGATTCGCTCGCCCGGGCCCGGGCCGAGCAACTGCGCATCCACTACATGAACCTGCCCGCCGGCCACACCGATCATCGTCGCGCTGCACGACCATCCGAGGAAACGCGGGCGCGCTCGCGCGCCGCATGAAACGCGCTTTCCTCTTTTCTATCGTTGGCGGCGCCGGCTTTCTCATCGATGCCTCGATGCTGGCATGGCTTTTGTGGGCAACGTCCCTCGGCCCTTTCATCGCTCGCATTGTCGCGATCGCAACGGCCATGTGCTTTACCTTCTGGCTGAACCGCAACTTCACTTTCGGCCGTAGCGGCCGGGGTCTTGCGGCGGAAGGGACGCGCTATGGCGGCGTCGGCATCAGCGCCGCGATCCTGAACTACGCGGTCTATTCGGCAATCGTGCTGGCCTTTCCAGCGCTTTGGCCGGTATTCGCCGTCGCCGTTGCCTCTCTTGTCGCGATGGTGTGGTCTTTCCTTGGCTATTCCCGCTTCGTCTTCGGCCGCTCAGCTTCCTCGAAGTGAGCCCGCGTCTCGGCGTCGGCCGGGAAGAAGCTTTCGATCAGCACGCCCTGCACCAGCGCATCCTGCGCCGAGCCGAAGGAGGTGAGGGTGGTGATCCAGTTGAAGCGTTTCGTGCCGATCTTCATCTCGATGGGCAGGACCGGCAGCCGGTCGGTTTTCGGGAAGGCCTCGAGCGCCGCTTTGATATCCGGCGCCGCCGCCAGCCGCTCGATGCGCTTTGAAAGCGGGCTGCGCGGCCCCTGAAGCCAGGCCTCCGCGCGGATGCGGTGCACCAGATCGGCGGCCGATCGAGCCCAGTTTACGACGATCGAGCGCAGCGGCGTTTCGCCGAGATAGGCATCGAGAAAATTGTCGCCCGGCGAGACGGCGATGCCCGCCATGCCGGCAAGGCCGAGAAAGGCCTGGTTGGCGGTCAGCACATTGTATTCATGGTCGAAGACGACGCCCGGATAGGGATCGTGGCGGGCGAGGATAAGCCCGATCGCCTCCGTCACCTCCGGCGGGAAGGCGGCCAGGCTTGCGGCCGGCGATGTCGCAAAGCGCGGGCGGAAACCGGCGGCGGAAAACAGCGCTCCCTGATCGCGCGCCGGAATGTCGAGCACGGCGGAAAGCCGCAGGATCATGCCCTCGGTGGGGCGCGAGCGGCCGGTCTCGAGAAAGGAGAGGTGGCGGGCGGAAATGCCGGCCTCGGTGGCCAGCTCCAGCTGGCTCATGCGCCGGTGGCCGCGCCATTCCTTCAGGTGATCACCAAACTCCATATCTGCCTCCGTTTGCCTCACCGCACTAAACA
The DNA here is from genome assembly GCF_049651085.1 of Shinella sp. Lineage (GTDB taxonomy): Bacteria > Pseudomonadota > Alphaproteobacteria > Rhizobiales > Rhizobiaceae > Shinella. The sequence continues at coordinate 133,837 of NZ_JBASBL010000009.1, forward strand.
GGAGGGGCGACATGATTTCCATTACCTCCAAGGTAATTGGTTTGCGTCACCTGTCCCGGCAGGGTCGGCCCATCGAAAACGAAAGGAGCCCATCATGTTCGCCAGCCTCAATCGCAATCTCCTGAAGTCCGTCATGCTCGCCGATGGCGTTTTCTCCATCGCCGCCGCCGCGGTACTCCTCGCCTTCTCCGGTCCGCTCGCAGCCCTGATCGGCCCCCACGCGACGCCGGCCATCGTCACGGGCTTTGCCGCCTTCTTCCTTGTCTGGGGCGTCTTCCACCTTGCCGTCGGCCGGCAGGAGCGCCCGTCACTCGTCGCGGTGCGTGTCGCCATTGCCGGTGATGCGCTGTGGGTTCTCGGCAGCATCGCCGTTCTCCTGCTCGCCCGCGGCGGGCTGACGCCCACCGGCATGGCGCTTATCGCGGTTGCCGCCGTTGCGGTCGCCGATATCCTGCTCCTCAAGCAGGTCGGCATCGGCCGGCAGCAGCGCGCCGCACTCGCCTGAGCCCATCGCCCGCTCTTCGCCCTCCAACAGGCGGGGCGAAGGCGGTTTGTGGTCCTTCGGCAAAGCGGTTCTCTGCCCCGCAGGGGAGATTCCCCTTCCGCGAAAAATGCTCTACCGTCGCGCATAATGAAAAACGGGGAGCCCTTCATGCGCGTTATCTTTTCCGAGGACCACAAGCTCAGAAATGCTCGCAGCGAGCTATACGGCGGCGAGCTGGTGCCGCCCTTCGAGGCGCCGTTCCGGGCGGAATGGATTCTCGCCGCGGTCAAGGATGCGGGCTTCACCGACATTTCCGCGCCGGAGCGCCATGGCCTCGAGACCGCACGCAAAGTGCATGATACCGGCTATCTGTCCTTCCTCGAAACGGCCTGGGACCAGTGGAAGGCCGCCGGCTACAATGGCGAGGCGATCGCCACGTCCTTCCCGGTGCGCCGTACCTCGCCGCGCATCCCGACGCAGATCGACGGCCTGCTCGGCTATTATTGCAACGCCGCCGAAACGGCGATCTCGCCCGGCACATGGGAAGCGGCCCTTTCCTCCATGCAGACGGCGCTGACGGCGGCCGATATCGTCGTGGGCGGCGAAAAGTCCGCCTTCGCACTCTGCCGTCCGCCGGGCCACCATGCCGGCATCGACAGTTTCGGCGGCTACTGCTTCATCAACAATGCCGCTGTCGCGGCCCAGCGCTTCCTCGACAAGGGCGCGGGGAAGGTCGCGGTCCTCGACGTCGATTTCCACCATGGCAACGGCACGCAGGATATCTTCTATGAGCGCGCCGACGTGTTCTTCGCCTCGCTGCATGGCGATCCGGCCGATGCCTTCCCACATTTCCTCGGCTATGCGGAGGAGACCGGCAAGGGCGCGGGCGAGGGCACGACGCTGAACCATCCGATGCCGCCCGGTACGCCCTATTCCGTTTGGGAAGCGGCCCTTGTCGATTCGCTGAAGCGTATTTCCGCCTTCGGCGCGGAGGCAATCGTGCTTTCGCTCGGCGTCGATACGTTCGAAAAGGACCCGATTTCCTTCTTCAAGCTCACCTCGCCTGATTATGTGACGATGGGACGGGCGGTCGCCGCCAGCGGCGTTCCCGTTCTCGTCGTCATGGAGGGCGGCTATGGCGTGCCGGAGATAGGCCTCAACGTCGCCAACACGCTGAGGGGCATCGCGGGCTGACGCCAGCATCAATTTTCCTGAAGCAAGGCGTCACGAATATCAATTTGTCGCGTGGCAGACCCTCCTCTAGGACTGGGTGCCGGAGGAGGAGGACCCCATGGCGGATCAACAGGTAATGGCGCAGCCGAACAATGCAGGGCTCCTTTCGGGCATCCTGCTCTGTTTCGCCTCCATGTCGAGCATCCAGTTCGGTTCGGCTTTTTCCGCCACGGCGATCACCGCCTATGGGCCGTCAGCCACGACCTTCCTGCGCCTCGTCATCGCGGCGGCGGTGCTGGCGCTTCTGGTGCGCCCGCCGATGCGCTCCTACAGCCGCGAACAGTGGAAAAGCGCGCTCTTTCTCGGCGTCACCATGGCGGGCATGACGCTCTGCTTCTTTGCGGCCATCGACCGCATTCCGCTCGGCCTTGCCGTGGCGATCGAATTTCTCGGACCCCTTGCCGTCGCCACCTGGGCGCTCGGCGCCGGCTGGCGGCTGGTCTGGCCGCTTGCGGCCTTCCTCGGCGTCGTGCTGCTTTCCCATGACGGCGAGGGCTGGATCGGCGATCCGGTGGGCGTGCTGTTTGCCTGCGGCGCGGGGATCGGCTGGGGCTCCTACATCATCCTCATGAAGAAGTCCGGCAAGGTATTTCGCGGCCTGGAAGGTCTTTCCATGTCGCTGATCGTCGCTGCGGTGGTCGCGGCCCCCTTTGGCCTTCCGCGGGTCGGGGAAGCGCTCAATCCGGAAGGCCTCGGCCTGATGCTCGGCCTTGCCCTTCTCGTGCCGCTCTTGCCCTATGCGCTGGAAATGATCGCGCTGCGCCGCATGCCCATGTCGGCTTTCGGCATCCTGATGAGCCTCGAGCCGGCGCTCGGCGCGCTTGCCGGTTTCCTCGTGCTCAGCCAGCCGATGACGCCGTTGCAGATGCTCGGCACGGGGCTGGTGGTGGCCGCAAGCGCCGGTGTCACCTCCAGCGCAAACGCCGCCGAAGGCTAGCAAAAGCCGCCCCCTTTCATGTTCCTGCCGCAATCGGTAGGTTGAAGCAGAATCATCGAAGTCTCCGGGGATCCTCCATGTACAAGAAAGTTGCGCTCGTCGCGCTCGCTGCGACCTATCTCTCCGCCTGCACGACGACCGACCCCTATACGGGCGAGCAGAAGGTCTCGAATACGGCCGGTGGCGCCATGATCGGCGCGGGCCTCGGTGCCGCGGCGGGCCTGCTCGTCGGCAACAACCCCGTCCAGCGCCGCAATGCGGCCCTTATCGGCGCGGGCGTCGGCGCGCTCGCCGGCGGCGCGATCGGCAACTACATGGATACGCAGGAATCCGAGCTGCGCGCCCAGCTCCAGGGCACCGGCGTTTCCGTCACGCGCATGGGCGACCGCATCATCCTCAACATGCCGTCGAACGTCACCTTCGCGACGGATCAGGACCGGGTCATCCCGCCGTTCTATCCGACGCTCGATTCGGTCGCGCTCGTGCTGCGCAAGTTCGAAAAGACGCTGATCGACGTCGACGGTCACACCGATTCGGTCGGCAATGCCAGCTACAACCAGGACCTTTCCGAGCGCCGCGCCAATTCGGTCGCCAACTACCTCGCCTCGCGCGGCGTCGATCCGCGCCGCATGTCGGCGATGGGCTATGGCCTCGAGCGTCCGATCGCCTCCAACGCTTCGGAATCGGGCCGTGCACAGAACCGCCGCGTCGAGATCGCCATCTCGCCGCTGCGCCAGTGACAAGCCTCCAATTTTTGCTGCGATTTTTCACGAAGGGCCGTTTTTACGGCCCTTCCCTGTTTGCGGCCCATTGCAGCCGCTTGTAGTCGAAGCCGTATTTCAGCGTCGGCTTGACGATCTCGAAATAGGGCGAGAGGTCGAAATCTCGCGGCGTGTAGAGCGAATGGTGGCGGATGTGGAGGACTTCCTCGCGCGAGTAGGTCGAGGTTGCCGCCGCGTGGCCCGGTTCGTACACGAGGTCGGGCAGGATGGGGTAGCGGATTGTCTCGAAGGCCTGGGCAATCAGTGTCGAGCAGATCGCGCGCGTCGGGTCGCCTGAGCCGAAGGCGATCATGCGGCGGCGCCAACGCACCGGAATGGGCGGCGTCGGCATGAAGTAGCGCAGCATGTCCAGGATGTTTTTCACGTCGTATTTCAGGCCCAGCCGCGAGATCATGAAGGAGAGAACTGCATCCCGGTCCTCCGGCGTCAGGCCAACCGGGCGGCAGATGCGCGTGTTGAAGGTGCGATACTTGCTGAGCGGCACGGCAACGCATCCCTCGCCGATATTCACCTCGATGAGTTGCGGCCGGTCGGCCGCCGGACGCGCCGCCTGGTCGAGCGTCAGGGGAACCTCGTCTCCCACGAAGAGCGCGGCATGCGACCAGGTCGATTGCGTCAGGTATTTGATCGCCGCCGAGACCTTCTGGTTGCCTTCCACCAGCAGCACGTCGCCGGGCCGCAGCGTACGGGCCAGGGTCGCCGGATCGGATGGCGTATAGGGCTCGTAACCGGAGGTCTGGTTTTGCAGCCGGTCGGCGATGCGGCGACCGAGGCGGTCGAGCAGCGTGTCGCGGCTGGCGGAAAGCGGCTTCAGTCCGGCGGTCACGTCACGTCCTTCACATTCATATGCTGCGGCACTCTAGCCTCAGGCGCGACATCCTGTCGAGCTTGACCGTGGCGGTTGTTTTCTTATATTTAGAATAATTCTAAACTGGATATTCGAAGATGTTGTCCCACTTTCTCCGTCCGGGCAAACGCAGCCTGGAATCCCTGAGCGAACAGGAAATTCTCGCCCTCGCCATCTCGTCCGAGGAGGATGACGGGCGCATCTACCTCGCATATGCCGACGCGCTACGGGATGCCTATCCCAATTCCGCGCGCGTCTTCGAGGAGATGGCGGCGGAGGAAAGCCATCACCGCCAGATCCTGATCGACCGGCACATCGAGTGCTTCGGAGACCGCATCCCGCTGGTACGGCGTGAATATGTGCGCGACTTCCCGGAGCGCAAGCCCGACTGGCTGATCCAGAACATGTCGATCGAGAACATCCGCGAGCAGGCAGAAGCGATGGAGGCGGCGGCGCACCGCTTCTATCTGGCCGCCGCCTCGCGCACGCAGGATGCGGCGACCCGCAAGCTGCTCGGCGATCTGGCGCTGGCGGAAAAGTCGCACGAATCGCTCGCCCGCAGGCTCGGCGAGGAGCACACGCCCGACACGGTGAAGGCGGAGGAAGACCAAACGGCGCGGCGGCAGTTCCTGCTGACCTATGTGCAGCCGGGCCTTGCCGGCCTCATGGACGGCTCGGTCTCGACGCTCGCGCCGATCTTCGCCGCGGCCTTCGCCACGCAGGATACCTGGCAGACGTTTCTCGTCGGCCTCTCGGCCTCCATCGGCGCGGGCATTTCGATGGGCTTCACGGAAGCCGCCCATGATGACGGCAAGCTGTCCGGCCGCGGCTCCCCGCTCAAGCGCGGCCTTGCCTCGGGCATCATGACGGCGCTCGGCGGCCTCGGCCATGCGCTGCCCTATCTCATTCCTGATTTCATGCTGGCGACGGTCATCGCCGTCTTCGTCGTGTTCGTGGAACTCTGGGCGATCGCCTTCATCCAGAACCGTTACATGGAAACGCCGTTCTTCCGTGCCGTGCTGCAGGTCGTTCTCGGCGGCAGCCTCGTCCTGGCCGCGGGCGTCCTGATCGGCAATGCATAGCAGGGGACTGAGCGCCTGAAACGGAAACCCCCGGCTCTCGCCAGGGGTTTCAAGTCCTCGGTGGAAAGACCGGCCTTCCTATTCGTCGCCCATCTTGAGCGCGGCGATGAAGGCTTCCTGCGGGATCTCCACCTTGCCGAACTGGCGCATGCGCTTCTTGCCGGCCTTCTGCTTGTCCAGAAGCTTGCGCTTGCGCGTGGCGTCGCCGCCGTAGCACTTGGCGGTCACGTCCTTGCGGAGCGCCGAGATGGTTTCGCGGGCGATCACGTTGCCGCCGATGGCGGCCTGGATCGGGATCTTGAACATGTGCTTGGGGATCAGCTCCTTGAGCTTCTCGCACATTTCGCGGCCTCGCTTTTCAGCCGCCATGCGGTGCACCATCATCGACAAGGCATCGACCGGCTCGCCGTTCACCAGGATCGACATCTTGACCAGATTGCCCTCCCGATGCTCGGTGATCTGGTAGTCGAAGGAGGCGTAGCCCTTGGAGATCGACTTCAGGCGGTCGTAGAAGTCGAAGACGACTTCGTTGAGCGGCAGGTCGTAGGTCAGCATGGCGCGCGTGCCGACATAGGTCAGCTCCACCTGGATGCCGCGACGGTCCTGGCAAAGCTTCAGGATGCCGCCGAGATAATCGTCGGGCGTCAGGATCGTCGCGCGGATCCACGGTTCGTGGATTTCCGAGATCCGCACGACATCCGGCATGTCGGCCGGGTTGTGCAGCTCGCGCTCCGAACCATCGTTCATGAAGAGCTTGTAGACGACCGAAGGTGCCGTCGCGATCAGGTCGAGGTCGAACTCGCGTTCAAGCCGTTCCTGAATGATTTCGAGGTGCAGCAGGCCGAGGAAGCCGCAGCGGAAGCCGAAGCCGAGGGCGGCGGAGGATTCCATTTCGAAGGAGAAGGAGGCGTCGTTGAGGCGCAGCTTGCCCATCGCCGAGCGCAGGTCCTCGAAATCGGCGGCATCGACCGGGAAGAGGCCACAGAAGACGACCGGCTGGGCCGGCTTGAAGCCCGGCAGGGCCTTTGCCGTCTGGCGCTTGTCCTCGGTGATCGTATCGCCGACGCGGGTATCGGCCACTTCCTTGATCGAGGCGGTGATGAAGCCGATCTCGCCGGGGCCGAGGCTGTCCATCGCGACCATCTTCGGCGTCAGAACGCCGACGCGCTCGACGGTGTATTTCGCGTCCGTGCCCATCATGCGGATGGTCTGCCCCTTCGAGAGACGGCCCTCGATGATGCGCACGAGAACCATGACGCCGAGATAGGTATCGTACCAGCTGTCAACGAGCAGCGCCTTCAGCGGCGCTTTCTCTCCGCCCTCGCTCACGGGCGCGGGCAGGCGGTTGACGATGGCTTCGAGCACGTCCGGGATGCCGAGGCCGGTCTTGGCCGAGATCAGCACCGCGTCGGAGGCGTCGATGCCGATCACTTCCTCGATCTGCTCCTTGATGCGCTCGGGCTCGGCCGCCGGCAGGTCGATCTTGTTGAGGACCGTGACAAGCTCGTGATTGTTGTCGATCGCCTGGTAGACATTGGCGAGCGTCTGGGCTTCCACGCCCTGAGAGGCGTCCACGACGAGCAGCGAGCCCTCGCAGGCCGACAGCGAACGCGAGACCTCATAGGCGAAGTCGACGTGGCCGGGCGTGTCGATGAGGTTCAGGATATAGGTCTCGCCATTGTTCGCCTTGTAGTGCAGGCGCACGGTCTGGGCCTTGATCGTGATGCCGCGCTCGCGCTCGATATCCATGTTGTCGAGGACCTGCTCCGACATCTCGCGGTCGGCAAGGCCGCCGGTGGCCTGGATCAGCCGGTCGGCGAGCGTCGACTTGCCGTGGTCGATATGGGCCACGATCGAGAAATTGCGGATATGGTCGAGGGGCGTCGAATTATTGGTGCTCATGCGCGCCATATAGCAGTGAGGAGGATTCCCGCAAAGCGGTAAATGAAAGGTTCCCTCGCCGCAAGCACCGCTATTCCGGGGCTTCCTGGCCTTCCACCAGCGCGCCGGCATTCGGCACCTGCGCGCTTCTGATCTCAAAGCCTTCCCGCTCCTGCGGCGGCACCGTCTCGCGCAGGCGCAGGCGCTGCGCGACGAAGGCGGCATAGAGCAGCGCCACCGCCATCGCGGCATAGATGAAGGTCTTGGGGCCGAAGACCGGCGTCAGCGCCGTCACGCCGAGCGGAACGAGCGTGGCGGAGGTCGACCAGGCGACGAGCAGCGTGGAGGCGAGCGGCACGTAGTCCTCCGGGTCGGTGCGGTCGTTGGCATGGGCGTTGGCGATCGAGTAGACGCTTTCGACGGCGCCCGCCCAGAGCGCGAAGACGATCATCAGCAGGATCAAGGCCCCGAAGGAGACGAAGAGGGCGGCAACCGCGGTGCCGGCGATCAGGAGGCAGGTGAAGATCAGCACGATGCGCCGGTCGATGCGGTCGGAGAGCGTGCCGAGCGGGTACTGCACGAAGATGAGGCCGAACTGCATGACGAACATCAGGAGCGCCACATCGGCCTGCCCGACTTCGTGGGTGGCGGCATAGATCGGCGTGAACCCCTGCACCACCATGGAAAGCCCGCCCGAGGCGAGGATGCCGATGAGCGCGACCGGGGAATTGCGCCAGGCCATGGCGAAGTCGAGGTTGACGCGGGCCGGCGGCGGCGGGGTGGGGAGTTTCGTCAGGCCGATCGGCAGGAGGGCGATCGTGGTGACGAAGATGGTGACGAGCGGGGCGAGATTGCCGTCCGCCGGCATCTGGCCGAACAGCCAGGCGCCGACGCCGAGCCCGAGCACATAGGCCATGTAGAAGAACGACATGGCCTTGCCGCGCCAGCGATTGTCCGCCGCATGGTTCAGCCAGCTCTGGGCGATGATGAAATTGGAATTGCCCGCCACGCCATAAAGACAGCGCGCCAGAATCCAGAGGATCGGATTGACGCCGAGCGCCACGAGGAAGGCGGCGACGATGACGAGCGCCAGCGAGCAGGAAAAGGCGCGGGCATGGCCGACGCGGCGGATGACGGGGCCGGCGATGACGCAGCCGACAAGCCCGCCGAAGGCGATGGCGGTAACCGCCGCCCCCGGCGTCCAGGACGCGGCATCGGCGCGCGACAGCACATAGGGCACATAGGCAAGCATGATGCCGTTGCCGATGGCGACGAGGGTCATGGAAACGACGAGGGCGGTGATGGAAAAAAGCGACGATGTCCGCTGCGTTTCACCCGTCGTCATCCGTCTCTCTCCCCCGATTCTGCGTCCACCTTATCGGGCCGGGCGGCGTCGCATTGTCGCCGGAGCGGCATGACGGGAAATTATTTTCGGATGGGTGGCAGAGGTTGAGCGGCGGCGCGTGCGCCGCCCCGTCAGGCGACCCGCCGGGTCCTTGCTGCCGCGATCGTTCCGACCCAGGCGCGGGCAAGGGCAAGGCCGGTGGCTTCGGCGCTCGGGCCGTTTTCGGCGGCGAGGGCGGCGCGCTGCTCCAGCCAGCCGGGCGCCTGCTTCTCGATGTAGTGGGGGAAGATCGTCGCCCATTCGTCGACGACCTGCCGGTTCGCCTCGAAGTGGAACTGCGTGGCGTAGGTGGCCCGGCCGATCCGGAAAGCCTGGTTTTCGGCCGCGCTGTTGGTGGCAAGCCGCACTGCGCCGTCCGGCAGCGTGAACGTGTCGCTGTGCCACTGGAAGATCTCGAAGGAACCGGCTGCCGCCGAAAGCACCGGATCGCCGGCGCCGTCCGGCGTCAGCGCCACGGTGCACCAGCCGAATTCCGGCGCGGTGCCGATCAGGTTTTCCGCACCATAGGCGCGCGCCAGAAGCTGGCTGCCGAGGCACACGCCGAGCACCGACTTGTCGGCATCGCTGAAACGGCGCATCAGCCCGCCAAGCGCCGGCAGATAGGCGTGGTTTTCGTCGTCGAGTGCGTTCTGCGGTCCGCCCATGACGACGATGGCGTCATGATCGGCGTCGTCGGCGGGGATGGCGTCGCCGGCATGCGGGCGACAGATGTCGAGCTCGGCGCCTGCTTCCTCAAGGGCGATGCCGATCTGCCCGAGCAGCGTTACCTTGTCGTTTTCAACCACCAGAACCCGCATGCGATACTCCTGTCTTCGATGCGGCGAGACAATCATGTCGGCCTGCTTCGTTCAAGAGCCGCGCATGCAAAGAACGCGGCTCTTGCGAGATGAAAATCAGGGGTAGATGACGCCCTTGCGCAGGATGACATTGGCATAGAGCCGCGGTTCGCCCGTCTGCACCAGCGTATGAGCGGCACGCACGCGGTTGTAGAAATCAGCTCCGACGAGGGGAACGACCGTACGTGCCGGCTCGTGCCGGGCGCAGCAGGCGAGGATTTCCTGGTGTACCGGCTCCAGCGTGTCGCGTTCCTGGCGGAAGGTGGAGCGGAAGATCGCGTCCTCGACGAAGTCGTCGATCGGCAGCGCCGAGAGCACGGCGTTCAGCACGGCAACGAGCGGCACGCCATCGAGGCGGATCAGCCGGCGCGCATGTTCGACGCCCGGATAATTGCCGTCGACGATGGCGATCTCGTCGCCATGGCCCATGGAGCGGAGCGTTGCCAGAAGCTCCGGGCTGAGGATGGGGTCGATACCTTTCAACATTCAGGCAAGCTCCTTGAAGAGGACGTTGTGGTCGGGAAGATAGCGGGAAAACAGCGGCAGGCTCGCCCCGCCGATCGAGCGGGCGTGACTGCCGACGGCGCCTTCGACGATGTCGGGCATCGTGACGCCCTGAAGGTCGAGCCGGGCGACGGCGGCCCGGGTCGCCGCGACGACGCGCTCGCGCACCCATGCGGGAAAGCCGCCGTCGATGACGACCGCGGCAAAGTCGATGACGGAGGCGGAGGCGACGACCGCCTGGGCAAGCGCCGCCGCCATGTCCTCGATCCAGATATCGAGCGGCGCACCGAAATCGATCCAGTCGTCGGGCGAATACCACAACGGTTCGGGATCCATCCCGTGCTCGCGCAGCAGGTTTTCCAGCCGGTAGATCGAGGCGATCTTGAGAAGCTGTACCGTCTCGCCGTTGCGACCCTGCACGGGAAGCGGACCGATCGCCCCGGCGGTGCCGGTGCGGCCGGTGAAGAGCGCGGAATTCAGCACCACGCCGCCGCCGATGAAGGAGCCGATGAAGAGATAGAGGAAGTCCGGATATTGCGGGCCGAGGCCGAAGACGAGTTCGGCCGCGCAGGCGCTCGTCGCATCGTTCTGCACCACGACCGGATAGGATACGCGCCTGGCGATCTCCGCCTCCAGATCGACGCCGCGCCATTGCTCCATGTCGGCCTGCGGCGCGCCCACTTCGCTCGCCCAGCTCCACAGCTCGAAGGGCGTGGCGACGCCGAAACCGGCGATGCGGGCGCGCTCCTCGCGCGTCAGCGTCGCCTCCAGTTCAGCAAGGCCTTCCTCGATGAAGGAAAGCAGCGGGCCGGGCATCGGATAGGCAAACGTGCGGCGCACCTGCCGGCGGATGCCGCCGACGAAATCCATCATGACGAGGTCGGCGCTGCGCCGGCCGATCTTGAAGCCGAAGGAATAGACCGCATCCGGATTGAGCAGCATGGGAACCGAAGGCTGGCCGACCTTGCCGCGCATCGGCTCGCCGCGCATCAAGAGCCCCTCGGCTTCGAGCGCCCGCATGATGACCGTGACGGTCTGGGCGGAAAGGCCGCTGCGTCGCGCGATTTCGGCCTTCGACAGGCTGCCGTGCCGGCGCACCAGCGACATGACCAGGCGCTCGTTATAGGCCCGGACGCGCACCTGGTTGGCGCCCCCGCTCGGGTCGAGAATTTCGGCCGGCGACGCGGGTGCCGTCGCGGCATGTCTTGTCATCGTTTCCTCCCGTGCCGGTTCAGGCGAAAACGCCTTTTTCCCGGTCCTCTTAGCGACTGGCGTCCCGCTCTTCCACCGGAAACGATACAGCCCGGGCCTTCGCCCTCTCTTTCCCGGAGCATGCCATATCGGATTAATAATTCAATTCGATTTATTTATTGACAGGTTTTTCTTTTGGTGATTTTCTCATCGCCGGAAGCATGGTCGGCCGGTGGAGGAGCCTCGGCCCCTGCGACCGGATGGCCCCAGGAGAGGGGCGCATCCCGTTTCGTCCTTGGGAGGATTACATGAAGAAGACGCTCGTTTCCGCCGCTCTTGGCGCGCTCGCGCTTGGCGTGGCCTTTGCCTCGCCGGCCGCTGCCGACACTACCGTTTGCCTGATCACCAAGACCGACACCAATCCCTTCTTCGTCAAGATGAAGGAAGGCGCCACCGCGAAGGCGGCCGAAATCGGCGTCACGCTGAAGGCCTATGCCGGCAAGATCGACGGCGATTCGGAAAGCCAGGTTGCCGCCATCGAGACCTGCATTGCCGATGGCGCGAAGGGCATCCTGATCGCCGCTTCCGACACCAAGGGCATCGTTCCCTCCGTGCAGAAGGCGCGTGACGCCGGCCTCGTCGTCATCGCGCTCGATACGCCGCTCGAGCCGCTCGACAGCGCCGACATGACCTTTGCCACCGACAACCTGCTCGCCGGCGAACTGATCGGCAAATGGGCCGCCGCCAGCCTCGGCGATGCCGCCAAGGACGCCAAGATCGCCTTCCTGAACCTCACGCCGTCCCAGCCGTCGGTCGACGTGCTGCGCAACCAGGGCTTCATGAAGGGCTTCGGCATCGACGTGAAGGACATCGGCAAGATCGGAGACGAGGACGATCCGCGCATCGTCGGCCACGACGTGACCAACGGCAACGAGGAAGGCGGCCGCACCGCCATGGAAAACCTCCTGCAGAAGGATCCGTCGATCAACGTCGTGCACACGATCAACGAACCTGCCGCTGCCGGCGCCTATGAAGCGCTGAAGGCCGTCGGCAAGGAAAAGGACGTGCTGATCGTTTCGGTCGACGGCGGTTGCCCGGGCGTCACGAACGTCGCCGATGGCGTCATCGGCGCGACCTCGCAGCAATATCCGCTGATGATGGCGGCGCTTGGCGTGGAGGCGATCAAGAAGTTCGCCGACACCGGCGAGAAGCCGAAGGCCACCGAAGGCAAGGACTTCTTCGACACGGGCGTGACGCTCGTCACCGACAAGCCGGCAGCAGGCGTCGAATCCATCGACACCAAGGCCGGCAAGGACAAGTGCTGGGGCTGATGCCCTGCGGCCGGCCCGGTTTTCCCGGGCCGGCATCCGCTACGGACGGACCGGGCGGCGTGAAGGGCGCAAGGCAACATGCGCTGCATGCACCCTGCTTTGACATTCGCAACAAGACGTGGGCACTTTTCTTCTGCGGGCCGCGGCGATAGCCGGACCTGCCTGCGGGAAGGTCGCCCGAAGATGGCGGCAGGTGCGCAAGGCGCTCCACCGATGCGTCCGTGCACCCAGTTCATCCGGCAGAGCCGCGACGGTCGGCACCGGTAGGGGAGGAACAGGATCATGACTGAGACAACGACGGCCTCGCAGCCATCGCAGGAATTCGAGAAGGCGCTCGCCGGCAGTTCGACGCAGGTCGCATCCTTCGATACGCACGACAGGACAGCCGTCCAGAAATTCCAGCACTTCCTTCATTCGAGCCCGGCGGCCGTGCCGCTGATCGTCCTCGTGTTCTCGGTGGCGGTGTTCGGCATCGTTCTCGGCAGCAAGTTCTTCTCCGCCTTCACGATGACACTCATCCTCCAGCAGGTGGCCATTGTCGGTATTGTCGGTGCGGCGCAGACGCTGGTGATCCTCACCGCCGGCATCGACCTGTCGGTCGGCGCCATCATGGTGCTGTCGTCCGTCGTCATGGGCCAGTTCACCTTCCGCTACGGCCTGCCGCCAACGGTGTCCGTGCTCTGCGGTCTCGCCTGCGGCGCGTTCTGCGGCTATCTCAATGGTCTGCTCGTCGCCCGCATGAAGCTGCCGCCCTTCATCGTCACCCTCGGCATGTGGCAGATCATCCTCGCCTCGAACTTCCTCTATTCGGCCAACGAGACGATCCGCTCGCAGGATATTTCCACCCAGGCGCCCCTCCTTCAGTTCTTCGGCAACAACCTGCGTATCGGCAGCGCGGTCTTCACCTATGGCGTCATCGCCATGGTGCTGCTGGTGGCACTGCTCTGGTACGTGTTGAACCACACCGCCTGGGGCCGCCATGTCTATGCCGTCGGCGACGACCCGGATGCGGCGGAACTTGCCGGTGTCAACGTCAAGCGCATGCTGGTCTCGGTCTATACGCTGTCCGGCCTCATCTGCGCGCTGGCGGGCTGGGCGCTGATCGGCCGCATCGGCTCGGTTTCGCCGACCGCCGGCCAGTTCGCCAATATCGAATCGATCACGGCGGTGGTGATCGGCGGCATCTCGCTCTTCGGCGGGCGCGGCTCGATCCTCGGCATGATCTTCGGGGCGCTCATCGTCGGCGTCTTCTCGCTCGGCCTTCGCCTCATCGGCACGGACCCGCAATGGACCTATCTCTTGATCGGCGTCCTCATCATCTCGGCTGTCGCAATCGACCAGTGGATCAGAAAGGTAGCAGGCTGATGGCTCTCGAACCCATTCTCACGGCGCGCGGCCTGGTCAAGCGCTACGGTCGCGTCACCGCCCTCGACCAGGCCGATTTTGATCTCTATCCGGGCGAGATTCTCGCCGTGATCGGCGATAACGGCGCGGGCAAGTCCTCGATGATCAAGGCGATCTCCGGCGCCATCACGCCGGACGAGGGCGAAATCCGGCTGGAGGGCCGGACGGTCAATTTCCGTTCGCCGATCGAGGCGCGTAGCGCCGGGATCGAGACGGTCTACCAGAACCTCGCGCTCTCGCCGGCGCTGTCGATCGCCGACAACATGTTCCTCGGTCGCGAGATCCGCAAGCCTGGCGTGATGGGGAGCGTGTTCCGCAAGCTCGACCGCGGGGCGATGGAAAAATTCGCCCGCGACAAGCTCTCCGAACTCGGCCTGATGACGATCCAGAACATCAACCAGGCGGTGGAAACGCTGTCCGGCGGCCAGCGCCAGGGTGTCGCGGTGGCGCGCGCGGCGGCCTTCGGCTCGAAGGTTATCATCCTTGACGAGCCGACGGCGGCGCTCGGCGTCAAGGAAAGCCGGCGCGTGCTGGAACTCATCCTCGACGTGCGCCGGCGCGGCATTCCGATCGTGCTCATCTCGCACAACATGCCGCATGTCTTCGAGGTGGCGGACCGCATCCATATCCATCGCCTCGGCAGGCGGCTGACCGTCATCAATCCGAAGGACTACACCATGTCGGACGCCGTCGCCTTCATGACCGGGGCAAAACTGCCGGCGGAGGCCATTGCGGCATGATATCGCCTGCCACGATCGTGGATGCCCTCCAGCGGCGCGCCGGCGACACGCGCCGCTTCCTCGTCGGCCTCGCAGGCCCGCCGGCCGCCGGCAAGTCGACCCTTGCCGAAGCGCTGCGGGAGGGCCTTGTCGCCCGTGGCGAGAGCGCCGAAATCCTGCCGATGGACGGCTTTCACCTGGACAACGCGCTCCTTGCCGCCCGCGGCCTGCTGCCGCGCAAGGGCGTGCCGGAGAGTTTCGACGGCCGCGGCTTCATCGATGTCGTCAAGGCATTGAAGCGGGCGGACGGCGAAGTGCTGGTGCCGGTGTTCGACCGGTCGCGCGAGATCGCCATCAACGCCGCCCGCGCCATTGCGCAGGAGACCCGCTTCGTCCTTGCCGAGGGCAACTATCTGCTCTTCAAGGACGCGCCGTGGGACCGGCTCGACGGCATGTTCGATTTCACCATCTTCGTCGGCCCGCCCTATGCGGTGCTGGAAGAGCGGCTGCGCCAGCGCTGGCTGCAATATGCGCTGCCGGACGACCAGGTCCACTGGAAACTCCACGGCAACGACCTGCCGAACGGAAAGCGCATCCTGGAGCACTCGCGCCCCGCCGACCTCACCATCGACCTCTTCTGAGACGATTGTCGCGCGGCCCCGCGGGTGCTATCGCAGCCGCCAGAGCCATTCCAGCAAGACGCGCAGCGTTTTATCCGGAATAGCGCCAGAATAGGCAGCTAGAGCATATCCGCGAGCGGACATGCTCTGAGACGGGGAGAGACGCCCATGACCAATGAACTGACCATCCGCCGGCCGGACGACTGGCATTTGCACCTGCGCGACGGCGCCATGCTCGAAGGCGTGATCGGCGACACCAGCCGCCATTTCGCCCGCGCGATCATCATGCCGAACCTCGTGCCGCCGGTCGTGACCACGGCCGATGCCACCGCCTATCGCGACCGTATCCTCGCCGCCCTTCCTGCCGGCGATCGGTTCGAGCCGCTGATGACGCTCTACCTCACCGAAGATACGAACCCGGACGATGTTGAAGCCGGGTTCAGAAGCGGACTGATCCGCGCCGTAAAGCTCTATCCGGCGGGGGCGACGACGAATTCCCACGGCGGTGTGCGCGATATCGGCAAGGCGATGCCTGTGCTGGAGCGCATGGCGAAGATCGGCTTGACGCTCTGCGTGCATGGCGAGGTGACGACGCCGGAAGTCGATATTTTCGACCGCGAGGCCGTGTTCATCGAGACGGTTCTCGAGCCGCTGCGCACGCGCCTGCCGGAGCTGCGCGTCACCATGGAGCACGTCACGACGAAGAACGGCGTCGACTATATCAAGGCCTCCAAGGAAAACCTCGCCGGCTCGATCACCACGCATCACCTGATCATCAACCGCAACGCCATCCTCGTCGGCGGTATCAAGCCGCACTATTATTGCCTGCCCGTCGCCAAGCGCGAGGAGCACCGGCTGGCGCTGCGTGCGGCCGCCGTTTCCGGCGATGCCCGCTTCTTCCTCGGCACGGACTCCGCCCCCCATGTCGATCCGCTCAAGGAATGCGCCTGCGGTTGCGCCGGCATCTATACGTCGATCAACACGATGAGCTGCCTTGCCCATGTCTTCGAGGACGAGGGCGCTCTGGGTAAGCTGGAAGCCTTCGCCTCGCTGAACGGTCCGGCTTGGTACGGCCTGCCGGTGAACGAGGAGACGATCCGCCTCGTCAAGCGGGCCGAGCCCGTGTCCTTCCCCGCCAGGATCGAGACAGGGGCCGGACCGGTCACTGTCTTCGACCCGATGTTCCCGCTGCACTGGGACGTCGCCTGACGGCTGGAAAATTCTAGATGAAGGGCCGCGGCCCGCGCTGCAGCCCTTCCCATCCCGCCAGCGCCTGAAGGCCGTCCGGATCGATGATCTCGCAGCCCCGGTCCAGCCAGCGCATCAGCTTGCGGTCGGCGAGCTTGCGCAGCGTCTTGTTCGTGTGGACGAGCGACAGGCCGAGCGTGTCGGCGACATGTTGCTGGGTGATCGGGATGACGCGCCGCCCGCCATTGGCGCCCGCCACATGGGCGCGCTGGTGCAGGAACGAGATGAGGTAGGCGGTGCGCTCCAGCGCCGTGCGCCGGCCGATGCTGAGCAGGTGCTCGTCGAGGATGCGCTCCTCGTGCGCGGCGATCCAGGTGAGGTCATAGGCAAGCGAAGCATGGCGCTCGAAAAGCCGCTCCAGCTTGGAGCGCTCGAAGACGCAGAGTGTCACCGGCGTCAGCGCCTCGACTGAATGGTCCATCTCGCCCATCAGCGTGCCCTGGAGGCCGATAAGGTCGCCGGGCAGCACATAGTTCATGATCTGCCGCCGCCCGTCCGGCAGCAGCTTGTAGCGGAAGGCCCAGCCGGACAGCACGGTGAAGAGGTGCGCGCTGTGCATGCCCTCGACGAGGATCGTCGCGCCGCGCTCGCTCAGGAGCTCGCCGCTCTTGAACTGGGACACGAAATCCAGCTCCCTGGCCGAGAAATCGCGAAAACCGGGGAGCTCGCGCAGGGGACACTGCTGGCAGGGCGTACGCCATTTCGAGGGATGGTTTCCCGCCAAGCTGCTTGCCATGCTGTCTTCGCCCCGCTCGTTCGCAGCCCTCAAGCCTTGGGCTGGCCAATGGAACGCGGTGCAGCCGCGCTTGTTCCGCTCGGCCGGTCCCTATGTCTTATTTAAATGACACCCCGCGGTGCCGGGCCCACAGTCCGCCTCCCGAGCCGCCCCTATTTCGGCGGTTCCACATGGAATGAGGAGTGCGGCGCCATGGAACCCTTTCTTCCGCACATCTTGATCGCCGAACGTGAGTTCCTGATCGCGCTCGATGCGGAATATCTGATCAAGGCGGCGCTCGACTGCCGCATCACGCTTGTTCGCCCGGATCAACTCGACCAATGGGACGAGACGGCGCTGGCGGATGTCGATCTCTGCCTGTTCACCGTGCCGTTCGATACAGCGCGGATGCGGCCGCGCATCGAGCGGCTGATGGAGGCGCAGGTGCCCCTGCTCTTCACGATGGTCGCCGATATCCATCTCCTCGGCGTCGAAGGGCTCGAGGTCATTCCTGTCGTCAGGAAGCCCTATGACGGGGAGACGCTGGTCTCCCTGGTCAGGGGACAGCTGCGGCAAAGGCCGCAACCGTCCGGCAGGATCGATCAGAACTGACGGCCGAGCTTGGCGTCGACCGAATGGCTGTTGCCGCCGCGAATCACGAAGAAGAACATGATGAGCGTCCACAGGATGGATTTTTCCGCGCCCATCAGGCCTTCGCCCTGCACGATGCCGTGGAAGTAGACGGTGACGGCGAGCACGATCATCGCCGCGAAGGCGGCAGGGCGTGTGAGGAGGCCGATCGCGATCAGGATGCCGCCGAAGAACTCGGTGGCGGCCAGCAGCGGCGACCACAACGCGCCGGGGTAGAAGCCGAGGCTTTCGACCATGCCGCTTGCGCCGAGCGGGTTCAGGATCTTGCCGTAGCCATGCGTTACGAGAAGCGCGCCGGCGGCCACGCGTAGGATCGTTTCCGCGCTTTCATGCAGTGCAGCGTAGAGGCCGCCGAGCGCGGGGATGAAAAGGCGAGGGCGGTTAGTGGAAAGCTCTGTCATGGGGGCTCCTGTCGGAATGTTGCAGTGCACCACCTCTCTGATACGAATCCGGCTGCGACAAGATGTCCGGCGACAAAACATGATAAATTGAGTTGACAATTCCGTGAACCGATTGCGATCGGCGGCGTGTCAGGGAGCGTTTGCTGATATATGCTGCGCTGCCGATACAGGAGGTTGCCATGTCCGCAGAAAAGCCGCGCGTTTCCATTCTCTACTGCACCCAATGCAACTGGCTGCTTCGCGCCGGCTGGATGGCGCAAGAGCTGCTGGCGACTTTTTCCGATGCGCTCGGCGAGGTGGCGCTCATTCCCGGGACGGGAGGCAACTTCGAAATCCGTGTGGGGGAGGCCCTTGTCTGGGAGCGCAAGCGCGACGGCGGTTTTCCGGGGCCGAAGGAGCTGAAGCAGCGGGTGCGCGACGTGATCGAGCCCGGCCGCGATCTCGGCCATACCGACCGGGCGGACAAGGCGCCCGGCTGAATGAGAAACGGCGGGCCGAAGCCCGCCGTTCCCGTGTTCGTCTTCCGGCAGCCTCTGCTTACCGGTAGGGCGAATAGCAGGCCCGGTAGATACCGCCGCCGGCATGGTAGCGGTTGGTGTAGGGGTCGTAGGTGCGGTAGCGGTTCATGCACCAGCGCACATGTGCATTGCGCCCTCCACCATAGTAACGTGGCCGCTCATAGTGCCGCTCGCCATAGTAACGCGGCCGCTCGTAGCGCGGACGGTAGTAGCGACGCTCATAGCCGTAATACGGACGATGGTGGCGGCGATAGTAGCGCGGACGGTCGCAGCCGTAGCCCACGCAGAATTCCACCTGCGCCTTCTGCACGCCGCTATTCGTCTGCATCTTCAGGTCCGGTACGGCAAGCGGGACGGCCTGCGCCGCCCCCATGGGCGCGATTGCGGAGGCAATGCCCATTACGCAACCGAAAACGAGATTTCGAATCTTCATCCTGTGATCCTCACGGTTTCTGACGGGATATTTCCCGGTTACGTCCCTGTTTTGCATTACGTTCACGCATTTTGTTTTATTCATGATCGCAACCGTCCATGGGCGGGATGTATCGCCGGATTTTCGATCCGCAAGAGGCATGAGGGGATAGTATGAGCCTGAAATTCGGAACCAGTGGCCTGCGGGGTCTTTCGGTGGATCTCGAAGGGCCGGCGAGCGCGCTTTATGCGACCGCCTTTGCGCGCCATCTGCTGGCCGCCGGCATCGCCCGGCCGGGTGACGAGATCCTGATCGGGCGCGATTTCCGCGCCTCCAGCCCCGCCATCTCGGCCATCGCAATCGCCGCGCTGCGCAAGGCCGGCCTCACCCCGCGCGATTGCGGCGAGCTGCCGACGCCCGCGCTCGCCTTGCTGGGCCTTGGCCGCAAGGCAGCGGGCCTGATGGTCACGGGCTCGCACATCCCCGCCGACCGCAACGGCATCAAGTTCTATCGGCCGGACGGCGAGATCGACAAGGCGGACGAAGCCGCAATCACGGCCGCAGCGGACGCGATCCGGGCCGAAGGCGCGGTTCCCGACGCTGCGCGGGAAACGGCCGAGGACCTCCATGAGGCGGCCATGGCGCTTTACGGCGCGCGCAACCGCCAGCTCCTGCCGCAAGGCTGCCTGGCGAACCTCCGGGTCGGTGTCTACCAGCATTCGACGGTGGCGCGCGATCTCTTCGTCTCGGTGCTTGCCCATTACGGTGCGGACGTGGTTGCACTCGGCCGTTCGCAGACCTTCATCCCGGTCGATACGGAAGCGGTCTCGCCGGAGACCGTGGCGCTGCTGCAGGGATGGGCCGTGCAGCATGGCCTGCATGCCATCATCTCCGCCGACGGCGACGGCGACCGCCCGCTCATCACCGATGAGACCGGCACGCCGATCCGCGGCGATCTCGTTGGCCTCATCGCCAGCCGCTTCCTTGGCGCGGGCGCGATCGCCACGCCCGTCACTTCCAATTCGGGCATCGAGGCGGCCGTCTCCGGCACGGTGCTGCGCACCCGGGTCGGCTCGCCCTTCGTGATCGCGGCGATGAATGAGGCGGTTGCGGCAGGTGAGATAGCCGTCGCCGGTTTCGAGGCGAATGGCGGCACGCTGACGGCAACGCCCTTCACTGTGAACGGCCACACGCTTGCGCCGCTGCCGACGCGCGACAGCCTGATGCCGGTGCTCGCCGTGCTTGCGCTGCGTGCGGCCGAGGAGCGGCCGCTCTCGCAGATCGCCGCCGGCTTCGCCCTGCCGGCTGCGGCAAGCGACCGGCTGGAGAACTTTCCGGTCGAAACCAGCGCCGCGCTTATGGCCGAACTGCGCTCGGGCGCGGATGCGCTCTCCGCTTTCCTGGCGCCGATCGGCGTACCGCAGAAGGTGAGCGACATAGACGGGCTGCGCGTGACGCTGGAGGATGCAAGCGTCATTCATTTCCGCCCCTCGGGCAATGCGCCGGAAATGCGCTGCTATGTGGAGGCGGCCGACGAGGCCGCCACCGCGCGGCTGCTGGATGCCGGGCTTCGGCGCATCCGCGATTGGGCGCTGAACCGCTGAACATCTTTTCCACACATGTCGCGCAAAACCACCCCTCATATTTTGCGCGACATGAGGTTTTCGCCAAGTCGTTGCAAAAACTTCAAAAAGCCTGTTGACACAGGGCGGCGCTCCTTCTACATGCCTCTCCGTCGCCCAGATGGCGGAATTGGTAGACGCGCCAGCTTCAGGTGCTGGTACTCGAAAGGGTGTGGAGGTTCGAGTCCTCTTCTGGGCACCAAATTCCCAATCCGGATTTTTCCGGATGTATCAAAAAAGCCCGGCTTAGCCGGGCTTTTTTGTTGCCTTGCGGCAGCCGGTTTTGCTGCCCTCGTGGCAACACAGAATCTTGCCCTTGCGCCCTTGCGTCATCGGCGCGATAGGCACATAAGCCTTGAAAGTCATCATCTGCCTTTCAAAGATCAGGATCATCGTGGCCCCATCGCAACACGATGCCCGCAAATCGGGCATTCTGTCCAAATTCCGGCTGTTCACTCCCATTCTCGCCGGTGCCACGCTCAAGGAACGCCTCATCGGCTGCCTCGGGGCCCTGATCGGTATTTGCCTTACCGGCTTCGTCTGCGGTCTCGCCCTTGGCAATGATCCACATCTCCCGCTGATCGTCGCGCCCATCGGCGCCTCCGCCGTGCTGCTCTTCGCGGTGCCTGCCAGCCCGCTGGCGCAGCCCTGGTCGATCGTCGGCGGCAACACGATCTCGGCCTTTGTCGGCGTGACGGTCACGACGCTTGTCGCGGATCCGGCGATCGCCATCGGCCTTGCCGTGGCGCTGGCGATCCTCGTCATGTCGCTGACCCGCTCGCTGCATCCGCCAGGGGGCGCAGCCGCGCTGACGGCCGTCATCGGCGGGGCCGCGGTCACCCGCGCCGGCTTCTGGTTCCCGCTCGTGCCGATCGCGATCAACTCGATGATTCTCGTGGCCGTGGGCATGCTGTTCCACCGGCTCGCCGGCCGGCAATATCCGCATCGGCAGGCGGTTGCGCCCGTCAACACGCACAAGACGGCCGATCCGCCGGCGGCCTTTCGCGTCGGTTTCAACACCGAGGACATCGACGCCGCCGTCGCGAGCCTGAACGAGACGCTCGACATCAGCCGCGCCGACCTCGACACGCTGCTGCGGCAGGTCGAGCTTCAGGCATTGCTGCGCCAGCGCGGCGAACTCACCTGCGCCGACATCATGTCCCGCGATGTGGTGACGGTTACCGCCGATGCGACCGCCGAGGAGGCGCGCGCGCTGCTTCTCGACCACGATATCCGCACGCTGCCCGTGGTCGATGCCGAAGGGCTGCTGGTCGGAACCGTGGGCCTCAGGGAACTGGCCGCCACGGTGCCGCCCGCGCCGCTTCCGGTTTCCCAGGCGGCAACGGCAAATCCCTCCGAGCTGGCGATCGGCCTCCTGCCGCGCCTGACGGATGGTTCCATCCATGCGGTCGTGGTGACCGACGAGGCACGTCGCGTCGTCGGCATCATTTCCCAGACCGATCTTCTTGCCACGCTTGCAAAAAGTCTTTCCCAGACCGGCCCCGCCGTCCTGATGGGCGGCCACGGGCAGGGTATCTGAGAATGCCCGGACGATCTAATCCGGGCCGACCGGTGTCATGCCGGCGGCCCTCCCACAAAACGCGAGACCGATAGACGAAAGGAATGCCGCCATGGCGACTGTCGACGAGAAGCTAGAACCGATCCTTGCCCAGGTGCTGCAGCGCAACCCGGCGGAACCGGAATTCCACCAGGCGGCGCGCGAGGTGCTGGAAAGCCTCGGCCTCGTCGTCACCAAGCATCCCGACTATCTGACGGACGCGCTGATCGAGCGCATCTGCGAGCCGGAACGCCAGATCATCTTCCGCGTGCCGTGGGTCGACGACAAGGGGCAGGTGCATATCAACCGCGGTTTCCGCGTGCAGTTCAACTCGGCGCTCGGCCCCTACAAGGGCGGCCTGCGCTTCCACCCCTCGGTCAATCTCGGCATCATCAAGTTCCTCGGATTCGAGCAGACCTTCAAGAACGCGCTGACCGGCCTGCCGATCGGCGGCGGCAAGGGCGGCTCCGACTTCGATCCGAAGGGCCGGTCCGAGGGCGAAATCATGCGCTTCTGCCAGTCCTTCATGACCGAACTCTACCGTCATCTTGGCGAGTACACGGACGTGCCGGCCGGTGACATGGGCGTCGGCGGCCGCGAGATCGGCTGGATGTTCGGTCAGTACAAGCGCCTGACCAACCGCTTCGAGGCAGGCGTCTTCACCGGCAAGGGCCTCAGCTACGGCGGCTCGCTGGTGCGCAAGGAGGCAACCGGCTACGGCGCGGTCTACTTCACGCGCGCCATGCTCAAGAGCAAGGGCACCGGCTTCGAGGGCAAGAACGTCACCGTTTCGGGCTCAGGCAACGTGGCGGTCTACGCCATGGAACAGGCGATCAACTACGGCGCAAAGATCGTCGCCTGCTCGGATAGCAGCGGCTATGTCGTCGACGAAGAGGGTATCGACCTTGCCCTCATCAAGGAATTGAAGGAAGTGCGCCGCGCGCGTCTTTCCGAATATGCCCGCATCAAGACGAAGGGCGTGCATTTCATTCCGACCGGCAAGGGCTCGATCTGGGATGTGCCCTGCGACGTGGCGCTTCCCTGCGCCACGCAGAACGAGCTTTCGGGCAAGGACGCCCGCACGCTGGTCAAGAACGGCGTCATCGCGGTGGCCGAGGGCGCCAACATGCCGTCGACCCCGGAAGCCGTGCGCGTCTTCCAGGACGCAGGCGTGCTGTTCGGTCCCGGCAAGGCGGCCAATGCAGGCGGCGTCGCCACCTCCGCGCTGGAAATGCAGCAGAATGCCAGCCGCGACAGCTGGAGCTTCGAGAAGGCGCGTGAGCGTCTCGGCCAGATCATGCAGGGCATCCATGACAGCTGCGCCGAAACGGCGGAAGAATACGGCTTCAAGGGCAACTATGTGCTCGGCGCCAACATCGCCGGCTTCACCCGCGTGGCCGAAGCCATGCGCGCGCAGGGCGTGATCTAACCGCCCTGCTTTTCATCGTCATGCAGCCGACGGCCCCGGACCATCTCCGGGGCCGTTTTCGTTGGCCGCGGTGAAGGCGCGATCGGTGAGCCCGCCGGCAATCAGCCGGAACGGCGCACGCGCCGACGGCTGGGAGGAGATCGCGGCTGCCGGCTGAAAATGCACCTTTTCCAGCACGAGCCAGTCACTCCGCCCCTCGGGCCGGTCGAAGCTGATCGTCTCGCCTTCCCGGAGCCCCAGAAGCGCGAGGCCATAGAAAGTGGTGATCGACAGGAAGGCGCCGCCGGGCGTGTATGTGCCCGGCAGGCAGAGTGTGCGGGTATCGGTGAGCCCGCTTGCGCAGCGGAAGGAGACACGCGCATCGATCGCCGCGAGGTCGGGAGGTGTCGGGGCATCCGCAGCCAGGCGGCCGCTCGACAGCTTTCGCTGGAGCAGCGCCTGCCATTCTTCCGTCAGCGGCGGCCATTCGCGCAGCACCTTGTCCAGCAGATAGCCGTCTCGCGCGGTAAGCATTCCGGGATCCTGTCCCATCGTCATTCTCCATCCTGCCCGCCGTCCATCGCGGGTCATCCAGGGTCCATGGTGGAGAAGCCCCCTGGCCGCGTGTGCGGCGCAGGGGGTCACGATCCTGCGACGAGGCAACCTCCGATGCGCCCGGCTTGGGAAAAGGACAGGAATTTCATCGGCGGCAGGCCTCAGGACGCGCTGGCGGCATCCGGTGCGCCGTGATGGACGGCGGCGACGCTGATGCGCCGCACCCGGCCATCGCGCGCGGCCCACTCGATCGACTGGCCGGCGGAAAGGCCGAGGAGCGCCGAGCCGACCGGCGTCAGAACGGATATGCGCTGGCGGGAAATGTCGGCATCGCCGGGGAAGACGAGCACGGCGGTCTGCATCGCTTCGTCGTCGATCTGGAATTCGGCGGTGGAGCCGATGCGTATCACGCCGGGGGCCATGCGTGCGTCATCGACGACCTTTGCGCGGTCGAGTTCCGCGGCGAGCTGCTCGGCGGAATGCGGGTCGCGCTCCGCCAGCATGTCGGCAAGGTTTGACAGGCGTTCATATTCGGAACGGGCGATGGTGATGGCGGGCAGGCGGCTGCCCTTGGTCTTGGCCGTCATGGAAACCTCACGACATGAGTTCTCGGCGGCCCGGTGGGCGCGCGCAGAAGTGGAAATTGAGAAATTTGCCGCGCTGCTTCGATGTGGCCCGTGTTATTTCACGAAACCGCTATTGCCCCACGGCCGGGGCGCGACACGACCAAGCCGGGGGCTAGTATCCTGCGAGAGGAAACAACCGTTTCAGAAATCGGGCAAAGGCGTGCGTCGTCATCATGTGTCTATGATGAGGCGAGGTCGAGAGTAAAGTCAAGCCACCCGTTCCGGCGTGGTTGAAGCGCTCCTGCGACGGACTGGCAATTTGACAGAAGCCAGGTGCGGGCAGATAGCTCGGTTGTCCCAACAAGTGGAGCCCCGTCATGATCGAAGACCTTTTCGCCAGGAACAAGGCTTGGTCCACTGAGCGCAAGGCGGAGAAGGCCGACTATTTCGAGCGGCTATCGACGCTGCAGCAGCCGGAATATCTCTGGATCGGCTGTTCCGACAGCCGCGTGCCGGCCAATGTTATCGCCGGGCTCGAGCCGGGCGAGGTCTTCGTCCATCGCAACGTCGCCAACCTCATCCACCCGGCCGACCTCAACATGCTGTCCGTGGTCGAATATGCCGTGCACCAGCTTGGCGTGAAACACATCATCATCTGCGGGCACTATGGCTGCGGCGGCATCCGCGCCGCCGTCAGCGGCGAGCGATTCGGCTTGATCGACCATTGGCTGCAACCGGTCCGCGACGTGGCGGACGGGCGCTTCGAATGCCGGGAATGCGGATCGTGGAGCGACGGGGATCTCGACCGGCTCTGCGAGGCCTCCGTCGCCGCGCAGGTGGAGCGCCTCGCCCGCACGCCCACCCTGCAGGCGGCCTGGCAGGCCGGCAGAGACGTTTCGATCCATGGATGGGTCTATGGCTTGCAGGACGGGCTGCTTTCTGATCTCGAATGTACGGTGAGCGCCAATCGGGGAGGATAGGCATGGCGGTGCATATCAAGCGTGTCTATGACGAACCGGAGGCGGGCGACGGCGAACGCATCCTCGTCGACCGGCTCTGGCCACGCGGCGTCTCGAAGGAAAAGGCCGCCTTCGACGCGTGGATGAAGGAACTCGCGCCGACCTCCGAACTGCGCAAATGGTTCGATCACCGGCCGGAGCGCTGGGAGGAATTCAAGGAGCGCTATCGGGACGAACTGCACGGCAACCCGGCTGTGGATGTCCTGCGGGACCGCATCAGGGCGGGAAGCGTCACGCTGCTCTACGGTTCGCGCAACCGCGAGTTCAACCATGCCCTCGTGCTGGCCGATGTTCTGACAGAAAAATCCTGAGGCCTTCCGCCTGCGGGGGAGAGATTTGCTGCAAAAATCTTGCAGTCATTTAGCAATAGAATTCGTTTGTCAGGGATCAACATCCCCGCCATCTTCCTCGCGTAGCATGAGGAGCAGCACCGATGTCCGAGCGAACGGCGATCGAAGTTCAACCGGAAACCGTTGCCGCGGCGCATGGGGTGGCAAGCGATACCGCCTTCGGCGCGGTGGTGCCGCCGCTCTATCTGTCCAGCACCTATGAATTCGCGGATTTCGATACGCCGCGCGCCTATGACTACGGCCGCGTCGGCAACCCCACGCGCGACCTTCTGGCCGAAGCGCTCGCCAGACTGGAGGGCGGCGCCGGGGCGGTGCTGACGCCGAGCGGCATGGCTGCGGTCGATCTTCTCGTCGGGCGGCTTGCCGTCGGCAGCCTGGTGCTGGCGCCTCACGATTGCTACGGCGGCACGATGCGGCTGCTGAAGGCGCGCGCCGAGCTCGGGCAGATCCGGCTGCGGCTGGTGGACCAGTCCGACATGGAAGCCTTCAAGGCGCGGCTGTGGGATCATCCGGTGCTGGTGCTGATCGAGACCCCGAGCAACCCCCTGATGCGCGTCGTGGACATCGCGGCCCTTTGCACCCTCGCCAGGGCGGCGGGGGCGCGTGTCGCCGTGGACAACACCTTCCTGTCGCCGGCGCTGCAAAAGCCGCTGTCGCTCGGCGCGGACTATGTGCTGCATTCGACGACGAAATTCCTCAACGGCCATTCGGACGTGATTGCCGGCGCGGTGATCGCCGCCGATGCCGGGGAGGCGCTCGAGCTGAAGCGCTGGGCCAATGTCACGGGCGCGATTGCCGCCCCCTTCGATTCCTGGCTGACGCTCAGGGGGCTCAGAACGCTGTTTGCCCGCATGGCGGCGCAGGAGAGGAATGCGATGGCGATTGCCGAGCGGCTTGTCGCCCATCCGGCGGTCGTGCGCGTTCACTATCCGGGCCTTGCAGACCATCCGGACCATGCCCTTGCCGGACGGCAGCAGCAGGGGTTCGGTGCGATGATGAGCTTCGAGCTTGCCGGCGGCGTGCCTGCGGTGCGACGCTTCGTGCGGGCGGTGCGCGGGTTCACGCTGGCCGAATCGCTCGGCGGCGTCGAAAGCCTCGTGGCCCATCCGGCGACGATGACCCATGTCGATATGGGCGCGGAGGCCCGGGCAAGGGCCGGCATCGGCGACGGGTTGCTTCGGCTGTCCGTCGGGCTCGAACATATCGACGATCTTGCGGCCGGGCTCGAAACCGGCCTTTCGGCGTGTTGAGGACGATCAGGGAGAGCAGCGATGGCCGACGACGATACCCCCGCCAGCTTTTCCTCGCCGGCCTGTTTCCTGCATGAGGTCGATCCTGCCTATTCCGGCCTGCCGGGTCCGCTCGACCTGCAGGCCTGGACGGATGTCAGCCGCTGGCGCAAGAACGAACGGGAGCGGCTGATCGCGGCGCGTCTGGCGGTGCCGGCCGAGCTGCGCGCCGCCCAGGGCGAGGCGATCGCGGCCGGGGCGCTTGCGGAGATCGGCGATGTCGCAGGCCGCATCGTCAGCGCCTATTGGCCGTTTCGCGGCGAGCCGGATCTGCGCC
This sequence comes from Shinella sp., assembly GCF_049651085.1. Classification (GTDB taxonomy): domain Bacteria; phylum Pseudomonadota; class Alphaproteobacteria; order Rhizobiales; family Rhizobiaceae; genus Shinella. The sequence goes on from NZ_JBASBL010000009.1 coordinate 161,682, forward strand.
CGCTCCTGAAGCAGGTCGCCGACCGCGGCGGGCACACGGCGCTGCCTGTGGTGGTTGAAAAGGGGCGGCCGCTGGAATTCCATCTCTGGAGGGAGGGTGAAGCGCTGTCGCGCGGGGTCTGGAACATTCCGATACCGGCCGAGCAGCGTCCGTGCCAGCCCGATATCGTGCTTGCCCCCGTCGTCGGCTACGATCCGTCCTGCTACCGGCTCGGCTATGGCGGCGGCTTCTTCGACCGGACGCTCGCCGCCATGCCGGCAAGGCCGCGCGTCATCGGCCTCGGCTACAGCGCGGCGCGGCTGGCGACGATCTATCCGCAGGCGCACGATGTCCCGATGGACCTGATCGTCACGGAGGCTGACATCATCCGTCCTCAGGCGGACGTTTCCACCGTGCGCGCATTGACGTAGAGCGCCCGGCCGGCGAACCAGCCGTTGACCGCCGCGCCAAGGCCCAGCAGCACGAAGAGCACGGCGCTCCAGGCGAAACTGCCCGTCCAGCTGCGGATAAGGCCGACAACCAGCGGTCCGATGGCGGCAAGCAGGTAGCCGACGCATTGCGCCATGCCGGAAAGATGCGCCGCCACATGCGGATCACGGGTCCGCAGCACGATGACCGTCATCGCCACTGCGATCAGCCCGCCCTGGCCGATGCCCTGCAGGACGGCCCAGATCCAGACCGTGGAGAGCGGCGCGAACAGCAGGCCGAGAAGGGCGACGACGGCGAAGCCGCAAAGCACGACATTGATCAGCCGCTGGTCCCTGCCGCGCACGGCAATATGCGGTGCGACAAGGCAGGCGGCGGCCTGCACCATCACCGAGACCGAGACGATGGCGCCTGCCGTGACGCCGTCGAGCCCGCGTTCGCGCAGGATCGGCACCAGCCAGCCGAAGACGCAATAGGCGAGCGCCGATTGCAGGCCCATGAAAAGCGTGACCTGCCAGGCGAGCCGGTCGCGCCAGAGGCCTTCGACGCGAAAGCCGGTGCGCTTGGCCTGCGAACGGGTGGCCAGAACCTGCGGCAGCCAGAGCAGCGCGACGAGGAGCGCGGGGAGCGCCCAGATCGCCAGCGCGCCGTCGAGCGAGCCGCCGAACGCATGCTCGATCGGCAACGTCAGGCCGGCGGCGCTTGCCGCGCCCGCGCAGAGCGCCATCGTATAGCAGCCGGTCATCAGCGCGGCCCTGTCCGGGAAGTCGCGCTTGACGAGACCGGGCAGCAGCACATTGCCGACGGCGATGCAGGCGCCGGCCAGCGCGGTGCCCAGAAACAGCATCGGAACGGAGGAAAGGCCGCGCATGGCGGTTCCGAGCGCCAGCAGGAAGATGACGGCGAGCAGCGTGCGCTCCGTGCCGATCCGTTGCGCAAGGCGCGGCGCGAGCGGCGAGAACAGGCCGAGGCAGACGACGGGCAGGGTCGTCAGAAGACTGGCGCCGGTCGCCGAGAGGCCAAGCACGCTCCGGATTTCCGGCAGCAGCGCCGAGGCGCTGGAAAAGACGGGGCGCAGGTTGAAGGCGATCAGCACGAGGCTGGCCCCGAGCAGGAAGCGCGCCACGGGTGTGGGCGGCCGATGCGGCTCGGGTGCGGGCACGCTGTCGGCTTCGGCATCGATCAGGTCGATGGCGGCGGGACTGGTCTGGGCAGGGTGGCTCATGAGAGAAGCAATCGATCAAGGGCTGAAAGGACGGGCGCCATGAAGCGGCGCACGGCGGCATCGGCCGCGTCGGGATCGCCGCTTTCGATGGCGTCGACGATGGCGGCATGGGCCGGCATGTCGGGTTCCGGCAGGTCTTCGTGCAGGCTCGCCTCGATAGTTTCGGCAATCAGCGACGAGAAGAAATCGTACATGCCGATCAACACGGCGTTGCTTGAGGCGGCTATCACTGCCTGATGAAAGGCGAGGTCACGGACGATGAAGTCTGCCTTGTCGCCACCTTCGTGGTTGCCGCGCTCGGCCAGAAGCACGCGCAGCCCGGCGATCACGCCCGGCGTCCGGCGCAGCGCCGCCAGCCGCGCGGCCTGGACATCGAGCGCCATGCGCGCCTCGAACTGGTCGCGCAGGCCCGCACGACGCGCCATGGTGAGCGGGCGTGTCGTATCGGCAGTCGAGAGCACATAGGTGCCGGAGCCCTGGCGGGTTTCGAGATAGCCCTGCGAGACGAGGACGCGCACCGCCTCGCGCACCGTGCCGCGGCTGACGCTTAGCATGGCCGACAGCGCAGCCTCGTTCGGCAGCTTGTCGCCGATCGCCCAGCGTCGCTCGAGAATTTCTGTCCGGATCGCCTCGACCGCGGTGTCGGCGAGATTGGTCTTGCTGAGGGAGTGCATGGATATTCACCAAGTCATCTGATGACTTGGTGAATATCGTGCTTTCGACGAAAGGTCAAAGGCATTTCCGGCCGGTCGCATGTGAGCGCCACCGGCCGGCGGGCAGGAAGCTTACTGCTTGCGCGGCCAGGTATCGGCGAGGCGGTAGCCGGCCGGCCACGGATCGTCCGGGTCGAGCATGACCTGGCTCGTGCCGGTGATCCAGGCGCGGCCGGAAATTTCCGGCACGATGGCCGGCCGGCCGCCGACAGTGGTTTCACCGAGAATGCGGCAGTCGAAGCGCGAATCGAGGATCGAATAGCCCGAGAAGGACTGGCCGATCCTGATCTGGCCGCGCGCATGCAGCACTGCCATGCGGGCCGAGCATCCGGTGCCGGTCGGCGAGCGGTCGAGCTTCGCCGGCTGGATGACGACCGTGTTGCGGCCATGCAGCGCTCCGTCGCGCTCCTCGACCGGCAGCGTCAGCTGGCAGAAGGAGATGTGGTTCCATTCCGGGTTTTCCGGGTGGGTGAAGCCGAGCTGCTCGTTGGCCGCCTTCGTGATGCGGATGCCGGTTTCGGCAAGCTCGCGGGCCTCGTCCGGGCTCACGGCAAAGCCGAGCGCGCGGGCATCGGCAAGGACGAAGCTGTCGCCGCCATAGGCCGTATCGACGGTGAGGGTGCCAAGGCCCTCCACTTCCAGCTTCGCATCCAGCTTATCGGCGAAGGAGGGCACGTTGGTAACGGTGATGCGCTCGGCCTTGCCGTTGCGGCAGGCGGCGACGACATTGACCAGCCCGCCCGGCGCTTCCAGCACCATATGGGTCTCCGGCTCGACCATCGGCACGATGCCGCTGTCGAGCAGCACGGTGGAGACGCAGATCGAGTTGGAGCCGGACATCGGCGGCGTATCTTCCGGCTCCATGATGATGAAGCCCATCGTGGCGCGCGGGTCCTTCGGCGGGACGAGCAGGTTGATATGGCGGAAGACCCCGCCGCGCGGTTCGTTCAGCACGAAGTTGCGCAGCGTCTTGTCCTCGGCGATGAAGTTGCGCTGCTCCCACAGCGTCTTGCCGGGGGGCGGGGCAACGCCGCCGACGATGACGTCGCCCACCTCGCCCTCGGCGTGGCAGGAGACGATATGGATGACCTTGCTGCTGCGCATGGTTTTCTCTCCGATTTCAGGCTGTCTAAGCGCCTTGGCGGGCATGCCGGCGGCGCGGTCGTTCTTTCATAGAAAAATTGGATCCAATATACAATCATGTTTCGTGCATCGGCCTCCAGGTGCGTTTGTTGCCCGGTCGCCGGATTCGACCTATGACCGATTTCTCCATTCACCGGGGTTCATGTGATGAAATTTGCAGCCGTCGATGTCAGGCAAGCCGCTTCGGCGGCCGACATCGTCTATGAGGCCCTGCGCAAGGCGATCATCGAAGGCGAGCTTGCCGTGGGCGAGAGCCTTCGGCAGGAAGAAATCGCGCAGATGTTCAACACCAGCCGCATCCCCGTGCGCGAGGCGCTCTCCCGGCTGGAGCAACATGGCCTCATCACCACCCAGCGCTACAAGGGGGCGGTTGTCGCCGGCCTCTCCATCGAGGAAATCGAGGAGATCTTCGAGTTTCGCGCGTTGATCGAGGCCGAGGTCATCCGCCTTGCGGTGCCCAATCTCGACGGGGAGGTGCTGGAGCGGGCGCGGCTCTACTGCAGCGCATTCGACCACGAGACCGATCCGCATCGGTGGGGCGAGATCAACCGGAATTTCCATTACAGCCTCTACGAGGCTTCGCGCCGCCCCTACTATCTGCAGAATGTGCGCTCCTCGCTCGATCGCATCGATCGCTATCTGCGCGCCCAGCTCACCTTCACCAATGGCGTGTCGCGGGCCGGCCGCGAGCACGAGGCGATCCTTGCCGCCTGCCAGAAGGGCGATGCCGATCTTGCCTCGCAACTGACGCGCGATCATATCCTCGACGCGGGAAAATCGCTGATGACGTTCCTTCGGGAGCAGCGGGCGTAAAACGGGCGGGTTTTCCCGCCCTTTCTTTTCCATCCGTTCCTTTGATGGCTTGACGACGCTTTCGTCAAAATGCCCATTTTAAGCGATTGATAGCGCGGGCAGACAGTTGTATTTCTTTTGTCGACAAAAGGATTTTCGATGACCAAAACCGTTTCCAGCTCCCTGCCCGAGCGCAAGCGCGGCTCCGGCGTAAAAATGGTCTACGACCTGCTGCGCGACGAGATTCTCGACCTGCAGCTCGCACCCGGCAGCCCGATCGACGAGGTGCAGCTTGCCGAGCGGTTCAAGATGTCGCGCACGCCGATCCGCGAGGCGCTGGTGCGGCTTGCCGGCGAAGGGCTGATCGAGACCCTGCCGAACCGTTCGACCATGGTGGCGAGCATCGATTTCCTGAACCTCAACACCCTCTTCGATGCCCTCGTGCTGATGTACCGCGTGACGACGCGGCTCGCGGCGCAGAGCCATCGCCCGGAGGACCTTGCCGTCATCCGTGGATTTCACGAGGATTATGCCGAGGCGGTCAGGGCGCGCGATACGCTGGCCATGATCTCGACCAATGCCGCCTTCCACGCCGCCATCGCCGAAGCTGGCCGCAATCCCTATTTCACCGGCTTGTTCCGCCGGCTGCTCGACGAGGCGCGGCGTATCCTGCGCCTTTACTACCAGTCCTATGAGGAGCAGTTCCCGCAGCTCTTCGTGGACGAACATGCGGCGATCATCGCGGCCATCGAGGCGCGCGACATCGAGGAGGCCGACCGCCTCGGCAAGGCGCATGCCGAGCAGATCGTCGCGCAGGTCCAGAAGCTTTTCAGCCGCAACGACCGCCTGGACATTCCGCTCTGAGTTCTTGTATTTTTCTTGTCGACAAATAAAATACAGAGTGCTATATCTACCATCGAGAGAGGGGAGGCCATGCGTTATTGCCGGCCGTTCCCGACCGAACGGCAAAAAAGGAGATTTGACGTGAAGGCCAAGGTATTTTCCGGTGTCATTCCTGCTCTGATGACCCCCTGCAAGGACGACCGCACCCCCGATTTCGACGCTCTCGTGCGCAAGGGCAAGGAACTGATCGAGAAGGGCATGTCCGCCGTCGTCTATTGCGGCTCGATGGGTGACTGGCCGCTGCTCACCGATGCCCAGCGCATGGAAGGCGTCGAGCGCCTGGTGAAGGCCGGCGTTCCGGTCGTCGTCGGCACCGGTGCCGTCAGCACGGCGTCCGCCGTCGCCCACGCCGCCCACGCCCAGAAGGTCGGCGCCCATGGCCTGATGGTGATCCCGCGTCTTCTGTCGCGCGCCACGATCGTTTCCGCCCAGAAGGACCACTTCAAGGCGGTTCTGGCCGCGGCTCCGGATCTGCCGGCTGTCATCTACAACAGCCCCTATTACGGCTTCGCAACCCGTGCGGACCTCTTCTTCGCGCTGCGCGAGGAACATCCGAACCTGATCGGCTTCAAGGAATTCGGCGGCGGCGCAGACATGCGTTACGCAGCCGAGCACATCACCAGCCGCGATGACGACGTTCTGCTGATGATCGGCGTCGATACCTGCGTCTTCACCGGCTTCGTCGATTGCGGCGCGTCCGGCGCCATCACCGGCATCGGCTGCGTCCTGCCGAAGGAAGTGCTGCACATGTGCAATCTGGCAAAGGCGGCTGCTGCCGGCGATCCGGATGCCCGCCAGCGCGCACTGGAGCTGGAATCGGCGCTCGCCGTGCTCTCCTCCTTCGATGAAGGCCCGGACCTCGTCCTCTACTTCAAGCACATGATGGTGCTGAAGGGCGACAAGGAATACACGCTGCACTTCAACGAGAGCGATGCGCTCTCCGACAGCCAGCGCGGCTATGTCGAAGCCCAGCTCAAGCTGTTCGACACCTGGTACGCCGAATGGAGCAAGCTGCCGGGCGCCGTAGAGAAGTACAAGGCGTAAGCTTCAGGCTTTCCCCAATGCGAAAGGCCCTCCGCAAGGAGGGCCTTTTTTTGTCGGCTGACAAATAGGAAGACACGATCAGGAGATCGCGTCGAGGCCCTTTTCCAGCAGGCGGTCGAGCTGTTCCACCTCGGCGGCGCTCAGCGTGACGCCGTCCGTGTCGGAGACCTTGCGGGCGGCGAAGCGGCGCTGCGAGGGCAGGCGGGCGCCCTGGCCGACAATGGCGTCGAACAGCACTTCGGCGCGGGCGAAGGGATTGCCGGGCCGGCCGGCGGCGAAGGCTTCCGGCGACATGGCGATGATGAGTTCGCCATGGAAGGGCGAGAGCGTCGTCGTGCCGAGATAGTCGAGCACTTCAGGGCTCGTCAGGTCGCCGATCATGATGCCGGCGAGCAGCTCGATCATCGTGCCGATGGCCGAACCCTTGTGGCCGCCGAAGGGCAGCATGGCGCCGTCAAGCGCGGCTTCCGGATCGGTGGTCGGGTTGCCCTCGGCGTCGATCGCCCAGCCTTCCGGCAGCTGCTTGCCGGCGCGGCGGTGCAGCTCGATCTCGCCGCGCGCAGCGACCGAGGTGGCGAAATCGAAAACATAGGGCGACCCGTTGGGGCGCGGCCAGCCGAAGGCGAAGGGGTTGGTGCCAAGCAGCGGCTTGTTGCCGCCGGTCGGCGCGACCGTCGCATAGCTCGGGCACATGACGAGGCCGGCAAGGCCTTCCTTCGTCACGGCTTCCACTTCCGGCCAGAGCGCGGAGAAATGGGTGCAGTCGTTGATGACGAGGGCGGCAATGCCGAGCTTGCGGGCGCGGTCGGCCAGTGCCGGAACGCCAAGCTCGAAGGCGGGGTTGGCAAAGCCGCCGTCTGCGTTGACCTTGACGATGGCGGAGCCCTCGTTGAGGTCCAGCTCAGGCACGGCATCCGGCTTGACCTTCCCGGCCTTTACCGTGCGCAGCGCGCCTTCGATGCGGTAGACGCCGTGCGACTTGCAGGCATCCCGCTCGCCGGCGACGATAACGCGGGCAATGGCCCCGGCCTGCACGGCGTTCAGGCCAGCCTTTAGGAAGATCGCTTCGACCCGCTGGTGAAGGGCGGCAATCGTAAAGGTCGTGCTTTGCGTCATCTCTCGTCTCTTCAAGTCTGGTGCCGCCGTGCGGTCGGCGATTGAACATTTGCATACATAGAGTATACAAGATTTCGATAAGTGCAATTCGCACCGCCGTCGCCTATATCGGGCGAATCCCATTCCAACGAAAGGTACGTCAAATGGCTTTCACTCCCAACGGTAAACACCTCGTCGCCGGCGAATGGCTCGACGGGGAGGGTACCTTCGCCTCTACGCCAGCCCACGGACCGTCGCATAATTTCGCCGTTGGTACGGTCGCTCTCGTGAACCGCGCAGCCGAGGCTGCCGAAGAGGCGTTCCTCAGCTACGGTTATTCCTCCCGCGCCGAGCGTGCCGCGTTCCTGCGCGCTATCGCCGACGAGATCGAGGCGCGGGCCGAGGCCATTACAGAGATCGGCACGCAGGAAAGCGGCCTGCCGGTTGCGCGCCTTCAGGGCGAGCGTGGCCGCACCACCGGCCAGCTGCGCCTTTTCGCCGACCACATCGAGAATGGCGACTATCTTGACCGCCGCTTCGACGCCGCCCTGCCGGATCGCCAGCCGGCGCCGCGTCAGGAAATCCGCCTGATCCAGCGGCCGATCGGCCCGGTCGCCGTGTTCGGCGCCTCCAACTTCCCGCTGGCCTTCTCGACGGCCGGCGGCGACACGGCGGCAGCGCTTGCCGCCGGTTGCCCCGTCGTGGTGAAGGGCCATTCCGCCCATCCGGGCACCGGCGAGATCATCGCCGAGGCCATCGAGGCCGCCATCCGCAAGACCGGTGTGCATCCGGGCGTCTTTTCGCTGATCCAGGGCGGCAACCGCCAGGTCGGTGAAGCAGTGGTTCAGCATCCGCTGATCAAGGCCGTCGGCTTCACCGGCTCGCTGGCCGGCGGTCGTGCGCTCTTCAACCTGTGCGCCGCCCGTCCGGAGCCGATCCCGTTCTTCGGCGAGCTCGGCTCGGTCAACCCGATGTTCCTGCTGCCGGAAGCCCTGAAGGCTCGTGCCGAAGCGCTCGGTCAGGGCTGGGCTGGCTCGCTCACCATGGGCGCCGGCCAGTTCTGCACCAATCCGGGCATCGCCATCGTGGCCGAAGGGGCCGATGGGGATCGCTTCACCGCCGCCGCCGTCGAGGCGCTCGGCAAGATCGGCCCGCAGACCATGCTGACGGACGGTATCGCCAAGGCCTATCACGATGGCCAGGCGCGCTTTGAAGGCCGCAATACGGTGAAGCCGCTGTTCACGACGCAGTCGGCCGGCCGCGAGGCGCTGCCGAACCTCTTCGAGATTTCCGGCGAAAAGTTCCTCGCCGACCATGCGCTTTCCGAAGAGGTCTTCGGCCCGCTCGGTCTCGTGGTCCGCGTCGGCTCGGTCGATGAGATGGTTGAGCTTGCCCGTGGCTTCGTCGGCCAGCTGACCGCGACCATCCACATGGATGCCGGCGATCTCGACAATGCCAAGCGCCTGCGCCCGATCCTTGAGCGCAAGGCCGGCCGCGTGCTCGTCAACGGCTTCCCGACGGGCGTCGAAGTGGTCGATTCCATGGTTCACGGCGGCCCGTATCCGGCCTCCACGAACTTCGGCGCGACGAGCGTCGGCACGATGTCGATCCGCCGATTCCTGCGTCCGGTTTCCTACCAAAATATGCCGGAAGGCCTGCTGCCGGAAGATTTTCTCAACTGATTCAGTCTGTTGAATAGAGCGGAGCCGGGCCTTCCAAGGGAGGCCCGGCTCCCGTATTTTTATGCTCCCGGGCTATATACTTTTTGTATATTGGTTGTATTTTGTTGGCAGGTTGACGTTTGGCGCAGGAGGATCTTCGCTGGCGTGAACTGCTAGATCAATCCAGGGAGAGAGTTATGAAGAAGATCTCGGTCCTCGCCTTCGGCCTCGTGGCCGCCACCGCTCTGACCAGCCCGGCCAAGGCCGACAAGCTGGACGACATCATTTCGTCTGGCACGCTGCGTTGCGCCGTCGTCCTCGACTTCCCGCCGATGGGTTCGCGCGACGAGAACAACAACCCGATCGGCTTCGACGTCGACTACTGCAACGATCTCGCCAAGGCGCTCGGCGTCACCGCGGAGATTGTCGAGACGCCGTTCCCCGAGCGTATCCCGGCCCTGATGTCCGGCCGCGTCGATGTCGGCGTCGCCTCGACCTCCGACACGCTGGAACGCGCCAAGACCGTCGGCATTTCGATCCCCTACTATGCTTTCGAAAACTCGGTCGTTGCGAGCGAGAAGGCGGACTTCGCCAATTGGGAAGGCATGAAGGGCAAAGTCGTCGGCGCCACGGCCGGCACCTATGAGGCAATCTGGCTGGAAGGTCAGGTCAAGGCCTGGGGTGAAGGCGAGTTCCGCCCGTACCAGACCCAGGCCGACGTCTTCCTCGCCCTGAGCCAGGGACAGCTGGACGCCACCGTTTCCACGACCGAAGTGGCCAATGCCAACGTCAAGTCCGGCAAGTTCCCGGGCATCAAGATCGTCGACAAGGCCCCGATGGTTCCGGACTACGTCGCGCTCTTCACCAACCGCGAGGAATACGGCTTCCTCAACTATCTCAACCTGTTCATCAACCAGCAGGTTCGTACCGGACGTTACGCCGAGCTTTACAAGAAGTGGGTCGGCGAAGGCGAGCCTGCGAACCTTTCCGTGAACGGCGTCTATCGTTGATCTCACCTTGACACTGACGGCGCGGGACGATTGTCTCGCGCCGTTCCTCGTTTCCAAAAGGTGAGACGGCATGTTCAACTACACCTTCCACTGGAACCAGGCGCTGAAGGCGTTGCCCCAGATGCTCGACGGAGCGCTGGTCACGCTGCAGATTGCGCTGCTTTCCATGGCCATCGGCCTCGTCGTCGCCCTGGCGCTGACGCTCTTCCGGCTGTCCGGCAACCGCGTCCTGAACGGCTTCGCCACGGCCTGGGTCGAGGTCGCGCGCAACACGCCGGCCCTCTTCCAGATCTACATGGCCCATTTCGGCCTCGGCAATTTCGGCATCCACCTCAGCCCCTTCACGGCGCTGCTCGTCGGTATCGCCTTCAACAATGCCGGCTATCTCGCGGAGAACTTCCGCGGCGCGCTGAAGGCGATCCCGGAGACGCAGACCCGCGCCGGCCGCTCGCTCGGCATGACGCCGCTGCAGGCCTTCCGCTACATCGTCATGCCGCAGATGCTGCGCATCGCCTTCCTGCCGGCCACCAACCAGATGGTCTGGGCGATCCTGATGACGTCACTCGGCGTCACCGTCGGCATGAACACGGATCTTGCGGGCGTCACGCAGGCCTTGAACGCGGTGTCTTTCCGTACCTTCGAATTCTTCGCGCTTGCGGCGGTGATCTACTACCTGATCGCCAAGGCCGTGACGCTCGCCGCCCGGCTCGCCGCCGCGCGCATGTTCCGCTACTGAGAGGGGTAAGCCATGTTCGATACCGCTCTCACCTGGGCCGATCTCGGCTTCCTTGCGCAAGGCGCCGCGATGACGCTCGCCGTCACCGCCGTCTCCGTGCTGGCGGGCACCGTGCTCGGCGTCTTCTTCGGCGTCGTGCGCAACCAGCTCGGCCCCTACTGGTCGATGCCGATCACCTTCCTGCTCGATATCTTCCGCTCCGTGCCGCTGCTCATCCAGCTCGTGCTCGGCAATGCGCTGCAATCGATCATGAAGCTCGGCTGGGCGCCCTTCACCACGTCCTGCGTGGTGCTGTCGCTCTATACCGCTGCCTATTGCACCGAGATCGTGCGCGGCGGCATTTCCGCCGTGCCGGCCACAACGCGCCGGGCGGCCCGCTCGCTCGGGCTGACCTGGTGGCAGGACATGCGCTACATCGTGGCGCCGCTCGCCACCCGCGTCTCGCTGCCGGCATGGATCGGCCTGACGCTCGGCGTCATGAAGGATTCGGCCCTCGTGCTCTGGCTCGGCCTGATCGAGCTCCTGCGCGCCTCGCAGATCCTCGTCACGCGCCTGCAGGAACCGCTGTTCATCCTGCTGATCTGCGGCGCCATCTACTTCATCATCAGCTTCCCCATCGCCCGGCTCGGCGGTTATCTCGAAAGACGGTGGTCCAATGATTGAGATCGAAAACGTCCGCAAATCCTTCGGCTCGCTCGAAGTCCTCAAGGGGATCAACCTCACCGTCGAAAAAGGCGAGGTGCTGACCATCATCGGCGGCTCGGGCTCGGGCAAGTCGACGCTGCTCACCTGCATCAACGGCCTGGAGACTATCGACGCCGGCCGCATCGTCGTCGACGGCACCGACGTCCACGCCAAGGGCACGGACCTCAACAAGCTGCGCCGCAAGCTCGGCATCGTCTTCCAGCAGTTCAATGCCTTCCCGCATCTGACGGTTCTGGAAAATGTCATGCTGGCGCCGCTCAAGGTGCTGGGCCAGTCCAAGGCCGAAGCCGAGGCGATGGCCGTCAAGCAGCTCACCCATGTCGGCCTCGGCGACAAGCTGAAGGTCTATCCGAACCGCATGTCGGGCGGCCAGCAGCAGCGTATGGCGATTGCCCGCGCGCTCGCCATGTCGCCGGCTTACATGCTGTTCGACGAAGTGACCTCGGCGCTCGACCCGCAGCTCGTCGGCGAAGTGCTCGACACGCTGCGCATGCTGGCTTCCGAAGGCATGACGATGATCTGCGTCACGCATGAAATGAAGTTCGCTCGCGAGGTTTCCGACCGCGTCGCCTTCTTCCACAAGGGTGTGATGGCCGAGATCGCCCCGCCGGAAGCGCTGTTCGGCGCGCCGAAGGATCCCGACCTTCAGGCGTTCCTCGCCGCGACCCACTGAGGCCATCATGAAGACTGGAATCGAACCCGGCGTCGTCGTCATCGGCGCCGGCGTGGTCGGCCTGTCCGCGGCGATCGCCGCGCAGGCGCGCGGCCTTGCCGTCACCGTCCTCGAACGCGAGGAGCCTGCCGCCGGTGCGTCCGCCGGCAATGCGGGCGCCTTCGCCTTCACCGACATCCTGCCGCTCGCCTCGCCCGGCATTCTCAGGAAGGCGCCGAAATGGCTGCTCGATCCGCTCGGGCCGCTCTCCGTGCCGCCGTCCTATGCCTTGCAGATCGCGCCGTGGATGTTCCGCTTCTGGCGCGCCTGCTCGGCAGGCCGTGTCGCCCATTCCACCGCCGCGCAGACCGCGCTGATGGATCTTTCCAGGGCCGAGCTGGAGCCGTTCCTCGATCAGACCGGCACGGCCGCGATGCTGCGCAAGGACGGCAATCTCCAGGTCTATGAGAGTCAGGCCGAGCTCGACGCCTCGCTGCCCGGCTGGAAGGTACGGGAAGAACACGGCATCGAGTTCCGCCACATGGATGCGGCCGCCATGGCGGAAATCCAGCCCGGCCTTGCGCCGCGCTTCACGCATGGCACCTTCACTCCCGGCTGGTATTCCATCGCCGATCCGAAGCTCTACACGCTGGCGCTTGCCGATCATTTCCGCGCCAGAGGCGGCGTGATCGAGCGTGCCGAGGCCTCCAGCCTGCACCCCGTCGAGGGAGGCGTGGAGATCTGGACGGCGGATGGGCGGACGCTGCGCGCGCAAAAGGTCGTGCTTGCCGCCGGTGCGTTCTCCCACCGCCTCGCGCGCACGCTCGGCGAAGCCATTCCGCTCGAAACCGAGCGTGGCTACAACACGACGCTGCCGCTGGATGCCTTCGACCTGCGCATGCAGGTCACCTTCGGCGGTCACGGCTTCGTCGTCTCGCGCCTTTCCACTGGCATCCGCGTTGGCGGTGCGGTGGAACTCGGCGGGTTGAAGCTGCCGCCGAATTTCAAGCGGTCGCAGGCCATGCTGGAAAAGGCCCGCAGCTTCCTGCCGGGCTTGAAGCCCGCTGGCGGCGCGCAGTGGATGGGGTTCCGCCCGTCGCTGCCGGACAGCCTGCCGGCCATCGGCCGCTCCCGAGCGACGCCTGATATCGTCTATGCCTTCGGCCACGGTCATCTCGGCCTTACCCAGTCGGCCGGCACCGCGCGCCTCGTCGCCGATCTCCTCACCGATAGCAGGGCGGCGATCGACATAGCCTCGTTCTCGCCACAACGCTTCTAGCGACAGGAACCGCTCCATGGCCGATCTCTCCGCCCGCAGCATTCTTTCCGGAACAGCCTCCGGTCCGATCATCGCCGCTGGCGAAGCGCTGAGCTTCTGGGGCGGCGTCGATCCGGCGACCGGCCGGGTCATCGACGTGCACCACCCGCTGCATGGCGTCACGATCACCGGCGGCATCCTGATGATGCCGTCGAGCCGTGGTTCGTGCACCGGCTCTGGCGTGCTGCTCGACCTTGCCTTGACGGGCCGCGCGCCCGCCGCGCTGATCTTCAGCGAGGCGGAGGACGTGCTGACGCTCGGTGCGCTGATCGCGGCGGAAATGTTCGGCAAGTCGCTGCCGGTGCTGCGCCTCTCGCGCGATGCCTTCGCCGCGCTCTGTCGTGCCAAAACGGCGCGTATAGGCGAGGCGGCCATCGAGGCCGATGGTCTCGTGATCCCCGTTGCTCCGCCTGCAACCGCTGCCCTCGATCTCACTGGCGACGACCGCGCCATGCTGGAGGGCCGTGACGGTGTCGCCGTGCAGCTTGCCATGCGCATCACCGCGGCCATGGCGGCGCAGCAGGGTGCGTCGAAGCTTACCGACGTGGTGCAGGGCCATATCGACGGCTGCATCTATGCCAGCCCCGCCAACCTCACCTTTGCGGAAAAGATGGCCGATATGGGCGCGAAGGTGCGCGTGCCGACCACGATGAACGCCATTTCCGTCGACCGGGCCAACTGGGAGAAGCAGGGCGTGCCGCGCGATTTCGGCGATCCGGCCGCCCGTCTTGCCGACGCCTATGTCCGGATGGGCTGCCGCCCGACCTTCACTTGTTCGCCGTACCTCCTCGATAGCGCGCCGAAAACCGGCGAAGCCATCGCCTGGGCGGAATCCAATGCCGTGATCTTCGCCAATACCGTGCTCGGCGCGCGCACGGCGAAACATCCGGATTTCCTCGACCTCTGCATCGCGCTGACCGGCCGCGCGCCGCTCTCCGGCGTCTATCTCGATGCGCAGCGCAAGGCGCGCCGCGTCATCGACGTCGACCTGCCGGACAATGTGGACGACGCCTTCTGGCCGCTCGTCGGCTATCTCGCCGGGCGCGCCGCGCCCGACCGCATCCCGCTTTTGCGCGGCCTTGCGGCCGCAAAGCCGACGCGGGACGACCTGAAGGCCCTCTGCGCCGCCTTCGGCACCACCTCGGCGGCGCCGATGCTGCATATCGAGGGCGTGACGCCCGAGGCGGACGATGCGGCAGGACCGGATGCAGACCGTGCGACCATCACCCGGGCCGACATGATCGAGGTCTGGAGAATGTTCAACGACGGGCCGGAAGAGGTCGAGCTTGTCGCCATCGGCAGCCCGCATGCCTCGCTTTCGGAATGCCGTGCCTTCGCCGATGCGCTCGGTGATCGGCAGAAGCACGCGGACGTGGCCGTGATCGTCACGGCCGGGCGGGATGTCATGATGCAGGCGGGCGACGTGCTGGCGCGGCTCAGGGCAAGCGGCGTGCAGGTCCTGCCGGATCTGTGCTGGTGCTCGATCTCCGAACCCGTCTTCCCGCCGAAGACCCGCACGCTGATCACCAATTCCGGCAAATACGCCCACTACGGTCCGGGCCTTTCCGGCCGCACCGTGCGCTTCGGCAATCTTGCCGACTGTATCGAGGCGGCACTGACCGGCCGCGTGCCGCCGCGCCTGCCCGGCTGGCTTGCCTGATCAGTCCCGGCCGAAGACGTCGCGCGTGTAGACTTTGCCGGCGACGTCGTCGAGGTTTTCCGAGAGGCGGTTGGCGATGATGACGTCGGCCCGGCGCTTGAAGGCGTCGAGGTCGCGGACGATTTCCGCGCCGTCGAAGCTGTCCTCCGCGAAGTCCGGCTCATAGACGATGAGGGCAATGCCCTTCGCCGCAACGCGCTTCATGACGTCCTGGATCGAGGATTCGCGGAAATTGTCAGAACCCTTCTTCATGGCGAGGCGATAGACGCCGACGACCTTCGGGTCGCGCGCGATGATATCGGCGGCGAGGAAGTCCTTGCGCGTCGCATTGGCCTCGACGATGGCGCCGATGAGGTTCTGCGGCACGTCGCCGAAATTGGCGAGCAGCTGCTTGGTATCCTTCGGCAGGCAATAGCCGCCGTAGCCGAAGGAGGGATTGTTGTAGTGGCCGCCGATGCGCGGATCGAGGCCGACGCCCTCGAGGATCTGGCGCGTGTCGATGCCGTGCGTCATGGCGTAGGTGTCGAGTTCGTTGAAATAGGCGACGCGCATGGCAAGATAGGTGTTGGCGAAGAGCTTGATCGCCTCCGCTTCGCCCGGGCCGGTGAACAGCACGGGAATGTCCTTCTTCACGGCGCCCTGCCGCAACAGGTCCGCGAACTGGCGGGCCTCGGGCGTATCCGCGCCCATGACGATGCGCGAAGGATGCAGGTTGTCGTAGAGCGCCTTGCCCTCGCGCAGGAATTCCGGCGAGAAGACGATGCGCTCGTCCTGCCGCTCTACGCGCACCGACTGCGTATAGCCGAAGGGGATCGTCGACTTGATGACGATCGTGGCGCGCTTGTTGACCTGCCTGACGTCCTCGATGACCGCCTCGACGCTACCCGTATCGCAGCGATGGGTCTCGGGATCGTAGTTGGTCGGCGTCGCGATGACGACGAAGTCGGCATTTGCAAAGGCTTCCGCCTTGTCCGTCGTCGCCTTCAGCCGCAAGGGCTTCGAGCGCAGGTAGTCCTCGATCTCCGCGTCGACGATCGGCGAGATGCGCGCGTTGAGCGCTGCGACCCGTTCCTGCCAGATGTCGTAGGCGATGACGTCGTTGTGCTGGGCGAGAAGCACGGCATTGGACAGACCGACATATCCGATGCCGGCAACCGTGATATTGACCATGAAAAACCGTCCGAAATAGGCGTGTAAGACTGGATCCGCCGCCTGAAACGCCGGGCTCGACTGGCATTAGGCAACAATAGCATGCCTTGCAAGTGCGTTTCGGCCCGTCTGCCCGCATGAGGCGGAGCCACCGGCTGTTTTCGACGCTGCTTGTCGCACGAACTGAGAGGATGAAATGGAGATGGCGGACAGAGAGGGATTCGAACCCTCGATAGAGTTTCCCCTATACACGCGTTCCAGGCGTGCGCCTTCAACCACTCGGCCACCTGTCCATCCGCTCGCTGCCGGAGGTTAGCCCGGCGCGGTTCGCTTTCCTGTTTCCAATCCGGCGAGACGGCGCGATATATACCGAGGTTTGGCGCGGGATCAACCGCTTTCTGACAGATTTTTGAAGGATATCCCGCATTGCGGTGAAGGATTGCGCAAGATGGCCCGTCTTCCTATCTATAGGCAGGAAACAAGCGAGGCAAAAACCGGCTCGCGC
This sequence comes from Shinella sp., assembly GCF_049651085.1. Lineage (GTDB taxonomy): Bacteria > Pseudomonadota > Alphaproteobacteria > Rhizobiales > Rhizobiaceae > Shinella. The sequence continues at coordinate 178,419 of NZ_JBASBL010000009.1, forward strand.
AAGCGCCACCAGGAGGGTGCGATGGTAAGATTCATCCTGAGAGCGATCAGTCTCATAGCCCTCGTCATCGCGGTCATGGCGGGCACGATCGACGCGATCCAGTCGGTTTCCGCGTCCGAACCCGTGCTGACGCCGCTGGCCGTCGCGTGGAGCACGGCAAGCCCTGACACGATCGCGCTGGTCGCTGACGGCATCATGCGCAACTTCCATCCCTACGCCTGGGATCCGACGGCCATGTGGGTGCTCTCCCAGCCGGCCTTCGCCGTGCTGCTCGCCGTCTCGCTGTTCTTCTGGCTGATCGCCTACAAGCGTTCGCCCGTTGCAGGCCGTTTTGCGGCCTGACGCTCCATTTCACGCAATTGCGGCCAGGAGGCCACGATGTTCCTGATCGACATGTTCAACAAGAAGACCGTCATGCCCGCGCCCGAGGCAGCCTTGCCCGGCCGCAACGAGCCCATTCCCACATCCGCCGCGCATTTCGTCAACGGACGGCCGCTGAAGGGGCCCTATCCTGCGGGCCTCAAGACCGTGCAGCTCGGCATGGGGTGCTTCTGGGGCGCAGAACGGTTGCTCTGGCAGATCCCGGGTGTCTGGGTCACTGCATCCGGCTATGCCGGCGGCTTCACGCCGAACCCGACCTATCACGAGACGACGACGGGCCTTACAGGCCATACCGAAGTCGTGCTCGTCGTCTATGATCCCGAAGAGGTCTCGCTCGAAGCCCTGCTGAAGGTGTTCTTCGAGGCGCACGACCCCACCCAGGGCATGCGGCAGGGCAACGATATCGGCACCACCTACCGGTCGGCGATCTATCTCGACGACGAGGCGGACCTTGCAACGGCGCGCCGCGCCCGTGACGTCTACCAGGCGGCGTTGAACGCGGCGGGCCGGACGGACCGCATCACCACGGAGATCGCCGGAACCGGTCCGTTCTACTTTGCCGAGGACGTGCACCAGCAGTATCTCGCCAAGAATCCGGGCGGCTATTGCGGCCTTCGCGGCACGGGCGTTTCCTGCGCCATCGGCTGAAGGCGCCTTTGTTTTCAACGGGCTGGCGCCGCTGCGAACGGGTGTTTAACCCCCCGCTTCGCAGCGGTTCATATTTTTTACCAACTGAAAAAATTCTGGTGAATTTTTCCCGGAGCCGTGCAAGGATGCCGCCAGCCTGACCCAGGGGAAAGGGTCGGTGGCTCCGTTGCGCGCTTTGCGAGCGCCCACGCGGAAGGTCCCTATAAGATCAATAGCGAACAGGGCTGCACAATGAAAAAAACCCTTCTCACCGTTCTCGCCACGGCCGCCATGTCGGCAAGCGCGCTCGCCGCGGATATCAAGCCGGCGATCATCTACGATCTTGGCGGCAAGTTCGACAAGTCGTTCAACGAGGCAGCCTATAATGGCGCGGAAAGGTTCAAGGCCGAGACCGGCATCGAATTCCGCGACTTCGAAATCGCCAACGACGCGCAGCGCGAACAGGCGCTTCGCCGCTTCGCCGGTGATGGCAACAATCCGATCGTCATGGCGGGCTTTTCCTGGGCCGCTGCGCTTGAGAAGGTCTCCGTAGAATATCCGGACACCAAGTTCGCCGTCATCGATATGGTTCTCGACAAGCCGAATATCCGCTCGATCGTCTTCAAGGAAGAAGAGGGCGGCTGGCTCGCCGGTATCCTGGCCGGCATGGCGTCGAAGTCGAAGACCGTCAGCTTCGTCGGCGGCATGGACATCCCGCTGATTCACAAGTTCGCCTGCGGCTATATCGGCGGCGCCAAGTCGCTTGGACCGGATTACAACGTCCTTGAAGCCTATACGGGCACGACGCCGGATGCCTGGAACGACCCGGTCAAGGGCGGTGAAATCGCCAAGTCGCAGTTCGACCAGGGTTCGGACGTGGTCTACCACGCCGCCGGTGGCACGGGCGTCGGCGTCCTGCAGGCTGCCGTCGATGCCGGCAAGCTTGGCATCGGCGTCGATTCCAACCAGAACGGCATGCATCCGGGCAAGGTGCTGACCTCCATGGTCAAGCGCGTCGACGTCGCCGTCTACGATGCCTTCATGACCGCCAAGAACGATACGTTCCAGCCCGGCGTCAACGTGCTCGGCCTCAAGGAAAATGGCGTCGACGTCGCGATGGACGAGAACAACGCGGCGCTCATTACGCCGGAAATGAAGGCTGCGATCGACAAGGCCCGCGCCGACATCATCTCGGGCGCCGTGAAGGTGCACGACTACATGTCGGATGAAACCTGCCCCTACTAAGCGGCATTGAACGGCCCGTTTGCGCAAGCAGACGGGCCGATTCCGTCTTCAAGGACGCCTGTTTTGCCTGACCCAATTCCCCGAACGCTGAACCGCTGCGCGCGCTTGCCGAAATGGCCTCAATAGTGCGGCGGGCGCGTGATGGCCGGGGCTTCGAGGGCTCCCTCTTCCAGCGCGAGGAAACGTTCCGTCAGCCGGTCGACTTTTGATCGCAGTTGCTCGACCACGCGCCATTGTTCGGCGAGCTGGTCGGAAAGCTCCTCGATCGTATTGGCCTGATGGGCGATATGCTCCTCCAGGCTGGCAAGGCGCTGGGATTGGGTCTCGTCGGGATGGGCGGGCGTGGTCATGGCAATCCTCGTCGATCAGGGCCGGCGGCGTGAGCTATAGCGGCGCGGGCCCGCGCCCGCAATCGGGCTGGACAAGCGCTTCGGAAGTAACAAGACTAAGACCGGCAGGCCGGACGGCTGTCGGCCCCAAATCCCCGTAAGAGTGGATCGTCATGAGCGAATTGGCAATCGAACTGAAGGGCATCGACAAGAGCTTCGGCCTCGTCCACGCCAACCGGAACATCAACCTGAAGGTCCGAAAAGGCACCATTCACGGTATCATCGGCGAAAACGGCGCCGGCAAGTCCACCCTCATGTCCATCCTCTACGGCTTCTATCAGGCCGATCGCGGCGACATCCTGATCGGCGGCAGCAAGGTCAATATCCGCGACCCCAATGCCGCCATCGCGGCCGGCATCGGCATGGTGCACCAGCACTTCATGCTGGTGGAAAACTTCACCGTGCTGGAAAACATCATGCTCGGCGCGGAGGAAAGCCAGATCCTCAATGCCGGCATCACCAAGGCGCGTGGAGAGCTGAAGCGGCTCGAGAAGGAATATGCGCTGGAGGTCGATCCCGATGCGGTGATCGAGGAACTGCCGGTCGGCATCCAGCAGCGCGTGGAAATCCTGAAAGCGCTTTACCGCAAGGCCGACATTCTCATTCTGGACGAGCCGACGGGCGTTCTGACGCCGCCCGAAGCCGACCACCTTTTCCGCATCCTCGAACAGCTGAAGGATCAGGGAAAGACGGTTCTCCTCATCACCCACAAGCTGCGCGAGATCATGGCGATCACCGACGAGGTCTCCGTCATGCGCCGCGGCGAGATGGTCGCGACGCGCACCACGAAGGATACTTCCGTCGAGGAGCTGGCCGAGCTGATGGTCGGCCGCCGCGTGCTGCTGCGTGTCGAGAAGGGCGAGGCCAGGCCGGCCGACGTCAAGCTTTCGGTGAAAAACCTCACCGTGCGCGACAGCCGCGGCGTGACCATGGTCGATGACGTCTCCTTCGACATCCGCGCCGGCGAGATCGTCGGCATTGCCGGCGTTGCCGGTAACGGCCAGTCGGAATTGCTGGAAGCGATCGCCGGCATCTGCCGCGCGCAATCCGGCACAGTGCTGCTCAACGGCAGCGAAATCGACGTGACCGGCCATGCCGACCCGGCGCAGCTGCGCAAGCGCGGCCTTGCCCACGTGCCGGAGGACCGCCACCATGTCGGCCTCGTCCTCAAATTCGAGGAGAGCGAGAACGCCATCCTCGGCTATCACGACGATCCGAAGTACCGCAAAGGCCCGTTTCTCGACATAGACGCCATCCGCGCCGATGCGGAAGCGAAGATCGCCGCCTACGACATCCGCCCGCCGAACCCGCGGCTGAAGACCGCGAATTTTTCGGGCGGCAACCAGCAGAAGATCGTGCTGGCGCGCGAGATGGAGCGCGGGCCGGACGTGCTGATCATCGGCCAGCCGACGCGCGGCGTCGATGTCGGAGCCATCGAATTCATTCACAGGCGCATCATCGAAATGCGCGATCAGGGCAAGGCGGTGCTGCTCGTCTCGGTGGAGCTCGACGAAATCCGCGCGCTGTCGGACCGCATTCTGGTGATGTTTGCCGGCCGGGTTGTCGGCGAGCGCACGCCGGACGCCACCGAAGGAGAAATCGGCCTGTTGATGGCCGGTGTGGAAGGCCGGAAGGAGGCCGCGGAATGAGTGTTCCCTATGCGAAACTGCCGGCCTGGGCCGAATACGGCCTGATCCCGCTGATCAACCTCGCCGTCGCCTTCCTGATTTCCGGTCTCGTCGTGCTGATCGTCGGCGAAAGCCCTCTGGAAGCCGCCTATCACATGATCAACGGCGCCTTCGGCCGCGGCGAATATATCGGCTTCACGCTCTACTATACGACGACCTTCATCTTCACTGGCCTTGCCGTGGCGGTGGCCTTCCATTGCGGCCTGTTCAATATCGGCGGCGAGGGGCAGGCCTATATCGGCGGCATCGGCGTGGCGCTTGCCTGCCTTGCCTTCGACCGCACGCTGCCCTGGTATCTTGTCTTCCCGATCGCCATCCTGGGCGCTGCATTCTTCGGCGCGCTCTGGGCGGTGATCCCCGGCTGGCTGCGGGCCAGGCGTGGCAGCCACATCGTCATCACGACGATCATGTTCAACTTCATCGCCGCGAGCCTGATGAACTACCTGCTCAACAAGGTGTTCAAGCCGCTCGGCTCCATGTCGCTCGAAACCCGCACCTTCGAGACCGGCGGGCAGTTGCCCAAGCTCGACTGGCTGATGTCGATCTTCGGCCTTTCCGTCGGCACCGCACCGTTCAACATTTCCTTCCTGCTGGCGCTTGTCGCCGCCTTCGGCGTCTGGGTGCTGATCTGGCGCACCAGGCTCGGCTATGAGATGCGCACCATGGGCCACAGCCCGGAGGCCGCGCGCTACGCCGGCATCAAGGAGGCGCGCATCATCGTCATCGCCATGATGATTTCCGGCGGCCTTGCCGGCATGATGGCGCTGAACCCGATCATGGGCGAGCAGTTCCGCATGCAGCTTGATTTCGTGCAGGGCGCCGGCTTCGTCGGCATCGCGGTGGCGTTGATGGGCCGCTCGCACCCGGCAGGCATCATTCCTGCCGCGCTGCTCTTCGGCATGCTCTATCAGGGCGGCGCGGAAATCTCCTTCGAGATGCCCTCGATCTCCCGCGACATGATCGTCATCATCCAGGGGCTGGTGATCCTCTTTGCCGGCGCGCTTGAACACATGTTCCGTCCGGCCATCACGCGCATCATCGTCGGGCTTTCGCCCAAGGGCCGCGACGTCGCCGCCACCAAGGGAGCCTGATCGCCATGGATTTCTTCCAGACCTTCATCGAGCTTTCCCAGTCCACCGTCCGCGTCTCGACGCCGCTGATCCTCGCCGCCCTTGCCGGTCTCTTCACCGAACGGGCCGGCGTCTTCGACATCGGCCTTGAGGGCAAGATGCTGGGCGCGGCCTTCGCCGCCGGCTCCGTCGCCTATATCACCCAGTCGGTCTATATGGGCCTGCTTGCCGCCATTCTCGTTTCGGTCCTGCTCGCGTTGGTGCACGGCTACGCCTCGATCACCCAGCGCGGCAGCCAGATCGTCTCGGGCGTTGCGATCAACTTCGTCGTCGCCGGCTCGACGGTGATCCTTGGCGAGGCGTGGTTCCGTCAGGGCGGACGCACGCCGGCGCTCTCCGCCGATGGCCGCTTCGGCACGATCCAGCTGCCTTTTGCAGATAGCGTGCGCGAGGTGCCGATCCTCGGCCCGCTCTATTCGAACCTGCTCTCCGGCCATTCGCCGCTCACCTATCTCGCTTTCCTGATGGTGCCGCTCAGCTGGTGGATCCTTTACCGCACGCGCTTCGGCCTCAGGCTGCGCGCCGTCGGTGAAAATCCGGGCGCGGTCGATACCGCCGGCATCTCGGTCATCTGGCTGCGCTACCGCGCGGTCATCTGCTGCGGCATCCTGTGCGGCATTGCCGGCGCCTATCTCTCGCTGGCGGCCAATGCCGGCTTCACCAAGGGCATGACGGCGGGCAAGGGCTATATCGCGCTCGCCGCACTGATCTTCGCCAAGTGGCGGCCGAAGAACATCCTCTTCGCCTGCCTGCTCTTCGGCTTCCTCGATGCCTTCGCCATCCGCTACCAGGGCTACGCCTTCCCGCTGATCGGCAAGGTGCCGGTACAGCTGATGCAGGCGCTGCCCTATATCCTCACGGTGATCCTGCTTGCGGGCTTCATCGGCAAGGCCATTCCGCCGAAGGCCGGCGGCGTGCCCTACGTCAAGGAGCGCTAGAATGTCCCACGACCTCTTCGAGGCGGCGCGCGCGGCAATGAGCCTTGCGCATGCGCCCTACTCCAAGTTCCCGGTCGGCGCGGCGATCCGCGCCGAGGACGGCAGGATCTATGCCGGCGCCAATATCGAGAACCTGTCCTTCCCGCAGGGCTGGTGCGCCGAGCCGACCGCGATCAGCATGATGATCATGGGCGGGGCGAAGAAGATCGTCGAAATGGCGGTCATTGCGGAAAAACTGCCGCTCTGCCCGCCCTGCGGCGGCTGTCGCCAGAAGATCGCGGAGTTCGCCACGGCCAGGACGCCGATCTATCTGTGCGACGAGACAGGGGTGAAGAAGACCATGACCATGGAAGAATTGCTGCCGCACGGTTTTTCGACGGATATCCTCGGATGAGCGTCCAGACCACCGACCTCCTGCTCTCCCGTCTCGGCGACGTGGCGCCGCGCTACGGCATCGTGCTCGGCTCCGGCCTCGGCTCGCTGGTGGACGCGGTCGAAAACCCGCTGCGCATTTCCTATTCGGACCTGCCGAGCTTTCCGGTCAGTTCCGTCTCCGGCCATGCCGGCGAGCTGGTCATCGGGCATCTGGGCGCGGTGCCGGTGATCATGCTGTCCGGCCGCGTGCACTTCTATGAACGGGGCGATGCCAATGCCATGCGCACGCCCATCGAGGTGCTGAAGGGGCTCGGCGTCACCTCGTTGATCCTCACCAACTCGGCAGGCTCGCTGCGCCAGGACATGCCGCCCGGCTCGGTGATGCGCATTGCCGACCACATCAATTTCTCCGGCACGAACCCGCTGATCGGCCTCGACAGCGACGACCGCTTCGTCGGCATGACCAACGCCTACGATGCCGATCTTGCGGCCCGCATGGACGCGGCGGCCAAACGGCTCGACATTCCGCTTTCGAGCGGCGTCTATATGTGGTTCTCCGGCCCGAGCTTCGAGACGCCGGCGGAAATCCGCATGGCGCGCGTCTTCGGCGCGGATGCCGTCGGCATGTCGACCGTGCCGGAGGTGCTGATCGCGCGCCATCTCGGCCTCAAGGTCGCAGCCGCCTCGGTCATCACCAACTACGGCGCCGGCATGACGGGCGCCGAACTCAGCCATCACGAAACCAAGGATATGGCCCCGATCGGCGGGAAGCGGCTTGCCGCGATCCTTTCCGAAATGATCGCGGGCGGAGGCGATGAACATGCATGAGGACCGCAAGAAGGAGACCGCGAGGAAGGCGCTCTCGCTGCTCGACCTGACCGACCTCACGGACACCTGCGATGCCGCAGCCATCGAAAAACTCTGCGCGCAGGCGCAGACGCCCTTCGGCACGACGGCCGCCATCTGCATCTGGCCGCGCTTCGTGGCGCAGGCCCGCGGCATTCTCGGCGCCGGTCATGCGGTGAAGATCGCCACGGTCGTCAACTTCCCCTCCGGCGAGCTCGTCGTTTCCAAAGTGGTTGCCGAGACGAAGCAGGCGATTGCCGACGGCGCCGACGAGATCGATCTCGTCATTCCCTACCGCGATTTCATTGCCGGCGACGAAGCGGCCGTGACGGAGATGGTGGCTGCGGTGAAGGCCGCCTGCACACCGCCCGTCATCCTCAAGACCATTCTGGAAACCGGCGAACTCAAGGATCCGGCGCTGGTCCGCGAGGCCTCGGACCTTGCGATTGCCGCCGGCGCGGATTTCATCAAGACCTCGACCGGCAAGGTTCCCGTCAACGCCACCCTGCAAGCCGCCGAGGTCATGCTGAACGCCATCAAGGCCAGCGGCAAGCCGGTCGGTTTCAAGCCGGCGGGTGGCGTGCGCACAGTGGGCGATGCGGCGGACTATCTTGCGCTCGCGGCCACCATCCTCGGCGACGACTGGGCGAAGCCAAAGACCTTCCGGTTCGGTGCTTCGGGCCTGCTCGCAGATATCCTCACCGTGCTCGGTGGCCAGTCCGCACCGTCAGCGCCGGCGAGCTATTAGAATGCTCCCGCAGGAGACGATCCGCCGCAAGCGGAACGGCCAGCCTCTTTCCCGCGAGGAGATCGCCCGTTTCGTTGCGGGCATCACGGATGGCAGCGTCTCCGAGGGGCAGGTGGCGGCCTTCGCCATGGCGGTCTGCTTCAACGGTATGGCGCGCGACGAGACGGTGGCGCTGACGCTTGCCATGCGCGATTCGGGCGACACGCTCGACTGGTCGGGCATCGACCGGCCGGTTGCCGACAAGCATTCGACCGGCGGCGTCGGCGACAATGTCTCGCTGATGCTGGCGCCGATCGCGGCGGCCTGCGGCCTTGCCGTGCCGATGATTTCCGGCCGCGGGCTCGGCCATACGGGCGGCACGCTCGACAAGCTGGAAGCGATCCCCGGCTATACGATCATGCCGTCCGCCGACCTGTTCCGCCGCACCGTGCAGGACATCGGCTGTGCGATCATCGGCCAGACGGCCGATCTCGCCCCGGCCGACAAGCGCCTCTATGCGATCCGCGACGTCACCGCGACGGTCGATTCCGTCCCGCTGATCACCGCTTCGATCCTCTCCAAGAAGCTCGCAGCCGGTCTCCAGTCGCTGGTGCTGGACGTCAAGGTCGGCAACGGGGCCTTCATGACGGATACGGCCGAGGCCGAGACGCTGGCCCGCTCGCTGGTGGAAGTCGCCAACGGTGCGGGTGTCAAGACCGCTGCTCTCATCACCGACATGAACCAGCCGCTGGCGGATGCGGCCGGCAATGCCGTCGAGATCGCCAGTTGCATCGCCTTCCTGAAGGGCGAGAAGGCCGGCACGCGGCTGGAGCGCGTCGTACTCGCCTTCGCGGCGGAAATGCTTGTCCTGTCAGGCCAGGAGACGGATCTGGCCGTGGCCGAAGCCAAGGCGGGCAGGGCGCTTGCCAGCGGCGCGGCGGCCGAAACCCTCGGCCGCATGGTGCATGCCCTCGGCGGGCCGTCCGACATCGTGGAGAAAGCGGATCGCTATCTGGTGCCCGCCCCGGTCATCCGTCCGGTCAGGGCCGCTGATGGCGGCTATCTCGTCTCCTGTGATACGCGGGGCGTGGGACTTGCCGTCATCGAGCTTGGCGGCGGGCGCACCAGGCCGGACGATGCGATCGACCATCGCGTCGGCTTTGACCGGCTGTTGCCCCTCGGCACGAAGGTGGAAAAGGGCGTGGAGATCGGCCGCGTGCATGCGGCCAGCGAGGCGGATGCGGCGCGCGCCATGGAGCGTCTTGCCAGCCTCTACCGGATCGCGCCCGAGGCGCCGGCGGCATCATCCGATATTCTGACGCGCATCAGCGCGTGAGGTGCAGCCGGCCCTCTTCCACCTTGTAGGAGGTAAGCCCTTTCAGGAAGCTCATGCCGATCAGTGTGCCGGACAGCGCCTTGTCGTCGAGCACCATCGCGCCGACATTCTCGATACGAACCGGGCCGATCTCTATCTTGTCGAGGCGGATATAGGCCGCGCGCGTCTTGCCGTTGGCCGTATCGACGGCATAGCGGAAATCGAGGCTTGCCTTGTCGATGCCGATGCGCTGCGCCGTCGAGACGTTGAGGGCGACCATGCTGGCGCCGGTATCGACCATGCCTTCTTCCTTGCGGCCGTTGATGGCGAAGAGGCCGGTGAAATGGCCATCCGTATTGGCGCTGATCACGGCGCTGCGATTGCCGGTATAGCGCGCCGCGCCCTGTCCGGTCTGGACGGCCACCTTCTCGATCCTGACGTCGGGCGTCTTGCTTTCTTCGAGATAGCGGGTCGCAAGGCCGGGCACGAAGGTGGCGGCGGCAATGACGGAGCCGACGACAAACACAAGGCTGCGAACGAACATGGGACAGTCTCCGGAAGGATTTGTCCCGAAATAGCACGCATCCGGCTAACGGAAGGCAAAAGGGACGCCTGATGGCGTCCCTCTCCACGATCTTCGCGCGGCTTGGTAAATGGCCGGTTAAGGCGTTACTTCGTGCCGTACATGCGATCGCCCGCATCGCCGAGGCCGGGCACGATATAGCCCTTCTCGTTGAGCTGGCGGTCGATGGAGGCGGTGTAGACCGGCACGTCCGGATGGTGTGCGCGGAAGCTTTTGATGCCTTCGGGCGCAGCCAGCAGGCAGAGGAAGCGGATGTTCTTCGCACCGCGGCCCTTCAGCGTGTCGATGGCGGCGATCGCCGAGTTGCCGGTCGCCAGCATCGGGTCGACGACGATCACGAGGCGTTCATCGATGCTGTCAGGCGCCTTGAAGAAATATTCGACCGCCTCCAGCGTCTCGTGGTCGCGGTAGACGCCGATATGGGAGACGCGGGCCGACGGCACCAGTTCCAGCATGCCTTCGAGAAGGCCGTTGCCGGCGCGAAGGATCGAGGCGAAGACCAGCTTCTTGCCTTCGAGAACGGGAGCGTCGATCTCTTCCATCGGCGTCTCGATGCGCTCGGTGGTCAGTTCCAGATCGCGCGTGACCTCATAGCAGAGCAGGGTGGAGATTTCGCGCAGCAGGCGACGGAAACTGCCCGTGGACGTTTCCTTCTTGCGCATGATGGTCAGCTTGTGCTGCACGAGCGGGTGATCGATGACTGTGACGCCGTCCATGGCCAACCTTCCGAAAGTAAGAGAACACCTCTTTTTCCACGGAACGGCAGGGCCCCGCAAGAGAAGAGAGCCGGCCGCGGGCAACTTCCCCAGCCAGCTTGTGCCTCAGAGGCGCAAAAGCAGCCGCTGCCGCGTCGGCTCGTCGACGAAGGCGGCCTCGATGGCCGTCCGCGTCATGCCGATTATGTCCTCATCGCTGAAGCCCATCACGCTGGAGGCGATCTCGTATTCGCGCGCCAGTGACGTATGGAAGAATGGCGGATCGTCGGAATTGAGCGTGACGCGCACGCCAGCCTCGTGAAGCGCCCGCAGCGGATGGCGCTGAAAATCCGGGAAGACGCCGAGCGCGATGTTCGAGCCCGGGCAGACTTCCAGCACCACGCCCTCATCCGCCAGCCGCTTTACGAGATCGGCATCCTCGATGGCGCGCACGCCGTGGCTGATGCGCGAGGGCCTGACATGGTCGAGCGCGTCACCCACGCTGAAGGCGCCGGACAGTTCACCGGCATGGATGGTGATGCCGAGGCCGGCATCGCGCGCTATATCGAAGGCGCGCGTGAAATCGGCGACGCGGTGCATGCGTTCCTCGCCGGCAAGGTTGAAGCCTGATATCAGCGGATGCGCCCGGCGCGCGGCATACTCCGCCGCCTTCACCACGCGCTCCGGACCGAAATGGCGGATGCCGACGATGATCAGGCGCGTCTCGATGCCGGTCTTCTCTCTCGCCCGTTCGGCCCCTTCGGCAAGGCCGTTCACATAGGCGTCGGCGCCGATGCCGACGGCGTCGCCCTGGTCCGGCGAGACGATCAGCTCGCTATAGATGGCACCGGCCTCGGCGATCTCGGTCAGGTAGGTTTCGGCGAGCAGCGCATAATCCTCCTGCGTGCGGAAGAGGTTGGCGGTCGCATCGTAGCTTGCAACGAAGCTGGTGAAGTCCTGCCAGGCATAGGCGCCGTCCCGGATGAAGCCGGACGTATCGATGCCGTAGCGTTCGGCCTGGGCAAGCGCCAGGCCGGGGGGCGTCGCGCCCTCGATATGGCAGTGCAGCTCCGCCTTGGGCAGGGTTTTCGTCACAGGAAGCTCCTTCCGTGGGGGCCTGGTGGAATGCCGAGATGGCGGGCGATGCTTTCTCCGATATCGGCGAAAGTGGTGCGGGTCTCGATCAGGCGCGAACGAATGCCGGGGCCGAAGCTCATGATGGGCACGCGCTCGCGCGTATGGTCGGTGCCGCGCCAGGTGGGGTCGCAGCCGTGGTCGGCGGTAAGGATGACGATGTCGCCCGGTTTCAGCTTGCGGTCGACTTCCGGCAGGCGCCGGTCGAAGGCTTCAAGGGCGGCCGCATAGCCGGCGACGTCGCGTCTGTGGCCGTGCAGCATGTCGAAATCGATGAAGTTGGTGAAGACGAGATCGCCGTCCTTCGCCTCGTCCATAACGCGCAGCGTCGCCTCGAAAAGCGCCATGTTGCCGTTCGCCTTGGTGAGCGTGCCGATGCCCTGGTGGGCGAAGATGTCGCCGATCTTGCCGACGGCGTGCACGGTGCGGCCGGCATCGGTCAACCGGTCGAGCAGGGTCGGTTCGGGCGGAAGCACGGAATAGTCGCGGCGGTTGCCGGTACGTTCGAAGGTTTGCGGCGTCTCGCCGGTGAAGGGGCGTGCAATGACCCGGCCGATGCGCCCGCCCGGCCGTTCGTCGAGGATTTTCCGCACGCTCTGGCAAAGGGCGAGCAGGCGGTCGAGGCCGAAGCGGCCTTCATGCGCGGCAATCTGGAAGACGGAATCGGACGAGGTGTAGCAGATCGGCCTTCCCGTGCGGATGTGCTCCAGGCCGTATCTTGCGATGATGTCCGTACCGGAAGCATGGCAATTGCCGATTATGCCCGACACGTTGCCGGCAGCACGTATCGCCTCGACCAGCTCCGGCTCGAAGGCGTCGCCATCCGATGGAAAATAGCCCCAGTCGAAGGTGACGGGGGTGCCGGCGATCTCCCAATGGCCGGATGGCGTGTCTTTGCCGTTCGAGACTTCGCTGGCGGCGCCATGATAGCCGAAGACGCGCTGCGGCACGTCCATGCCCGGCGGGAACCGGCCGGTCGCGGCGCGCGCGGCATGCAGGAGGCCGAGGGCCGACATGTTGGGAAGTTTCAGCGGGCCCTGCCGCAGGCCTGTCCGGTCGGCGGCGCCTGCCGCGCAGAATTCGGCGATATGGCCGAGCGTGTCGGCGCCGAGGTCACCGAAGGCTGCTGCATCCGGGCCGCCGCCGATACCGAAGGAATCGAGAACGAAGAGAAAGGCCCGCGCCATGATTCACCTGCCGTCTGTCCGCATCATCCGTCTGACATGACACGCGCATGACAAAGGGTTCAAGAGAAATCGCGCCGTGAAAAGCCGTCAGCAGCCGCTGCAGGTGATCCCGTCGCCCTCGCGCTGGCGGAAGAAGCTCGTTCTTTTGAGATCGAACTTTCTAAGGTCGGCGGACAGGCCCGGCGCCATGAGAAGAATCGTGTGCGGCACGGCGTACTCCGTGCGAACGAGGAAAGTGCTCGTGGCGGTCATGTCCTTGGGCAACGTTACAGCCGCTCCCTTGGCATAGGCGGCGTCCGCTCCCGCGCCGTGTGACCAGGCAATGGTCGCTTGTCCCGCAGCGTTGACCGCGATGCCGGTAATCTTCAGCGTGTGGCCGTCCTGGGAGAACGGTGCGACGATGTTTTTCGTAACGTCCGTCATAGCGGCAAGCGTCGTCGCACTTGTCGTCTTGCTCCGCGTCAGAAGATCGGAAACCGTACTGGATGCACGGCTGACCTTGCGCGACATGGAAACGGCGACGGAAATCTCGAAGGCGCCGATATAGGCCATGATCATCAGCGGCGCGACGATGGCGAATTCGATCGCACCGACGCCCCGGCGGTCGGTGAGGAAACGGCGCATGCGCATGAGAAGGCCGCGCCCCTGCAATACCTTATCCCTTGCGGCCACCGGTGACGAAGCGATCCGTTCCGTCATGGATAGTCCTCGTTCTGCACGACAGCGGTCGCCACCATCAGGTAGTTCTGCCTGGAGCCGTTCTGCGTCTTGATGTTGGAGAGCAGCGGGCGCACGAGATCGGTGACGATATCCCAGCGATAGTAGGCGCGGACGATGTTGATCGACTTCTTGCCGCCGGGGTCAATCTTGAACCCACTTGTATCGAGGTCGGTGTCAATAAGGGGAACGGTTGCCGGAATGCTCGCATAGTCCGGGAAGTGACGCACATCGAGGAAGAGCTTGTTTGGGGTGGCAATCTCTTCCGCCGAGCAGCGCATCAGGATCTTGATTTCTTCGCAGAACGCTGTCCTGAATTCTTGCTCCTGTTGCTGCGCCGATGTGCCGGGGCGGATTTCGCCGGTGCGGATCTTGCGCGCCATCGTCTCGGTGGCGTTGGCCAGCAATTGCTCGCCGGTAAAGGCCACGAAGGTTTCGATCGAAGCGAAGACGATGACGAAGAAGGGAATGGCGAGGATCGCGAACTCGATGGCGGTCGCGCCGTCGCGACGGGCGAGGAGGCGGCCGAACAGGCTCTTCATCGGCCGACGGCGAGTGGTTGCGTCATGATCGAGCGGCATCGCGATCCGTTCCCAAATGCTCCAGCCGACGAGACTAGGCGGCAGACCGTTTATATTTCGTGTGCGAGGAGCGGAAGCTTGAAAGGTTTCCCGTATTCATACGTGCGAAAGCGCGGCGGCTCAGTTGCCGTTGCCGGATTTGGTGACATGCTCTTCGCAATTCGGCGTACAGGAGAGCACGGAGCGATCTGTCTGCCGGAACACGCGCACAGTGTTGCCTTCGTCGATGGACACGAGGATGCGCTCGTCGACAATGGCATTGCCGTCAGCGTCGAGGAGAACGAGGTTGGTGGTGCCAAAATTGCGGCCCGTGAGGACGATCGTCTGGGCATCGGCCACCGTCGCATCGGCGACCTCCGCATTGCCGATGATCACCTTGCTGACGGGCCGGTCGAGCCGCAACACGCGGGCATGATCCATGTGGACGCGCAGGAACTGTTCTTCCGCGAGGGCATTGGCGGCGACTGGCAGCATGACCAGAGTGGCCAATGCAAGCTTTGCCGCACTCATAGCGAAGGTCCGATCGCGTCCCATAAACAGTCATCCCACATGAAAACAGAAAGCAGCATCGCCGGGAATGGTGAATGAAGCTTTAAGGGAGCCTGCCGTATTCTCATTTCAACCCTCGCGTTCAGTGGTTCATTTTCAAGAGAAGGGTGAGAAACGTAGGGAAATACGCGGTCACAAGCGAAATAACCAATTGGAAACCATAGATTTGGTAGTTCCGTGTGATGGATTGTTTACCATCTTCCTTAAAGTGGTGGAAATGGACTGCCTGTAGGTTGCATTCATCCGAGCAACGGAACCGGTTGACGGGCGTACTGCACCAATATCGCGGAGCTAGGGAATGCCATGACCAAGATTTTCGCTCGCCTTGTGAAGGACGAATCTGGCGCAACCGCCATCGAATACGGCCTGATCGCCGCCCTGATTTCCGTCGCCCTCATCGCTGGTGCGACGTCGCTCGGCGACACGCTGAATGAAACGTTCTCTGCAATTTCTGGTAAGATAGAAGACGCCAAAAGCGTATCCGACACCTACACCGCTCCCTGAGTGGCTCACACCAGAAAGCCGCCGAAACCGGCGGCGTTCTATTTCTGCAGGAAGTTTTTGCGCACCGCGCCGGGGAAGGCAGTATTGACCCAAGCCATCATCTTTGTGGTTTTCCCGCTTTGCCTTGCGGTCGCGGCCTGTTCCGATTTCCTGACCATGCTTATTCCCAACCGGGTTTCGGCGATCCTGCTGGCCTCGTTCGTCGTCGTGGCTCCGCTTGCCGGCCTCGGCCTGACGGATATCGCCATGCACCTGGCCGCCGGCCTGATCGTCTTTTCCGTCTGCTTTGCGCTCTTCGCTCTCAACATCATGGGCGGCGGTGATGCAAAACTCCTGACGGCGAGTGCCGTCTGGTTCGGAATGACCTTCTCCCTGTTTGAATTCCTGATCTATGTGTCGTTCGTCGGCGGGGTCCTGACCATGGCGATCCTGGCCCTGCGCGCCCATACGAACACGATCCTTGCGAGCGGCCTGCCCATTCCCGCACATATCGTGCTGGCGAAAAAGGTGCCTTACGGCATCGCGATCGGCGTTGCGGCCTTCATGGCCTACCCCTCCTCGCCGCTGATGCTTGCCGCCCTCGGCGGCTGACTGCCTCTCCCTTCAGGTGAAACCACAGATTGGTTGAGCGCCGGTGCGAAGACGTGCCGGCCTGTTTTTGTCAATCGGCTGTTAACCATACCCGTAAGGCGCTTATTAACCATAATTACACCATTGCCGGTCAATGTGGGCGGATAGAAAAGTCCGCAGTTCAGGGAAGCCACATGAAACCGGCGCGAATCATCATTCTGGCAGTGGCCGTCGTTTCGGCGGGCGTCGCAGGCTTCCTCGCCCTGCAGATCGCTCGCGGCAACGGCGTGTCCGTGGTGGAGACCGAAAGGGTCGTCGAGCGCGAGCCCACCATCAACGTGCTCGTCGCCAAGGAAAGCCTGCCGGTCGGCGCGCGGCTCAATCCCGAAGTGATCGCCTGGGCGGCCTGGCCGCAGGGGTCGATCGTCGAAGGCTTCATCACCGATCAGGCCCGGCCGGATGCGATGGAAACCCTGAACGGTGCGATCACCCGCATGCCGATCTTCAACGGTGAGCCGATCCGTCAGGAAAAGATCGCCGATTCGTCCAACCGCATCATGTCGTCGCTTCTGCCTTCCGGCAAACGGGCCGTGGCAACGGAAATTTCGGTTTCGACCGGCGCCGGTGGCTTTATCCTGCCGAACGACCGCGTTGACGTCATCATGGTGCGCAAGGGCGATGCTGGCGCCTATCTCACCGAAACCGTGCTCTCCAACGTTCGCGTGCTCGCGATCGACCAGCAAATCCAGGAAAATCCGGATGGCTCCAAGGCTGTCGTCGGCACGACGGCCACGCTCGAGCTCACGCCTGACCAGACCAAGGTGATCTCGGTCGTGCAGCAGATGGCTGAGCGCCTGTCGCTGGCGCTGCGCAGCGTCGCCGACGCTCAGGAGCCCGATACGGGTGCAGCAGAATACCTGCTCAGCGGCGGTGAGGGCCGGCCGCAGGTTCAGGTGATCAAGACCGGCACAATCGTCAACGGCAACACCCCTGCCGCAGCGCAGTAATGACCAGGAGCTGACCGTGTTTGGAATCGCAAGGACTTTCAAGGCTTCTGTCGCCGGCGGGATCAGCTTCTGCATGGCGGTTGGGGGCCTGCCCGTCGCCCTCGTCACCGGTGCGTCCGCCGAAGCGGCGACCTCATCCATCCTGCGCATTCAGGAAAGCGGACCCGGCGCCCGCAAGTCCGTCAAGCTCGGCCTCAACAAGGCGCTTGTCGTGGACCTGCCGAGCGATGCGCACGACATTCTCGTCGCCGATCCGGTGAAGGCCGATGCAGTCACGCGCACCTCGCGCCGCATCTATCTGTTCGGCAAGGAAGTCGGCCAGACCAATATCTTTGTCTTCGGCCCGAACGGCGAGGAGATCGTCAGCATCGATCTCAGTGTCGAACGCGATGTCAGCGGGCTTCAGGCAAACCTGCGCCGCTTCATTCCCGAGTCCGACATCCAGGTCGAGATCATCTCGGACAATATCGTGCTGAGCGGTTCCGTGCGCACGCCGCAGGATGCCACGCGGGCGCAAGAAATCGCCACGATCTTCCTCAAGGGCGGCGAAGCGACGACACGCAACATCACCGCGCAAGGAAACAATGGCGATGCAGCGATCTTCGGGGAAGCCCGCCAGAACTCCCAGATCATCAACATGCTGCAGATCGAGGGCGAGGATCAGGTCACGCTGAAGGTCACCGTTGCGGAAATCCGCCGCGAAGTGCTGAAACAGCTCGGTTTCGACAATGCGTTCCGCCGCATTCCCGGCGCGTCCGGTTCGAGCCTCGATGTCCTGCAATTTGCCACGGATGCCACTGGTGTAACCGGTACGATTGCGGGCAATATCGGCAAGCTCGGCATCGGGACGATGATGAGCGCGCTCGAGCAGGCCAAGGCGATCCGTACGCTGGCCGAGCCGACGCTCACGGCGGTTTCCGGTCAGTCGGCGACGTTCAATTCCGGCGGCGAACGGCTCTACTCCGTACCCGATGGCGACGGCGGTGTCCGGATAGAAACCTACCAGTACGGCATTTCGCTCGGCTTCACGCCCACCGTGCTTTCCTCGGGCCGTATCGGCCTGCGCATCCAGACGAAGGTTTCCGAACCGGTGGCCTCGACAACCGGAACGGAGTATCGCCGCCGCTCCGCCGAAACGGTCGTGGAACTGCCGTCGGGCGGTTCCATCGCGCTGGCGGGCCTCATCAACGACGACGTCGAGCAGACCATGTCCGGCACGCCTGTCGCCTCCAAGGTGCCGGTCCTCGGCGCGCTCTTCCGTCAGAAAACCATCACGCGCAACGAGACGGAACTGGTGATCATCGCGACCCCCTATCTGGTCAAACCGGTGAGCAGGAACGCGCTGGCGCGGCCGGACGACAACTTCAATCCGGCCAATGATGCCGCAAGCGTGTTCCTTGGCCAGGTAAACCGGATTTACGGCAGGAAGAGCGACCTGCCGGTCCAGCGCTACGAAGGCAGCGTCGGGTTTATCTACAAATGATCGGGTGCGATGTGACGAAGGAACGGGTCCAGCCCATGGCAAACCAAATGCATTCCACCAGAAAGAACGCTCGCCCCAGCAATTACGCCGGGCGCAATGTCACGCTCCTTGCAATGGCGGCCCTCATCGCGGTCGCTTCGGGATGCGCCAACCCGGACCGGTCGACAACAGGCTCGCTGCCCGATGACTACCGCACGCGCCATCCGATCGTCGTCGGCGAGCAGGAGCGGACGATCGACATTCCGGTCGCCACCGGCGCAAGCCAGCTGACGCGTGGCCAGAGCGAGGTGGTTGCCGGCTTCGTCTCCGGCTATTCGGTCGCTTCGTCCGGCACGTTCCGCATCATCCTGCCGCGTGGATCGCGCAACGACGCCGCGACGACCGTCGCCGGCCGGCAGATCCGCAAGATCGCCACGCGGCATGGTGTTCCGGCGAGCAAGGTGATCGTCGAAAGCTACGCCGGCAATCTGGACGAGGCTGCGCCCATCCGCCTTGCCTACTATGCGATCGCCGCCTCTACGCCGGCCTGCGGCCAGTGGCCGGACGACCTCGTGGTCAACACCCACGAGAACAAGAACTACTACAATTTCGGCTGTGCGACGCAGAACAACCTCGCCGCCCAGATCGCCGATCCGAACGACCTTCTCGGCCCGCGCCGCATGACCCCGGCGGACGCCACGCAGCGTGGCCAGGTGCTCGATCGCTACCGCGGCGCCTATACCGAACTGAAGGAGATGCAGTGATGCCCACCTTTATCCAGCCAGGTCAGGTACGTCATGAGCACGGTTGATTACACGTTCGACAATGGGGTTGCGCGCGATCAGGTCGACGATGCCGTCCGGCCGGCGGACATCGAGGCCGTGCGCCCGCTGCCGCGCATTTCCGTGCATGCCTTCTGCGAGAGCGAAGCGATGCTGCGCACGATGGAACGGTGTGGGCAGGACCGGCGCATGGCGAAGGCGAGCCTTCGCATATCGAGCGCCAGCATCACGGCGGCGGCCAACATGTTCGCCTCTGCGCCGACGCCGAACCTCCTGATCCTCGAAACTTCGACGGAGCCGCACTCCATCATGGAGGAGCTTGCGCCACTCGCCGAAGTCTGCGATCCGAGCACGAAGGTCGTCATTGTCGGGCGCTATAACGACATCGCGCTCTACCGCGAGCTCATCCGTAACGGCATTTCCGAATATCTGGTCGGGCCGATCGGCATGGCCGAGGTGATGAACGCCATGGCGGCGATCTTCATCGATCCGGATGCAGAGCCGCTGGGCCGCACCATCGCCTTCATCGGCGCCAAGGGCGGTTCGGGCTCCTCGACGATCGCCCACAATTGCGCCTTCGACGTTTCCAACCTGTTCCAGACCGAAGTCATCCTCGCCGATCTCGACCTGCCCTACGGCACGGCCAATATCGACTTCGATCAGGACCCGCCGCAGGGCATTTCCGAGGCGATCTATGCGCCGGAACGCCTCGATGAAGTGTTCCTCGACCGCTTGCTGACGAAGTGCTCGGAGCATCTTTCTCTGCTTGCGGCGCCGTCGATGCTCGACCGTGCCTACGATCTCGAGCGCGGCTCGTTCCAGCCGGTTATCGAGGTGCTTCAGCGCAGTGCGCCGGTCACTGTGCTGGATGTGCCGCATGCCTGGTCGGAATGGACGCGAACGCTGCTGTCCGAGGTGGACGAGCTGGTCATCACGGCGGTGCCGGATCTTGCCAACCTGCGCAACGCGAAGAACATGCTCGATGCGTTGAAGAAGCTCCGGCCGAACGACAAGCCGCCGCATCTGATCCTCAACCAGGTCGGCATGCCCAAACGCCCGGAAATCGCGCCCGGCGACTTTTGCGAGCCGCTCGGCATCGAGCCGATCGCGATCATTCCCTTCGATGCGCAGCTCTTCGGCTCGGCCGCCAATAGCGGCCGCATGATCGCCGAGATGGATCGCAAATCCCCGACCGCCGAAACCTTCTCGCAGATCGCCCATCTCGTGACGGGCCGCGCGACGGTGAAGAAACCCAAGAAGGCCGGGCTCGGCAAGATGCTTGGCCTCATCGGTCGCAAGTAAGCCGCACGCGGCGCAACAACTGGATGAAACGGCATGTTCGGCAGACGTGGCAATGAGGGTTTCGGCAAGAGCGGTGCGACAGGTCAGGCGACCCACGTCGAGCCTGCGGCCGCCACGACCGTAACGATGGAGCGGCAGGCCGCCGCCGCGCCGGCGCTGCAGCCTGCCTTTGAACCCGCACCACCGCCGGTGGCGGTGCCGGCTGCCGCACGCCGCCGCGTGGCCCGCACCGAGGACTACTACGACACGAAGAGCCAGGTCTTCTCCGCGCTTATCGACACAATCGACCTCTCGCAGCTCGCCAAGCTCGACACGGAAAGCGCGCGTGAGGAAATCCGCGATATCGTCAACGACATCATCACGATCAAGAACTTCGCGATGTCGATTTCCGAGCAGGAGGAGCTGCTCGACGACATCTGCAACGACGTTCTCGGCTATGGTCCGCTGGAGCCGCTTCTGGCGCGCGACGACATCGCCGACATCATGGTCAACGGGGCGGGCAAGACCTATATCGAAGTGGCCGGCAAGGTGCAGGAATCGGAGATCCGTTTCCGCGACAACGCCCAGCTTCTCTCGATTTGCCAGCGCATCGTCAGCCAGGTCGGCCGCCGCGTCGATGAATCGAGCCCGATCTGCGACGCGCGCCTGCCGGACGGCTCGCGTGTCAACGTCATCGCCCCGCCGCTCGCCATCGACGGCACCGCGCTCACCATCCGTAAATTCAAGAAGGACAAGCTGACGCTCGACCAGCTCGTCCGGTTCGGCTCGATCACGCCGGAAGGCGCCACGCTTCTCCAGATCATCGGCCGCGTGCGCTGCAATCTCGTCATCTCGGGCGGTACGGGGTCGGGCAAGACCACGCTGCTCAACTGCCTGACGAATTATATCGACCGGGACGAGCGGGTCATCACCTGCGAGGATTCGGCCGAACTCCAGCTCCAGCAGCCGCATGTCGTGCGCCTCGAAACCCGCCCGCCGAATATCGAAGGCGAGGGCGAGATCACCATGCGCGATCTCATCAAGAACTGCCTGCGCATGCGCCCGGAACGGATCATCGTCGGCGAAGTGCGCGGACCGGAGGTCTTCGATCTCCTGCAGGCGATGAACACCGGCCACGACGGTTCCATGGGCACGATTCACGCCAACACGCCGCGCGAATGCCTCAGCCGTATGGAATCGATGATCGCCATGGGCGGCTACACGCTGCCGGCGAAGACCGTACGCGAAATCATCGCCGGCTCGATAGACGTCATCATTCAGGCGTCGCGCCTGCGCGACGGGTCGCGCCGCATCACCCACATCACCGAAGTGGTCGGCATGGAAGGCGATGTCATCGTCACCCAGGACCTGATGCGTTTCGAGATGCAGGGCGAAGATGCCAATGGCCGCATCATCGGCCAGCATACGGGTACCGGCATCGGCAAGCCGCATTTCTGGGATCGCGCACGCTATTTCAACGAGGACAAGCGACTGGCGGCAACGCTCGACGCAATGGAGAAGCCGTAAGCGGCGGGCGGGGCGCAGATGTTCGGACTGGATATCAACATCGTGGCGATCTTCGCGCTGGCGGCGCTCTCCACCGCCGGCCTTGCCTATGGTTTGCTCTATTCTCGCATCGAGGCGGAGAAGAAGACGGAAAGCCGCGTTCGCCGGGTGCAGTCTGCCGAGACCGAACAGGGCAAGGCGAAGGCTGCGCGCGACCGCGTGCAGGAAATGTCCAAGCGCCGCAAGTCGGTGCAGGATTCGCTGAAGGACCTCGAAAAGAAACAGCAGGAGCAGACCAAGCGTGTCGCCACGACGCTGAAGGCGAAGCTCATCCAGGCCGGCCTTTCGATCACCCCGGCGAAATTCTATGTCTTCAGCGCGGTCTTCGGCCTGTTCGCCTTCGTGGTCGCGCTCATCGCGGGCATGGGGCTTCTCGTTTCGCTCGGCGTCGCCTTCATCGCGGCCGCAGGCCTGCCGCGGTGGTTCGTCGGCTTTCTCATCAAGCGCCGGCTGAACAAGTTCCTCGAGGAGTTTCCCAACTCGCTCGATGTCATGGTGCGCTCCATCAAGTCGGGCCTGCCGCTGACGGACGCCCTCCGGCTGATCGCGGCCGAAGGCCAGGAGCCGGTGAAGAGCGAGTTCCGCAAGGTGGTCGAATCCCAGCAGGTCGGCCTCAGCGTGCCGGAAGCCTGCGCGCGCATGTTCACCAACATGCCGTTGCAGGAGGTCAATTTCTTCGCGATCGTCATCGCCATCCAGAGCCAGGCCGGCGGCAACCTGTCCGAAGCGCTCGGCAACCTTTCCCGCGTGCTGCGCGAACGCCGCAAGATGCGCGCGAAGGTCAGCGCGCTGTCGATGGAGGCAAAGGCCTCGGCCGCGATCATCGGGGCGCTGCCGTTCATCGTGACGCTGCTCGTCTACCTGACGTCGCCGGACTATATCATGGTCCTGTTCCAGGATCCGCGCGGCCACCTCATCCTCGGCATTTCCGCCGTCTGGATGTCCATCGGCATCCTTGTGATGCGCAACATGATCAATTTCGACATCTAGGGGGCCGACAAACATGGTCGCCATGCTTACCGATCCCGCCATCCTGCTCCCCGCCTTCGTCATGATCGCGGTGCTGGCCACCTTCTATACGCTCGCGGTTCCCTATTTCGATCGCGGCGATCTCGACAAGCGCATGAAGTCGGTGGCGCTGGAGCGCGAGCAGATGCGCGCCCGCGAGCGCGCCCGCCTCAATGCGGAGGGCGTGCAGAGCAAGGCGTCGCTGCGCGCACAGCACAACACGTCCGTGCGCCAGGTCGTCGAGCGGCTGAACCTGCGCGAGGCGCTGGTCGACGCCAATACGATGAACCGGCTGCGGCAGGCTGGCTATCGCTCGCAGAATTCGCTCAACGTCTTCCTGTTCGCGCGCTTCGTGCTGCCCTTCGTCTTCCTGCTGCTGGCTGCCTTCTACATCTTCTATCTCGGCGTTCTGGGCGACAAGCCGCTGCCGATGCGTCTCCTGGCGACCATCGCCGCCGCCTATCTCGGCTTCTATGCGCCCAATATCTTCATCTCCAACAAGGTGACGAAGCGCCAGAAATCAATCCGCAGGGCCTGGCCGGATGCGCTCGACCTCATGCTGATCTGCGTGGAATCGGGTATTTCCATCGAGGTCGCCTTCAAGCGCGTGGCGGACGAAATCGCCCTGGCCTCGCCGGAGCTTGCCGAGGAACTGGTGCTTACCACGGCGGAACTCTCCTTCCTGCAGGAGCGCCGCCAGGCCTATGAAAACCTTGGAGCACGCATCGGTCTCGATACGGTCCGCTCGGTGATGCAGGCTCTCATCCAGGCGGAGCGCTACGGAACGCCGCTCGCCCAGGCGCTGCGCGTGCTGGCGCAGGAATGCCGGGACCAGCGCATGAACGAGGCGGAAAAGAAGGCCGCGGCCCTGCCGCCCAAGCTGACCGTGCCGATGATCCTGTTCTTCCTGCCCGTGTTGGTCGCCGTCATCCTCGGCCCGGCCGGTATTCAGGTCGCCGATACGTTCTAATCACACGGGATCGAACACAAGAAAACGCCCCGGTCGATGCTGTCGGCCGGGGCGTTGGCGTCTTGGGAGGGACGCGGGGTTAGTTCGTGTTGCGGCTGTCGTCGGCCGCGAGCTTCTTCCAGGCATTCTGCTGGGACAGCATGGCGCGCAGATAGGCGACATTGGCTTCGGCCTGGGCAGCCGTCAGTTCCTGGCGCGCAATGGTTTCCGCCTCCTGGAAGCGGCCCTGCAGGCCGACGGCAAGGGCAAGGTTCTGCCGCACGCTACTGTCGGCGCCGGGCTGGTTGGCGGCCGAGCGCAGGTAGGTCTCGGCGGTCTTCAGGTCCCGGGCGAGCACATAGGACATGCCGAGATTGGACAGGATCGAGGATTCGTTCGGCTGGATGTCGAGCGCCTCGCGGTAGCGCTGGCGCGCCTCGGGCGCGCGGCCGAGCTGGTCCAGGATCGCGCCTTCCGCCGACTTCAGCCGCCAGTCCGGCCGGTCGGGCGTCTGGGCGCGGAGGATCGTGTTCAGCGCCTCTTCGAGCTGGCCGGCGGCGGCCTGCGCCTTGCCATAGGCGGCAAGCACCTCGCGGTTGTTCGGATTGGTGATGGCGACCTGCTGCATGACCGCGAGCGCCTGATCGTTGCGCCCGTTCATGCGCAGCACATTGGCATAGTTGATACCGGTCGCGGCATCCCTCGGGTTCTTCTCGTAGGCGCGGCCGATGCTGTCGGCGGCGCTGCGCAGCTCGGTTGCATTCATCTCGCCGACGGGCTTGGATGTCTTGGCGATGGAGCCGGTGGTGAGGTTGCTCTTTCCGGCGCAACCCGCCACCGCGACGCCGATCGCGATCAGTGCCGCGCCTCTCAGGAGCGCCGAGCGAAGTGACGGAACGGAAGTGGCCATGATCAAGTCCCCGAAGCGATTTCCGCATCTCGCGACGGTTAAGAATCACGCCGCAATCTCCGCTCCAGCAATAATCTGTTAACCCTAACAGAGTGTTAATCGCCTGATTCTGAAGCTCTTCCCAAAGGTTCCGCCATGGCTCCCTTCCAGTTCATCGACCGGCCCTCTCCCTTCAATACGAAAGGCGGCAAGACGCTGCCGATCTTCGCGATCACGCCGGCCCATATCGAGACCGGGACGATAGATCCGATCGCGCTCGACTGGGCGAAGAAGGCCGGGTTCAAGGCGGATGCTGGCGCGCTGTTGATGGTGCCGACGGCGGACGGGCATCTTGGCGGCGCGCTGTTCGGCCTCGGCAGGAACCCGTCCGACGCACCGTTCCTGACCGGCAAGCTCGCACGCTCGCTTCCCGCCGGCGACTGGCATATCGAGACCGCGCCGCTGACGGCGAACCGGCTG
Source organism: Shinella sp. (assembly GCF_049651085.1). Classification (GTDB taxonomy): domain Bacteria; phylum Pseudomonadota; class Alphaproteobacteria; order Rhizobiales; family Rhizobiaceae; genus Shinella. The sequence continues at coordinate 204,024 of NZ_JBASBL010000009.1, forward strand.
GCGCTCGGCTACGGCCTCGGCAGTTACCGCTTCGAGCGTTACAAGGCCTCCACCTGCGAAGCGCCGACCCTGCTCATCCCCTCCGACGCCGACGCGGCCGATATCAGGCGCCAGCTTGCCGGCGTCTTCCTTGCGCGCGATCTCGTCAACACGCCGACCAACGACATGGGGCCGGAGGCGCTGGAGGATGTCTTCCGCAAGCTCGGGGCGCACTACAAGGCCAAGGTCTCCGTCGTCACGGGCGACGATCTCCTCAAGCAGAATTTCCCGCTCATCCACACGGTCGGGCGCGCCTCGGAACAGGCGCCGCGCCTGCTCGAACTCACCTGGGGCAAGAAGGGCCACAAGCGCGTGACGCTCGTCGGCAAGGGCGTCTGCTTCGATACGGGCGGCCTCGACATCAAGCCGGCTGCCTCCATGCTCCTGATGAAGAAGGACATGGGCGGGGCGGCGAATGTCATGGGCCTTGCGCTGATGATCATGGACGCCAAGCTGAAGGTGGACCTGCGCGTGCTGCTGCCGGTCGTCGAGAATTCCATCTCGGCCAATGCCTTCCGTCCCGGCGACATCTACAGGAGCCGCAAGGGCCTGACCGTGCAGATCGACAATACCGATGCCGAGGGCCGGCTGATTCTGGCCGACGCGCTTGCCTATGCCGACGAGGAGGATGCCGACCTCATCATCGACATGGCGACGCTGACGGGCGCGGCCCGTGTCGCGCTCGGCCCGGACCTGCCGCCCTTCTTCACCGACGACGACGACCTTGCCCACGACCTTGCCGAGGCGAGCCTTGCGGTGGATGACCCGATGTGGCGCATGCCGCTCTATATGGGCTACGACAAGGACGTATCGGCCCGCATCGCCGACCTCACCAACGCGCCCGCAGGCGGCATGGCGGGCTCGATCACAGCGGCGCTCTTCCTCAAGCGCTTCGTCACGCGCAACCGGCACTGGGCGCATTTCGACATCTTCGCCTGGGCTCCGGCCGAGCGGCCGCATTCGCCTGTCGGCGGCGAGGCGCAGGCGATCCGCGCGCTCTACCACCACCTGCGCGGCGTGACCGCGTGAGCGGTCACTTTCCTTCGGGCGAATGATACGGTAGCGTAACGAAATACGGAGTTGCGTCCAACAGCGCCCGGAAGGAGCGAGCCGTGACGGTAGACCTGAGCCCTTCGCAGGCGCTGAGCCTCTGGCACGCGGTGACCGTGCGGCAGGTCCACCAGGACGGGCGCGACCTGACGCTGCGCCAACTCGCCATCCTGCTCGAAATCTATCTCGTGCCGCCCCCGCACACCGTGCGGGGGCTGGCGGCCAAGCTCGGCGTCACCAAGCCGGTCATCACCCGCGCGCTCGACACGATGGGCGAGCAGGGGCTGGTCACCCGCGTGCGCGACGAGCGTGATCGCCGCAACGTCATCATCAAGCGCACTGTGGACGGCGCGCTCTATCTCGAGCGCCTCGGCGACCTTATTATCGCCACGGGACGCAGCCAGATTTCATGAAGGCCTCGTGAGAACACTATGAACGCTCTGCCAGACCGCCGCCTCAACGCCTATCGTCCCGACCTCGCCGAAGCGGCGCTTCAGGACACCGTGACGGCCGAACGATACGTGACGGGAACGCCGGCGCGCGTTGCCGCCCCGGTCGCCGCCCTTCGCCCCCGGCCGGACGAAACGGCTGGCATCGATACGCAGGTGCTGTTCGGCGAGCGCCTGCGGGTGCTCGACCGGGCAAACGGCTGGGCCTGGGTAAAGTCGGATCTCGACGGCTATGTGGGCTATCTGCCGGAAGCGGCGCTGGATGAGGCTGCGGCAACAGCCGCAACGCATGTTGTCGCGGTGCCGCGCAGCTTCGCCTATAGCGGTCCGGACCTGCGCACACCCGCAGCCTTCGCCCTTTCCATCGGAAGCCGGCTAACGATTACAGGCGAGAGCGAGACGCGCGGCACGCGCTATTTCACGCTCGAAGGCGGCCAGTCGGTCATTGCCGGCCATTGCCTGCCCGTCGGCGAGATGGTGAGCGACGACTATGTCGCCGTGGCGGGCCGGTTTCTCGAAACGCCCTATCTGTGGGGCGGTCGCTCCGGCTTCGGCCTCGATTGCTCCGCCCTCGTGCAGCTCTCGATGATGATGACGGGCCGCAGCGCGCCGCGCGATTCCGACATGCAGGCAACGGGCCTCGGTACGCCCATCACACGCGAGGAACTGCGGCGTGGCGACCTCGTGTTCTGGAAGGGCCATGTGGCCATCATGGAGGATGGCGAAACCATCATCCACGCCAATGGTCACACGATGAGCGTTGCCCGCGAGCCGCTGGCCACGGCCATCGAGCGCACCGGCTATCTCTACCAGCAGCCGACCGGCTATCGCCGGCCCGCCTAGAGATCCAGACGTTCAGAACAGGGTTTCGTAGATGTCCGGCTTGAAACCGGCGGTCAGTTGCCCGTCGCGGTCGAGGATGGGGCGCTTGATCATCGAGGGCTGGGCGAGCATCAGCGCGATTGCCTTCGCCGCATCGATATCCTGCTTGTCTGCGTCGGGCAGGTTGCGGAAGGTGGTGCCGGCGCGGTTGAGCACGGTTTCCCAGCCGAGCGCATCGACCCAGTGCGTGAGGCTTGCCGCGTCGATGCCTTCCAGCTTGTAGTCGTGGAAGCGGTAGACGACGCCCCTGCCGTCGAGCCAGGTCCTCGCCTTCTTCATCGTGTCGCAGTTCTTGATGCCGTAGATCGTGACGGTCACGCGCCTCTCCTCATGTCTTTGAAATGCCTTCATAAAGCTCTGTGGCTGTCACGTCACCCCGTGATAGCGGCCGGGGCGGTGATTGATGGCGAGCGTCATGTTGACGACGACGGCGCCTACGATGGAAAGGGCGAGGCGGTCGAGCGGAATGACAAAGAAGGCGGCGGATAGGATGGCAAGATCGACGGCAAGCTGGAAGTAGCCGGCGCGCAGGCCGAAGCGGTCCTGCAGGTAGATCGCCAGCACATTGATGCCGCCAAGCCCCGTGCGGTGGCGAAAGAGGATGAGCAGGCCCGTGCCGGACAGCGCCCCGCCCATGATCGCCGCATAGAGCGGATCGAGATGGGAGAAGGAGACGAGGTCAGAAGTGAGCCGGGTAAAGATCGACACCAGCGTGACGGCAGCGAAGGTGCGCAGCGTGAAGGCCCAGCCGAGCTTTTTGACGGCAAGCACGTAGAACGGCAGGTTGATGGCGAAGAACAGCCACCAGAAGCCGATGCCCGTCGCATATTGCAGCAGCAGGGCCAGGCCCGCAGTGCTGCCGGCAAGCAGCACCGCCTTGGTATAGATCACTACGCCGAGCGCCATGAACATCGTGCCGACGACGATGGCGATGACATCCTCGTAGGCGGAATGGCGCTCGGGCTGCGCCGCCGTCTCGACCGTCATGTTTGACCTCAGAGGCTCAGGAATTTCTCGATGACGGCATCGACTTCCGCCGACTTGAGGCCGGCAATGTTGATGCGGCCTGAGGTCGGCATGTAGATGGCGTGCTCGGCGCGCAGCTTCAGCACGGCCGCCTCTTCGAGCGGCAGCAGCGAGAACATGCCTTCCTGCTCGCGGATGGCCGTCAGCACCTGCCAGCGGGCGGAAAGGCCGGTGGCGAGGCGCTCGCGGATCGAGGTGATGCGCAGCCGCATGCTTTCGATCTCCGCCTTCCAGTCGGCCGTCAGGGCCGCGTCGCCGAGGATCGTGCTGACGATGGCCGCGCCATGATCCGGCGGCATGGAATAGCTGGTGCGGGCGAGCGCGGCGAGGTTGGTGCGCACGGTCAGCGCCGCCTCGGCATTGCTGCAGGCGGCATAGATCGCGCCGGTGCGTTCGCGGTAGAGGCCGAAGGATTTCGAGCAGGAAACGGAAACGAGTGCTTCCGGCACGGTGGCAAGCAGCGTGCGCAGGCCCGCGGCGTCCTCGTCTAGACCGCGGCCATAGCCCTGATAGGCGATATCGACGAGCGGCAGCAGGCCACGCTCGGCGATGAGGTCGGAGACGGCGCGCCACTGGTCGGCCGAAAGGTTCGCGCCGGTCGGGTTGTGGCAACTGGCATGAAGCAGCACGGCATCGCCGGGCGCGGCGCCCGACAGCGATTCCATCATGCGGTCGAAGAGCACGGCCTGCGAGGGGATGTCGAAGAAGGGGTAGGTGATGACTTCAAGGCCGGCCGCCTTGAAGATGCTGGCATGGTTCGGCCAGCTCGGCAGGCCGAGCCAGATGCCCTTGGTGCCTATGCGCGCCATCAGGTCGGCGGCAAGGCGCAGCGCCCCGGAACCACCCGGCGTCTGGAGGGCGGCAACAGCCCGGCCGCGGCCGGCGTCGCCCGTCGTCAAGTCCCAGAGCCGCTCGAGAAAGACCGGGTCGCCTTCCGGTCCGACATAGGACTTGGTCGGTTGGGTCTCGACGAGGCGGCGCTCGGCCTCCTTCACCGCGCGGAAGATCGGCGTCGCGCCCGTTTCGTCGCGATAAACGCCGACGCCGAGATCCACCTTGCCGGCCCGCTCGTCCGCTCGGAAAAGGCCGATCAGGGCAAGCAACGGATCATCGGGCTGGCGGGTGAGGGCGTCGAACATGGCCGGTTTCCTGTATGGGGTGGAGTATGCAGTGGGTGTAGGCCAAAGTCCTCGCAAAATCGACCATGATATTGCGGAGAAAGCGCAAGAAGCTTTTGTATTCTTGCCCATGGCGGCTAGATTGATGCAGGTTTTTGCTCCGGGAGCGGGATATGGACAGAAAAGCTGGCGACGGGATGGTGCTGGACCAGACGGACCGGCGCATCATCCGCCTGCTCGTCGAGGATGCGGGGCTTTCCAACAACCAGCTCGCCGAAAAGGTCGGGCTCTCTCCCGCGCCGCTCTCGCGCCGGCTGGCGCGGCTGGAGGCGAATGGCGTGATCCGCCATACGGTGATCGTCGATCCGCGCGCGGCCGGTATCGGCTTCCAGGCCTTTCTGGAGGTGACGCTGGAGCGCACGGCGCCCCGCGTCGGCGAGCGGTTCATCGATCTCGTGCGGCGCATGCCGGAAGTGGTGGAATGTCACACGGTCGCCGGCGATTTCGATTTCCTCCTCAAGATCGCGGTGAAGGACGTGGCTGACTACCGGCGGCTGCTGTGGAGCGAGTTCGAGCGTATCGGCGAGATCAAGACGCTGCGTTCGACCATCCTGCTCGACAGTCCGAAGATGCAGGTGAGCGCTCTTCCGTGAGGCTTTTGTTGAACATTTCTCGGCGGCAAAAGGTTGTCGATGGTTGGAAAGCGCCCATATGATGGATGCGCCACCAAGGAAGGGCCAGTGGACAGGAAGCTGAACGAGAAGATCATGCCGGCGGCGTTGCTTTCGGCCATCCGCAAACGGCGTGGCCATCGTCCGCCGGAAAACAATCGCCCGGGCGACACCGTCATCGCGTCCTACAACGTGCACAAATGCGTGGGCATCGACCGGCGTTTCGATCCGGAGCGCACGGCGAGCGTGATTGCCGAGATCGACGCGGATATCATCGCGATCCAGGAAGCGGACAAGCGCTTCGGCGAGCGCTCGGGCCTGCTCGACCTCGACATGCTGGAGCGCGATTGCGGCCTCGTGCCCGTACCGATCGCCGCGCTATCCTCCACCGGCCACGGCTGGCACGGCAACATGATCATGATCCGCAAGGGCGCGGTCGGCGGGGTGCGGCAGCTGAAGCTGCCGGGCATCGAGCCACGCGGCGCGCTGGTCGTGACCCTTGATCTGCCGGTCGGAAAACTCCGGCTCGTCGCTGCGCATTTCGGCCTGTTGAAGCGCTCGCGCGAACAGCAGGCGATGGCGATTCTCGCCTCGGTCGCGCAGGAGGAAGAAATGCCGACGCTGCTGGTCGGCGACCTCAACGAATGGCGCGTCGGCCGGGGCTCCTCGCTCTCGCGCCTGCAGCCGACCTTCGATCCGGCCTCCGGCGCGGTGCCGAGCTTTCCCTCGCGCTTTCCGGTTCTGGCGCTCGACCGGGCGCTCGGCCATCCGCACGATCTCGTCACCTCCGTGGAGGTGCACAACTCGCCGCTCGCCCGCATCGCCTCCGATCATCTGCCGATCAAGGCGCATATCGACCTCAAGGTCGTCTGGGAGCGGTCGTTCGGGCCTACAGATACGGTGAGCCAAGCCATGTGATGCGCTCGACGAGGCGCTGCGGGAAAGGCCGCGCCTTCAGATCGTCGAGCCTGACCTCCTCGGCCTGTGAAAGGGCGGCGGCGATGCGGTTGCCGATGAGGTCGGCGAAGTCCGCATCCAGCACCTCGATATCCACCTCGAAATTCAGCCGCAGCGAGCGCGGGTCGATGTTCGACGAGCCGACATAGGACCAGGCGTCGTCGATCACCGTCAGCTTGGAATGGTTGAAGGGACCGGAGGCACGCCAGATGCGGCAGCCATATTTCAGCATCTGGTCGAACTGTGCGGTCATGGCAAGATCGACAAGCTTCAGGTTGTTGGACGAGGGCACGACGATGTCGATCTCCACGCCGCGCCGCGCTGCCGTGACGATGGCGCTGATCAGCTCGCGGTCGGGCAGGAAATAGGGCGACATGATGCGGATATGCTTCTTGGCGACGGAAACGGCGCCCATCAGCATGCGGTGATTGGTCTCCAGGCTCTTGTCCGGCCCGGAGGGCACGACGCGGGCAAGCATGCCGCTCTCCGGCGCGTCCGGCGGCGGCGCTATCTGCCAGGTCTCGCCGGAGAGGTCGTCGCCGCCGGAAAAGCGCCAGTCCTCATAGGAAATGCGGAACAGATCGCCGACGACCGGTCCGGTAAGGCGGAAATGCGTATCGAGTGCGGTCGTCGCGCCGGAAAATTCTGCGCAGAAGCCGGCTCGGATATTAAGCCCGCCGGTGAAGGCGACGCTGCCGTCGACGATGAGGATCTTGCGGTGGGTGCGCAGGTTCGCATAGGGCAGGCGCAGGCCCATCACGATATTGCCGTTGAAGACGTCCGTCGGCACATTGGCGCGCTGCAGTTCCGACACGATGGAGGGGATGGAATAGCGCGCGCCGACCGCATCGATCAGCACGCGCACCTCGACACCGCGGGCAACCGCTGCCGACAGGGCCGCGACGAAGCGCTCTCCCACGCCGTCGCGGTCGAAGATGTATGTTTCCAGCAGGATCGAGCGCTCGGCGCTGCCGATGGCCGAAAGCATCGCGGCATAGGCCTCATCGCCGGTCGGCAGCAGCGCGATGCGGTTGCCGGAAGTGAGCTTGCAGCGGCCGACCGCATTGCCGAGGCGCTGCATCGCGGCAAGCGCTTCGCCATAGGCCACCCTTACATGCTCGTTCGACACGTCATATTCGGCCATATGGTGCCAGCCGGCGGCCAGCAGCTCCTCGCGGCTGAGATTCAGCGTCTTGCGGCGGATTCGGTTCACCCCGCCGACCGCATAGATGAGCGGGCCGACCACCGGAGAGAGCATGATGACGCCGACCCAGCCGATCGCCGCACGCACCTCTTCCTTCGTCATCGTCACATGGATTGCGGCCGGCACGCCGAGGATAATCGACAGGGCGACGAGAATATGCGGCCAGTAGGCGGAGAGCGTCTCAAACATGATGCGTGCGGACCATCCCAGGGCGGCAAATTCTTTTGCCGCCTCTATATATTGCTCTGGACGATACGAATGCGAGGGGGGCAAACGTCCCCCCGCGGAAAGATTTTTTCCGCAGGACGCTCAGTCCTCCAGCGTGCCCGGCTTGCGATCCTTGCGTGTCGCTTCGTGGCAGGCGAGCTTCATCAGGTCCTCGCCGCGCCGCGCATAGCGGGCGGAGCTGCGCGTGGCGACCAGTCCGTCATGGCCGGCCTTCACGGCAAGCGTGCCGTCCGGCTCGCCCGGCCGGGTGATCAGCGTCGCCAGAAGGTCGCCCGCCTTCACCGCGTCGCCGATTTCGCGGTGGAACAGCACGGTGCCGGGCTCGGGGGCTCGCACCATCTCGATATTGTCGAGCGGCACGGCCGGGCCGGCATAGGGCTTTGCCGCTTGCGTCGGATCCGCAACGACGCCGCGGCCGGCGAGGAACGCCCAGAGCCCGTCCGCATCCCGCTTTGCCATGTCCGGATAGACATCGCGCTTTCCACGCAGTTCAACGGTGACGGCAAGCCGGCCCGGCACGGTCTTGAGCTTGTCGCCGCCCTGGTGCTTGAAGGCATGGCCGACGGCCTCCTCGAAGGCGGTGCTTTCGCCGTCCGAAAGGAACACGGCCTGCATGTCGAGCGCGCTCGCAAGGTCGGCCGCTTCCGGCCAGAAGGCCTCGTCGATATAGGCGTATTGCAGGGATTCGTCGTCGCAGTGCAGGTCCAGCATCAGATCTGCGCCGAGCGCCTTGTGCAGCAGCGCGCGCTTCAGCCGGTCGGCGGCGGGGCGGCGATCGAGGTCTTCCAGCAGCGTGTCACGCTCGGCAAGCGCCACCAGCGGGAAATCGCGGTTGAAATTCGTGCGTGAGCCGAGGTCGAACCGGCCCTCCATCTCGCTGAAGTGATATTGCGCAAGGCCGATCGGATTTGCCTGCGGGACGACGGTGATGTCGCCGCGAATGGCGTCATCGGCTTCCGCCCTGCGCAGCCGTTCGAGCAGGAAGTGGAGAAGCGCCGTGCCGGGCAGTTCGTTGGCATGCAGCGCCGCCTGGATATAGACGCAGGGCGCCTTCGCGTCGCTGCCCGCAAAGCGGAAGACCGGCACGCGCCATTCGATGCCTGCCGTATCACCGCCGATGATGATCTCCGAACGTTCCACTTTGCGTCCTCCTGAATTCTTGCCGAGGGTTATGCGAATTGGCTGCGGGGAGCGCAAGCCCTGGCAAGAAACGGGTTGAAAGCGGCCGGGCGAAGCCCGATCTTGTGACAAACGGGATGAGGAGCCGATCATGACCGGCAAGACCTATTTTCGGATCTTCGATACGCAAGGCGGTCCCTGCGGCATCGCCTGGACGGCGGTCGGGGTCGTGCGCTTCCAGCTCCCCGGCGAGGATGCCGCCACCACGCAGCGCCTGCTGCTGCGCCATCTGCCGGGCGCGGAAGCAGCCGAACCGCCACCGGCAATCGCCAGCGCCGTCGCGGCGGCGCAACGGTATTTTGCCGGCGAGGCGGCGGACTTTACCGAGGTTCCGCTCGATCTTACAGGCCAGAGCGATTTTTTCCGGGTGATCTACGATGCAGCGCGCCGTTTGCACTGGGGCGAGACGACGACCTATGGCGCGCTTGCCCGCGCCCTCGGTACTGGCCCGGAAGGCGCCCGCGAGATCGGCCAGGCCATGGCGAAGAACCCGATCGCCCTCATCATTCCCTGCCACCGTGTGCTCGCCGCCGGCGGCAAGGTCGGCGGTTTCTCCGCGCCGGGCGGCGCTTCGTCCAAACTGAAGATGCTCGCCCTCGAAGGCATTTCCTTCGCCCCGCCGGAACCGGCGCAGCAGTCGTTCGGGTTCTAGCCGGGCAGTGCGAGGGCGGTAAGCTTGTCCGACTTGCGCGTGCGGTAGATGGCGGTGATGCTGCCAAGGCAAAGAAAAAGTCCCGGCGCGAGGCACCGGGACTTTGATTGTCTTTCGACGTTGAGAGGAAGCGTCGGGCCTGAAGCCCTCACTCCCACTCGATCGTACCCGGCGGCTTCGACGTCACGTCGTAGACGACGCGGTTGATGCCGCGGACCTCGTTGATGATGCGCGTGGCCGCACGGCCGAGGAAGTTCATGTCGTAGTGGTAGAAGTCGGCCGTCATGCCGTCGACCGAGGTCACGGCGCGCAAGGCGCAGACGAACTCGTAGGTGCGCCCGTCGCCCATGACGCCGACGGTCTGGACCGGCAGCAGCACGGCGAAGGCCTGCCAGATCTTGTCGTAGAGGCCGGCCTTGCGGATCTCGTCGAGATAGATGGCGTCGGCTTCGCGGAGAATTTCCAGCTTGTCGCGGGTGATGCCGCCCGGGCAGCGGATGGCAAGGCCCGGGCCCGGGAAGGGGTGACGGCCGATGAACGAGTCCGGCAGGCCGAGTTCGCGGCCGAGCACGCGCACTTCGTCCTTGAAGAGCTCGCGCAGCGGCTCGACGAGCTTCATGTTCATGCGCTCGGGCAGGCCGCCGACATTGTGGTGCGACTTGATCGTGACCGAGGGGCCACCGGTAAACGAGACGCTCTCGATGACGTCGGGATAGAGCGTGCCCTGGGCGAGGAATTCCGCGCCGCCGAGCTTCTTGGCCTCTTCCTCGAAGACTTCGATGAACAGACGGCCGATGATCTTGCGCTTGGTTTCCGGGTCGGAGACGCCTTCCAGCTCGCCGACGAAGCGATCGACGGCATCGACGTGGATGAGGTGCAGGTTGTAGTGCTCGTGGAACATGGCGACGACGTCCGCCGCCTCGTTCTTGCGCATCAGGCCGTGGTCGACGAGGATGCAGGTAAGCTGCGCGCCGACGGCCTCATGGATGAGGAGAGCGGCAACGGAACTGTCGACGCCGCCGGAAAGGGCGCAGATGACGCGCTTGTCGCCGACCTGCTCGCGGATCGCCTCGACGGCGCGCGCACGGTAGGCCGACATCGACCAGTCGCCCTTGATGCCGGCGATTTTGTGCACGAAGTTGGAGATGAGTTTCGCGCCGTCCGGCGTGTGCACCACTTCCGGGTGGAACATGGTGGTGTAGTAGCGCTTCGCCTCGTTGACGCAGATGGCGAAGGGTGCGTTTTCGGAAACGCCGATGATCTCGAAGCCTTCGGGGGCGACGGTGACGCGGTCGCCGTGGCTCATCCAGACCGGGTATTTGTTGCCGACATGCCAGAAGCCGTCGAAGAGCGGGCTCTCTTTCAGGATTTCCACGTCGGCGCGGCCGAATTCGCGGGCATGGCCGCCCTCGACGGTGCCGCCGAGCTGGGTGGCAAGCGTCTGCTGGCCGTAGCAGATGCCGAGGATCGGCAGGCCGGAATCGAAGACGACCTGCGGCGCGCGCGGGCTGCCCTGGTCGAGCACCGAGGCGGGGCCGCCGGAGAAGATGATCGCCTTCGGCTGCATGCGGTGGAAGGCTTCTTCCGCGGACTGGAAGGGGATGATCTCGCAATAGACGCCTGCTTCGCGCACGCGCCGCCCGATGAGCTGGGTCACCTGGCTGCCGAAATCGATGATGAGAACGCTGTCGGGATGAGCTGTCTGGGTCATGGCGAGCCTTTAATGAATATCCGCGCGGCGCGCAACCGGGGAAAGCCGGTTTTTCAGCCTTTGCGAAGGAAGGTCGCACCGGTGATTGCTGCTTCCAGCCGATCGACGGCGGCGGAGAGCTTTTCGTCGATCACGTGCAGGTATTCCGTCCAGTCGCCGATATGGGTGAGTTCCGCCTTGCCGTCGGAAATACCGCGCAGGCCGATGAGCGGGATGCCGAAGGTCTGGCAGGCGCGCAGGGCCGCATAGGTTTCCATCTCCACCATGTCGGCATCGATATCGTCATAGGTGGCGCCCGAGACGATGTTGGCGCCGGTCGAAAGCCGGGCCTGCGGGATGCCGGGAATGCGGATGGGAAGCGGTATTTCCACGGGAAGGTCGAGGAAGGGCGTCGCGCCCCTGGTAAAGCCGAGCGGCGAGGCGTCCATGTCGCGATAGGAGACGGTGGATGCCTGATAGACGCCGGTCTGCTCCAGCGTCGCCGAACCGGCAGAGCCGAGCGAAACGACGAAATCGGGCAGGTTGCCTTCCGCCGACAGATGAGAGAGCGCGAGCGTGAGCTGCACGGCCGCCTCGACCGGGCCGACGCCCGTCATGAAGGGCGCGATGCGCGTTTTCAGATGCGGTCCGTATTCGGCATCGGCGGCCATGACATAGAGGATGCGGTGCGCGCCGACGGTCTTGAGGGGGATGCTCATTCGGCAATATCCTCGCGGCCGCGCATGACCATCATCGTGCCCGTCATGGAGGCGATCAGCTTGGCAGGGCCATCGGAGATGGCATAGCCGCGCCCGTCGGCCACGATGATGTTGGAGCCGGGCTTGGTCACCTCGCCGCGGAAGAGGAAACGCTCGCCGCGCCCCGGCGACATGAGGTTGACCTTGAACTCGATGGTGAGGATCGAGGCATCCGCGTCGATGACGGAATAGGCGGCATAGCCGCAGGCCGTATCCAGTGCGGCGGAAATGACGCCGGCATGGAGAAAGCCGTGCTGCTGCGTCAGTTTCTCGTCGAAGGGCAGCTCGATCTCCACCGTGCCATGTTCGACACGGGTCAGCTCCGCCCCGATCAGCTGCATGGCAGCCTGCCGGTCGAAACTCTTGCGGATGCGCTCGGAAAAACCCGATGGAGGAAAACTGTTCATGATGCACACATTTGCCGGCATGTCGGCCCGAAGTGAAGTTGGCCGACGTTTGCACGGTGCATGCTGCACTGCAAGCGTTCTGTGCCGGTCACGGCAATCGGCCTGTTCAGCGAGGCGGCTTCAGGCTGGCGATGTGCTGATCCCAGGCGACATTCTCGCGCCGTCCGGCAAAGCGGCCATCATAGGAGGAAACGGCGAAGCCGCGCGGCGCCGTGGCGATGCCGGCGGCGTCCGCGATGTCTTCCTGGCTGACGACACGGCCGGAACCGGCGTCGAGAACGACGAAGCGTCCGCCATTCGGCGAGGTAAGGCCGACAAGCCCCTCGCGCCGGTTGACGGCGATAGCGCCGACATAGTTGGCAAGGCCGAGCGTGGTTTCTTCCGGCAGCGTGAGGAAGGTCAGGTCCTCTCCCTTGCCGAAATGGCCGACGAGCGGCGGCAGGTCGTTGCGCGGACCTTCATACTGGCAGGCGAACCAGATGCGGCCCCTGTCGTCGAGGTCGATATGGCGCGTGGAAAGCTGGCGTAGCGTTTCCGGTAGTGTGTGACGCTCGACAAGGGTGCCGGTCGCCGCCGCGATGAGGGCGAGCGAGGGTTCCATGTGGTCGAGGTTGAGCTTGGTGCGGCCGAAATCCGGATGGGTCTCGATGCCGCCATTGGCTGCAATCAGCAGGCGTCCGTCGTCGCTGACGGAGAGGTCGTGCGTGCCGATGCCATAGGTGGAATATTCGCCGATGCGGCGGTAGCCGTCACGGGCGTCGTAGAGGCCGATCACGCCGCGATTGGCCTCGAAATCGTTCTCGCTGGCATAGAGCAATCTGCCGTCCGGCGAAAAGCAGCCATGGCCGAAGAAGTGCCGGTCCTCGGCAGCCGCGATGGTTACGGGTTCCGTCTCGCCCGTCCGGTCTGTCACCAGTGCGAAGGTGCCGGGCCGCCTTGCGAAGGCGACGAGATGGCCGGTGGCGGGGGAGAAGGCCATGCCGTGGCTGCGGGCGGGCAGCGCCGTGCGGTCGATGATCGTGCCGTCTTCGGCAAGCACCGCAATGCCGAAGCTGCCGTCGCGCTCCATGTAGCCGGAGGCGAAGACGGCGTCGGTGCGCGATAGCGCAAAGGACTGGCGGGCATCGAGCGTCGCGACCCAGGCCGCGCCCGCCATGCGCAGGAAGGCGCGGCGGTCGACAAGCGCGCTATGGCTGCCCGTGGTCGCCATCAATCGCCGTCCGCAAAGGAGAAGCCCGCGCCAAGCCCGATGGCGCCGCCATATTCCGTGTTGAGGCGCAGGATCAGGTCGCGCGTGTTGACGAGCAGGAAGGTGATCTTCTGCTGTTCCGCCGGCACGGATACCGCCTTTTCTATGTCGGCATCGATCGTCGGGGCGACGCGATGCAGCGATTTCAGCACGAAATCGATATTGCCGGCGATGGACTGGAAGTTCGGGTCGATGAGGTCCGCCATGCCGGACTTGTCGAACAGCGTTTGCAGGCCCTCGATATTGGCATTCACCGACGTCCAGGTGTTGCCGGAGCGCCAGAATACTGCCGATTTCGGCCGCGCCGTGCCGCCATTGCGGTAGAAGGTCTCGATGCGCTGGTCGCGCACTGCTTCCGCGCCATGCACGAGGATGCCGAGCAGCGCCGTCATGGCTTCCTTGCCGGTGCGGAAGACGGGGTTTTGCGGGCCGGGATGCTTCCAGTCGCGCTGCACGCCATCCGGTGCATCCCAGGCGGCGGCAAGCTGGCTCGCCGTCGTGCGGATATGGGCGGCGACGGCAGCGGCATAGCGGCAGCGGAAGCTGTCCTTCCCGGTCGCCAGCGTTTCGGAGCCGGTGCCGTAGAGGGCGAATTCGAGCGCGCCGAACCCCTGGATGGCGACGCTCTTGCCGGCCATCGTCGTGGCGTCGGTATCGGCTTCGTCCTGTTCCCGCAGCAGCGCCTGCACCTGTTTCAGGCCGGTTCCCTTGCGGTCGGGATAGAACAGGATGCGCTCGAAGCGGTTGTCGTCGAGCACCGGGCCGATGCGCACGATCTCGATATGGCCCCAGTCGGTGACCGCCTGCCGGAAGGCGTCATCGACGGTTTTGCGCGAGGCTTGGGAAGGCGTCTTGCAGTAGGAGGCCGTTGCTTCGGCGAGCTTGCCTGCCGAGGCCTCGAAGGCGCGGTAGCCGGGTCGGATGACGTCATCGACCGCACGCGTCATCACGCCCAGCACGTTGTCTGCGGTCAGGTCCGGCGGTACGGGCGCCGCGCCCTCCTGCGCGAGCGCCGGCAGGGTGGCGGAAAACATCAGGCCTGCCGCAAGAAGGGTGGCAAAACGCGGGAAGATCGGGCGCCGGTTCAGCATCAGAGGCTCTCCAGAAAGGTCAGAAGGGCGTCGCGGTCACGTTTTTCCAGCGCCGCGAAGCGGTCGCGCGCAGCCTTTGCCTCGCCGCCGTGCCACAGGATAGCCTCGGTGAGATTGCGGGCGCGCCCGTCATGCAGGAAGAACGTATGGCCGTTGACGGTATTTGTAAGGCCGATACCCCAGAGCGGCGGCGTGCGCCACTCCCGGCCATCCGCCACGCCGACCTGCTGCCCGTCGGCAAGGCCTTCGCCCATGTCGTGCAGCAGGAAATCGGAATAGGGCCAGATCAGCTGGAAGGCATGGGCCTTGTTGGCGGCATCGCGCCGGGTAACGAATTTCGGCTGGTGACAGGAAGCGCAGCCTGTCTCGTAGAAGACGCGCTTGCCGGCGAGCGTTTGGGGAAAGCTCGCCCTGCGCCGCGCCGGCACGGCGAGGTTCTCCGCATAGAAGGTGACGAGGTCCATCACCGGCGGCGGCGCTTCCGCCTCGCCCAGCCGGGCCTGCACGCCGTCCGGTCGTTCGAGGCAGGCGGCTTGCGCCGCCGTGCAGTCGCCCTGATGCAGCGGCACTTCCGGCGTCGAGATGCCGATGTCGAAGGCGAAGGCTTCGGCGCTCTGCTGGCGCACGCTCGCCGACTGTGCCTTCCAGCCGAACCGGCCGAGCGCCTGTTTGCCGGTCGTCGGATCGATGGCGATGGCGGCCTTGCCGCTGATGCCGTCGCCGTCCGCATCGTCGGGATCGGCCAGCGCCAGGATGTCCGCCTCGTGGATCGCCTGAATGAGGCCGAGGCCGAGCATCGGCTGGGTGACGCGCGGCGAGAGCGTCGTTGTCGGGTCGAGATCGCCATAGGCGAGATCGGCGACGGAATAGGTCGGGCGGCGCAGCAGGATGACCTCGCCGCCGGCAAGCGTTACCGGCTCTTCGCTGTAGTCGATCACCATGCGGCCCTCGCCCTTGAGGCCGGGAATGGCGAGATCCTGAAGCTGGCGGCCATAGATCGGATCCGGCAGGCTCATCTCGCGCAAGCTTTTCAGCGCCGCCTCTTCGTCCGGCGTCTTGGCGGCGCGGGCGAGGCGCAGGAACATGGATGTCGCGTCTGCCGCTCGATCCTCCGGCGGATGGCCGCGGCCGTCCTTGATGTGGCAGGTCTGGCAGGAGCGCGCATTGTAGAGCGGCCCCAGCCCGTCGGAGGCCTGCGTGGAAGAGGGCGAGGAGACCCAGAGCTTCTGGAAGAGGGCATTGCCGAGCTTGAAGGTCTCTTCCTCGACGAAGGTGATGTTTTCCGAAAAATGCGAAAAACTGTTCACGTTGATCGCGGCGAGCGACGTCGCCGCCCCGCCCGACATTGCCTCATATTGCTCGGCCCTGGAAAAATCGGACGTCCGGGCGGTCACGGCTGCGACACGGTCCCGGTCCTTTTGCGAAAGGTCATCGCGCCCATGATCGGCGGAGCGGGCATCGGCCAGAACAAAAACGCCTGCCGCGACGATGAACGCGGCGGAAACCGCGAGCAGGCGACGGGCAGGGCGTTTCGTCATTTCTGAAATCGGGCCGTCTCTCCGCAAAGGGGACGGCCCGCCTTCTATCATTGGAAGACAGCGTTAGGATTATCCAGGCTGTCGGAGCCTTCAAGCTCGATCTTGCCGAGGTCCAGCGACCCGATGACGCGTTCGATCGTCTTCGTCTGGTCGATCAGGCTGTCGATGGCGGTCTGGACGACCTTGTTGCCCTCTTCATTGCCTTCGCCGATCATCTGGTCATAGGCCTCGCCGCCTTCGGCACGGTCGACCAGCGCCTTGAACGCGGTGTGGCTGGCGTCGAGCTTGCCCTTCATTTCCGTATCAAGCGCGGCATCCTTTTCCGCAACCAGTTCGGACAGCGACGGCCCGGTCAATTTCGAGCCGTCCGGCCGGGTATATTCGCCCGTATAGACGGTCTGGATGCCGACGACGTCGTAGTAGTGCGAGTTGTGCGTGTTGTCGGAAAAGCAATCGTGCTCCTCTTCCGGATCGTGCAGCAGCAGGCCGAGCTTCATGCGCTCGCCGGCAAGTTCGCCATAGGAGAGCGAGCCCATGCCGGTCAGCATGGCGGTGATGCCGGCCTTCGGATCGGCGGTCACGTTCTTGGTGGCGTCGCCGTCCGCGGCCCAGGCCTTCACCATTTCTTCGAGGTCGGTGACGAGCAGCGAGGAGGCGGCCTTCAGGTAGGCGGCGCGGCGGTCGCAATTGCCGTTGGTGCAATTGGCCGTATCGTAGTCGCTCGCCTGCCGGTTGCCGGCGCCCTTTCCGGTGCCGTTCAGGTCCTGGCCCCACAGCAGGAATTCGATGGCGTGATAGCCGGTGGCGACGTTGGCTTCCACTTCGCCGGCCTCGTGCAGTTCCTGCAGGACCTCCGGCGTGATCGTGGTGGCGTCGATCGTCTTGCCGCCGATCTCCAGCTTCGGATTGGCAATGACATTGCCAACGAAGAGGGCGTTCTCGTCGCTTTCCGTGCCGTAGCTGCCATCGACATAGTCGATCAGGCCTTCATCGAGCGGCCAGGCGTTTACCTTGCCTTCCCAATCGTCGACGAGCGGATTGCCGAAGCGGTAGGCCTCCGTTTGCTGGTAGGGCACGCGCGACTTCAGCCACGCCTCGCGGGCGGCCTTCAGCGTTTCGTCGCTCGGCTTGGCGATGAGGGCGTCGATCGCCGCATCGAGCGCCTTGGCGGCGTCGAGCGAGTCGGAAAACTTGGCATGCGCGATCTCGGCATAGTGCTTGACGATCGCAGCCGGATCGGTGGCCGCATGGGCGGAGCCGATGGCAAGGCTTGATGCCGCAGCAGCAAGCGCAAAGGCGGCCGCGCGAAGGAAGGAAGTGGTCATGACGTCTCCTGGTGTCCTGTTGGCGTGTCCCCCCGACACCGGATGCCGCAGCTTGCATGCCGCTGCCCGGATGGTCCGGCAGACCGCCGGGCTCGGGTTTGTTCAGGCATGACTGTCATGAACCAAATGAAAACTGGTGTCAAAATGTATAGTTTAGAACGATTTCAAGCTGCTCTTCCGTCCTTGACGGATCGCAACTGAATCAAGCCTTGCGGCCCATGGCGCAGAAGAAGAAGCCGTCCGTATCGGTCAAGCCCGGCGTCAGGGTGACCGTCTTGCCGTCGCGCGACCAGGGCTGCGGCTTGCCGCTGCCGAAGAGGGTCTTCCAGGTGTCGGCGGCAGACTGGATTTCGAATTCCGGGTTGTTCTGGCAGAAGCTGTGAACCTGCTCTTCGTTCTCCTGCGGCAGGATCGAACAGGTGACGTAGAACAGGAGGCCGCCGGGCCGCACGAAGGTGCTGGCATTGGCTAACGCTTCCTGCTGCTGGACAAGGCGCTCTTCCAGATTCTTGTCGGTGAGGCGCCATTTCGTATCGGGCCGCCGGCGCCAGGTGCCGGTGCCCGTGCACGGCGCATCGACCAGCACGCGGTCGAAACGGCCCTCCAGCGATGAGAGGCTGGAAATATCCTCGTGGATCTGGACATTGCGGGTGCCGGCGCGCTTCAGCCGCTCGATGATCGGCATCAGGCGCTTGCGATCGGTGTCGTAGGCGTGCACCTGGCCCTTGTTGTTCATTGCGGCCGCCATGGCGAGCGTCTTGCCACCGCCGCCGGCGCAGAAGTCGAGCACCTGATCGCCTTCCTGCGGGAAGACGAGATCGGCGACGATCTGCGAGCCCTCGTCCTGCACCTCGAACCAGCCCTTCTGGAAGGATAGGTCGGCGGTGAGGTTCGGCAGGCGGGACGGGCCTTCGCCGGCCGGAATGCGGATGCCCTGGCGGGCGATGGGGGAAGCGGCGGCGGCGTTGCTCTCGAGCGCCTCCAGCACTTTTTCGCGGCTTGCCTTGAGGGTATTGGCGCGCAGGTCCAGCGTCGGCCGGCCGGCAAGCGCCTTGGCCTCCCTCAGCCAGCCTTCGGAAAAGTTCGTCTCGAATGAGGGCTGGATCCATTCCGGGATGTCGCCCTGCACATGCGGGGCGGCCCCGGCGAGATCGCGGGCGTGGAAGGCGGCAAGCTTTTCCTGCGAGAGCGGTTCCGGCGCGAACCGGTCGCCCTCGAATTCCGCGGCGAGCGCCTCGGGTGCAAGACCCCATTGGCGCAGCAGCACGGCATGGCCGAGGGCGGTGGGGCTGTCGTCGCCCATCAGATAGGCGTGCGACAGTTTCATGCGCAGGGCGTCGTAGACGATATTGCCGATGGCCGCGCGGTCGCCCGAACCGGCAAACCGATGGGAGAGGCCCCAGTCCTTGAGCGCATCGGCGACGGGGCGCCGCCGCGTCTCGATATTCGTCAGAACCTCGATGGCTCCCGAGAGCCGCCCACCCAATCGCATCCGTATACTCCGTTTTGCGTCGTGGTAGCGGCGGAATGCAGGAAGAGCAAGCTGGAAGCCGCAGAATGGGGTGTCGGTTCAGCCGATGACTTCGAAACAGATCTTGGCGTGGCCGGAGCTGATCATGCCGATGTTGGAGGCGGCCGCCTTGGAGAGATCGAGCACCCGGCCGCGGATGAACGGGCCGCGATCGTTGATGCGCACCACGACGCTCTTGCCGTTGTTCGAATTGGTCACCTTCACCTTGGTGCCGAAGCGCAGGCTCCGGTGTGCGGCCGTCAGCAGGTTCGGGTTCATGCGTTCACCGGAAGCGGTGCGCGAGTGCAGCGCATACCACGATGCACGGCCGCAGCCGGCCGCCTGTGCTTCCGAGAATGTAACGAAAGACGAGGAGGCTATGACGAGAGAAGCAAGCGCGAGACTGGAGAGCTTGAGCATCATGGATCGGATGACCTTCCGGAAGAGTTGCGGATATCCGCTGTAGGCCGCCCTATGACGAAGCAAAAATGGCGAAAACGTGCCTCAACCGGCCGCAATTGCTGTCGATGCGCGGTGGGATATACAGTCCATCGCTCACGATGGATTGTTAATCTTCGTTAATCGGACAGGAAAGAGTCTTGCGAATCAGTGACTAAACTGGATCGACTTGAAAGTCGGGATGCCTGTTCGGCAATTGCGCAAATTTTTGGAAAAAACTTTTAATATTAGCAATAGTTCCGCATTAATTCGGCGGCAACAATGAGGCAGATAAATTCAGGGTTGTATTAAATCGCAAAACCCGGCCCCGGGGGCCTCGCCGCCTCAGCCCCGCCAATGGCCGGACGCGTGAAGCTCGGCGAGCGACTGGCGGTAGTTCGGGAAGCGGAATTCGAAGCCCGCAGCCTTCAGCTTCGCGTTCGAAACGCGCTTGTTCTCCCCGTAGAAAGACCGTGCCATGGGGGAAAGTTCCGCCGTTTCGAAAGGAATGTCCGGCGGGGTCGGCAGGCCCATCAGGCGGGCAGCTTCGGCCACCACATCCTGCGGCGGGCCTGGCTCGTTGTCGGTGATGTTCCACACGCCGGCAAGATGCTTGCCGGCAAGGAAGAGGGCCGAGCGGCCGATATCCTCGACGCGGATGCGGTTGAACACCTGGTCCTTCTTGACGAGGCGGCGGGCAGTTCCCTCTTCCATGTTGCGCAGCGCATTGCGGCCCGGCCCATAGATGCCGGCAAGGCGCAGCACGGCAACCGGCAGGCCGGCGGCCTTGCCGAAGGCGAGCCAGTGGTCTTCCGCCTCGACCCGTTCGACGGAGCGGGCGGAGACCGGGTTCAGCACCGTTGCCTCATCCACCCAGCCGCCCTTGTGGTCGCCATAGACGCCGACGGTGGAAAGGTAGCCGGCCCATTCGAGCCTGGGCATCAGGGAGGTGAGCGCCGGCATGTCGGGGCGGAACAGCGGGTCGCCGTCCTTGCCGGGCGCGATCGACTGCACGACATGGGTGGCGCGCGCCATGTCCGCGGCAAGGCCGTCCGAAATCGCACCGCCATCATAGAGGATCGGCTCGATGCCGATCTTGCGGAGGCTTTCGGCCTTTTCGGTCGAGCGCGTTGTACCTGACACGGAAAAACCGGCCTGCCTGAAAACGTCGCCGATGGCCTTGCCGGAAAAGCCGGCGCCGAGGATCAGGAGGTGCTTCATCATCGTTTCGCCTTCGCTCTTTCGTATTCCGCACGCACGTCGTCGTCCGCGTCCTGCATTCTTCCTGCCGCAAATCTCTCGAATTCGCCAGCGTCCATCAGGCGGGAGAGCGCCCATGCGGCCATGCCACGCACCACGGGCGCGGCGTCGTCGGCAAGGCGGATGCACGGATCGATCAGGCTGCGGTCGCCGGAATTGCCGGCGGCAATCAGCGTGTTGCGCACGAAACGGTCCCGGCCGATGCGCTTGACGGGCGAGCCGGAGAAATGGGTGCGGAAGCCGGGGTCGTCGAGCGTCAGCAGTTCGGCGATGGCGGGCGCCTTCAACTCCTCGCGGGCGACGAGCTTCATCTCCGATGCTGCGGCGGCGAACTTGTTCCAGGGGCAGGCGGCAAGGCAATCGTCGCAGCCATAGATGCGGTTGCCGATCTTCGGGCGCAGGTCCGGGTCGATCGGGCCCTTGTGCTCGATGGTGAGGTAGGAAATGCAGCGCCGCGCATCGAGCTTGTAGGGTGCAGGAAAGGCGTCCGTCGGACAGGAATCGAGACAGGCGCGGCAGGAGCCGCAATGGTCGCGCTCCGCTTCGTCGCGCAGGAGGTCGGCGGTGGTGAAGAGGCTGCCGAGGAAGAGCCAGGAGCCGTGCGTGCGGCTGACGAGGTTGGTGTGCTTGCCCTGCCAGCCGAGGCCGGCCGCGGCCGCCAGCGGCTTTTCCATCACCGGCGCGGTGTCGACGAAGACCTTCACGTCCGCACCGCCGCGCGCGGCAAAGCGCGTCGCCACTTCCTTGAGCTTGCCCTTGATGATGTCGTGATAGTCGCGGTTCTGCGCGTAGACGGAGATCGCCGCGCAGTCGGGCATGGCGAGCACGCCGCGCGGGTCGTGCTGCGGGCCGTAGTTCATGCCGAACAGCACGACGGAGCGCACCTCGCTCCACAGCACGCGCGGATCGGCGCGCCGTGCTTCGGTCTCCGACATCCATTCCATCGTGCCGTGGTAGCCGGCGGCAAGGAAATCCGTGAGGCGCGCCGGTGCCTGCGGGATGGAGTCAGGCCCGGTGATGCGACAGAGGTCGAACCCCTTGTCCAACGCCTCCGCCTTGACGAATTCGGTCAGGCGATGCCGGAGCCTGTCGTCGCCCGACATGATGGTCTCCTCAGAAGTCCAGGTCCGCATAGTGCGAGACCGGCGTCACGCCGCGCACCCGTTCGCCGAGCAGCGGGCGGAAGGAGGGGCGCGACTTCAGCCGCTGGTACCAATCCTTGGCCTGCGGTGCGTCGTTCCAGTTTATCTCGCCCATATAGTCGAGCACCGAAATGGCGGCGGCGGCGGCAAGGTCAGCATAACTCAGCCGGTCGCCTGCAAGATAGGTGCGCGAGCCGGCGAGCCAGGAAAGATACTTCATGTGCTGGCGGATATTGGCGCGCGAATTGCGCAGGATCTTGCTGTCCGGCGGCCCGCCGCCCTGATCGGCCGTCATCTGGAGCTTGAAGATGCGCTCGCGCACCAGCGGGCGTGTCACGTCCTGCTCCATCTTCTGCAGGAACCATTCCGTGAGGCGGCGAATTTCGGCGCGCTGGAAGGGATCTTCCGCCAGCAGCCGGCGATCACGCTTGAGGACGCCATGGGTCTCGTCCAGATATTCCGAGATCACGCTCGCGCCACAGAGCGCCCGCATACTGTCGTCGACATAGACGGGCAGGGTGCCGGCCGGGTTGAGAGCGAGAAAATCGCGCCGGTTTTCCCACGGCTGCTCGTCGGCGAGTTCCGTCTGGAACCCGTATTCCGACAGGATGAGCCGGACGAAGCGGGAGGCCGAAGACATCGGATGGTGATAGAGTGTGGGCATGAACGCTGCTTTTACTCGATGTGCGGAAGGGGCATTGCCGGGCCTACCGCATCATGCGGAACTGATTTGGCGACGGCCGATTTGACGAACCTATAGAAATTTGATGGTACAAACACAAGCGAATCGGGCTTTTTGCCGGATGTCCGCTTCTCCATTGCGCCTTTCCTTCCCTTTTCCCAAGGAACTTACATGGCAGACCAGTCGATCGTCAGCGCCCTCATTCTCGGTCTCATCGAGGGCCTGACCGAATTCATCCCGGTATCGTCTACCGCTCACATCCTGCTGGCCGGACATTTTCTCGGTTTCAAGTCGCCGGGCAACAGCTTTGCCGTTCTGATCCAGCTCGGCGCGATTCTCGCGATCCTCTCCGTCTATGCGGCAAAGCTCACGCGCATCGCCTTCGCGCTGCCGTCGAGCCCGGAGGCGCGGCGTTTCGTCGTCAGCGTGCTTGTCGCCTTCCTGCCGGCCGCCGTCATCGGGGCGATCGCGCATGATTTCATCAAGACGGTGCTGTTCGAGACGCCGATGCTGATCTGCATCGTGCTGATCATCGGCGGCGTCATTCTCTATGTGATCGACCGGCTGCCGCTGCAGCCGCGCTATACGGATGCGATGAAATACCCGCCGTCGCTCGCCTTCAAGATCGGCCTGTGCCAGTGCCTGGCGATGATCCCCGGCACCTCGCGCTCGGGGGCAACGATCGCCGGAGCCCTGTTGATGGGCACGGACAAGCGGTCTGCGGCGGAGTTTTCGTTCTTCCTCGCCATGCCGACCATGCTCGGCGCCTTCACGCTCGATCTCTACAAGAACCGCGAAGCGCTCTCGTCGGACGACCTGCTGGTGATCGGCGTCGGTTTTGCCGCCGCCTTCGTCGCGGGCCTCTTCGTCGTGCGCAAGCTGCTCGACTTCGTCTCGCGTCGCGGCTTCACGCTGTTCGCCATCTGGCGGATCGTTGTCGGCGCGCTGGGCCTTGTCGCCCTTTTGATCTGGGGATGAAAGACCGGCTTCGGCCGGCCTTTTCAGGCTGGCCGGGGCTTACTCGACCGATGCGGTCGTGCAGGGATCGACGCCGTAGGCCGGCGAACAGCCGGGCTTGCTGGCGGAAACCGTCGAGGGCGCGACAAAGGATCCGGCCACGATGATCAGAGCCGAAAATCCGAAGAAGAGTGCAATTGCCTTGCCCATTTGCGCCGAAAGCCTCTCAAAGTGCTGAAATGCGCCGTTGCATGACCCTCATGCAATACGCGGCGCGGGCGGTGTTTATTCGCTGGTCCGGCTACAATCAATATCGTGCCATGCTGAATCGCGCGTAAATGCCGCAACGCATTTTTTAACCGCTGCATAAGTGCAACAGCAGGCCCAAGGCGCTTTGGGAAAAACCAGAGCGGCCGCCGCCGGGATTGCCCCTGCGGCGGCCGCTCCGATTGGAAAAAGAGGCTTCAGACCGTCTTGTCGATCCGCGTGAACTGGCCCTGCGGACGGTAGCGCACGAGGTAGCTCGGCAGGATCGCCTCGACGAGTATCGGCTCGATGCCGATGGCCTCCAGGGTGCGGCCCTCGCTGCGGGCAGCGTCCGAGACGATGTTGTCCGAGCGCAGCAGCGTCACCTGGTCGGGGGTCAGCGGCGGCTTGACGAAAGGCACCAGCGAGGCGATGGAGCCGATTATCGAGGCGATGCTGAAGGGCAGGGAGACGAGCGGCTTCTTGCGGTCGACCACCTGCAGCATCAATTCGAGACACTGGCGGAAGGTCAGGACTTCCGGGCCGCCCAGTTCGTAGATACGGCCGCGTTCGATCGAGCCGTCCACCGAGCGGGCGACCGCTTCCGCGACGTCGTCGACATAGACCGGCTGGAACTTCGTGTGGCCGCCGCCGATCAGCGGCAGGACCGGCGCATAGCGCGCCATGGTCGCGAACTTGTTGAAGAATCCGTCTTCCGGGCCGAAAATAATGGACGGGCGCAGGATGACGGCATCCGGCACGGCGCGCAGCACGGCGGCTTCACCGCGGCCCTTGGTGCGGGCATAGGTGGAGGCGGACTTCTCGTCGGCGCCGAGTGCGGAAATATGGGTGAGCCCGGCGCCGGCGTTGCGCGCGGCCTCGGCGACGGCGCGGGCGCCAAAATCCTGCACGGCGTCAAACGTGTTGCGGCCGGCCTCGAACAGCACGCCGACGCAGTTGACGACGTGATCGGAGCCTTCGACAGCCCGATCGACCGACTGGCGGTAGCGCAGGTTCGCCTGGACATAGGAGATCTGGCCGACGCCGCCGATCGGCTGGAGGAAGCCGGCAAGGTCCGGCCGGCGCACGGCGACGCGGATGCGGTAGCCGCGGCGCGCAAGCGCGCGCACCACATGACGCCCGACGAAGCCCGAGCCGCCGAAGACGGTGACGAGCGGCGGGAGGTTGGACAAGGTCATGAGGCTGCTCCTGGAGAATAGGATGGTAGTAGGTGAGGCCTACATAGCCCAAACCGTCCGCGAGGTGAAGCGCGGCGAAGCGTCTCTTCTGCCGGTTTTGCAGGCCTATGCGGGGCTTGGCTCAGAGGCCTTCCACGACCACCATTTCCGCGTCCGCCACTTCCTGGCGGATGGCGGCGGCGATCTGGTATTCCGGCGAATTGTAGCAGTCGACGGCGGCCTGGAGCGAAGGAAACTCGATGATCACGTTGCGCGCACGCACGCGGCCTTCCAGTTGCTCGAACGCGCCGCCGCGGGCGATGAACTTCGCGCCGTACTTTTCGAAAGCCGGCTTGGCGGCGGCGACATAGTCCTTGTAGCGCTCGGTGTCGCGCACATCGACCTGTGCAATCCAGTAGCCCTTCGACATGTCTCTCTCCCTTTGCATTTATGCTGTCAGTGCGCCGTCCATCTCGGCAAGGATCGCTTTGGCTGCGGCCAACGGATCGGCGGCCTTGACGATCGGGCGGCCGACGACAAGGTGGCTGGAGCCGGCCTTCAGGGCGTCGGCAGGCGTCATCACGCGCTTCTGGTCGCCGAGATCGGCGCCTGCGGGGCGGATGCCCGGGGTGACGATCGCCATGTCGGAGCCGACGATCTTGCGCACGGCGCTCGCCTCTTCGGCGGAGCAGACGACGCCGCCCATGCCGGCGATGCGCGCCTGTTCGGCGCGGCGCAGCACCAGCGTGTGCGGATCGTATTCATAGCCGGCGTCGATGACGTCCTTGGCATCCATGGAGGTGAGGACCGTGACGCCGAGAAGGCACAGGTCGGAACCCTTCGCGGCGGAAACAGCCGCGGCCATCGCCTTGGGATAGGCATGCAGCGTCAGCATGGACATGCCCATCTTGACGACGTTCTCAACGCCCTTGGCCACCGTGTTGTCGATGTCGAGCAGCTTCATGTCGAGGAAGACCTTCTTGCCGTCCTTGGCAAGGTCGCGGGCAAATTCCAGGCCGCCGGCAAAGACGAGCTGGTAGCCGATCTTGTAGAAGAGGGTGGAGCTGCCAAGCGTCCGGACCACTTTTTCCGCCTCCGCGATGGTCGGTACATCGAGGCCAACGATCAGGCGGTCGCGCGCGGACATGGTCAAAACCCTTTCCAAGATTCCATTGGCGTCCAGTCGCATGTGACGCTTCGGTCCGCAAGCCGGAAAGCGAAAAGATTGCCGCCACCGGGCGGCTGGTCGCCATCCCGGCGGATCGGCGTGCCATTGAGGTGGCATTTCAGCAGCGTGCCGACGCCGCCATGGCCGACAAAGGCGATCGGAACGGCCGGATCGTGCCCGGCAAGCACCCGCTCGACGGCCGAGACGATGCGCGCCTGTGCGTCCACCGCGCGCTCCCAGCCGTGAAAGCTTTCCGCAGGATGGGCAAAGAACCAGTCGGCGGCGTCCTCGAAGGCGTCCGGCGGCAGGAAGCCGGTGGCGGAACGATCGTTTTCGCCCATGGCGTGGTCGGTTTCGACGGCAGCGCGACCGGCGCACAGAATATCCGCCGTCTCGATCGCCTTGCGCTCGGTGCTCGCCACGAAGCGGCCGATCTTGCCTGCCCAGCCGGCGGAGGCGGCCAGCAGGCTGCGCTCCCTACCGCGTTCGGAAAGCCCCCAGTCGGGCACGGGTATGGCGGGGTCGATCAGGACCTGCGGATGAGTGATGTAGATCGCGAGCACGGTGCCGCTCAATGGGTGCGGCGGTAGGTCCACAGCTGCGCCGGCGGAATGTTGCGCACGACGAAATCGAGATGTGCGATCTGGTAGCGATCCGGCATGGCGACGACCGGTGAAAGCGGCCCGTAGGAAATCTGCACGACGGGGCGACCGACCGGAATGCGGGAGAGCAGGTCCTCGATCAGCGACACGCGCTTGTGCATGGGGAAGTTCAGCAGCGGCACGGCGGATATGATGCTGTCGAAGGTCGTGTCGCGCATGTCGCCGAGTGTCTTGTCGAGATCGAAGGCATCGCCGTTGATGAAATTGACGCCGTGGAACCGCTCGACCAGGTAGTTGTAGAAGTCCGTCGAGAATTCGATGGAGGTCAGCTTCTCCGGCGCAAGGCCGGTTTCAAGGATCGCCTTGGTGATGACGCCGGTGCCGGGTCCAAGTTCAAGGACGGGAAGGCCGGAGGCCGGGGTGACGACGCTGGCCATGCGGCGCGCGGTGATGGAAGACGTCGGGATGATGGCGCCAACCGCCTTCGTGTTGCGCACCCAGCCTTTGAAGAACCGGATCTCGGTGTCGAATTTCTTGCCGAGCCGTTCCTTCACTTTAACGCGCAACGTCATGGTACTCCCCTTCATGGTCGCTATCTGGCCGGCAGTGGATTTCATTCCATTCTGCGTCGTTTGACCGTTCGCGAATATGTGACGCGATTTGCGTCAAAAACAAGCCTGATTGCGTCGCCGCCGGCAAGTTTTCTTCCGGCGGCACCGCTGGTTACAAAAAAACCCGCCGGCAGCCGGCGGGTTCCACAATGGTTTCCCGGTGCCGGCAGGCTGGTCTATACGCGCATCGGCATGAGGACGTAGAGCGCGTCGTCGCCGGCAAGGTCGCGCACCAGCGTCGGCGAGCCCGGATCGGCAAGCATGAACACGGCTTCCGAGCCGGAAAGCTGCGCGGTGATGTCGAGCAGGTACTTTGCGTTGAAGCCGATTTCGAGCGGATCGTTCTCGTAGCCGACAGCCAGTTCTTCCGTCGCGCTGCCCGAATCCGGGTTGTTGACGGTCAGCGTCAGCTGGCCATCGGCGAGCGCCAGTTTCACGGCGCGGCCGCGCTCGGACGAAATGGTGGAAACGCGGTCGACGGCCTGCGCGAAGGACTGGCAGTCGATCTTCAGTTCCTTGTCGTTGTTGGTCGGGATCACGCGCTGGTAGTCCGGGAAGGTGCCGTCGATCAGCTTGGAGGTCAGCACGATCGAGCCGATGGTGAAGCGGATCTTCGCGTCGGAGACTTCCACGGTGACGGTGAGGTCCGGATTGTCGACCAGCTTCTGCAATTCGCCGACCGTCTTGCGCGGGATGATGATGCCCGGCATGCCCTCGGAGCCTGACGGGGCTTCAATATCGGCGCGCGCGAGGCGGTGACCGTCGGTGGCGACGGCGCGCAGCTTCAGCTGGCCGTTGCTTTCGATCGTGTGGATGAAAATGCCGTTGAGATAGTAGCGGGTCTCTTCCGTCGAGATCGCGAACTGGGTGCGATCGATCAACATCTTGAGGTCCGTCGCCTTGAGGCGGAACGTGTGCGAGAAGCTGCCGGCGGTAAGGTCCGGGAAGTCCGATTGCGGCAGGCACTGCAGCGAGAACTTCGAGCGGCCCGAGGCGACCGTCATCGAGGCGCCGTCGGCGCTCGTGGCCAGCAGCACTTCCGAGCCGTCGGAAAGCTTGCGCACGATATCGTAGAGAAGGTGAGCCGGAACGGTGGTGGCGCCCGCCTCTTCCACCTGGGCAGGTGTCGCCTCGGTGATCTCCAGGTCGAGGTCGGTCGCCTTCATGTCGAGGCTGGCGCCCTCCGAACGGAGCAGCACGTTCGAGAGGATCGGGATCGTGTTGCGCCGTTCGACCACGCGATGGACGTGGTTCAGCGACTTCAGAAGATTGGACCGCTCGAGAGTAATGCGCATGGAACTGTACCGCTTTCGACCGCTAGCACGCCGGGAGCCGGCGCGGCATTGCCTTGAAGTCCCGGCCGGGGCCGGAAGATGTGGAGGGGCAAAATGGCAGAAGTTCCGGCAGGATTGCAAGTGCTAACGGTGTGTAGAGCGCGTTCCTCAACGGCTGTCCCTTGCCGGGGCCTTTTCGCTCGCCCATAAGGAGACAAAAGAAAGGTGGCAGATGATGCGGGAAGACTTGACGGCAAGCGGGGCAGGCGAGGGCGGAAAGACGTTTCGCCTGCATAATGCCGTCATCCCGGCCCGGCCGCTGGAGCCGGCGCTCTACCTGGTCGCGACGCCCATCGGCAATCTCTCGGATATCACGCTGCGGGCGCTGGAAACGCTGGCCGGCGCCGACGTGCTCGCCTGCGAGGACACGCGCGTCACCCGCGTGCTGCTCGACCGCTATGGCATCGTCAACCGGCCCTATGCCTATCACGAGTACAATGCCGACGACGTCGGGCCACGGTTGATTGCCGCGCTCGATGCCGGAAAATCCGTGGCGCTCGTCTCCGATGCCGGCACGCCGCTCGTTTCCGATCCGGGTTATCGGCTGGCGCTGCTTGCCATTGCGGCCGGCCATCGCGTCGTGCCCATCCCCGGCGCCTCCGCGCCGCTTGCCGCGCTTGTCGGCTCGGGCCTGCCGAACGATGCGTTCTTCTTCGCCGGGTTCCTGCCCTCCAAGGACAAGGCGCGGCGCGATCGCCTCGCCGAGCTTTCGGCCGTTCCGGCAACGCTGATGTTCTTTGAATCGCCGCACCGCATCGCCGCGACGGTGGTGGCCGCGGCCGACGTGCTGGGCGAGGCCCGCCCGGCCTGCGTGTGCCGGGAGCTGACCAAGACCTTCGAGGAATTCCGCAGGGGCTCGCTTGGCGAGCTTGCCGCCCATTATGGGGACGGGCACACTGTCAAGGGCGAGATCGTCTTCGTCATCGGACCGCCGGGCGAGGCGGCCGCCCCCGATGCGGCGGATGTCGACCGGCTGCTGGCAATGCTCGTCAAGGACATGTCGGCCGGCAAGGCGGCGACCGAGGCGGCGCGCCAGACCGGCCTGCCGCGGCGCGACCTCTACCAGCGGCTCATCGACCTGAAGGGCGGCGATGCGGGATAGGCCGGCGGATCCGAAACGGCTCAGGGCCTTCCGCCGCGGACACGTCTCCGAATATATCGCCGCGCTTTACCTCACCGCCAAAGGCTACCGCATCCGCGCCATCCGCCATCGCACGAAACTCGGCGAGATCGACATCATTGCGCAGCGGGGCGACCTTGTCGTCTGCGTCGAGGTAAAGGCTCGCCGCGACGTGGACAGCGCCGTCTTCGCCGTCACCGCAACCGCCCAGCAACGCATCCGCTCCGCCAGCGAAATCTGGCTTTCGCGCCAGCCGGACGCCCACCGCCTTTCGCTGCGCTACGACATCGTCGCGGTCCTGCCCTGGCGGTTTCCACGGCATTTTGTGGGCGCGTTTTAAGCAAAAGGAAGATGTAACGAAAGTGACATGAAAGTGTAGCGCGTCTGTCATGGCCGCTCATTAGTGCAGCCTCACACCAAGTCCGGTGAAGAGGAGCAACCCATGTTCAAGCCGCTTTCCCTCGCAGGTTTCGCACTCGCCGTTACCGCTACCACGTCGCTTGCCGCGACCAATATCACCTGGTGGCACGGCATGGCCGGCCGCAACGGCGAAGTCATCAACGAGGTCGCCCAGAAGTTCAACGCTGCGCAGAACACCTGCGCGCTGACGCCGGTTTCCAAGGGCACCTACGAGGAAGCGCTTGCTTCGGGCATCGCCGCCTTCCGCGCCGGCGAGCAGCCGAACATCCTCCAGGTCTTCGACGCCGGTGCGGCGACGATCATCAACGCGCCGGGCGCCGTCATCCCCGCTGAAGACCTGATCATCGGCGCTGGCCACACATTCGACCGCGAAGCCTTCATCGAGGGCGTGCGCTATTTCTACGCCGCGCCGGACGGCAAGTTCGTCGGCATGCCGTTCAACTCCTCGGCGCCGATCATGTATGTCAACACCGAGGCCCTCGAAAAGGTCGGCGCCGAAGCGCCGAAAACCTGGGAAGAGTTCGAGGCGCTGGCCCCCAAGCTCAAGGAAGCCGGCTACCTGCCGCTCGTCCAGTCGCAGCTCACCTGGCAGTTCACCGAAAACTTCTTCTCGCGCCACAACATCCAGTTCGCGACGAACAACAACGGCTACGATTCGGTCACCGACACGAAGATCAACATGACGGATCCGAACCTCGTCATGATGTTCACCAAGCTCAAGGCCTGGGCTGACGAAGGCTACTTCGGCTACTACGGCGCCGGCTGGAACGACAACCAGAAGCTCTTCGAAGACGGCAAGGCCGCCTTCTGGATCGGCTCCTCCGGTTCGTTCGGCGGCCTCCAGAAGACCGCGCAGAAGCCGTTCTCGGCAACCTTCCTGCCCTATTGGCAGAGCGTCGATGGCGCCGGCACCAACACCTTCATCGGCGGCGCGGCGCTCTTCGCCATGTCCGGCAAGACGGAAGAGGAAAACAAGTGCACGGCCGACTTCTTCCAGTTCCTGACCTCGCCTGAAATCCAGAAGTTCTACCACCAGGCAACCGGCTACGTCGCCATCACCAAGGCGGCCTATGAACTGGCGAAGTCCGAAGGCTACTACGAGAAGGCTCCGGTTGCCGAAGTCGGCATCCAGCAGCTCATGCTGAAGTCGGGCGACTGGTCGAAGGGCTACCGCCTCGGCTTCTACCCGCAGATCCGCGAGATCATGGAGCGCGAATACGGCCGCATCTTCGCCGGCGAAACCTCGGTCGAGGACGCCCTGAAGACGATCGAGACCGAAGCGAACGACCTGCTCGCCCGTTTCGCCAAGACCGCCGGCTGATCCCGGTCAACCGCTGAAATCCGTGCCGGGGGCGTCCTGCTCCCGGCGCGCTGTACTGAAGGTGGCCCATGAAGCGCGTCCAGTTCTCGTCGCCCTATCTGCCCTATCTGTTCCTTGCGCCGCAGATGGCGATCATCGCCGTGTTCTTCTACTGGCCGTCGATCCAGGCCATTCAGTCGTCCTTCTATCTGGAGGATCCGTTCGGCTTCGGCTCCACCTTCGTGGGCCTGTCCAACTACGCCGATGCGATCGGCTCGGCGCAGTACCAGTCGATCGCCCGCTTCACGGTGGTCTTCACGGCGCTCGTCACCTTCCTGTCGCTCGGGCTCGGCATGTTGCTCGCCGTCAAGGCCGATGCGGTCCTGAAGGGCAGCTCCACCTACAAGACGCTGCTCATCTGGGTCTATGCCATCGCCCCGCCGGTCGCCGGCCTGATGGGCATGATGTTCTTCGACCAGCATATCGGCCCGCTGGTGAAATTCGCCGCCCTTTTCGGCTGGGACATGAAGGTCGGCCTCAACTACAACGACACGGCCATCGCCATGGTCATCGTGTCGGTCTGGAAGCAGATCCCCTACAATTTCATCTTCATCCTCTCGGGCCTGCAGAGCATTCCGGTCTCCGTTCGCGAAGCCGCCGCCATCGACTGCCGCTCCGGCACGCGGCGCTTCTGGACGATGACGCTGCCGCTGCTTGCGCCGACCGCCTTCTTCCTGCTCATCATCAACATGACCTATGCGCTGTTCGACACGTTCGGCGTCATCGACGTGATGGTGAAGGACAAGGCGGCCAACAACCCGATCACGCTCGTCTACAAGGTCTATATGGACGGCTTCCGCGGCAACGATCTCGGCGGCTCCTCCGCCCAGTCCGTCATCCTGATGATCGTCGTCTTCGTCCTCACCATCTTCCAGTTCCGCTTCATCGAGCGGCGCGTGCACTACAATTGAGAGGGCGCCCGCCATGAACCGTCTTCGCCTTTTCGATCACTTCGTCCTCCTCGTCGGCGTCTTCGTGATGGTCGCGCCGGTGGTGGTTGCCTTCATGACCTCGACCCACGAGGCGGCCGATATCCACCGCAACGGCCTGTCCCTCACCTGGGGCGGCAATTTCACCGAGACCTACAACACCGTGCTGACGCGCAAAGGCGGCTTTACCGGCGAGATTACCGGCGCGCGGATGATCTGGAATTCCCTGATTCTGGGTGTGGGTTTTGCCGCCGGCAAGATCGTGTTGTCCATGCTGGCCGCCTATGCCATCGTCTATTTCCGCTTCAGGCTCGGCACGCTGTTCTTCTGGATGATCTTCACGACGCTGCTGCTGCCGCTCGAAGTGCGCATCGTTCCCTCCTACGAGGTGATGAACAAGCTGGCGCTCACCAACACCTATACCGGCCTCATCGTGCCGCTGCTGGCCTCTGCCACCGGCACCTTCTTCTTCCGCCAGTTCTTCAAATCCGTGCCGGAGGAGCTGCTGGAGGCCGCGCGCATCGATGGGGCGGGGCCGTTCAAGTTCTTCATCGACGTTCTGGTGCCGCTCTCGCGCACCATGATCGCGGCCATCTTCATCATCATGTTCGTCTATGGCTGGAACCAGTATCTCTGGCCGACGCTGATGACCACGGACGAGCGCTTCTTCACGCTGGTGCGCGGCATCAAGCAGATCCTGCTTGTCTGGGTGGGCTCCAACATTCCCGATTATAACGAAGCCTTTGCGCTGGCGATCCTCGCCATGCTGCCGCCGGTGATGATCGTCCTGATCTTCCAGCGGTGGTTCATCAAGGGTCTCACCGAAAGCGACAAATAAGGAGTCTTCCGATGGCATCGATCGGCATCCGGGACGTATCCAAGATCTACAATGGCGGCGTTACCGCAGTCAGCTCCATCAATATCGATATCGCCGACGGCGAGTTCATCGTGCTCGTCGGCCCCTCCGGCTGCGGAAAGTCGACGCTTTTGCGCATGGTCGCGGGGCTGGAGACGATCAGCGACGGCGAGGTGACGATCGGTGATCGCATCGTCAACGATGTCGATCCTGCCGACCGCGACATCGCCATGGTCTTCCAGAACTACGCGCTCTATCCGCATATGACGGTCTACGAGAACCTCGCCTACGGCTTGAAGAACCGCCGCACGCCGAAGGCGGAAATCGATGCGCGGGTGGCGGAAGCCGCCCGCATGCTGGAGCTTCAGCCCTATCTGGAGCGCAAGCCCCGCGCCCTTTCGGGCGGCCAGCGCCAGCGCGTCGCCATGGGCCGCGCCATCGTGCGCAAGCCGTCCGCCTTCCTCTTCGACGAACCGCTCTCGAACCTCGACGCCAAGCTGCGCGTCTCCATGCGCGGCGAGATCAAGCGCCTGCAGCGCCGCGTCGGAACGACCTCGATCTATGTCACGCATGACCAGCTGGAGGCCATGACGCTCGCCGACCGGCTCGTGGTGCTTTCCGGCGGCCGGATCGAGCAGATCGGCCGCCCGCTCGACGTCTACCACCGACCCGCCTCCACTTTCGTGGCAAGTTTCATCGGCTCGCCGGCCATGAACCTCGTGAGGGGCGAGCTGCATGGCAGCAGGCTGGCGATCGGCCCGGTCCTGATCGATCTCGGACCGGTGGTCCCGACGCAGGGCGCGGTGACTGTCGGCCTGCGCGCCGAGGACCTGCGCCTGCACCAGGATGGGCAAGGCCCGCTGCCGTTCCGGATCGACTATGTCGAGGAGCTGGGCGCCCAGCGCCTCGTGCACGGTCTTGTCGGGGACCAGCCGCTTACCGTGGCTGTCTCCTCCGAAATACCGCTGCCGGAAACCGCTTCGCTCTCGATTGCGCCCGCAAGGCTGCACTTCTTCGACAGCGCGAGCGGCCTGCGCATCGACTGGTCCGGCGCGGAGAATCTGCCGCTCACCACCGTTCCCCTCGCCATGGAGGTTGCCGCATCATGATCCGCACCACCGTCGACCGGCTTGCCGCGCCAAGCCCGAAAGACCGCGCAGCCATCGCCACGCTGGAAAAATCCATTGCCGCGCATGATGGCCGCATGGCCGAGCTTGCCTGCATGAACGCGGTGGAGGCCGGCGGCCGCGCCGAGCGGGCCGAGCCGCTGCCCTTTCCCTTCACCGTCGCGGCCTGGAACCTGGAGCGCTGCCTGTTTCCGCTGCAAAGTGCCGAACATCTGGGCGCGACCGGAGCCGAAGTCGTGCTGCTGTCCGAAATGGACGACGGCATGGCCCGCACGCGCCAGCGCCACACGACGGCGGAGGTCGCCGAGGAACTCGGCATGGCCTATCTCTATGGCGTTGAGTTCATCGAGCTTGGCCTCGGCTCCGCCACGGAACTCGAATTTTGCAAGGACGATTTCAACCGCCGCGGCCTGCATGGCA
This sequence comes from Shinella sp., assembly GCF_049651085.1. Lineage (GTDB taxonomy): Bacteria > Pseudomonadota > Alphaproteobacteria > Rhizobiales > Rhizobiaceae > Shinella. Next base: position 238,897 of record NZ_JBASBL010000009.1, read on the forward strand.
ACGGCCTGATGTCGACCGTGCCGCTGCACGAGCCCTTCCTGCTGCGGCTGGAAGGCGAGCGTCTCTGGTTCATGGGCGAGGTCGACCAGCCGCGCCTTGGCGAGCGCATGGCGATTGGCGGGGTGATCAACACCGAAGCCGGCTCGCTCGTCGTTGTCTCCACCCATTTCGAAAGCGCCGCCACCGCGGATTACCGCGAGCGTCAGATGACCGGCTTGATGGATGCGCTCGACGTGGCCTTTCCCGGCCTTCCCGTCCTCATCGGCGGCGATCTCAACACGGGCAACCATGCCGGCGGCGATTTCGAGGTCGAGGGTCTTTTTGCGCGGGCTGCCGAGCGCGGCTTCACCCGCCACGGCGGCCCGATCGACGGCATGACGACGCGCCCTAGCCTCATCACCCGCTGGCCTGAGCGGGCCATGAAGCTCGACTGGTTTCTGTCGCGTGGTCTTGCGGTTTCGCAAGCGACGATCGTCTCCTCGCTCTCTCCCGCCGGCAAGCCGCTTTCCGACCATGATGTCATCACCTGCCGCATCGACGGTTTTGCCTGACATGCCCTGGCTGCATGGCGCCCCGTTGCCATAGTGCCTGACGCATCCTAAATGTGTCAGGCATCCTCAGGGGACTTTTCATGGCAAAGATCAAGAACGTCGCGGTCCAGATGGACCATGTCTCGACCATCACCATCGCAGGCGATTCCACCTTCGCCATGAGCCTCGAGGCGCAAAGCCGCGGCTACAAGCTCTTCCACTATACGCCCGATCGGCTGAGCCTGCGCGACGGGACGGTCTATGCCACCGTCGAGCCGATGAAATTGCGCGAGGTCAAGGGCGACCACTACACGCTGGGCGAGCCCGAGCGCGTCGATCTGTCGACCATGGACGTGGTGCTGCTGCGCCAGGACCCGCCCTTCGACATGGCCTACATCACCGCGACGCACCTGCTGGAGCGCATCCACCCCAAGACGCTCGTCGTCAACGATCCGGCCTGGGTGCGCAACTCGCCGGAAAAGATATTCGTCACCGAATTCGCCGACCTGATGCCGGCGACGCTGATTACCCGCGATCCGGAAGAAATCCGCCGCTTCCGCGACGAGATGGGCGACATGATCCTGAAGCCGCTCTACGGCAATGGCGGCGCCGGTGTCTTCCATTCCACCAAGGACGACCGCAACCTGTCCTCGCTGCTTGAAATGTTCGGCCAGATGTTCCGCGAGCCCTTCATCGCCCAGCAGTATCTGCCGGACGTGCGCAAGGGCGACAAGCGCATCATCCTTGTCGATGGCGAGCCGGTCGGTGCGATCAACCGCGTTCCCGCCGAGCACGATGCGCGCTCGAACATGCATGCCGGCGGCCGCGCCGAAGCGACGGAGCTGACGGCGCGCGAGAAGGAAATCTGCGCCCGTATCGGCCCGGCGCTGCGCGAGCGCGGCTTTATCTTCGTCGGCATCGACGTCATCGGCGACTACATGACCGAGATCAACGTGACCTCGCCGACCGGCATCCGCGAGGTCAAGAAATTCGGCGGGGCCGATATCGCGGCTCTGCTCTGGGACGCTATCGAGCACAAGCGCTGAGCGGATCGGAAAGGCAAGGCGGGGCCTGCGTTCGCGAACGTCCCGCCTTCGTTCCGCAAATACAACCGCATACAACCCGTGCGCGGAAATCCTGTTCGCAAGTTCTATAATTGTTCTTGTTTCATTCCGTATTCCATGCCAGATTTGCATATGCAACCCAGGGGCGGCTCATGAGGCCGTTTTCGGCCAGGGCGAGCGGGGGCGATCATGGTGGCACGGGTCGGTACGATTGCGTTTCAGGGTATCGAGGGCGTGCCCGTGGACGTCCAGGTCATGGTCGCGCCCGGCAAGGTCGGCATGCAGATCGTCGGCCTGCCGGACAAGGCGGTCGCCGAAAGCCGCGAGCGGGTCCAGGCCGCGCTTCACGCCTCAGGACTCTCGCTGCCGCCCAAGCGTGTCACGATCAATCTCGCGCCTGCCGACCTGCCGAAGGAAGGCTCGCATTACGACCTCGCCATCGCTCTTGGCCTGATGACGGCACTCGGCGCGGTGCCGGGCGATGCGCTGGAGGACTATCTCGTCATCGGTGAACTCAATCTCGATGGCACGATCGCGCCCGTCGCTGGCGCGCTCCCCGCCGCTATGGGCGCCAACGCGCTGGGCAAGGGGCTTGTCTGCCCGGCGGAAAACGGCGCGGAAGCGGCCTGGGCTGGTCGCGGGCTCGACGTTCTGGCGCCGCGGAGCCTCATTGCCCTCGCCAATCACTTCAAGGGCAGCCAGGTGCTGTCGCGGCCGGTGCCGGCGATCCGCGCACCGGCTTCGAACCTGCCGGACCTTGCCGATATCCGCGGCCAGGAAAGCGCCAAGCGGGCGCTGGAAGTCGCCGCTGCCGGCAGTCACAATCTCCTGATGGTTGGCCCGCCCGGATCGGGAAAGTCCATGCTCGCCGCGCGTCTTGCCGCCATCCTGCCGCCGCTGTCGCCGGCGGAACTGCTCGAAGTATCGATGATCCATTCCATTGCCGGCCAGCTCTCCGGCGGCCGCCTGTCCGATCGCCGGCCGTTCCGCACGCCGCATCACTCCGCCACCATGGCCGCCCTTGTCGGCGGCGGCGCGCGGGCAAGGCCGGGCGAGGTCTCACTCGCCCACAACGGCGTCCTCTTTCTTGACGAGCTGCCGGAGTTCTCGCCGCAGGCGCTCGATGCGCTGCGCCAGCCGCTCGAAACGGGTGAATGCATCATCGCGCGGGCAAACCACCGTGTCAGCTATCCCGCCGCCGTGCAGCTCGTCGCCGCCATGAACCCCTGCCGCTGCGGCATGGCGGGCGAACCGGGCCGCAGTTGCGCCCGGGGCCCGCGCTGCATGAGCGACTATCAGGCGCGCGTCTCAGGGCCTCTGATGGACCGGATCGATATCCGCATCGACGTGCCGGCCGTCTCGGCGACGGACCTCCTTCGCCCCTTGGCGGGCGAGACCAGCGAATCCGTCTCCCGCCGCGTCGCGGCAGCCCGCGCCCTGCAGATCGACCGCTTCGCCCGTCTCGGCATGGGTTCGGTCACGAGCAATGCCCGCGCCTCGACGACGCTCGTCGAGACGATGGCCGAACCCGATCCCGGCGGGCTGCAGCTTCTGCGCGATGCGGCGGAAAAGATGTGTTTTTCCGCGCGCGGCTATCATCGTGTGCTGAAGGTGGCCCGTACGCTTGCCGATCTCGATGAAGCGCCGATCGTCGGGCGCATCCATCTGGCGGAAGCGATTTCCTATCGCATTGCCGGCGAGCGGCTGGTTGCGGCGGCCTGAGGCCGGCGCGGTGGCGTGGTAGCCGCCGCGCGACCCGTTCGACGCTCCAGACGGGCGGTTACCCTTCAGGCTCCGAGCCCCTCGAAGAGCGCGGTGGAAAGGTAACGCTCGGCGAAGGAGGGGACGATGACGACGATGGTCTTGCCGGCATTTTCCGGGCGGCTGCCGACCTTGACGGCGGCGGCCAGCGCCGCGCCGGAGGAAATGCCGACCGGCACGCCTTCCAGCCGCGCGACGAGGCGGGCATTTTCGAAAGCCTCGTCATTGGAAACGGTCACGACCTCGTCATAGATCGCCTTGTCGAGCACGGCCGGGGCAAAGCCCGCGCCGATGCCCTGGATCTTGTGCGGGCCGGGATTGCCGCCGGAAAGCACCGGGCTGTCTGCCGGTTCGACAGCCACGACCTGGAGGCCGGGCTTCCTTGCCTTCAGCACCTGGCCTGCGCCGGTGATCGTGCCGCCCGTGCCGATGCCGGAAACGAGAATGTCGACCGCGCCTTCGGTGTCGTTCCAGATTTCCTCGGCCGTCGTCTTGCGGTGGATTTCCGGATTGGCCGGGTTTTCAAACTGCTGGGGAATGACGGCGCCCGGAATGGTGGCGGCGAGTTCCTCGGCCTTGGCGATCGCGCCCTTCATGCCTTTCGGACCTTCGGTCAGCACCAGCTCGGCGCCGAGAAGCGCCAGCATCTTGCGCCGCTCGATCGACATGGTCTCAGGCATGGTGAGGATGAGGCGATAGCCCTTGGCGGCCGCGGCAAAGGCCAGCGCGATGCCCGTATTGCCGGAGGTCGGCTCGACCAGCGTGGATTGGCCCGGTGTGATCTTGCCCTGCGCTTCGAGCGCCTCGATCATCGCCACGCCGATGCGGTCCTTCACCGAGGCGATCGGATTGAAGAATTCAAGCTTGGCGAGAAGGTTGGCGCCGACGCCCTTTTCCCGGGCGAACTTGTCGAGCCGCACGATCGGCGTATCGCCGATGGTCTCGGTGATAGAGGCATAGATACGGCCGCGGCCAGGTTTGCGGGTGTCGGTCATTGGATGCTCCTCGGTTCTCGTTGCGGGAGAATGTAGGAGGGAATCCAGCCTTAGACGAGTCCGGATTTGGCGGCGAAAACGCAGAAAGCGGAATAAACGGCTTTTCAACCGGCAAAAGCCGGATCGTCCCTCATGCCGCGCGCGTCGCGATATAGGCGGCGGTGCCGGCAAGGATGCCGGCCGCGATCCGGTTCAGCCGCTGCAGCGCCTTCGGCTGCTTGAGGAAAAGCCGGGCGCGCGAGGCGAGCGCGATGTAGGGAATGACCACGGCGAGCAGAACCGCAAAGGTGGCGACCAGCAATATGCCGTAGTCCTTGAGGCCGATCGTGTCGAGATCGATCAGGGTCGGGACCAGCGCGACATAGAAGAGCATGGATTTCGGGTTGCCTGCCGTCACGAACAGGCCGGAAAGGAAGGAGGCGGTCATGCCGGTCGAACGCCGTGCCTCGATATCCTGCGGCAGGAGGCCGGACGTCCAGAGCTTCCAGGCGAGGTAGGCGAGATACAGCGCTCCAGCGATCTTGATCAGCATGAAGGTCGTGGTGAAGCTCTGCGCGATAAAGGAAAGCCCGAGGATCACTGCGGTCAGGTACGCCATGTCGCCGATAATGACGCCAAGGCCCATGAAGAAGGTCGAGCGGAAGCCGGAGCCGAGGGCGCGGGCGACGATCGCCGTGATCCCGGGGCCTGGAATGATGGCGGCGATGAACAGAGCCCCGCAATAGGCGAGGAGGGCGGCGAGGGTCATGGAAGGCTCCTTGGACAAGCCTCCATATCGCCGGCGGACGATTCCGGCAATGGGCGTGCGCGCGCTTGCCGCGACCGAGGCACGGAACCGTTCTTGTCATCCGTCATGGGAGCGCCGCCGTGTCGACCGGGCCAGCTGTGCCGCCCTCGCTCTCATCGCACTCCGCATGGCGACGGACGCCCGCCGCTGATCAGAATTCGGCCATCGGCGGCAGGGCGAAGGGGTGTTCCGGCCGCAGGTCTTTTGCCGAGCGGAGCATCAGGGCCATCTCGCCTTCATCCAGGACGGCCTCGCCGTCCCATGCGAGATGATCGGGCGCAAAACGCACGGTGACGCTGGCTGCCTCGATCTTCAGGCTGGCCACGATGTCGGCAAGACTGGGGATTTGCGCACCAACGATATCCATGAGGTCAAGGCTGCCGTCGAGGCCTGCCTGCCAGGCGATGACGGTGTTCTCCTCGATCAGGTCGAGCCGCAAATCGGGCATCAGGGATGCGTTGAAGAGGAACATTTCCAACTGCCGGAGCGGCGCGAAACGGTCGGATACCGGCCGGCGGGCCTTGAGCAGACGGCGCAGCAGGGTGATATCGGCATCGTTCGCCATATCCAGTCGGCGGACTTGTCCTGCCGTTCCGCCGGTGGGTGCCGGGCCGGTGAAATGGTGCTGTGCCAGCGTGCGAAAACCGTAGCGTCCGTAAAGGTCCGGCGTGTCGGTCAGAAGCAGGATCGCTTCGACGCCTTCCGCGTCGCAATGATCAATCGCAGCCTCCATCACGTTGCGGTAAAGGCCGCGGCCGCGATGGCTCGGCCGCACCGCGCCGGATTGCAGGCCGGCCGCCCGCACGAAGGCGCCGTTGATGACGAGGGGCATCGAAAAGGCGCTGATATTGGCGATGCAGGCGCCGGTCTCGTCGAACCAGCCGAAGGGAACGGTGGTCGGGTCCGGTCCGCCGAGCCGGTCCATGATCGTCACGTCGATGTCGAACGTGTCTTCGAGCAGGCCGGCAAGGGCGCGCCAGGCGGCGGTATCGCCAAGATAGTCCGAACGAAAGATCAGGCCTTCCCGGTCGGACATGGCTTTAGCGCACGCCGGTGGAGCCGAAGCCGCCGCTGCCACGGGCAGTCTCGCTCGCTTCCGTCGCCTCGCGCACGGCGACCTGCGTGACGGGGGCGATCACCATCTGGGCGATGCGCATGCCGCGCTCGATGACGAAGGGCTCGTCGCCGAGATTGGCGAGCAGCACCTTCACCTCGCCGCGATAGTCGCAGTCGACGGTGCCGGGCGTGTTGAGGCAGGTAACGCCGTTCTTGAAGGCAAGGCCGGAGCGCGGGCGGATCTGGCCTTCATGGCCCTGCGGGATTTCGAAGATGAAGCCGGTGGGCACGAGCGCCCGTTTTCCGGGCTCCAGCGTCAGCGGCGCGTCGGCCTCCACGGCCGCGCGAAGATCCATGCCGGCAGCGCCGGATGTCTCGTAGGCGGGAAGCTCGATGCCCGCGCCATGCGGCAGGCGAACGAGGCGGAGCGTGGGCTGGGAGGGGGTGTGCGCGTTCATGCGCTCATAAGCCGATCCGCACGCTACCCCGTCAATTGCATCTTTCCGGCTGAGACTGTAAAGAGCGCGGCAACTCACAGGATATTGCAGAAAATGACCGAAACCCTTGCCGAGGCGGTCTCCCGCCGCCGCACCTTCGCGATCATCGCGCACCCGGACGCCGGTAAAACAACCCTCACCGAAAAACTGCTTCTCTTCGGCGGCGCCATCCAGCTCGCTGGCGAGGTCAAGGCGAAGAAGGATCGTATCCAGACCCGCTCGGACTGGATGAAGATCGAGCGCGAGCGCGGCATTTCGGTCGTCACCTCGGTGATGACCTTCGAATACAACGGGAATGTATTCAACATTCTCGATACGCCCGGCCACGAAGACTTCGCTGACGATACCTACCGCACGCTGACCGCGGTGGATGCCGCTGTCATGGTCATCGACGCGGCCAAGGGTATCGAGCCGCGGACGCTGAAGCTTTTCGAAGTCTGCCGCCTGCGCGACATTCCGATCATCACCTTCGTCAACAAGATGGACCGCGAGAGCCGCGATACGTTCGAAATCCTCGACGAGGTGGAACAGAAGCTGGCGCTCGATACGGCCCCAGTCACCTGGCCTGTCGGGCAGTCGAAAACCTTCTGCGGCTCCTATCATCTTTCCGATGGAACCTTCCGCGGCTCGGACACGCAGGTGCAGCCGACGAAGGTCGACGATGCGTCGATCGTTGCCCGGAACCTGCCGGAAAACGACCGCGCCGCCTTCATCGAGGAGCTGGAGCTTGCCCGCGAGGCGTGCCGCCCGTTCGATCGCGAGGCCTTCCTCGAAGGACACCTGACGCCCGTCTTCTTCGGCTCGGCGCTCCGGAACTTCGGCGTGCGCGACCTGATCAACGCGCTCGGTGACTTCGCGCCGCCGCCGCGCGACCAGGTGGCGGATGTGCGCAAGGTCCATGCCTCGGAAGACAAGATGACGGCCTTCGTCTTCAAGATCCAGGCGAACATGGACCCGAACCATCGCGACCGCATCGCCTTTGCCCGTGTCTGCTCCGGCATGCTGGAGCGCGGCATGAAGGTGCGCCTTGCCCGCACGGGCAAGACGATCGGCCTGTCGGCGCCGCAATTCTTCTTCGCCTCGCAGCGCCAGCTTGCCGACACGGCCTATGCCGGCGATGTGGTGGGCATTCCGAACCATGGCACGCTGCGCATCGGCGACACGCTGACGGAAGGCGAAGCGCTGGTCTTCGAGGGCGTTCCGAACTTCGCGCCGGAAATCCTGCGCCGCGTGCGGCTGGAAGATGCGATGAAGGCGAAGAAGCTGAAGGAGGCGCTCCAGCAGATGGCGGAAGAGGGCGTCGTGCAGCTCTTCTCGCCGGAAGACGGCTCGCCCGCCATCGTCGGCGTCGTCGGTGCGCTGCAGCTCGACGTTCTGAAGGAGCGGCTCTCGGTCGAATACGGCCTGCCCGTCTCGTTCGAAATGTCGCGCTTCTCCGTCTGCCGCTGGGTTTCGTCCGACAGTGCGGCCGAACTCGACAAGTTCGTCACCCAGCGCCGCGGCGATATCGCCCGCGACCTCGATGGCGATCCGGTGTTCCTTGCGCAGGATTCCTTCTCGCTGCGCTACGAGGCGGAGCGCTACCCGGCGATCAAGATGGTCGCCATCAAGGAATATCACGTCAGCAAGGCGTAACGGACGCCTGTCACTTTCAAGGTGACAGGCGCCCCATCATTTGCGAAAACATCGCCGAGACAGGGGCGTCCGTCGCAAGACGGGCTGAGAAGCACCCTTTGAACCTGAACCGGATCATGCCGGCGGAGGGAGTCGAACGGCCGCCGCATCGCCGGTGCCCGAAGGCTGCCTTCCCCTGCGAGGAGGCGAAATGACCGACGCAATCGCAAATATTCTCTCGATAGCAGGCTCCGATCCTTCGGGCGGCGCCGGCATCCAGGCGGACCTCAAGACCTTCGCAGCCCGCCGCACCTATGGCATGGCCGTGCTGACCGCGCTGACGGCGCAGAATACGCAGGGCGTTTCCGGGGTGCATCCCGTACCGCCCGCCTTCGTCGCGGCACAGATCGCCGATGTCTTCAGCGATGTTCGCGTCGATGCTGTGAAGATCGGCATGATCGCCTCGGCGCAGATTGCAGAAGCGGTGGCATCCGCGCTGTCGCCGCATCGCCGCGTGCCCGTGGTGCTTGATCCGGTCATGGTCGCCAAGGGCGGCGCCTCGCTTCTGGCGCGGGAGGCGGTCGAGGCTTTGACAGGCCGCCTGCTGCCGCTCGCCACGGTTCTGACGCCGAACCTGCCGGAAGCGGCTGCGCTGCTCGGCGAGCCTGAAGCCACGGACAGGGCGGGCATGGAAGATCAGGCCAGGCGGCTGCGCGCGCTCGGGCCGAAGGCGGTGCTGCTGAAGGGCGGCCACCTGCCGGGCAGCGAGAGCCCGGACGTGCTGGCGACGGCGGAGGGGGCGTTCTGGTTCGAGGGCGTGCGCATCCTGACGCGCAACACCCATGGCACCGGCTGCTCCCTGTCGAGCGCGATTGCTGCCGAACTCGGCAAGGGGCGGGGGCTTGCCGATGCCGTTGCGGCGGCAAAGGGCTTCATCGCCGGGGCGGTGCGCCATTCGGACAGGCTCGCCGTCGGTTCCGGCCACGGCCCGCTTCATCATTTCCATGCGCTCTGGGACTGAGCGTCAGCGATCCGCCAGCGCGAGCCTGAGGCCCATCAGGCCGAGGGCGGCACCGAAGCCGCGTTGGAGCCACACCATGATCTTGGGCCGGCTCAGCACCTGCCGGCGCAGGCTGGCCGCGAGCGCGGCGTAGACGGCGAAGACGAGGAAGGTGAGCAGCATGAAGACGCCGCCGAGGACGAGCATCTGCGCGGTGGCGTTCGATGCGTTTGCCGGAACGAACTGCGGCAGGAAGGCGAGGAAGAACAGCGAGAGCTTCGGGTTGAAGACATTGGTGAGGATGCCCTTGCGCACGATGCGGAACGACTTTTCCGCAGGGGCCTGTTCCTGCCCGAGATCCGGCGCGTTGCTCTCGCGCAGAAGGCTCCAGGCGATGAAAAGGAGATAGGCGACACCGATGACGCGCAGTATCTCGAAGGCAAGCGCGCTTGCATGCAGCACGGCGGCGAGGCCGACGACGCTGGCAAGGATATGCGGGATGATGCCGAGCGTGCAGCCGAAGGCGGCGACGAGGCCCGCGCGAAAGCCGCCGCTGATGCCGAGCGCCAGCGTGTAGATCACGCCCGTGCCCGGCAGGAGTATGACGACGAGCGAGGTGATGAGGAATTCAGTGGTCATGTCGGGTTCCCTGCGGTTTCTAAAGGGCAGGAAACACCGGATAGGCGCGCAGGGTCTTGAACGAAATTGCTGGAGCACTCCAGTCGAAGCGGCATCGCTTCGACGCCGGACAATGCGGCAAAACAAAACCCTCAAGCAGTTGCGATGAACCGGCTTTCACCGGAATTGCCCTGGCGTCAGGCGCGGGCGGAAAGATAGGCGCCGGGCGTATAGCCGTAGCGCCGCGTGAAATTGCGCGTCATGTGGCTCTGGTCGGCAAAGCCCGCCTCGACGGCGGCTTCGGCAAGCGGCCTGCCAAGGGCGATCAGCCGGCGCGCCAGCTCCGTGCGGCGCTGGAGCAGGTAGGCATGCGGCGTCAGGCCGGTGATGCGGGCGAAATCGCGCACCAGCCGGAAACGGCCGAGGCCGCTTTCCGCAGCGAGATCCTCCAGCGTCACGGCCGAGGCCGGATCGTCGTCGAGCCGGTCGCGGACGCGGCCGATGGGGGATGCGGCAGGGCTCTCATGCGGCGCCTGCTCGCGCAGCACGGCGGCCAGCAGCAGGAAAAGGCGCTCGTCGCGGCCGAGACGTGCCGCGTTCCGGTCCAGCAGGATCGCAAGGGTCGCCGAAACCAGCCCGGCAATGCGCCGATCTTCCAGCACCGGTGCATGAAATTCCTCGCGCGGCCTGCCGTCGAAAATATCCTGCGCCGCCGCCGCCACGATGGCAGGCTGCAGGTAGAGCATGCGCCAGGCGCGCGGGGCATCGCCGAGCGGCGCGCCGTCATGCACCTCGCCGGGATTGACGGTGATCGTGTTGCCGGCTTCTGCCTCGACCATGCCGCGTCCGCTCGCCGATACCTGTGCGCCGCGCTCCACGATGCCGATGCCGTAGGTGTCATGCGTGTGCCGGGCAAAACTATGCCGGCTGTCGGCCGTCACGGCCTCGATGCCGTCTATCCCCGTTCTGACGATCTGGAAGCGCCCTGTCGCCACGGTTCAATCCCGCTTCTCGCAGAGCCAGTCGGCCTCGTAGACCGCGAAGCCGTAGTGGCATTGCCCGTCGATCAGCATGCCCGCTGTCCTCCATCTTGCGAGAATGAGGATAGAGGCTGATGCCGTGCCGTCAACAGCTGGCGCAAATGGCTGTTCCGCCGGAAACTGCCGGCTTTGGTCGATGTCATAAGAATGACACGCATGGTTTCGGCCTGTTTACATTCGTTAACGCAATTTTACCCATTTGCGTTGAAAATCCGGGCAGTGCCATGGTTAATGCATCGTATCCAACTCCGGCTCGTGCCGGTCTCTTGAAGCGGGAATAGCGTCATGTGCCGTTGGGCAGCCTATCGCGGAGAGCCGCTCTATCTCGAGGAACTGGTGTCCTCGCCGGCTCACTCGCTCATCGAACAGTCCCATTGCGCCACTCGCGCCAAGACGGCGACGAACGGCGATGGCTTCGGCATCGCCTGGTACGGCGAGCGTCCGGAGCCCGGACGCTATCGCGATATCCTGCCGGCCTGGTCGGACTGCAACCTGCGCAGCATCGCCCGGCAGGTCCGCTCCCCGCTCTTCCTTGCCCATGTGCGCGCGGCAACCGGCGGCGGCACGCGGCGCGACAATTGCCACCCCTTCGTCAACGGCATCTGGTCCTTCATGCACAATGGCCAGATCGCCGATTTCGAGCAGCTGCGCCGGCCGCTCGAAACCATGCTCGACAACGACCTCTACAACGCCCGCACCGGCTCGACGGATTCCGAGCTGCTGTTCCTGTTGGCGCTGCAATTCGGCCTCGCCCGCGACCCGCTCGGCGCCATGGCCGAGACGATCGCCTTCGTGGAGCGGTTGGCCGCCCATCTGGAATGCCGTGTGCTCGTCCGCTTCACGGCCGCTTTCACCGACGGCGACCAACTCTATGCGGTGCGCTATGCGACGGACTATGCCGCGCCGACGCTTTATGCCGCGCCGATGGGCGGGACGGGCGGTTACTGCCTCGTTTCCGAGCCGCTGAACGACGACACGGAAGCCTGGGTCGAAATCCCGGACGGCAGCGCGGTGGTGCTCGGGGAAAACGGTGTGGACGTGCGCATCTTCTCGCCGGCCGGTCGTCCGGCAGGCGCGATGGAAACCAGGCTCGCCCTCGTCAAGTAAGCCGTTCGGCTATCCAGCCGGCAAGACGGTCGGCAACGTCGTCCTTCGTCAGGTCCGGCCATTGCTCGACGCCGGCTGCCGTGATCAGCTTCACGCTGTTGCGCGCGCCGCCCATGATGCCGGTTTCGGGCGAAACATCGTTCGCGACGATCAGGTCGGCACCCTTCTTCTGCAGCTTCACCCGGCCGTTGCTCTCCACATCCTGCGTTTCGGCGGCAAAGCCGACGACGACCCTCGGGCGCTTGGCATGATGGCCGACGGTCTTGAGGATGTCCGGGTTTTCGGCCAGCATCAGCGGCGGCGGGCCTTCGCCCGGCTTTTTCTTGATTTTTTCCGTGTTCGCCGTCGCGACGCGCCAGTCGGCGACGGCGGCGACCATGACGGCGATATCCGACGGCAGAGCGCCAAGCACCGCCTGCAGCATCTCCTCGGCCCGTTCCACTTTCACGACGGTCACGCCCGGCGGGTCCGGCAGCGTGACGGGGCCGGAGACCAGCGTTACCTCGGCGCCCAGCCGGGCAAGGGCTGTGGCAATGGCATGGCCCTGCCGGCCGGAGGAGCGGTTGGCGATGTAGCGCACAGGGTCGATCGGCTCATGGGTCGGGCCGGAGGTCACGATGGCCGTGCGGCCGGCGAGCGGCCTTGCCCCGCCATCGACCAGGGTCTCCGCTGCCGCGACGATTTCAAGCGGCTCGGCCATGCGGCCAAGGCCCGCCTCGCCGCCCTCCGCCATCTCGCCGGCATTGGGGCCGACGAAGGACAGGCCGTCGCCGCGTAGCGTCTCGACATTGCGTTGGGTGGCGGGATGCGACCACATTTTCGGGTTCATGGCAGGCGCCAGCAGCACCGGCCGGTCGGTGGCGAGGAGCAGGGTCGAGGCGAGGTCGTCGGCAAGGCCGTTCGCCATCTTGGCCATCAGGTCGGCGGTCGCCGGGGCGACGACGATGAGATCGCAGTCGCGCGCCAGCCGGATATGACCGACATCCTGCTCGTCCTCGCGGGAAAACAGATCCGTATAGACATGGCCGGCCGAAAGCGCGCCGACGGCAAGCGGCGTGACGAATTGCTGCGCCCCGGCGGTCATGACGGGCCGCACCTCCGCGCCCCGCTCGCGCAGGCGGCGGATGAGGTCGAGGCTCTTGTAGGCGGCGATGCCGCCGGAGATGACGAGGAGGATGCGTTTTCCTGCAAGCGGCATGGCGGGTCCCGGGCTCTGAGGCGCATGATCGGCCCGTGAAGGGCTTTCAAAACGTCCTATCCCGTTGAAAGGGCTTTTCCAAGCCGTTTCAGGCGGGCGGGTCAGGCGCCTTCGTCGGGAATTTTCAGCACGTGGCCGCAGGCCTTGCAGTGCACGGCATCGGCGTCGTGCCGGGAGAGGCCGCATTGCGGGCAGGGGAAGATGGCCTTGTAGGGTTTGACGATCGCCTGCGCGAGCCGCACGAAGAGTGAAATGCCGACGATCATGGTGACGATGGCGGTGAGCTTGCCGGGCGTGCCGGGCAGGACGATGTCGCCGAAGCCCGTGGTGGTGACGGTCGCGACCGTGAAGTAGAGCGCGTCGACAAAGCCCGCAAACCCCTCCGCGCCGTAGAAGAAATTGCTGTAGACGAAGCCGGTAACGAGAAAGAGGAAGACGAGGAAATTGGCGCAGGCCTGGATGATGTCCTCCTTGTCGCCATTGCCGGTCCGGTGCAGCATGAGTGTCAGGAGCTTGCTCTGGCTGATCGCCCAGATGCGCAGGACCCGCAGAAACGCGAAATTGTGCAGCTGGTTCGGGAAAAGCAGCGTACCGAGGATGACGATGTCCACCCAGGTCATCGGCCGCAGCGCCCAATAGCGAAGGTTGGGCGCAATCAGCGCGCGCGCCGCCAGCTCGAAGGCAATGATGGCCGCGATGAAATAGTCGACGACGACATAGGCCGAGCCGGTGCGCAGATACGGTCCGGCAATGAAGAAGCCGAGGATCGCGATATCGACCAGCAGCATGGCGACCTGGAAGCGGAGCGCCTCCCGGTCGCGTCCGAAATAGAGCCCGCGCAGTTGCCGGCGCACCCGTTCGATGAAGGGTTGCGGTTCGGTGGCGATCAAGGGCTCTTCTGTCATCGACAAGAGACTAGCGCCGGGCCGGCGCCGGTCAAGCGCGAGCCGGTCAGGCGAGCTTCCAGGCGATGTAGACGAGCGTCGCGGCGATGACCCAGAGCGCGAGGCGGCCGGAACGGCTGTGGCGGGCTTCCGAGCGGCCGATTGCCTCGGCGGTTTCCGGATCGAACCGCAGGCCCCGCTCGGCCATGGAGGTCAGGTCCTGTGAGAACTTCTCCGCCTTGATGGCGATTTCCGGCACGGCTTCCGCCAGTCGCAGGGCCGCATGGGCGCCGTCACGCAGATCGGTCAGAAGGCGCTTGGGGCCGAGATTGTCGCGGATCCAGTCGCCGACGACGCCCTCGGAGGCCTTCCACATGTTGAAGCGCGGGTTCAGCGTGCGCGACACGCCTTCCACCACCACCATGGTCTTCTGCAGCATGACGAGTTCGGTGCGGGTCTCCATGTCGAAGAGTTCCGTCACTTCGAACAGCAGGGTCAGCAGCTTGGCCATGGAGATGGTTTCGGCCGGCTGGCCGTGGATCGGCTCGCCGATGGCGCGGATCGCCTGGGCGAAGCTTGCCGTGTCGTGATGCGAGGGGACGTAGCCCGCCTCGAAATGCACGTCGGCGACGCGCTGGTAGTCACGCGTGATGAAGCCGTAGAGGATTTCGGCGAGGAAGCGGCGCTCCTTCTTGCCGAGCCGGCCGACGATGCCCATGTCGACGGCGACGATTATGCCTTGCGGGTCGACGAAGAGATTGCCCTGATGCATGTCGGCATGGAAGAAGCCGTCGCGCAGCGTGTGGCGCAGGAAGGACTGGATCAGCGTGTCGGCGAGCTTGTCGAGATCGTGACCGGCGGCGCGCAACCCCTCGACATCCGACATCTTGGTGCCGTCGATCCACTCCATGGTGACGACATCGCGTCCCGTACGCTCCCAGTCGACTTTCGGCACGCGGAAGCCGGGATCGTTCAGGGTGTTCTCGCCCAGTTCGGAAAGGGCGGCGGCCTCCAGCCGGAGGTCCATCTCGACCTTCGTCGTCTGCTCCAGCGTGCGCGTCACCTCCACCGGCTTCAGCCGGCGGGTGTTGGGCAGCATCTTCTCCTGAAGTCGGGCGGCGGCATACATCGCCTCAAGGTCATGGGCAAAACGCTGCCGCACGCCGGGACGGATGACTTTTACCGCGACGCGGCGCTCGCCGGTCGCATCGCGTACAAGCGCGGGGTGGACCTGCGCGATGGAGGCTGCGGCGACGGGTTCGCCGAATTCTGCATAGAGATCGTCGAGCGTGCGGCCGAGCGAGCCCTCGATCGTGGCAACCGCCGCCTCGTGCGGGAAGGTCGCCATGCGGTCCTGAAGGGCTGAAAGCTCGACGGCGATCTCGGCGCCCACCACGTCAGGCCGGGTCGCCAGGAACTGGCCCATCTTCACATAGGAGGGGCCAAGGCGTTCGATCGCGCGGGCAAGCCGGTCGCCGCGCTGTTCGCGGGCAGCCTTGCGGCGCTCGAACAGGCCGGCAACGGTGTGCGCGGTGCGCGCGAGCGGCGGCATGCCTTCGGTCGGAAGCGCCGAGACGACACCCTCGCGCATGAGAACCCAGCCCACGCGGGCAAGGCGAAGATAGGCGCCGATAACGCTCATGCGGGAAGGCTATCCTTGGAAGAGGGGAGGGGCATGCTCAGAGCTTCCAGCCCGAATGCAGTGCTGCGATGCCGCCCGTATAATTGGTGAAATTGACGCGCGAAAAGCCGGCGGTGCGGATCATCGCGGCAAAATCCTGCTGATTGGGGAACTTGCGGATCGATTCCACGAGATACTGGTAGGGCTCCGCATCGCCGGTGATCATCTTGCCGAACTGCGGGATCGCCTTGAACGACCAGGTGTCATAGACCTTGTCGAGCAGCGGCATCTCCACCTCGGAAAATTCGAGCACGAGCAGCCGGCCGCCGCGCTTCAGCACGCGGTAGGCTTCCGACAGCGCCACATCGATGCGCGGCACGTTGCGGATGCCGAAGGCGATCGTATAGGCGTCGAACAGGCCGCTTTCGAACGGAAGCTCCTCCGCATTGGCCTCGACGAAATCGAGATTGGCGGCAAGGCCCTTCTTGGCCGCGCGGTCCGCGCCGACGCCGAGCATCGAGCCGTTGATGTCGAGCACGGTCGCGTGCGCCAGGCGGTCGGAGGCCTCCACGATGCGGAAGGCGATGTCGCCCGTGCCGCCGGCAACGTCCAGCACCTTGTAGGACGGATCCTTGCGCGGGTTGAGGCTCGCGATCATGGCGTCCTTCCAGGCCCGGTGCAGGCCGGCGGACATGACGTCGTTCATGATGTCGTAGCGCTTGGCGACCTTGTGGAAGACGTCGTTGACGAGCGCCTGCTTTTCGCCTTCGCCGACCTGCCGGAAGCCATAGGAGGTTTCCATGCCGCCGTCTGCGGATGTGCGCTGTTCCGTCATCGTCGTCTCCATGGGCCGGTCTGTCGCAGCCGGTTTGCCGCCAAGACCATAGCGAATTGGTATCGGGCGCGCTATCTGAACACCACGCCTAGCATCGATGCGCTGGGTATATAGGACATAGATTGCCGATAGGGAAATGCCCTGCCGCGGCAAATGCGCTCAAGGTTAAATCGCCTTCAAGGAGACGGACATGCCGGAACTGCCGGAAGTGGAAACGGTCAAGCGCGGTCTCGCGCCCGTCATGGAGGGTTCGCGCATCCGCCGCGCGGAACTGCGCCGCCCGGACCTGCGTTTTCCCTTTCCGCCGGCCTTCTCCGAAATGCTGTCCGGCCGCCAAATCGTGTCGCTCGGCCGCCGCGCCAAATATCTCCTGATCGATCTGGAAGGCGGCGATGTGGTGATCGCGCATCTCGGCATGTCCGGATCCTTCCGGGTGGAGGGTGCCGCGCCCGATGGCGAAACGCCGGGCGATTTCCAGATGCCGCGCAGCAAGGACACGCGCCACGACCATGTCGTCTTCCATCTGGAGACGCCGGGCGGTGAGCGCCGCGTCGTCTACAACGACCCGCGCCGGTTCGGCTTCATGGATCTCGCCCGGCGCGAGGACCTTGCCGGCCACGCCTTCATCCGCGATCTCGGCGCCGAGCCGACCGGCAATACGCTGGACGCCGACTACATCGCGGCCAAGTTCCGCGGCCGGCAGACACCGCTGAAGTCCGCGCTGCTCGACCAGAAGAACATTGCCGGTCTCGGCAACATCTATGTCTGCGAGGCGCTGTGGCGGTCGCACCTCTCGCCGGAGCGGCTGGCCGGAACGCTGGTGACGGCGGCGGGCAAGCCGAAGAAGGAACTCATCGTCCTGACGCAGGCGATCCGCGAGGTGATCGCCGATGCCATCGAGGCGGGCGGCTCGACCCTGCGCGATCATATCCGCGCCGACGGCTCGCTCGGCTACTTCCAGCATTCCTTTTCCGTCTATGACCGCGAGAAGGAGCCTTGCCGCACGCCCGGCTGTGCGGGCACTATCGGCCGTATCGTGCAGAGCGGCCGGTCGACCTTCCGCTGCGCCGTCTGCCAGAAATAGAACAGGGCGAGGAAAAGCGTGCCGCGGCTTTCCGCCCGGCATTGCACAGCAAACACGAGGAGAGAGCACATGGGCCTGGAAACTGCTTACGAAACCCTGCTGGTGGAGACGCGCGGGCGCGTCGGCATCGTCACGCTCAACCGGCCGCAGGCGCTGAACGCGCTGAACCGCCAGCTGCTTGACGAGCTGAGGGGCGTTCTCGCCTCCTTCGAGGCGGATGCCGGCATCGGCGCCATCGTCATCACCGGTTCGGAAAAAGCCTTTGCCGCTGGCGCCGATATCAAGGAAATGCAGCCCTATGGCTTTGCCGAGGCCATGGTCGAGGACCTTGCCGCCGGCTGGGATGACGTCGCCGGCAGCCGCAAGCCGATGATCGCTGCCGTCAGCGGCTTTGCGCTCGGCGGTGGCTGCGAGCTGGCCATGATGTGCGATTTCATCATCGCGTCGGAAACGGCAAAGTTCGGTCAGCCGGAAATCACGCTCGGCGTCATTCCCGGCATGGGCGGCACGCAGCGCCTGACGCGGGCAGTGGGCAAGTCGAAGGCGATGGACCTGTGCCTCACAGGCCGGATGATGGATGCGGCCGAGGCGGAGCGCTCCGGCCTCGTCGCCCGTGTCGTCGCCCCGGAGAAGCTGATGGAGGAGGCCCTGGCGGCGGCGGAGAAGATCGCCAGCTTCTCCCTGCCGGCCGCCATGATGGCCAAGGAAGCGGTGAGCCGTGCCTACGAGACGGTGCTGTCGGAAGGCATGCGCGCCGAGCGCCAGCTTTTCCATGCGCTCTTCGCCACGGAGGACCAGAAGGAGGGCATGGCGGCCTTCATCGAGAAGCGCAAGCCCGTCTTCCGCCACCGTTGAGGGGCTTCGGGGCAGCCGGGCGGCGTTTCTTGCAGAATCCGCGTTGACGTCTTCGCGGTTTCCAGCTATACGCCGCCCACAGTTTGGAAAGCCGAATTCTGAGGTTTTCCGATATTGCTCCCGAATTGCTTTGATGACAGGTCGCAGTGACCCGGCACGGCGAGGGCGGAGTTTGTGTCAGATTTCTGAAGAGAGGCATCCATGGCCAATACAACGTCGGCAAAGAAGGCGACCCGCAAGATCGCCGCGCGCACCGCAGTCAACAAGTCGCGCCGCTCGCGCGTCCGCAACTTCATCCGCAAGGTCGAAGAGGCAATCGCCTCCGGTGACCAGGCTGTTGCTGCCGCCGCTCTGAAGGCTGCCCAGCCGGAACTGATGCGCGCTGCCACGAGAGGCGTGCTTCATTCCAACACAGCATCCCGCAAGGTTTCGCGTCTTGCGAGCCGCGTGAAGACGATGTCGGCCTGATAGCCTCCATCGAGCTATGCAATATTAGAAAAAGCCCGGCGCTTGCGCCGGGCTTTTTCTTTGCTTTTTTGTGACTGCCATGGTTATTCCGCAAGGCTCGATCGTGTCAAAAGAGTGACGGAGAAAATCATTTAAATTCAGTTACTTGCGGGAGGTTATCTGTCGTTGCCATCCTTTCGTCACGGGAGTTTGACGGCAATTTGAGTCAAGCGAATTTTTATTTTTTTCGTTTTCCGGGGCTTTCGAAAGCGGTCCGAAATCAAAGCCATTGATTCCTAACAGATTCTCCTCAGGCGGGCCTTTTCCGAGTCAGGAAGGCGCGCGCGAGTCAACGGTCGGCCCTTAATTATGCGTAAAATTCGTGATTGATCTTGCTACCTGATCCTGCCTAAATGGTTTCCACAGGGGGCGCGGACACAGCCTTAAATGATCACCGACAAGAACTGCCTCACAAGGTAGCGGTGGTTGTTTGTCTCCTGTAACGGGGCGGCTCCGCTTCGTAAAATCATCAAACTGGTAAAGCTAGCCCCAGGTGCTCCGGCACTCTGGAAATGGCTTTTTGTGGCCTTTGGCTGCGCCGGTGTGGCTGTGAGGACAGCCGGGGTGATTGAGGGCATGCCTGCCGTACGCTCGACGAGGGAGCGCTCGGCGAGGCTCACAGACGGGAACGCGGGATCGGGTATGAAGCCGGATCGTGCAGAACCGACTTGTGTTTGAAACAACAGGGATTGCACTGGAGGTAGGGGGCCAGTGCAGTCGGGGCACCAGATCCCATACCGGGCCATGGCTCGGCACGGATGGGTGATGGCAAACATGAAAGGCGTCGGCAGGAATGCCGACGTGGCGAATAGAGCATGAAAGGCGGCAAGATGCAGATGAATACGGCCAGAACGGCTGGTGCATTCGCGAACGGGGAAAATGCACGACAGGCGCTCCCATCAGAAGGGGTGCAAGCGGCGGCGGGAGTTCCATCAGATATGAAGCAGGAGGCGATTTTCGAGCGGGTCAGTACGCGCCTCAAGGCGCAGGTTGGACCGGACGTCTTCGCGAGCTGGTTCGGTCGCCTCAAGGTCCACTCGGTTTCCAAGAGTCTCGTGCGCCTTTCGGTGCCGACGACCTTCCTGAAGTCCTGGATCAACAACCGCTATCTCGACCTCATCACCAACCTGTTCCAGCAGGAGGATCCCGAGATCCTCAAGGTGGAAATCCTGGTGCGCACCGCGACCCGCGGCGTGCGCGTCGGCGTGGCTGAAGAAGCCGTCAGCGAGCAGCAGCCCGCAACGCAGGCCCAGTCGCGCCGTTCGACCGGCGGTCCGCAGTCGGTCGCCAATGCGGTTGCATCTGTTGCCGCCGCGGCCCAGCCGCGCGTCCAGCATGCCGGCCCGCTTTTCGGCTCGCCGCTCGACCAGCGTTATACGTTCGATGCCTTCGTCGAGGGCACGTCGAACCGCGTCGCCCTTGCTGCGGCCCGCACCATCGCGGAAGCCGGCGCCGGCGCCGTTCGCTTCAATCCGCTCTTCATCCATTCGAGCGTCGGCCTCGGCAAGACGCACCTTCTGCAGGCGATCGCGCTCGGGGCCCTTTCGAGCGCCCGCAACCCGCGTGTCGTCTATCTGACGGCCGAATATTTCATGTGGCGTTTCGCAACGGCGATCCGCGACAATGATGCGCTGTCGCTCAAGGAGACGCTGCGCAACATCGACCTTCTGATCATCGACGACATGCAGTTCCTGCAGGGTAACTCGATCCAGAACGAGTTCTGCCATCTGCTCAACATGCTGCTCGATTCCGCCAAGCAGGTCGTCGTCGCCGCTGACCGTGCGCCGTGGGAACTGGAATCGCTCGACCCGCGCGTGCGTTCGCGCCTCCAGGGTGGCGTCGCCATCGAAATGGAAGCGCCGGACTACGAAATGCGTCTCGAAATCCTCAAGCGCCGCCTTGCGGTCGCGCAGCAGGAAGACCAGTCGCTCGATATCCCGGCCGATATCCTGAGCCATGTGGCGCGCAGCATCACCGCCAGCGGCCGCGAGCTGGAAGGCGCCTTCAACCAGCTGCTCTTCCGTCTCTCCTTCGAGCCGAACCTGTCGATCGAGCGTGTCGATGAGCTGCTCGGCCATCTGGTGGCTGCCGGCGAGCCGCGCCGGGTGCGCATCGAGGACATTCAGCGCGTGGTGGCAAAGCACTACAACGTCTCGCGCCAGGAACTGGTCTCGAACCGCCGCACGCGCGTCATCGTCAAGCCGCGCCAGATCGCCATGTATCTGTCGAAGACGCTGACGCCGCGCTCCTTCCCGGAAATCGGCCGCCGCTTCGGCGGACGCGATCACACGACCGTGCTGCACGCTGTGCGCAAGATCGAGGAGCTGATCTCGGGCGACACCAAGCTCAGTCACGAGATCGAGCTGCTGAAGCGCCTGATCAACGAATAGCAAGGCCTCTCGGCCTTTCAGGAAAAGGGGCCGTCAGGCCCCTTTTTCAGTTTCAGCCTACTGCGCGTTTCCTGCATCAGCCATTGCCGGAGCGCGGTGACCGCGCGCCGCTCCGGACGCACCGGACGGATAGACGATCGAGCAGGCAGGCCGCGGCGACACGTCGTCGGGCTCACCGCCATCGACGGTCGGCTTTTGAGGATAGCGATGGGAAGACGACGGTTGCTCGGCCCGCCTGTGTCAGCAGGCGAGATCCGCGACGACCGCGTCGAGGATCAGCATGCCGGCCGGCGTGCAGCGCAGCCGCGAATTGCCGAGCCGCTCGATGAAGCCGTGTTCAATGAGGAACTGTTCGCGATCGGGATCGAGATCGCGGCCGGACAGGGACTGCCAGCGGGCGAGATCGACGCCCTCCTTCAGGCGCAGGCCCATCAGCAGCAGTTCGTCCGCCTGCGCCTCGCGCTCCAAGAGTTCCTGGTCGATCATGCCGTGGCCTTCGACCTCCACGAGACTGAGCCAGCCTTCCGGCCGCCGTTCGGTGGCCGTCGCGATCCTGGCGCCGCCCGTGGAGAGGCGGCCATGGGCGCCGGGGCCGATGCCGACATAGTCGCCATAGCGCCAGTAGGTGAGGTTGTGGCGGCTCTCGGAGCCCGGCCTTGCATGGTTGGAAACCTCGTAGGCGGGCATGCCCTCGCGCTCGGTGATCTCCTGCGTCGCCTCGTAGAGCACGGCCGAGTGCTCGCCGTCCGGTACGATCAGCTTGCCGGCCTTGGCAAGGCCGTAGAAGGGCGTGCCCTCCTCGATGGTGAGCTGGTAGAGCGAAAGGTGGTCGACGGCATAGGAGACCGCCTCCTTCAGTTCGCGGTCCCATTCCTCCACCGTCTGGTTCGGGCGGGCATAGATGAGGTCGAAGGACATGCGCGGGAAGATGTCGCGCGCCAGGCGTATCGCCTTCAGCGCGTCCGCGACATCGTGCAGCCGGCCGAGGAATTTCAGGTCGCGGTCGTTCAGCGCCTGCACGCCGAGCGAGACGCGGTTGACGCCGGCGGCGCGGTATCCGCGGAAACGTTCCGCCTCGACGCTGGAGGGGTTCGCCTCCATGGTGATCTCGATGCCGTCAGGCACATGCCAGTGGCGGGCAATGCCGTTGAGGATCGCGTCCACCGTCTCGGGCGCCATCAGCGATGGCGTGCCGCCGCCCATGAAGATGCTGGTGACGCTGCGCGAGCCGGTGAGCCGGCGCATGGTCGCCATTTCCTTCAGGAAGGCCTGCACGAAGCGCGGCTGGTCGACCGGCTGGTGGCGCACATGGCTGTTGAAGTCGCAATAGGGGCATTTGGCGGCACAGAACGGCCAGTGCACATAGATGCCGAAGCCGGGATCGGAGAGATCCGGCGTAAAGTTCGGCCGCATATCGAAGGGCACCGCCGTCATCGCGCCTCAGGCCTTCAGGCAGGTTTCGACGAAAAGCTTGAAGGCGCGCGCGCGGTGCGACAGGGCGTTCGCATCGCCCGGCTTCCAGCCGTGCTTTTCCTCGGCGCTCATCTCGCCGAAGGTCGTCTCATAGCCTTCCGGCTGGAAAACGGGATCATAGCCGAAGCCCTGGCCGCCGCGCGGCGGCCAGACGACATGGCCTTCCACCTCGCCGCGGAAAAGCTCGGTGTGACCATCCGGCCAGGCAAGGCAGAGAACGGAGACGAAGCGCGCGGTGCGGTCCTTCGTCTCGGTCGCGCCCTTGTCGGCCAGCGCCGTCTCGACCTTCTCCATGGCCATGGCGAAGTCGCGCGTGCCGTCTTCCGTCTCCGCCCAGTTGGCCGTGTAGACGCCCGGCGCGCCGCCCAGCGCATCGATGGCGAGGCCGGAATCGTCGGACAGGGCCGGCAGGCCGGAAGCCTTGGCCGAGGCAAGCGCCTTGATCGCCGCGTTCTCCTCGAAGGTCGTGCCGGTCTCGTCCGGTTCCGCGAAATTCAGTTCCGCCGCCGACCTGGCGGAAAAGCCGAAGGGGCTGATCAGGTCTTCGATCTCGCGGATCTTTCCGGCATTGTGACTGGCGACGACGATCGTCTTGGTGTCGAGCTTGCGCATGATGGTCCTTAAGAGATGTTCCAGAGGCCCGGCTCGGCGCATTCCAGGCTGTTGCCGGCGGGGTCGCGGAAATAGATGGAACGGGCGCCGCTCGGCCAGCGGAAGTCCGCTTCGATGGCGATGCCGGCTTCTTCGAGCTTTTTCACCCAGAAATCAAGCTCTGGCCCCGGCACGCGGAAACAGACATGGCCCGGGCCGCTTGTGCCGTGCACAGGCACGGGAAACGCATGCGGCGGGGGCGGCACGGCGGTCTCCTGCGGGTTGAAGATCAGGAGAACCCCGGGGCCGCAGCGAAAGAAGACGTGGCGGTTGGCCTGCCGCGTGATCTTTTCCAGCCCCAGAATGCCGGCGTAGAAGGCTTCCGCCGCGTCGAGGTCGTCCGCGTAGAGTGCGGTTTCGAGGACACCTTCGATCGCGGCGGTCATGGGAAAGCCTTGTCTCAGGCGATCGCCTGCTTCTGCATGGCCACGAGGTCGGCAATGCCGGCGCGGGCAAGCGCCATCAGGCTGGAGAACTCCTCCTCCGTGAACGGCTTGCCTTCGGCGGTGCCCTGGATTTCAACGATGCCGCCCGAGCCGGTCATGACGAAGTTGGCGTCGGTCTCGGCGGCGGAATCTTCCAGATAGTCGAGGTCGATGACCGACTGGCTGGCGAAGATGCCGCAGGAGATCGCGGCGACATGGTCCTTCAGGACCTTCTCGACCTTGATCATGTTGCGGGCTTCCATCCACTTCAGGCAGTCGTGAAGGGCGACAAAGGCGCCGGTAATGGCGGCCGTGCGGGTGCCGCCGTCGGCCTGGATGACGTCGCAGTCGACGGTGATCTGACGTTCGCCGAGCGCTTCGAGATCGACGACGGCTCGCAGCGAGCGGCCGATGAGGCGCTGGATTTCCTGCGTGCGTCCGCCCTGCTTGCCGGCGGCGGCCTCACGGCGCATGCGGTCGCCGGTGGCGCGGGGCAGCATGCCGTATTCGGCGGTGACCCAGCCCTTGCCGCTGTTGCGCAGCCACGGCGGCGTCTTGTCTTCGAGGCTTGCCGTCACGAGCACATGCGTGTCGCCGAACTTGACGAGACAAGAGCCTTCGGCATGTTTGGAAATGTTGCGCTCGAAGGAAACCTTGCGCATCTGATCGGTTTTTCTGCCGGACGGCCGCATTGCGAACTCCTCATTAAGATATGTGGGAGTGCTTTAGACCAGTTCGCCGGGCGAGGGAATGGCGATGCGGCGGGTCTTTTGTCCTGACGCGGTTGCGCACGAAAAACCTTGTCGCGCGTCTCCCGGTATCGCGTGCGGGAAAATCCGTTTTGCGCTAGCCTGCGAAATCACTATATTCCAATTGGATAACAGGGTTGCAGCGGAAAGATGGTTTTGAAGATATCTCCGGGTCCTGACAGCCAGGCGGCGCTCGACGAGCGTTCAGGCGAAATCTTCCGCCGCATCGTGGAAAGCTATCTGGAAAGCGGCGAACCCCTCGGTTCGCGCAACCTGTCGCGCATCCTGCCCATGTCGCTCTCGCCGGCCTCCGTGCGCAATGTGATGAGCGATCTGGAAGAGCTTGGCCTCATCTATTCGCCGCATATCAGCGCCGGCCGCCTGCCGACGCAGCTGGGCCTGCGGTTCTTCGTCGATGCCTTCATGCAGGTCGGCAACATTTCGGCGGAGGACCGGGCCTCGATCGAGCGGCATGTCCGCCCGCACGGCGAGAAGTATTCGGCTGTCGAAACCATGATGAACGAGGCGAGCCAGGCGCTCTCCGGCATGTCGCGCGGCGCGGGTCTCGTCATCACCACCAAGAACGATGCCGTGCTGAAGCATGTCGAATTCATCCGCCTGGAACCGACCAAGGCGCTGGTCGTGCTCGTCGGGGATCACGACCAGGTGGAAAACCGCATCATCGAGCTGCCGGCAGGCGTCACCAGTTCGCAGCTCACCGAGGCTGCCAATTTTCTCAATGCGCATCTTGGCGGCAGCACGCTGATCGAGGCGCGCGCCCAGCTCGAGCATCTGCGCGGCGAGATCAGCAGCGCGCTCGACAAACTGTCGCAGGACCTCGTGGAGCGCGGGCTGGCCGTCTGGTCCGGCGGCTTCGACGACGCGAAGCCGACGCGTCTCATCGTGCGCGGCCGGGCGAACCTGCTGGAAGGTCTTGCGGGCGCCGAGGATATCGATCGCCTGCGCATGCTGTTCGACGACCTGGAGCGCAAGGACAGCCTGATCGAACTCCTGAACCTTGCCGAGACGGGGCCGGGCGTGCGCATCTTCATCGGTTCGGAGAACAAGCTCTTCTCGCTCTCCGGTTCCTCGCTCATCGTCGCACCCTATCGGGACAGCGACGAGAAGATCGTCGGCGCCGTCGGCGTCATCGGGCCCACCCGCCTCAACTATTCCCGTATCGTGCCCATGGTGGACTATACGGCCCAGTTGATGTCGCGGCTTTCGCGCTGAAGCATGGCGCGCAAAAGCATGCACCGGTTTGGCGATATCGATCTGCGGCAAGGCCGTGAAGCGAGGCGATCTGAACGATCGCGACGCGCTTTAGCCGGCATTCCGGCCGTCAGCCCTTGATTTTTCAGGCTCGAAGCTCGATATCGGGCGCAACCCTTAAATCTGCAATTCGGAGTACGTCATGACCGACGAGAGCAAAAAACACGGATCTGACGAAGCGGTGGACAACAAGGTCGCCGCTGAAGCATACGCATCGCAGGATGCTGCCGTCGAAGCCGAAGTTCCCGCCGAGCCCGATCCGGTCGAGGTGCTCAAGGCCGAGAATGCCGACCTCAAGGACAGGTATCTGCGCCTTGCCGCGGAGATGGACAACCTGCGCCGCCGCACCGAACGGGACGTGGCCGATGCCAAGTCCTATTCCGTCGCCGGTTTTGCGCGCGACATGCTCGGCGTGTCCGACAACCTGCGCCGTGCGCTCGACGCCATTCCGGCCGATGCCCTTGAAGGCGGGGATGCCGGCCTGAAGGCGCTGGCCGAAGGCGTCGAGATGACCGAGCGTTCCATGCTCACGGCGCTCGAGCGCCACGGCGTGCGCAAGCTCGATCCGATGGGCGGGAAGTTCGACCCGAATTTCCATCAGGCCATGTTTGAAGTGCCGAACGCGGATGTCGCCAACAACACCGTGGTCCAGGTCGTGCAGGCTGGATACGTGATCGGCGAGCGCGTGCTGCGGCCCGCCATGGTCGGCGTCTCCAAGGGCGGTCCGAAGGTTACCGTCGACGAGGCAACCACCGCACAGGCCTGACCGCGACCAGCCATCGAAGATCAAGACGCCCGCAACCGAAATGATGCGGGCGTTTTCTTGCCCTGCCTTTCTTCGTGCGGCATTCTCCCAAGCGCGTATGCCCGCCCCGGCCGATGACGATCGGCATTTATCCTCCATCCGAAAGGAAGCTCCTTGCCGGAAGCCGTGTGGATCATTGCACTCGGCGCAATCGTCGCGGGTTTCGTGCAGGGATTGTCCGGCTTCGCCTTCAGCCTCGTCGCCATGTCCTTCTGGGCCTGGACGGTCGAACCGGAGCTGGCTGTGGTGCTTCTGGTCTTTGGAGCGTTCACAGGTCAGCTTGTCGGCGCGTTCTCCGTCCGGCGCGGCTTCGCGGTTCCGGTTCTCCTGCCTTTCCTCGTCGGTGGTCTTGCCGGCATTCCGATCGGGGTGGCGGTCCTGCCGCTTCTCGATGCCCGTCTTTTCAAGACCATGCTCGGCCTGCTGCTGGTCGTCTGGTGCCCGATCATGCTGTTTTCGCGCTCGCCACCGCCTATCCGCTTCGGTGGCCGGCTGGCCGATGGCGCGGCCGGGTTGATCGGCGGCGTCATGGCGGGACTTGGCGGTTTCGCCGGGCCGGTACCAACGCTCTGGTGCACCTTGCGGCAGATGGACAAGAACACCCAGCGCACGGTCGTCCAGAATTTCAATCTGGCGACGCTTGGCGTCACCATGGCGATCTATCTTGCCACCGGCGTGGTCAAGGTCGAGATGGTTCCGATGTTCGCTGTCGTCGCCGCGGCCATGCTGCTGCCGACGCTGCTGGGCAGCCGCATTTACATTGGGATCAGCGAAGCGACTTTCCGGCGCATCGTGCTCGGGCTTCTGACGGCCTCGGGCGCTGCAATGCTCGCGGCCACGCTGCCACAGTTCTTTTCATGATCGGCCAAACGGAAACCGCCGCAGGACATCTGTCCGCGGCGGTTTCGATCTGCAATCGGTATGTGCCCCGAGCGCGGCCTCAGGCCGCGTTGGATGCCTGTTCCTCGCTGAGGCAGGCGTAGACCGCGCTCTCGCTGTCCGAGGCACGCAGCTTTGCGACCATTGCAGGGTCGCGCAGCACGCGGGCGATGCGGGAGAGGGCCTTCAAATGATCCGCACCGGCGCCTTCCGGCGCCAGGAGCAGGAAGACGAGGTCGACCGGTTGGTCGTCCAGCGCCTCGAAGTCAACGGGAGTCTCGAGCCTCGCGAAGAGGCCGGTGATCTGCGAAAGCTCCTTCAGCTTGCCGTGCGGGATGGCGATGCCATTGCCCACGCCGGTGGAGCCGAGCCGCTCGCGCTGAAGGATGACGTCGAAGATCTCACGCTCCGGAATTCCGGTGATCTTTGCCGCTTTTGTTGCCAGCTCCTGAAGCAATTGCTTCTTGGAATTGGCCTTCATCGCCGGAATAATCGCACTTTGCTGCAGCAAACCTGCCAATGCCATGCTCTTGTCCTCGTGCGCTGGGTGAAGGGGTTGAAGAAACGTGGTGCCGGTTTCCGGCACCACGATCCCGTCACTCAGCTTTTGATATTGGCTGCGTCGATCCAGCCAATATTGCCGTCGTTGCGTCGGTAGACGATATTGAGTTGTTCCGATCCGGCGCTGCGGAAGAGTAGGACCGGGTCGTCCGTCATGTCGAGCGCCATGACGGCGCTCGCCACGGACATCGTCCGGAGCTGCTTCGTGCTTTCCGCAACGATGGTCGGCGCGTAATCCTCGGGAAGCTCATCGTCTTCGTCGGGGACCGAGTCCATCACCGCATAGGCCACTTCCGCAAAGGCGTCCTGCCCATTGCCGTTGTGGTGTGCCTTGAGTTTGCGCTTGTAGCGGCGCAGGCGTTTCTCGATCCGTTCGGAAGCCGATTGGAAGGCTGCCTGGGGATCATTTGCTTCGCCATTTGCCTGCAAGGCCATGCCCGTATCCAGATGGATCTTGCAGTCTGCGCTGTAGCGCGATCCCGCTTTCTGTACGATGACCTGGCTCGAAAATCCTCCGTCAAAATACTTGGTTACGGCCTCTCCCACCTGCTCTTCAATGCGCTGACGGAAGGTTTCGCCGATTTCCATATGTTTACCGGATACACGCACACTCATGGAGGTTTCCTCTCGTTCGTGGTTTGCGTGCAACAGTCTATTCCAACCTCACCCTTGTTCCAAGCCTTTCAAGCATGCGATGGGCATTGCGTCGCATACGGTACAAAAGCGGGGATATTTCTGGGTGTCCGGCCTGCCTTGTCTTCAGGATCGGGGCGCGAATTAGCCCGTCCCGGTGGCGAAGTCAATCGGTGGGTTTAGCGATCGTTAACTTCTCGGGCGCGCAAACGCGGCTTTCCCCGGCTTTGTGTCACGAAAGCGCCGCTTTGGCATGCGCCCGTTTTTCGCGGCGACGCTGCACGGAAGAGGGGATGTTCATCGCCTCGCGGTACTTGGCTACCGTCCGGCGTGCAAGCTCGACGCCGCCCTTGCGCAACGCATCGACGATGTCGTCATCGGAGAGCACCGAATCGGACGATTCCTGCGCGATCATCGTGCGGATGCGGTGACGTACGGATTCCGCCGAATGGGAATCGCCGCCCTCCGCCGATCCGATCGAGACGGTAAAGAAATACTTGAGCTCGAACAGGCCGCGCGGCGTCAGCATGTACTTGTTCGAGGTGACGCGGCTGACGGTCGATTCGTGCATCTTGATCGCCTCGGCAACCGTCTTCAGGTTCAGCGGGCGCAGGTGATCGACCCCGTTCATCAGAAAGGCGTCCTGCTGGCGCACGATCTCGCTCGCCACCTTCATGATGGTGCGGGCGCGCTGGTCGAGGCTTCGCGTCAGCCAGTTGGCCGTCTGGAGGCACTCGTTCAGGAAGCCGTGGTCCGCGCTGCCGCGGCCGGTGCGGCTGGAGACAGCGGCATAGTAGTCGCGGTTGACGAGCACCCGCGGCAGGGTGTCGGCATTGAGCTCGACATGCCAGCTGCCATCCGGCGCGGCATGCACGATGATATCCGGTACCACGGCCTCCGCGCCGCTCGTCTCGTAGCGAGTGCCGGGCTTGGGATCGAGCTTGCGGATTTCCGCCAGCATGTCGAGAAGGTCTTCCTCGCCCACGCCGCAGAGCTTCTTCAGCGTCGCGAAATCGCGCCGGGCGAGCAGTTCGAGATTGTCGATCAGCGCGGCCATGGCCGGGTCGAGGCGATCAAGGGCCTTGAGCTGGATGGCGAGGCATTCACTGAGCGAGCGGGCAAAGACGCCGGGCGGGTCCAGCTCCTGGAGGCGGGCGAGCACGCGCTCGATGTCGGGAACGGGCTTGCCGAGGCGCATCGCCGTGTCGGCGGTGCTGCCCTGGAGATATCCGGCCTCGTCAAGCTGGTCGATGAGGTGCTGGGCGATCAGCCGGTCGATCGGGTCGGAGAGAGCGAAGGGGACCTGCTCGTTGAGCACATCGCGCAATGTCTTGCGGCTCGCGACGAAGGCGTCGAGGTCGTAGCCCTCGCCATCCTCGCCGCCGCCGGGCATGGACTTCCATTGGCCGAGGAGCTCCGGCGCATCCGCCGCCCGCGGGCCGGCATCGTCGGGAAACACGTTGTCGAAACCGCCGTCGAAAACATCGGATGTGTTGCCGGCCGTATCGGCGGTGGCCGAATCGTAGAGGTCCGGCTGAAAGCCTTCGTCGGCGCCCGCCCGTTCGGCAGGCACGCGCTCGTCGCCGCCCGTAAAATGCTCATCCGGGTCAGGGACGTGGTCGCGCACGCCGTCGTCGCTGGCGGCGATTTCGAGCAGCGGATTCTTCTCGAGTTCCTGTTCGATGAATTGGGTGAGCTCGACATGCGTCATCTGCAGAAGCTGGATCGACTGCATGAGCTGCGGGGTCATGACCAGCGACTGGCTTTGGCGCAGGAAAAGGCCGGCTGCGAGTGCCATGCGGAACGCTCTACTCCCGGGAAAAGCCACCCTCGGCCATCGTGGCGAGGCAGCAAGCTCCAACTGGCCCGAAAATTGCTTTTTTGAGGAGTTTGGTCAAGTCGCCGCCGTGAACTTGGTGAAGATCGCGGCGCTCTGGCGCAGGCACGGCCCTAGAGGCTGAAATTGTCGCCGAGATAGAGGCGGCGTACATCCGCATTGTTGACGATGTCGTTTGCCCGGCCATGGGTCAGAACTTCGCCAGCGTGAATGATGTAGGCGCGGTCGATGAGGCCGAGCGTCTCGCGCACATTGTGGTCGGTGATGAGCACGCCGATCCCGCGCGAGGTGAGGTGGCGCACCAGCGCCTGGATGTCGGCAACCGAGATCGGGTCGACGCCGGCAAAGGGCTCGTCGAGCAGCATGAAGGTCGGGTCCGTGGCCAGCGCACGGGCGATTTCGAGCCGGCGGCGTTCACCGCCCGAAAGCGCCACGGCCGGCGACTTTCTGAGATGCGCTATCGAGAATTCGGCCAGGAGGCTGTCAAGCTTCTGCTCGCGCTGCACCTTGTTCTTGTCGTGCACTTCCAGCACCGCGCGGATGTTTTCCTCCACCGTCAGGCCCCGGAAAATCGAGGCTTCCTGCGGCAGGTACCCGACGCCGAGACGGGCGCGGCGATACATCGGCATGGTGGTGACGTCATGGCCGTTGATTTCGATCGTGCCCTCGTCGACAGGCACCAGACCGGTGATCATGTAGAAACAGGTCGTCTTGCCCGCACCGTTGGGGCCGAGCAGGCCGACAGCCTCGCCGCGACGCACGACGAGCGAGGCGCCGTTGACGACGCGGCGGTCGCGATAGGTCTTCGTCAGGCCGCGGGCAATGAGGGTGCCTTCGTAGCGCGAGAGATCGGCGCTGCGCTGCGGCTCGTGCACGGCCTTTTTCGGGCGGCGCGTCAGGCGGGTGAGCAGGGAAGAAGACACCAGGGAAGCTGTTTCAGTTCGTTTGTTTGCGGGATTTGGGGTCGAGCTGGATCATGACGCGGCCGCCACAGGCATCGAGCTTGGCCTCGCCGGTGCGCATGGCCACCTGGAGCTGGCAGCCGACGAAGACGTTTTCGCCTTCGGACAGCACGACCTTCTTGCCCTTCAGCAGCAGCGTCTCGTTGACCATGTTGAACGTGCCGGTATCGGCGGTCGCTTCCTGGGTCTGCGACTTCAGGTAAACCTTGTCGAAGACGTCGATCTTCTCGATATCGGCATCGCCGCTGGCAACCGAGCCGCCGCCGGATTTGTAGTAGACGACCATCCTGCCGGCCTGCAGCGTCGTCGTGCCCTGCACGACCTTAACGTTGCCGGTGAATTCCGCCTGGCTCTCCTGGTCGCGAATCTCCAGCTTGTCGCTCTGGATCTGGATCGGCTGATCGTTCGACAGCTCCATGCCCTGCATGCGGCTCGACGTCTGCTGGGCGGAGGCGGAGCCTGCTGCAAGCGCGAGGCCCGCAGCAAAAACGAAAACGCTGGCGGCCCGAGCGGGGGCGGAGAGAGTGGCGAACATGGCGCTCTTACTTTTCTCGGTTGCGGATGGTGGCAGGGTTGACGTCCACGACGACCTTGCCTTCAAAGACGACGACCTTGCCTTTATCCGTCATTCGCAGCGACTGCGCAACAATGGATGCGGCGGACGAACGGATTGAAACGGGCTCGTCCGTCGACATGGTTCCGCCGTTGATGTCAAGATGGGCCGAGCGGAAGGCCGCCTCGAGGCCGGTATTGAGATTGATGGTAAAGGGCGCAAGCATGTCGAGCAGGTTGCGGCCGCGGTCGTAGACGCCTGTCTTGGCGACGACTTCGGCAATCGTCGTCTCGTTGACCGGCATCTTCGCCGTGATGTTCTCGAGCGTGATGACGTCGGGCTGCTTCATGTCCTGCAGCGCCCGTTCGGCCTTCATCGAGTAGCTGATGCCGTCATTGTTGCGGCCGGCGATGGCGGGATAGCGCATCACGATCTTGCCATCCTCGATGGTGGCGCTTTCGACCTGCAGATCGGAGGGAACATAGGTGCGCACGATGGAGACGACCGCAAAGATCGCGCCGATGATGAGGGCGATGACCGGCAGGGCGATCTTCAGGAAGCGTACGCGCGCGGAATGGCGCGTCGCGAGGCGGTAAGCCTCGGGAGAAACGCCCATGCCCGGTGCACCTGTCGGTGCTTCTGTCACGCTGTCCAGCATAATGCCTGCTTGAATTTTCGGCCCCGGCTTTCGTCGTTCACATGCCTGGCCGCAATCATAACGGGCCGCATATGGCGATTATTCCTGAACAAACAATGGATGTCCAAGAAAGTTCAGCGACGATTTGCCATTTGTACGGGGAATGCCATATCGGTAGGGCCTTCCGCAAGCCACCTGGTACAAGGTGACCGCAAGCATCGAGGACTGGGAATGGATCAATCCGCCATCACCGACCGCCGGCAACTGCGCCGCAAGCTCACCTTCTGGCGCATCGCGGCCATCCTGGTCGCGCTCCTCGCCATTTTTGCCGCCGCCAGCTGGCAATGGTCGGGCACCGCGCCGGTCGATCATATTGCAAGGGTAAAGATCTCCGGCATCATCCAGGACGACACGGAGCTTCTGCAGCGTCTCGACCGCATCGCCCGCAACGACCGGGTGAAGGCGCTCGTCGTGACGATTTCCTCTCCCGGCGGCACCACTTACGGCGGCGAGGTGATCTTCAAGGCGCTGCGCAAGGTGGCGGAGAAGAAGCCCGTCGTCTCGGACGTGCGCACGCTTGCCGCTTCCGCCGGCTACATGATCGCGACGGCCGGCGACACGATCATCGCGGGCGAAAGCTCGATCACCGGTTCGATCGGCGTCATCTTCCAGTATCCGCAGCTGAAGGAATTGATGGACAAGGTCGGCGTCTCCCTCGAGGAAATCAAATCCGCGCCGCTGAAGGCCGAGCCTTCGCCCTTCCACCCGGCGAGCGAAGAGGCCAAGACGATGATCCGCGCCATGGTGATGGACAGCTATGACTGGTTCGTCGATCTCGTCGCCGAGCGCCGCAAGCTGCCGCGCGCCGAGGTCTTGCGCCTTGCCGACGGCAGCATCTTCACCGGCCGTCAGGCGCTCGCCGCCAAGCTGGTCGACACGCTGGGCGGGCCGGAGGCCATCCGCGCTTATCTGGACGAGCGGAAGGTTCCTGCCGACCTGCTCTTCATCGACTACGATGCGCCGAAAAGATCCCTTTTCCCGTGGTTGGGCGCCAGCACGCAGGACCTTGCCCGTTCCGTTCTCGGCCAGTTTTTCGACCTTCAACCGACGATCGAAAAACTGGCTGGCCAAAAGTTGTTTCTTGACGGTCTGGTCTCGGTTTGGCAGGTTGATCATGATTGAAAAACAAGAATTTTTGAGGGGGATACAGTGATCAAGTCGGAACTGGTTCAGATTGTCGCCGCGCGCAATCCTCACCTCTATCACCGCGACGTCGAGAACATCGTCAATGCGGTGCTCGACGAGATCACCGACGCGCTTGCCGCCGGAAACCGGGTCGAGCTGCGCGGCTTCGGCGCCTTCTCCGTCAAGAACCGCCCCTCCCGCTCGGGCCGCAATCCGCGCACGGGCGATGCGGTCTTCGTCGAGGAGAAGTGGGTCCCGTTCTTCAAGACCGGCAAGGAGCTGCGCGAACGCCTCAACCCCGGCCAGGCCGACCAGGACGATTGAAGCAGTTCCAGCAAGAGTGTAAAGCGGTTCTGCGCCCGGAATTGCGTGGAGCAGCGGTAGGGCGCCCTGCCGGCGCCTCGCGCCACAGATAAGGTGACGCCATGATCAAGAGAGTAATCAACGTCCTCGTGCTCATTCCGGTCGGCATCGTGCTGATCGTGCTGTCGGTGGCGAATCGACAGTCGGTGACGCTCGCGCTCAATCCGTTCCGGCCGGAAGACAGCGTGCTCTCCATGACCGCGCCCTTCTTCGTCTATCTCTTCCTCGCAACGATCTTCGGTCTCGTCCTCGGCTCGCTCGCCACCTGGTTTGCCCAGGGCAAACACCGCAAGCGCGCCCGCATCGAGGCGAATGAAGCCGTCAAGTGGCACAGCGAGGCGGAAAAGCACCGCACCCGCGCCGAGGCGATCGTCTCGCAGGCCGTCGTGCCGGTTTCCGGGAAGCTGAACTGAAGCGCGTCGCGATCCTCCCCGCTACGCTTCAGCTATTTGATTTTTCGCGTGTCGTCGGCAAGGCGCGACCTGCTTCAGGCCGAGCCGCCGTTCAGTCTTGCGCCGAGATCGGTGAAGAATTGCGCGGCCAGCTTTTTCGACGTCGAATCGATCAGTCGTGAGCCGAGCTGGGCGAGCTTGCCGCCGATCTGCGCCTTCACGTCGTAGGCAAGGATCGTGTCGCCGCCGTCTTCACTCAGCCGCACGTCGGCGCCGCCCTTGGCAAAGCCCGCAATGCCCCCCTTGCCCTCGCCGGAAATCGTGTAGCCTTCCGGCGGGTTGAGATTCGATAGCGTCACCTCGCCGTTGAAGGTGGCGGAGACCGGGCCGATCTTGATCTTGACGGTTGCCTCCAGCTCGGTCGGGGACTTCATCGTGAGCGACTGACAGCCCGGAATGCAGGCTTTCAGGATCTCGGGATCGTTGAGCGCGGCCCAGACGGCCTCGCGCGGGGCAGCAATACGTTCTTCGCCGGACATGTCCATGATCGATCCTCCCTGGAGCTGTTCCAAACTATCGCAATCGGAAAGCGCTTTGCCAAGTGGGGGAGGGATGGTATGGACCGCTCGTTTTCCGGCGCTGCCGGCAGGTTTCAACCGACGACGGATGATCGATCGTGAAGGACAGACATCGCCGGCCGAAGAGCGGCGCCGCAACGCCCGCCAAAGCGCACGCGCCCATGAAGGCGCACGCGCCAAGGCCTCCGGCCGCGAAAGCGCCGGCCCCCAGGAAGGAGCCGCGCCCGGCCCCCGAAGCTCCCGCGCGCCCGCTGATGCGCCGCGAGGGCGAGAAGCCGGCCGAGCGCGTGCCGGTGATCCTGGAGACCGCAGGGTCCGACCAGTACCGCCTGATAGACAGCGGCGCGGGTGAAAAGCTCGAACAATATGGCCCCTACCGCATCGTGCGGCCGGAAGCGCAGGCGCTCTGGCAGCGCAGCCAGCCCGCCGTGTGGGACAAGGCCGATGCGATCTTCACCGGTGATACGGACGAGGACGGCATGGGGCGCTGGAAGTTCCCCAAGGCGGCGCTCGGCGAAACCTGGCCGATGCAGCTGCTCGGCGTCGATTTCCACGGCCGCTTCACCGCCTTCCGCCATGTCGGCGTTTTCCCCGAACAGCTCGCCCATTGGAGCTGGATGAAGGAGCAGGTCGAGACCGCGGGCCGCCCGCTCAAGGTGCTGAACCTGTTCGGCTATACCGGCGTCGCCTCGCTGGTCGCGGCAAGCGCCGGGGCGGAAGTCACCCATGTCGACGCATCGAAGAAGGCGATCGGCTGGGCGCGCGAGAACCAGGCGCTCGGCCGCATGGAAAAGCTGCCGATCCGCTGGATCTGCGAAGACGCCATGAAGTTCATCCAGCGCGAGGAACGCCGCGGCAGCAAGTACGACATCATCCTCACCGACCCGCCGAAATTCGGCCGCGGCCCGAACGGCGAGGTCTGGCACCTGTTCGACCACCTGCCGCTGATGCTGGATGTCTGCCGGGAAATTCTCTCGCCCAAGGCCGTCGGCCTCGTGCTCACGGCCTATTCGATCCGCGCGAGCTTCTATTCCATCCACGAGCTGATGCGCGAAACCATGCGCGGCCTTGGCGGTACGGTGGAATCGGGCGAGCTTGTCATCCGTGAGAGCGGCCCGGACGGCGGCGATGCCGGTCGCGCGCTCTCTACATCCCTCTTCAGCCGATGGATCAGCGCATGAGCCACGAACAGCCTGGGGCCCGCCGCGTCGGGCAGGTGAAGGAGGTCACGAGCCTCTCCAACCCGATCATCAAGGACATCAAGGCGCTCTCGAACAAGAAGGAGCGCGACGAGACGAAGAGCTTCATGGCGGAAGGCCTGAAGCTGGTGATCGACGCGCTGGAACTCGGCTTCGAGATCAAGACGCTGGTCTATGCCAAGAACGTCAAGGACAAGCCGCAGGTCGAACAGGTCGCCAAGAAGACCTT
This sequence comes from Shinella sp., assembly GCF_049651085.1. Lineage (GTDB taxonomy): Bacteria > Pseudomonadota > Alphaproteobacteria > Rhizobiales > Rhizobiaceae > Shinella. The sequence continues at coordinate 275,723 of NZ_JBASBL010000009.1, forward strand.
CGTGCGCGGCGGGCTTGTTCTGGAGGTCAGCGAAAAGGTGCTGTCCTCGATCACCCGGCGCGACAATCCGCAGATGGTCGTCGGCATTTTCACGCAGCGCTGGACCGGCCTGAAGGACCTGAGACCGAAGACCGGCGAGACCTATGTCGCGCTCGATCGCGTGCGCGATCCCGGCAATCTCGGCACGATCATCCGCACGGCGGATGCGGCCGGGGCCAGTGGCGTCATCCTCGTCGGCGAGACGACCGATCCGTTCTCGATGGAAACCGTGCGCGCCACCATGGGCTCGGTCTTCGCCGTACCGCTGGTCAGGACGAACGTTGCCGATTTCCTCGCCTGGAAAAAGACGGCGGGCGTTTCGCTCGTCGCGACCCACCTTGCCGGCGCGGTCGACTATCGGACCATCGACTATCGCAAGAAGCCGGTCGTGCTGCTGATGGGCAACGAGCAGGCGGGCTTGCCGGAAGAACTGGCGCGCGAAGCCAATGCGCTCGCCCGCATCCCGCAGGCCGGCCGCGCGGATTCGCTGAATCTCGCCATCGCCACCGGCATCATGCTCTTCGAGGCCCGCCGCCACCTCCTGACGCTGGACGAGCGTGCATGAACGATCGCGTTCCGCTTTTCTCCCGGCCGCTGCCGGTCGTCGTCCTCATCGTGCTGGCGCTGCTGCTCGATCAGGCGGTGAAATTCGCCGTCGAGGCCTGGCTTCCCTTCCAGGAGGCGGTGGGTGTCGTGCCGATGCTGGCGCTTTACCGCACCTACAACTACGGCGTCGCCTTCTCCATGCTGTCGGGCATGGAGGGCTGGTTCATCGTCACGCTCCGGCTCTTCGTCGTCGGCTTCGTCATCTGGCTCTGGCGCCAGACGCCGAAGGAACGCGGCTTTGCCCATGCCGGCTATGCCTTCATCATCGCCGGCGCCTTCGGCAACCTCATCGACCGGGCGCTGTTCGGCTACGTCATCGACTACATCCTCTTCTATACGCAGACGTGGTCCTTTGCGGTCTTCAACCTTGCCGACAGTTTCATCACCATCGGGGCCGGTCTCGTCATCCTCGACGAGCTACTCCTGCTGCGCCGCCGGGATCGATAAATTTTTATCGACTTGCTGAAGCCGATTTGAACGGTCCGCGTGCTAAGCGGATCGTCATGAGCGAACCCGTCAAGCTACAGAACCGGCTCAAGGCCGAATTTGCCGATGAGCCGCCTCGTTCCGCCCGCGCCCGTTCCAAAAGGGCGGCGGCGCGCGATTCCGGCTTCCCTGATGCAGGCAAGGTCGCGCCTGTGCCGAGGCGTGAAAGCCATGCGGCGCTCCGCAGCGCCATTGCCGGTCTCGGTCTCTTTCTGGCGGTGCTGGCGCTCGCAACGGGTATGGCCGCCGGGTTCTACGCCGCCGCCGCCGGCCTTGGCCTTGCGGGCATTGCCGGTGCTGCCATCCTGTTCCGGTCGCGCCAGCCGGCAGCCGGTATCGAAGCCGCCGACGATCGTTCCTGGGAGCGTAGCGAGACCTCGGAAATCCTCTCGGCGATCCATGACGTGCTCGGCGATATCGTGGTCATGCGCGCGCTGGACGGCCGCATCCTCAGCGCCAATGCCGTGCTCGGCGAACTGACGGGTATCGCGGAGGTCGAAGGCAAGACCTGCGAGGCGCTCGGCCTAACCTTCCGCTCGCAGGCCAGCGCGCATCGCTACGATGTCGATGTCGAAGGCCCGACGGGCAGGCGCATCTATTCCTGGCACGATGTCACCGTGCGCGATCCCGCCTCGGGCGAACTCGTCGTGCACTCCATCGCTCGCGACGTGACGGAGGAACGCTGCGCCGAAAGCGAGCGCGAACGTGCCCGCCAGCGCGCGGAAGCGGCAAGCGCCGCCAAGTCGCGCCTGCTGGCTACCGTCAGCCATGAGATCCGCACGCCGCTCTCCGGCATTCTCGGCATGTCCCACCTCATCGGCCAGACCCGGCTGACCGCCGAGCAGAAGAATTACCTTGCCGGCATCCGCCAGTCCGGCCATGCGCTGGTCCAGCTCGTCGACGATCTGCTCGATTTCTCCACCATCGAGGCCGGCCGCTTCCAGCTTCGCCCCTCGCAAGAGCCGGTGCGGCCGATGCTGGAAAGCGTCGTCGAGATGCTGTCGCCGCGCGCCCATGAAAAGGGCATTGAGATCGGCTCCTTCGTGTCGCCCGAGGTGCCGGGGCTTCTGCTCTACGATGCGCCGCGACTGCGCCAGGTTTTGTACAATGTCGTCGGCAATGCCGTTAAGTTCACGCATACGGGCGGCGTCTTCCTCGAGACCTCGCTGGATCGCGGTGCCGTCGTCATTCGCGTGACGGATACGGGACCAGGGATGAATGCCGAGGAACAGGCCCGCATCTTCGAGGAGTTCGAGCAGACGGGCAGCACGGCCCAGCGCAGCGCCGGCACGGGGCTGGGTCTTGCCATTTCCGCGCGCATCCTCAGCGAGGCCGGCGGTGGCCTGACGCTCGAAAGTGCGCCCGGCAAGGGCAGCACCTTCACCATCCGCATGCCGATCGAGGGCCGCAAGACGGGGGGCGCCGGCCGTTCCCGCAAGGGCATCCTGACGGGCAGCCTCGTCTTCCTGCTGGCGCCGGCGGGCCCGGCTTCGCTGGCGCTGGTGCGCACCATCGGCGCGCTGGGCGGCGCCTGCCATCTGGCGACCTCTGTCGATGAGGCGCTGGCGTTTGCCGAGGGGCTCACCGGCCGAAAGGCCGATCTGACGGATATCATCGTGGACAACCGTCTTGCCGGCGTCTTCCGCCGGGAGCTTGCCGATATGGCCTGTTTCCGAGACAGCCGTGCCCGGCGCATCTATCTCGTCAACCCGGAAGAGCGCAGCGGCCGAGCGATCGGCAATGGCGAGGGCTACGATTCCTGGCTCATCCGACCGCTGCGCGAGCGTTCGCTCGTCGAGGTACTGCGAGGCCGCATGAAGGGTATCGAGGTGCGCGATGCGATCAACGACAACCGGCCGATCCTGAAGGATCTGCCGCAGCTCGTCGAGGAGCCGGCCCCGGTTCCCGCAACGGGCATGCGCATCCTGCTGGCGGAGGACGATCCGGTCAACGCCATGCTGGTGCGCTCCGTGCTGGAGCGGGCGGGCCACACGGTACGCCATGTGCCCGACTACCCGGCCCTCGCTGCCGCGCTCGGCGGGGTTACGGATACTGGCCCGTTCACCGCAGATCTCATCGTCACCGATTTCGGCATGCCCGGCGGCGACGGCAGGCAGATGATCGCCCGCATCGCCCAGCAGGACTTCGGCCATGCCCGCCTGCCGGTCATCGTGCTGACGGCCGACAGCCGCGCCGGGCTGCACGAGGAGCTGCTGGCGGCGGGCGCGGATGCGGTGCTGGCAAAGCCCGCGGACCCCGCGCAACTGATCGCGGAAATAGCGCGGCTCGCCCGGCGGGCCAGCGCCTGAAGGTCGCACCCGGGCGGGTTTTCGCTATCCAAGCCGGCTCCACGTCATTATCCTGTTGCAGAATCGTGGTTAGTTTCACGAAGTTTCGCTTAACGGGTAGACTGCCATGACGTTCGACCTTGCCCAGACTATCGCACCGGCGGAGATCGCCCAGAAGCCGGCGCCCGCTGCCGGGCGTTCTGGGACGGACGTGCTTGGTCGCATCGGCAATCTCGAGACGCGGCTTGCCCGCTCCGTCTCGGAAATCGACGCGGCCCAGGCCGTGCGCTACCGCGTCTTCGCCGAAGAGATGAAGGCAAAGTTGCCCGCCGACGCGGTGCGCCGCAAACGCGACATCGATGCCTGGGACATGGTCTGCGACCATCTGCTCGTGCTCGACACCTCGATCGAGGGCGATGCGGAAGAGCAGATCGTCGGCACCTATCGCCTGCTGCGGCAGGACGTGGCGGCGGTTTCCGGCGGCTTCTATTCCCAGTCGGAATTCGACGTCGATGCGCTGATCGCCCGCCATCCGGACAAGCGCTTCATGGAGCTCGGCCGCTCCTGCGTGCTGCCGGACTACCGCACCAAGCGCACGGTGGAACTGCTCTGGCAGGGCAACTGGGCCTATTCGCTGAAGCACGGCGTCGACGTCATGTTCGGCTGCGCCTCCTTCCATGGCATCGTGCCGGAGGAGCATGCGCTGGCGCTTTCCTTCCTGCACCACAATGTCCAGGCCCGCGACGAATGGAGCGTTTCGGCCCGGCCGGAACTCTTCCGCACCATGGACCTGATGCCGTCGGAAGGCATCGATGCGCGCAGGGCGCTCTCCGCCATGCCGCCGCTCATCAAGGGCTATCTGCGCCTCGGCGCGGCGTTTGGCGACGGCGCTGTCGTCGACCATGGCTTCAACACGACGGACGTGCTGGTCGTTCTGCCGACCGGCAGGATTTCCGGCCGCTACCTCAACTACTACGGCGCCGACGCCGGACGCTTCGCGAGCTAGGGCATTTCCGCAGCTGCGGAAATGCCCTGATTGTCAGACGCCTGAATTGTAGGCGGCGATCGTCGCCATGTTGACGATATCGGAATCCTTCGCCCCCATCGAGACGATCTGTACCGACTTGTCGAGGCCGACGAGCAGCGGGCCGATCACCGTCGCGCCGCCAAGCTCCTGCAGCATCTTGGTCGAGATCGAGGCCGAGTGGAACGCCGGCATCACGAGCACGTTGCCGGGGCCGGACAGGCGGCAGAACGGATATTGCTCCATGATGCGCGGGTCGAGCGCCACATCGGCCGCCATCTCGCCGTCATATTCGAAATCGACGCGCCGGCGGTCGAGGATCTTTACCGCTTCGCGCACCCGCTCCGAGCGCTCGCCCGACGGATGGCCGAAGGTCGAATAGGCGAGCATCGCGACGCGCGGGTCGTAGCCGAGGCGGCGGGCAAGGCCGGCCGCTTCTTCCGCGATATCCGCCAGCTCTTCCGCGGACGGCATGTCGTGCACCGCGGTATCGGCGACGAGCACGGCGCGGCCGCGGCAGAGCGCAAGCGACGCGCCGATGACCCGATGGCCCGGCTTGGCGTCGATGCAGCGACGCACGTCTTCGAGCGCCGTCGAATAGTTGCGGGTAAGACCCGTCACCATTGCATCCGCATCGCCGAGCGCCACCATGCAGGCCGCAAAGTGGTTGCGGTCGTTGTGGATCAGGCGCTGGGCGTCGCGGAAGAGGAAGCCGTCGCGCTGCAGCCGGGCGTAGAGATAGTCGATATAGACGTTGTTGCGCTTCGAGATGCGGGCATTCACCAGCTCTATGCCGGGCCGGTCGAGATCGATGCCGGCGCGTTCGGCCGTTTCGCGGATATGCTCCTCCCGGCCGAGCAGGATGGCGGTGCCGAGCTGCTGGTTCACATAGGAGACGGCAGCGCGCATCATCTGCTCTTCCTCGCCCTCGGCGAAGACGACGCGCTTCGGCTGGCGGCGCACCCGGGCGTAGATCTGCTGCAGCGTCGAGGCGATCGGATCGCGCCGCGCACGCAGATCGCGCGCATAGGCGTCGAGGTCAGGGATAGCCTTGCGTGCGACGCCCGTTTCCATGGCCGCCTTGGCGACGGCGACGGGGATGGCCGAGATGAGGCGCGGGTCGAACGGTACGGGGATGATGTATTGCGAGCCAAAACGGGGGCGCACGCCCTGATAGGCGGCCGCGACATCGTCCGGCACGTCTTCCTTGGCAAGGCTGGCGAGCGCTTCGGCCGCCGCGATCTTCATGGCGTCGTTGATGGTCGAGGCGCGCACGTCGAGAGCGCCCCGGAAAATGTAGGGGAAGCCAAGGACGTTGTTGACCTGGTTCGGATAGTCCGAGCGGCCGGTCGCGACGATGGCGTCGTCACGAATGCGGGCGACTTCCTCCGGCGTGATTTCCGGATCCGGGTTGGCCATGGCGAAAATGATCGGCCGCGGCGCCATGGAGCGGATCATCTCTTCCGAAAGCGCGCCCTTGGCCGAAAGGCCGAAGACCACGTCGGCGCCATCCATGGCTTCTGCCAGCGTGCGGCGGTCGGTCTTCACCGCATGCGCCGATTTCCACTGGTTCATGCCGTCTTCACGGCCCTGGTAGATGACGCCCTTGGTGTCGCACAGGATGATGTTGCCGGGTGCAAAGCCCATCGCCTTGACAAGCTCGATGCAGGCGATGGCGGCGGCGCCAGCGCCGTTGCAGACGAGTTTCGTCGTCTTCAGGTCACGGCCGGTCAGTGCCAGCGCATTGATGAGGCCGGCGGCGGCGATGATGGCGGTGCCGTGCTGGTCGTCGTGGAAGACCGGGATGTCCATCAGTTCGCGCAGGCGCTGCTCGATGATGAAGCAGTCGGGCGCCTTGATGTCCTCGAGGTTGATGCCGCCGAAGGAGGGGCCGAGGTAGCGCACGCAGTTGATGAATTCGTCGACATTTTCAGTGTCGACCTCGAGGTCGATGGAATCGACATCGGCGAAGCGCTTGAAGAGCACCGACTTGCCTTCCATCACGGGCTTGGAGGCGAGCGCGCCGAGATTGCCGAGGCCGAGGATGGCGGTACCGTTGGAGATGACGGCGACCATGTTGCCGCGCGTGGTGTAGTCGTAGGCGGTCGCGGGGTCTTCCGCGATGGCCTTGACCGGCACCGCGACGCCGGGCGAATAGGCGAGCGACAGGTCACGCTGCGTCGCCATCGGCTTGGTCGGCGTGATTTCAAGCTTTCCCGGACGTCCGGACGAATGGAAATCCAGCGCTTCCTTGTCCGTAACCGTTGCCCTCTGGCGCTCTGATTTGTCGATACCCGGCATGCTCTCCCCTTCACACTCCTGTGGGCGATAAACCCATAGCTTCTCACAGCTGTTGTTTTCTATATCGCTGCATGGCTAGGGTGGCACCTCTTTTTTAGGAAGAACAGACTCTCCGTGAACGATCAGATCGCCCGCCAGAACGATATCCTGTCGACAGCCGAGCTTGCCAGCGACGAAAGCCGCGCATCGGCGACGCCGATGATGGAGCAGTATATCGAAATCAAGGCGACCAATCCCGACAGCATGCTGTTCTACCGCATGGGCGATTTCTACGAGCTGTTCTTCCAGGACGCCGTCGATGCCTCCCGCGCGCTCGGCATCACGCTGACGAAGCGCGGCCAGCATCTGGGCCGCGACATTCCGATGTGTGGCGTGCCGGTCCATGCGGCGGACGACTATCTCCAGCGGCTGATCTCCGTCGGCTTCCGGGTCGCGGTCTGCGAACAGGTGGAAGACCCGGCGGAGGCCAAGAAGCGCGGCTCCAAATCCGTGGTGCGCCGCGATGTCGTGCGCCTGGTGACGCCCGGCACGCTGACGGAAGAAAAGCTGCTCTCGCCGTCCGACGCCAATTACCTGATGGCCGTCGCGCGCATCCGCGGCGGGGCGGACCCCGCCATGGCGCTCGCCTGGATCGATATCTCGACGGGTATCTTCCGTCTCTCGGAGACGGGCCAGAGCCAGCTTCTCGCCGATATCCTGCGCATCGATCCGCGCGAGCTGATCGTGCCGGACACGCTGTTCTACGATCCCGATTTCCGTCCGGTGCTGGATGTCATCGGCCGCGTGGCGGTGCCGCAACCGTCCGTGCTCTTCGACAGCGCGACGGCGGAAGGTCGCATCGCGCGCTATTTCGACGTCTCCACGCTCGACGGTTTCGGCACTTTCTCGCGTGCCGAGCTGGCGGCGGCGTCGGCTGCTGTCGCCTATGTGGAAAAGACGCAGATCGCCGAGCGTCCGCCGCTCGGCCGGCCCGAACGCGAAAGCTCGGCCTCCACGCTCTTCATAGATCCGGCGACCCGCACGAACCTCGAACTGGTGCGCACGCAATCGGGCGAACGCGGCGGCACGCTGCTGAAAGCCATCGACCGCACCGTCACGAGCGGCGGGGCGCGGCTTCTCGCCGAACGGCTGATGTCGCCGCTGACCGATCCCGCCGCGATCGGCGCACGGCTCGATTCGCTCTCGACGCTTGGCGACCGTCCGTCCTTCTGCGAGGACCTGCGCCGGGCGCTGCGGCAGCTTCCCGATATGCCGCGGGCGCTGTCGCGCATCGCGCTCGGCCGCGGCGGCCCGCGCGATCTCGGCGCGATCCTGCAGGGCTTTGCCGCGTCGGCCGAAATCACGCATCTGATGGCGGCGGAATATCTCGACGGCGAGCTGGCCGCGGCCCGCAAGGCCACCACGGCCCTGCCGATCGACCTGTCGCATCGCCTCTCCGCCATGCTTGCCGACGAACTGCCGCTGCTGAAGCGCGACGGCGGCTTCATCCGCGAGGGGGCGGACGCAGAGCTTGACGAGATGCGGGCGCTGCGCGACCAGTCCCGCCGCGTCGTCGCCGGCCTCCAGCTGCAATATGCCGAGGAGACGGGCGTCAAGTCGCTGAAGATCAAGCACAACAACGTGCTCGGCTATTTCATCGAGGTGTCCGCCGGCAATGCCTCCGCATTGACGGATGGCGACGAGGCGAAAGCACGCTTCATCCACCGCCAGACCATGGCCGGCGCCATGCGCTTCACGACGACGGTGCTGTCCGAACTCGAAACCAAGATCGCCAACGCCGCCGACCGGGCGCTCGCCATCGAGCTTGCGGCGTTTGACGGGCTCGTCGAGGCGGTCGTTGCTGAGGCCGAGGCCATCAAGACCGCGGCGCGGGCGCTGGCCGTGGTCGATGTTTCCGTCGGGCTTGCGGCGCTTGCCGAAGAGCAGGCCTATTGCCGGCCCGTCGTCGACGATTCGACGATGTTCGCCATTGTCGGTGGGCGTCATCCGGTGGTCGAACAGGCGCTGCGCCGCCAGCAGGCGGCCGCTTTCGTCGCCAATTCCTGCGACCTGTCGCCGGATGACGGCAAGGGGCATGGCGCGATCTGGCTGCTGACCGGTCCGAACATGGGCGGTAAGTCGACATTCCTGCGCCAGAACGCCCTCATCGCCATCCTTGCGCAGATCGGCTCTTACGTTCCGGCCGAAAGCGCCCATATCGGCATCGTCGACCGGCTGTTCTCGCGTGTCGGCGCGTCGGACGATCTTGCCCGCGGTCGCTCGACCTTCATGGTCGAGATGGTCGAGACTGCGGCGATCCTCAACCAGGCGACCGACCGCTCGCTCGTCATCCTCGATGAAATCGGCCGCGGCACGGCGACGTTCGACGGCCTGTCCATCGCCTGGGCGGCGGTCGAGCATCTGCACGAGGCCAATCGTTGCCGCGGTCTTTTCGCCACGCATTTCCATGAGCTGACGGTGCTTTCGGAGAAGCTGGCACGCCTTTCCAACGCCACAATGCGCGTCAAGGAATGGGACGGCGACGTGATCTTCCTGCACGAGGTCGGCCCCGGCGCGGCGGACCGTTCCTACGGTATCCAGGTGGCGCGCCTTGCGGGTCTTCCGCCTTCGGTCGTGGCGCGGGCGAAAGACGTCCTCGCCAAGCTGGAGGATGCGGACCGCAAGAACCCGGCAAGCCAGCTCATCGACGATCTTCCGCTCTTCCAGGTCGCGGTGCGCCGTGAGGAGACCCAGCGCGGTTCCGCGCCGTCGAAGGTCGAGGATCTGGTGAAGGATCTCAACCCGGACGACATGACGCCGCGCGAGGCGCTGGATGCGCTCTATGCGCTGAAGAAAGAACTTGGCAACCGCTAGCCGCTAGGATCACTGTCCTCGCGTGCCGAAAGGGTCTATAGGCATGCGAACCGAACGGGCGATCGAGGACAAGCGGGACGCAAGCCGGCATCCAATGGAAAAGAAGCTCTTGGCACCGGCCGATTCCGGTCTTCTCGACGTGCCGGCGCTACGCGCCAGATGCGAGTTCATCGCCAGCACCAATGCCGACTACCGCGATCGCATGCGGGGCGAGCTGCTGGCCGAATTCAAGAAGATCAATGCTGCCGGCCGCGCCCGGGCGCGCGAACTGCTGTTCGAGGACGGTAGCGGCCTGCAATGCGCGGCGCGTATTTCCTGGCTGCAGGACCAGATCATCTCGGTCCTGCACGATTTCACCCTCAACCACGTCTTCAGCGCCGGTCAGGCGCCGCCCGCCTCGCGCGTTACCGTGACTGCCGTCGGCGGCTATGGCCGCGGCACGCTGGCGCCGGGCTCGGACATCGACCTGCTCTTCCTGCTGCCGCAAAAGCCGGCCGCCTGGAGCGAACCGGCCATCGAGTTCATTCTCTATATCCTGTGGGATCTCGGCTTCAAGGTCGGCCACGCGACGCGCAATCTCGAGGAATGCATCCAGCTCTCCAAGGGCGACATGACGATCCGCACGGCAATCCTCGAAGCCCGCTATATCTGCGGCTCGGTGGCGCTGTTCGAGGAAATGGCTGTGCGCTTCGACCGCGAGATCGTGCGCGGGACCGGGCCGGAATTCATCGCGGCCAAACTTGCCGAGCGCGACGAGCGCCACCGCAAGGCGGGCGATACGCGCTATCTCGTCGAGCCGAACGTCAAGGAAGGCAAGGGGGGGCTGCGCGATCTGCACACGCTGTTCTGGATCGCCAAATACTTCTACCACATCCGCGATCCCGCCGAACTGGTGAAGCTCGGCGTGCTGTCCCGGCAGGAATACAAGCTCTTCCAGAAGGCGGACGATTTTCTCTGGGCGGTGCGCTGCCACATGCATTTCCTGACCGGAAAGGCGGAGGAGCGTCTGTCCTTCGACATCCAGCGCGAGATTGCGGAATGCCTCGGCTACCAGCCGCATCCGGGCCTGTCGGCCGTCGAGCGCTTCATGAAGCACTATTTCCTCGTCGCCAAGGATGTGGGCGACCTCACGCGCATCTTCTGCGCGACGCTGGAGGACCAGCAGGCCAAGGAAGCGCCCGGCATCAGCGCCGCCATCAGCCGCTTCACGCGGCGCACGCGAAAGATCGCCGGCACGCTGGACTTCCTGGAGGACCGCGGCCGCATCACCCTTGCCGACGCGGATGTCTTCAGGCGCGATCCGGTGAACCTCATCCGGCTCTTCCACATCGCCGACATCAACGGGCTGGAGTTTCATCCCAACGCCCTCAAGCAGGTTACACGGTCGTTGAAGCTCATCAATGCGGCGCTGCGCGAGGACGAAGAGGCCAACCGCCTCTTCCTCTCTGTCCTGACCTCGCCGCGCGACCCGGCGCTCATTCTGCGCCGCATGAACGAATCGGGCGTGCTCGGCCGGTTCATCCCGGATTTCGGCAAGATCGTCGCGATGATGCAGTTCAACATGTATCATCATTACACCGTCGACGAGCACCTGATCCGCGCCGTCGGCATCCTGGCCAGCATCGACCAGGGCCGCGAAAAGGATGCGCACCCGCTGAGCTATCAGGTGATGCCCGGCATCGAGGATCGCATCTCCCTCTATGTCGCGGTGCTGTTGCACGATATCGCCAAAGGCCGCCCGGAGGACCATTCCGAAGCCGGCGCCAGGGTCGCACGCAAGCTCTGCCCGCGCTTCGGCCTCTCGCCGAAGCAGACGGAGCTGGTCGTCTGGCTGATCGAGGAACATCTCACCATGTCCATGGTCGCCCAGACCCGCGACCTCAACGACCGCAAGACCATCGTCGATTTCGCCGAGAAGGTGCAGTCAATGGAGCGGCTGAAAATGCTGATGGTGCTGACGGTCTGCGATATCCGCGCCGTCGGCCCCGGCGTGTGGAACGGCTGGAAGGGCCAGTTGCTGCGCACGCTCTACCACGAGACGGAACTTCTGATTTCCGGCGGCTTCTCCGAACTGTCGCGCAAGGAACGTTCGCAGGCCGCGCGCGAAACGCTGTGCGAAGCGCTTCCGGCCGACTGGAGCCAGAAGGACCGCAAGACCTATACGCGCCTGCACTACGACCCCTACCTGCTGACGGTGTCGCTTGAGGACCAGGTGCGCCATGCGACGTTCATCCGCGAGGTGGACAAGGCGCGCCAGACGCTCGCCACCATGGTGCGCACGCACTCCTTCCATGCGATCACCGAGATCACGGTGCTCTCGCCCGACCATCCGCGCCTGCTGACGGTGATTGCCGGAGCCTGCGCGGCGTCGGGGGCCAACATCGTCGATGCGCAGATCTTCACGACGTCCGACGGGCGAGCGCTCGACACGATCCTTGTCAACCGCGAGTTCGCCGACGATGCGGACGAGACGCGCCGCGCCGGCACGATCGGCCGGATGATCGAGGACGTGCTGTCCGGCCGCAAGCGCCTGCCGGAAGTGATCGCGACACGCACGAAAAGCCGCAAGCGCAGCCGCACATTCACCGTTCCGCCGGCCGTCATCATTTCCAATACGCTGTCGAACAAGTTCACTGTCATCGAGATCGAGTGCCTCGACCGTCCCGGCCTGCTTTCGGAAGTGACGGCCGTGCTTTCTGACCTCTCGCTCGACATCGCCTCGGCGCATATCACCACCTTTGGCGAGAAGGTCATCGACACCTTCTACGTCACCGACCTCGTCGGGCAGAAGATTACCAACGACAACCGGCAGGCCAATATCGCGGCACGGCTGAAGGCCGTCATGGCCGACGAGGCAGACGAACTGCGCGACCGCATGCCGCCGGGCATGATCGCGCCCGGCCCCGCCACGCCGAAAAGGATCAGGGCAGAACAATGAGTCTCGTCAAGAAATTCGCGACCGTCGGCGGCGCGACGCTCGGCAGCCGCGTGCTCGGCTTTGCGCGCGAAACGCTGATGGCCGCGGCGCTCGGCACGGGGCCGATGGCCGATGCCTTCTATGCCGCCTTCCGGTTCCCCAACCTTTTCCGGCGTCTTTTTGCCGAGGGCGCGTTCAATGCCGCTTTCGTACCGCTCTTCGCCAAGGAGATCGAGGCCGGCGGCATCGATGGCGCGAAGCGCTTTTCCGAGGAGGTCTTCGGCGTCCTCTTCAGCATCCTCCTGATGCTGACCATCGCGATGGAACTGCTGATGCCGCTCATCGTCGCCTGGGTCATCGCGCCGGGCTTTGTGGGCGATGCGGAGAAGTTCGACGTGACGGTGAAGCTCGCCGTCGTCATGTTCCCCTACCTCATGTGCATGTCGCTGACGGCCATGCTGTCGGGCATGCTGAATTCGCTGCATCACTATTTTGCCGCCGCCGTTGCCCCGGTCTTCCTCAATGTCGTGCTGATCGGCGCGCTTGGCTACGGCCTCTGGCATGGGGCTTCGCCGCTGGAGACGGCCTGGTATCTTTCTTGGGGTGTGCTCGCCGCCGGCCTTCTCCAGATGGCGGTGCTCTATGCCGGCGTGCGACATGCCGGCATGCGCATCGGCTTTCGCCGGCCACGCATGACGCCCAACGTCAGGCGGCTGCTCTGGCTTGCCTTTCCTGCGGCGATAACCGGCGGCATCACCCAGATCAACCAGCTTATCGGCCAGATGATCGCCTCCACCAAGGACGGCGCGATCTCGGCCCTGCAATATGCCGACCGGGTCTACCAGCTGCCGCTCGGCGTCGTCGGCATCGCCGTCGGCGTGGTGCTGCTGCCGGAGCTTGCGCGGGCGCTGAAGGGAGGGCAGGAACGCGAGGCGGGCAACCTTCAGAACCGTTCGATGGAATTCGTGCTCTTCCTGACGCTGCCGGCGGCGGGTGCCCTCTGGGTGATTTCCGACGAGATCGTCCGCGTGCTCTATGAACGCGGCGCCTTCGGCACGGAGACGACCGCTATCGTGGCCGGCACGCTCGCCATCTATGGCCTCGGCCTGCCGGGCTTCGTGCTGATCAAGGCGCTCAATCCCGGCTTCTTCGCGCGCGAAGACACCAGGACGCCGATGCGCATCACACTGTTGTCGGTCGTCATCAACTGCGTGCTGGCGGTCTCGCTCTTCCCGTTGTTCCACGAGCGCGGCATCGCCACCGCCGAGGCCGTCTCCGGCTGGGTGACGGCGCTGCTGCTCTTCGTCACGCTGGTTCGGCGGGGCCATTGGTCGCTGGAAAAGGCGCTCGTCTGGCGCGTCGCACGGCTGTTGGTCGCGACCGTCGTCATGGCGGTCTCGCTCCACTACGCATCCGGCTATTTCGCCGACCGCCTCGCCTCGACCGCGCCACTCTATGAGCAGGTCCTGACGCTCGGCCTTCTCGTCGGGCTCGCCATGCTCGTTTATTTCTCCGTCGCCTTCCTCATCGGCGGGGCGGACCTCGGCATGATCCGCCGCAACATGAAGCGCAAGGCGAAGGCCGCACCCGCCGAGGACCCGAGCGAATAGGCTTGCCGCGTCAGCGCGCGGCGAGCCTCGCTCTCTTGGTCAGCCGGGCCAGCCCGCCGCAATGGTGCCAGCGCCGTTTCGGCCCGACATCGACATGGACGATGCCGTTGCAATAGGTGCCGATCCCGCCGATGGCGGGCGCTGAGCGTGCGGCGGCGATGATCCGCTTCACGGAAATGCCGGGAATACGAATGTCGGCGGCCAGGCATTTGCGGTGATAGGAGCCACGCCGTCCGTTCGAGCGATGGCCCGACGTGACGAGCGGCCGGCGTCCGACCTGGCGGGCGATATGGGAAAGCACGGCCTTCAGCTTGCCGGGAAAACATCGGTGCCGCACGCGCGGCGTCTGGATGGTGTAGATTTTCGCCAAAGTCCCCTTGTCGGTCCGGGAGGCGTGTTTCTGGCTGCGGCCCGCCATGGTTTCGGTCGCGAAAAGCGATGTCAGCGCCATGACGCAGGCAAGCAGAATGGAACCGTTCTTTCGCACGGGTCAGCTCCGTCTTGTGCCCCTTCGTCACAAAACGGCCGATCGGGACCGGCCTCCCTCTAAATCCCCGCGGGGAGACAACGCCCGGATGATGTCTTTTATAAGGACATCCTGATACGTGCGGGCCGGGCAGGCCCCCTTGATCGGCGCCCCGGCGCCGTGCATAAGCGCCACGTATTTTTTAACGCAATCCCGGCCGGAAAACCGCTTCGCACGTTTTCCCGGTATTGCGCGTGCAACAGGGACCAGGCCCTCCACCCGCCTGAAGGAAACACCGTCATGAGCGCATTCAAGCCTCTCGTCTTCTCCGGCGTGCAGCCGACCGGCAACCTCCATCTCGGCAACTATCTCGGCGCGATCCGCAAGTTCGTGGCGCTGCAGGAAGACAATGACTGCATCTATTGCGTCGTCGACCTGCACGCGCTGACCGCCCAGCTGGTGCACGAGGATATGCGGGGCCAGATCCGCTCCATCGCGGCCGCCTTCATCGCTTCCGGCATCGACCCGAAGAAGCACATCGTCTTCAACCAGTCCGCCGTGCCGCAGCACTCGGAACTCGCCTGGATCTTCAACTGCGTGGCGCGCATCGGCTGGATGGAGCGCATGACCCAGTTCAAGGACAAGACCGGCGGCAAGAATGCCGAGCAGGTTTCGCTCGGGCTGCTCGCCTATCCGAGTCTGATGGCGGCCGACATCCTCGTCTATCGCGCGACGCATGTGCCCGTCGGCGACGACCAGAAGCAGCACCTGGAGCTGACCCGCGATATCGCGCAGAAATTCAACATCGATTTCAGCGATCATATCCGCAAGGCCGGCACGGGCGTCGATATCGTCGTCGGCGAGGAGCCGGTGCACGCCTATTTCCCGATGGTCGAGCCGCTGATCGGCGGGCCTGCGCCGCGGGTCATGAGCCTGCGTGACGGCACGAAGAAGATGTCGAAGTCGGATGCATCCGATCTTTCGCGCATCAACCTGCTCGACGATTCCGAAACGATCTCGAAGAAGATTCGCAGGGCCAAGACCGATCCGGATGCGTTGCCGAGCGAGATCGAAGGCCTGAAGGGGCGTCCGGAAGCTGAAAACCTCGTCGGCATCTATGCGGCGCTCTCCGACAAGAGCAAGGCGGAGGTGCTTTCCGAGTTCGGCGGCCAGCAGTTCTCGGCTTTCAAGCCGGCGCTCGTCGACCTTGCCGTCAATGTTCTCTCGCCGATCACCGACGAGATGCGCCGCCTGATGGGCGACACGAGCCATATCGACGCGATCCTTAGGGATGGCGGCGAAAGGGCGCGGGCGCGGGCCGAAAAAACCATGAAGGAAGTTCGCGACATCGTCGGTTTTGTGCAGTAAGATTCGCGCCGAAACGTCCTTGAGAGAAGGGGGCTGTATGGTTTCTCGACGACTTTCCCGCCTTGAAGGCCACCGTCGCAAATTCCTGGCGGTCATCGACGATACGCCGGAATGCCAGCGCGCCGTCCACTATGCGGGAATGCGGGCGAAGAACTCCAATGGCGCCGTGGTTCTGCTCTATGTGATCGCCGACGCCGACTTCCAGCAATGGCTGGGGGTCGAGGAGATCATGCGGGCGGAAGCGCGCGAGGAGGCCGAGGCCGTGCTTGCCAAGGCGGCCCAGGCGCTGCGTGAATCGATCGGCATCGAGCCGGAAACGGTGATCCGCGAGGGCGTGGCGAGCGAGCAGATCAACGGACTGATCGAGGAGGATCGTGATATTGCGATCCTGGTTCTGGCGGCCGGATCCGCCAAGGAAGGGCCGGGGCCGCTGGTCTCGTCTCTGGCCGGCCGCGCGCAGGCTTTCCCGATCCCGGTCACGGTGGTCTCGGATCAGCTCAGCGACGAAGAACTCGACGCACTTAGTTAGTCCCCCGTCTTGAAGAACGGCGCGGAAGCTCCTATCTTCTTTTGAATTATTCTAAATATCTTGGCCGGCCGGCAAGCGCCTGGCCCGCACGGAGAGAAAGATGTTCATCCAGACCGAAGCGACGCCGAACCCGGCGACCCTCAAGTTCCTGCCGGGCAAGGTCGTGCTGGAGGCAGGCACGGCCGAATTCCGCGACGAGACGGAAGCGCGCGCAGGCTCGCCGCTTGCCGCCCGCCTGTTCGCCATACCCGGCGTAAAGGGCGTGTTCCTCGGCTATGACTTCATCACCGTCACCAAGGACGATGCCGATTGGCAGCACATGAAGCCGGCCATCCTCGGCAATATCATGGAACACTTCATGTCCGGCCAGCCGGTCATGGCAAGCGGCGCGCTTTCCGGCAATGACGACGAGGACGGCGAGTTCTTCGACGAGGGTGACGAAACGATCGTCGCCACCATCAAGGAACTGCTCGATACCCGCGTCCGCCCGGCCGTGGCGCAGGACGGCGGCGACATCACCTTCAAGGGGTTCCGCGACGGCGTGGTCTACCTCAACATGAAGGGAGCCTGCTCGGGTTGCCCGTCCTCGACGGCGACGCTGAAGCATGGTGTTCAGAACCTTCTCCGCCATTTCGTACCGGAAGTGCAGGAAGTTGAAGCAGTCGCCTGAGGCCTGCCGCACCTATCGCCGGTGCCCGGCATGATCGTCCTTGCGATCGATACTGCGGGCACGGGCTGCTACGCGGCGCTCTATGATTCCCTTGAGGATACCGTGCTCGGCAGTGCCGGCGCGGATATCGGCCGCGGCCATGCCGAGCGGCTGATGGAATTCGTCGATGCGGCGCTCGATGCCGCGGACATGGTGTTGCAGCAGGTCGATCGTATCGCGGTCACCATCGGCCCCGGCTCGTTCACCGGCATCCGCGTCGGCGTTGCCGCCGCGCGCGGGCTTTCCCTGGCGCTCGGCGTTCCCGCCGTGGGCGTCTCGAGCCTGGCGGCGCTCGCCGCCGACCGCAAGGCCGGCCTGCCGCTTCTGGTCGCGATGGATGCCAAGCGCGACGAGGTCTACTGGCAGTCTTTCGCCGCCGATGGCGCGGCCATCTCGCCGCCCGCGATTGCAACCCTTGCCGAGGCGCGTGACATTGCCGCAGGCCATGACGGCATGATCGCCGGTTCTGCCGCTGTCTTGCTGCGCGAAGGCGCGCTGCAGGAGGGCGATGGCGCTTCCATTGCGACGGTAGCGCGTCTTGGCGCGCTGCTTGAGCCGCAGGACCACCTGCCGAAGCCACTTTACCTGCGCGGTCCCGATGCCAAGCCGCAGGCGGGTTTCGCGATCCGGAGGGCGTGAATGTCGCTCACCGATTATTTCACCCGCAAGCCCGCCTTCGAGATCTTTCCGCTCGAAACGGCTGACGCCGGCATTGCCGCAGCGCTGCATCGCACGCGCTTTCCCAAGCCGTGGAACGACGGCGAGTTTCACTCGCTGCTGTCACAGGATCCGGTTTTTGGCTTCGTGGCGCTGCGCGAAGGCGATCTCGGCCGAACGGCCGGCGGCTTCGTGCTCGCCCGCGCGGCAGCCGGCGAGGCTGAAATCCTGACGATCGGCGTCGATCAGCGGTTCGGGCGCTCCGGTCTCGGCTGGCGGCTGATGCTGGCGGCACTGCGCGAGGCGAAGATGCGCGGCGCCGAGGACGTTTTCCTGGAGGTCGATCAGGAAAATACCGCTGCATGCGGGCTTTATGTCAAGCTCGGCTTTGCCAAGGTCGGCGAACGCAAGGCTTACTATGCCTCGGCCGGGGGCAGCCGCTCCACGGCGCTTGTCATGCGCCGCGATCTTCGCTAGTTCCCCTGTCGGGGGGGCAGAACGAACGAGGGAAGACTGCATGACGGAAGTGGAGAAATCGCTGGAAGAGCTTTGTGTCGAGCGCGGCATGCGCATGACCGATCAGCGCCGCGTCATTGCGCGCGTGCTGGAAGCTTCTGCCGATCATCCGGACGTAGAAGAGCTTTACCGCCGCTCGTCCGCCGTCGATTCGCGGATTTCCATCTCGACGGTCTATCGCACGGTAAAGCTCTTCGAGGATGCCGGCATCATCGAGCGGCATGATTTCCGCGATGGCCGTTCGCGCTACGAAACCGTACCGGATGAGCATCACGATCACCTGATCGACCTGAAGACGGGGACCGTCATCGAATTCCATTCGCCGGAAATCGAGGCCTTGCAGGAGCGCATCGCCCGCGAGCATGGCTTTCGTCTCGTCGATCACCGCCTGGAACTCTACGGTGTTCCGCTCAAGGAGGGCGAGTGAGGCGAACCGCCGCTCACCTCCCTGAACTTCCCCCGGTGAGCCATTGATCACCTGGCTCCGCATTGGGCTCGGCCTCATTGTTCTCGTCACGGCAACGCTCGTCCTGCTGCCGGTCCAGCTTGTCGGTCTCTACTTCGACCTGAGGGTCCGTCGCCGCGTGCCGCGTCTGTGGCACCGGGTCGCCTGCCGCGTGCTGGGCCTCAAGGTCCGGGTGCATGGCACGCTCGAGACGAAACGCCCCCTGCTGATCGCCGCCAACCATGCCTCCTGGAAGGACATCATGGTTTTGGGCTCGATCGCCGACGTTGTCTATATCGCGAAGGCCGAGGTGCGCGGCTGGCCGGTCCTGGGCGTTCTCGCCCGCCTTCAGGCGACGATCTTCGTGGAGCGGAATCAGCGCCAGAAGACCGGCGACCAAGTGGATGAAATCGCCCGGCGCATGGCGGATGACGAGATCGTCGTGCTCTTCCCGGAAGGCACGACCTCGGACGGCAATCGCCTGCTGGAGGTGAAAACCTCGCTGTTCGGCGCTGCCGCTTCCGCCGTTCCGCACGCGCGGGACGGCGTGGTCCATATCCAGCCCGTGTCCATCGCCTATACCGGCCTGCACGGCATGGCGATGGGCCGCTACCACAGGCCGCTTGCCGCCTGGCCGGGCGATATCGCGCTTCTGCCGCACCTTCTCGGCGTGGCGCGCGAGGGGGCGGTCGATGTCGATGTCGATTTCGGCGAGCGGGTGGACTATCTGCAGGCGAGCAATCGCAAGCAGGTGAGCCGTACGGTCGAGGCGCGCATCCGCGCGATGCTGGGCGCGCGGCTGCGCGGCCGGCGATCCGAAATGTGACGGGACTTCATTTTTCGGCACTTTTCCACTATGCAGGCGCCATGAGCGAACAATCAGTCATCACGCCCACAGCAGACGCCACGCCGAACACCCGCAAGGTCTTCGTCAAGACCTATGGCTGCCAGATGAACGTCTATGACAGCGAGCGGATGACGGACGCGTTGTCGAAGGATGGTTATCAGGCGACGGACGTGCTGGAAGAGGCCGATCTCGTTCTCCTCAATACCTGTCATATCCGCGAGAAGGCGGCCGAGAAGGTCTATTCCGAACTAGGGCGCCTGCGCGAGATGAAGAAGGCCCGCGCCAGGGATGGCCGCGAAATGGTGATCGGCGTCACCGGTTGCGTCGCCCAGGCGGAAGGCAAGGAAATCCTGCGCCGTGCGCCCGCGGTCGATCTCGTCATCGGTCCGCAGACCTATCACCGCCTGCCGGAGGCGCTGCGCCGCGCCAAGGACGGCGAGCGCGTCGTGGAAACCGACTACGCCATCGAGGACAAGTTCGAGCATCTGCCGCCGCCGGAAAAGGCAAGGACCCGCGCGCGCGGCGTCACCGCCTTCCTCACCGTGCAGGAGGGCTGCGACAAGTTCTGCACCTTCTGCGTGGTGCCCTATACGCGTGGGTCCGAAGTGTCGCGTCCGGTCGCTCAGATCGTCGCCGAGGCCGAGCGCCTCGTCGAAGGCGGCGTGCGCGAAATCACCTTGCTCGGCCAGAACGTCAATGCCTGGCACGGTCTTGGCCCGGACGGCAGCGAATGGGGGCTCGGCGATCTGCTCTACCGGCTTGCGGAGATCGAGGGCCTGGCGCGCCTGCGCTACACGACCAGCCATCCGCGCGACATGGACGACCGCCTGATCGAGGCGCACCGGGACCTGCCGAAGCTGATGCCCTATCTGCATCTGCCGGTGCAGGCCGGCTCCGACCGCATTCTGAAGGCGATGAACCGTCGGCACACGGCGGCGGACTATATCGCCCTCATCGAGCGCATCCGTGCCGTTCAGCCGGCGCTTGCGATCTCGGGCGATTTCATCGTCGGCTTTCCCGGCGAGACCGACGAAGACTTCGAGGAGACCATGCGCCTCATCGAGACGGTCGGTTATGCACAGGCATTTTCGTTCAAATATTCCACCCGCCCCGGCACGCCCGGCGCGGAGATGGACGGCCATGTCGAAGAGAGCGTGAAGTCCGAACGCCTTGAAAGATTGCAGGCTTTGCTGTTCCGCCAGCAGCGCGAATTCGCGACCGGCTGTATCGGCAAGGAGATCGACCTGCTTCTGGAGAAGCCCGGACGCATGCCCGGCCAGCTCGTCGGCCGCTCGCCCTGGCTCCAGCCTGTGAATGTTGATGCAAAAGGTTCTGAAATCGGTGACATTATCCGGGTACGAATCATCGATGCCGGGCCCAACAGCCTTTTCGCTGAAGCGATCGGGTAACGGGCGGATCGCAAGGAGCTTGACCGCTTGAACGGACACGAACTGATGACGTCATCGCCGCGCCAGTCGAAGACCGAGACCGACGCCAATCAATTCGTGCTCACTTTCGAGAACAATCGATACGCAAGCGAGCTCTTTGGCCAGTTCGACCAGAACCTGAAGCTTCTGGAACAGCGCCTCAGCATCGATGCCCGCGCCCGCGGCAATTCCGTTTCCATTTCCGGCGACGTGGTGGCCACCAACCAGGCCCGACGCGCGCTCGACTATCTCTATGATCGTCTCCAGAAGGGCGGCTCGATCGAGCTTTCCGACGTCGAGGGCGCGATCCGCATGGCGATCGCCGCGGACGACCAGCTTTCGCTGCCGACGATGGAGCGCAAGGCAAAGCTCACCATGTCGCAGATTAGCACCCGCAAGAAGACCATCGCCGCCCGCACGCCGACGCAGGATACCTATATCCGCGCGCTGGAGCGCTCCGAGCTCGTCTTCGGCGTCGGCCCGGCCGGCACCGGCAAGACCTACCTCGCCGTCGCCTATGCCGCCCAGCTCCTGGAGCGCGGCGCGGTCGATCGCATCATCCTGTCGCGCCCGGCCGTCGAAGCCGGTGAGCGCCTCGGCTTCCTGCCGGGCGACATGAAGGAAAAGGTCGATCCCTATCTGCGCCCGCTCTATGACGCGCTCTACGACATGATGCCCGGCGACAAGGTGGAACGGGCGATCACCGCCGGCGTCATCGAGATTGCCCCGCTCGCCTTCATGCGCGGCCGCACGCTCGCCAATGCCGCGGTCATTCTCGATGAGGCGCAGAACACGACCTCGATGCAGATGAAGATGTTCCTGACGCGTCTTGGAGAAAACGGCCGCATGATCGTGACCGGCGACCCGAGCCAGGTCGATTTGCCGCGCGGCGTCAAATCCGGTCTCGTCGAGGCCCTGCAGATCCTCAAGGGCGTGGAAGGCGTTTCGGTCGTCCGCTTCAAGGACGTGGATGTCGTGCGCCATCCGATGGTCGCCCGCATCGTCCGGGCCTATGAGGCCCAGACCGCCGTGCAGGACGAAAGCGAGCAGACGGACCGCTGAGGCGGCGAGGAGCAATTCCAGCAGGATCGTAGAGCAGCCATGCTTGCGGAACTGCGCAGACAAGAAGTCCCATGAGCGAACTTGATATCCAGATTTCCGTCGAAGAGGGTACGTGGCCCTCGGAAGAGCGCCTGCACGCCATAAGCGAGCGCGTGCTCGGCACGGCCGCGACATTCCTGCAGCGGCAGGAAAAGCAGCCCTTCCCGAAGACCGACGCACCGGAGGTTTCTCTCGTCTTTACCAGCGACGAGGAAATCCGCGGCATCAACGCCGAGTGGCGCAGCCAGGACAAGCCGACCAATGTACTGTCCTTCCCCGCCTTTCCGCTGACACCCGGAAAAATGCCGGGTCCGATGCTCGGCGACATCATCTTCGCGCAGGAGACGCTGACCCGCGAGGCGGCCGATCTCGGCAAGTCTTTCGACGATCATCTCACGCATCTTCTGGTGCATGGATTTCTGCATCTCTTCGGATATGATCACATGGACGACGAAGAAGCGGAAAAAATGGAAGGGCTCGAGACTCGCATTCTTGCCGAGCTTGGCTTATCTGACCCATACGGGGATGGCCCCGATTAACAGTTTGGACCAATGAGCGACTTCAGAAATCAGTCGGCAACGACGGAAAAAAACGAGGCGGATGCCTCAAGTCAGGACGAGGCGGGCAGTAGTAGCAGCGCGCCGAAGCAGGAAAGCAGTGGCCGATCATCCTTCTGGTCACGCGCGACACGGCTTTGGCGCATGACGGGCGCGTCCACCCTCCGCAAGGATCTTGCGGATGCCCTGATGACGGAAGATACCGGCGGCGAGCCGGCCTTCCTGCCCGAAGAGCGGGCGATGCTTCACAACATTCTCCGGTTCCGCGAGGTGCGGGTCGAGGACGTCATGGTGCCGCGCGCCGATATCGAGGCGGTCGACCAGGACATCACGATCGCCGAGCTGATGGTGATCTTCGAGGATTCCGGCCGCTCGCGCATGCCGGTCTACAATGAAAGCCTCGACGATCCGCGCGGTATGGTGCATATCCGCGACCTTCTCGCCTATGTCACCAAGCAGGCGCGCAACAAGCGCCGCACCAGCGCGAAGGCTGCTCCCGCCAATGGCGAAAAGCCGGCGCGCGCGCCGAAGGCGGACTTCGATCTCGGCCGTGTCGACCTGTCCAAGACGGTCGCTGAAGCCGGCATCATCCGCCAGGTCCTCTTCGTGCCGCCCTCCATGCTCGCCGCCGACCTGATGGCGCGCATGCAGGCCGACCGCACGCAGATGGCGCTCGTCATCGACGAATATGGCGGTACGGACGGCCTTGCCTCGCTGGAGGATATTGTCGAGATGGTCGTCGGCGACATCGAGGACGAACACGACGACGACGAGGCCATGATCCAGCGCGTCAGCGACGATGTTTTCGTCGCGGATGCCCGTGTCGAGCTGGAAGAGCTTGCCGAGGCGATCGGCCGGGATTTCGATATTCGCGAACAGCTCGAGGATGCCGACACGCTCGGCGGCCTGATCTTCGCCTCGCTCGGTCGCATTCCGGTGCGCGGCGAGGTCGTCCAGGCCGTGCCGGGCTTTGAATTCCACGTGCTCGATGCGGACCCGCGCCGCGTCAAGCGGGTGCGCGTCACCCGCAAGCGGGCCAGTTCCAGCCGCCGCCGGGATCGCCGGCCGGAAGGCGAGGGGACGGGTCTTGCCGCCGATCACCCCAAGCAGCCTGAGCAACAGGGCGGTGAAGCGGGCCCCGAATAGGGCACGTCCGCTGTTCCCGTCACGATGATCTGCGCCTTGTCCTGCCGTAACGCGGGACAAGGCGCAGTTTTTTTGGAAGACTGGCGCGGCTGATTCGGGGCAAGCAATTCCAGCAAGGCGTGCAGCGATGTTGCATGCGCAATTGCGCCAATGCAGGGGGTAGAGCACTTCAGCGGTTCCAGGAAACCCGGAAATGCTCGAGCGAAAGGGGACGGCATGGAGCGGCTTGCGGGCACGGTCATGCTCCTGTCTGGAACGAGACGGGGGCTGGTGGCATTTCTTGCGGGCCTGATCGGGGTGCTGGCGCTGCCGCCCTTCGGCTTCCTTGCGGCGCTCTTCGTGTCCTTCACTTTGCTCGTCTGGCTCATCGACGGCGCCAGCGCCGCACCGGAGGCGGGTTTCCTGCGCCGCCTCGCGCCGGCCTTCCGCATCGGCTGGTTCTTCGGGTTCGGCTATTTCGTCGGCGGGCTCTGGTGGCTCGGCAAGGCGCTTCTCGTGGAGGCGGATGCCTTTGCCTGGGCCTTGCCGCTTGCCGTGTTCGGCCTGCCTGCCGTGCTTGCCCTCTACTATGGTTTTGCCACGGCGCTTGCCCGGCTTTTCTGGTCGGACGGCATGGGCCGGATCGCAGCCCTCGCCTTGGCCTTCGGCATCGGCGAATGGCTGCGCGGCACGCTCTTTACCGGCTTTCCCTGGAATGCGGTCGGCTATGGCGCAATGCCGGTGCCGCTTCTCATGCAGTCGTCGGGCCTCGTCGGCATTGCCGGCATGAATGCGCTTTCCGTCTTCGTCTTCGCCGCACCCGCCCTGCTCGGAACGCGGCGGGGCCGGGGTTTGGGACTGACGATTGCGACGCTTCTGTTCGCGCTGCATGTCGGCTACGGCTACTACGCGCTCAACATCGCGCCGACGCCTGAAAACGACACGACCGCCATCCGCCTCGTCCAGCCGGTGATCGACCAGGCGATGAAGCTTGATGATTCCGCGCGCGCCGAAATCTTCGAGCGGCACCTTTCGCTGAGTGCGGCAGCGCCCGAGGCCGGAGGCAAGCGACCGGACATCGTCGTCTGGCCGGAGACATCGATCCCCTTCATCCTCACGGAAAATCCGGATGCGCTGATGCGCATCGCCGAGGTGCTGGCGGATGACCAGATCCTGATCGCCGGCGCGGTGCGCACGGAAAGCGCCGGCTCCGGCAAGGCGCCGCGCTACTACAATTCCATCTACGCGATCGACGGCAAGGGGCAGATCGTCGGTGCGGCCGACAAGGTGCATCTGGTTCCGTTCGGTGAATACATGCCTTTCGCCGACCTCTTCGAGGGGCTCGGCGTCAATCCGGTCGCCATGCCGGGCGGTTTTTCGGCGGCCCGCGAGCACCAGATGCTGAATGCCGCCGGCAAGGGGCTCTATCCGCTGGTCTGCTACGAGGCGATCTTCCCTTCCGAGATCAATGCGTCGGCGTCGGCGGCGGCTGCCCTCCTCAATGTCACCAACGATGCCTGGTTCGGCAACACGCCAGGTCCCTATCAGCATTTTCTTCAGGCGCGCTTGCGCGCCGTCGAGCGCGGCACGCCGCTGATTCGTGCTGCCAATAACGGTATTTCGGCCGTCGTCGATGCGAGGGGCAGGGTGGTTTCGGGTCTTGCCTATGATGCGCCGGGCTTTGTGGATGCAACCCTTACGGGAAAGCTTGCGCCGGGTGGGTGGGAGGAGTGGCGGGATTACGCCTTTCCGATCATTCTCTGTGTACTGTTCGGAATCGCCGTGATTTCCCGCATTGGTTTTGCAAGCAGGGTGAATTGACCAAAAACCCCTAAAATAGCATAGTGCACCCTGCCGGCCGTTCTCCTGTATTGTAGCGACCATCAGAGTTTGCGCATACAACGTGACGTTAGGTTTTTGTTAAGGGTGCCGGTGGCTGGGGCCATTTCCGCGTTAGGACAAAAGTGATGATGGAAAACAAAAAGAAGCCGAATCCGATCGATATTCATGTCGGCAGCCGGATCAGGCTTCGCAGGACCATGCTCGGCATGAGCCAGGAAAAGCTGGGCGAAAGCCTCGGCATTACCTTCCAGCAGATCCAGAAATACGAGAAGGGCACGAACCGCGTCGGCGCAAGCCGCCTGCAGAACATTTCGAGCATTCTCAACGTGCCGGTCTCCTTCTTCTTCGAGGATGCGCCGGGCGATCAGACGAACGCCCAGGCCGGTCTGGCCGAGGCATCGAGTTCCAACTACGTCGTCGATTTTCTCTCCTCCTCCGAAGGTCTGCAGCTTAACCGCGCCTTCGTGAAGATCGGCGACCCGAAGGTGCGCCGCAAGCTCGTGGATCTGGTGAAGGCGCTGGCCGCCGAAGCCGAGACAGAGTGATTGATCCTCCCAGGATATGGACAAAAAGCGGCCCTTCGGGGCCGTTTTCATGTGCGGTGATCTCTGTATCTTCCGCGCGACAGTCGATGTGAAATCGGCTGGAAACGCGAGACATAAAGATATTCTTATGTCCTTGTGTGCTTGTCTTTGCGCGTTGAACTGAATAACAACGTCGAAGTCCATTTTCTTTGAGGGGAATTCCCGCATGCGCAGCAGTTATCTCTTCACCAGCGAGTCCGTCGCCGAAGGCCACCCGGACAAGGTTTGTGATCGCATCTCCGATGAAATCGTTGATCTCGTTTATCGCGAAGCGGTGAAGTCGAAGGTCGATCCGTGGTCGGTCCGCATTGCCTGCGAGACGCTTGCCACGACCAACCGCGTCGTGATTGCCGGTGAAGTGCGCCTGCCGCCGAGCCTCCTGAAAAAGGACAAGGAAGGCCACGACGTCATCAATCCCGTCAAGTTCAAGGCTGCTGCCCGCA
Source organism: Shinella sp. (assembly GCF_049651085.1). GTDB lineage: Bacteria > Pseudomonadota > Alphaproteobacteria > Rhizobiales > Rhizobiaceae > Shinella. The sequence continues at coordinate 302,463 of NZ_JBASBL010000009.1, forward strand.
AGGCGATCCGTGATATCGGCTATGAGCAGGACGGCTTCCACTGGAAGACGGCGAAGATCGACGTGCTGCTGCATTCCCAGTCTGCCGATATCGCGCAGGGCGTCGACAATGCCGCCGACAAGCAGGGCGACGAGGGTGCCGGCGACCAGGGCATCATGTTCGGCTATGCCTGCCGCGAGACGGCCGAACTCATGCCGGCTCCGCTCTATTACTCGCACCGCATTCTTCAGTTGCTCGCCGACGCCCGCAAGAAGGGTGAGGGCGATGCAGGCAAGCTCGGCCCCGACGCCAAGAGCCAGGTGACCGTACGCTACGTCGACGGCAAGCCCGCCGACGTCGCTTCGATCGTGCTCTCCACGCAGCATCTGGACAGCAACTGGGATTCCGACAAGGTGCGCCAGGTCGTCGAGCCCTACATCCGCGAGGCGCTGGGTGATCTGAAGATCGCCGACGATTGCTCCTGGTACATCAATCCGACGGGGAAATTCGTGATCGGCGGCCCGGACGGCGATGCCGGCCTTACCGGCCGCAAGATCATCGTCGATACCTATGGCGGTGCCGCTCCGCACGGTGGCGGCGCGTTCTCCGGCAAGGACACGACCAAGGTGGACCGCTCGGCCGCCTATGCGGCGCGCTATCTTGCCAAGAACGTCGTTGCAGCCGGTCTCGCCGATCGCTGCACCATCCAGCTCTCCTACGCCATCGGCGTCGCCCAGCCGCTGTCGGTCTATGTTGACCTGCACGGCACGGGCAAGGTAAGCGAAGATCAGGTTGAGGACGCGATCCGACAGGTCATGGACCTTTCGCCCTCGGGCATCCGTCGCCACCTCGATCTCAACAAGCCGATCTACGCCAAGACGGCGGCTTACGGCCACTTCGGCCGCAAGGCCGGCCGTGACGGCTCCTTCTCCTGGGAGCGCCTCGACCTCGTCAAGGCTCTCAAGGAAGCCCTGAAGAACTGAGGACGACATGAGTGATGCAGAGCGCCGCAGCCGCGCGACCGAAGCCTTCTTCGGTCGCCGCAAGGGAAAGCCGTTGCGTGAGCGGCAGGCGCAGCATCTCGAAACGCTACTGCCGGCGCTGAAGGTCGATCTCTCGGCCCCGGCTCCGGCAGACATCGCGACGCTCTACGATTTTACACCCGCAGGCATTCGCCTCGAAATCGGCTTCGGCGGCGGGGAGCATCTCATCCATCGCGCGCTGGAGCAGCAGGAAACCGCCTTCATCGGCGTCGAGCCCTTCGTCAATTCCATGGCGAAGCTCGTCGGCCGTATCGATGAAACGGGCGCGAAGAACATCCGGCTCTATGATGATGATGCGACGGAGCTTCTGGACTGGCTGCCGGCAGCCTCGATCGACCAGATCGACCTTCTCTACCCGGATCCCTGGCCGAAGAAGAAGCACTGGAAGCGGCGGTTTGTCTCAAGCGTCAATCTGGATCGCTTTGCCCGGGTGCTGAAGCCGGGCGGGCTCTTCTGCTTCGCGTCCGACATCGACACCTATGTCAACTGGACGCTCATGCACTGCGGGGCGCATCCCGCTTTCGAGTGGACCGCGGACAATGCGGCCGACTGGCTGACGCCATATGCCGGCTGGCCGGGCACGCGCTACGAGGCGAAGGCCAAGCGCGAAGGCCGCAAGTCGGCCTATCTCACTTTCCGCCGTCTCTGACGGAAAGTGAACTCTCAGGCGTCAGTGCAGGCTGACCGTGCGCAACTCGTCCTCGGCGGCCTTGTAGAACGTGCTGGACCGGTTGTCGGTCAGCAGGATCGGCGTGCCGTCCGCGCCGAACAGCGCCCACAGGTCGAGGCTCGGATCGATCTCCGGGGCTTCCGGGAAGACCCGCGAGACTTCGTCCGCCTTCATCTTGCGTATATAGCCGACTTCGCCTGCGCCAAGATGGGCAAGGTCTGCCTTCGAAACGGTGAGGGTTGCGGTTTTCAGTCCCATCTTTGCCTCCATGGCAATGCCGGCAGGGCCGGCCACCGGACGCCCACGGCCACCATGGCCCATCGGTGCGTCAGGCGATCACGCTACGCTTGAAACGTTCCGGCGGGTGTTCCCGCAGGAACGGCTCATGATCTAGTCTGATACGGAAATGTTAATTTTCTTTACCGTCCGCTGCGGTTCGGGCCGCACGAGATCAACCGAAAGAAGGCCGTTCTTCAGTTCGGCGCTCTGAACGCGCATGCCGTCGGCAAGCACGAAGGTGCGCTGGAACTGGCGGGCTGCGATGCCGCGGTAAAGATAGTCCCGTTCACCGCCATCGATTTGACGACCGCGAATGACGAGCTGGTTTTCTTCCGTCGTCACATCGAGTTCTTCGTCGGAAAAGCCCGCCACGGCAAGCGTGATGCGCAGGCGCTCGGGTTCGCCGTCCGGCCGCAGCCGCTCGATATTGTACGGAGGGTAGCCATCATTGCCCTTGGCGATACGCTCGAGGGTCTTTTCCATGGCGTCGAAACCGAGCAGCAACGGGCTCGTGAAAGGGGTCATGCGTGTCATCGTCTAGTCCTTGGCTTTCAAGCGACTTTGGCGGGACCCGACCTCGGCATCCCGATGGCTGCAATATGGTGATTGCCGGTCCGTGACGCAAGACGCTTGCGAAAGGCGATCCGGCAAATATAGTCGCCGCTTCGCCCGCGAAGCGCGGGCCAAGCGCATGAGATGCAGAGGAACGGAAAAGGCATGTCTGAGCCACGGAAAATCATCATCGACACGGATCCCGGCCAGGACGATGCCGCCGCGATCATGCTGGCGCTCGGCAGCCCCGAACTCGACGTTCTCGGCATCACCACCGTCGCCGGCAACGTGCCGTTGTCGCGGACCTCTACCAACGCCCGCATCATCCTGGAGTTCTGTTCCCGGCCCGACGTGAGGGTCTTTGCCGGCGCCGACAAGCCGATATCCCGCCCGCTCGTCACCGCCGAGCACGTGCACGGCAAGACCGGCCTCGACGGGCCGGAACTGCATGAGCCGAAGATGCCGCTTGAGGAGCAGCACGCCGTCGACTTCATCATCGATACGCTGAAGCGCGAGCCGTCAGGCACGGTGACGCTCTGCACGCTCGGTCCGCTGACGAACATCGCGACCGCCCTTCACAAGGCGCCGGAAATCGCCGGCCGCGTGCGTGAGCTGGTCATGATGGGGGGCGGCTTCTTCGAGGGGGGCAACATCACCCCGGCTGCCGAGTTCAACATCTATGTCGATCCCGAAGCGGCGGCGGCCGTCTTCCGGTCCGGCATCCCGATCGTCATGATGCCGCTCGACGTCACCCACAAGGTGCTGACGCTGAAGAGCCGCGTTGCGAAACTGCGCGAGATCGGCAGCCGCCCCGCCATCGCCCTTGTCGAGATGCTCGATTTCTTCGAGCGCTTCGATATCGAGAAATACGGCTCCGACGGCGGCCCGCTGCACGATCCGACGGTTATCGCCTACCTTCTGAAGCCCGAGCTTTTCTCCGGCCGCGCCTGCAATGTCGAGGTCGAGACCGCTTCGCCGCTCACGGCGGGCATGACGGTGGTCGACTGGTGGCAGGTTACGGGGCGCAAGCACAATGCGCTCGTTATGAAGGACGTCGATGCCGACGGCTTTTTCGCGCTGCTTGCCGAGCGCGTCGGCCGTCTGTGATGCGTGGGCTGCGCAACGCTGCACCGGGCGCGGAGGGGCGTTTCCACAAGGAGATGATCGGCCTCTATGACCGCTTTGCCGAACTGGGCTTCCGCCCGGTCCTGCTGCGGCGTTGCGTGCTTCTCAATGGCGGTGTGGCGGCGGCCCGCGAACTCGTCTTCAAGCCGGGTACGACGGGCCTCGAACGGCTGCTCGACGCCGGCAAGCCGGAACTCTCCATGGAGGCGCTGATGCTGCGCCCGGAATACCGGGGCTTCTTTTCCGAACTGGAATTGAAAGAAGCCTCGCAGCGGCTGGCAAGCGCCACCCGCTCGCGCTCCCGCGGGCGGCTTCAGCCGCAGCCGACGGAGCGCAAATAGCGTCTTGAGAACGAGAAAGGCCGGCGGTGACGCCGGCCTTTCTGTTTGTCGGGATGTGCTCAGAACTCTTCCCAGTCGTCCTGCGCCAGCGCCGTGTTGCCGACAACCCTCGGCATGGCGCGGGCCGTTGCGCGCGGCGGCTGATAGGCGGCGCGTTGCGGCTGCGGGCGGGTCGCCTGCTGCGCCGGCTGGACCGCCGTGGCGGAGGCGCCGGCGCGGAAGCGGGCAACGAGCGATTTCAGCGTCTGGGCCTCCTCGTTCAGCGCCATGCTGGCAGCGGTGGTCTCTTCCACCATCGCCGCATTTTGCTGGGTCACCTGGTCCATCTGGTTGACGGCCGAGTTGATTTCCTTGAGGCCGACGGCCTGCTCGGAAGCCGAACCGGAAATCTGGCGGATGAGGCCGTTGATCTCGATGACCTGCTCGGCGATGTTTTCCAGCGTGTCGCCAGCCTTGCCGACGAGGTCGACGCCCTCGCGTACCTGCACCTCGGAGGTGTTGATCAGCGTCTTGATTTCCTTGGCCGCATTGGCCGAACGCTGGGCAAGCTCGCGCACTTCCTGGGCGACGACGGCAAAGCCCTTGCCGGCTTCGCCGGCGCGTGCTGCTTCCACACCGGCATTGAGCGCCAGGAGGTTGGTCTGGAAGGCAATGTCGTCGATCACGCCGATGATGTTGGAGATCTCGCGCGACGAGTGCTCGATGCCGTGCATGGCGGCTATGGCCTTCTGCACGACCGCGCCGGACTTGCTGGCATCGTCGCTGGCCGCTTCCACGGACTTGGCGGCGACGCGGGCGTTCTCCGCGCTGGAATTGACCTGCGAGGTGAGCTGGTCGAGGGCGGCTGCGGTCTCTTCCAGGCTGGCGGCCTGCTGCTCGGTGCGGTGCGACAGGTCGGCCGCGCCCTTGGAGATTTCGCCGGTTCCACCGCCGATGTTGCCGACGGAGGCGTTGACCGTCTGAATCGTCTCTTCGAGGCTGGCGATCGCCGAATTGAAGTCGGTCTTCAGCTTGCCGTACTCGCCAGGGAAGTCGCCGGAGAGACGGAAGGTCAGGTTGCCGGACGAAAGCTGGGCGAGGGCGTCGCCGAGACGGGCCACGATATCGCGCTGGAGAGCATTCGCTTCGGCGCGCTCGGCCTCCGAGCGGCCACGCTCGGCTTCGGTAAGCTGGCGCTGGTTGTCGGCTTCGGCTTCAAGGCGCTTTGTGTCGGCGAGCTGGTGGCGGAAGCCTTCGAGGGCTTTGGCGACCGAACCGGTCTCGTCCGAACGGTCCTGCCCGGACACCGGCTGGGTATACTCGCCGTTGCTGAGCACCGCGACGTCGGCGACGAGGCCGGCGAGCGGCTTCTGCACGAACAGACGGACGGAGAAGTAGAGGCCGGCGAGCACCGTGCCGAGGACGATCAGGCCAACGAGGATCATCATGCTGGTCTGGTCGTTGACCGGGGCGTTGATTGCGGCGCGCGGCACGTCGACCAGCACGACCCAGGTCGTGTCGATATCCGGCAGCGCGAAGGGATAGACGACGCGATCGAAGGCGGCGAGTTCGTTGTAGGTGAGGTCTTCGATGAGGCCGGCCTTGCCCGTAGCAAGGGCTTCCTTGACGACTTCGTGGCCCTGGCCGTCATATTCCTTCATGAGAAGATCGACGGTCGGAGCAACGATCCACTTGCCGCTCTGCGACAGCAGCATGACGCGGCCTTCGCCGAACGGCTTCAGCTGGCTGAGCTTGTTGTAGAGCGTGTTCAGCGAGATATCGATGCCGGTGACGCCGATATGCTTGCCGCCCGACATCACGGGATAGGAGATCGACGCCATGGTGATGCTTTCGCCGGTCGAATCGTCCGCATAGGGCTGGCTCATGGCACCCTTGCCGCGGGTCGCGGCGAGCTTGTACCACTCGGCATCGTATTCGGATTCGAAGGTAGACAGCACGATCGAGCTGTCCTTCCGCTTCGTCCAGTACGCATTGAACGAACCGTCCTTGGCCGTACCGGTGTCCAGCTGCGCGGGCATTTCACGCGACTTGCCGTCGAAGGCGTTCGGCTCTTCGGCAAACCACGCGCCGAGCGCGAAGCTGTTCTTTTCGGCATTCGCCTTGACGATATCGACGACTGTCTTGCGGTCGAAATGCCCACCGGAATGGCCCTGCTCGATCACGCCCGCCATGGAGCGCGTCGCGCTTGCCAGCTGGCCGATATCGGTTGCGATGTCAGCGGCGATCGCATGCGCCTCGCTGTTCGCCTCGGAATAGACGAGTTCGGCGACGCGGCGCTGGGTCTGATCGATAAGAACGGTGTTGGAGGCGAGCAATACCAGGGCGATCGTGCCGCCGGTAACTGCGATGAGCTTCGTCGCAAGCGACTTGGCCAGGAACTTGAACATGAAATCCTCATGATGAAAGACGCCCGCGACACCAGGCCGCGAAGGAACACATTCGTTTTTTGGGGGAAGTCTCCATCATGGAGCGCGAGGCGCGTGATCTGCGCCCGAGACGGTTCACGCCCTTGACGGCCGCAATGTCTGAGGATGTGAGTAGCCGGTAAAATATTAATAAATAGCCAAATTTCGCCTGCCTCTTATAGGCTTAACCGGCTGAAGTATCAGGCGTCGCGGCCAATGCGACGCCTGGATTGCCGTTTGCAAAATCGTGCTGACGCAACGGTTGTGCGGGCGCTAGATCTCGGCTTCCACGGCGGAGGAGAAGGGAATGGACGGCTGCGCGCCCGGCTTGAGGCAGGCGAGCGAGCCGGCGACGGCCGCGCGGCGCAATGCATCCTTGAAGCCAAATCCGGCATCGAGCGAGGCGGCGAGATAGCCGCAGAACGTGTCGCCCGCGCCGACCGTGTCGATGGGCTCGATCACGAGGCCGGCAGCGCGATAAAGCTCGTTCTTGCGGATGGCGACGACGCCATCGGCGCCGAGCGTCACGATGATCGTCTGTCCGCTCTCGGCGTGGAGCGCGCGCATGCTCGCCTCGCGCGCCTCGTCCGAAAGCTCGCCTTTGCCGATGAAGAGGTCGAACTCCGTCTCGTTGGCGACAAGGATATCCGCCTTGGCGCCGAGGCGCTTCGCCTCCGCGCTGAACGGTGCGATGTTGGCGAAGGAGATGACGCCCTTTTGCCGGGCGCTGACAAGCGCGGCCTCGATGGCGTCGTTGGGGACTTCGAACTGCAGCATCAGATAGTCACCGCGCGACATGGAGCTGACCGTGCGCTTGGCGTCTTCCTCGGTGACGGTGCCGTTGGCGCCCGGCACCACGACGATGACGTTCTCGCCGTCGTTGTCGACGAGGATATGCGCCGTGCCCGTTGCCTCGGCCGCGGAGCGTACGCCGTTGAGATCGACAGCGGCATCGGCGAGCAGGGCCAGCGCCTGGCTCCCCAGCCTGTCGTCGCCGACGGCGCCGGCCATGCGCACGATCGCGCCGGCGCGGCGGGCGGCCAGCGCCTGGTTGGCGCCCTTGCCGCCAGCGGCCGTGGTAAAGCTGCTGCCCATCACCGTTTCACCCGGCTTCGGCAGGCGTTCAGACGTTGCGATGAGGTCCATGTTGATGGAACCGAAAACCGTGATCATGAGAGCTGCCCCTTATCGTTTCCGTCGGACACTGCCCGAGGCGGTCAGTCCTCGTCAACTACCCTCAGCCGCAACGGGCCGGTCCGGCTGTCGACGGTCTTTTCCGCGGGCTGGGAAAGGGCCGCGACGGCCTCGAATTCCAGCTCGCCGATACGTGCGCCCCGCCGCGCAAGCTTCTCGGTTGACGTGAGAATCAGGTCTACATCCTTCTGCGCGGAGGTGAAGTGGCCATGCAGTTTGCGCACCCGGTCGTCGAGCCGCGTCAAATCGTCCATCAGCCGTGCGACCTCTCCCTGGATGACATGCGCCTGCTCGCGCATGCGCTGATCCTTGAGGAGCGCCTGGAGCACCTGGACCGAAAGCATGAGCAGAGACGGCGAGACGATGACGATTCGCGCGCGGTGGGCACGCTGCACGACGCCTTCGAAATTCTCGTGGATGCTGGCGAAGATCGATTCCGACGGCACGAAGAGGAAGGCCGTGTCCTGCGTCTCGCCCGCCAGAAGATACTTCTCGGCGATATCGCGGATGTGGGTCTCCATGTCGCGGCGGAACTGCTGGGCGGCGAGCTTGGCGGCGTCCGGCGCGCGTCCGTCCGACATCGCGTTCCATGCCTCCAGCGGGAATTTCGCATCGACGACGAGCGGCGGCTGGCCGTTCGGCATGCGGATCGTGCAGTCCGGCCGCACGCCGCTGGAAAGCTGCGCCTGAAACTGGTAGGCGCCGTGCGGCAGGGCGTCGGCGATGATCGTCTCCATGCGCGACTGGCCGAAGGCGCCGCGCGTCTGCTTGTTGGACAGGATCGCCTGCAGGCCGACCACGTCCTTGGCAAGCGACTGGATGTTGGTCTGCGCCGTGTCGATGACCGCAAGCCGTTCCTGCAGTCGCCGGAGGTTTTCGTGGGTCGAGCGCGTCTGCTCGGAAATCGACTGGCCGAGCCGCTGCGTCAGGCCGTCGAGCCGCGCATTGATAGCCTGGTTGGTCTCCGATTGTTTCGCGCCGAAGACCTCCGCCATGGCGCCGACCCGCCCTTGCATCTCGGTCTGCGCCCTGATGAGTTCGGCAAAGCGCAGCTCCGCCATTGCCGCCGCTTCGCGCTGGCGCGCATGGCTGCGGCGGGCCGAGAGGAGGCCGAAGACGGCGAGAAGCGCCGCCGCGAGCAGCAGCAACGCCGGTCCCGGGCCACCGAGCCGGGCAAGAAGGGTCGATAGAAGCGTGTCGAGAGTCGGATCGATCATGCCGCGACCATAACACGGAATGTGACGGAAACCAGATCATAACGTGAACAAGTCGCGCAAGTGGCCCGCGAAGCCGATTGAAAGCGAAAAAAAACCGCGCTAAGGGAGGCTCATGACCATCAAGCCGCTGATTATCCTTCCCGATCCGATCCTCCGCGAGGTCTCGAAGCCCATCGAGACCATGGACAGCGAGGTGAGGAAGCTTGCCGACGACATGCTGGAGACGATGTACGATGCGCCCGGCATCGGCCTCGCCGCCATCCAGATCGGCGTTGCCCGTCGCATGCTGGTGCTGGACGTGTCGAAGGACGGCGAGGAGAAGGCGCCGCTCGTCTTCATCAATCCGGAAGTGGTGAGCGCCTCGGAGACGCGATCGGTCTATGAGGAAGGCTGCCTGTCGATCCCGGATTATTATGCCGAGGTCGAGCGCCCGGCGGTCATCACCGTCAAGCACCTCGACCGCGATGGCAAGGAACGGCTGACGGAGGCCGACGGCCTGCTGGCGACCTGCCTGCAGCACGAGATCGATCACCTCAACGGCGTGCTGTTCATCGACCATATTTCCAAGCTGAAGCGCGAGATGGTGATCCGCAAGTTCACCAAGGCGGCCAAGCTGCGCGGCAGCAAGGCGCTCTGAGACGGCAACCGCCGTTTCCATACTCACGGAGGCTGATTGATGGCCCTTCGCATCATATTCATGGGCACGCCGGATTTCTCCGTTCCGACGCTGGAGGCGCTGGCCGAGGCCGGCCACGAGATCGTCGCCGTCTATTCACAGCCGCCGCGTCCTGCGGGCCGCCGTGGCCTGGAACTGGTAAAGTCGCCGGTTCATCAGGCGGCCGAACGGCTTGGCATTCCCGTCCACACGCCAGTCAATTTCCGCGAGGAAGCCGATCGCGCGGCCTTCCGCGCCCTCGATGCGGATGTGGCGGTCGTCGTCGCCTATGGCCTCCTGTTGCCGGAGGCGATCCTTTCGGGCACCCGTCTCGGCTGCTACAACGGCCACGCCTCGCTGCTGCCGCGCTGGCGCGGCGCCGCGCCCATCCAGCGCGCGATCATGGCCGGCGATAGCGAAACCGGCATGATGGTCATGAAAATGGACAAGGGGCTCGACACCGGCCCGGTCGCGCTCACCCGCCGCGTGGCGATAAGCGAGACCATGACCGCCGGTGAGCTGCACGATGCGCTGATGCGGGCAGGCGGTCCACTGATGGCCGAGGCCATGGCGAAGCTCGAAGCAGGCGACCTGCCGTTGACGCCGCAGGTGCAGGAGGGCGTGCTCTACGCCGCCAAGATCGACAAGGCCGAAACCCGCATCGATTTTTCCCGTCCCGCCGAGGACGTGCACAACCATATCCGCGGCCTCTCGCCGTTCCCCGGCGCATGGTTCGAGCTGACGGTTGCCGGCAAGCCGGAGCGGGTGAAGGTGCTGGCCAGCGCGCGCGGGGGCGAAACCACCGCAAAGCCCGCCGGAACGGTTCTCGACGACCTTTTGACCATCGCCTGCGGCGACGGCGGCGCAGTGCGGCTCGTCCGCTTGCAGAAGGCCGGCGGCAAGCCGCTCGATGCGGCCGATTTCCTGCGCGGAACGCCGGTTCCGGCCGGCGGGGTCCTCGTCTGATGCCGCGCTATCGCCTTCGCATCGAATATGACGGAACGCCCTATGTCGGCTGGCAGCGGCAGGACAATGGCCATTCTGTGCAGGGCGCCATCGAGGCGGCGATCCTCTCGCTGACGGGCGAGACCGTTTCCATCCGTGGTGCAGGGCGCACGGATTCGGGCGTGCACGCCATGGGGCAGGTCGCCCATGCCGACCTTTCGCGGACCTGGGCGGGGCACACGCTGCGCAACGCGCTCAATGCGCATCTGGGCATGGCCCGCGAGCGCGTCGCGATCCTCGACGCGGCCGAAGTCCCGGACGATTTCGACGCCCGCTTTTCCGCGGTGAAGCGACACTATCTCTATCGCATCATCTCGCGCCGCGCCCCTTTGGCGCTGGAGGCGAACCGCGCCTGGTTCGTGGCAAGGGACCTCGACCACGAGGCCATGCATGCGGCTGGCCAGGTTCTGGTCGGCAGGCACGATTTCACGACGTTTCGTGCCGCCCAGTGCCAGGCGAACAGCCCGGTGCGCACCATCGACCGGCTGGAGGTGACGCGCAGCGGGGAACTGATCGAGATGCGCGTCTCGGCGCAGAGCTTCCTGCACAACCAGATCCGCTCCTTCGCCGGAACGCTGAAACTGGCGGGCGAAGGCAAGTGGACGGTGGACGACGTTCGCACGGCGCTCGAAGCGCGCGACCGCAAGGCTTGCGGCCCCGTCGCGCCGCCGGACGGTCTGTATTTCATGGCTGTGGACTACCCGGGCACTTCCGGCGAAATCGCGTAGCAGCTTCGAAAACTGCGTCAGCTCGGCAGCGTGCCGAGGATGCCTTGCAATTCCTGCCCGACGATCATCGGCGGCAGCACGAAGATTGCCGTGATGGCGGCGGCGAGCAGCGATTGCTTGCCGACGCACATCCAGACGAGGCGAAACTGCAGGACGACGCTCGCGCCGAAGACGGCGTAGAGCAGCAGGCCGGCAAAGGGCGCGCTCGCCGGCAGCACGAGGGTCAGCGCGAAGGGGATGGCCGCCGCATAGGAAAAGGGCACGGCGATCCAGTTGCTCGCGGTCACGACCGTGGCGAGATATTTGCCGTAGCCGAGCGGGCGCGCCAGCATCGCGAGCAGCACGAGCGGCAGCAGCCAGCCGGCGACATCGATCACCAGCAGCTTGACGAAGAAATTGACGCCGGCCGGCGTCTGCGCCGGCATGCTGGCGAGATAGTAGAGCCGCCAGGATGCCCAGATGACGGCAAAAGCGGGCAGGCACCAGACGAATGCCCAGAACGAGCGGGCAAGACCGCGCGCCGTCAGGTCAAGCCAGCCGAACCCCTCCTGCTTCTGTTTCAGGAGCAGGTAGATGCCTTTGAGATAGTAGAGGACCTCGTCAAGCCCCGGCATCGCCGAACCAGCGTTCGATGAAGGTTTCGTAGATCACGGTGAGGGTCTCGAGGTCGGCAACTGCCACCCGCTCGTCCACCATGTGCATGGTCTGGCCGACGAGTCCGAACTCCACCACCGGGCAGTAGTCCTTGATGTAGCGCGCATCGGAGGTGCCGCCCGTCGTCGACAGTTTCGGCGCCCGGCCGATGGCGGCCTCGATAGCGCCTGATAGCGAGGCGATCAACTGGTTGTCGCGGGTCAGGAAGACATGGCTCGGCCGCTCGGCCCAGGTGATGTCGTAGCGCAGGGCAGGGCGGCCCGGCCGCAGCTTCTCGTCGCCAGCCGCCGCATCGAGCCGGCGCACGATCTCGGCCATGACCGTCTCGGCCGTCCAGGCGTCATTGAACCGGATGTTGAAGCGGGCGGTTGCCCGCGCCGGCACGACATTGGTGGCCGGATTGCCGACGTCGATGGTCGTCACTTCGAGGTTCGAGGGCTGGAAGTCCTCAGTGCCTGCGTCAAAGGGCGGATGCATCAGCGCGTCCGTGAGGGCGATCACGCCGCGCACCGCATTGTCGGCAAGGTGCGGATAGGCGGCATGGCCCTGCACGCCATGCACGGTGATCGCGCCGGAGACCGAGCCACGCCGGCCGATCTTGATCATGTCGCCAAGCTGGTCCGGATTGGTCGGCTCGCCGACCAGGCAGGCATCCCAGCGTTCGCCCCGCTCGGCCGCCCATTGCAGCAGCTTGATCGTGCCGTTGACGGCCGGGCCTTCCTCGTCGCCGGTGATGAGGAAGGAGAGGGAACCCTTCGGCGGGCCGTTCTTTTCGATCTGGCGCGCGACGGCGGCGATGAAGCAGGCGATGCCGCCCTTCATGTCCACGGCGCCCCGGCCGAACATTTCGCCATCCGCGATTTCCGCGCCGAACGGCGCATGGGTCCACGCCGCCTCGTCGCCGACGGGAACGACATCCGTATGGCCGGCGAACATCAGGTGCGGCCCCTCGCTGCCGATACGGGCATAGAGGTTCTCGATATCCGGCATGCCGGGCTCGCTCGCCGTCATGCGCTCCACCGTGAAGCCCAGCGGCTCCAGCATGGCGGCAAGCGCCGTCAGCGCGCCGCCTTCGGCAGGCGTCACGGAGGGGCAGCGAATGAGCGTTGCGAGATTTTCGATCGGATTGGAAGAGGTCATGGGCATGCGATCACGGCACGAGGTGAAGGGAGAATCGAGATGTACCCGATCGTCCCCGACCTGTCACGCGGGGCCGGGGCGCGCGGTCGTCAGTCCTTGGGGCGATTGGTCAGGCGCCCGTTCTCGTTCGGGCCGTCCGTGCCCGGCCAGACCAGGAAGGCGAAAAGCGCGAAGAAGGAGATGGCCGGGATGAAGAGGCAGATGATCAGCGGCACGGGCACGTTCATGTCGTGCAACCGCTTGACCGTCAGCATGATGGAGGAAATCGTCGATACGATTGCCATGCCAACAAAGACGAAGGACCAGAAGAGGAAGGAGGGATCCTCCTTCGGCACGATGATGATGCGGGCGAGCGAGGCCGAAAGCAGCATGAGCCAGAAGCCCCAGCCGAGTGCGAAGGGCACCCGGCCGAGCCGGCCGGACCAGCCGAAGAAGAGCCAGGTGAGGCTCGGCCCCTGCTCCTCGACGGCTGCCATGGCTCAATCCCGCAGGAGTTCGTTGATGCCGGTCTTCGAGCGGGTCTGTGCGTCGACGCGCTTGACGATGACGGCGCAGTAGAGGCTCGGGGCCGTAAGGCCGTTCGGCATGGTCTTGTCTGACGGCATGGAGCCGGCCACGACGACGGAATAGGGCGGCACTTCGCCATAGGTCACTTCGCCCGTCGCGCGGTCGACGATCTTGGTCGACTTGCCGATGAAGACGCCCATGCCGAGGACCGAACCCTCGCGCACGATACAGCCCTCGACGACTTCCGAACGGGCGCCGATGAAGCAATTGTCCTCGATGATGGTCGGGCCGGCCTGCATCGGCTCCAGAACGCCGCCGATGCCGACGCCGCCGGACAGGTGCACGTTCTTGCCGATCTGCGCGCAGGAACCGACCGTCGCCCAGGTGTCGACCATCGTGCCTTCGCCGACATAGGCGCCGAGATTGACGAAGGACGGCATCAGGATGGCGTTCGGCGCGATATAGGCCGAGCGGCGTACCACGCAGTTCGGTACGGCGCGGAAGCCGGCCTTCTCGAATTCGTTGATGCTCCAGCCGTCGAACTTGGAGGGTACCTTGTCCCACCAGGCGGATTCGCCCGGGCCACCCTTGACGATTTCCATCGGGTTGAGGCGGAAGGAGAGGAGAACGGCTTTCTTGAGCCACTGGTTGACCGTCCAGTTGCCATCCTCGCCGCGCTCGGCGACGCGCACCTTGCCGGCGTCGAGCAGGTTCAGCGAGGTCTCGACGGCATCACGCACTTCGCCGCGTGTCGAGGTATTGATACCATCGCGCTCCTCGAAGGCGCGCTCGATGGTTGCGGAAAGTGTTGTGAGGTTGGAGGTGTTCATCGGAATTCCTTAAACTTCGACACTTATTCTTGATCGTCGGGATGCCGGAAGGTCGATTTCATCAATCAGCAAAATGCTCTAGAGCAAGTGCCGGGAAAGATGAAGCCCCTTTCCGGCAGATACTGTCGCACGGGCGCAATGATAATCCCGTGAGATGTGAAAGCAGGAAAGTGATATGGCGAGACTGAAGAAGAAGAACTTGCGTCGCAAGGACGGCGTTTGGGATCCCCTGGCAGACAGCGCGCAGGACAAGCACCGCGCCGCAGAAGTGCCGCAGACGCCGCAATCGGCCCATCCGGCCTACAGGCTTGCCTATGTTGACGACGATTTCCTCTGCCGCGAGGAACTGCGGCCGGTGCGCCTCCAGCTTGAGTTGCTGAAGGTCGAGATGATGCTCGCCGAGCGCGGCATCAATTCGACCGTCGTCATGTTCGGCGGCGCGCGCATTCCCGCCCCCGGGGCGGATGCCTGGGCCGCGCGCAACGAGACGCAGCGCGCCAATCTGGAAGCCGCGTCGATCTACTACGAGGAAGCGCGCAAGTTCGCCCGCATGTGCTCGCAAAAGTCGGCCGAGTTCAACCACAAGGAATATGTCGTCGTCACCGGCGGCGGCCCTGGTGTCATGGAGGCGGGCAACCGCGGCGCGGCCGATGTCGGTGCGCCGTCGATCGGCCTCAACATCGTCCTGCCGCACGAGCAGGCGCCGAACCCCTATGTGACGCCCGAGCTCAGCTTCAACTTCCACTATTTCGCGATCCGCAAGATGCATTTCCTGCTGCGCGCCAAGGCGGTCACGGTCTTCCCGGGCGGCTTCGGCACGCTGGACGAGCTGTTCGAAACGGTGACGCTGATGCAGACGGGACGCATGGCGCTGGTGCCGCTTATCCTGTTCGGCAAGGAATTCTGGCACAAGATCATCGATTTCAATGCCCTTGCCGACTTCGGCACGATCGCGCCCGGCGATGTCGAACTGATGCAGTTCGTCGAGACGGCCGACGAGGCCTGGGAGATCATCGTGAAGTTCTACGAGAAGCTGGAAGCCGAGCAGGCGCTGGCTGCGCAGGCCTGACGAAAGCCGCCCCGGCAAAATGAAGCCGGGGCGTTTTCGACTGGGCGCCGAGCGCCGCTTGCGACATCGCAGCGTCGCTGGCATGCAAGCGAAACGGGCACTTTCTTGGCATGCTCGCCAAAATCCCGTTCGTGCGAGCGCCCATGTCCGCCTCTACGCTTCCGGTCACTCCCATCCTGCCGGACAGCCGGGGACAGGGCTATGGCGCAACCCTGGTGCTCGGCTCCGCCGTCGTGTGGAGTTTCGGCGGTACTCTGGCCCGCTTCCTTCCCATCGAGGACGGCTGGACCATTGTCTTCTGGCGTTCGCTCTTCGCCGCGCTGTTCCTGCTCGGCTTCATGCTTCTGCGCGATGGACCGCGCGGTACGCTGCAACTCTTCAAGGGCATGGGGCTTGCCGGCGTTGCCGTCGGCATGTGCTTTGCCACCGCCTCCACGTCCTTCATTCTGGCGCTTGCCTATACGACGGTCGCCAATGTGGTGCTGATCCAGGCCGGCGTGCCGCTGATTGCAGCGCTGATGGCCTGGCTTTTCTTCCGCGAGACGGTTTCGGCCCATACCTGGGTCGCCATCGCGGCGGTGATCGGCGGCGTGGCCATCATGGTTTCGGAATCGCTTGGCGGCCGCGTCTCGCTGACGGGCGACGCGCTCGCCATCCTCATCGCCTTTGCCTTTGCCACCGCGACGATCATCACCCGCCGCTTCGCCCATGTGCGCATGACGCCAGCAGTCTTTCTCGGCACGGTCATGGCGGCCGGCATGGCAGCCAGCCAGGCCTCCGGCTTTGCTGTGACCGCGGTGGAACTCGGTGTCCTCGTGGTTTTCGGCGCGCTGAATTTTGGCCTCGGCCTTGCTCTCTTCGTCTCCGGCGTGCGCCTCGTCCCGTCGGCGCTGGCCGCCCTTCTCGGTACCGCAGAGACCGTGCTGGCGCCGCTGTGGGTCGCCGTTGTCCATGGCGAGATACCCGGCGCGCGGACCGTGGTTGGCGGCCTCATCGTGCTTGCAGCCCTCGTCTGCTATCTCGGCCTCGAGCTCTGGCGGCAGCGGCGCGCTTGACTTTCGCGGCCAAAACCCGGAAGCGAAGGGCCTGACAACAAAGGCCAGACTTATGACCGAGACGACGCCACCGGGCGACAAGCCGCTGTTCGGCAGGCCGTGGATCTTCATCCGCGGCGTGCCCGCCATGAAATTCCTGCCGCCGGAAGGCCCGCCGGAGGTCGCCTTTGCCGGGCGCTCGAACGTCGGAAAATCGTCGCTGATCAATGCGCTCGTCGGTCACAAGGGCCTGGCGCGGACGTCGAACACGCCCGGTCGCACGCAGGAACTCAACTATTTCGTGCCGGACGGTTTCTCGGGTGCGGAAGACGACCTGCCGCCGATGGCCCTCGTCGACATGCCCGGCTACGGCTATGCGCAGGCCCCCAAGGAACAGGTCGATACCTGGACCCGGCTCGTCTTCGATTACCTGCGCGGCCGCTCGACGCTGAAGCGCGTCTATGTGCTGGTCGACAGCCGCCACGGCATCAAGTCGAACGACGAGGAGGTCTTCGGCCTGCTCGACAAGGCGGCCGTCTCCTATCAGGTCGTGCTGACGAAGACGGACAAGATCAAGGATGCCGGCGTGCCCCGCCTGCTCGATGAAACGCGGCAGAAGCTCGCCAAGCGGCCCGCCGCCTATCCGGAAGTGATCGCCACGTCGTCGGAGAAGGGCCGCGGCCTCGACGACCTGCGCAGCGCCATCATCACCGCGATCACCCGGTAAAAAGCCGCCGGTAGAACCGGCGGCCAGGGCTTTGGAAGGTCTGCCCCCTGGTGGTGTCAGGCCTTCGGCAGCAGAACCTTGTCGATGACATGGATGACGCCGTTCGACTGCTTGACGTCGGCAACCGTCACCGTCGCGACGCCGCCCGTCTCGTCCGTCAAGGTGATCTTGTCCGCGTCCATCTTGGCCGTCAGCATGCAGCCGCCCACGGTCTTGACCGGATGCGCGCCGCCGTCGTCCTTGATCATCTTGCCGATCGCCTCGGACATGGCATCCGCGGCAACGACATGGCAGGTCAGCACCTTGACGAGCTGGTCCTTGTTTTCTGGCTTCAGCAGCGTATCGACCGTGCCTGCCGGCAGCGCCTCGAAGGCGGCGTTGGTCGGCGCGAAGACGGTGAAGGGGCCGGTGCCCGAGAGCGTCTCGACAAGGCCGGCGGCCTTCACCGCGGCGACCAGCGTCGTATGGTCCTTCGAGTTGACTGCATTCTCGACGATGGTCTTGTTTTCGTACATGGGCGCGCCGCCGACCATCGGGTTTTCGGCATGGGCGGCGAAGGCGCCGAGCGTGAGGACCGAGGCAAGAGCGGCGGTGCGGAGCGTGAAACGGATCATGATGGGTCGTCCTTCTTTTCGGCCCGCGGAATGCGGGTCCTCCCGGTTGCGATGCCCGATGGGCGATCATTGCGAGCAACGGGAGCTTGGGAAAAAGAGTTTCAGGACAGGGGGTATTTCTCGCAGGCCATTGACTGAAAAACAAAAAAAGCCGCGCAAGGCGCGGCCTTCATGCACATTGCCGGTGCGATCAGTCGAACCGGGCAGCGCCTGATGCGATGACCGGGCCGGTCGCGCTGCCGGTCGGCGAGCCGCCGAAAGGCTCGACGCTGACGGCGAGCACCGCGCCCTGAACGAGGCGGCCGCGCATCCGATCAGGTACCGCCAGCTCCCCTTCGCCGGTCTGCGGCAGCACGCCCAGCGAGACAGGCGACTTGCCGTCCTCGACAAGCCAGAGTTCGAGCGACTTTTCCTTTTCCTTGCCTGCCGCGACCGGCGTGACGCGCAGCGCCCCGTTCGCCTCGTCATAGCGAGCCACGAGATTGATCGCGGCGCCTTCACCCGCAAGGTCCGCGACCAGCCGTCCGCCACTGACGGTGCGGGGCGCAAGCAGCGCGCTCATCGAGAAGGCAAGCCCGGCGGCAACCGCCAGCGAGGCGAAGGCAAGCGCACGCCAGAGCGCCAGGGAATTCCAGAAACCGCCTGCGACATTGCCGGCAAAAGCCGCATCCGGCGGTGAGGCCGGGCCGAGGATGCGCTGCTCGATGGCGGAGAAGGCGCGCGGCGGCGGTTGCAGCGTCTCGTAGTCGTCGTTGAAGGTGGAGAGGTTTTCCTCCCAGCGGTTCACCATGGCGGCAAACTGGCGGTCCTTGGCAAGCCGCGCCTCCACCTTGCGGCGGTCTTCGGCGGAAAGTACCCCGAGCACGTATTCGCCCGCGATCACCTCGTCGCGGCGGGGGTCTCTCATCTCTTTGTCGGACGCCGTCATCGGCTCATGCACTCTCTCAGTTTCAACAGGCTTCGGCGAAGCCAGGTTCGCATCGTGTTCAGCGGCACGCCGTGGATATCGGCGAGTTCCTCATAGCTCAGGCCCTCTATATAGGCACGCCGCACGGCTGATGCCCGGTCGGGGGCCAATTCTTCCATACAGGCGTCGATCCGCCGGCCTTCCGAGCGCATGACGACAGCCTCCTCCGGCGACATCAGCGGATCGGCGATATCATAAGCCTCATCGATGTCCGTTGCCACCGGTCTTCGCGCGCGAATGACGTCGATGGAATGGTTGCGCGCGATCGCGGCGAGCCACGCCATCGGATGTACATTGCCGGCCATGTAGCGATCGGCGCGCTGCCAGATCTTCACGTAGACCTCTTGCAGGGCCTCTTCCGCCTCACCCCTGTCCCGGAGAATACGCAGGCAGATGGCGAAGAGTTTCGGGGCGCTGGCATCATAGAGCGCGGCGAAGGCCTTGCGGTCCTTCAGGCAGATGCGGCCGATAAGGTAGGAGATCTCAATGCCCGTCACACGCGGCTCCTTGCCTGTTGCCGACAACCCTAGTCTTTTTGCCGGGCCTTGCGCAATCTCGTCCGGGAATCATTCCATCGTTGGAGAACATGCGTTAAACAGGCCGCGTCCAATTCTGCGAGGCCGTCATGTCCCTATCCGAAAGCGAAACCCAAGCCCGCCTTCTCGCCCAGGCACTGCCCTTCATGCAGCGCTACGAAAACAAGACCATCGTGGTGAAATATGGCGGCCATGCCATGGGCAATGCGGAACTCGGCAAGGCCTTCGCCAGCGATATCGCGCTTTTGAAGCAGTCGGGCGTCAATCCGATCGTCGTGCATGGCGGCGGGCCGCAGATCGGCGCGATGCTGTCCAAGATGGGCATCGAATCGAAGTTCGAGGGAGGGCTTCGCGTCACCGATCGGAAGACGGTCGAGATCGTCGAGATGGTGCTGGCCGGCTCGATCAACAAGGAAATCGTCGCGCTCATCAACCAGACCGGCGAGTGGGCGATCGGCCTGTGCGGCAAGGACGGCAACATGGTCTTCGCCGAGAAGGCCAAGAAGACCGTGGTCGACCCGGACAGCAATATCGAGCGCGTTCTCGATCTCGGCTTTGTCGGTGAGGTGGTCGAGGTCGACCGCACGCTCATCGACCTGCTTGCGAAATCCGAAATGATCCCGGTCATCGCGCCGGTTGCCCCCGGCCGCGACGGCCATACCTACAACATCAATGCCGATACCTTCGCCGGCGCCATTGCCGGGGCGCTCAGCGCCACGCGCCTGCTGTTCCTGACGGACGTTCCCGGCGTGCTCGACAAAAACGGCCAGCTCATCAAGGAGCTTTCGGTCGCCGAGGCCCGTGCGCTCATCAAGGACGGCACGATTTCCGGCGGCATGATCCCGAAGGTCGAGACCTGCATCGACGCCATCAAGGCGGGCGTTCAGGGTGTCGTCATCCTCAATGGCAAGACGGCCCATTCAGTGCTGCTCGAAATCTTCACCGAGCATGGCGCGGGCACGCTGATCGTTCCCTGATCGTCGATCCCGATCAGGCGGAGGCGTCGCCACCGTGCGGCGCTGTTTGCCTGTCGAGCGTCAGCTTCAGCGGCGGAGCTTCCTTCTCGAAGGTCTCGACGCGCTTGTCGTAGACCGGAGAGATCGTGCCCATGGCGCGATCCCAGAACGAGAAGTAGTTCGCGAAGTTGACCTTGAACTCCGCGTGATGCTGGTCGTGATAGGTCGTGCACAGCATGGGCGAGGGATGGCGCGCGGTCTTCGAGGCGAAGTATTCGAAGCCCGCATGGCCGAACGTGCCGTTGACCTGGTCGAACAGCCGGTTTGCCAGCAGGATGACCGGCGGGAACGGCACGATGAAGACGATCACCGCATAGAAGCCCTGGGACAGGGCGGTATCCACGAGGCCGATGGAATCGTTGCTCCAGACGGTCGGCGCGACGCTGCGATGGTGTTCGATGTGGAAGCGGTAGAACGCCCTGGTGTGCAGCAGGCGGTGCGCGAAGTAGAACCAGGCGTCGAAGAGCACCATGGCGAGCAGAAAGAGCGGCGCCGCCGTCCACCAGGAAAACGCCCAGGGCGTCCAGGCCCAGCCCTTGTACTGCGCAAAAAGGCCGATCGAGACGGAGAGGCAGGTGACGAGGATGGAGGCCATGCTGAGGCGGATTTCCGCCATCTTGCGTTTCTCGCCGCGCCGGTCCTTCTGGATGCGTCTCTCGGGATTGCGTTCGTTCAGCCAGGTGATGCCGAAGCCGAGGATGAAATAGATCGCGACGGTCACCGCGTAGATCACGGCGAGCAGCAGCAGGAATTCCCCCGCGCTCCGAATGAATCCGTCCATCCGCATCTTGTCCTTGTGCAGTGCGTTCGTGGCGCAAGCTAGCGTGGCGGGCTGCCCGGGTAAAGGCGCTCAGCCGTAGACGACGAGCGCCAGCACGCCGACGACGATGAGCGCGCAGCCGAGGATCTCCAGCCGGTTGATGCGTTCCTTGAAGATGAAGACGGTGGAGGCGAAGGTGAAGAGCATTTCGACCTGCGCCAGCGCCTTCACCACTGCCGCCTGCTGCAGCGTCATCGCCATGAACCAGCCGAAGGAGGCCGTCGCGCCGACGAAGCCCACCACGAGCGCCGGCCGCCACGCCGCCGCGATGCGTGGCAGTTCCGCTCGCTCGCGCGTCAGGATCCAGCCGAACATCAGCACGGTCTGCAGCACGATGACGAAAACCAGCGTGTAGCTTGCCTGCACCACGTAGTCGGGCGTCGGCAGGCTCGGGGCCAGCGCCAGCGAGGCTGAACGGTAGGCAACGGCTGAGACCCCGAAGAACGTGCCGGACAGCAGGCCGATGGCTGCGGTGCGCGTCAGAACCGATGTGAACAGCGAGCGCGCGGAGACGACGCTGCGGGCAACCGAAATCACCATGACCCCGGCCACCGAGATCGCGATGGCGATCAGCGTGCCGGCGGAAGCGCGCTCGCCCAGGAAAACGAGGCCGAAGAGAGCGGCCTGTGCCGGTTCGGTTCGGGAATAGGCGGTGCCGACCGCGAAATTGCGGAACGAGAAGAGGTGGACGAGCAGGAAGGTCGCGGCGATTTGCGCGACGCCGCCGATGATCGCCCAGAGGAAGAAGGTGCCGTTGGGAACCGGAAGGGGCCGTTCGAGCACGAAGGCGAGAACCGCCATATAGAGCAGCGCGAAGGGCATGCCGAAGCCGAAGCGCACGAAGGTCGCGCCCGTCGTGCCCATTCGTCCCTTGAGGTGTTTCTGCATGGCGGAGCGGACGTTCTGGAGGAAGGCCGCCGCGATCGTGATGAGTACCCAGATTTCCATGCCCTGCCGCTAGCATGCGGGTTGCGGCAAATCCATTGCCTCTCCCGGTTCCGCAGGGAAAATACCGTTTCCCTTCGCGGTCGGGCGTGCCATAAGACAGCCCATGAGCGATCTTCCGAAAAAAGCCGATTTCAACCATGTGCGTGACTGGGTCTTCGACCTCGACAACACGCTCTATCCGCATCACGTCGATCTCTTCGGCCAGATCGACAAGAACATGACGGCTTATGTCTCGGCCCTGCTCGGCCTTTCGCGCGAAGACGCGCGGGCCTTGCAGAAGCGGTACTATTACGATCACGGCACGACGCTGAACGGCCTGATGATCCATCACAAGATCGACCCGGCCGATTTTCTCGAAAAGGCGCATTCGATCGACTACGGCGTGCTGTCGCCGGACCTGTCGCTCGGCGAGGCGATCCAGGCGCTGCCGGGCCGCAAGTTCATCTTCACCAATGGCAGCGTCAAGCATGCCGAGATGGCGGCAAAGGCCCTCGGCATCCTTCACCATTTCGATGACGTCTTCGATATCGTGGCCGCCGAGTATGTGCCCAAGCCTGCCGGCGCGACCTATGACAAGTTCATGTCCCTGCACCGGGTCGATACGAACCATGCCGTCATGTTCGAGGATCTGCCGCGCAATCTTCTCGTGCCGAAGACGCTCGGCATGAAGACGGTGCTGCTCGTCCCGCAGGACGACAATCACGAATTCACCGACGCCTGGGAAAAGCGGTCGGACGAGGACAGGCACATCGACTACATGACGTCGAACCTCACGGCCTTCCTCAACGCGCTGCTCTAGGCAGCGCGCCACAATCCAGACACGGAAAAAACCCTTTCCAGTCAAAAGGTTGAATTACCAATTTGTAACTGGTGCGAGCCGCCGTTCCTTCTATCTTCCTCTCAGGGACAAAGATGGATTGAAAGGAACGACCATGGCTAAAAAGGAACTTCTTCTCGGCGCCGTTGCCGCAGGCCTTCTTCTTTCGGGCGTAGCCGCCCCCGCATTCGCCGCCAAGGGCGAGGGAAAGCACCACCAGCGCCATGCGGCGATGATCGAGCGCCTCGACGCCGACAAGAACGGCAAGGTCTCGCTCGACGAGTTCAAGACGAACATCTCCACCGCCTTCAAGACCTTCGATGCCGATGGCAATGGCGAAGTGACGAAGGACGAGATCAAGGCGCGCCATGCGGCATTCAAGGATGCCCGCAAGGCCGTCCGCGACGCGGCTGACGCCGACAAGGACAAGGCCCGTGAGGCGCTCCGCGCGGCCGGACCATACTGGATGCCGGGCGCGGGCAAGATGTTCGAGCGGGCCGACGCCGACAAGAACGGAACGCTCAGCCAGGCCGAAGTCCTCGCCTCCGCGGAAAAGGTCTTCGAGCGTCGCGACAGCAACAAGGACGGCGTTCTCGACACGGCGGATGCCCGTCCCGGCAAGGGCAAGGGACATCACGGCAAGGGCGGCGAGGAGCGCGCTGAGCGCATGCTGAAGCGCCTCGACACCGACAAGGACGGCAAGATCTCGCAGGACGAGATGCTGGCGCGTGCCGCGGAAACCTTCCAGCGCCTCGACGCGGACAAGAGCGGCGACGTGACGAAGGTCGAGGTCGATGCCAAGCGGGAAGCCTTCCGGGACGCCCGCAAGGCCTTCCATGCCGTGAAGGCAACCGAAGGCGAAGCCAGGGATGCCGCCCGCCAGACGCTGCGCGAGGCGCGGATGGACCGGATGGGTGTCCGCATGTTCGAGCGGGCTGATGCCGACAAGAACGGCACGGTGACGAAGGCTGAGATGGAAACCGCAGCGGCCGCGATGTTCAAGCAGCGCGACCGCAACGGCGACGGCTTCATTACCGTCGACGAAATCGGCAAGCGCCACAAGAAGTAAGCCGGTCTGCTCTCACGCAGGCTGATGGCCGTCCCGGAAACGGGGCGGCCATTTTATTGGGCGGCATGGTCCGGGCAAGGCCGGCATCCGGCGCGTTGCTGCCTGCCCGGATCGAGGGCTCCGTTTCGCCGCGCGCTTCGACTTGCTCCCACCGTCAACGGACAGAAACCCTTAGCCCGAAACGAAAAGAGGCCCCGGTCGAACCGGGGCCTCCAATCATTTCCTGTCTCGCCTGAAGCGTGGTCAGGATGGTTTTGTCTTCTTGCTCCACAGGCCCTTCAGGTTGTCGAAGAGTTCGATCTTCACGCCCTGGCGCTTCATGATGATTGCCTGCTGGATGATCGAGAGCGTGTTGTTCCAGGCCCAGTAGATCACGAGGCCGGCCGGGAAGGTCGCCAGCATGAAGGTGAAGACCAGCGGCATCCAGGTGAAGATCATCGCCTGGGTCGGATCCGGCGGCGTCGGGTTCATGCGCATCTGCAGGAACATGGTGATGCCCATGATGATGGGCCAGACGCCGATCATCAGCATCTGCGGCACCTCGAAGGGCAGCAGGCCGAACAGGTTGAACAGCGACGTCGGATCGGGTGCCGACAGGTCCTGGATCCAGCCGAAGAACGGCGCGTGGCGCATTTCGATCGTGACGTAGATCACCTTGTAGAGCGCGAAGAAGACGGGGATCTGCAGGAGGATCGGCCAGCAACCCGCGAGCGGATTGATCTTCTCTTCCTTGTAGAGCTGCATCATCGCCTGCTGCAGCGCCATGCGGTCGTCGCCGTGCTTGGCCTTCAGCTCTTCCATCTTCGGCTGCATCTTCTTCATGTTCGCCATGGAGGCGTACTGCTTGTTGGCAAGCGGGAAGAAGAGGCCCTTCACGACGATCGTGGTGATCAGGATCGCGATGCCGAAATTGCCGAAGTAGCGGTAGAAGAAGTCCATCAGCTGGAACATCGGCTTGGTGAAGAACCAGAACCAGCCCCAGTCGATCATCAGGTCGAACTGCGGGATGCCGTAGGACGTCTCGTACTGATCGATGATCGGCACTTCCTTGGCGCCGCCGAAGAACAGGTTCTTGACCTCGATCGTCTGGCCCGGCGCGATGGTGATGTCGTCCTGACGGTAGTCGGCCTGATAGCGCGGACGGCCGTCCTTGAAGTAGGAGAAGCGCGTCTCGTAGGGCGTCGCCTGCGGCGGTACCAGCGCGGTCGCCCAGTACTTGTCGGTGATGCCGAGCCAGCCGCCCGTCGCCTTGCCGGGGGCGACCGTCGTGTCGTCCTCGGTCGTGGTGTATTTCACTTCATGCAGGCCGAGCTCGCCCAGAACGCCGATGAAGCCTTCGTGCAGCACGTAGACGGACGGATCTGTCGGCTTGAAGAAGCGCGTCGCGCGGCCATAGGGCGACAGCGCGACTGCTGCATCCGTGCGGTTCTCGATGCTGTCGTTGATCGTGAACATGTAATGTTCGTCGACCGAGATCGTGCGGGTGAAGGTGATGTTCTTGTCGTTGGTGAAGGTTAGCTTCACCGGGGTCGTCTGCGTCAGCTTGCCTGCGCCGTCCTGCGTCCAGACGGTCTGCGGGCCGGGAACCGTACCGGTCGCCTCGCTGCCGACATAGCCGATTTCGGCGAAATAGCCGTGTTCGGTCTCGGCGGGGCTGAGCAGCGTGATGATCGGGCTCGTCTTGTCGACGGTCTCGTGGAATTCCTTGAGCTTCAGGTCATCGAAGCGGGCGCCCGCCAGGCTGATGGAACCGGAGAGCGAGGGCGTGTCGATCTCGATGCGCGCGGAGCGGGCAAGTGCTGCCTCGCGCGTCTCGGTCGCAGTGGCGGCGACGGTGCCGCCGGGCAGCGTACCGCTCGTGCCGGTAGCCGCAGTGCCGCCGGACGTCGTCGTCTGCTGTGCCTGTGCGGCCTGCTGCGCTTCGAGCGCGGCGCGGTCCTTCTCCAGTTTCGGGTTCACATAGAGGAACTGCCAGGCAATGAGGATCAGCACGGACAGCGCGATCGCCACGAAATAATTGCGGTTTTTTTCCATCACTCTTTCCCGGGAGCAGCAGGGCGCTGCTGCTTCTGTTTCTGCCTTGTCGCGATTCTGTCCTTGAGACCGGCTTCAAGGGATTTGAAGGGCGCGCTCAACACGTCCCGTCTGGCGACAACCACATAGTCGTGTCCGGGCTCCATTGCAAACCCGGCCGATAGCCGCACCGCCTCTTTCAGGCGTCGGCGCATGCGATTGCGTTCCACGGCGTTGCCGTGCTTCTTGGTAACGGTGAAGCCGACGCGGGGCGCTTCGTCCGGCATCTGCCGGTCGCGCACTTCGAGAAGGAACAGCGGTCCCTTGCGCCTCTCGCCCTCGCGCACAAAAAGAAACTGCGGACGGCTTTTCAGCCGTCCGACAGCAGATTGTCTAACAGTTTTCTTCATTGCCCGTCGCCTCTGTTCGGGCAGGCACGGCCTTAGGCCGAGAGGCTTGCGCGGCCGCGTGCACGGCGCGCGGACAGAACCTTGCGGCCGCCCTTGGTTGCCATGCGGGCGCGGAAGCCGTGACGACGCTTGCGAACAAGCTTGGAGGGTTGGTAGGTACGCTTCGACATTTATTTAATACCGCGGTGTGCGGCCCTTCTTGGGTTTGCGATACGCAAGGAGCGTTCAAAGTCCGGCACACCCCGGCCCTCGCGGGAGGGCATGTTTCCAGACGTGCGCGGCTTATAAGGGTAAATCCGGTCAAAAGTCAATTGCGGCGACGGCGTACACCAGTCTGTCACAGTCGTTAACGGATTTGCGGCTTCTGGTTGTGTCGGGATTGTGTTTTGTCAGCTCACGTCCGCGCTGCATTCGACGAGGGTATTGATTCTTCCGCTTATTTCGCTGCCTCTAAATTTTAGAGTCTGGGATATACTGGAAGATCTGGCGGGTTGTATCAAAATCTAATTAACCTTTAAGGTTTACCGTTCCGCGTCAAAGGGTGAGGTGGAGGATGCCGTCTTGCCGATCTGTATTCATGATTTCGGAGTGTTTCGTGAAAATACGCGGTAAGATCTACCTCATCGTGGGCGTGATGGGCCTCATTTCCGTCCTTATCGGCGCTATCGCCGTTCATGTCGTCTCCGAATACAGCAAGACGCTGCGCCAATATGAGAATGCCGCCGACCGCGCCTTCCTGGGCGAGCACCTGAACCGCCAGGTCACGGCTGTGGTGATGGAAGCGCGCGGCATCTACGCGTCCAAGGATATGGAGGGCGCCAAGAAGTTTGCCGAGGGCATCTCCAAGGAACTCGACGGCATCGACAAGACGCTGAACGAATGGCGCCCGATTGTGCCGGCTGAACAGAATGCCGCCTTCGAGGCCGTCGCCGCGCGCGCGGCCGATTTCCGCACCTTCCGCATGGAAACCGCCCGCCTCGGCACCACGGTCTCGGTTGCTGCCGCCAACGAGCAGGGCAACAACGAAGGCAATCGCGCCAACCGCAAGGCTTTCCAGCAGGAGATCGATGCGGTCGTCGAGACGGACAACCAGAACCTGGCCGCGATCAAGGAGGACATCGCGTCCTTCGAGACGCTGATGCTGACGCTGGTGCTCGGCACGGTCGGCGTGGGCCTCGTGCTCGGTGGCGGCATTGCCTTCTATATCGCAACCAATGAACTCAGCGGTCCGATCCAGAACGTCACCGAGACGATGAAGCGGCTTGCCGGCGGCGATCTCGACACGGAAGTCCCCTATGCGGACCGCAAGGACGAGATCGGCGAAATGGCCGGTGCCGTCGCGATTTTCCGCCAGAACGCCATCACGGTGCGCGATCTCAACGCCCAGGAGCAGATCCTGCGCGAAAAGAGCGCCGACCTGCAGTCCTCGATCGCGACGGTGGTCCATGCGGCTGCGGCTGGCGACTTCAGTTCGCGCATCAGCAAGGACTACGGGAATGAGGATCTCAACCGCTTCGCGCGCAGCGTCAACGAGCTTGTCGGCGGTGTCGAGGAGGGCATTGCCGAAACCCGCCGGGTCATCGGGGCGCTTGCCGAAGGCGACCTGACGCAGAGCATGAACGGCAGCTTCCGCGGCGCCTTCGCGGAATTGCAGCAGAACGTCAACGCGACGCTCGCCACGCTCCAGCGTACGATGCGTGAAGTGCGCGCCTCGACGGATGCGATCAACGCCAATTCCGGCGAGCTTCGCACCGCCTCCGACGATCTTTCCAAGCGCACCGAGCAGCAGGCAGCCGCGCTCGAGGAAACCTCCGCCGCGCTGGACGAGATCACCGCGGCCGTCAAGAATTCGACCGAGCGCGCCAATGAGGCGAGCGCCATGGTCGAAGAGGCGACGCGCAGTGCCAAGCAGTCCGGCGATATCGTGCGCAACGCAATCGATGCGATGGGCCGCATCGAGCAGGCTTCGAGCGAGATCAGCCAGATCATCTCGGTGATCGACGAGATCGCCTTCCAGACGAACCTCCTGGCGCTCAATGCCGGCGTCGAGGCGGCGCGAGCGGGCGAAGCCGGCAAGGGCTTTGCCGTCGTGGCGCAGGAAGTGCGCGAGCTTGCCCAGCGCGCCGCAAGCGCCGCCAAGGACATCAAGGGCCTCATCACCAAGTCCGGCGACGAAGTTTCCATCGGCGTCAAATATGTGCAGGAGACCGGCACGTCGCTGTCCGACATCGAGACCCGGGTTGTCACCATCAACGATCGCATCCATTCGATCGCCACGGCCGCCCGTGAACAGGCGACCGGCCTCCAGGAGGTCAGCACCGCCATCAACCAGATGGACCAGGTCACCCAGCACAATGCGGCGATGGTCGAGGAAACCTCTGCCGCCACCCACAAGCTGAAGGGTGAGGCGGACGGTCTTGCCGATCTCGTCGCCCGCTTCCGCACCGGCGATGCCGTGCAGCGCATGGCTGCCGTGCGGGCCGAAACGCGCCCGGTCGAATCACCGGCCCGCCGCATGATGGGCAATGTCGCGCGCGCCTTCGGCGGCAACCGCGCCACGGCGACAGCGGCCCAGGAAAACTGGGAAGAGTTCTGATCTGCAAGCGGATCTGTTGGTTTGACGCGGCGGGCCCCGGCCCGCCGCGTTTTGCTTTTTACCGCGGCGTTGGAAAAATCGCCGCAATCTCCTATAATTGGCTGTCGGCTGTGGCCGAGGGTGCATCGTCGATCCTTCGACGCGATGTGAGCGCCGCGTTGCGGCATGTCCGGGAGTTTGAGACATGGTGGAGAGAGACGGGATGCCGTCCTTGACCGAGGCGCCGGTGCCGGCGGTCGGCTTCCTTTCCGGCCTTTCCGGCAAGCTTCTGCTCCTCACCGCCGTTTTCGTGCTGATCGCCGAAGTGCTGATTTTCGTCCCCTCGATCGCCAATATGCGCCTCATGTGGCTGCGTGACCGGTTGAATACCGCCGCTGCCGCCAGTGTCGTCATCGAGGGGCTGCCGGACCAGGAGTTGCCGCGCAACGTGCAGGAGGAAACCCTGCTGGCGACCGGCGCCAAGGCAATCGTGCTGAAGAAAGAGGACGCCTCGCGCGTGGTTGCCGCCATCGATATGCCGCGGAGCGTCGATGCGCAGTACGACCTCACCGACGTCTCGACGCTTGCCTCGGTCTACGACGCGATCGATACGATGCTCTTCGGCGGCGATCGCATCATTCGCGTTTATGGCCCGGTTGGTGAAACGACGACGCGCATCGAACTCCTGCTCGACGAGCACGCGTTGCGCCGCGCCATGTTGAGGGCTGCGCGCAACGTCTTCATCCTGTCGATGGTCATCTCGTTGGCCACGGCCGGTCCGATCTTCTTCGCGCTCAATCGCCTGCTGATCCGCCCGATGCGCCGCATGACGGCGAACATCCAGGAATTTGCTGCCGATCCGTCCAATCCGGCCCGCGTGCTGGAGCCCTCGGGTGGACGCGACGAGATCGCCGTCGCGGGTATTCACCTCGCGGCCATGCAGCAGACGCTGCAGCGCACGCTGAAGGAGCAGAAGAACCTCGCCGATCTCGGCCTTGCCGTGTCGAAGATCAACCACGACATGCGCAACATCCTCTCCTCCGCCCAGCTGATGTCCGACCGCCTTTCCGACGTCGACGATCCGGTCGTCAAGCGCGTCGCGCCAAAGCTGCTGCGCAGCATCGACCGGGCGGTGGGCTACACCAACGAGGTTCTCTCCTACGGCCGCATGCGTGAGCCGGAGCCACGCCGGAGGTTCGTTGCGCTGCGGCCGCTGGTGATGGAAGTCTCAGAGGTGCTGGCGCTCGATACGCGCGGCGACATCGACTTCGTGCTTCAGGTCGAGCCCGGCCTCGAGGTCGATGCGGACGGCGAGCAGCTCTTCCGCATCATTCACAACCTCTGCCGCAACGCCGTCCAGGCACTGCTGCAGGATGTCGGTATCGAGCGGCGCGCCGTGCTGGTCACGGGGCTTCGCACCGGCAGCGTCGTTGCCATCGCCATCGACGACAACGGCCCCGGCATGCCCGCCAAGGCGCGCGAAAATCTCTTTGCCGCCTTCCGGGGCTCTGTACGCTCGGGCGGCACCGGCCTCGGCCTTGCCATCGCCCGCGAACTGGTGCTCGCCCATGGCGGCACGATAGCCCTTGTGGAAAAGTCAACGCCCGGCACGCTCTTCCGCATCGAGCTGCCGGACCGTCCCGTTCCCCTCGACGCCTTCCGCCACCGGGCCTGATTGCGGGGTGGTGCGGGCCGGGATGTGACGGCTCGATGAAAAAAAGTACATTTTTTCATCGAAAGGCGCTTGCCAAGCGTCTGACTACCCTTTAGGAGATCGCCTCGCAGCCGGGCAACAAATCGCCCCTGCCAGCGCACCCGTAGCTCAGCTGGATAGAGCACCAGACTACGAATCTGGGGGTCAGGAGTTCGAATCTCTTCGGGTGCGCCATCTATTCCCTTGTATCTCAGGGGGTTCCTGCAAATCGAAGTGCGGCCGCGTTCTGGAGGCGTTCCTACTCGGACGTTTCTGCTGCGTTCTTTCCTCCGCGTGCCGCTACGCGCAAGTGCGCCACGGTGCGGGTCTTCTCGATCGTTTTCCGGTTATAGCGTTGCGTCGTCGCGGCGTTGCTGTGGTTGGCGTGGTGCCGCAGATGCTCGATGTCGGCGCCAGCGTCCGATCCCTAGTTAACGCCGCCGGCGCGGCTGTCGCGGTTCCAGACATTCGTTGGAACGCCGGCTTCCGTTGCCACCTCGCGCCAGCGCTCAGCAAAATGCCGGTAGCGATAGGGCAGACCGGTGCTTTCGCATTTGATCATCGGCCCGATACGCTACTCCTGCGGGATGAGTTCGATCATCTTGCGGAGGAATGGATAGGCCATGGTGTCGTGCTCGGCTTCCTGCCCGGTCTTGCTGGTGTCCTTTAACAGGATGCCGTTCTCGTCGAGATGCGACCAGAGGAGGCCGTCAACCCAACGGCGGCCTCGATCCACGATGCCGCCGAAGCCCTCGTCGTCGATCTTCTCCCATCGCCCGATCACGTCGATCTGGCGCAAGGTGAGTTCAAATTCGAGCGCCTGGGCGTGCGCGAGGGATATCCTGCCGAACATAACAACGTTTTCGGGAACATCATCGACAAGGTTTACATGGGGATAATGGAAGGCTCGGCCACACCAAGGGGGTCTAATTTCTATAGCACGAACCGGATTTCGGATGCCTCGTCACCTTATGTCAATCTGTCGGCTAGCAGATCGCCTTACCTATCGCCTTTGTCTGGTGGATTTACGATAGGCAAGCAGTCGATTGGTTCAATCTCAGACGTAGGTATCGGCCTTTCGCAAGATGGATTGTTCAACGCGATACGATCTGCTGCTTCTGTTGCGCAGTTCAATAGGCTGGTGAATCATGGGGGCATCATGTCCTAGCATAAGGATGGTGTTCTGATGTGCAGCGTCCAATCGGATGACAATGTGGGCGGGTTCTTTAATGGCATGGTCAAGCTTCCCAATAAAACATTGGCGGAACTAGGTTCGCCAACGCCACACTCTAGAATGCTGGCCTACACGAGTGACGGGTATGGAGGCGGACCGGGAATTGTCTACTCAGCAGGCACAAACTGGATACGGCTTGACGCCAACGCTCCGGCTTCGTCGTCATGATCGCGGCGGATAGGGGCCAGCAAGGCATGAGAAGGTGTGATTGCGTTAGGCTTGGCTATCACATCTGTATTGACCATGATGGATGCTGCCTACACAATCCAACTCTATATTGCGAAAAGGACGGTGGGAATGAGTTGCAAATGTAATATTTGTGGGGGAACCGAGTTTGCGGACGTCAAAAATCGGGTAAACGCGAGATGTATGTCCTGCTATTCGGTTGAACGCGCCCGAGTTTTGAAAGTAATCTTTGATAAGATATTCTCAGTTAAGCCAGGAATGAGAGTGATGCATTTTGCTCCTGAGCTTGGGATCGGTCGTTATCTGAAAAGTATTGTTGGGGATAACTACGAAGCGTACGACATTAATCCAAGTTTGTACTCAAAGGAATTTAACGTTAAGCGGTTCGATCTGGTCAACGATACTGAAAAACTCAAGTCAAATAGTTACGATTTGATCCTCCATGTACATGTAATGGAGCACATACCTTGCAACGTGACGGCGGTTCTTTATCATCTGCACCGCGCTCTTAAAGACTCAGGAAGGCACATTTTCAGTGTCCCATTTATGTCCGGATGCTATGAGGAGGATCTTGGGCCTCTCACGCCGAAGGAGAAGGAACGTCGGTTCGGGCAAGACGATCACGTTCGAAAATTTGGACGCGACGATATAGATATGAGCCTTGGTAAGGTGTTTAACTTGCCTCCTCATGACCTCCTGAAGGTCGAGACGCCTAAGAATCTGGAGCGATTTTCTATCCCGAAGGTGGCGTGGCAGGGATATACGAGTCATTCATATTTCGTCCTGCAGAAGGATGACTTGAAATTGTGTTAGGCTGGAGCTAGCCTCCTACCAATGTAGTGCCGATCAAAGCTCCGCCCAGCGCGGGGCTTTCTTTGCCTGTAGATTTCAGCCGCACGCCGCTGCGGCTCACCTGATGCGCGTCTAACAACTACCGACTCCCCCGATACCCCGCGACTGACCATCAGGGCTGTGCTTTGCGCCCATTCTCCTGACGCCGATTATCGCCTCAACCAAAGAGGCGCATCATGGCACGCGAAACACTCCCTACCGCTCTCGAACTGATCTTCGGTGACGAGGGCGCCTATTCGAGCGCACCGACTGATCGCGGCAACTACCTGACCGGCGTGCTGGTCGGCACCAAGCACGGTATCACCGGGGCGACGCTGGCGGCTCACCGCGGCGTCAAGACGGTTTCAGGCGCTGCGGTGCGTGGAATGAGCCTGCGAGAAGCCGAAGATATCTATCGCCGCTCCTACTGGTCACAGGCCGGTGGCGATGTGCTGCCGCCCGGCCTCGATTACTTCGTGTTCAACAACGGGGTGATGTCCGGACCGATGCGTGCGGTGAAGATTTTGCAGGCTGTCGTTGGCGTCCGCGAGGATGGTCACATCGGCGAGCAGACGCTTGCCGCCGTTCGACGGTATCCGGGCGGCGTGGCCACGCTGGTCCGCGCTTATAGCGACGCCTATATGCGTTTCCTTCGCTCGCTGACCGGGCCAAAAGGTTTCCCGGCGAACGGACGAGGCTGGACGATCCGCATCACCGGCAAGGATCCGCTGAAGAAGTGGAAGGATCAGTTCGGTGTTGTCGGCAATGCGCTTCACGAATGTCCAGACCGGTCAGCTTGTCGAGCCGACATGCCGCAATCCTTTTCCAGGAGGTTCAGGCTGTAGTCGTACATTGCGTGGGTGTTGGTCTTCACTTCGTGATACCCGGAGCCCTTCGTCGTTTGATACATCCTGATCAACGACTTGAGTTTCCCGTCGAATGCCTCCGGCTTACCCAGTATGCGGTGAGCAAGCTATTGCTTCAATTCAGATGTGAGGCTTCTCGCCTGCGTCGTTGTCTCGTCATTGTGCCGGTGAGGCGCACAGTTTTCTCGCGGACAGTCACCGACATTCCGGGAGACGGCGGACGCCACCCAGAAATAAGCAACGCTTCCGTCACCTCTCGGCCGTTTTTCAGGCCGATCTTTTGCGTTTCCATGGTTTCTCCTCATCAACGCCGGGATTGGCCGACGGTGATAGTGAGGTGAGTCCGTATCTGCGATCAAGGAACGCCTGACATGCCGGCCAGTACCGGCGGTTCTTGAACAACGGATATGCACGTTTGCGTCGACTACAAAGACCAAGCCGGAGACTATGTTCTTGGTAGCTGGTGCGATGGGCTGGACAGCCTTGTAGAAAAGAAGGCCCTTGAGCATTGGCTGTCATCCGGAGAACCGAACAAAAAGGGCATCTCTGGCGTCAAGGAAATTATGTCCCCTCTCAATTTGATGAACCTGTTCTCTGGTGATTTCATTGCTGATTGGGAGGGAGACACGAGCGTATGGGTTAAATTGGACGCCAACGCTGAAGCGCTCCTTGGCGCTCCAGAAGTAACCATGGCATCGGCACGAGAGGCGCCACTATCGTTCGGGCTGGTATAAATGACCGCTCAGCCCATGATTGCCGGTGTGAAGGCTCTTGCCTGTCAGGGCGGAGACTTCGCCGCGGTGCAGCCAGCGAATGTTGGCGTTGGGACGGGCAAGAGTGATGAAAAGAAGGCGGTCTGGATTGCCCCAGTGTCTATCAGAACCTTGCCCTGATGCGCTCCGCAATGTCCGCAGTGGTATTTTCGAAAGGGTCTAGCGTGAGCAGTTAGCCACGCGCGGCGAACACGTCCTGATGTGCTGCCCAACCTCGATCCTTGTAGAGGATCGGTGTCATCTCCGCAGCCTCGATCAGAGCCATCACGCACGACGTTTTCGAAACTGAAATTCCGTATCCGGGGAGTTTAGGATAGCTGGCAAAGCCGTACCCATCGGTTTGGTAGTCCTGCAAAACAGGGTCGATCGTTTCCTCGACTAGGCCATAGTCTCGGCTTCTGGACGCGAGCCTGTTGGCAACGAGATCGCCATGAGTGGTGAAGACGAGAAGGCCGCCCTTGGTGAGGTGAGCACCCAAATAGGTCAAGACCCGCTTCATCTCGGCTTTCGGCAGATGAGTGAAAAGGCTCCCGACCCAGATCAGGTCAAACGGATCATCCAGTCTGTCCGTTAACTGGATGTCGAGCGGGCGCGTTGGAACTCCTAGGACCTCCGACGCTGCCTTGGCTGCTTTGGGATCGGCATCAACCCCTAGAAGGTAGGCGTTCGGGAAATCGGCTTTCAGCCAGCGCAGCACCCGGCCATAGCCGCAAGCGTAGTCGAGAACGCGGCGAATGTTCTTTGGCTCCATTCGCGCTGTGCGCGCCGCGTCATGAATCGCTGCGGACGCGCTGGCGCCGACAGTAAAGTAGTGCTCCGGGTCGTTCTTGAGCATGCCATCGCCGGGGGCAATTTCCTTGGAGACACGAGAGTAGCTTTCCTGGCGCCCAAATAAATTCGCTGGCTGCATATCCAATGCTCGCTCCACTCCTATTGCTCCCAGCCTGCTAAGCATATTGACCCGACCATTGCAAGTTCACGCCATGGCGCTGTGCTTTGCAGCAACCGCCTCTCACGCCGATTATCGCCTCAACCAAAGAGGCGCATCATGGTACGCAAAACACTCCCTACCGCGCTTGAGCTGATCTTCGGTGACGAGGGCGCTTATTCCAGCGCGCCGACAGATCGCGGCAACTACCTGAACGGCGTGCTGGTCGGCACCAAATACGGGATCACCGGGGCGACGCCGGCGGCTCACCGCGGCGTGCGGACCGTCACCGCAGCACAGGTGATAGGTATGAGCCTGCGAGAGGCGGAGGACATCTATCGCCGCTCCTACTGGCCGCAGAGTGGCGGCGACGTGCTGCCGCCCGGCCTCGACTACTTCGTGTTCAACAACGGGGTGATGCCCGGCCCGATGCGTGCGGTGAAGATTCTGCAGTCTGTTGTCGGCGTTCGTGAGGACAGCCACATCGGCGAGCAGACGCTTGCCGCTGTTCGCCGGTATCCGGGAATCCGTGCCTACAGCGACGCCTATACCCTTTGCCGACTTTATGTATGTTTACGACTGCGGTTCCGATCCAATCGCGGGTGTGGTCCAGTCCGTGCGCTCTATCGTGGCCCGACGACCCTCCCGCCAACTCGATATGCTTTTCGTGTCGCACTTCGACCGAGACCATATCTGTGGCATTCCTCATCTACTGCACGAGAAAAAGGGGCTGAGGGTCGATACGATCGTGATGCCGTATCTGGATGATCTTGATCGCATGATCGCGTTCGGAAGAAGCGCGGCGACAAGCGGCGAACGCGTTGCAGAACGCTTCCACGAAGATGTTGTCGTTGATCCCCTCGGTACCATGGCAAGTTTCGGTCCGCGGCAGATCATCATGGTAAAGGCGGATGACGAGGACGAAGGTGGTTTGGGTTTTTTCGAACTGCCACCAGCGGAGCCTCCTCGTTCCGGCCCTGATGGCATGCCGTGGAAGGGCAAGGATCCTATGGGCTGGGAAAGTGCCTGGCCCACGTCGCGTCGATTGCCTGAGGGGGCAACCGTCGTGCAGCGCATTGAATTCGACGTTGGGCCAGGGACGGAAGGCGGATGGGTCTTGAAGCCCTATGTCAAGCGAACTTCGCAGCGGGACCGCGATGCATTCTGCACAGCGGTGGAAGTGGCACTGGGTTGGTCCAGAGGTACTCTCGGAGAAAAGGTAAAAGACAAAAAGGAACGTCGCCGCCTGGTGACCAAGCACCGTACCGCCGTTGCCCGTGCTTATGCCTAGGCGTTCGGCGATAAGAACGAAACCTCCTTGACGTTGTATTCGGGGCCGGCCGAGCCGCAGAAAGCCGGCGCCGTGCTGTGCAATTCACAGGTGTTCGCGAAAGCGCGCGTCGGCTGGATGGGAACCGGGGATGTAGGCTTCAAGGATCCCCTAACGGTGCGGAGGTTCCAGAATTACTATCGTGATGAGGTGGATTGGGTGACCACATTTATGCTGCCTCACCATGGCTCGGCGCATAATTTCGATACATCGCTTTTCGTGATCGACGCGGAGCTCTGGGTAGCAGCCGCCCAACCGATCCACAAAAAATGGAAGCATCCGGCGCCAGAGATCGTCAGAGCAGTCAGAGCTAGCGGCGCCAGATTTCGCAAAGTGTGCTCGTCGCCGAAATCTCTCCTAGAAGAAAGAATGGTCGTTTTTTGGCCCGGCTGAAGTGCACAAGGTCCGCTTACCGTCAGATGATCTGCAAAAGCGGGCGGTCTGCTTACAACCCCATAGTAGCCATTCCCTCGTTCCAAAATCTAGAGGGCTATGGCGTAGACGTAGTTATCATCTTCACCCGGCACAGCGCGCCATTTCCTCCTTCCAGTCGATTTCATAACATTCAGACCGGTTTGCGGTGCGTGGCCAATATGACACGCGGCAGCGTCGCGATGTCTCATGTTTCTCCCTCCGGCACGGCGTCTCTTCAAAACTGCCTGCCGCTCGGCTAAGCAGGAGGGAACGGTGCGTGCACAGTGCCGGCGAAACAGGGAAGCGGAAGGACGCGGACCATGATGAACCGCACGATGCCGCGCGTATTGCGTAGCGTGATATTCGCCGGAATGGTGGTGCTGGCGGGATGCGCCGGACGGCCGGAGGGCGTGATGGTGCCAAGTGGCGAGCCGCCTGCCGGCACTTCGAGTGTCGACCTGCTTGTCGCCACGACGCGCGCGCCTTCGGGCCAGCCCGGTGTTCTTTTCTCCGGCGAGCGTGGCTCCCAGCTCGAAATGCGCGATATCGTCGTGTCGATCCCGCCGGAAGGCAACAGAAAGGTCGGCCAGGTGCAATGGCCGTCAAAGCTTCCAGCCGATCCCATGAAGGATTTCACCACGGTCAGCATCACGCCGGCTGATGGGGTCAAGGCCGGTCGCGCCTGGCTTGGTCGCAACCTGCCGAAAAGCCGGCGCGTGCTGGTCTTCGTGCATGGTTTCAACAATCGCTATGAGGATGCCGTCTACCGCTTCGCGCAGATCGTGCACGATTCGAAGACCGACGCTGCGCCGGTGATCTTCACCTGGCCGTCGCGCGCCAGCATCTTCGATTATTCCTACGACAAGGAAAGCACCAACTATTCGCGCGATGCGCTGGAAGAATTGCTGCGCTATGCCGTCGATACGCCCGAGGTCGGTGAAATCACCATCATGGCCCATTCCATGGGTACCTGGCTTGCGGTGGAAACGCTGCGCCAGATGGCGATCCGCGACGGACGCGTGCCGAAGAAGATCCAGCAGGTCATCCTTGCCTCGCCCGATCTCGACGTCGACGTGTTCGGCCAGCAGATGAGAGCAATCGGCAAGGAAGCCAAGGACCGGCCGCAATTCACCCTGTTCGTCTCGCGCGATGACCGGGCGCTGACGCTGTCGCGCCGGATTTCCGGCAATGTCGACCGGCTCGGCCAGATCAACCCGGCCGAAGAGCCCTACCGCAGCATGCTGGAGAACCAGGGTATCACCGTGCTCGACCTGACGGCGCTCAAATCCGGTGACCGGCTCAATCACGGCAAATTTGCCGAAAGCCCTGAAGTCGTGCGCCTGATCGGCAATCGCCTGATCGACGGGCAGGCGGTGACGGATTCGCAGGTCGGTCTCGGCGAGCGGCTCGGCGCCGTCGCACTCGGCACCGCCCAGACGGTCGGCAGCGCGGCCAGCATCGTCGTCTCGACGCCGATTGCCGTTTTCGATCCGGTGACGCGCAAGAACTATGACAACCAGTGGCGACGCCTCGGCAATACCGTCGAGGACACGACGACCACCGCCGTCGGGCAATGAAAAAGGCGGCCTCCAAGGCCGCCTTTCACGCAAGCGACACTGAAGCGTTAGCGGACCCAGATCACTTCGCGGCTGGAGCGGTCGACGAGAACCGGCCGCTGATCGACATAGATATAGCCGTAGGCCGGACTTTCCGGCACCTCGACGATCTGCACGCTCTGCGGAATGACCATGCCGGCCTCCACCGGCCCTTCCAGGATCACCGGATCCAGCGGATGGCGCTCGACATAGGTGATCGTCGTTTCCGGGATGTCGCCGGGAATGCTGGCCGTGGTCTCGATTTCCGGCGCATAGATCACCTGGCGGCTATCCGTGCGCACGATGACCGGACGGTTCTCGACATAGACATAGCCAAGATCCGGATGTTCGGGGATCGGCGTCAGCATCACGGTGTCGTCGAAACGCGTGTCGGCGGTCACCTGGCCTTCCAGGATGACCGGCGGCGTCGGGTTTTCCATCACATAGATGCGGGCGTCTTCCGGAACGGCCGCCTCCGCGCCGACGGCAAAGCCGGCTACGCCGCCGACGATGGCGCCGACCGGGCCGCCGACGACGGCACCGGCTGCAGCCCCTGCTGCGCCGCCTGCCGCACCGCCGAGCACTTCCTTGTCGCGGTCGTCCGCATGGGCGACGGTGACGCCTATGAGTGCGAGGGCCGCACCTGCCATGAGTATCTTATGCATGTTCTTCTCCTTCGAAAGTCGGTTTCCCAACCCTTCGAGGAGACAACGGGAGAGGCCCGGCCCGGTTCCCGCGGAACGCAAGCCCGGCATCACGATGTGTAACGCGCGTTAACCCGCCTGCTCAGGCGATTTCCGAATCGCGCCGGGCGATTTCGTAGTCCTCATTGTGCACCTGCAGGCCCTCTTCGGTGACCATGACGATGCCGTAGGCGGCGGGCTCGTCCACCGAAAGTGAGGCATTCGGTGTGTCGAAGGGCATGGGTTGCTGATGCACCGGGCTCTTGAGGATCGAGAAGGGAATGCCGCGATGCGAGCCGCCGATCGTGCGGTGCACGTGGCCGGCGAAGATGTGGCGGACATTGCCGTGTTTGAGCACGAGTTCGTAGAACGCATCCTCGTTGCCGAGCCGGATCGCGTCCATGCCGGTAAAGCCCGTCTTGTGCGGCGGGTGATGCATGAAGAGAAGGACCGGCAGGCCGTTCGCCGTCGCCAGTGCCCGGTCGAGCCAGGCGAGGCGCTTTTCGCAGAGGTAGCCGGCATGGCTCATCGGATAGTCATAGGGCGGGGCGAACAGCGTATCGAGCAGCACGGCGCGGCAATCGGCAAAGTCGATCACCTGCTGGATGAAGCCGTTCTCGTCCGGCGGCACATGGGAAAAGCTCTCCAGAAAGCGGTCGCGGTGGTCGTGGTTGCCGATGGTGATGGCGGCCGGCGGCACGAGGAGGGACAGAAGATGACGCAGGCGCTCATAGGACGGCG
Source organism: Shinella sp. (assembly GCF_049651085.1). Lineage (GTDB taxonomy): Bacteria > Pseudomonadota > Alphaproteobacteria > Rhizobiales > Rhizobiaceae > Shinella. The sequence goes on from NZ_JBASBL010000009.1 coordinate 342,676, forward strand.
TGTCGGCGCGATGCGTCAGGTCGCCGGTGAAGATGACCCGGTCTGCATCCGCATGGTGGCGGTTGACGTGCTCGATACCGGCCAGCAGCCGCTGGTAGGGATCGAGGCCGATGATCGTCGTGCCCTCGGGCACCATGTGCAAATCGGTGAAGACAATGAATTTGGTCATGGAAATATCTCTTGGCATGAGGAAAACGCGGCGGGCGGGGGGACAGCTTTGCAACCATGTTCGTAGCGCGCAAACCTGTCGCATGAAAAGCTGTTGGAACTCATGACGATCTGATATATCAGGAAGCAAAGTGCGGCCGGAAGACCGGCCAGAGCGGAGCATATCGACATGAGATGGAAGCGCACGATCCAGTTGCTGGACGTTCATTGCGAAGGCGAAATCGGCAAGGTGGCGATCGGCGGCGTGCCGAAGATCCCAGGCAATACGATTGCCGAACAGCTCAACCACATCAATACTGTCGATGACAGCCTGCGTCGATTCCTGTGCCTGGAGCCGCGCGCGGCCGCGACCGGCTCGGTCAACCTTCTGCTGCCGGCCAAGCGCCCGGAAGCCGATGCCGGCTTCATCATCCTGCAGGCCGACCAGGCGCATGCCTCCTCCGGCTCCAACTCGATCTGCGTCACCACGGCGCTGCTCGAATCGGGAATCGTCGAGATGAAGGAGCCGGAAACCGTCGTCGTGCTCGATACGGCGGCCGGTCTCGTCCGGGCGACGGCGACCTGCCGCGACGGGCGCTGCGAGAAGGTGAAGCTCACCATGGTGCCCTCCTTCGTGCAGGAGCTGGACGTGGAAATCGACACGCCGCACTGGGGCCGCGTGCGCTTCGATATCTCCTATGGCGGTATTTTCTATGCGCTGGTCGATGTCGACCAGATCGGCACCAAGATCGAAAAGGGCAATGCCCGCGCACTCGTCGATGCCGGCATGGCGCTGAAGGATCTCATCAACAAGTCGATGACGGTCGTGCATCCGGAAATTCCGGAAATCAGCGGCGTCGCCTATGTGATGTTCCGCGACCGCGATCCCGATGGCCTCGTGCGCACCGCCACCACCATGTGGCCGGGCCGCGTCGACCGCTCGCCCTGCGGCACCGGCAATTCGGCCAACCTTGCGACATTGCATGCCCGCGGCCTTGCCAAGGTGGGCGATACGTTCCGCTCGCGCTCGATAATCGGGTCCGAGTTCGAGGTCGGGCTGGAGGCCGAGACCGTCGTTGCCGGCCGCCCGGCGATCATTCCCACCATTACCGGCCGCGGCTGGACCTTCGGCCTGCACCAGATCGCGCTCGACCCGACCGATCCGCTGGCGAACGGTTTCGCCATGACGGACACCTGGGGTCCGCAGGCCGGCGAGATCGTCTGATCCCGCCTGACTATTGCCGGGCGTAGTGCTTCTCGATGGCGCCGAGGGTGATCGGATCGATCTCCGCATTTTCAGCGTCGTCGATCAGGTCGCGCCTGGCCAGCACCTGCTTGATGGCAAGGCGGGCATCGGCGGAAAGCTGTTCCGGCTGGTCGCGCAGGATCACTTCGAGGTCCACGTCGCGCATCTCGAAGGCGGCGACGAGACTGTTCACCGCCTGCTCGATATTCTTGACGATGCCGGTGCCGCTCTGCTGCATCAGGCCGAGTTTCAGCTTGCCGTAGCTGTCGCCTCGCTCGGCCGCCTGGCCGAAATAGCGGGCGGCGGCGGGCAGGTCCTGCGAAATGCCTTCGCCCGCTTCCAGCATGAGGCCGAGATTGATCATGGCATCGACGTTGCCACCCTCGGCGGCAAGCCGGTAGAACGCCGCCGCCCGTGCATTGTCTTCCGCAACGAGGCTGCCGTCGTCGAACAGGACGCCGAGATTGAAAGCCGCCGTCTCGCCGCCGCCTGCGGCCGCCTTGTCGAACCAGCGGACGGCCTGCCCGCCATCAATCTTCGTGCCGATGCCGTCGCGATAGGCGACGGCGAGATTGTAGGCACCGAGCAGGTCGCCGCGTTCAGCCGCCTTGCTGTAGTGGTCGAATTCGCCGACCGGATCGCCGCGCTTGCCGAGCATGCCGCCATAATTGATCATCGCCACCGTGTGGCCGAGGCTGGCCGCCTGCGCATAGAGCTTCATGGCCTCGAGGTCCTGCCCCGCGCGTTCCAGCGCGCGGCCAAGCTGGAAGGCCATGCGCGCGCTGCCGCCGGCATTGTAGGCCTCGCGGCAGGCGGAGAGCGCCGGGCCGATCTTGATGTCCTCCAGCGCCACCGGCGCGAGGGCAGTGTTGCGCGTCCGGTCATGGCGGCTTCCGGCGCTCGCGTCGCACTGGTTTTCGATGGAGCGAGTGCCGGCGTGAGCTGCGCCGGAAAGAAGGGCCGCGAAGAAAAGGGCGCGGCCGAGCGTCTTCATGCATATGGATCGCGTGATCATTTCCGGTTCCCTTCGTTGCATGGCCACACCCTAGGCGATGGGAAAAAGCCAGCAGTTTCCACGGGAACAGAGCGCAATTAACCAGGGCGGCATAAGGGATGTATGCAAGATAGCGCCCCGATTGACGCGGCGGCCCCTATCGGTTCAATTCCTCCCGGCGGGCGATCCCGCGCGAAAGGTATGTGATGCAGATGTTCAACCCTCCTGGTCCGGTTTCCATCAGCCGCAGGTTCTTTCTTGCGGGCGGTGCGCTCGCGCTTACGGGGATCGGCATCCGCGCGACGCAGGCCAATTCGATCATCGGCAAGGCGGTGGAGATCACCGGCGACGTCACCCGCAAGCAGGCGGATCGTCTGGAGGGCCTGAAGGCAGGCGCCAGCCTGATGGACCATGACTTCGTTGCGACCGGCAAGGAGAGCTTTGCCGAGCTTGCGTTGGGCGAGGATACCAGCCTGCTTCTCGGCAGCGAGACGGAGCTCCTGATCGACACCTTCATTGCCGGGCAGGGCGGAACGATCGAGCTGGGCACCGGCCAGATGGTGTTCGACCGGCCGGAGGGCCTTGCCAAGATCGACCTTACCATGCGCACCGCCTTCGGCATGATCGGCGTGCGCGGCACGAAATTCTTCGCCGGCCCCAGCCGCGGCGTCTTCGGGGTCTTTGTCGAGCACGGGCTGGTCGAGGTTACCGGTGGCGGCGTGACGCGGCAGGTCGGCCGCGGGCAGGGCGTCGATATCGCAGCGCCCGGCGCGGCGCCCAGCGAGGTCGCCCGGTGGGGCGAGGCCCGCATCCGCGAGGCCTATGCCAGCGCCGGCATCCGCTAGTCCAGGGTGAAAAGCTCCATCGTGCCGAAGCCGCGGATGTCGTGGCTGCCGATGGGACGCAGCCGCCGGCTCGTCTCGCCGCCCGCCCGCGGGCCGATGCAGATCTGCGTGCCCAGGAACTTGTTGGCATCCTGAAGCCGCGCCGCAAGATTCACCGCATCGCCATGGGCCGTATAGTCGAGCTTGCCGCCGGCACCCACTTCCCCCAGCACCGCCATGCCCGTCTCGATGCCGATGCGGGTGCGCCCGAATTCCTTCTCGAAGAAGGCCGGTCGACGGCGCATTTCCTCGGTCAGCGTGCGGATTTCGTCCGCGCAGGCAAGGGCCTTGTCCACATGGCGGTCGAGGTCGTCCGGCGCATTGAAGAGCGCGTGCACGGCATCGCCCACCACCTTGTCCACCATGCCGCCATGGCGGGCGACGAGGGCGTTCACCTCGGAAAAGTAGATATCGAGCAGCTTGACGAGGTCATGTGGGCCGATCTTCTGGGCAAGGGAGGAAAAGCCCTCGATATCGGTGAAGAGGGCAGTCACCTGCCGCTCCTCGCCGGCGACGCGGCCGAGGTCCGGATTGTCGATGTAGCGCGAGACGACGGATTGCGGCAGGTATTGCGCAAAGCGCAGCCGCGCCGTCGCCTCCGAGCGGCGCACGTGGCCATATTGCAGCAGGCCGGTGACGAGCGCCGCCATTGCCACGACGAGGCAAATGCCGACCGCATCGGAGAGCAGCGCCGTGCGGGCATAGAGAAGCACGGATGCCCCGAAGACGAGCCCCATGAGGCCGATGCCGGCCATCGCGGCCCCGAGCGGGCGCAGGCGCGCTGCGGCAAAGGCCGCCGCCGCCCCGGCAATGAAGGCAAAGCCGGCCTCGTAGGGCAGAAGGCCGAGGTCGCGCGTCGGGATGTGATCGGTCAGGATCGCGTTCGCCATGTCCGCATGGATCTGCACGGAGGGTTCGAGCGGCATGGAGGCGCTGGTGCGCAAGCCGCCGAGATTGGGCAGGCTGCTGCCGATCAGCACGACCTTGCCGGCGATCCTGTCGGCCGGCACCTGTCCTGCCACGATATCCGCTGCGGAGAAGGTGCGCGCGCCAATCGTTTCGGCACTGCTCGCCACGAAGCGCAGGCTCCCGTCCTCGTCGAGCCGCAGGATGCGTGAATCGTGGCGCAGCCAGGTGGGGGTGCCGCCCAGCACCGGCGTGCGCGCACCGGCCGCCAGCCGCGCCGCCTCGACGCCGAGCGCCGGATAGGCGGAATTGCCGATGATCGCATAGGCCTGCACACGGCGCACGACGGCATCCTCGTCGCCGACGAGGAAGGCGGCAGCGGCGGCCGCGGACCTGTCCTGCAGGAAGGCGCAGGAGCTTTCCGTGCCCTCGATGAACCAGAGATCCGGCACGACGACCGGCCGTTGCAAGGCGAGCTTGGGCACGGGGCGCGGCGCATTGTCCAGCGTCTCGCCGATGAGGAAGCCGAGGACGGTCGGCACCTTTCCGATGGCGCTGGCGAGCGCCGCATTGGCGGGCTCCTCCGCCGCGCAGTCGGTGCTGAAGATGAAATCGAAGGCGACAGCGGCCGGCTTTGCCGCGGCAAGCCGCTCGATCAACTCTGCCGTCTGGGCGCGGGTCCATGCCTTGTTCGCGGCGTTCTGGAAGGCCTTGCGGTCGATATCGACGACGACGACCCGGTCGCTCTGGGCAACCGGAACCGCCTGCGTCAGGGCGTCGAAATAGTATTCGCGCTGCGGCTCCAGCGCCGTCTCGCCAAGGGCGAACAGCAGCAGTGCGCCCGCGAGGCTTGCGAGGAGGCCGGCGGCGAGGGGGCGAAATTTCTTGGCAATCATGAGCGGCCGTTCCCGTCGAGCGTCGGCCGGTTGGTCCTAGTCGTCATCTGGTTCGGCGATCTTATAGAGCCGGCCGATATGGCAATGGATGATGCCGTCCTTGCGGCGGATGGCGCCGGCCTCTTCCAGCGCCAGGATCGAGCGGTTGATCTTCGGCCGGCTCGCGCCGAGGATGCTGGCGATTTCGGTCTGGCTCAGCGCCAGCTGGAGATTGGCGCTGTCCGGCAATTCCTCGCCATGGATGGTGCGCAGCGTCGCCAGGAAGAAACGCGCGACGCGGGCGTCGAGATCGTAGAGCGCGATGGTTTCGAGCTGCTCCGTCGTCTCGCGCAGCTTGGTGCACAGATAGTGGATGATCGCCTGCGCGGCCGTCGGGTTGCGGGTGACCAGTTCGAGGAAGTCGCGCTTGGCGATGACGTAGCCCTCGGTCGCCACGGCGGCGGTGGCGTCCGCCGAGCGCGGCTGGCCGTCCAGGATCGCCATTTCACCGAGCACGGAACCCGGTTCCAGCTGGCGCAGCGACAATTCCTTGCCTTGAGGCGTGATCAGGGAAAGCTTGATGCGGCCGGAAACGAGCACGATGAGATAGGTGCCTTCGTCGCCGCGCTGAAAGATCACCGTGCCGGCCGGCCATTTGCGATGGGTCGCGATTGCCGTGATTTCGCCAATCGTTTCCTTGCTGAATCCCTCGAAAATCGGAAAGGAACGCCAGAACGCAGCGCTCTTGTTGATCTCGTTCATATCCGGTTTCCCCCGGCCGCCGCTACAGGGGGCCGCTCGGCGGAAATCTTCGCCCAGCCGCCGGGCGCTTGCAACAGAAAAGAACGGAGCGTTCCTTGCCTACCGGCAGATGCGCACGCGCTTGGTGACTGCGCGGCCGTCGGCGTCGGTGGTGCGGATGCGCTTGGTGATGCAGTTCTGCTGGTAGTGCCCGTAGTAGCCGTCGCCATAGGCGGTGCCGGCATGACCGATGGAGGTGGCAGTGAGGGAGGCGGCGGCAAAAGCGAGGGCGATGAGGGTGCGGCGCATGATGTCTCCGGCAGGAAGGCAGGTGGGATAGGCCCTTGTCGCATCGCTGTTGCCATTGCGCTGTATCGCCGGGAACAGGCGATCGTTCACAAAAAGAGAACGATCTGTCATCTGGTTGCCCGTCTAGTTTGACGCTGGGAAAGTGGTATTTCTTTACCAACGCAATCACCGAAGCCTCAGGAGCTTTCCATGCAGCAGAATGCCGTCGTCCTCGTCGGACGTATCCTCCTCGCCCTCATGTTCATCACGTCCGGTTATCCGAAGCTGATCGATCCCTCCGGCACCGCCGGCATGATCGCCGGTGCCGGCCTGCCGGCGGCAACCGCGCTCGCCTACCTTGCCGGTATCTTCGAAGTCGTCGCCGGCCTCTTCATCCTCGTCGGCTTCCAGACGCGCATCGCAGCCTACCTTCTGGCCGCCTTCAGCGTGTTCACGGCCCTCGTGTTCCACAGCGGCCCGATCAACGTTCCGGACTTTCCGGAAGGCGCCAACGGCCTGCTGACCATGTTCAACGGCCTGATGATGTGGAAGAACATCACGATTGCCGGTGGCTTCCTCGTCCTCGCCGCCTTCGGCCCGGGCTCCTTCTCGATCGACGCCCGCCGTTCGGCCGTCTGAGCGACACCACACTCTGATCCTCCCGAAACCCTTCCCGCCCCTGCGGGGAGGGTTTTTCGTTGTCCGGCCTCTGGAAAACCGCGCAGCCGCTGGAAAGCGGCTCCTCTTGCTGCTATGCGCACCGGCAGACAGTCACGCGGGAGATGCCGATGTTTTCCAATTCCTTTCCGGACAAAGATGTGATGGCGGAGCTGATGGCCCGCATGCTGTGGGAGATCAAGGCGGTGCATTTCCGCCCTGAAGAGCCCTACAAGCTCGCCTCCGGTATGGCCTCTCCGGTCTATATGGATTGCCGCAAGCTGCTCTCCTATCCGCGCATCCGCTCGGCGATCATGGATTTTGCCGCCGCGACCATCACCCGCAACGCCGGCTTCGAGCGCTTCGACGTGATCGCCGGCGGCGAGACGGCGGGCATTCCCTTCGCCGCGCTTCTGGCCGACCGCCTCGGCCTGCCGATGATCTATGTGCGCAAGAAGCCGAAGGGCCATGGCCGCAATGCGCAGATCGAAGGCGTCATGACGGAGGGCGCCCGCGTGCTCGTCATCGAGGATCTCGTGACCGTCGGCGGTTCCATGTTCACCTTCATCGACGCCATCCGCGCGGCCGGCGGCGTCGTCGATCATGGCATGTCGCTGTTCTACTACGGCATCTTCAAGGAAGCCGAAGCGCGCTATGCCAATGGCGGCGTGAAGCTGCACCACATCGCCACCTGGCGCGACGTGCTTGCCGTCGCGCGGGCGGAGAAGCTGTTCGACGACGCGACGCTCGCCTCTGTCGAATCCTTCTTCGATGCGCCGCTCGTCTGGTCGGCTGCCCATGGCGGCGTCTCCGAGCTGCCGACCGCGTAAAAGCCTCTGGCGCTTTTTGTTGTGATCGTTTAAATCGATTGAAAATCGATTGGAGGACTGGTGATGATCCTGTGTTGTGGTGAAGCGCTGATCGACATGCTGCCGCGGACGACGACGCTCGGCGAGGATGCCTATGCGCCCTATGCCGGCGGGGCGATCTTCAACACGGCGATCGCGCTCGGCCGCCTCGGCGTTCCGACGGGCTTCTTCACCGGTCTTTCCGACGACATGATGGGCGACATCCTGCGCAAGACGCTCGGTGAAAGCGGCGTCGACTACAGCTATTGCGCAACCCTCTCGCGCCCCACCACCGTCGCCTTCGTCAAGCTCGTCGATGGCCATGCGACCTATGCCTTCTATGACGAGGGCACCGCCGGCCGCATGATCACCGAAGCCGAGCTTCCGGTGCTGGGCGACGCATGCGAGGCGCTGCATTTCGGCGCGATCAGCCTCATACCGGAACCCTGCGGCTCCACCTACGAGGCGCTGCTTGCGCGCGAGCACGACAAGCGCGTCATCTCGCTCGACCCGAACATCCGCCCCGGTTTCATCAAGGACAAGGATGCGCATATGGCCCGCATCCGCCGCATGGCGGCCATGGCCGATATCGTAAAATTCTCCGACGAGGATCTAGCCTGGTTCGGCCTCGAGGGCGATGAAGATACGCTGGCCCGTTACTGGCTGCATCATGGCGCAAAGCTCGTCGTCGTGACGCGCGGCGCGGAAGGCGCGGTTGGCTATACGGCGAGCCACAAGGTCACGGTGCCGAGCGAACGCGTCAGCGTGGTCGATACGGTCGGTGCGGGCGATACGTTCGATGCGGGCGTGCTCGCCTCCCTGAAAATGCAGAACCTGCTCACCAAGCAGCAGGTGGGCAGGCTTTCCGAAGACCAGATCGCCAAGGTTCTGGCGCTCGGCGCCAAGGCCGCCGCCGTTACGGTCTCCCGTGCCGGTGCCAACCCGCCATGGGCGAAGGAAATCGGGCTCGCCTGATCCCGGGCGCCTTCATTCGCCTGTCATCGCCGCATGGTCAAAGAGGCCATGCTCGATCATCCTGTTCCAGATTCGCTGTCGCCCGCCCGACCCGAAGACCGGGCGCCCACCATTCTTGTCGTCACGGACGCCTGGCGCCCCCAGCTGAACGGCGTGGTGCACACGCTGGAGGAGCTGGCCCGCTCGATGGCCGAGGAGGGCGTCGATGTCGTCTTCCTGACGCCGGAAAAATTCACGACGATCCCGCTGCCGTCCTATCCGGAAATCCGCCTTGCCATTGCATCGAGCCGGCAGGTTCTGGCAGAAATCGAGGCCGTGGCGCCTGACTACATCCATATATCGACGGAAGGGCCGCTTGGCATGGCGGCGCGCCGGGCCTGCCTGAAACGCCGGCTGCCTTTCACCACGGCCTATCACACGCGCTTTCCCGAATTCATCAGCGCGCGTCTGCCCATTCCGGAGAGCTGGAGCTACTGGTGGCTGCGCCGTTTCCACAATGCCGGCGAGGGCATGATGGTGGCGACCAGATCGCTCGGCGCAGAAATGGCGGCGCGCGGCTTCGTGCGCATCAAGCGCTGGTCGCGGGGCGTCGATACGAAACTGTTCGATCCGGCAAGGCGCCGTGATCTCGGTCTTCCCCGGCCGGTCTTTCTCAATGTCGGACGGGTGGCGGTGGAAAAGAACCTTCCCGCCTTCCTGGGGCTGGACCTGCCCGGCAGCAAGGTCGTCGTCGGCGACGGGCCGGATCTTGCCGCGCTGCGCCAGCGCTATCCCGACGTGCACTTCCTCGGCCGCAAGACGGGCGAAGAGCTCGCGGCGATCTACGCCTCGGCCGACGTCTTCGTCTTCCCGAGCCGCACGGATACGTTCGGCAATGTCATGCTGGAGGCTTTGGCCAGTGGCGTTCCGGTGGCCGCCTTCCCGGTGACGGCCCCGCGCGATGTTCTGGGCGAGGGCGGGGCGCTGTCGGAAGACCTGAAGGCGGCCGCCCTTGCCGCACTCGATATCCAGAAGGACGTCGCCCGCGGCCGGGCCATGACCTATAGCTGGCGCGCCTGCGCCCGCGAGTTTCTCGGCAATCTTGCCCGCGTGCCGCGCGGTGCATTCGCGGCACGCCGTCTCAGCCTGCGCTGAGGCTAGAGCATTTCCAGCCGAAACGGCATCGCTTCGGCGTCGGACAATGCGGCAAAAACAAAACCCTGGAGCATTTGCGGTGATCCGGTTTTCACCGGAATTGCTCTAGTTTGCGGCCTTCAGCAACGCGGCGACAAGTCCGGCCGTCGACGAATCGTGGCCGTCGGCGCTTTCCCTGCCCTCGACGACCGGCAGCAGACCCGTCGCCAGTTCCTTGCCGAGTTCGACGCCCCACTGGTCGAAGGAGTTGATGTTGAACAGAACCCCTTCCACGAAGACGCGGTGTTCGTAGAGCGCGATAAGCCGGCCGAGCGCGAAGGGCGTCAGGCTGTCATAGACCATGGTGATCGACGGGCGATTGCCGGAAAAGACCCGGTGCGGCGCAATCTTGTCCGCCTTCACCCCGTCCATGCCCTTGGCGGTCAGCTGGGCTCTGGCTTCCGCCAGCGTGCGGCCCTTCATCAAGGCTTCCGACTGCGCCAGGCAATTGGCGATGAGCAACTGGTGCTGGTGGCGCAGGTTCTTTTCGTGGCCGTTCGCCGCGATCATGAATTCGGCCGGAATGACCGTCGTGCCCTGGTGGATGAGCTGGTAGAACGCGTGCTGGCCGTTGGTGCCGGGCTCGCCCCAGACGACCGGGCCGGTCTCGCCCTCGACCGGCGTCGAATCCATGGTCACGGACTTGCCGTTCGATTCCATATCGAGCTGCTGGAGATAGGCGGGAAAGCGCGACAGGCGCTGGTCATATGGCAGGATGGCGCGCGAGGGATAGCCCAGCACGTTGCGATGGTAATAGCCGATGAGGCCGAGCAGCATCGGGATGTTCTCCCGGACCGGCGCCTCGCGGAAGTGGGTGTCGATCGCGTGGCCGCCGGCGAGGAACTCGGCAAAATCCTGCTTGCCGATGGCGATCATCAGCGGCAGGCCGATGGCCGACCAGATCGAATAGCGCCCGCCGACCCAGTCCCAGAAACCGAAGACGCGGGTTGCGTCGATGCCGAAGGCCGCGACCTTGTCGAGTGCCGTGGAGACTGCGCAGAAATGGCTGCCGACGGCGGCTTCGCCCAGTGCGTCGGCGATGAACTTGCGCGCCGTCGCGGCGTTCGTCATCGTCTCGATGGTCGTGAAGGTCTTCGAGGCGACGATGAAGAGCGTCGTTTCTGCATCGAGCAGCTTCAGCGTATCGGCGATATGTGCGCCGTCGATGTTGGAAACGAAGTGGAGCCGGGGGCCGTCATGGAAGGGCGCGAGCGCCAGCGTCGCCATGACCGGGCCGAGGTCCGAGCCGCCGATGCCGATATTGACGACGTCGGTGATCTTCTTGCCCGTCGCGCCCTTCAGGGCGCCGGTGCGAATGCCATCGGCAAAGACGCCCATGGCGTCGAGCACCGAATTGACATCCGGCATGACATCGTTGCCATCGACGAGAACCGGGGTGTTGGCGCGGTTGCGTAGTGCCGTGTGCAGAACGGCGCGTTCTTCCGTGATGTTGATGATGTCGCCGGCGAACATGGCGTCGCGCTTCTTCTCGACACCCGCTTGCCTGGCGAGCGCTTCCAGCCCGTCGAGCACGGCATCGTTCACCGCGCATTTGGAATAGTCGAAGAGAAAGTCGCCGAGCGTGGCGTTGTAGCGCGAGAACCGCGTGGGGTCGGACGCGAACGCGCCCCTGATGTCTGTGGCGTTGGTATCGCGAACGATGGATTTCAGCTTTTCGACAAGCGCGTTCATCGGCGTCTTCCTTGGCTTTGGACGATGCCGGTTAGCTAGTCGCTTTGGTATGGGCAAATCAAGACCGCAAACACGCCTTGCCCGAAAAAATTAAATCGGTTTAACCGGGGCTGCCGTCAGCCCCGGAGATCCTTGCGCAGAATCTTGCCGACATTGGATTTCGGCAGTTCGTCACGGAATTCGACAAATTTCGGGCGCTTGTAATTGGTCAGGTTGGCCGCGCAGTGCGCCTTCACGTCTGCCGCCGTCAGCGCCGGGTCCTTCTTCACGACGAAGAGCTTGACCGCCTCGCCGGAATGCTCGTCCGGCACCCCGATCGCCGCGCATTCGAGAATGCCCGGATGCGACATCGCCACTTCCTCAACCTCGTTGGGGAAGACGTTGAAGCCGGAGACGAGGATCATGTCCTTCTTGCGGTCGACGATCTTGGTATAGCCCTCGGCCGTCATGAAACCGATGTCGCCGGAGCGGAAGAAGCCGTCCGGCGTCATGACCTTGGCCGTCTCGTCCGGCCGTTGCCAGTAACCGGCCATGACCTGCGGGCCGCGGATGCAGATTTCCCCGACTTCGCCGAGCGCCAGCGTCTTGCCGTCGTCGTCGCGGATCTCGATGTCGGTGGACGGCAGCGGGAGCCCGATGGTGCCGGTGAATTCCGGCCGGTCGAAACGGTTGGCGGTGGCGACGGGTGATGTCTCGGACAGGCCATAGCCTTCGGTGATCGAGCAACCCGTCATCTTCTGCCAGCGCTCGGCGACCGGGCGCTGCACCGCCATGCCGCCGCCAAGGGTCAGCACCAGCTCGGAAAAGTCTAGTTTGGCGAAATCCGGGTTGTTCATCAGCGCGTTGAACAGCGTGTTGAGGCCGGGGAAGATGTGGGTACGATACTTCCCCAGTTCCTTGACGAAGGCCGGGATGTCGCGCGGATTGGCGACCAGCACGTTGTGGCCGCCGAGCGCGATGCCCGCCAACCCGTTCACCGTCAGGGCGAAGATATGGTAGAGCGGCAGGGCGCAGATGAAGGTGAGCTGTTCCGGCCGCTTCTTGATGCGGAAGGTCGGCTCGATCCACAGCTTGATCTGCTCCATGTTGGAGAGCAGGTTCGCATGGGTCAGCGTGGCGCCCTTGGAGACGCCGGTCGTGCCGCCGGTATATTGCAGGAAGGCCGTATCGGCGGGAACGATCGCCACCGGCTTGACGGTGCCGCGCGCGCCCTCGGCCATCACCTGGGTGAAGGGGATGTGCGCCGGCAACGACCAGGCCGGCACGAGCTTCTTGACCTTGCGCACGACGAAATTGACGATCAGGCCCTTGAGGCCGAGCATGTCGCCCATCGTGGCGACGACCACATGCCTGACGGCGGTGCGCGAGATGACCTGCGCCACCGTGCTTGCAAAATTCTCCAGCACGAACAGCGCCTTGGCGCCGGCATCCTTGAGCTGGTGCTCCAGTTCGCGCGGCGTATAGAGCGGATTGACATTCACCACGACGAGGCCGGCGCGCAGGATGCCGAAGATGACCACCGGATTTTGCAGGATGTTCGGCATCATGACCGCGACGCGGTCGCCCTTTTCGAGGCCGCGTGCCTGGAGCCAGGCCGCGACACTGCGCGTGGCCGCGTCGAAATCCTTGAAGGTGAGCGTCTTGCCCATGCTGGTGAAGGCGGGGCGGTCGGCATATTGGACGCAGCTGCTTTCCACCAGCGCCCCGATGGAGGCGTAGCTGAGCGGCGCGATTTCTCCGGCCATGCCTTCCGGGTAGGAGGCGAGCCAGAAACGGCCGGACGGGTCGGTGGACGGGTGTTCTGCTGTGGCCGACATGCATTCCTCCTCGTTGTGCGCGGGCATCTTCCGTCCCGCCGGCACCGAATGGTCCTCCAACCGTCCGATGCGGACAAGATGATGCTTTTGACGTGCGCCATCAAGGGATATCGCTATATTACATTGACGTAAACGTCAATAATGCGAGGCGCCGCAGATCGTCGCTTTTTCGCGAGGCTGCTTTTTTTGGACGCCATCGGCGAGTAAGCGCGCCCTTGCCCAAAAAACCGCGTATATGTTTAACAATCCTCGGATACATCTTATCTGGGCGGTCCGGCCGGGGCGCCGGCCTTAGGAGTTGGACAGTGCTGCATTCGGAACACCGCAGAAGTGAACCACGCCTGCTCGGCGCCGCGCGCCCGAGCGGCGCCGCGCTCTTGTCACCGATCTCGGCGGCGCGCTGGCTTCTGGTGTTGATCGTTCTGGCCGGCATCTATTTCTTCCATGGCTTCCTCGTTCCGGTCCTGGCCGCGCTCGTCATCGCCTTTGCAAGCTGGCCGCTCTATACGCGCCTGCTGGCGCGGCTGAACGGCAATCGTACGCTGGCCGCCACCATTGCCCTCCTTCTGATCCTCGGCTTCATCATCGGGCCGATCATGTTCGCCTCGACCTATGCCTTCCACGAAATTCGGGACTGGATCGGCTGGGCTGTCGAAACCAACAGCACCGGCGCGGCGACGCCGGAATGGATCCGCGCGCTGCCGGTCGTCGGCGGCTGGCTCGACATGCAGTGGACGCGCTTCCTCGATCATCCGGGCGCCATCGGCGAACTGACGCAGATCGTCAGCGGCGCCAATATCGGCAATATCTACCGGGTGGCGCTGGCGGCGGGCGGCATGGCCTTCAATCTCCTGCTCGCCATGCTCTTCATGCTGATCGCGCTTTTCTTCATCTATCGCGACGGCCAGTCCTTCGCCGCCCAGGTGGACCGCCTTGGCGAGCGCATCCTGCCGATGCGCTGGGAGCGCATTTCCCGTATCGTGCCGGCCACGATCAGTTCCACCGTCACCGGCATGACGCTGATCGCCATCGGCGAGGGCATCGTGCTCGGCGTTGCCTACTGGATCGCCGGCGTTCCCTCCGCCGTCACGCTCGGCGTGCTCACCGGCGTCATGGCGCTCTTCCCCGGCGGTGCGCCGCTCTCTTTCACGCTGGTCTCGGTCTATCTCGTCTCCAGCGGCTCGCCCGTCGCCGGCCTCGCTTTGTTCGTCTGGGGCTCGGTGGAGCTCTTCATCGTCGACAAGACGCTGCGTCCCCGCCTTGTCGGCGGCCCGATCAAGCTGCCCTTCCTGCCCACCTTCTTCGGCCTGATCGGCGGCGTGAAGACCATGGGCTTCCTCGGCCTGTTCATCGGCCCCGTGCTGATGGCCCTGCTCGTCGCCATCTGGCGCGAATGGATCCGCGAGATCGACATGACGGAACCGGCTTCACCGGTCCTGCTCGATCCTCATGCGGAGCCATCGGCGCAGGAAGAGCCGGAGCGCAATGTCGGCTGAGGTCCGGCCCTCGACTCACGGCCGCAGATGAGCGAATGTTGCCACCGAGGTGGTGAACATGCGCATCGTCGGGTTGATCGCAGCAGCATCCGTTTTTCTTGCCGCCCTGCCGGTTGCCGCGCAGGATTTCGATGCCAGTGGCCCGAGCGGCCCGCGCACCGGCGGGAACGATACCCAGGTGGAAATCGACCGCCTGAAGGGCATCATCCGCGAACTTGAGCGCGAGATTTCCCGCTTGCGGCAGAGCACGGCTTCATCGGAGGCCACGGCCGGGAACGGCGATCTTGTCGGGGCCTGGCTCGGCAGCGTCGCCTGCGGCCGTCGCCAGTTCTCGATCACCTTCTCGGTCAGCGAGCAATTCGGCAGAGTGGGCAAGGGCAAGTGGGACTACAGCGGCGCCGCGACGGGGACCGATGAGGCGCAGATAAGTCCTGCGCCGACGGACGAATCACCCGCCACCTACATGATCGTCACCGCCAGACCCGACACCTTCGACTACGTCGTCAAACTGGACGCGAACACGATCTCTGGCAAATCGACGCGCCAGAACTGCAAGATACTGCTGGAGCGCGGTTAGGCTCATGCAGGATGAATGCATTGGCCGGACGAATTTGTCTTTGGAAGAAAGTGGTGCCGCTTAGGTGACTCGAACACCTGACCCCGTCATTACGAATGACGTGCTCTACCGACTGAGCTAAAGCGGCTTTCGCGAGTCCCGAAGCGTGTCGGGACCGGAATGGGTGCGCTGATAACCGCAATGGACGGAGATTTCAAGCGCGTTGTTTCAACTTCCGCATTTTTCCCGTGCGGAAGAGCCTCATGCCCTGTTCAGGTGGCGGTGATGCGGGCCTTGGCGGCAATATATTCCCGCTCCATCCGGCTGACGAGATCCTCGACGGGGCCGATGGCCTTGACCGCGCCGATACCCTGGCCGCAGCCCCAGATGTCCTTCCAGGCTTTTGCGCCGGTGGTGGCCGCCTCGAAATCCATCTTTGACGGATCGGCTTCGGGCAGCTGATCGGGATCCATGCCGGCGCTCGCGATAGAGGGCTTCAGGTAGTTGCCGTGGATGCCGGTGAAATAGTTGGAATAGACGATGTCGGCGGCGGCGCTGTCGACGATCATCTGCTTGTAGTCATCGCTCGCGCGCGCCTCGCTGGTCGCGATGAAGGGGGAGCCGATATAGGCCATGTCGGCCCCCATGGCTTCCGCTGCAAGGATCGCCCCGCCGGTGGCGATCGCGCCGGAAAGCAGAAGCGGCCCGTCGAACCACTCGCGGATTTCCTGCACCAGCGCGAAGGGCGAGAGCGTGCCGGCATGGCCGCCCGCGCCGGCGGCGACGGCGATCAGGCCGTCGGCGCCCTTGCGGATCGCTGAGCTGGCGTGGCGGTTGTTGATGACGTCGTGCAGCACGATGCCGCCATAGGAGTGGATTGCGGCATTGACCTCCGGCACGGCGCCGAGCGAGGAGATCACCACCGGCACCTTGTACTTCACGCACATCATCAGGTCGTGCTCGAGCCGCTTGTTGGAGCGGTGGACGATCTGGTTGACGGCAAAGGGCGCGGCAGGGCGGTCGGGGTTCTTCGCGTCGTGCGCGGCAAGGCCTTCCGTGATTTCCGCCAGCCATTCGTCGAGCTGGGATTCCGGGCGCGCATTCAGGGCCGGGAAGGCGCCTAGCACACCGGCCTTGCACTGTGCGAGGGTCAATGCGGGATGCGAGATGATGAAGAGCGGTGCGCCGACGACGGGCAGGCGCAACTTGTCCTTGAGAATCGCGGGCAGGGCCATGACGGAAGTCCAGTCTTAATTTTGACGTTTACGAAAACGTCAAAACCATAGCAGCGAGTGATCCCTCTGAAAAGGGGTGCCGGGATGCAGGAATTCGCAGGGTTGTGGCGGGTGTGTCGGGCAGACGCATCCGGATGCTGGGCGCGAGGGGCCGGCGCTGGCGCCTGGTCGCGCCGGGCCGAAAATCCGGCCGGGAAATCGGGCTTCGCTCCCTGCTGGTCAGGGAGCGCCACGCCCTCCGGGAGGACCGAAGTGCGTGGCCTGGAGCCCCGCCGCAGGGCTTATCCCCCGAGAAGCACGACACTTTCGGCCACAAGCCTTGCGCAAATTCCCGGCAAACGTTACGCAAAAACTAACAAAAGCCGGAAAGTAAGGCTCTTTCCACAGGTGTATCGTCGCTGCCGAATCTGGTGGCGCCCGCAGAAGGGTCTGATGTGAGCGGACTGGAAACGGCAATCAGGAACGCGCTGGCGCGCTCGGAACGCGCCAATGCCGAAGTTCGGGCGCGTATCTACCAGTCGGCGCGCAATGCGCTGGAAGCGGGCCTGCGCAAGCAGGAGATCAACGATCCCGAGGCAATCTCGGCGCAGCGCCACCGGCTGGAAGCCACCATTCACCAGATCGAGGGCGAGGAGCGGGCGCAGCTCGCCGCCGCCGCCCGCGAGGTCCGCGTCGAGCCGGTAGCCGAAGCGCGGCCCGAACCGGTGCTGCGCGCCGAGCCGAGGATCGATGCCGAACCGCGTCTGGAAGCCGAACGGGCGACCGCGACGGCCGGCGACATCGGCGCGATTCGGCCCGAGCGGCAGGATGGTTTTGCCAGAAGCGACGAAGCCGCCATGCCGAAAAGCAGCGCGCGCACGAGCGAAGCGTCGGATTTCCGCCCGGAGCGCGTTGCCAAGGCCCGTAAGCGCCGCGGCCGCCTGTTCTCCTTCCTGCTGGTCGTCGCGACCTTGATTGCCGCCCTCGGCGCGCTGGCCTGGTGGATGCAGACGAGCGGGCTGCTCGATGACCTGAAGAACCGCGGCGACAATTCCACGCCGCCGGCCCGCGTCTCGGGCGATGATTTTTCGGGCGAGGATCCGATCAAGAAGGCGCTCGATACCCAGAGCCGCTTCTCCTCCGATTGGCGCGCGGTCTACTCGCCGGGCGATACGGCAAGGATTTCGGCTGGCGCGGCGGGCCGTTTCGAATCCATCAGCACGAATGAAGGCCCCGCCGTGCGCGTCACCTCGACCGACCCGGAGCGCGACGGCGCGGTGCGCATCGAGGTCTCGCCGGAAATCCTCGGCGAAATGGGCGGCAAGAGCTCGACGGTGGCACTCTCCGTGCAGTCGGCCGGCGACAAGCCGGTGCATATTACCGTCGAATGCGATTTTTCCACCATGGGCGGCTGCGGACGCCACCGCTTCACCGTGTCGGAGCGCACCGACATCCTGTTCCGGGTGGAATTCGACCGCTCGCTCGCGCCGAATGCGGCGGGACACCTCCTCTTGAACAGCGACATCACCGGCGGGAAGGCGAGCGTCAACCTCTATGCCGTTCGCATCCTGCCGGGTGAA
The DNA here is from genome assembly GCF_049651085.1 of Shinella sp. Taxonomy (GTDB): domain Bacteria; phylum Pseudomonadota; class Alphaproteobacteria; order Rhizobiales; family Rhizobiaceae; genus Shinella. The sequence continues at coordinate 360,765 of NZ_JBASBL010000009.1, forward strand.
TGAGCCGTCGATCTATTTGAGGAAGCCGGGACCCGAGCCGACGATCCTGTCGTCGATCTCGCCGATGGCCTTCTTGTCCTTGCCCTCATAGTCGAGCGTCTTGAGGATGTGGCGGATCAGCTTGATGCGCGCGCGGCGCTTGTCGTTGGCGCGGATCACGGTCCAGGGCGCGTGGTCCGTATGGGTTTCCTTCAGCATGCGGTCGCGCTTTTGCGAATAGTCGCCCCACTTGTTGAGGGCGGCGATATCCATTGGCGAGAGTTTCCAGACCTTGAGCGGATCGTGACGGCGGTCGTGGAAGCGCTTGAGCTGCATTTCGCGGCCGATATTGAGCCAGAACTTGAAGAGGTGGATGTCGTCGGAGACGACCATCTTCTCGAAGCGCGGCGTCTCCTTCAGGAATTTCTCGTACTGCTCCGGCGTGCAGAAGCCCATGACTGGCTCGACGCCGGCGCGGTTGTACCAGGAGCGGTCGAACAGCACGAATTCGCCCGCCGTCGGAAAGGTCGCGACATAGCGCTGGAAATACCACTGGCCCTGCTCGGTCCCGGTCGGCTTTGTCAGCGCGACGATGCGGGCGGAGCGCGGGTTCATGTAGGACATGGTGGCATGGATCGCGCCGCCCTTGCCGGCGGCATCGCGCCCCTCGAAGGCGGCCATGATGCGCTTGCCCGTCTTCTGCTGCCAGAACTGGACCTTGACGAGTTCGATCTGGAGGAGTTTCAGCGTCTTTTCATATTCATTGCTGTCCAGTTTCTTGTCGTAGGGATAGTCGTCGGAGCTGAACGCCTTCTCCTCGATCCAGTCCGGAAGTACCGGGTCATCGATATCGAACACCCGCTTCTTGCCGTGGACATCCAGTTCCACAGCCCGGCTTTCGACCTTTTCCGCCATCGTCCGCTCCTTGAAATATCGGGGTACGGCGTGCGCCGCATTCGCGAAGGTGGCCACAACCGGATTGCGAATTCAAGCGGGCCATGGAAAACATGTCATGAAGCCGCGCTATCCATGGAGAATCAATGGAGGTGCGGAGGATACCATGCTGGCAAGGGAATGGGTGGCTGTGACGGATCAGCGGACGGGCCTCGGCTGGCTGACGGCGCAACTGTGGAACGAACGCGTTCTTGTCGCCTCGGCCGTCTTCGTCGGTTTCATGATGTGGCTCGCCGGCCTTCATCTCGGCTGGGTGTCCTTTGCCGTCCTCCTGCTCGTCATCGCAGGCCTCATGCGCACGGAACGGCGCGTTGCGGGCACGGCGGACAGGGCCATGGCGGCGCCCGTCGCGCCGGTTGTCGAGACCGGGCCGCTATCGGACGACCTGACGGCGATCTCGGCCGTTCTGGGCGCACTCGATGCGCCGGCGCTCCTGCTGTCGGCCCGTGAGACGGTGAAGCTGCAGAACCGCGCGGCGGAATCGATTTTCGGCGCCATCGCGCAGGGCAGCGATCTTGCCGGCCGTATTCGCTCGCCCGGCATTCTCGATATGGTGCGCGACGCTATCGGCTCCGGGCAACCGCGCGAGATCGAACATGCCGAGCGGCTCCCCTCCGAGACGGTCTACGTCGTGCGTATCGCCCCGCTGGCCGGTCCCACGACCGAGCCGCTCTGGCTCCTGACCTTCCGGGACGTCTCTCAGGCCCGACGGATCGAGCGCATGCGTTCCGATTTCGTCGCCAATGCCAGCCATGAGCTGCGCACGCCGCTCGCCTCGCTGCGCGGTTTCATCGAGACGCTGCAAGGCCCGGCAAGGAACGACCTCAAGGCGCATGAGCGGTTTCTCGGCATCATGCACGAGCAGGCAACGCGCATGAGCCGCCTTGTCGACGACCTTCTCTCGCTCTCCCGCCTCGAGCTGCGCTCCAACCTGACGCCCGACCAGATGGTCGATCTCGTGCCGCTGCTGGGCCATGTGCGCGACAGCCTGCAACCGCTGGCGGGCGATCTTGGCGTCGAGATCGTAATGGATTTGCCGAAGCACCCCGTTGCCGTTCCCGGCGACCGGGACGAACTGGTCGAGGTCTTCGAGAATCTTATCGAGAACGCCTGCAAATACGGCCAGGAAGGCAAGCGGGTGGACGTGGTGCTGTCGGGTGGCGCTGACGGCGTGCCCGTCGAGTTCTCCGTCACCGACTACGGCCCGGGAATTCCGCCCGAGCACGTACCGCGCATCACCGAGCGCTTCTACCGGGTGAATGTGGAGGCGAGCCGCTCCAAGAAGGGTACAGGCCTCGGTCTTGCCATAGCCAAACACATCCTCACCCGCCATCGGGCGCGCCTCGTGGTGAAGTCCGAGGTGGGCAAAGGCACGGTCTTTACCGTCAAGTTCTGACACAAAGAGCGCCGGCATCGTCGCGTCGATTGAAATATGTGATATATTTCAACGGTATGGCCTGTCACAAATGTTTCGTCAAACTGACATAAAAGAGAGGGCGATCGGGGGGTAGAGAAAAGCCGCCGGTCAGCGGCAGAGAGCGCGAACAGCGCTTCCAACACAAGTCCTCTTCGGGAGAACCCAGATGAAATCTCTTAAGCTCACTGTTGCGGCGCTCGTTGCCTCCGCCGCATTCGCAGGCGTTGCCGTTGCGCGCGACCAGGTCCAGATCGCCGGCTCCTCCACCGTTCTTCCCTATGCCAAGATCGTTGCCGAGACGTTCAGCGAGACCTATCCCGACTTCAAGACCCCGATCGTCGAATCCGGCGGCTCTTCCGGCGGCCTGAAGGAATTCTGCAAGGGCGTCGGCCCGGAAACCATCGACATCGCCAACTCCTCGCGCGCGATCAAGGCCAGTGAAGTAGAGGCCTGCAAGGCTGCCGGCGTTACCGAGATCCAGGAAGTCCGCATCGGTTATGACGGCATCGTCTTCGCCACCGATGCCGGCAATGCCGACCTCAAGCTTGAGCCGAAGGACCTCTACCTCGGGCTCGCCGGTGAAGTCGTCGTAGACGGCAAGCTCGTCGCCAACCCCTACAAGAAGTGGTCGGAAGTCAACAAGGACCTGCCGGACGCCGAAATCGCCGCCTATATCCCGGGCGAAAAGCACGGCACCCGCGAAGTCTTCGAAGAGAAGATCCTTGCTGAAGGCTGCAAGGCTTCCGGCGCCCAGGACGTCATCAAGGCCGCCGTTGCCGACGAAAAGGAACAGCATTCCAAGTGCGTCGCCGTTCGCAAGGACGGCCTGGCTGTCGACATCGACGGCGACTACACGGAAACGCTTGCCCGTATCGCCGCCAACAAGTCCGGTATCGGCGTGTTCGGCCTCTCCTTCTACGAAAACAACGCGGACAAGCTGAAGGTCGCTACCGTCAATGGTATTGTTCCGTCGACCGAGACGATCGCTTCCGGCGAATACCCGGTTTCCCGCCCGCTGTTCTTCTACGTCAAGAAGGCGCATCTCGGCGTCATCCCGGGCCTGAAGGAATATGTCGAATTCTTCACGAGCGACGACATGGTCGGCCCGGACTCTCCGCTGGCTGAATACGGCCTCGTCGCGGCTCCGGACGCCGAGCGCGAAGACACCCGCAAGGCTTTCGCTGACGGCAAGGTCATGTAATTGACAAGGCCGGCGCGACGTCTCCTGGAGATGTCGCGCCGGCCGTCCCCTTCGGGGGATTTCGCCTACGTCATGTTCTTCGATCGGGAATGGGGCGCCTTGTCGAACGGTCGGAGCGGGCATTGGTACGCTCAAGGCAGGTTCGGAGCGGTTTTGCTTCCGGGTTTGCGTGAAACAAATGACAGTGCGGATGATCTCGCCGGGAGAATTTCCTAAATGAGCATTTCCCTTCTTCTGCTCACCGTCGCCGTCATCGGCGTGGCGGGCTATCTGATTGGCAGCTGGCGCGCCAACGCGCTTGCCGGCGGAAAACTTTCTAATTTGCATTCCCGGCCGGGTTATTACGGCTCCTTCGTGGCCATCTGGTCCATGCTGCCGGCTATCCTCGTGCTGCTCGTCTGGATCATCGCAAGCCCGATCTACATCAGCTCGACGGTGCGTGGCGAGTTTCCCGATGAGGTGAAGGCCCAGCCGCAGGCGACGCAGAACCTCAACTACAACATGATCGGCGCCATCGCTCGCGGCCTGCGCTTGCTGTCGGCGGAAGAGCGCGATGCGCTGTTTGCCGATAGCAGCACCGCCCGTGCGGTGCTCGGAGCCAAGGGCGTGCCGCTCGCGGCCGATCCCGCGCAATACATGCTGACGTCTGCCGATCATCTCAACCGCATGACGACGGCCAGCAGCACTTTCCTGACGATCCTCGTCATCGTTGCGGCAATCGCTGGCGCCTTGCTGGCCTATCGCTCGATCGCGCCGAAGTTCCGGGCCCGCAACCGCGTCGAGGGCGTGATGCTGGTCGGGCTTATCGGTGCGTCCTCGATCGCCATCCTGACGACGATCGGCATCGTCGCCTCGATGGCGACGGAAGCGATCCACTTCTTCAACATGGTGCCTGCCTGGGAGTTCTTCTTCGGCACGACCTGGGATCCGCGCTTTGCCGCGGCCGGCGCAACGGACTCTTCCGGCCAGTTCGGCCTGATCCCGCTGCTCGCCGGCACGCTCTACATCGGCTTTGTCGCCATGCTGGTCGCCGTGCCCGTGGGCCTGTTCGCGGCGATCTACATGTCGGAATATGCTTCGCGAACGGTCCGCTCGATCGCCAAGCCCCTGCTGGAAGTGCTCGCCGGCATCCCGACCATCGTCTACGGCTTTTTCGCTCTCATGACGGTGGGGCCGTTCCTGCGGGACATCTCGGCGCAGCTCAACGGTCTCGTCACCGGAAACTATGCGAATTTCATCCAGGCGCAGAGCGTTCTGACCGCCGGCATCGTCATGGGCATCATGCTGATCCCTTACGTTTCCTCGCTGTCGGACGATATCATCACCGCCGTGCCGCGGGCGCTGCGGGATGGTTCGTTTGGCCTCGGAGCCACCCGTTCGGAAACGATCAAGCGCGTCATCCTGCCGGCAGCCTTGCCGGGCATCGTCGGCGCACTCCTGATGACCGCCTCGCGCGCCATCGGTGAAACCATGATCGTGGTGCTTGCCGCAGGCGTCGCCGCCCGCATGCAGCTCAATCCCTTCGAGCCGATGACAACGGTTACGGTCAAGATCGTCAACCAGTTGACGGGCGACCTCGAATTCACCTCGCCCCAGACGCTTGTGGCCTTCGCGCTCGGCATCACGCTCTTTGCCATCACGCTTTGCCTCAACATCTACGCCCTCTATATCGTGCGCAAATACCGGGAGCAGTACGAATGAGCCAGGTCTCCACGAGCCCTTCGATGGCCGCCCTCGGCGCAGCCGCCAAACCCGAACGCCGCGATATCGGCATTCGCCGCCGCTACGCCGCCGAACGTCGCTTCCGCCTCTACGGCATGGCGGCGATCGGCTTCGGTCTCCTCTGCCTGTTTCTTCTGCTTTTTTCGGTGTTTTCCAAGGGCTACACCGCCTTCCAGCAGACGATGATCACCATTCCCGTCGAGTTTTCGGCCGAGATCATCGACAAGAACAACGAACGCGCCACCAATCCGCAAAAGCTGGTTTCGGCCAACTATCCGGTCGTCGCCCGCAACGCGCTTGCCAAGGTGCTGGGCGTGGACGAAAGCGACCGCCCGGCGATGAAGCAGGTCAATGGCCTGATCTCGGACAGCGTCCGCGTTCAGTTCCGCAACCTCGTCACCGCGGATCCTTCGATCATCGGCACGACGCAGCAGGTGACCTTCCTTGCCCATGGCGACCTCGATTCTGCCTTCAAGGGCCAGATCGATCTCGAGGTTGCCGAGAGCAACCGCAAGGTTTCCGATCGCCAGGTCGGCTGGATGAATCAGCTTGCCGAAAGCGGCGCGCTTGCCAAGCATTTCAATACGGGCCTCTTCGTCAACGGCGCATCGAGCCGCCCTGAAGCTGCCGGTGTCGGCGTCGCGATCATCGGCTCGCTCTACATGATGCTGATCGTGCTCGCGCTCTCGCTGCCGATCGGCGTCGCCGCCTCGATCTATCTAGAAGAGTTCGCCCCGAAGAACCGCTTCACCGACCTGGTCGAAGTCAACATCAACAACCTCGCGGCCGTGCCGTCGATCGTCTACGGTCTGCTTGGTCTTGCCGTCTTCGTGAACTTCGCCGGCTTCCCGCGCTCGGCGGCCCTCGTCGGCGGCCTGGTGCTGACGCTGATGACGCTGCCGACCATCATCATCGCGACCCGCGCGGCGCTGAAGGCGGTGCCGCCTTCGATCCGCTCGGCGGCTCTCGGCCTTGGTGCCTCCAAGATGCAGACCGTGTTCCACCACGTCCTGCCGCTCGCCATGCCGGGCATCCTGACGGGCACGATCATTGGCCTTGCCCATGCACTCGGCGAAACCGCGCCGCTGCTTCTTATCGGGATGGTCGCCTTCGTCGCCGACGTCCCGGCAAGCCCGATGGATCCGGCAACGGCTCTTCCGGTGCAGATCTACATGTGGGCGAACGAGGCCGAGCGTGCCTTCGTGGAGCGCACGTCGGGAGCCATCATCGTGCTCCTCATCTTCCTCATCCTCATGAATGTTGGTGCAATCCTGTTGCGCCGCCGCTTCGAACGGCGTTGGTAAAGGAACAGACAGATGAACTTCATGTCAGAAGCAGCAGTCGAGAAAGCGCTGGACAAGAAAATGAACGACATTTCCTACAAGATGATCGGCAAGGACGTTTCCGTCTATTACGGCGAGAAGCGCGCCCTCTATGACGTCAATCTCAACGTTCGCGAAAACACAGTGACGGCGCTCATCGGCCCTTCGGGCTGCGGCAAGTCGACGTTCCTGCGCACGCTGAACCGCATGAACGACACGATCGACGGCTGCCGCGTCACCGGTCGCATCACCCTTGATACGGACGACATCTACGATCCGAGCATCGACGTGGTGGAACTGCGTGCCCGCGTCGGCATGGTCTTCCAGAAGCCGAACCCGTTCCCGAAGACGATCTACGAGAACGTCGCCTACGGCCCGCGCATTCACGGCCTCGCCAAGACGAAGGCCGACATGGACGCCATCGTCGAATCCAGCCTGCAGAAGGCCGGACTGTGGAACGAGGCGAAGGATCGCCTGCACGAAAGCGGCACCGGCCTGTCCGGCGGCCAGCAGCAGCGCCTCTGCATTGCCCGTGCCGTTGCCGTCAGCCCGGAAGTCATCCTGATGGACGAGCCCTGTTCGGCGCTCGACCCGATCGCGACGGCCAAGGTCGAGGAACTGATCCACGAGCTGCGCGCCAACTTCACGATCGTCATCGTGACGCACTCGATGCAGCAGGCGGCCCGTGTTTCGCAGCGCACCGCCATGTTCCACCTCGGCAACCTCGTCGAGGAAAACGACACGGACAAGATGTTCACCAACCCGGACGACCAGCGCACGCAGGACTACATCATGGGCCGGTTCGGCTGACGCATCCGTCGCCAGGATTCCCGGGCCTAGAGCGCATCAAGGATAGAAACATGACATCGCACCATATCGTCTCGATCTATGACGAAGAACTGAAGTACCTCTCCCGCCGCATCTCCGAAATGGGCGGCACCGCCGAGCAGATGGTGTCCGAATCCGTCCGCGCGCTTGTCAGCACCGATGCGGCGCTCGCCCAGAAGGTGATCTCGGAAGACGTCATCCTCGACAATGCCGAGCGCGAGATCAACGAGAAGGCGATCGTCACCATCGCCAAGCGCCAGCCGATGGCGGCGGACCTGCGCGAGATCATGGGCGCCATCCGCATCGCCGCCGAACTGGAGCGCGTCGGCGACCTCGGCAAGAACACCGCCAAGCGCGTCATCGCCGTGCAAAGCTCGGGCATGCCCCGCAAGCTCGCCCGCGGCCTCGAGCATCTGGCGGAACTTGCGCTGATGCAGCTGAAGGAAGTGCTCGACGTCTATGCCACGCGCTCGATCGAAAAGGCCAAAGCGATCCGCGAGCGCGACGACGAGATCGACGCGATCTACACCTCGCTGTTCCGCGAACTCCTCACCTACATGATGGAAGACCCGCGCAACATCACGCCCTGCACGCACCTGCTGTTCTGCGCCAAGAACATCGAGCGCATCGGCGACCACGCGACGAATATCGCGGAAACCATCTACTACATGGCGACGGGCTCGCAGCCGGAAGGCGAACGCCCGAAGGACGACACCTCGACGTCCGTCGTCGCTTCCGACGTCTCCGAGTAAAAGAGAGTAGGAGTTCGCTCCATGGTCCCCAGAATTGCCGTCGTGGAAGACGAGGAGGCGCTGAGCGTCCTCCTGCGCTACAACCTCGAAGCCGAGGGCTTCGAGGTCGATACCATCCTGTCCGGTGACGAGGCGGAGATGCGCTTGCAGGAGCGCATGCCGGATCTTCTGATCCTCGACTGGATGCTGCCGGGTGTTTCGGGCATCGAGCTGTGCCGGCGCCTGCGCCAGCGGCCGGAAACCGAGCGCCTGCCGATCATCATGCTGACGGCGCGCGGCGAGGAGAGCGAGCGCGTGCGCGGGCTTGCCACCGGCGCGGACGACTATGTCGTAAAACCCTTCTCGACGCCGGAACTGGTCGCCCGCGTGCGCGCCATGCTGCGCCGGGCAAAGCCGGAGGTCGTCTCGACGCTGCTGCGCTGCGGCGACATCGAGCTCGACCGCGAGACGCACCGCGTTCACCGGCGCACCCGTGAGGTACGCCTCGGGCCGACGGAGTTCCGCCTCCTGGAATTCCTGATGACGTCTCCCGGCCGCGTCTTCTCGCGCTCGCAGCTTCTCGACGGTGTCTGGGGCCACGATATCTACGTGGACGAGCGCACTGTCGACGTGCATGTCGGACGCCTGCGCAAGGCGCTCAACTTCGCCAACATGCAGGACGTCATCCGCACGGTCCGCGGCGCCGGCTATTCGCTGGAAACCTGAGCCGCCGAATTTCCTCCCAAGGACGGAAATGGGCCCTTCGGGGCCTGTTTGCGTTTCTGGAGACGGGGGAGGGGGCTTTCAGATATGCCCAAACGAAAAACGGGCCCCAAGGGCCCGCATCTCATTCCATGTTCAGCGGTTCTTACCGCGCCCGACGACGGTCAGCCGTGGGCTGATAGGCGAGGCGCTGGTGATAGATGCAGTAGGGCGAGTTGTCCGGGGACTCGTTGCCGCAGAAGTGGAAGTCGTCGTTCAGCGGGTCGCCGATCGGCCACTTGCAGGTGCGCTCGGTCAGCTCGGTCAGTTCCAGACGGCGCGACATCGGCACGACAACCTTGTTGCCGTTGGCCGGAACCGGAAGCTGTTCGCTCTGTGTTTCGAAATCGACGTCGATCTCGTCCTTGGGCAGCGCGTTGCCGACGGGGCGGACAGCGGCGCGGGTCGTGGCCGGGCGGGCTGCGAAGTTCGACGGACGCGGTGTCGCCGCGACCGGGCGCTTCGGGCGCGACGCCGTCTGCGTGCCGCCAGCCTTGGCGCGGCCAGGCAGGTTGAGCCGGTGTACCTTGCCGATCACCGCATTGCGGCTGACGCCGCCAAGCTGTGCAGCGATCTGGCTCGCGCTCAGACCCTCAGCCCAAAGCTTCGTGAGTTTCTCGACCCGCTCGTCTGTCCAGTTCATGTTTCCGTCTCCGCTCGACGCTCGCTATGCGGGAATCCCTCATCGCATTCCGGACGGGTCCGGAATCTGAACGCCTCAACTCTCTTGCTGACTAGTTCCGCCGCATGCAGTCTAGTAATTAGTCTTTAACCTAGAGACCGGGGGACTCGGTGACAAGAGTCGGGGGAATCGGTGCGAATCGATTTCGGAGTTTTCCCCAACTTGCTGGCCCGGTGTCTCTCGATAGAGACATCTTCACTGTGTGCCGTGAATCCTTCCCTTGCGGGAGGTTCAGCGGTATTTCGGGGTGCGATTTGTTGACATCCCTAAGTGAAATGCAGATAGTGCCGCATGCCGCCGCGAGGCGGCTTTTGATTTTTCTGGCGTCCGGAAAAGTCAAGTCGCTGTCACATTTTTTCCGCATCTCTTTTCGGAGGGTCCGCCCATGGCCGATGCCGCGCCGCTCTATGAAACCTATATGCGTGCACCGATCCGGTTCACGCGAGGGGAGGGCGTCTGGCTGATCGCCGAAGATGGCGAGCGATATCTGGACTTCGCAGCCGGCGTCGCCGTTAATTCGCTGGGCCACGCCCATCCGCATCTCGTCGCTGCGCTGAAGGATCAGGCCGACAAGGTCTGGCACCTGTCGAACCTCTATGAGGTTCCGGGTCAGGAGAGCCTCGGCCGCCGGCTGACGGAAGCGACCTTCGCCGACAAGGTGTTCTTCACCAATTCGGGCGCCGAGGCGCTGGAATGCGCGATCAAGACGGCGCGCCGCTATCATTTCGCCAGGGGCCATGCCGGCAAGTTCCACATCATCACCTTCGAGGGCGCTTTCCACGGCCGTACGATCGCGACCATCGCGGCCGGCGGGCAGGAGAAATACATCGAGGGCTTCGGCCCCAAGGCGCCCGGCTTCCTCAAGCTGCCCTTCGGCGACATTGCCGCCGTCAAGGATGCGATCACCGAGGAGACGGCGGCGATCCTGATCGAGCCGGTACAGGGCGAGGGCGGTATCCGCCCCGTGCCGAAGGAGTTCATGCAGGAGCTGCGCCAGCTCTGCGACGAATATGGCCTGTTGCTCATTCTGGACGAGGTGCAGACCGGCGTCGGCCGCACGGGCCGCCTCTTTGCCTATGAAGCAGCTGGCATCACGCCCGATATCATGGCGGTCGCCAAGGGCATCGGCGGTGGTTTTCCGCTCGGCGCGTGTCTTGCGACGAGCGAGGCTGCCGCCGGCATGATCGCCGGCACGCACGGTTCCACCTATGGCGGCAACCCGCTCGCCATGGCTGTCGGCAACGCCGTGCTCGACGTCGTTCTCGAGGACGGGTTCCTCGATCATGTGCGTGATGTCGCGCTCGTCTTCCGCCAGGGACTGGCCGCGCTGAAGGACCGCTTCCCGGAGATCATCGAGGACATCCGTGGTGAAGGCCTGCTGCTCGGCGTCAAGGCGAAGATTCCGGTCGCGGACCTGCTGAAGGCGGTTCGCGCGGAAAAGCTGCTTGGCGTGCCGGCAGGCGACAACGTGCTGCGTATCATGCCGCCGCTCACCGTCACCGCGGAAGAAGCGCGCGAAGGGCTGGCCCGCCTCGAGCGGGCAGCGGAAAAACTGGTAGAGGCCGCGAGGGCCGCGTAAACGCTGCAGCATCAAGGGACTGGGACAACAGGACATACCATGGCCAAGCACTTTCTCGACCTTTCCGCCGTTTCGGAAAGCGATCTCCGCGTCATCATGGACGATGCACATACCCGCAAGGCCGCCAGCAAGGCCGGCACGGAAGCCAAGCCGCTTGCCGGCAAGATGCTTGCGATGATCTTCGAGAAGCCCTCTACCCGAACGCGCGTCTCCTTCGATGTCGGCATGCGCCAGCTCGGCGGCGAGACGCTGTTCCTGTCCGGTACCGAAATGCAGCTTGGCCGCGCCGAGACGATCGGCGACACGGCCAAGGTCCTGTCGCGCTATGTCGATGCCATCATGATCCGCACGACGGACCATGCTCGCCTCCTCGAGCTTGCCGAACACGCCACCGTGCCTGTCATCAACGCCCTGACGGATCTTACCCATCCCTGCCAGATCATGGCCGACATCATGACCTTCGAGGAGCACCGTGGCTCCACCAAGGGCAAGACCATTGCCTGGACCGGCGACGGCAACAATGTGCTGCACTCCTTCGTGGAGGGCTCCGCCCGCTTCGGCTACACGATGAAGATGGCCGTTCCGATGGGATCCGAACCGGACGACAAGATTCTCAACTGGGCGCGCGACAACGGCGGAAACATCCTGCTCAGCCATGATGCCGACGCGATTGTCGAGGGCGCCGATCTTGTCGTCACGGACACCTGGGTGTCGATGAACCAGGAACACCGCGCTCGCGGCCACAACATCTTCCAGCCCTATCAGGTCAACGAGCAGCTGATGGCGCGGGCGAACAAAGACGCTCTCTTCATGCACTGCCTGCCGGCCCATCGCGGCGAGGAAGTCACCGACGAGGTGATCGACGGCCCGCAGTCCGTGGTGTTCGACGAGGCGGAAAACCGCCTGCATGCGCAGAAGTCGATCCTTGCCTGGTGTTTCGGCGCCGTCTGACGCCGTCTTGAAAAAACCGGCAAGCGGCACGATCTAGGGACCATCACAGGCGCCGTAGGGCGCTGACGCTGGCGCATGCCCGTCCGATATGGAATGATCGGGGGCAGGAGCGCTCAATCACGGTAGAACGCCGGTCGGAAGCAGCCAGGCCCATGGCCCGGCGGCCTATGGCGTGCAAGGAGCAGAATGATGATGGCTGAGAATGATCTGAAACTCGGCGAGCCTGGTTTTGCCGGAGACGATCAAGTATTGCCGTTCCAGGTGGAGGGCCTCGACGTGCGCGGCCGTGCCGTGCAGCTCGGTCCCATGCTCGACGGCATTCTAGGTCGCCACGATTACCCGGCGCCGGTCGCGCGGCTGCTTGCTGAGGCGATCACGCTGACCGTGCTGCTCGGCACCTCGCTGAAGTTCCAGGGCAAGCTGATCGTCCAGACCAAGGGCGACGGCCCCGTCGATCTGCTCGTCGCTGATTTCTCCGCGCCGCAGGATGTCCGCGCCTATGCCCGCTTCGATCAGGCAGCGCTCGACGTCGCCATCTCCGCCGGCAAGACGGAGCCGCACGAGCTGCTCGGCCACGGTATCCTCGCCTTTACCATCGACCAGGGCCAGCACACCCAGCGCTATCAGGGCATCGTGCCGCTCGACGGCCATACGCTGGAAGAGATTGCCGGCGTCTATTTTCGCCAGTCGGAGCAGATCCCGACCAAGGTGCGCCTCGGCGTTGCCGAGCTTTACGACCGCGATCCGGCAGGCAATGCCCGCCATCGCTGGCGCGCCGGCGGCATGGTCGCACAGTTCATGCCGCACGCGCCAGAACGCATGCGCCACGCGGACCTTCCGGGCGGTGACGGCGACGAGGCCGGTCACAAGATCGATGACGACGACAACTGGGCGGAAGCCAGGGCGATGGTCGAGACGATCGACGCGGACGAACTGACGGATCCGACTGTCGGCACCGAGCGGCTGCTGTTCCGGCTCTTCCATGAGCGCGGCGTGCGTGTCTACCCGCCGCAGCGGGTTTTCGACCGCTGCTCCTGCTCGCGAGGGAAGCTGCACGACGTGCTGGCGGGGCTCAGCGCAGACGATATCGCGCACACGGCGGACGAAAAGGGCGAGATCGCGGTGACCTGCGAGTTCTGCTCGACGACCTATCGTTTCGAGGCGGCGGAAGTTCTGCCGCAGGCGCAGTAAGGGCGGGCGTCCTCAGTTGAGGATGCGGGGCTGTCCGGGCGTGTCCAGCGAGAAGGCGGGAATGGCGACGTCGAAGGCTTCGCCGTTCTCCGCTTCCATCCTATAGCGGCCGAACATGATGCCCGACGGCGTTTCGAGCGGGCAGCCCGAGGAATATTCGTAGGTATCGCCGGGGCGCAGCACCGGCTGCTCGCCGATGACGCCCGGCCCGTTGACCTCGTCCACCTGGCCGTTCTGGTCGGTGATGTTCCAGTATCGCGTCACCAGCCGCACGGCGATATCGGACAGGTTCGATATGACCACCCGGTATCCCCAGACATAGCGGCTGTCGTCGGGATCGGACTGATCGGCCAGATAATATGGCTCTACGGTCACTTCGATGTCGCGGGTCAGCGCACGATACATGGGTAAGCCTTGAACTCGTTATATTCAGCTATTCTACAGGAATATGGCTTCGTCAAGAATACGCAAAGAAGGCGCCAGCGTGCTCGGCTGGCGCCTTCCCGTCGTTAGCCTTGATGGCGCCGGTTCACGCCCCGATCTTGGAAAGCGCGCGGGCAAAATCCTCGAGCAGGTCTTCGTTGTCCTCGATACCGGCAGACAAGCGCACGGTGCCGCCTGAAATGCCGAGTTCGGCGCGGGCCTCGTCCGTCAGGTTCTTGTGCGTGGTCGTCGCCGGATGGGTGATCAGGCTCTTGGCGTCGCCGAGATTGTTGGAGATCTTCACGATCTCCAGCGCATCCTGCAGCGCGAAGGCCGCATCCTTGCCGCCCTTCAGCTCGAAGCAGACCAGCGTCGAGCCGCCCGTCATCTGCTTGGCGATGATGTCGGCCTGCGGATGATCCTTGCGGCCCGGATAGATCACGCGGGCGACCTGCTGGTGGTCGGCAAGGAGATCGGCGATGCGGCTTGCATTCTCGGTCTGCTGCTTGACGCGCAGCGGCAACGTCTCGATGCCCTTCAGGAGCGTCCAGGCGTTGAACGGCGACATGGCCGGACCCGTATGGCGGAAATAATCCTGCAGGTGTTCGTCGACCCACTGCTTGTCGGAAAGCACGACGCCGCCGAGGCAGCGGCCCTGGCCGTCGATATGCTTGGTGGCGGAATAGACGACGATATGGGCGCCGAGTTCCAGCGGCTTCTGGAAGAGCGGCGTCGCAAACACGTTGTCGACGACGACCTTGGCGCCGATCTGGTTGGCAAGCCTCGCAACGCCGGCGATGTCGATGACTTCCAGCGTCGGGTTTGTCGGGCTCTCGAGGAAGAAGACCCTGGTGTTCTTCCGGATCGCTTTTTCCCAGTTGGCGAGGTCGCGGCCGTCGACCAGCGTACATTCAATGCCGTATCTCGGTGCGAGCGTCTCGACCACCCAGCGGCAGGAGCCGAAGAGCGCGCGTGCGGCGACGATATGGTCGCCGGCCTTCAGCTGGCAGAGGATCGCTGCGGCAACGGCGGCCATGCCGGAGGCGGTGGCGCGGGCCTCCTCGGCGCCTTCCAGCATGCACATGCGTTTTTCGAACATGTCATTGGTCGGGCTGCCGTAGCGTGCGTAGATGAAGCCGTCCGTCTCGCCCTTGAAACGGGCTTCGGCCGCCGCCGACGTGTCATAGACGAAACCCTGCGTGAGGAAGATTGCTTCTGCGGTTTCGCCGTGATGCGAGCGGGTGGTTCCGCCGTGAACGAGTTGGGTAGCCGGGCGCCAGGACTTGCTCATTTGATCGTCGCCTTCAAACAAAAAAACCGGCCGCAAAAGCAGGCCGGTCCGAAGCCCGGCCTTTTTAGCTACTTGTTTTACGTGGCTGCAAGCCGGCCGGCCAAATCACCACGGGATAACTTTGCTATTACTGCCTGGCCGCGCTTGCGTCAATTGCCGGCATTTGGTTTTGTTCTGGCCCTCTAAGACATCGTTTCGACGTGTAGGTCCCGGTCTTCGGGAAGGACGATGCTGCATAAGGACGGTATGTATCATGGCTTCTGCGACGCGCAGCACGGGCATTCTGGCGGACAACGCCATTCGCGGCTTGCTGGAAAGCGGCCGCCTGAAGAGCGAGGCCGCGCTCGACGACGACCAGATCCAGCCGGCAAGCCTGGACCTGCGCCTCGGCAGCAAGGCCTTTCGCGTGCGCGCCAGCTTCCTTCCGGGGCCGTCGAACCTCGTTTCGGACAAGCTCGACCGGCTGAAGCTGCACGTCGTCGACCTTTCCGAGGGGGCGGTGCTGGAAACGGGCTGCGTCTATATCGTGCCGCTGATGGAAAGCCTCGACCTGCCGGCAGAGCTTGCCGCTTCGGCGAACCCCAAGAGCTCGACCGGCCGCCTCGATATCTTCACCCGCGTCATTACCGACCGCGCGCAGGAGTTCGACAAGATCCCGGCAGGCTATTCCGGCCCGCTCTATCTCGAAATCTCGCCGCGCACCTTCCCCATCGTCGTGCGCCGCGGCTCGCGCCTGTCGCAGATCCGGTTCCGTAAGGGCAATGCCTTGCTCGGCGACAGCGAGCTGCTCGCCCTTCACGGCACCGACACGCTGGTCGCCAGCGAAACGCCCAACGTGTCCGGCGGCGGCATTGCGCTCTCCATCGATCTCAAGGGCACAGGGCCGGATGGCCTGATCGGCTATCGCGGCAAGCACCACACCGCCGTTGTGGATGTCGATCGCAAGAACCAGCACGATATCTTCGATTTCTGGGAGCCGCTGTTCAGTCGCGGCCGCAACGAACTGATCCTCGATCCGGATGAGTTCTACATCCTCGTCTCGCGCGAGGCCGTGCACGTACCGCCGCTCTATGCCGCCGAAATGACGCCCTTCGATCCGCTCGTCGGCGAGTTCCGCGTGCACTATGCCGGCTTCTTCGATCCCGGTTTCGGCCATGCGCCGGCCGGTGGCTCCGGCAGCCGCGCGGTGCTGGAAGTGCGCAGCCACGAAGTGCCCTTCATTCTCGATCATGGCCAGATCGTCGGCCGCCTGGTCTACGAGCACATGCTGGGTGCGCCCGAGGGCCTCTACGGGGCCGGCGTCGGTTCCAACTATCAGGCTCAGGGCCTGAAGCTCTCCAAGCATTTTCGCGCGGGATGAGGTTGCCGGTGCCGGCGGGTTCCCGTCGGCATCGCTCTCTCCTGTCTTTCCTGCTTTACAAGCAGGTTAAACGTTTTTATCATATGGTTGACGGTCCGCCTCCTGCCGTTGCAGCCGGATAGCAGGGTAGAAACTGTCGATGCCCCCGCGGAGCAGTGGGGCTCCAGCCTGAATTCTGCCGACCGCCTTTCTCGGTCAGGACCAGCCGTAGCGAGCCGAGACGCGATGCAAAGACCAACGATCAAGACCATCGCACAGGAAACGGGCCTTTCGATCGCCACCGTATCGAAAGCGCTGAACGATAGCCCGCAGGTGCGGCCGGAAACGCGCGCCATCGTCGTCGCCGCAGCCGAGCGTGTCGGCTACCAGCTCAACATGCATGGCGTTCAGTTGCGCACCGGCAAGACCTATCAGGTCGCCGCCATCATGACCGCGCCCGGCCCGAAGCAGAACGAGTGGGAAGGTGTCGAATATGCCCAGCTGCTCAGCGGTATTTCCTGGGCGCTGGACGAAAGCCCCTACCGCGTCTCGCTCTATGCCGTGCGCAATTTCGAGGAAAGCCTTGCCACCATCCGGCAGATCGTCTCGCTGAAGAAGGCCGACGGTATCATCGTCACTGGCACGAGGGATGACGACCCGCGGGTGCGCATCATGCAGGAGGCGGATTTTCCCTTCGTTACCTACGGCACGACCAGCCATGAGGCCCCACACGCCTTTGTCGATGCGGACAACGAGCAGATGATCCGGCTCTCGGTCGCGCGCCTTGCCGAACGCGGCCATCGCCGCATCGCGCTCGTCAATCCGGTGGCGGAACTCAGCTATGCGATCACCCGCTTTGAGGCCTACCGCCGCGCCCTCGAAACAGCCGGCCTTTCCTTCGACCCGGCGCTCGTCGTTCACGGTCACCTGACCCCCGCCTTCGGTCGCCAGAACGTCCTGACGATGTCCGGGCTGCCGGAACCGCCGACCGCTTATATCTGCGCCAACGAAGCCTCGGCGCTGGGCGCCTTTTCAGGTTTCCACGCCCGCGGCCTCGTGCACGGTCGCGATGCGGTGATCAATGCGACGGACGATCTCAATGTCAGCCAGTATTTCGCTCCGCCCATCACCACCTATTTCCTGCCGATCCACGAGCCGAGCGAGCTTCTCGGCAGCTATATCCTGCGCCGCATGGAAGGCGAGCCCCCCGAGACGCTGCAAGCCCTCATCATGCCCAAGCTGATCGAGCGCTCCGACGACCGCCTATTGCGGCCCTAGATCTTCCATTTCTCCAGAATTCGCATGATTGCCATCAAGTTCGGGAAAAGTAACTGCCAATTGCAATTTGACCGGAATTTGAAACCACTGTAGCCGCTAGATGCTGCAAGTCGGGTCTGCACCTGTCGCGGCGGGAGACTGGTCGAATTCGAGAGCCAAAGACATGACGATTTTCGTAACGGGCGGTGCGGGTTTCATTGGAAGCAATTTTGTACTGGACTGGCTGGGCGCGTCTGACGAGATCGTCGTCAATATCGACAAGCTGACCTATGCGGGCAATCCGGAAAATCTGAAGACGCTTGCGGGCACGGCGCAGCACATCTTCGTACAGGCCGATATCGGCGATAGCGCCGTCATCTCTGCGTTGCTGGAAGAGCACGCGCCGCGGGCAATCGTCCATCTTGCCGCCGAATCCCATGTCGATCGCTCGATCCATGGCCCGGCGGCCTTCATCGACACGAATATCGTCGGCACGTTCCGCCTGCTCGAAGCGGTGCGGACCTATTGGAACGAGCTTGCCGAAGACCGCAAACAGGACTTCCGCTTCCTGCATGTGTCGACCGACGAGGTGTACGGCTCGCTGGAGAAAGCGGATCGTCCTTTCGCGGAAACCAACC
>NZ_JBASBL010000010.1:0-25589 GCF_049651085.1 Shinella sp.
AGCCGGCGCTGCGCACCGTGCCGCCCTATCACGACGACCCGGCCTATATCGATGCGCTCGCCGTCTCCATCGAAAAGCACCTTGCGACGCTCGACTGGGAGCCGGAGCGCGTGCTGACCTCCTTCCACGGCATTCCCAAGAGCTATTTCGAGAAGGGCGACCCCTATTACTGCCAGTGCCAGAAGACCGCGCGGCTGCTGCGCGCACGGCTCGGCTGGTCGGAAGAGAAACTGATGGTCACCTTCCAGTCGCGCTTCGGGCCGGAGGAGTGGCTCCAGCCCTATACGGACAAGACCGTCGAGAAGCTGGCGCAGGACGGCATCAAGCGCATCGCCGTGCTCAATCCGGGCTTCGTTTCCGATTGCCTGGAAACGCTGGAAGAGATCGCCGACCAGGCGGGCGAAAGCTTCCTGCACAATGGTGGCGAGAAATTCACGCACATTCCCTGTCTCAACGATTCACCCGAGGGCATGACTGTTCTGGAAAAGGTCGTTCGGCGGGAGCTTTCCGGCTGGGTCTGACCCCGGATAATTCTTCTCCCCATCCAAATAGACTGGCATCGCGGCGCGTATTGCTTAAAGTGGCGCCGCATCGCCAGGCCTGTTGTGGAGAAGAACATGGATTTTGCCGGACTCGATATCGTCGTCATCGCCCTCGTGGTCCTGGTCGTTCTGATCCTCTTTGCAGGAATCAAGACCATTCCGCAGGGCTATCAGTACACGGTGGAGCGTTTCGGCCGTTATACGCGCACGCTGCAGCCGGGCCTCAATCTCATCATTCCCTTCATCGACCGCATCGGCGCGAAGATGAACGTCATGGAACAGGTGCTGGACATTCCCACGCAGGAAGTCATCACCCGCGACAACGCAAGTGTTTCAGCCGACGGCGTGGCCTTCTACCAGATCCTCAATCCCGCGCAGGCCGCCTACCAGGTCGCCAATCTGCAGAATGCGATCCTCAACCTCACCATGACCAACATCCGTTCGGTCATGGGCTCGATGGACCTCGATGAGCTGCTGTCCAACCGCGACGTCATCAATGACAAGCTGCTGCGCGTGGTGGACGAGGCCGCCAATCCCTGGGGCATCAAGATCACCCGCGTCGAGATCAAGGACATCGCGCCGCCGAAGGATCTGGTCGATTCGATGGGCCGGCAGATGAAGGCCGAACGCGAGAAGCGCGCGCAGGTACTGGAAGCCGAAGGCGCCCGCAATGCGCAGATTCTCCGCGCGGAAGGCGCCAAGCAGTCCGCCATCCTCGAGGCCGAGGGCCAGCGCGAGGCGGCGTTCCGTGACGCCGAAGCCCGCGAGCGCCTCGCAGAAGCCGAAGCCAAGGCAACGAAGATGGTGTCGGAGGCGATCGCCGCCGGCGATGTCCAGGCAATCAACTACTTCGTCGCGCAGAAATACACCGAAGCCATGGCCGCGATCGGCAAGGCCCCGAACTCCAAAATCGTGCTGATGCCGATGGAAGCCTCCTCGCTCATCGGCTCGCTCGGCGGTATCGGCGCCATCGCAAAAGAGGTGTTCGGCAACGGCTCCGCACCCGCCGGAAACCCGCAGCGCAACCGTCAGTCCACGCCGGTAACCACCGGCGCCTCGACGCCCGCCTTCCGCAATCCGTTCGACACGCCGCAGGGAAGCTGAGCATGATCCAAAGCATCGTCACGGAACTGGGCCCCTGGGCCTGGTGGGTGCTCGGGATCGTTCTCCTGATCCTCGAAGTGCTGATGCCCGGTGTCTTCCTCGTCTGGATCGGCATCGCGGCGATCATCACCGGCGCGCTCTCCCTCATGCTTTGGGAGCAGGCCCTCTGGACGTGGCAGATGCAATGGCTGGTCTTTGCGGCCCTGTCGCTGGCAGCCGCCCTTATCGGCCGCCGCATCATCAAGACTCGCGGCGAGACGAGCGACCAGCCGCACCTCAACCAGCGGGGCCAGAGCCTTGTCGGCCGCACTGCGACGCTGGAACAGCCGATCAGCGAAGGCCGCGGGCGCATTCGCCTCGACGATACGATGTGGAGCGTTCAGGGGCCGGACCTGCCGGTCGGCGCGCGCGTGCGCGTCACGGCCAGCAATGGCCGCGATCTCACCGTGGAGCCGGTTTGAGGATCAGGCGACGCCGATCCTGAGCAGGTCGTGGAAATGCACGATGCCGACGGGGCGGGACGTCTCGTCGGTAACAATCAGCGCCGAGATGTTGTGCTGGTTGAGCAGGCCCAGCGCCGCCGTGGCCAGCGTCGATGGCTTCACCGTCTTGGGATTGCGCGTCATCACGTCATCGACGTCGAGTTCGGAAAGATTGCGCGAAAGGTTGCGCGCAATGTCGCCGTCCGTGACGATGCCGACAAGAATGCCTTCCGCGTCGATGACCCCGACGCAGCCGTAGCGCTTCTGCGCCAGCAGCAGCACCGCATCCGGCATCGAGGTGCCGAGGACGACAAGCGGCACGTTCTCGCCGCTATGCATCACATCCCCGATATGGGAGAGGCTCGCACCGAGCTTGCCGCCCGGATGGAACGTCTTGAAATCCGTTGCCGTGAAACCGCGCGCCTCGAGCAGGGCGACCGCGACGGCATCGCCGAGCGCAAGCTGCATCAGCGTCGAGGTGGTGGGAGCAAGGCCGTGCGGGCAGGCTTCCAGCGCCTTCGGCAGCAGCAGAACCGTATCCGCCGCGCGTGCGAGCGCCGAGCGCTCGCCGGAGGTCATGGCGATCAGCGGGATCGAGAAACGGCGGGAATAGGAGACGATGCCCTGCAGTTCGGCGGTCTCGCCGCTCCAGGAAAGCGCGAGAATGACATCGTCGCGCCCGATCATGCCGAGGTCGCCGTGATTGGCTTCGACGGGATGCACGAAGAACGATGGCGTGCCGGTCGAGGCAAGCGTCGCGGCGATCTTCGCGCCGACATGGCCCGACTTGCCGATGCCCGTGATGATCACGCGTCCATCAATGTCGCCGATGAGGCGCACCGCCTCGCAAAAGGCGTCATGCAGATCGCCTTCCAGCGCTGCCGAAAGGGCGACGAGGCCGGCCTTTTCGGTTTCGACCGTGCGGAGCGCGGAGGCGATGGCGCCGCCGCCGTCAAGTTTAACCTGTCTCTTGATCATGCGCCTCGTTAGCGCTTTTGCGGAAGCCTGTCCATTGCGAACGTAAGCGCGCATTGCAGCCGGTCAGCAACCAAGCGTTAACCATGCCGGTTTACGGTCGCTTAGGAAATTCGAGAATCGCAGGCCCGATCATGGCAGAGGCTAAGGAAATGGACTGTGGGGCGGTATCGCTCCGCCTGACACGGCGACTGGCCGGGCTTCTGCTCGCCGGGACCGTGCTTGCGTGCGGTCCGGCGCTCGCCCAGCAATCCGGCTCCAGCGTCTCGCCGACCTTCCCGACGCCACTTGCAGCGACAGGAACCACGGGAAGCGAGGCCGATACGCTCGCGGCAACCGGCAGCATGCCCGCCGCGACGGACACGGACGCAATGGCGACCGCCTCGACAGCCGCCCGGCCTGCCCTTTCCGAGGAGGCGGCCGCGGCGCTTGCCGGTGAGGACGATACTTTCGGCCCCGCGGAACGCCGGGCCGACCGGCTGAACATGCGCGAGGGCAATGTCGACGGATCGCGCAGCAATTTCGGCGATCCCTACGAGCCGACCGGCATCCGTGTCGGGACGTTCATCCTGCGGCCCTCGATTTCGCAGAATCTCGGCCACGAGAAAACGAAAAACGGTTCCACATCGACGAGCCGCACCTATTCCCAGACCGGGTTCCGGGGATCGCTCACCTCCGACTGGTCCCGCCACCAGCTGACCATCGAGGGCGAGGGTATCTACCAGCGCAACATCAGCGGCACGGGCGAGACCGAGCCGCGCGCGCGGCTGGACGCTGACCTGCGCCTCGACCTCAGCGACGATACGATCGCCAACATCACGGCCGGTTACGATTTCGAGCGGGAAAGCTCGAGCGATCCCAACGCGATCAACAATGCGAGCGTGCAGTCCGGCGTCCATACCTACACGGCGGGCGCCCGCGTCACCCGCGATTTCGGTATGATCCGCGGCACGATCGGCACCGAAATCGAACGCCGGACCTACGGTTCGGCAACCCTTTCCGATGGCAGCAAGCTCGTGCTGTCCGACCGAAACTACACGGAAGGCACGCTGACGGGCCGCATCGGCTACGAGCTATCGCCAGCGCTGATCCCCTATCTGGAAGCGTCCGTCGGCCGGTCGATCTATGACGACAAGCGTGATGCGCTCGGATACGAGCGCTCCGCCGTGACGCTTGGCGGGCGAGCGGGTGTGGAAATCGACCTCGGCGAAAAACTGCGCGGCGATCTCGGCATCGGCTACAGGCGCGCCACATTCGACGACAACCGCCTCGCAGCACTCAAGGCATTGACGGTCGACGGCTCGGTGTTCTGGTCGCCGCAGCGCGGCACCGATCTGAGGCTCGGCCTCGCCACGACGCTCGAACCCTCGACCGCCGCCGGAGCGAGCGGTTACGTCTCCTATGCGGTGACGGCCGACCTGACGCACGAATTGCGGGACAATCTCGTGGCGCGACTGAGCAGCGCCTATACGCTGCGCGATTTCCAGACCTCCTGGACCACGGACCAGAACATCTATCTGGCCGGTGCAGGCATCACCTGGAATATCAACCGCTGGCTGGCAATGACCGGCGACGTCTCCTACGAGCTTACGCGCCAGTCGGGTACGACCGATACCGGCATCACGCGCGCCGGCATCGGTCTCGTAGTGCGCCGCTGACTACTTGAGGCCGGCGACCAGTTCGCGCAACGGCCCTTCGACCGACGGGCGGATATCCGCACGCTCGAGCGCAAAGGCAATGTTGGCGAGGATGAAGCCGTCCTTGGCGCCGCAGTCGTAGGTCTCGCCGCGGAAGTGATAGGCGGCGAACTTCTGATCGACGGCGAGCTTCACCATGGCGTCGGTGAGCTGGATCTCGTTGCCGGCGCCACGCTCCTGCGTGGACAGGATCGGGAAGATTTCCGGCTGGAGAATATAGCGGCCGTTGATGAAGAAGTTGGACGGCGCGGTGCCCGGCGCGGGCTTCTCGACCATCTTGGTGATGGCAAAGCCGTCGCCGACCTTGTCGCCGACACCGACGATACCGTATTTGTGCGCCTGGTCGGGCGCGCATTCCTCGACGGCGACGACGTTGGCGCCCGAGTGCTCGAAGAGTTCGACCATCCCCTTCATGCAGCCCTTCTCACCCTTCATGATCATGTCGGGAAGGAGCAGCGCGAAAGGCTCGTTGCCGACGAGTTCGCGGGCACACCACACGGCATGGCCGAGACCGAGCGGCTCCTGCTGACGTGTGAAGCTTGTCGAGCCGGCGACCGGCAGGATGCTTTCGAGCAAGGTCAGTTCGGCCGTCTTGTTGCGCTGGCGCAGGGTCTGCTCCAGCTCGACCTGGATGTCGAAATAGTCCTCGATGACCGCCTTGGAGCGACCGGTCACGAAGATCAGGTGCTCGATGCCGGCGTCCAGCGCCTCGTCCACCACATACTGGATCACAGGCTTGTCGACGACGGTCAGCATTTCCTTCGGTACGGCCTTCGTTGCCGGAAGGAAGCGTGTGCCGAGCCCGGCCACTGGGAAGACTGCTTTGCGAACCTTGCGTGTCTGAGACATAATCACCTCGTTAAGCCCATTGCCCTCACGGCAGGGGCACATCTGCGCCGGAATAGAATCCAATTGCTATTTATTTGCAAAGGAAGACGGGGCAAAAGTTTGATGGTAAAGAATTTGTTGACTTCGTTTTTATAAGTTTTGCGTTCAGCCGGTGGTTTCGAGCCATCGTACCGAAATTTAAGAAACGGACATGACAGCCGATGACACAGAATCTGAAGACCGTTCTGCGCCGATCTGCGCTCACCCTCCTCCTCTCGGCGGGGCTGCTCGCCCATGCCACCGCGGCCCGCGCGGATACCCGCTTCCAGAAGTGGATTGCGGAGTTCTACGCGACGGCGTCCGAGGCCGGCATCAGCAAGACCACCTACCAGAAGGCGTTTTCCGGCGTCAAGACACCCGACCAGGCTGTGCTGGAAAAGGCCGCCTACCAGCCGGAATTCAAGCACAAGATCTGGGATTACCTCGATTCGCGCGTCAACCCGTATACGGTGCGCATCGGTCGCGAGATGGCAAAGAAGCACGCCCGCACCCTGACCGCGCTGGAACGCCATTTCGGCGTCGACCGCAACATCCTGCTCGCCATCTGGTCGATGGAATCGAACTACGGCGCGGTGCTGGAGAAGGATGACCGGCTGCACTACGTGCCGCGCGCGCTTGCAACACTCGCCTATGCCGACAAGAAGCGGGCGAAATTTGCCCGCACGCAGCTGATCGCCGCCCTCAAGATCATCCAGCGTGGCGATATCTCCGCTTCCAACATGACCGGCTCCTGGGCCGGCGCGATGGGCCATACGCAGTTTATCCCGACGAGCTACCTGCTCTATGCCGTCGATGCCGATGGCAACGGACACCGCGACATCTGGAACTCGGTGCCGGACGCGCTGGCAACCGCCGCGAACCTTCTCGCCAAGAACGGCTGGCAGGCAGGCAAGACCTGGGGCTACGAGATCGCCATCCCGACCGGCGGCAGCAAATATTCCGGCCAGACGAAGACGCTTGCCCAATGGGCCAAGCTCGGCTTCACGCGCCCGGGCGGCAGCGGTTTCAAGAACGGCTCCGACCGCGCCGAACTCAAGCTGCCGGCAAACGGCGGTCCGGGCTTCCTGATGACCAAGAACTTCTTCGTCATCAAACGCTACAATGCGTCGGATTCCTACGCCATGGGCGTCGGCATGCTTGCCGACCAGATCGCCGGCTACGGCGGCGTCAAGCAGCGCTGGCCGCGACCGGACGGCACGCTCGACATCACGGAGAAGTTCGAGCTCCAGACCCGGCTCAAGGAACTCGGCTATTACGACGGCGAGGTTGACGGCAACTTCGGTTCCGGCTCGAAGGCCGCGATCCAGGCCTTCCAGAACCGCATGGGCCTTGCCGCTGACGGCGAGCCTAGCCAGCAGGTCCTGCGCGCCGTTCGGCGATAATAGCGCAGGAAAACAGGCTTGAGGGGCGCTTCGGCGCCCCTTTTTGCTGCCCGGACGCTTCCGCTTGCTCCCGGGTTTTGCCATCATGCCGCCACCGAATACCCGCAAGATCACGGGAAAGACCGGGAGCCTTTGCAAATGAGCCTGACGATCCGGATTGTGCGCCTCGGCCTGGCCCTTGCCGTGTCGGCAAGCGTCCTTGCCACGGCCGGCGCACCGGCAAACGCGCAGGAGCGCGTCGAGCGCAGGTCGATCCTCCAGCTCCTCTTCGGCACGCCGAAGCGCAAGGAAATCAAGCCAGAACCGGAAATCAAGCGGCCGCGCGCGGTCATCCGAAAGAAGAGACCGGCAACCGCCATCGCCAAGAAACCGGAACCGGCGGCCATCGAAAAGCTGCCGGACGCCAAGGTCGTGCTCGTCGTCGGCGATTTCATCGCCGGCAGCGTCGGCGAAGGCCTGATCGCCGCCTTCGAGACGACGCCCGGCATCGTCGTCGAGCGCCGCACCAACGGTTCTTCCGGCATCGTGCGCGACGATTACTACAACTGGCCGGAATCGTTGCCGGGCCTGATCGCCGAGACGAAGCCGGCCCTCGTCGTCGTCAGCATGGGCGCCAACGACCGCCAGCAGATGACCGTTGCCGGCCAGAAGGAAAAATTTCGCTCCGAAGCCTGGACGGCGCAATACGAGGCGCGCGTTGCTCGCATCGCGACACTGGCCCATGAAGGCGGCAAGCCGCTGCTCTGGATGGGCATGCCCGCCTTCCAGTCCTCCGCGCTGACGGCCGACATGACGACGCTCAACAACATCTACCGCGCCAGCGTCGAGAAGGCAGGCGGCGCGTTCGTCGATATCTGGGACGGTTTCGTCGACGAGGAAGGCAAGTTCGTCATCTCCGGCTCCGATATCAACGGCCAGCAGGTGCGCCTGCGCGGTTCAGACGGAATCAACTTCACCAAGGCCGGCAAGCGCAAGCTCGCCTTCTATGTCGAGAAGGAAATCCGCCGGCTGCTCGGCGACGCTGCCGCCGACGGCCCCGGCCTCCAGGGCGACCTCAAGGATCTCGTCGTCGTGGCGCCTCCGGCCGAAGCCGCGGAAATCACCAAGACGCAACCCATCAGCCTTGCCGATCCCGCGCTCGACGGTGGTACGGCGCTGCTCGGCGGCACCCCCATCAAGGGCAACGGCAAGAGCCTGCGCGAAAAGCTGGTGGAAAAGGGCGAGATCGCCGACGCGCCGCTCGGCCGCGTGGACGATTTCCGCCTGGACAAGACCGCAACACCCTGACTGCCTTTCCAGAATGCAAAGGGCGCGCCGGTTGTCCGGCACGCCCCGCTTTTCAGGTTTCACCGCGGCAGCGTGGTTGCACCCATCAGCGCCTCGTCGATCGCGCGGGCTGCCTGGCGGCCTTCGCGGATAGCCCAAACGACCAGCGACTGGCCACGGCGCACATCACCGGCGGTCCACAACTTGTCAACCGAGGTCTTGTAATCGCGGTCGTTGGCGATGACGTTGGACGAGCCGCGCTTGTCGGTGTTGATGGCAAGCTTGTCGCCGAGGTCCTTCAGCACGCTGTCGGTGAAGGGGCCACGGAAGCCGATGGCGATGAAGGCCAGATCCGCCTTGATGATGAACTCCGTGCCGGCGATCGGCTTGCGGCGCTCGTCCACCTGGCAGCACTTCACGCCCGTCAGCACACCGTCCTCGTCGCCGACGAATTCGAGCGTGCCTACCTGGAACTCGCGCATCGCGCCCTCGGCCTGCGAGGAGGAGGTCCGCATCTTCGTCGCCCAGAAGGGCCAGACGGCGAGCTTGTCTTCCTTTTCCGGCGGCTGCGGACGGATGTCGAGCTGGGTGACTTTCACCGCCCCCTGACGGAAGGCCGTACCGACGCAGTCCGAAGCCGTATCGCCGCCACCGACGACGACGATGTGCTTGCCACCGGCCAGGATCGGATCGGACGGCCAGCCGACGCTGTCGATATTCTCGCGGCCGACGCGGCGGTTCTGCTGCACGAGATAGGGCATGGCATCGTGCACGCCGGCATAGTCGACGCCCGGAATGCCGGCGTCGCGCGGCGTTTCCGAACCGCCGCAATAGAGCACGGCGTCATGTTCGGCGAGCATCTCTTCCATCGGCTTGTCGACACCGACATTGACACCATAGTGGAACGTCACGCCCTCGCCGCGCATCTGGTCGACACGGCGATCGATGAAGTTCTTCTCCATCTTGAAGTCCGGAATGCCGTAACGCAGCAGGCCGCCCGCCTTGGATTCGCGTTCGTAGAGATGCACCTCGTGGCCGGCGCGGGCAAGCTGCTGGGCAGCCGCCATTCCAGCAGGGCCCGAGCCGATGACGGCGGCCTTCTTGCCGGTCTTCACCGTCGCCGGCTGCGGCACGATATAGCCCATCTCATAGGCCTTGTCGGCAATCGCCTGCTCGACGGTCTTGATGGAGACCGGCGCGTCTTCGAGATTCAGCGTGCAGGCCTCCTCGCAGGGTGCGGGGCAGACGCGGCCCGTGAATTCCGGGAAGTTGTTGGTCGAATGCAGGTTGCGGATCGCCTCTTCCCAGTTGCCGTTGTAAACGAGGTCGTTCCAGTCCGGAATCTGGTTGTGCACCGGACATCCGGTCGGACCGTGGCAATAGGGAATGCCGCAGTCCATGCAGCGCGCAGCCTGCTTCTGGACCTCGGGGTCCGACATCGGGATGGTGAATTCGCGGAAATGGCGGATGCGGTCTGAGGCCGGCTGATACTTCGCCACCTGCCGGTCGATTTCCATGAAACCAGTTACCTTGCCCACTTCAATATTCCTTGCTCAAAGCGGGGCGCCTGTCGGGCCCCAGTACCAGTAGGCAACTCCCATTACCAATCCCAGTACGATGAATTCGATCCTGATTTCGCCGTTCACGAAGGTCGCGATCCCGGGGACCGCGACTGCCACGCCCAGCGAAACCAGCCGGTGAAGGTTGGTGAGCCGCTGCCTCACTCGGCAGCGATCCCCATCCTCATGCGCTCCATCTCTTCGAGGGCGCGGCGATACTCGACCGGCATCACCTTGCGGAATTTCGGACGATACTCGGCCCATTTGTCGAGGATCTCCCTCGCCCGCGGCGAGCCCGTATAGTGCAGGTGGTTCGAGACGAGCTGGTAAAGTCGCTCCTCGTCATGACGCGTCATGTCGTCGGACACGTCGACCATGCCCTTGTGCATGAGATCGCCGCCATGATGGTGCAGCTTCTCCAGCATGTCGTCTTCTTCCGGCACCGGCTCGAGCTCGACCATCGCCATGTTGCAGCGGCGGGCGAAATCGCCTTCCTCGTCCAGCACATAGGCGACGCCGCCCGACATGCCGGCCGCGAAGTTGCGACCCGTCTGGCCGATGACGACGACAACGCCGCCCGTCATGTATTCGCAGCCATGGTCGCCCACGCCCTCGACGACGGCCACCGCACCGGAATTGCGCACGGCGAAGCGTTCGCCAGCCACGCCGTTGAAGTAGCATTCCCCGGCGATCGCGCCGTAAAGCACGGTATTGCCGACAATGATCGACTCGTGCGGAACCGCCCTGTTGTCGGCTGGAGGACGCACAACGATACGCCCGCCCGAAAGCCCCTTGCCGACATAGTCGTTGCCGGCGCCAACGAGGTCAAAGGTGATGCCGCGGGCGAGGAACGCGGCGAAGGACTGGCCGGCCGTGCCGTTGAGTTTCACCGTGATCGTATCGTCCTTGAGGCCCTTGAACCCGTAGCGCTTGGCGACAGCGCCCGAAAGCATCGCACCGGTGGAGCGGTCGACGTTCTTGATGTCGACCTCGAAGGCGACCGGCGTCTTCTTTTCCAACGCAGGCCCGGCCTGTTCGATCAGCTTGCGATCGAGGACGTCCTGGATCGGGTGATCCTGACGCTCGGTCCAGTAGGTCGCCTCCTTCGGCGCATCCACCTTGTGGAAGATGCGGGAGAAATCGAGACCGTTGGCCTTCCAGTGCGAGATCATCTTCTCCTTCTCGAGCAGCTCCGAGGCGCCGATGATCTCGTTCAGCGAGCGAACGCCGAGCGAGGCCAGGATTTCGCGCACCTCTTCGGCAACGAAGAAGAAGTAGTTGATGACGTGCTCGGGCGCGCCCTTGAAGCGCTTGCGCAGGACCGGATCCTGCGTCGCAACCCCTACCGGACAGGTATTGAGGTGGCACTTGCGCATCATGATGCAGCCCGCCGCAATGAGCGGCGCGGTGGCAAAGCCGAACTCGTCGGCCCCGAGCAGTGCGCCGATGACGACATCGCGGCCGGTCTTCAGCCCACCATCGACCTGAAGCGCGATACGCGAGCGCAGCTTGTTGAGCACGAGCGTCTGGTGCGTTTCGGCAAGGCCGATTTCCCACGGGCTGCCGGCATGCTTCAGCGAGGTGAGCGGCGAAGCGCCCGTGCCGCCGTCGAAGCCAGCAATGGTGATATGGTCCGCACGCGCCTTGGCAACGCCCGCGGCAACCGTGCCGACGCCGACTTCCGAGACCAGCTTGACCGAGATATCCGCTTCCGGATTGACGTTCTTCAGGTCGTAGATGAGCTGCGCCAGATCCTCGATCGAGTAGATGTCGTGGTGCGGCGGCGGCGAGATGAGGCCGACACCCGGCGTGGAGTGCCGCGTCTTGGCGACCGTCGCATCCACCTTGTGACCGGGCAGCTGGCCGCCCTCGCCGGGCTTGGCGCCCTGCGCGACCTTGATCTGAAGCATGTCCGCATTGACCAGATATTCGGTCGTCACACCGAAACGGCCCGACGCGATCTGCTTGATCGCGGAGCGCTCGGGATTGGCCGAACCGTCCGCCAGCGGCAGGTAGCGGTCGGCTTCCTCGCCGCCCTCGCCGGTGTTCGACTTGCCGCCGATCCGGTTCATCGCGACGGCGAGCGTGGTGTGCGCCTCGCGGGAAATCGAGCCGAAGGACATGGCGCCCGTGGAGAACCGCTTGACGATATCCACCGCCGGCTCGACCTCGTCGACGGAGATCGGCTTGCGGCCGAGCGCTTCCGCGCCCTTGATCGAGAAGAGGCCGCGGATCGTGTTCATGCGCAGCGACGAGGCGTTCACCAGCTCGGCGAATTCCTTGTAGCGGTCGGCCGCATTGCCGCGCACCGCATGTTGCAGCGAGGCGACGACATCCGGCGTCCAGGCATGTTCCTCACCGCGCATGCGGTAGGCATATTCACCGCCGATATCGAGCGTGCTGGCAAGCAGCGGATCGCGGCCGAAGGCGGCCTTGTGGCGATTGACCGTCTCCGTGGCGATCTCACCGAGGCCGATGCCCTCGATGGTCGTCGCCGTGCCGAAGAAATACTTGTCGACCAGCTCGGACGACAGGCCGATGGCATCGAAGATTTGCGCGCCGCAATAGGACTGGTAGGTCGAGATGCCCATCTTGGACATGACCTTCAGGATGCCCTTCCCGATGGCCTTGATGTAGCGGTAGACGATTTCCTCCGCATCGACCTCCTTCGGAAACTCGCCGCGCTTGTGCATGTCGGTGAGCGTGTCGAAGGCAAGATACGGGTTGATCGCTTCCGCGCCGTAGCCGGCAAGCAGGCAGAAATGGTGCACTTCGCGCGGCTCGCCGGATTCGACGACGAGGCCGACCGAGGTGCGAAGCCCCTTGCGGATCAGGTGGTGGTGCACGGCAGCGGTCGCCAGCAGCGCCGGGATCGCCACGCGGTCCGGCCCGATCTGCCGGTCGGAGAGCACGATGATGTTGTAGCCGCTGGTAACGGCCTGTTCGGCGCGCTCGCAGAGCCGGTCGAGGATTTCCGGCAGACCTTCTGCGCCGCGCGAGACGTCATAGGTGAAGTCCAGCGTCTTGGTGTCGAAGCGATCCTCGACATGGCCGATGGAGCGGATTTTTTCGAGATCGCCATTGGTGAGGATCGGCTGGCGCACTTCCATGCGCTTGGCTTTCGCCGCTCCGCGGTGATCGAGCAGGTTCGGGCGCGGGCCGATGAAGGAGACGAGGCTCATGACCAGTTCCTCGCGGATCGGGTCGATGGGCGGGTTCGTCACCTGCGCGAAGTTCTGCTTGAAATAGGTGTAGAGCAGCTTGGTCTTGTCGGACATGGCCGAGATCGGCGTGTCCGTTCCCATGGAGCCGATGGCCTCCTGCCCCGTCGTCGCCATCGGCGACATGAGCAGCCTCGTGTCCTCCTGGGTATAGCCGAAGGCCTGCTGGCGGTCACGCAGCGAGACGTCGCGGCGCAGCGCCCGCGGCTCGACCGGGCCGAGATCTTCGAGGATGATCTGGGTGTTGTCCAGCCAATCGCGGTAGGGATGCTTGGCGGCGAGCGACGACTTCACCTCCTCGTCTGAGATGATGCGCCCCTCCTCCATGTCGATGAGCAGCATCTTGCCGGGCTGGAGACGCCACTTCTTGACGATGCTCTTCTCCTCAACCGGCAGCGTACCGGCTTCCGAGGCGAGGATGACACGGTCGTCATCGGTCACGAGATAGCGCGCCGGGCGCAGACCGTTCCGGTCGAGCGTCGCGCCGATCTGCTTTCCGTCGGTGAAGGCGACGGCGGCCGGGCCATCCCACGGCTCCATGAGCGCGGCATGGTATTCGTAGAACGCCTTGCGCTCCGGGCTCATCAGCTGGTTGCCGGCCCAGGCTTCCGGGATCAGCATCATCACCGCATGGGCCATGGAATAGCCGCCGCGCACCAGGAATTCGAGCGCGTTGTCGAAACAGGCAGTGTCGGACTGGCCCTCGTAGGAAATGGGCCACAGCTTGGTGATGTCCTCTCCGAAAAGCGGCGAGGAGACCGAAGCCTGACGGGCTGCCATCCAGTTGACGTTGCCGCGCAGGGTGTTGATTTCGCCGTTGTGGGCGACCATGCGGTAGGGATGCGCAAGTTTCCACGAAGGGAACGTGTTGGTGGAGAAACGCTGGTGCACGAGGGCAACAGCCGATTCAAAGCGCGGGTCTGCAAGGTCCTTGTAATAGGCGCCGACCTGATAGGCGAGGAACATGCCCTTGTAGACGATCGTCGTCGAGGAGAGCGAGACGGGATAGAAATTGCTCTCTTCGCCCTCATACTCGTCGTAGATGCGGTTGGAGATCACCTTGCGCAGCGTGAAGAGGCGGCGCTCGAACTCGCCATTCGTCGCAGCCTCGCGGCCAGCGCCGACGAACACCTGGACATGGCGCGGCTCGGTGGCGGCAATCTCCGGCGCCTTGGAGAGCGAGGAATTGTCGACCGGCACATCGCGAAAGCCGATGAGGACCTGTCCCTCTTCGGCTACGACGTCCCCGATGACCTTCTTGAAGTAATCGACCAGCTTCTCATCCGGCGGCATGAAGATGTGGCCGACGGCATATTCGCCCGCCTTGGGCAGCGTGACGCCCTGCTTTGCCATCTCCTCGCGGAAGAAGCGGTCCGGAATCTGTACGAGAATGCCCGCGCCATCACCCATCAGCGGGTCGGCACCGACAGCGCCGCGATGTGTCAGGTTCTCGAGCATGAAAAGCCCGTCCTTGACGATCTGGTGCGACTTCTTTCCTTTCAGATGCGCCACGAAGCCGACGCCACAGGCATCATGTTCGTTTCGCGGATCATAGAGTCCCTGTTTTTTCGGCAGGCCCGGTGTGGAGGCGCACGTTTTGGCGCCCGTCGCAGTCGCCTGCGCCCGGGTCTGCCGAAAATCTCGTGCTTGGGTCTTCACCATCATATCTTTCCTTCTGTGATCCGCGCGCCGCGGGAACTATGTTTTCGCCCTTGGGACCACGGCCTGCCTCCTGGCAAACCGGCCTGCGAACGTCGTCTGCGTGAACCTGATGCGACCCCTAAAAGCGACGGCCGATCGGGCATGATCATCGGGACCGTCGAGGCGCTGGGGGCATAGGGGCAGAGTGTCTCCGCCGCCCGGCGCCGTTTCGGCATCCTCTCGCGGTCGCGAAAGGCGCCTCTATCGGTCTCTTGACCGAAATAGGACAGCAACACTGTCCTATTTCATGCGCTCTATGCCAGAAACGCCCTTGGCCCGCAAGGCCATCATGCCAAATAATCACGACCTCATGAAGAAAAATTGCCTACGCCGCCGGAAGCCTGAAATTAAATTACGACATTCCGGTATTTTGTTTCGGTTCCTTTCATTTAACGAGAAAACGCAATCTCAGGCCCGATCCGCCGATTGATCACCTTCATTTCTGGATTATGGTCCTTCCAAAGCTCCCATTCAGACAGGAAACCGCATGTTTTTCGCTTCCGACAACTGGGCTGGCGCCCACCCCGCCATTGCACGGAGCCTCGTCGAGGCCGCCGACGGCTTCGCCTCGGCCTACGGTACCAGTGACCTCGACAAGCGCGTGGAAAAGGCCTTTTGCGAAATCTTCGAGCGCGACGTCGCCGTCTTCTTCGTCGGCACGGGCACGGCAGCAAATTCGCTGGCGCTCGCCAGCTTCAACCGGCCGGGCGGGCAGGTCTTCTGCCATCGCGAGGCCCATGTGAATGTCGATGAATGCAACGCGCCGGAATTCTTCGCCACCGGCTCCAAGCTTGTGCCGATCGACGGCACCGCCGGCAAACTGCAGCCCGAAGCCCTCGCCGCGGCCATCGGCCGCTTCCCACCGGATTTCGTGCATGGCGGCCAGCCGATGGCCGTCACCCTGACGCAGGCGACGGAAGCCGGCACTACCTATACGCTCGATGAAATCTCCGCCCTTTCAGAAGTAACCAAACAGGCCGGCCTGCCTCTGCACATGGATGGCGCGCGTTTTGCCAACGCCCTCGTCCATCTCGGCGCGACACCGGCGGAAATGACCTGGAAGCGCGGTGTCGACATCCTTTCCTTCGGCGGCACGAAGAACGGTTGCTGGTGCGCCGAAGCGCTCGTGCTCTTCGATCCCGGCAAGGCGCGGCAGATGCACTACCTGCGCAAGCGCTCGGCCCAGCTTTTTTCCAAGTCGCGCTTCATCGCCGCGCAGTTCGACGCCTATTTCCGGGAAGGCCTGTGGCTCGACCTCGCCCGTCATTCCAACGGCATGGCAAACCGCCTCGCCGCCGGCTTTGCCACCTCCGACAAGGCGCGCCTTGCCTGGCCGACCGGCTCGAACGAGCTGTTCGCCATCATCCGCAACGATGCGATGAAGACATTGAAGGACAAGGGCGCGGTCTTCTATGACTGGCCCGCCAGCCCGGCGCTGAAGGCAACCATGCGCGACGACGAAACGCTGGTGCGCCTCGTCGCCAGCTATGCGACCAGCCAGGCGGACGTCGACAACTTCCTTTCGATGCTCTGAGACAAAAAAAGGCGGCGCCATGCGGCACCGCCTTCTTCATTCCGGGGGAAGCGCGATCAGTTGGTCTGCGCTTCGATCTGCCTGGCTTCGCGCTGGACGGCCGCAATCTCGATACGGCGCGGCTTCATCGCTTCCGGGATCTCGCGCAGGAGATCGATGTGGAGAAGGCCGTTCTTCAGCGAAGCGGCGCGCACTTCCACATGATCGGCGAGCTGGAAGCGGCGCTCGAAGGCGCGCTTGGCAATGCCGCGGTAGAGATACTGGCTTTCTTCAGCCGCATCGTCCTTCTTTTCGCCCTTGACCGTCAGCGCATGTTCGCGCGCTTCGATCGACAGTTCGCTTTCGTCAAAACCGGCAACCGCCATCGTGATGCGGTAGGTGTTTTCGCCGGTACGTTCGATATTGTAGGGCGGATAGCTTTGGGCCTGGTCAGGCTGGCCGAGGCTGTCGAGCATGGTGAAGAGACGGTCGAAGCCGACGGTGGAGCGGTAGAGGGGGGAGAAATCGACGTGACGCATGGTGTCCTCCTTTAGAGCAACGGTTGCGATCTTCCTGAAGGCGGCACCCGACATCTTGGGTACTGCCTGGCTTGTCCGGCCTCGCCCCTTTTGTGGCGACAGAGACCTCGACGGACCCTTTCGGCGTCCGTGACAATGAGATGGGAACCCTTTTCGGCGCGTTCAAGGGGACCAAACAATGGAAACCGGCACCCGGAAAATTACGCGATGAACCGCAAATGAACGGCCGCTTCGGACAGCGTTCAGCTTGGCGTTGCTAAAACCGCATCATCGGAAGCGAACGCTTTCGACGACCGGGGTGCAACGTCCCTTCCGTCCCGGTTAAATTGCGCCGGCTGCATGTGTGTCACCCCCCGTGCCACATGCAACCGGCTTTTTTCTTTGACGCCGCCGAAGCCAGCGCCTATCCATCGAACAGCAATTTCAGGAAAAGTGTGCGGCGGTTTTTTCGCCGGAATTGCGCCCAACCGATTGACGTCGCCGAGATATTGCCGCCGATGGATTCCATTCTCCACGCCACCGCCGACAATCCCGTTCCGGAAAACCACTTTGCCGGCTTCCTGGAAGGCCGCGGCGGCGTCAAAATCCGCTACGCCGTGTTCCGCTCCGCCGGGCGCGAGGCCAAGGGTACGGTCGTGCTGCTGCAAGGCCGCAGCGAGTGCATCGAGAAGTATTTCGAGACGATCAACGACCTGACCGCACGCGGCCTCTGGGTCGCCACCTTCGACTGGCGCGGCCAGGCGGGTTCCGACCGGCTCATTGCCGACAACCGCGCCGGACACATCGCCCGCTTTTCCGACTACGAGGCCGACCTATCGCTCTTCCTCGAAAAGATCGTGCTGCCGGATGCCCGCCTGCCCTTCTTCATCGTCGCCCATTCGACCGGCGCGCTCGTCGCCCTGTCGCAGGCGCCCGAACTCGAGAACCGCATCGAGCGCATGGTGCTCGCCGCGCCCTTCGTGGCGCTTGGCGGCCAGTCGATGAGCCAGCGCAAGATCGCCATCATCGCCCGCCTCGCCTCGCTCACCGGGCTTGGAAAGCACACCTTCCGCAAGGGCGATCCCTCGCTCGATTTCACGCGCAATGTCGTCAGTTCCGACGCGCGCCGCTTTGCCCGCAACGCCGCCATCTATGCCGAGCATCCGGAACTTTCCATCGGCTGGCCGTCCGCGCGCTGGCTGAACGAAACATTGGCCGCAATGGCGCGCGTCACCCATCAGGATCACCTGACGCGCATCCGCATTCCCACGCTGCTGCTGTGTCCGACGGCGGATGTGCTTGTGCCGCGCAGGGCGATCGGCGACCTCGCCCGCATCTTCCGCGCCGCCCGTCTCATCGAGATCGACGGCGCACGCCATGAACTGTTTCAGGAAGCCGACCGCTACCGCGCCCAGGCGCTCGCCGCGATCGACGCCTTCATTCCGGGCAGCGACGCCGAGGAAACCAGCCTCGGCGCGTGATTTTTCTTATGCGTTCAGCAGCGCCATCGCTTCGTCATAGACCTTGCGGCTGCCGGCCGCGATGATCTCGCCGCCCATTTCCGCCGGGCCGCCATCCCAGGCGGTGATGATGCCGCCCGCCTGCTCGATGACCGGGATGAGGCCGCCGACATCGTAGGGCTTCAGGTCGCACTCGACGACAAGGTCGATATGACCGGCGGCGAGCAGTGCATAGGCATAGCAATCGCAGCCGTAGCGGTAGAGCTGCACCTTTTCCTGCACCGCTTCGAACCGCGTCTTGCGGCTGCCGGTGAAAAGATGCGGCGAGGTGGTGAACATGATCGCGTCCGACAGGCTGTTGCATGCCCGCGTCGAGAGCACCTTGCTGCCGTCGGGCCCGGCATAATGCGAGACCTTGCCGTCCGCGAAGTAGCGCTCGCCCGTGAAGGGCTGGTCGATGAGGCCCATGACCGCCTCCCCGTTGCGGTAGAGCCCGATCAGCGTGCCCCAGACCGGCACGCCGGAAATGAAGGCGCGGGTGCCGTCGATCGGGTCGATGACCCAGACATAATCGCGGTCGAGACCGACCGAACCATGCTCTTCGCCGAGAATGCCGTGCTCGGGAAAATGCTGTTCGATCAGCACGCGGATGGCCGCTTCGGCCGCACGGTCGCCCTCCGTCACCGGGTCGAAACCGGCCGCCTCCTTGTTGACCACATCGGCACCGACGCGGAAGCGCGGCAGGGTTTCCTTCCGTGCGGCATTGGCAAGAAGGTCGAAGAAGGCGCGATCTGGCTGCATGGGTTCTCTCGGCGGGATTGTTGTACCGCCTCTCCTTACTGCATCGGTACGGAAAACGGAACCGGATAGACGAGAGGAGCACCATCGGCCGGGGCCTCGAAAGCCGCTTGACGAACGGCAAAAATCGCCGGGCCGCCGCGCTTGACATTTGTGCAGCGCAATATTACCCTTTCCTTACAGTCCTCGTGACTGCAAATGCCCTTCTTGGGTGTTTCCTCCCTAGATTTGACCGCGCCGCAAGCGCGGTTTTTTTTGGCGGGAGAGGGCCTATTCGGCGGCGAGCGCCCGGTCGGCGGCATATTCCTCGACATAGTCGGAGAAGTCTTGCAGAAAGGCGGAGATCGCCGTCTGCAACACCGCGAAATCCGGCCTCTTGGCAAGTGTCGTCTCGTCGACATAAAGGCCGCGATTCACCTCGATCTGCAGGGCATGCAGGCCCTTGGCCGGCCTGCCGTAATGCTCGGTGATGAAGCCGCCCGCATAGGGCTTGTTGCGCACGACGGAAAACCCCATGTCCGCGAGCAGATGCATCGCAACGCGCGACAGTTCGGCGGAGGCGCTGGTGCCGTAGCGGTCGCCGATGATGAAATCCGGCCGCATCCCCGTCCCAGACACCCGGATATTGCCCGGCATGGAATGGCAATCGATAAGCACCGCGAACCCGAAGGCCACATGGGTGCGCACCACGAGGCGGCGCAGGCACGCGTGGTAGGGCTTGTAGACGTTCTCGACCCGCTCCAGCGCTTCCTCCACGGGAAAGCGATGGCGATAGATCTCCATGTTCTCCGCAACGACGCGCGGCACCGTGCCAAGCCCGCCGGCAACGCGAATGGAGTTGATATTGGCATAGGACGGCAGCGGGCCATCGAACATGCGCGGATCGAGCTCATAGGGCTCGCGGTTGACGTCGAGCCAGGCGCGCGGGAAATGCGCGATCAGCATCGGCGCGCCGAGCGCCGGAACGACCGAGAAAAGCTCATCGACATAGTGGTCTTCCGAACGGCGGATGCCGAGCGCGTCGAGGCGCGACTGTTCAAGGAAGCCCTGTGGATAACGCCGCCCGCTATGGGGCGAATTGAAAACGAGGGGCACGCTCTGCGAAGCCGGCTCCAGCACTTCGAAGTGGCTGTTTTCGCTCGAAGCCTCCGCCATTGCCATCCTTTACCATGCCTGAAATCATTACACCGCCCATGTTGCCAGCGGCGTGCGCGTGTGTCCATACTGAGAACGTGTGGCACGGGACTTGCCCTGCCACATTCACCGGATATTTACCGGAATACGATCTTGTAACAGTACCGCCCCTTTGCGGGCTGACAACTTTCAGCAACGGTTCCCGAATTCCATGACACCCAAGATTCTCCTCGCCGAAGACGACAACGACATGCGCCGCTTCCTCGTGAAGGCGCTCGAAAAGGCGGGCTACCAGGTGCTGTCCTATGACAACGGCGCCAGTGCCTACGACCGGCTTCGCGAGGAACCCTTCTCGCTTCTTCTCACCGACATCGTGATGCCCGAGATGGACGGCATCGAGCTGGCGCGCCGCGCTACCGAGCTCGATCCGGACCTGAAGGTGATGTTCATCACCGGTTTTGCCGCCGTGGCGCTGAACCCGGACTCCAAGGCCCCGAAGGATGCCAAGGTCCTTTCCAAGCCGTTCCACCTGCGCGACCTCGTTGACGAGGTCAACAAGATGCTGGCCGCCTAAGGCCCGGAAAAGACCACAAAATCGGCTCTAAAAAAAACCTCGAAAAGCCCAAAAAGCCTATTGACGTCGCCAGAGGTTTTGTGGTCTATCCGCCTCATCGAATGGGCGTGTAGCTCAGCGGGAGAGCACTACGTTGACATCGTAGGGGTCACAGGTTCAATCCCTGTCACGCCCACCATTCGATCTAGCACAAGGCCCTGTTTTTACAGGGCTTTTTGCATTTTTAGGCTATTCAAATCCCCTCACCTATCCTCTTTCTGCACCCATTGATTTCATTGTGAAACCCGGTGCGCGCCCCTCACCTTTTCGGGCGGGCGGGACGATGTCAATCACACTCCGTTCGGACAACGAATCAGCGGGAGATCGCGCTCGCGATGGAGATTGCTTTCGGCGCAGCGCACACCATATTTCAGTTTGTCTGCTGCGACGCAGGCCGGAAGCCGCGGAGCGTTCATCGCACGTCCAGCCGAGCGGCTTCCGTCACGACCATCCTTGGGAGACAGCGATGGTGCCTGGCACACTGGTGGTGCTCGCAGCATTCAACTGGGCGGAAGATGGGGATTGGTGCAGTCATTCGAGCCACACCAGGTCTACACGGAGGAGCAGCGAGCAAGGCGCAGAGCGCGCGCCACGATGCCGCGAGCCATCATACGGAAAGGAATTCCAGATGACCAAAGTGACCGCAGTTCCGAGCATCGAGCTTGAGCGCTATCTGGGCCGCTGGTACGAGATCGCACGACTTCCCATCAAATATGAGGACGACGCGGCGACGGACATAACCGCTAACTACTCGCTAAATGACAACGGCACGATCCGCGTTGACAATCGGTGCTTCAACGGCAAGGCCAAACCGGCGCAAGCAATTGGCCGAGCCACCCCAATTGATGATGCGAACTCCAGGCTCAAGGTCAACTTCCTGCCTGCCGGTCTACGCTGGTTGCCGTTTACCGATGGCGACTACTGGATTCTGAAAATCGATCCCGAATACCGAACCGTGCTGGTGGGCACTCCGGATCGGAAATATCTCTGGGTCTTGGCGCGAGCACCCACGGTGCCGCCTGCAATGCTCGAGGAATATCTGTCAGAAGCGCGTCGACAGGGATTTGATCTGGCGAACCTGATCCGGCCGAGCCACACCGGGCGGGAAGTCACGGATGCCATGATTTCCGAAGCTTGATCCAATTCGGTGCGGCCGTGAGGGATACAACGAGAAAATCTTCCCAAGCGAGCGATGGACAATAGGTTCTTTGAAGTTTTCTCTTAGAATTACATAGCCACACGTGAATGCGCTGAAACACGAAGAAAGTTATGACGGCTTGACGGATTGATAGAGCGTGTGTATAAAAAGTTATCGAATTTGCTTGCTGAGCTTTGGTTATTGCGCGATTGGCACCGCGCCCTGAACGAACCTTTCCTTTCAAAATCGCTATCATCGTCTGCGACGCCTTCCAGCGTCGTGGTTGTTCACTTATGCTATGAAAGGGTTCATCATGACCACTGGCACAGTTAAATGGTTTAATTCCACCAAGGGCTTCGGCTTTATCCAGCCTGACAACGGCGGATCCGACGCTTTCGTCCACATTTCCGCTGTCGAGCGCGCCGGTATGCGCGAGCTCGTCGAAGGCCAAAAAATCGGCTTCGAACTCGAGCGCGACAACAAGTCGGGTAAGATGTCAGCCTGTAACCTTCAGGCTGCTTAATAGGTATCTGCTTCCCTTTGACCACGGATGTACTGGCACTGTCGGAAGCGCAATACCCATACGAGGCCAGGCGTTTTGCCTGGCCTTTTTGTTTTCAGCTCGCCCGCTGAGCTTGCAAAGGAATTTCCCATGACCGAACGGCACAAAATGACGCGCCAGAAGGCAGAGCTTGCTTTCAGCAACATCCAGACGCAGTTCTTCGCAAAAGCCGAGGCTGTTGAAGAGCTTCAATCTATCACCAAGTGCCGTGAAGCCAAAACACGTCGGCTTCGCGAAGCTCGACTTGCAAAGGAGCAGGCGGATCGCCTGGCTTTCACATGCCCGCGCTAACGCGGACTAGACCACTCCCCCAGACCACAAGAAGGAATACGATTTTTGAAGAACGCCCCCCACAATCAGCTTATTGACCGCCGCGCTGCTTCAACCGATGCAAAAATGGCGATGCTCGCTGCCTATCGTGCAGCCACTACTGCCGCCATCTCAACCCGCGCCGCACGTCATGCCGAGCGAGCTCTCATCGCTACAGCTCGCGAAGAGCGGCGTGTTGAGCGCGAGCGGGCAAAGAACGAACTAGAGACCCGGATCGCGCTCGAGGAGGCCGCTTCTCAAGCTTTGGCAGATGAAGCTCAGCGGGCGGAATCGATCGCCCGTGAAATGGCTGAAAAGGCTTTGGTTGCGCGCGTGGTTCAAGACGAGGCGGCGCGAAAAGCCGCACGCGATCTGCGCTACGCAAACCGAAAAGCAAGACGTGCATAGCAACGGTAAAAGCGTGCCTGAACTCCAATGACCAGAACCCGGAGCGCGGACGAATAGTACAAAGCCGAGGTGATCATTGGCAGCCCCGAGGCGCATGCTCGCGAGCCGCAGCGCACGGGTGCAAAGAGAAGAAAGTCCCCAAGGAAGACGAAACTCCGGAACAACGTACGCCGTTCGTAGTTTGATCGCTAACGGTTACGCAGTGCTGACCGTAGACTGGAAGCAGATTGTTACCGACCCCTCGACAGGTAGCTTCCGGTCACTTGGAGTCAACGATCGCGAGCCCGCTTTTCACAAAAGTGCGATCGTTTGGTTGCCCGTAAGGGCGCGGGAGCCTTGGTTGGAGTCGAGGCGCAAGTCCGGGGCTTGCTGGCAGTCCGCGCCCCCCCTTCGCGGCTGCCTCCCGCTTACTCCCCTGTAATGTTTCTGCGTCAAGGAACCTCTAAAACTGCACTCTTGTGCTACCTCGCAAACGCGCTATCGTTCCGACGAGAGGAAACTCATGCCCAGAACGCCCCAACCTCCCCGCGAACGTGCTGCTCGCGCCCTTTGCAGCTCAAAGAGCCTACCTGAAGACATCCAGTTTGAGGGGATGCGAATGTGGAAGAGCTTTCTACCGCAGGTGGATCTTGTTCTTCAGGCGGCGCTATCGCCCGAGGAATGGGAGAGGTTGAAGAGCGAGGGGCCGGATTCTTAGATGAAAAGTCCGAAGCCGCTCCGCGCCGAGATCAGATACAAAATCCGTGACGACGGAACGGGCATGTGGGCGGTCTACGACGTCTTCACAGGATTGACGGCCGAGCTAAATGGGATCCCGCAGGATGGCCTCGCCTTCGAAGTTGCCAGATA
The DNA here is from genome assembly GCF_049651085.1 of Shinella sp. Taxonomy (GTDB): domain Bacteria; phylum Pseudomonadota; class Alphaproteobacteria; order Rhizobiales; family Rhizobiaceae; genus Shinella. The sequence goes on from NZ_JBASBL010000010.1 coordinate 24,120, forward strand.
TATGGTGGGCGACTTGAACAATGTGTACATCGCCAGACGGAACGGGACGACGCACTGAAAATGAAAAATAGCCCGCCACCTTTCACAGTGGCGGGCTCTGTTGTTTAGGGCCTAATGCTTGCCACCCTTGCGGCCGGCTTCAGAGGCACGGTCGCGGTCTTCAGCGAAATTACCCTTCCCGCCGCGCTGGCTTTCGTTCTGATCATTTTTGCCGGAAGCTTGGCGCTTCGCGTCGTCATTCTTGTGACTCTGCTGACCGGCCTTAGCATGCTTTTCTTGGGATCCGCCCTGGTTCGGCATTTCGCTTCTCCTCTGGTTTCAAGATGCAGGGATCAGTTTCCTGCACGCATTCTAATGGAAAGAGGGAGAAGGCGTTCCGCCTGGAAATAATTTGTGATGAGAGGTCTTTACCATCTGGCCATTTTGATCGCCCTCCCCATCTAACTCAATGCCTGCTGCAAGGCGGCATAGAGCGAAGAGGCTTTCCAGCATCTGCTGGGCTTCCGTTTAAGGAGTGATCACAGTGGCGCCGTGGGAGCCTAAATACACCTGGGTGGTTACATGGCCTGGAGAGGGCAAGGAGGACTGGATCGCGTTCCACGACGGCCTGTGCATCGGCCGCGTTCAGCGCGACACGACCAGCCTGAGGCGGGGAACATTCGTTTGGAATGGTAACTGCTCAGAGTGGCACGGTTTCCACTTCCCCACACCCCAGAACGGACGCACTGATGAAGCTTGGGAGGCCGCGAAAGCTGTAGAAGAGTGGTACGATGAGGGACTTACAAGGTCAGGTTCACGTCCACCTGCCGTTGAGGATGAGATCCGACGGCTTCGCCACCTAACTCCGCCTGGCGCGTTGAGTGGCCGCAGCGTTTAGTTCACCAACCGATGGGAACAATACCAGCCTGCAGAAGTTCCACTAGCCTTGGTCACTCTTGCCCCGCCCAGTGCGGGGCGCTTTTTGTTTCAGGAGACTGATGATGGCCGACGGGTGCTGGGATAAGCCGATTACGTTCGAAACGATGAATCTCGGATAGTTCCGCACGATCACCACCACCGCGGAGGCTGCCGGCATATTCGTCACACAGTGGCCCCTTCGCACGGGGCGGCCTACCGGAAGGCACGCATGTCTGTCGGTTTTGGAGGGAAATGGGGAGCCTGATACCGCTCGAGAGGCATTCTTGAAGGCCGCGCAAGAGGCGGGTGTTTTTGTTCGCGAAGCGTAGTGGTCGCGATCGCGTCGAACATCGACGGAGGGCGCCGCTGCCCGATCTCGTTCCGATTGCCTGCATCGCGATAGGGTGAACCATCTGCTCTGAAAATCAGCGCTACGCCGCCAGAGACTCCATTCCAATCGCGTTCAATACATAGCGCTCGACTTCCTTCGAGCAGGAGCGGTCGCCCGGTATGTGGAAGACCCCCCGGATCACCGCATAGCGCTCTTCCGCCGATGCGGCGGTTTGCAGCTCG
>NZ_JBASBL010000011.1:0-93512 GCF_049651085.1 Shinella sp.
GTGCGCCACCCCGTCAGCCGCCGCAGACCGCCAGCGCCCGCGTCGTGCCGCCGGCCGCCCGGCCGAAACCCGGCCAGCGTATCGAGCGAGAAGCCCAGACCTCCCTCGTCGGCCCGGACGGTTTCCAGCTGCCGCCGATCCATCTTCTCGCCGAGCCGAGAGGCCCGGTGCGCGACGCCACGCTCTCGGCCGACGCGCTCGAACAGAATGCCCGCATGCTGGAAGGCGTGCTGGAGGATTTCGGCGTCAAGGGCGAGATCATCCATGTGCGCCCCGGCCCGGTCGTCACGCTCTACGAACTAGAGCCGGCCCCCGGCATCAAGTCCTCGCGCGTCATCGGCCTTGCCGACGATATCGCCCGCTCGATGAGCGCGATCGCCGCGCGCGTCGCCGTCGTGCCGGGCCGCAATGCCATCGGCATCGAACTGCCGAACCAGAGCCGCGAAACCGTGTATCTGCGCGAACTCATCGCCAGCCGCGATTTCGAGACCTCGAAGGCGCGCCTCGCCATGGCGCTCGGCAAGACGATCGGCGGCGAGCCGGTCATCTCCGACATCGCCAAGATGCCCCACCTGCTGGTCGCCGGCACCACCGGCTCTGGCAAGTCCGTGGCCATCAACACCATGATCCTGTCGTTGCTCTACCGCCTGAAGCCGGAGCAGTGCCGTCTGATCATGATCGACCCGAAGATGCTGGAACTCTCCGTCTATGACGGCATTCCGCACCTGCTCTCCCCCGTCGTCACAGATCCCAAGAAGGCCGTCGTCGCCCTCAAATGGACGGTGCGCGAGATGGAGGAGCGCTACAAGAAGATGTCGAAGATCGGCGTGCGCAACATCGACGGCTTCAACAGCCGCGTCGAGCAGGCGCTCGCCAAGGGCGAGAACATCGCCCGCACCGTGCAGACCGGCTTCGACCGCCAGACGGGCGAGGCGATCTACGAGACGGAAGAATTCGACCTGCAGCCGATGCCCTATATCGTCGTGATCATCGACGAGATGGCCGACCTGATGATGGTCGCCGGCAAGGACATCGAAGGCGCGGTCCAGCGGCTCGCCCAGATGGCGCGCGCCGCCGGCATCCATGTCATCATGGCGACGCAGCGCCCGTCCGTGGACGTCATCACCGGCACGATCAAGGCGAATTTCCCCACCCGCATCTCCTTCCAGGTGACGTCGAAGATCGACAGCCGCACCATCCTTGGCGAGCAGGGCGCCGAACAGCTGCTCGGCATGGGCGACATGCTCTACATGGCCGGCGGCGGGCGCATCCAGCGCGTGCACGGCCCCTTCGTCTCGGACGGCGAGGTCGAAGCGGTCGTCGCGCATCTGAAGACACAAGGCACGCCGCAATATCTCGAGGCGATCACCGTGGACGACGACGAGGACGGCGAGGGCGGCAGCGGCCCGGCCGGCACCGCCAATCTCGACGATTCGGACGATCCCTACGACCAGGCGGTGGCCGTGGTGCTGCGCGACGGAAAGGCGTCCACCTCCTATATCCAGCGCCGCCTCGGCATCGGCTACAACCGCGCCGCCTCGCTGATCGAGCGCATGGAAAAGGAGGGCCTGATCGGCCCCGCCAACCACGCCGGCAAGCGCGAGATCCTCGTGCCGACGGAAGACGAAATCTCGGGACGATGAGCCGAACGCAGCCCCCTTCGCGGCGTTTCGGCCGGCAAGTCCCGCACCACATTTCTGCCTGCGGGCCGATGCCATCATGGCGCCGCGTTTGGCTCGCATGAGAAACGCATGAAGGAGACCGACATGATCCGATCCGAACAAGACCGTGCGACCGGAACGCTGACCCGCCGCGGCTTCACCTGCCTGCTGGCTTTCACCCTCGCAGCCGGCCTTTCGGTGCTTTCGCCGACGGATGCCTCGGCGCAGGCGAGCGCCGCCGCACAGAAGATTGCCGACCATTTCGCCTCGGTGAAGACCATGATGGGCGAGTTCGTGCAGTTCGGCCCGCGCGGCGAGCAGACCGGCGGCAAGTTCTACATCAACCGGCCCGGCAAGATCCGCTTCAACTATGAAGACCCCTCGCCGATGCGCGTGATCTCCGACGGCAGGTCGGTCGTCATCGGCAACCGCAAGCTCAAGACCTGGGACATCTACCCGCTGTCCAAGACGCCGCTGAACCTCTTGCTCGGAGAGCAGATCGATCTTTCGGCCAAGATGGTGCGCAACGTGAAGGAAGAGGCGGATCTGACAACGATCGTCCTCGGCGACCGGAACATGTTCGGCGATTCGACCATCACCATGATGTTCGACCCGAAGACTTACGACCTGCGCCAGTGGACGATCACCGACGCGCAGGGCAAGGACACGTCCGTCATGATCTTCAACGTCAAGACCGGCGTCGCGCTCGACGACAAGGTCTTTGCGATTCCCTACGAGGAAATCCGCAACCGCGGCCGCAACTGACGGCTGACGGCGCGAAAGCCGTTTCCGTTTCGGGACACATGCGCTAAGACCCCCCGGACGACTTTCCGGGGGCAGGCATGACATTTTCGATCGCGACGTGGAACATCAACTCCGTGCGGCTGCGCATGCCGCTCGTCGAGCATTTCCTGAAGACCTTTTCGCCGGACATCCTGTGCCTGCAGGAAACCAAGTGCCCGAACGACCAGTTCCCGTCAAAGCCGCTGAAGGCGCTCGGCTACGAACACATCGTCATCCATGGCCAGAAGGGCTATCACGGCGTCGCCACCATCTCCCGCCTGCCCCTGACCGAGATCGTCGAGCGGCGCGACTATTGCAGCGTCGGCGATGCACGCCACATCTCGGTGCTCTTCCATCATCGGAACAAGTCGATCCGCCTGCACAATTTCTATGTTCCGGCCGGCGGCGACGAACCGGACCGCACGATCAATCCGAAGTTCGGCCACAAGCTCGATTTCATCGAGGAGATGAAGCTGCTGCATGCGCAGGCCGATGCCGGTATTTCCTCCATCCTCGTCGGCGACCTCAACATCGCACCGCTGGAGCACGACGTCTGGTCGCACAAGCAGCTCCTGAAGATCGTCAGCCATACGCCGATCGAGACGGACGGTCTGCTCGATGTGATGGCCAAGGGCGCCTGGGTCGACCTGATGCGCAGCAAGGTGCCGGCGGATGAAAAGCTCTATACGTGGTGGAGCTACCGCTCGGCCGACTGGGTGGCCGCCAACAAGGGCCGCCGCCTCGACCACATCTGGTCCTCCGCCGACCTCGAGCCGCATCTTGCCAATATTTCGGTGATCCGCGAGGCGCGCGGCTGGGAGCGGCCGTCCGACCACGTTCCGGTCATTGCGGAATTCGACTTCTGATTCTCTTCGAAGCGCTTTTCTGGAACTTCTTCAGGCGAAGCGACCGGAGAGGCCGCGCATCTGGCTGATCATCGCGGCAAGGTTCTCGCGGATACGCGCATCGACGAGCACGGCGACGTCCGGATATTCCTCCAGCATGCGCCGGAAGAGCGGACGGTTGATGCGAATGACCTCGCTGTCCTCCACCGCGACCGCCGTATATTTGCGCTCGACGGCGGAAATCATCGCCAGTTCGGAGAGCAGCGCGCCCGGCCCGGCCGTGCCTTCATTCCGCGTGACCCCGTCCCTGAGCGTCGAGGTCAGGGCGAACGCGCCATAGGCGATGACGAAGCCGCAATCGGCCGAAGTACCCTCGCGAAACAGCGTCTGCCCCTCCACCAGCCGACGGCGCTCCGCGCCGAAGGCCATCAGGCGCAGCTTGTCATCGGCAAGACCGGCAAAAAGCGGCACCTTGGAAAGAAGGGCGATATCGTCGCTGAGAGCCACGTCGGGCAATCTCCTGGTCAAGGGAGCAATTCCAGGGAAAGCGGCAAGCGGTTTCCGTCGGAATTGCGTGAATTTAAGGTACGATCTTGTAGCCGCCGTTCTCTGTCACGAGAATCTCCGCATTGGAAGGGTCCCGCTCGATCTTCTGGCGCAGACGGTAGACATGGGTCTCCAGCGTGTGGGTCGTGACGCCCGAATTGTAGCCCCAGACTTCCTCCAGCAGCACGTCGCGCGTCACCACCTTCTGGTCGGCGCGGTAGAGGTAGCGGATGATCGCCGCCTCCTTTTCCGTCAGGCGGATCTTCTGGCCGTTTTCCAGCGTCAGCAGCTTCTGCCCCGGCTTGAACGTATAGGGGCCGACGGTGAAGGTCGCATCCTCGCTGCTTTCGTGCTGGCGAAGCTGGGCGCGGATGCGCGCCAGAAGCACGGCAAAGCGGAACGGCTTCGTCACATAGTCGTTGGCGCCCGCTTCCAGCCCGAGAATCGTGTCCGAATCGGTATCGTGCCCGGTCAGCATGATGATCGGGGCCTTGAAGCCGCCCTTGCGCAACAGCTTCACCGCCTCGCGCCCGTCCATGTCCGGCAGGCCGACATCCATGATGAGCAGGTCGATCTGACCCGCGCGCGCCGCCTGGATGCCCCTGGTGGCCGTGGTTTCCTCGAGCGTCGAAAATTCCTCATAGAGCGAAAGCTGCTCGACGAGCGTTTCACGGAGGTCGTTGTCGTCATCGACAAGAAGGATGGTACGGGATGTCATGCTTTGGCTTTACCTCTCGGCATTCCTCTGGAAAGTAAGGGAACTGGCGCTTTTGGCAAGCCCGTCCATGGCTTAGCCAGATAAGTCGCCGCGTGGCGCGAATATGACGGATGGGTATGAACCGGATCACATCTCTTGAACATTGCGTGAGGACGATCCTCGTGCGCCCTGCGCCGGGCAGCATGACCCGCGCCATCCTGCAGGTCGGACCGCTGCGCATCCCCGCCGCCATCGGCCGCTCCGGGCGCACCAGCCGCAAGCGCGAGGGCGACGGCGCAACCCCCATCGCGGCCATGCCGCTTCTTTCGGGATACCTGCGCGGCGACCGCGTGGCCGCGCCGAGAACCACCCTGCCGCTCACACGCATCCGGCCCACCATGCTCTGGTGCGACGCACCGAAGGATCCTTCCTACAATCGTCTCGTCCGCGCGCCCTTCAAGCCGAGCCACGAGGAGATGCAGCGTCAGGACGAGCTTTACGACATCTGCCTCGTGCTCGACTGGAACGTCACCTCCCGCCGGCGCCAGGCCGGGTCGGCGATCTTCCTCCATCTCATCCGCCCCGGCTACGAGCCGACGGCCGGCTGCATCGCCATAGCGAGGCGCGACATGATTCGCATCCTGCCGCATATCGGGCGCGGGACAATCCTGCGCGTGCTTTGAGATTTTACCAAGGCACGGGCTGAAACAGTTGCCGGCGGGTCCTATATCAGCATCGCCCCTCGCCGGGCTGCAAGGCGCAGGGCAAGCCCGTCCGGGTTCAAGCACGCCCTTCTTTTCACGGAGCCATTCTGATGATCGATCAACCGACAATCACCTTTCATGACGGCAACAGCATTCCCCAGGTGGGTCTCGGCGTCTGGCAGACCCCGAACGACACGGCCGTAGCGGCGGTCAAGGCAGCGCTTTCCACCGGCTACCGCCATATCGACACGGCCGCGATCTACGAGAACGAGCAGGGTGTCGGCGAGGGCATCCGCGCTTCCGGGGTCGACCGCGCGGAAATCTTTCTCACGACGAAGCTGTGGAATTCCGAGCAGGGCTACGATTCGACGCTGAAAGCCTTCGATGCCAGCCTGAAGCTTCTCGGCACCGACTATGTCGACCTCTACCTCATCCATTGGCCGGCGCCCAATCGCAGCCAGTTCGTCGATACCTGGAAGGCCTTCATCCAGCTCCAGAAGGAAGGCCGCGCCCGCTCGATCGGCGTGTCCAACTTCTATCCCGAGCACCTGCAGCGCCTGATCGACGAAACCGGCATCACGCCGGTCATCAACCAGATCGAGTTGCACCCGGACTTCCCGCAGGCAGAGGCTCGCGCCTATCACGACAAGCACCGGATCGTTACCCAGTCCTGGAGCCCGCTCGGCCAGGGCACGCTGCTGGAGAACCCGGTCGTCGCCGGGGTCGCGGCCAAGCACGGCCGCACGCCGGCGCAGGTCATCATCCGCTGGCACATCGACAACGGCCTCGTCGTCATCCCGAAGTCGGTCACCCCTTCGCGCATCGAGGAGAACTTCAAGGTCTTCGACTTCAAGCTGGACGGTGCAGACAGGAAGACGCTGGCCGGCCTCGAAAAGGACGGCAAGCGCATCGGCCCCGACCCGATGACGGCAACGTTCTGATTTTCCCGATGGGCTTGGAAGCAGACCCATCGATCCTCCTGCCTCATCCTCGGGCCCGGCCCGAGGATTCTCCCTCAGCCGGACTGCGCCGGCGTGCCCGATGCCTTCTCGATCGCCGGATAGAGGCCGTCCCTGAGGCTCTTTTCGTCGAGAGGACCGACCTTCTTGTAGAGGATCGTGCCGTCCGGGCCGACGAGGTAGGTTTCCGGAATGCCGTAGACACCCCAGTCGATCGCCATCCTGCCGTCGGGATCAAGGCCAATGGCCGAGTAGGGATTGCCGAGTTCGCCGAGGAAGCGCAGCGCGTTCTCGCTGCCATCCTTGTAGTTGACGCCGAGGACCGTGAGGCGCGGGTCCTTCGACAGCGCCATAACCGCCGGATGCTCCTGCCGGCAGGGCACGCACCAGGAGGCCCAGAAGTTGACCAGCGTCAGCTTGCCCTTGCCCGATTGCGTCGTCAGGGCCGGCGTCGGCGCACCGTCCTTCGTCGCGCCGGCGAGCGGTTCAAGGTCGCGCCAGGGCGCCTTGTTGCCGATCAGCGCGGAGGGGATTTCGGAAATGTCACGGCCGGAATTGAGCTGCGTCCAGAAGATCAGCGCAAGACCGAGGAAGATCGCAAGCGGCAGCCCGGCGAGAACCAGGCGCGTGCGCATGCCCGCGCCTTCGGCATTGTTTTCGCTCTCGCTCATCGCGCATCCCCGGCCTTGGCGGAGCGACGGCGGATGCCGGCCGCTTCCAGCTGTTCCAGCTCGCGATGGCGGCCGCGATGGTCGAGCCAGACCCACAGCGCAAGGCCGATCGTAACGGCGAAGGCGGCGGCATAGGACGCCGCAACGTAGAAGGTATGGCTCATGAAGCGCCTCCCTGGTGCCCGGCGGACCGGGCGGCATGGCGGCGCAGCACGGCTATGCGGCGACGCAGGATCTCGTTGCGCATGGCAAGGATGTGCAGCGTGAAGAACAGCATGGTGAAAGCGATCGCCATGAAGAGCAGCGGCCAGAGGAATTCCGGATCGATGGTCGGGCCATCCATGCGGATGACGCTCGCCGGCTGGTGCAGCGTGTTCCACCATTCGACGGAGAACTTGATGATTGGGATGTTGACGAAGCCGACAAGGATCAGCACGGCGCTCACCTTGGCGGCCCGCGCCGGATCGTCCATCGCCCGGCCGAGCGCGATCAGGCCGAGATACATCAGGAACAGCACGAAGACGGAGGTCAGCCGTGCATCCCACACCCACCAGGTGCCCCACATCGGCTTGCCCCAGAGCGAGCCGGTAATGAGGGCGACCAGCGTGAAGCAGGCCCCGATGGGGGCCGCCGCCTTGGCCGAGACATCGGCAAGCGGATGGCGCCAGACGAGCGTGCCGAGCGCCGAGAGCGCCATGACCGAGTAGCACATCATCGACAGCCAGGCGGCCGGGACATGCACATACATGATGCGCACCGTCTCGCCCTGCTGGTAGTCACCGAGCGTCGTGAAGGAAAGGAAAAGTCCGACTGCGAACAGACAGAGCGTCAACCCGGCAAGCCAGGGCCAGACGATGGCGACCAGCGCCATGAACCGCGTCGGGTTGGCCAGATCGCTGAATTTTCGGATGGCAAGGCTCGGTTCGCTCATGGGGACCCTTCAACATGTCGGGTGGTTCTTTAACGCGTCAGCACCCCATCTTCAATTGATCTGCCGCAATCACATTAGCGTCAATCGCTCGAAAGGCGAAGTGCCGCGGCCGCCGCAACGGGGCCGATGACCGCAAAGAACAGGTTGAGCGCGACGAGAATGAGGAAGGGCGGCAGGAACGGCGCCGGGTCCTGGATCGCCGCATAGACGGCGCTCACCCCGAAGATCAGCACGGGAATGGCGAGCGGCAGCACGAGGATGGAGACGAGCAGGCCACCGCGCGGCAGCGCCACGGCAACCGCCGCGCCCGCCGCCCCGATGAAGGTAATCGCGGGCGTGCCGGCAAGAAGCGTCAGCGTCGTCGCACCGATGGCCACCTCATCCATGTTCATGAACAGGCCCAGCAGCGGCGAGGCGATGACCAGCGGCAGGCCGGTCGCGATCCAGTGCGCAAGGCATTTGACGAAGACCGTCAGCACCAGCGGCGTCTCCTGCATCAGCAGGAGATCGAGCGAGCCGTCCTCGCGCTCGGCCTGGAACAGCCGGTCGAGCCCGAGCAGCGAGGCGAGCAGCGCGCCGATCCACAGGATCGCCGGACCTATCCGCGAAAGGAGGTTGAGGTCCGGCCCGACGCCGAAGGGAATGACGGCAACGACCGTCATGAAGAACAGCACACCGACCAGCGCGCCGCCGCCGGAGCGAACGGAAAGCTTCAGGTCGCGAAAAAGCAGAGCCATCATGCCCATTCTCCCGGATAGGCATGTTCGAAGCCCTTCATCCTGAGCTCCTTCACATCCTTGAGCCCGAGCGGCTGGTGCGTCGCGGCAAGCGCGATGCCGCCGCGTGCAAGATGGGCGGTGACGAGACCGGCGAACATCGCCTCGGCCGCCACATCGAGCGCGGCCGTCGGTTCGTCGAGGATCCAGACCGGGCGCCAGACGACGAGAAGCTTCGCCATGGCCATGCGGCGCTGCTGGCCGGCAGAAAGATAACCGAAGGGAAGGTGGGCGATGCCGCCAAGCCCGACCGCCTCGACCGCCTCGAACACCGGCAGCCCCGCCCCACCGGCAAAATCGCCGAGGAAGGCTTTCCAGAAGGTCAGGTTCTCCTCGACGGTCAGCTCCCGCTTCATCGCATTGCGATGGCCGAGATAGTGCGCGGCCTCCCCGACCCGCTCGACCGGGTGCGCTGCAGCAAGAAGCTTCGCCGTTCCTGCCTCGGCTGGCAGCAGGCCGGCCAGAACACGTAGCAGCGTCGACTTGCCGGAGCCATTCGGCCCCTTGATGACAAGCGCCTCCCCGCTGGCGATCTCGAACGAAATATCTTGGAAAATCAGGTCTTCACCACGCTTGGCGCTCAACCCCTCGGCGACAAGCCGCATGACTGTTCACTTTCCCTTTACGACCATGGTCGCAACGCAAAAAAATTGTCCGAATTTGCCCTTCGGCGCTCTGGATCGTTTCTTAGAAATTATCTATAACGCCCGCAACACGCCAGCGGTCGGCGTGAATTTCATCCAAGCGCCGAACACGGGAATGATTTCCGCGTACGGACAGCGGAAATGACCGTACCCGCATCCCATACGCGCTTTTCAAGCGCTCGGGCGTTCGTACGTCAGTTTTCTGGCGACCAGACGGAGCGGGGTATAAAGTGTCCAGATCCCTAGACAGTTTCAATTGTCGTTCGACCCTTACGGTCAATGGCACCGATTATGTATATTTCAGCCTGCCCAAGGCTGAGGCGAACGGCCTTGCCGGCGTCTCGAAGCTGCCCTACTCGATGAAGGTGCTTCTGGAAAACCTGCTGCGCTTCGAAGACGGCCGCTCGGTCACCAAGGAGCACATCCTCTCCGTCGCGCAGTGGCTGACCAACAAGGGCACGGTCGAAAACGAGATCGCCTATCGCCCGGCACGCGTGCTGATGCAGGACTTCACCGGCGTTCCCGCCGTCGTCGACCTTGCCGCCATGCGTGACGCCATGGTTTCGCTCGGCGGCGACGCGGAGAAGATCAATCCGCTGGTTCCCGTCGACCTCGTCATCGACCACTCCGTCATCGTCGACGAATTCGGCACGCCGACCGCCTTTGCCCGCAACGTGGAGCTGGAATACCAGCGCAACGGCGAGCGCTACCGCTTCCTCAAGTGGGGCCAGCAGGCATTCAAGAATTTCCGCGTCGTTCCCCCGGGCACCGGCATCTGTCATCAGGTCAATCTGGAATATCTGGGCCAGACGGTCTGGACCAAGGAAGAAGACGGCGAGATCATCGCCTACCCGGATACCTGCGTGGGCACGGACAGCCACACGACCATGATCAACGGCCTTGGCGTTCTGGGCTGGGGCGTGGGCGGCATCGAGGCGGAAGCCGCCATGCTCGGCCAGCCGGTCTCCATGCTGCTGCCGGAAGTCATCGGCTTCAAGCTGACCGGCAAGCTCAAGGAAGGCGTCACCGCGACCGACCTCGTGCTGATGGTCGTGCAGATGCTGCGCAAGAAGGGCGTTGTCTCGAAGTTCGTCGAATTCTTCGGCCCCGGCCTCGACAACATGACGCTCGCCGACCGCGCGACGATCGGCAATATGGGCCCGGAATACGGCGCGACCTGCGGCTTCTTCCCGGTCGATGCCGAGACCGTCAACTACCTCACCATGTCCGGCCGGGAAGAACAGCGCATCGCGCTGGTCGAAGCCTATTCCAAGGCGCAGGGCATGTGGCGTGACGGCGACGGTTCCGACCTCGTCTTCACCGACACGCTCGAACTGGACCTCGGCGACGTCGTTCCGGCCATGGCCGGCCCGAAGCGCCCGGAAGGCCGCATCCCGCTGGAAAACATCGCGTCGGGCTTCGCCACGTCGATGGACAACGACTACAAGAAGCCGGGCCAGCTTGCGAACCGCTACGCTGTCGAAGGCACGGACTATGATCTCGGCCACGGCGACGTCGCCATCGCCGCCATCACGTCCTGCACCAACACGTCCAACCCGTCGGTCCTCATCGCCGCCGGCCTTCTCGCCCGCAACGCGGTCGCCAAGGGCCTGCAGACGAAGCCGTGGGTCAAGACCTCGCTGGCGCCGGGATCGCAGGTGGTTGGCGAATACCTCGCCAAGTCCGGCCTCCAGGTCGATCTCGACAAGCTCGGCTTCAACCTCGTCGGCTTCGGCTGCACGACCTGCATCGGCAATTCCGGTCCGCTGCCGGGCCCCATCTCCAAGACGATCAACGAGAAGGGCCTGATTGCCGCCGGCGTCCTGTCGGGCAACCGCAACTTCGAAGGCCGCATCTCGCCGGACGTGCAGGCGAACTACCTCGCCTCGCCGCCGCTGGTCGTGGCCTATGCGCTCGCCGGCTCCGTCCAGAAGGACCTCACCAGCGAACCGCTCGGCGAAGACCAGAACGGCAACCCGGTCTACCTCAAGGACATCTGGCCCTCCTCCAAGGAGATCCAGGAGTTCATCATGAAGTACGTCACGCGTGAGCTCTATGCCACGAAATACGCCGACGTCTTCAAGGGCGACGAGAACTGGCAGGCCGTGCAGGTGCCGGCGGGCCAGACCTATGCCTGGGACGACCAGTCGACCTATGTGCAGAACCCGCCCTACTTCGTCGGCATGGGCAAGACCGGCTCGGGCCTGTCCGACATCAAGGGCGCCCGCGTCCTTGGCCTGTTCGGCGACAAGATCACCACCGACCACATCTCGCCGGCCGGTTCGATCAAGGCGGCCTCGCCTGCCGGTGCCTACCTCATCGACCATGGCGTCGGCATCGCCGACTTCAACCAGTACGGCACGCGTCGTGGCAACCATGAAGTGATGATGCGCGGCACCTTCGCCAATATCCGCATCCGCAACCACATGCTCGGCCCGAACGGCAAGGAAGGCGGCTACACGATCCACTATCCTTCCAAGGAAGAGATGTCGATCTACGACGCGGCCATGCAGTACAAGGAAGAGGGCGTTCCGCTCGTCATCTTCGCCGGCGTCGAATACGGCAACGGCTCCTCGCGCGACTGGGCGGCCAAGGGCACGAACCTGCTCGGCGTCAAGGCCGTGGTGGCGCAGTCCTTCGAGCGTATCCACCGCTCGAACCTCGTCGGCATGGGCATTGTGCCCTTCGTCTTCGAGGAAGGCACGACCTGGGCCTCGCTCGACCTGAAGGGCGACGAGACCGTCACGATCGAGGGCCTGGAAGGCGACATCAAGCCGCGCGAGAAGAAGATCGCCAAGATCACCTACTCTGACGGCACCGTGAAGGACGTTCCGCTCCTTTGCCGTATCGATACGCTCGACGAGGTCACCTACATGAACAACGGCGGCATCCTGCAGACCGTTCTTCGCGACCTCGCTGCCTGAGCGAATTCGCTCTGAAATGCCAGATGCCGGGGCCAAAAGCCCCGGCATTTTCATGTTTCCGCGCCAGTATCGCAACGATTGGTTTCACTCCATCGTGACTTCCTGTTGAAGCGCCAAGCGCGTATGACGGCTCAAAAGGCTGGCCGTTCTGCCGGCGCTCCATTGGAACTGATCATGCCGAGACCGTACATACCGGAATGTCTGGCGATCCTGCTGATGCTTGGAGCCAGCACCGCCCACGCACAGGAAGCCGAAAAGCCGCAAGGCGTCGTCGAACTTTTCACCAGCCAGGGCTGTTCTTCCTGCCCGCCTGCCGACAAGGCGCTCGAGACGCTCGCGCGTGAGGGCAAGGTGGTCGCGCTCTCCTATCATGTCGACTACTGGAACTATCTCGGCTGGGCGGACACCCTCGCCTCGAAGGACAATACCGAGCGCCAATATGCCTATGCCCGCATGTTCGGCCGCAACGGCGTCTACACGCCGCAGGCCGTGCTGAACGGGCGCGAGCATGTCAACGGCGCCGACCTTTCCACCATCCGCCAGCGCATCGCGGCCATGCCGAAGGAAGGCAACGGCCTCGAAGTGCCCGTCGATATCGAGGTGAAGAACGACGAGTTGCGCATCCGCGTCGGGCCGGGCGAGGGCAAGGCCAATATCGTCATCGCCTATTTCGAGCGGGAACGCACGATCAACATCGACAAGGGCGAGAACCGCGGCAAGACGGTCAATTACTGGCACGCCGTGACCGACATGGAAACGATCGGTATGTGGGAAGGCAAGGAGACCAACCTGGTGCTTCCGGCCGACATGCTGAAGAAGAAAAAGAAAGCCGGCGGCTGCGCCGTGCTTCTCCAGCGCATGAAGAGCGCGGATACGCCGGGCGCCATCGTGGGCGCAACGGTGCTGAGCGGCGACAAGGCTTCGCGATAGACCTCCCCCAAGGCGGGGAGGTCCGGTCCGGCTTCTTCGAGGGGCTGGGGCTTGAGGGTTCGAAGAAAGACGGACCGGACCGAGACGAAGCTGCCGGCAACGGAATACAGGGCAACCTCGACAGGCGCGGCCGTACCGAACCGGCTTCCCGCACGAGGTAGCGGGCCGGTACGCGCTGCGACTGGGGAACTCTCTCTTTAAATTTGGGCGTCCGTTTGTCTGAAATGCGGCGAGACAAACTTTTGCGAAAACGCAAGTCTAGACCCGTCCGCTTGCTTTTCGGTGCCGGTCAGGCACACTGTCACCGTGCCGTCACAGACGAGGTGCCGAGATTCGATGACCGATCAGCCGGATTTTCAGGCGGCCAATGTCGTGGTCGACCTCACGGAATACCGTAGCAGCAAGGATCCGCTGCCCGTGACCTTCCATCGACGCGAGCTCGATGCAATCCTGCGCGTCTATGGCCGCATGGTCGGCGAAGGCGAATGGCGCGACTATGCCATCGACCATTTGCGCGACAGGGCGGTCTTCTCGATCTTCAAGCGCTCAGGCGAAACACCGCTCTATCGCGTCGAGAAAAACCCGAAGCTCGCCGCCAAACAGGGCGCCTACAGCGTGATCAACACGCACGGCACCATCCTGAAGCGCGGCCACGAGCTTGTCCAGGTGCTGAAAGTGTTCGACAAGGTGCTGCGGCTCATCGAGACGTGAGTTCCGTTTTCCGGCAACGCTCTCAGGCCATCGTTCCGGGATAGTCGGTCATGGAGGGGTCCGTATCCGCCCCCTCGCCCAGGGCACGCTGCATCAGGACCGTATCCAGCCAGCGACCGTGCTTGAAGCCGCTGGCCGCCATGCGGCCGTTGTGCTCGAAACCGGTGGCGCTGTGCACGGCGATGGAGGCGGGATGGGCACCGCCGATAACCGCCACCATCTGGCGGAAGCCCAGCGCCGTCGAGCGGCGGATCAGCTCTTCCAGAAGCGCCTTGCCGACGCCCTTGCCGCGCGCTTCCGGCGCGATATAGACCGAATCCTCGACAAGCCAGCGATAGGCCGGCCGTGTGCGGAAGGCGGATGCATAGGCATAGCCGAGGATGGCGCCGTTCTGTTCGACGGCGACAATATAGGGATAGCCCTTGGCCGTGATATCGGTGAACCGCGCCGTCATCTCCTCGAGCGAGGGCGGGTCGAGTTCGTAGCTCGCCACCCCGTTCAGCACGGATTCGCGGTAGATTTCGGTGAAAGCGGCAAGGTCGCCGATATCGGCGGTGCGAATGACGAAGCCCATGGAAAGCCTTCATGAATGGGGCGGCGGTACAGCGCGCCGCGGTTTGCGTCCGAAATCCCGTAAAATCGGAGATACGGGATGGCCAGCCACCCCGTATCCCCAGCCGCTCTTCAAGCGGCGTATCGCGTATCAGGCGCCGTAGACGATCAGGAGGTCCTTGGCGTCGATCTGGTCGCCGGCGCGCACCAGCACCTCCGAAATCGTGCCGTCCTTTTCCGCATGCAGCGCCGTTTCCATCTTCATCGCCTCGATGGAAACCAGCACGTCGCCCGCCTTGACAGACTGGCCTGCCGAGACCGAGACCGTCGAGATGACGCCCGGCATCGGTGCACCGAGCTGGGCGGCGTTGCCGATATCGGCCTTGCGGCGAACGGCGGAGGTGGCAGCACGGTTGCGATCCGGCACCTTGATGAGGCGCGGCTGACCGTTGAGTTCGAAGAACACCTTCACCATGCCCTGCGCATCCGGCTCGCTCTTCGCCTGATGCAGGATGACGAGCGACTTGCCCCTCTGGATTTCCGGCTGGAGTTCCTCACCCGGCGTAAGACCGTAGAAATAGGCCGGCGTCGGCAGGACGCTGACCGGACCATAGGTATCGGCGGCAAGCGCGTAGTCGGTGAAGACCTTGGGATACATCAGGTAGGAGGCAAACTCGAAGTCATCGACCTTGCGCTCCAGCTTGTCCTCGATCGCCTTGCGCTCGGCGTCGAGATCGGCCGGCGGCAGCAGGGAGCCCGGCACCGCGGTATAGGCCGCCTCGCCCTTGAGGGCCTTCTTCTGCAGCGCCTGCGGCCAGCCGCCCGGGGGCTGGCCAAGATCGCCCTTGAGCATGGAAACGACCGATTCCGGGAAGGAAACGTCCTTGGCCGGGTTCTCGACGTCGGCGACGGTGAGGTCCTGGCTCACCATCATCAGCGCCATGTCGCCCACCACCTTGGAAGACGGCGTCACCTTGACGATGTCGCCGAACATCTGGTTGGCGTCGGCATAGGCCTGGGCAACCCGGTGCCACCGGGTCTCCAGACCCAGCGAACGGGCCTGCTCCTTGAGGTTGGTGAACTGGCCACCCGGCATTTCATGCAGATAGACTTCGGAAGCCGGTCCCTTGAGGTCGTTCTCGAAGGCGGCGTACTGGTTGCGCACGGCCTCCCAGTAGAAGGAGATGCGGCGGATCCATTCCGGGTCGAGACCCGGATCGCGCTCCGAGCCCTTGAGGGCCTCGACGATCGAGCCGAGGCAGGGCTGCGAGGTGTTGCCCGAGAGCGCATCCATCGCCGCATCCACCACATCGACGCCGGCATCGACGGCGGCCAGCACGGTCGCGGCGGAGATGCCGGATGTGTCGTGGGTGTGGAAATGCAGCGGCAGATCGGTCGCCTCGCGCAGCGCCTTGAAGAGCACGCGCGCGGCGGCCGGCTTCAGGAGGCCCGCCATGTCCTTTACCGCGATCATATGCGCGCCCGCCTTTTCAAGCTCGCTCGCCAGCGCGGTGTAGTATTTCAGGTCGTATTTCGGACGCGCCGAATTCAGGATGTCGCCGGTGTAGCAGATCGCCGCTTCGCAGATGCGGTTCTCTTCCGCCACCGCATCCATCGAGACGCGCATGTTGTCGACCCAGTTGAGGCAGTCGAAGACACGGAAGACGTCGATGCCGCCCTTTGCCGCCTGACGGACGAAGTATTTCACGACATTGTCGGGATAGTTCTTGTAGCCGACGCCGTTCGCACCGCGCAGCAGCATCTGGAGCAGCAGGTTCGGTGCATCCTCGCGCACACGGGCAAGACGCTCCCACGGGTCTTCCGTCAGGAAGCGCATGGAAACGTCGAACGTCGCCCCACCCCAACATTCCAGCGAGAAGAGCTGCGGCAGGGCGCGGGCATAGGTGCCCGCGATGCGGGCGATATCATGCGTGCGCATGCGGGTGGCGAGCAGCGACTGATGGCCATCGCGCATGGTCGTGTCGGTGAGGAAGACCTGGTTCTCGCCGCGCAGCCATTCGGCGAATTTCTTCGGGCCGAGTTCATCGAGCTTCTGCTTGGTGCCGGCGACGATCTCGCTTTCGATGAAGGGCACGACAGGCCTGGCGACATCCTCCGGCGGCCTCGGACGGCCCTTTGCCTCCGGATGGCCGTTGACGGTGACATCGGCAAGATAGGTGAGCAGCTTCGTCGCGCGGTCCTGGCGCTTGACCTGCTGGAACAGTTCCGGCGTCGTGTCGATGAAGCGGGTCGTGTAGGTGTTGTCGCGGAACGCCTCGTGGCTGATGATCGCCTCGAGGAAGGTGAGGTTGGTCGCAACGCCGCGGATACGGAATTCGCGCAGCGCGCGATCCATGCGGGTGATCGCCTCGACCGGGTTCGGCGCCCAGGCCGTGACCTTCACGAGCAGCGGATCGTAGAAGCGGGTGATCACGGCACCGGGATAGGCCGTGCCGCCGTCGAGACGGATGCCGAAGCCCGAGGCCGAGCGGTAGCCGGTGATGCGGCCATAGTCCGGAATGAAGTTCTGTTCGGGATCTTCCGTGGTAATGCGGCACTGCAGGGCGTGGCCGTTGAGGCGGATGTCCTCCTGGCGCGGGACGCCCGATGACGGCGTGCCGATCGCCTCGCCGTCAAGGATATGGATCTGCGCCTTCACGATATCGATGCCGGTCACGACTTCCGTGACGGTATGCTCGACCTGGATGCGCGGGTTGACCTCGATGAAGTAGAACTTGCCGCTGTCGACATCCATCAGATACTCGACCGTGCCGGCGCCGATATAGTTGGTCGCCCGTGCGATCTTCAGCGAATAGTCGGCAAGCTCCCGGCGCTGCGCTTCAGTGAGATAGGGAGCGGGCGCGCGCTCGACGACCTTCTGGTTGCGGCGCTGGATGGAGCAGTCACGCTCGAAGAGATGCACGACATTGCCGTGCGTATCGCCAAGGATCTGGCTTTCGACGTGGCGGGCGCGCTCGACAAGCTTTTCGAGATAAACCTCGTCCTTGCCGAAGGCGGCCTTCGCCTCGCGCTTGGCTTCCGTCACCTCGCGGATAAGGTCTTTCGGGTCGCGGATGGCGCGCATGCCGCGCCCCCCGCCGCCCCATGAGGCCTTGAGCATCACCGGATAGCCGATTTCGGCGGCAAGGCGATGGATTTCCTTTTCGTCCTCCGGCAGCGGATCGGTGGCGGGCACGACCGGCACGCCGACGGAAATGGCGAGGTTGCGCGCGGCGACCTTGTTGCCGAGCCGGCGCATCGTATCCGGCCGCGGGCCGATGAAGGTGATGCCGGCGGCATCGCAGGCATCGACGAACTCCGGGCTTTCCGAAAGCAGGCCATAGCCCGGATGGATCGCATCGGCGCCGGAGAGCCTGGCGACGCGGATCACCTCGTCGATCGAGAGATAGCTTTCGATCGGCCCGAGATCACGCTCGAGATGCGCACCGCGGCCGATCTGGTAGCTTTCGTCCGCCTTGAAGCGGTGCAGCGCAAGTTTGTCCTCTTCCGCCCATATCGCGACCGTTTTGAGCCCCAGTTCATTGGCCGCGCGGAACACACGGATGGCGATTTCAGAACGGTTGGCGACAAGGATCTTGGAAATTGGCAAATCGGACTCCTCAGGGACTCGAAACGGGAAATGCTGCACCCGCGAAGAGAATTATTAGCGGGTAATTTTCAAAGTTCAATTTTGGAGTGGCTGTTCGGCAAAAGAAATATGACGGTCAGGAGACAAGACCGAGCCGAAAGGCGATGGCGGTGGCATGGTGCCGGTTGCGCGCACCGAGCTTTAGCTGGATGCCGTTCATATACCAGTCCACCGTATGGCTGGAAATTCCAAGGACACGGCCGATCTCGTTCGAGGTCATGCCTTCGGCAAGCAGGCTCAGCGCCTCCATTTCGCGGCGCGTCAATTCGACATCGACAACCGCCGAGAGCCGCGCCGCCGCTTCCGGGTCGGCAGCATGGATGAACTTCCAATAGAGCCGGCGGGCGATGCTGTCGAACAGCCCCACCTCGATTTCCTCCAGATCGACCGGCTTGCCACAGAGGCTGAGGCAGCCGATGAGGCCGCGCCGGCCGTGGACGGGGAACATGTAGCCATCCTCCAGCCCGTTCTGGCGCGCATCCACCATCATGCGTTCCATGCGCTTGCGATGCGGGCTTGCGCGGAAGGCAGAGAGCGTATCGCGCCAGCGAAAGCCTTCCTGCGCATGACCGAGATAGCGCACGGTGGGATCGACCTGCATGTAGCGCTTGCGCAGATAGGTCTCCAGCCAACCATCGGGCAAGCGGCCCGCCAGAAGCAGGGTCTCCGGGTTCTTCACGGGCCGCGGCGCCTGAATCAACCCGTAATATTCGAATCCGTAGAGAGCCAGAAGACGCTCGAACTCGGACGTCGCCTCCTCTCGGTCACGCAATTCGTCAATCAGTGCAAGGAATTGCACCAGCAGGTTGATTTTCATGTGTCCCTAGCGCCAAGGCGCCCTGATGAATACCTGAACTTGCTGGCCCGCTCCAAAAGACCAGTCATGTCCCGTTCATGTTGCCCCACATACAATTGGCAGGAACACAGGATGAAAATCAATCGCTCCAAGGGTATCGCGACACGCAAATCGCAAAATCAGGCAAAATTTCAGGCTCTTCCTCAAATTTGCCGTTCCACCAAGAAGTTTTGCCCCTTCCGCTGAGCAGACCCCGCAGCGAAGAGGCATGAAACTGCGTTTTACGCACAACACCAAGGTACTGCCGGAAAGGCTTCGCTCCCGTGTCTTTGTTTCAGGTTTATGCAAGAGCTCTCAGCTATCTCGGCATCTACAAGGTTCGCGTCGGACTGGTGGTTGCGGCCAACGTGGTGCTCGCGGTAATCACCATCGCCGAGCCGATCCTGTTCGGCCGCATCATCGATGCCATATCGACAAAGGGCGACGTCACGCCCATGCTTTTGATGTGGGCGGGCTTCGGCCTGTTCAACACCATCGCCTATGTGCTTGTCGCCCGCGAGGCCGACCGGCTGGCGCATGGCCGGCGCGCGAACCTTCTGACGGAAGCCTTCGGCCGCATCATATCCATGCCGCTTGCCTGGCATAGCCAGCGCGGCACCTCCAACGCCCTGCACACGCTGCTGCGCGCCTGCGAGACGCTGTTCGGCCTCTGGCTCGAATTCATGCGCACGCATCTGGCCACCGCCGTGGCGCTCGTCCTTCTTGTCCCGACCGCCTTTGCGATGGACTACCGCCTGTCGCTGGTGCTGGTCGTGCTCGGCGTGCTCTATGTCATCATCGGCAAGATGGTGATGAACCGCACGCGCGAAGGCCAGGCCTCGGTCGAGAACCACTACCACACCGTTTTCTCACACGTGTCTGACTCCATCAGCAACGTCTCGGTCGTGCACAGCTACAACCGCATCGAGGCCGAGACGCGCGAATTGAAGCGTTTTGCCGAGCGGCTGATCAACGCGCAGTTCCCCGTGCTCGACTGGTGGGCGCTGGCCAGCGCGCTCAACCGCATCGCCTCGACCATCTCCATGATGACGATCCTGGTCATCGGCACGGTGCTCGTGCAGCGCGGCGAAATCCGGGTCGGCGACGTCATCGCCTTCATCGGCTTTGCCGGCCTGCTCATCGGCCGCCTGGACCAGATGAAGGCGTTTGCCACGCAGATCTTCGAGGCCCGCGCCAAGCTGGAAGACTTCTTCACGCTGGAAGACGCCGTGAAGGACCGCGAGGAACTCGCCGGCGCCGGCGATCTCGGCGACGTCAAGGGCAAGATCGAGTATCGCAATGTCAGCTTCGACTTCGCCAATGCGACGCAGGGCGTGCGCGACGTGTCCTTCACCGTTGAGGCCGGCCAGACCGTCGCCATCGTCGGCCCGACGGGCGCTGGCAAGACGACGCTGGTCAACCTGCTGCAACGCGTCTACGAGCCGAATTCCGGCCAGATCCTCATCGACGGCATCGATATTTCGAAGGTGACGCGCAAGTCGCTGCGCCGCTCGATCGCCACCGTGTTCCAGGATGCGGGCCTGCTCAACCGCTCGATTTCCGACAATATCCGTCTCGGCCGCGAGGGTGCGACGGAGGAGGAGATCATGGCGGCTGCGGAAGCAGCGGCGGCGAACGACTTCATCACCTCGCGCCAGAGCGGTTATGAGACCCATGTCGGCGAGCGCGGCAACCGGCTTTCCGGCGGCGAGCGCCAGCGCATCGCGATTGCCCGCGCCATCCTCAAGAACGCGCCGATCCTCGTGCTCGACGAGGCGACCAGCGCGCTCGACGTGGAAACGGAAGCCCGCGTGAAGACGGCGATCGATTCACTGCGCCGCAACCGCACGACCTTCATCATCGCACACCGCCTGTCGACGGTTCGCGAGGCCGATCTCGTCGTGTTCATGGATCACGGCCAGATCGCCGAGATGGGCACGTTCAGCGACCTCAGCCATAGCAACGGCCGCTTCGCCGCACTCCTGAGGGCGAGCGGCATCCTGACGGACGACGACGTTCGCAAGAGCTACACGGCCGCCTGACGGCCCTACCGCTTTCGGGTATCGCGACTTTTTACCGGCAGGGCCTGCAGGCCCTGCCGTTTTGCGTTCTGGCTGATGACGGCAGCCTGCCAGTCGAGATAGCGGGCATAGGCGAAATGCAGGGCAATGCCCGCGACGGCATAGAGCGTGCCGAACAGCGGGTTCTTGCCCGTCACGAACATCAACACCTGACCCGCCATGGCAAGGATGGTGCCGAAGACGAAGACGGCCAGCGAATGCCGGCCGATGGCGACCAGCGGATGGGACAGCGGCAGGGCGGCCCAGTTCGACAGGAACGGGATGGTCGCCACCAGATAGGCGCCAGCCAGCACATGCAGGAGGCGGCTGATCGACAGGAACGTCTTGTCGAAACCGGTCAGCACCGCTGGCAGCCCATAGGAGATGTCGATGCTCCACCACGACAACACGACCCAAAGCAGCGAAACGACAAGATAGGCCGCCGCCAGAATCATCAGAACGGGATTGCGCGCAAACCCCTTCGCCTTCGCCCGCAGGACACCGACAAAGCCGATGACGAAGAGAAACTGCCAGGAAAGCGGGTTGAGGAACCAGTAGCCGTCGTCGAGAAAGTTCGACGGGGCGATCCGCCAGATGCCGGCACAGAGCCAGATGGTGCCGGACACGGCAAGCAGCAGACGCGAGCTTCGCCGGTAGAGCCAGAGGAAGCCGGGCAGCATCAGGAATAGCGCGGCATACATGGAGAGGATGTTGTTGTAGCCGAACTGGTGGCCGAGCAGCACCATGCTGACGACGCCCTGCTCGGTGCGGTCGACGACGGCACGCAGGTTGATCTCCGAGAGAAGATCCGGCCGTGAGAACCACAGCGCCCCGCCCGCGAAGATGGCGAAGGTGATGATGCTGGTCATGATATGCGCGACATAGAGCGTCAGCGCCCGGCGCAGGATGCGCAACGTCACGGCCAGCCGCTCGCCGACGACAAAGCGGGCCCCGTAGGCAAGGCCGACGGACATGCCGGAGATCAGCACGAAGGCTTCCGCCGAATCGGAGAAGCCGAAATTCTTGTGCGTCAGGTGTTCCAGATACTGGCCCGGAACGTGATTGACGAAGATCGTCAGGAGGGCGAGGGCCCGGAAGACGTCGAGGCGTGTGTCGCGTTGCCGCGGCACGACGCCCACCGGTCCATGTCTGTCTGTCATAGCGCTCCGATCCACATCATGTGGATCAGAGCAAATAGCCCTCGTTTGAAGATTTGATGACGGCACCGTTCACAATTGCCTGCCATCCGCCGTCATCGAGGCGATCGACACGGATCGACAGCTTCCTGCCGTCCAGCGTCAACGTCGCGCTGTAGCCGCTCCATGCTGCCGGCAGCACCGGGTCGACGAAGAGGCGATTACCCTCCTTGCGGATACCGAGGATGCCCTCGACAGCCGCGCGGTAGAGCCAGCCGGCAGAACCGGTATACCAGCTCCAGCCTCCCCTGCCCGTACCCTCGCCTTCGCCATAGACGTCGGCCGCCACCACATAGGGCTCGACGCGGTAGCGTTCGGCAGCCTCCGCGTCGAGCGCGTGCTTGACCGGGTTGAGGAGGTCGAGGCAGGCATAGGCGTCATCGCCCCGGCCCTGTCGCGCCAGCGCCAGCACGACCCAGGTCGCGGCATGGGTATACTGGCCACCGTTTTCGCGCACGCCCGGCGGATAGGCCTTGATATAGCCCGGATCCTGCGGGGTTTCGGAAAGCGGCGGGGTGAACAGGCGGATGATGCCGTTCTCCCTGTCGACGAGTTCGGCCATGACGGCATCCATCGCCTGACGCGAACGCTGCTTGTCGCCCTCGCCGGAGAGCACGCTCCAGCTCTGCGCGATGGAATCGATGCGGCATTCCGCGCTGTCGGCTGAGCCGAGCGGCGTTCCATCGTCATAGTAGCCGCGACGATAGTAGCCGCCATCCCAGCCCGCGGTTTCGAGGGCCTGCTTCAGGCGACCGAGATGGCCTTCCCACTGGTCGGCGCGGCCATGATCGCCGCGCTCGCGGGCGATCGGGATGAAGCCGCGCAGCGTGCCGGCGAGGAACCAGCCGAGCCAGACGCTGGTGCCGCGACCGGCCTCGCCGACGCGGTTCATGCCGTCGTTCCAGTCGCCGCCGAGGATCAGCGGCAGGCCGTTCTCCCCGGTACGCCGGAGGGCGAGGTCGAGCGCGCGGGCGCAATGGTCGTAAAGCGGCGCTTCCTCTCCCGAGCGATCCGGCGTGAAGAAGGCATCGTGCTGCCCCTCGGCGAGCGGCGCACCCTCGATAAAGGCAAGCCTCTCGTCGAGCACGTCGCGGTCGCCGGTGACGCGGCAATAATATTCCACCGCATGGGCAAGCCAGACCACGTCGTCGGAAATCATCGTGCGCACGCCCGCGCCGCTGTCCGGCAGCCACCAATGCTGCACGTCGCCCTCGACGAACTGGCGCGAGGCGGCGTTGAGTATCTGCGCCCGGGCAAGTTCCGGACGATGCAGGATGAAGGCAAGCGTATCCTGCAACTGGTCACGGAAGCCATAGGCGCCGCTCGCCTGATAGAAGGCGGAACGCGCCATGATACGGCAGCCCAGCGCCTGATAGGGCAGCCAGTCGTTGACCATGCGGTCGAGCGCCGCATCCGGCGTCCTGACCTGAAGCGCGCCGGTGAAGTTCTCCCAGAAGGCCCGTGTGGACGCCATGACCGTATCGAAATCGGCGTCACGCGCCTTGCCCGCAAGCGCGCGGGCGCTGTCGGCATCCGCCGTATCGCCGAGCACGAAGACAAGCTCGCGCTTCTCGCCCGGTTTCAGCACGATATCCACGGAAAGCGCCGCGCAGGGATCGCCAAGACCGTCGGCATTGCCGGAAAGCGCCTGCCCCGTTGCAACGGCCGCCGGCTGGACGATGTCGCCGGTCCGGCCAATGAAGTCGCGACGCCTCGCGGTGAAGCCCGCAAGCGGCGCATCGACAGCGAAAAAGCTTGTCCGGCCGGCGAAACCGAGGCTGTAGGGGTTGGTCGCAAAGAGCGCGCCGCTCTCCTCGTCATGGCTTGTCAGCACGAAGGGCGCGGTTTTGACGGGATTGTTGCCCAGCACCCATTCGACATAGCCGTAGACGGAGAGGCTGCGTTCGGTATCGCCGGTGTTCTTCACGACGAGGCGCGAATACTTGACCGGGTCCTGCGGGTCGACGGTCTGCACCAGATCGAGCTCGATATCGTCCTCCCAGCTACGGAAGGCGGTGTAGCCGAGGCCGTGCCAGGTCTCGAACTTCACCGTCGCCTTGCGCGAGAGCGCCGCGAAAGGTGTCATCACCGTGCCGCGCGCGCGATCCCGCACGTAGAAGGCCTCGCCGGGACGGTTGATGACCGGATCGTTGGTCCAGGGCGTCAGCTGGAAATCGCGCGAATTGCGGCTCCAGGTGAAACCGGCCCCTTCGGCCGAGACATGGAAGCCGAATTCGCGATTGGCGATGACGTTGATCCACGGCTGCGGCGTCGCTTCGCCGCCGCGCAGCCGCACGGCATATTCGCGGCGGTCATCATTGAAGCCGCCGAACCCGTTCCAGAAGGAAAGGCCCTCGCCGTCGATGGCGACAGGTTCACCGGCCGGTGCGGAAAGCTTTGGCAACGGCGCTTCCGCGGTCGTCTCCACCTCGTCGCGCGGCGTCGAGAAGAGAGATGCGGTGCGGGCGACCTGATCGGCAATCGATCCGTTTCGCGCATGGAAGACGGCGCGGGCCGTCGCCAGCAGCGCCTGCCAGGTCGAGCCTTCCATCAGGTCGCGGCGGACCGTGAAGACATGCTGGCGCACGCCATCGGACTGCCCGCGCATGCGCAGGTTTTCGCACATCTGGTCGAGCGTGTGCTGCATGTCCTGCGCATAGGAGGAGGACCGCTCGTTGAGAATGACGAGATCGGCCGTGACGCCCCGGTGGCGAAGATATTCCTGCGCGCGCAGCGCCTCGCGGGCAACGTCGAGGTCGGCCTCTTCGTTGATGCGCAGCACGAAGATCGGGAAATCGCCGGAAATGGCCAGCGGCCACAGCGCCGACTGCGCGGTAAGCCCCGTCTCGATGGTGCCGGCATCGGCGCGAAGATGCATGTCCGGATAGGTGAGGTAGCGGCCGAGCATCTGGAAGCTCGCGGCCTCCTGCGAGGTCACGCCGACATGGCGCAAATGCACCTGCGAGCGGGTCCAGGCATGGATCATTTCGTGGTTGAAGGTGTCCGGGTGACGGTAGCGGTCGATGGCGGCGTCCACCTCGGTACGGCTCGGGGCGGAAATGGTCCAGAAGATGACCTTGACCTTCTTGCCGGCCGGCACCCGCACCACGCGGCGCAGCGCCATGATCGGGTCGAGCGTGAGGCCGTCCGTACCGGAAAGCTGTGCGCCGGCATCGAAGGCGGCGGCGGTCGCCAGCGAGCGGCCGCGGCCGATGAAGCGGCGGCGGTCCGTCTCCACCTCGGTGCGGCGCGAGGGACCTGCGCTGTCGACGATCAGGTGGGCGATCGCCATGTCCGGCTCGTTCGGGTTCCGTTTCTGGCGTTCGGCGCGGATGACATCGCCGCGCTCGCCGATCTCGGTGCGCACGAACATCTTCGAGAAGAGCGGATGGGCGCTGTCGGCGTCGTCCGTCGAAATCACCGGCTCCATATAGGAGGTCACTTCGATGAAGCGGTCTTCCGTGCCGGTGTTGAGCAGCGTCAGGCGGCGGCCTTCGGCATCATGCTCGGTGGCGACGATACACTCGACCTCGCTCGTCAGCTTGCCGACGGTCTTGATGAATTCCGCCTTGTCGTCGCCGAACTGGGTTTTCGTTTCCTCGCCTTCGATGCGCTTCGGCTCGGCGGTGGCGGACCACCATTCGTTCGTCGCCGTATCGCGCAGGAAGATGAAGGAGCCCCAGCGGTCTTCCGTCGGGTCGGGCTTCCAGCGCGTGACGGACTGGCCGTTCCAGCGCGAATAGCCCGCGCCGGTCGCCGTCAGCATGACCGAATAGTGGCCGTTCGACAGGAACACCGTCTCGCGTTCGCGCGAGATCGGATCCTTGAAGATACGGATTTCCGGGCGCAGGAGGTCGGCCTGGGTGCTGCCGACGGTTTCCGGCTCACGCTTGGCGTTGATGACCGGAATGTCGCGCGGTGCCTTTTCCTGCAGCAGCAGTTCGGCCGCCTCGATGACGGGGTCGGCATGGAAGCGCTCGCGCAGCGCGCCGTTGAAGACGACGTTGGCGACGGCGGCAATGGACATGCCGTGATGGTGCGCCATGTAGTTCTTCACCACGGCGCAGGTCTTGCCCTCCGGCACGCGGGTCGGCGTGAAGTCGACCGCATCGTGGAATCCGTAGACGCCGAGCGCGCCGAGCTTGCGCAGGCGCTCGAGGTTTTCGAGCGCTTCCTTCGGCGCATATTGCGCGGCAAGCAGCGAGGCATAGGGCGCGATGACGGCATTCTGGCCGAGGCCGCGCTTGAGGCCGAGCGTCGGCACGCCGAAATTGGTATATTGGTAGGTCAGCTCATGGTCGCGGGCGTTGAAGGCCGCTTCCGAAATACCCCACGGCGTGCCGAGGCGACGGCCGTGGTTCATCTGCTCGACGACCACCAGATTGTTCGTCTGGTTGAGGATGCCGCCCTGGCGTTCCTGCATGACGAGCGGCGGCATGAGATACTCGAACATCGAGCCCGACCAGGAGACGAGCGCGCCGCGCGAGCCGACCGGTACGACCGGACGGCCGAGCTTGTACCAGTGCTCGGTGGGAAGGTCTCCCTTGGCAATGGCAAAGAGGCTGGTGAGGCGCGCCTCTGAGGCGAGCAGGTCGTAGCAGGCCTCATCCAGCTCGTTCGTCTCCACGCGGTAGCCGATGGAGAGCAGGCGGCGTTCCGGCCGGAAGAGGAAGCCGAAATCCATCGAGAAGGCGATGTCGCGCGAGCGGTCGCGCAGCACGATCAGGCGATCGCGCAGCTGCTCGATGCTGCCGAGGTCGAAGACGCTGTCGGCGATATGCGCCTCGCAGGTGGCGACCAGTGCGCCGGCCCATTTGGCCAGCTCGCCGCTTTCGGACGACCTGATCTCGTGATCCAGGTTGACGATCAGCTTGTTGACGTCGCGCGCCAGCACCGAGAGGTTGATGACGCGGATGGAGGCGAATTCGTGCTCTCGCTTGACGGCGGCGAGCGCGTTGTGGAAGCCCTCGATGCGCTCCTCGATCAGGTGACGGAGCGGTCGGACGGTCTTGCGGTCGTCCGGCAGCTGCGTCAGCGTCTCGGAGAGGATCGCGGCGACGTCGCCGATGCCGTCCAGGCTGCCCTGAAGATGCGCGGAGGGGGCTTCGGCCCATTCGCGGCACATGGACGAGACGGCGATGAGGTGGCCGGCGAGGTTTCCGCTGTCGACCGCCGAGATATAGCGGGGGCCGAGCGTTTCCAGCGTGTTGGTACGATACCAGTTGTAGAGATGGCCGCGATATTTCGGCATGCCGTCAACCGTGGCGATGGTCTGCTCGAGACGGTGCACCGCCTCCTCGAAACTGAGCCATCCAAAATCGCGCGCGGAGATGACCGAGAGCAGGTAGACGCCGATATTGGTCGGCGAGGTGCGTTCGGCAAGCACCGGCTGGGGCGTTTCCTGGAAATTGTCCGGCGGCAGGAAATGCTGCTCGACGGTGACGAATTCCTCGAAATAGCGCCAGGTCCGCCGCGCGATCTTGCGCAGTTCGGCGGCAACATGATCGGAGACGGCAAGCTGGTCCTCGGTCTCCGCCGTCTGGCTGACATACCAGGCGATCATCGGCGAGAGCGCCCAGACGAGGGCAAAGGGAATACCGATGAAGGGCAAGCCCGTGCTCGAGATCATGGCGAGCGCCACCGAAATGACGGCCAGCGCCGGCGCCTGCCACATCGACTTGTAGTGGGCGAGGATGCCGCCGCGCGCGAGGCTGTCGGCCTGCGCGGCCGTGCGCCATTCCAGCATCAGCTTGCGGCTGACGAAGGTGCGGTAGACCGAGCGGGCAATGGCATCGGCCATCAACGCCGCCGAATGGGCGAGGAAGGCGATGCGCAGCGCAACCTGGGCATTGGCGGCGCGGATATCGGAAAAGACGCGATGCACATGGGCGCGCGCGACGATGTCGCTGCTGCGCGGCATGATGCCCGAGATCAGCGAGAGCGTCGGGGCGACGAAGAGCAGGAAGATCAGCACGAGCTGCCAGATGAGCGCCTGGCGCGGCTCCATGTAGTACCAGCCCATGACGGAGGCGACGAGCCAGGCAATCGGGATGAGGCTGCGGCGCAGGTTGTCGTACATCTTCCAGCGGCCGAGCATGGAAATCCCGCTCGACGGGCTGAACAGATAGGGCAGGAGCTGCCAATCGCCCCGCGCCCAGCGGTGCTGGCGCGAGGTTTCCACGCCGTAGCGTGTCGGGAAATCCTCGACGAGTTCGACATCCGTCACCAGCGCGCAATGCGAGAGCGAGCCTTCGAGCAGGTCATGGCTCAGCACCGAGTTCTCCGCGATGCGGCCCTTCACGGCGGCCTCGAAGGCGTCGACGTGGTAGAGGCCCTTGCCGGTGAACGTGCCTTCGCCGGCAAGGTCCTGGTAGACGTCGGAAACGGTGAAGACATAAGGATCGACGCCGCGGTCGGCGGAAAAGATACGCTGGAAGGTGGAAGCTTCCTTGCCTGTTGTCAGCGAGGGCGTGACGCGCGGCTGGAGAATGGAATAGCCGGCCGTGATCCTGCCCGTCGCTTCGTCGATGACGGGGCGGTTGATCGGGTGGTGCATCTTGCCGACGAGCTTCGTCACCGCATCGCGCATCAGGCGCGTGTCGGAATCGAGCGTCATGACATATTTGACATCCGCCGGGACGATGTTGGCGCCCGGCAGGAAAGTCGTATCGCCATCGCCGCGCAGCAGAAGGTTGAGCTCGTGCAGCTTGCCGCGCTTGCGCTCCCAGCCCATCCACGCGCCTTCCGACGGATTGTAGAGGCGGCGGCGGTGCAGGAAGTAGAAGCGCGTGCGGCCGTCCTGTCCGTAGCGGTCGGAGAGCGCTGCAATCTCGCGCCTGGCATAGTCGAACACGTCGAGATCGGCCGGCGTTTCCTCTACCTGGCTATCGGCCCAGTCGCTGATCAGTGCGAAGTAGATCTCGCCGCGCGGATTGGCGAGATAGTGGACCTCAAGATTGCGCACCAGTTCATCGACATGGTCGCGCTTGGAAATCAGACAGGGCACGGCGACAAGGGTACGCGCATCTTGCGGAATGCCGTCCTTGAACTCGTAGCCGACCAGGCGCGAGGGGGGCACGAAGAGGGTGACGAGCGTATTGAAAAGGCCCGTCGCGCCTTCTGACACCGGCAGCGCAAAGAGGATGAGCATGATCAGCCATGCGCCATCGGGAATATCGAGCTGGTCGAGGAAATAATAAACCGCGACCATCGCCAGCAGCGTCAGGGCGATATTGGGGCCGGCGATCGCCAGCCAGTCGAGCTTGCGGGTGAGGCGCACGATGCGCTGGACGATCGTCGGGCGGTAGCCGATGCGCTTTTCGAGGAGCTTGCGCTTCTTGCCGACGAGGAAGGCGGCGACATTGACCTCGTGGTCGCTGTCCTGCCCATGCGCCGCGCTATCCTCCGCCGTCATGGCGAGTGCAGTCTCGGTGACTTCCAGCTCGGTCTTGCCCGAGCGGCGGGCAAAGCGCTCGATCGAATTGCGGTATTTGTTGCGCGAACCGAAATCGAGATCGCTGTAGTCCGATCCTTGGCGCAGCGCCTCGTCGAGGCGGCTGACGCTCTCGAACCAGACCGGCCATTCCGTATCGTCCAGCGTGCGCAGGCTCTTGATCAGCGAGCTCATCGTGACGTTGCCGGAGGAAAGGCGGTTGTTTTCCGCAACGATCAATTCCTCGAGGTCGCTGCCGCGGCTCTCGATCTTGCCTTCCAGCCACTGGATCACCGCGCCAGAGGCCTGGAGGCCGTCGCGCAGGCGATAGAGAAGCTGGATGACGAAGGTATTGTCCTCGGTAAAGCTCTCCATCGAGCACAGTTGCGCGATGCACTTTTCCGGATCGTTGAGGCGCACCAGTTCGTCGGCCACCTCGTTCGCCTTGAAGCGCATCTTGCGCGAGCGCTCCACGCGGCTGGAAATGCGGCGGAGGTTTTCGAGCAGAACGAAACGGACGAAGGACGGCAGCGCCCACAATTCGCCGATCTTCAGCGCATCCAGTCTCTGGAAGCCCTGCACGAAGGCGGTCAGGCTTTCCTCGGAAGCATTGCTGTGCGTATGGGCGACATAGAGCCAGGCAAGCGCCAGCGTGCGCGGAATCTGCTGCCCGTCGACCTCGATGGTGGGAAGCTGACGGAAGAACTGGCGTGGAAAGTCCCGCCGGACCTCCTGGATCGCTTCTTCGATGACATAGTAGTTGTCGAGCAGCCATTCGGCAGCCGGCGTGATCTGCGCACCGGCCTCCACGTCCTTGGCGGTCACCTGGTAGACGCGGAAGATCTCCTTCTCGTTTTCCTTGTGCCGCGGCCGGAATTCGAAAGGGCGGTAGCCGGGCAGGGATACCGTCTTGTCGCGCGCAAGCGCTTCGCCGCAGGCGGCCAGCGCCTCCAGCGTCAGATAGGTAGCGCGGATCGAATCGTTATAGTCGATCTGCTTGGCATCGGCATCGCGCGGAGCTTGCGGCGTATTTTGAAGGAGCATGTTTCTGATTCTGGATCCGGCCATATGGAACCATCCGGCGGCGGCCTTTGCGCCGAAGGGTTTTTCGCGGGCAAGCTTCATCTCGGTGCCGCGATCAGCCATGACACCGGACCGCGCCCTCATGGCGCTTCACGGATGGAGATGGCTCAGGCGACACGCTTGTTGGCATCCTGGCCGCGTGGTGCATGAAAACGGCATTTTTTAGCCGTAAGGACAAAGACTTGCAACCTGTCAACAGGACCGGATGGCACAGCATGGACCCTCATCTACGGTTTTGATGAATCGCCAGCCCTCCCATATGGCGAGCCGGCACATGGTGCAGGAAAAGAGGAAATGCGCGGATCGAAGAAAAGTTCCCGCCCCTGTGCATGACCGAGGCGGCCATTGACTCGACCGCAGCGTCACGACAATCTGGCCGCCGTCAGGGTCTTCCGAGTCGTCTACGGCTCGGAGGCTAAGAGGGAAGCCGGTGCGATGCTCCTAACGGAGCGCCAAGACCGGCGCTGCCCCCGCAACTGTGAACGGCGAGTTGCTGTCGCTTGATGCCACTGGTGCAAAACACCGGGAAGGCGAGACAGAAGCTATGACCCGCAAGCCAGGAGACCTGCCCTGACAGCTCGTAACGTCCATGGGCGGGGTGTCCCAATGGTGTGCGTTTGCTTTTGCCATTCGGCGAAAATCCAGCAGCGTGCGTCCGGTCATCCCCCAATTTCCGATTGGGGAACAAATGCTTGCATTCACCGAAAACCAGCCTTCCAGCACCGGAAAGCCGGAATCCGTCTTCATCTCCTGGCTGCTCTGGCAGCCGCGGGGCGCCGACCTTGCTGTCGAGGCGCGAAAGGAGGTGCAGAAGCTGGCGCGATATGGCGGTGCAGATCCGGATATCGCGCGTCTCAGGACCATGTTCGCCTCGCTCGCGGGGTCGGACGGGTCGCTGCACTAGGCCCGCAAACACAAACACATATTGACATAAAGATGTCTTTATGTGACTCCGGTGCAGGAATATTGCACCGGAGGGCTTCATCATGGCCAATTCTCACCTGGACACCCTGTTTGGCCCCGAGCTGACGCCGCGCAACGGACGGGAGATCCTGGCCGCGCTCCAGGCCGCAGCCCGGGAACGCATCCTGGTGCTCGACGGCGCCATGGGCACGGAAATCCAGACGCTGAAGCTTGTGGAAGAGGACTTTCGCGGCGACCGCTTCGACAATTGCGCCTGCCACCAGCAGGGCAACAACGACCTGCTGACGCTGACCCAACCGGGGGCGATCGAGGACATCCACTATCGCTATGCGCTTGCGGGCGCCGACATCCTCGAAACCAACACCTTCTCCTCCACCACCATCGCCCAGGCCGATTACGGCATGGAAGACATGGTCTACGAGCTCAACCGCGACGGCGCGCGCCTTGCCCGCCGGGCCGGTTTGCGGGCGCAGGAAAAGGACGGCCGCCGCCGCTTCGTCGCCGGCGCGCTCGGGCCGACGAACCGCACCGCCTCGATGTCGCCTGATGTCAACAATCCCGGCTACCGAGCCGTCACCTTCGACGACCTTCGCGCCGCCTATGCCGGCCAGTTGCGCGGCCTCATCGACGGCGGCGCCGATATCATCCTGATCGAGACGATCTTCGACACGCTGAACGCCAAGGCCGCAATCTTCGCCACCCGCGAAGTGTTCGAGGAAAAGG
This sequence comes from Shinella sp., assembly GCF_049651085.1. GTDB lineage: Bacteria > Pseudomonadota > Alphaproteobacteria > Rhizobiales > Rhizobiaceae > Shinella. Next base: position 32,237 of record NZ_JBASBL010000011.1, read on the forward strand.
GCATCGAGCTGCCCGTCATGATCTCCGGCACGATCACCGACCTTTCCGGCCGCACCCTCTCCGGCCAAACCCCGGAGGCCTTCTGGAATTCGGTACGCCATGCCGACCCCTTCTCCATCGGCCTCAATTGCGCGCTCGGCGCCAACGCCATGCGCGCGCACCTTGCCGAAATCTCCTCCGTCGCACAGACCTTCGTCTGCGCCTATCCGAATGCCGGCCTGCCGAACGCCTTCGGCGGCTATGACGAGAGCCCGGAGGAAATGGCCGCCCAGATCGAGGGCTTCATGCGCGACGGGCTGGTCAATATCGTCGGCGGCTGCTGCGGTTCGACGCCGGACCACATCCGCGCCATCGCCGAGGCGGCAGCGCGCCACACGCCGCGCGCCATTCCCGACATTCCCCGCCACATGCGCCTGTCCGGCCTCGAACCCTTCACGCTGACGGACGCCATTCCCTTCGTGAATGTCGGCGAGCGCACCAACGTCACGGGTTCCGCCAAATTCCGCAAGCTGATCACCGCCGGCGACTACGCCGCCGCGCTCGACGTCGCCCGCGACCAGGTGGCGAACGGCGCGCAGATCATCGACATCAACATGGATGAGGGCCTGATCGATTCCGCCCGGGCAATGACGGAATACCTGAACCTGATTGCCGCCGAACCGGACATCGCCCGCGTTCCCGTGATGATCGATTCGTCGAAATGGGAGGTGATCGAGGCCGGCCTGAAATGCGTGCAGGGCAAGCCGCTGGTCAATTCGATTTCGCTCAAGGAGGGAGAGGAAGCCTTCCTGCACCACGCCAAACTGGTGCGCGCCTATGGCGCCGCCGTCGTGGTCATGGCCTTCGACGAGACCGGCCAGGCCGATACGAAGGCGCGCAAGGTGGAGATCTGCACCCGCGCCTACAAGCTGCTCACCGAAGTCGCCGGTCTTGCGCCGGAGGACATCATCTTCGACCCGAATATCTTTGCCGTCGCCACTGGCATCGAGGAACACGACAACTACGGCGTCGATTTCATCGAGGCGACGGCCGAAATCACCGCAACGCTGCCGCACGTCCATATTTCCGGCGGCGTTTCCAACCTCTCCTTCTCCTTCCGCGGCAACGAGCCGGTGCGCGAGGCGATGCACGCCGTCTTCCTCTACCACGCCATCCAGGCGGGCATGGACATGGGGATCGTCAATGCCGGCCAGCTCGCCGTCTACGACACGATCGAGGCAGAGCTGCGCGAGGCCTGCGAGGACGTGGTGCTGAACCGCGCGCCCAAGGCCGGCGGCACCGCGACCGAACGCATGCTGGAGATCGCCGAGCGCTTCAAGGGCGCGGGCGGCAAGGAAGCGAAGGAACGCGACCTTGCCTGGCGCGACTGGCCGGTGGAAAAGCGGCTGGAACACGCGCTTGTCAACGGCATCACCGAATTCGTCGAGATCGACACCGAGGAAGCCCGCCAGAATGCCGAGCGGCCGCTTCACGTCATCGAAGGCCCGCTGATGGCCGGCATGAACGTCGTCGGCGACCTGTTCGGCGCGGGCAAGATGTTCCTCCCGCAGGTGGTGAAATCCGCCCGCGTGATGAAGCAGGCCGTCGCCGTGCTGCTACCCTATATGGAGGCCGAGAAGCTTGCCAACGGCGGCAGCGGCGAGCGGCAGAGCGCCGGAAAGATCCTGATGGCGACCGTCAAGGGCGACGTGCACGACATTGGCAAGAACATCGTCGGCGTCGTGCTGGCCTGCAACAATTACGAGATCATCGATCTCGGCGTCATGGTGCCGGCAACCAGGATCCTCGAAACGGCAAAGGCCGAAAAGGTCGACATGATCGGCCTTTCCGGCCTCATCACCCCCTCGCTCGACGAGATGGTGCATGTCGCCGCCGAAATGGAGCGCGAGGGCTTCGACATCCCCCTTCTCATCGGCGGGGCGACGACGAGCCGCGTGCATACGGCCGTCAAGATCCACCCGCGCTATGACCGGGGCCAGACGATCTATGTCACCGATGCGAGCCGCGCGGTCGGCGTCGTCGGCAGCCTCCTGTCGGCCGAGATGAAGCCCGGCTATGTGGAGACGCTGAAGGCGGAATACCGCAAGGTTGCCGACGCCCATGCCCGCAGCGAAGCGGAAAAGCAGCGCCTTCCCATCGCAAAGGCCCGCGAGAACGCCTTCAGGGCCGATTGGTCCGCCTACCAGCCCAAGACGCCGTCCTTCCTTGGCACGCGCGTCTTCCAGGACTGGGATCTCGCCGAACTGGCCCGCTATATCGACTGGACGCCCTTCTTCCAGACCTGGGAGCTGAAGGGCGTCTATCCCAAGATCCTCGACGACGAGAAGCAGGGCGCCGCCGCCCGCCAGCTGTTTGCCGATGCGCAGGCGATGCTGGAGCAGATCATCTCGGAGAAGTGGTTCACCCCGAAGGCGGTCGTCGGCTTCTGGCCGGCGGGCGCTGATGGCGACGACATCCGCCTGTTTACCGACGAGGCGCGCCAGGAAGACGTCGCCACCTTCTTCACGCTCCGCCAGCAGCTTTCCAAGCGGGACGGCCGGCCGAATCTCGCGCTTTCCGATTTCGTCGCGCCGGTCGACAGCGGCAAGCAGGACTATCTCGGCGGCTTCGTCGTCACCGCCGGCATCGGCGAGATCGCCATTGCCGAGCGTTTCGAGCGGGCGAACGACGACTATTCCTCGATCCTCGTCAAAGCGCTGGCCGACCGTTTCGCCGAAGCCTTCGCCGAGCGCATGCACGAAGTCGTGCGCAAGGAACTGTGGGGCTACGCACCGGACGAGGCCTTTGCCCCGACGGAGCTGATCGGCGAGCCCTATGCCGGCATCCGCCCCGCGCCGGGCTATCCCGCCCAGCCGGACCATACGGAGAAGACGACGCTGTTCCGTCTGCTCGACGCGGAAAAGGAAATCGGCGTCACCCTGACGGAGAGCTACGCCATGTGGCCCGGCTCTTCCGTCTCCGGCCTCTATATCGGCTCGCCCGAAAGCTACTATTTCGGCGTCGCCAAGGTGGAGCGCGACCAGACGGAAGACTATGCGCGCCGCAAGGGCATGGCGGTGGCCGAGGTGGAACGCTGGCTCGGACCGGTGCTCAACTACGTGCCGGCGCCCGTTCGCGACAACGCGGCCTGAGGCGGATCAGGCCGTCGCAAGGCCCAGCTGGAGCACCATGGCGTAGCTGGCGACAACCAGCACGCCGAGCGACAGCACGACTGCGGCCGTCACCCGAGGCCCCGCGCGCATCACGCGCCGGAGATCGATGCCGAGGCCGAGCGCCGCCATGGAGAGGATGGTCAGCACCGTCGCGGCCTTGCTCATGGCCTCCGCCAGCCCGGCATCGATGAGGCCGAAACTGCGCGCGGCGAGCATGACGAGAAAGCCGAGGATGAACCACGGCACGAGCCGGTGCAGCGCCGGGCGGCGGCCGCCCGCGGTGCCCGCGGCGAGCGACAGCACGAAGACGACAGGCCCGAGCATCAGCACGCGCACCAGCTTGACGAAGGTGCCGATCTGGATGCTGAGCGCGGAAACCGGCGCCGTCGCCGCCAGGACCTGCGGCACCGCATAGACCGTCATGCCGGCCATCACGCCATAGCCCGTCGCCGACAGGCCGAGCAGCGGCACCAGCACCGGCAGCAGCAGCACCGTGACCATGCCGAGCACCGCGGTGAAGGCGATGGAGGAAGCGACGTCCTGCGCATCGGCGCGGATGACCGGCGCGGTCGCGGCGATCGCCGAATTGCCGCAGATGGAATTGCCGCAGGCGACCAGCAGCGCGACGCGGCGGGACAGGCCGAGCCCACGGCCGATTCCATAGCTGGCGACCAGAGCCACCGCCACCACTGCCGCAATGGCGCCGATCAGCGGCAAGCCCAGGCCCGCGATCGCCGAAGCGCTGACGCCGGCGCCGAGCAGCACGATGGCCACTTCCAGAAAATACTTCGCCGAAAAGGCGATGCCGGGATCGAAGGCTTCCGGCCGGCGGATCAGCAGCCGGGCAAAGGCGCCGATCAGGATCGCCAGCACCAGCGCCTCGATCCACGCGCCCCCCGTCAGCCGCAATTCCAGCCGTTCGGCAAGCACTGCAAGGCCGGAAATGAAGGCCGACAGAACTATGCCCGGCAGCAAGGCGCGAATTCCAAGGATCGTTTGTTTGTTAGGCATTTTTTCCATGCGCCGACAGTGCGCTTGAAAAACCGTTCGATCCATCGGTAAATATCGGATGTTTCATTCGACTGGATCGAACAATGATGACACTGGAACAACTCCGTATCTTTGTCGCGGTGGCGGAGCGGGAACATCTGACCCGCGCGGCGGAGGCGCTGAACCTCACGCCTTCGGCCGTCAGTTCGGCAATCCGCGTGCTGGAGGAGCGCTACGCGACGGCCCTGTTCCACAGGACGGGGCGGCGGATCGAACTGACGGAGGCGGGGCTCGCCTTCCTGCCGGAGGCAAGGGCGACGCTCGCCCGTGCGCAAAGCGCCGACCTCTTCCTCACCGAAATCGGCGGGCTGAAGCGCGGCACGCTGGCGCTGGCCGCCAGCCAGACTGCCGGCGGCTACTGGCTGCCGCCACGCCTCATGCGCTTTCGCCAATCCTATCCGGCAATCGATATCCGCATGATGAGCGGCAACACGGAGCAGGTGGCCGACGCCATTCTCGGCGGCCGGGCGGAGCTGGGCTTCGTTGAGGGCGAGGTGGATCACCCTGCACTATCGCAACGCATCGTCGCCCGCGACCGGGTCGTCATCGTCGCGCCGTCCGGTCATCCGCTGGCGGAAAAACCCGTCACGCCCGACGATCTTGCCAGAGCGCGCTGGGTGCTGCGCGAACCCGGTTCCGGTACGCGTAGCGCCCTGACATCGGTGCTCGACGAGGAAACTCTGGATATCGCGCTGTCGCTCCCGTCCAACGAGGCGGTGCGCAGCGCGGTGCTTTGCGGCAATGCGCTGACGGCCGTTTCGGAATTCGTCGTGCGGGACGACCTTGCCGCCGGCCGGCTCGCACCGATTGCCTTCGACCTGCCCGAACGCGCCTTCCGCCTGCTGCGGCACAAGGAGCGCTACCGCTCCAAGGTCGCCCTGGCATTCGAGGACCTGCTTTAATCGCCTCGGCCGCGGAAGCGGCGCTGGTAGGCGGGATCGTAGAGCGAGCTTTCGCGAAAATCCTCCGCCGCCAGCGTGCGTCCGACGAAGATCAGCGCCGTGCGTTCGATCGGCTCTTGCGCGACCTGCGCCACGATATCGGCCAGTGTGCCGCGCACCACGCGCTCGTCCGGCCAGGAAGCCTTGACGACGATCGCCACCGGGCAATCGGCGCCATAGAGCGGCGTCAGGTCCTCGACCACCTTGTTCAGCGCATGGATGGCGAGGTGGATGGCGAGCGTCGCGCCCGTCGCGCCGAACCCTTCCAGCGTCTCGCGACCTGGCATGGGCGAGGCGCGGCCGGAAACGCGGGTGAGCACGAGGCTCTGCGCGACGGCCGGAATGGTGAGTTCGCGCCCGAGGGCGGCGGCGGCGGCCGCAAAGGACGGCACGCCCGGCGTCATCGTATAGGCGATGCCGTGCTTTTCGAGGCGGCGGATCTGCTCGGCGACGGCGCTCCAGACGGAAAGGTCGCCGGAATGGAGCCGCGCCACGTCCTCGCCCGCTTCGGCGGCACGGACATATTCCGCTTCGATCTCGTCGAGTGACATCGGCGCCGTATCGACGATGCGCGCGCCGGGCGGGCAATATTGCAGCAGTTCCGGCGAGACGATGGAGCCTGCATAGAGGCAGACCGGGCATTTGCCGATGAGATCACGGCCGCGCACGGTAATCAGGTCGGCAGCGCCCGGACCGGCGCCGATGAAGTGAACGGTCATTCTGTATCCTCGGTTTGATTGGCCGGCTTCACCCAGCGCCATTGCGTGACCGGCATGGCCGGCCGCCAGCCTGTCATCTGCCCGACAGGTGAAGCGCGTGCGATATCGATGCGGATCAGCGATCCGCCGAGCCGCGCGTGATGGGCGAGAAGCACCGCTTCCATTTCGGTCGTCACCGCATTGGCGATGAGCCGTCCGCCGGGTTTGAGGCCTGCAAGCGCTACCTCCATTACCCCCGTCTCGCTGCCGCCACCACCGATGAAGACGGCATCCGGTGCGGCAAGCCCGGCCAGCGCCGAAGGGGCTACCCCCTCGACCACGGCAAGACCCGGCACGCCGAAACTGTTCGCGTTCCGGCGGATCCGGGCAGCGCGCTCACGATGACCCTCGATTGCAATGGCGCGAAGCGACGGGTCGGCCAGCATCCATTCGATGCCGATGGAGCCGGAACCGGCACCGACATCCCACAGCAGTTCACCGCGTCGCGGCGCGAGCGCCGAAAGCGTCAGGGCGCGGACCTCGTGCTTGGTGATCTGGCCGTCATGCTCGAAGAGGCCGTCGTCGAGGCCCGGCGTATAGGCAAGAACCCGCGCCCCCTCGCCGGCCGTAACCTCCACGGCGCAGACATTCAGCATGTCCGCCTCCGAAAGGGCAAAACGGTCGGCCCGGTGGCTGCTCACTCGCTCGCGTGCACCGCCGAGCGCTTCCAGCACGGTAAGCGCCGAGGCACCGAAGCCGCATTCGGAAAGCAGGCCCGCAAGGGCCGCCGGACCATCGCTGTCGGATGTCAGGGTGAGGATGCGGCTGCCGGGGTGCAGGTGCGGGCGAATGAGATCGAGGGGCCGGCCGTGCAGGGAGACGCAGACTGTATCCTGCAGCGCCCAGCCCATGCGCGAGGCTGCAAGGCTGAACGAGGACGGCGCGGGCAGGACACGCATCTGCGCCCGCGCGATGCGGCGTGAAAGCGTGACGCCCACGCCGTAGAAGAACGGATCGCCCGAGGCGAGCACGACGACGGGGCGGCCGCGCGCGGCAATGACCGCCTCGACGGAGCGCTCGAAGGGGCTGAGCCAGACCTGCCGCTCGCCGCGGATCGCCCCGTCGGCAAGCTCCAGATGCCGCGCGCCGCCGAAGACGCATTCAGCAGCGGCAATGGCGGCCTTGGCCTCGTCGCCGAGACCCGCTAGACCGTCTTCGCCGATCCCGACGATGGTGAGCCACGGGGTGGCGGCGGAAAGGGCTGGATCAGGCGTGGACAAGAGACGCATCCTCATACTGGGCGGCACGAGCGAGGCCCGCGCGCTTGCCGGACGTCTTGCCGAACGGCCCGACCTTGCCGTCACGCTGTCGCTCGCCGGCCGCACGCTCGATCCCGCGCCGCAGCCCGTGCCGGTGCGCACCGGCGGCTTCGGCGGCGTGCCGGGGCTTGTTGCCCATCTTCGCGAACAGGCCGTCGATCTCCTCATCGACGCCACGCATCCCTTTGCAAAGCAGATTTCCGCCAATGCCCGCGCGGCGAGCGAGACGACCGGCATCCCGTTGCTGCGGCTGGAACGGCTCGGCTGGGAGGAAACGCAGGGCGACCGCTGGACGCGCGTCGCCTCGATTGCCGACGCCGTGGCGGCGCTGGGCGCTGAGCCGCGCCGCGTCTTCCTCGCCATCGGACGGCAGGAGGCGAAGGCCTTCGACGCCGCCCCGCAGCACCACTATCTGGTGCGCAGCGTCGATCCCGTCGATCCGCCGCTCGATGCGCCGCATGTCGACTACCTCCTGGCCCGCGGCCCCTTCGCCGTCGAGGCGGAAGTGGCATTGCTGCAGGCGCACCGCATCGACGTCGTCGTCAGCAAGAATTCCGGCGGCGAGGCCACCCATGGCAAGATCGTCGCCGCGCGCAATCTCGGCCTGCCCGTCGTTCTGGTCGAGCGGGCGGCGGTGGAGAACGACCACCGCGCCGAGACGGTCGAAGATGCGCTGCGGCTCGCCGATCATCTCGTCGCGTCCTTCAGGAAGCGCGGCGTATAGACGAGGTCCGGCAGGTCCGGGCGGGCGATGATGCGCGTTTCCGGCGAGCCGATGACGACGCAGGTCGCCATGTCGGCGCGCTCCGCCTCGGCCTGCCCAAGCGGCATGACCAGCATGCACTCGTCCGGCCGGCCGGCGGCGCGGCCGAAGATGACGGGCGTTTGCGCCGGCAGAACCTCCCGCAGGATTTCAAAGGCCTTGCCAAGCTGCCAGGGCCGCGCCTTGCTGATCGGGTTGTAGAGCGCAATGACGAGGCCGGCTTCGGCAACCATGCGCAGCCGCTTCTCGATGATTTCCCAGGGCTTCAGGTTGTCGGAAAGCGAGATGGCGCAGAAATCGTGGCCGAGCGGCGCACCGATGCGCGCGGCGACCGCCAGCATGGCCGTAACGCCCGGCACGACGACGAGATCGACGGACTTCCATTCCTGCGGTCCCGCATCGATCGCCTCGCAGACCGCCGCCGCCATGGCGAAGACGCCGGGATCGCCGCCCGAGACGACGCAGACATTCACGCCCGCGGCCGCCCGCGTCAGGGCTGCCTCTGCGCGGGTGAGCTCCTCGCGGTTGTCGGAGGCGACCTTGATCTGGTCCGGCCGCAGATTCAGCCGGTCGATATAGGGAAAATAGCCGAAGAACTCGCGCGACGCCTCGACGGCACTGAGCGCTTGCGGCGTCATCTGGTCCGGATTGCCGGGGCCGGTACCGATTACGAAAAGCGTGCCGGTCATCCGCGGCCACTCCAGCCCGGCACCAGCACCAGCGAGAAATAGGGCGCCGTGTCGTCGAGCTTTTCGGCAAGCCGCATGGACTTGCTTGCCGCCATGGTGCCGCGTTCGACATAGATCGCCTCGCCCAGCCGCCCGGCCTTTGCCAGCGCCCGGCGGATTTTCGGCAGGTTGCGGCCGACCTTCATGATGACGGCAGCCTCGGTGTCGACGAGGCGGCGCGACAGCTGCTCCTCGGCCATCGTGCCCGGCAGAACGGAAAGAACGTCGTCGCCCTGCACGATCGGCAGGCCCGAAAGCGACCAGCAGCCGGACATGGCCGTGATGCCGGGAACGACCTCTGTCGGGAACCGGTCGGCAAGCCGCACATGCAGGTGCATGTAGGAGCCGTAGAACATCGGGTCACCCTCCGAAAGGATCGCGACCGTGCGGCCGGCGGCAAGATGCTCCGCCACGGCGGCAGCGGAGGCATCGTAGAAGGCCGTGATCTGGCTCTTGTAGTCGTCGTGGTCCTTGTCGATTTCCGTCGTCACCGGATAGTAGAGCGGCAGCTCCACCATGCCGGGCTTCAACAGGCCCTCGACAATGGCGCGCCCGTTGCCGGAGCGACCGGCCTTGGCGAAATAGGCGAGTACATCCGCTTCGCCGATCGCACGCACCGCCTTCAGCGTCAGGAGTTCCGGATCGCCCGGTCCCGTGCCCACGCCATAGAGCCGTCCCGTCGCCATTGCCATGTTCATAGTCCCGGCCTCGCCAGCGAATTGAGGGCGGCCGCCGTCATGGCGCTGCCGCCGAGACGGCCGCGCACGATGGCGAAGGGCACGCCGTAGGAATTTTCAGCGAGCGCATCCTTCGATTCCGCCGCGCCGACAAAGCCGACGGGCATGCCGAGGATCGTCGCCGGTTTCGGCGCGCCGTCGCGCAGGAGTTCCAGCAGGTAGAAAAGGGCGGTCGGCGCATTGCCGATGGCGACGACCGAACCCGCCATGCGCTCCAGCCACAGGCGGATGGCGGCGGCCGAGCGGGTATTGCCGGTTTCCTGCGCAAGCGCGGGCGTGCGCGGATCGCGCAGCGTGCAGATCACCTCGTTGCTTGCCGGCAGGCGCGCGGCGGTAACGCCGCGGGCGACCATTTCGGCATCGCAGAAGATCGGCGCACCGGCCTGAAGCGCCGCACGCGCGGACCCCACGAAATCCGGCGAGAAGACGAAATGCGCCGCCGCCTCGACGAGCCCGGCGGCGTGGATCATGCGCACGGCAACATCCGATTCCGCCTCGGAAAAGCGCGAAAGATCGGCCTCGGCGCGGATGATCGCGAAGGATTTCTCATAGATGGCCGTGCCATCCTTGATGTAGTCGTACTGGGTCATTGTTGGCCTTGATATGCGGAAACGAGGGATGCGGGCGCGGTGCGGTCGAGAAGGCTTCCCGCCGTCTCGCCGTCGAGACGCCGCGCGCGCAAAAAGGTGCCGAGGCGCTGGATCGCGGGCGTCAGGTCGTCTGGCGGTAGACTTGCCACGGGGGTATCACTCGCCCGCCCGCCGAGCACGAGCCCGACGCCCGCGACCGTGCCGCAAAGCGTGACCGCCGCAGCGCCCGGATGGGCGCAGCCCTTCGGGCAGCCGGAAATGTGCACATCGACAGAGCCGTCCAGCAGCGCGCCGGCCTGCGCCACCACGGCATCGGCCGCAGCATGGGTATCGAAATGGGCGGAGGCGCAGCCGGCGGCACCGGCGCAGATCGAAACGGAGCGGCCGGGCGCGTCGTCCCTGCTCCAGAAGCCGGCGCGATCCGCGCAGGCCTGAGCGCTTGCCATCCCTTTCCCGGACAGGCCGCGCACCAGCAGGGTGCGATGCGGCGCGAGGCGGAATTCAAAGGCGCCGCAGGCGGACAGGTCAGTCACAAGCCCCGCAAGCCGCTCGGCACGCATCTGGCCATAGGCCGGGGCGATCCCGAGCACGGTTTCGCCGCCAACAGGGTGGGCACCGAGCGGATGAGCGGACGATACAAGCAAAACCACGGGCTGCGAAACCGCTCCAAGCCGCGCTGCAAGGGAGGAAGCATCCAGATCACGGCCACGGGCGGCAGGCCCGATTGCGGCAAGCGCGGCCACGGCCGTCATCGCGCCATCCATCACCGTGTCCGGCGAAAGCAGGGCGACGACCTTTGCCGTTTGGCGATTGCCCCGCACCGACAAGCGCCAGGCAACCGTGCCCCCCACGGCAACGGCATCGAGCCGGATGTCGGCAACCATATCGGCAAGGCCAAGCACGCCGCCGCCGTCGACGACCACGGCAAGCTTCGGCGCAAGCACAAGCGATGCGGCAGCGATCGCCTCGCGCAATGCTTCAGCGACCGGCGTGGCATCGGCGATTTCCGACGGATCAATACCGGCAAGCGGCGGGATCTCGATGGCGACGCCCCGTTGCGGGACGATACCGGCGGCGGCAAGTCCCGCGGCAAGGCGCGGCACCGAAGCCTCCGTCAGGCCGCGAAGCTGGAGATTGCCGCGCGCGGTGATCTCGATGAGGCCGTTGCCGTGTTCGCGCGCAAGATCGGCAAGGCACAGCAGGTCGTGCGCGCCCAGCGCCGCCGCAACGGGGCGCAGGCGCACCAGCAGGCCGTCGCCGGTCTGCATGGGCGTTGCGAGCGACGGGCATGCGCCACGGCGCAGCGCGCCCGTATCGTTCTGCGACTGGGTGAGGATCGTCGTCACGCCGCCCCCTCCTCGGCCTCGCTCGCGGGGCGGCGGATCAGGTAGGTGTCCATGATCCAGCCATGCTCTTCGCGCGCCTTGCGGCGGGTCTCGGTGATGGTCTCGGCCATGTCGGCAAGCCGGCCGGAGAGCAGGATTTCATGCGGCGTGCCGAGATAGGCGCCCCACCAGATTTCCGCCTCCGGGTCGCTCACCGTGCGGAAGGCCTGCACACCATCGAGCATGACGAGCGCATCGCGCGAGGATTCCGGCCAGCCCTCGACAAGGCGGCGGCCGGTGGTGATCTCGACGGGCAGGCCGATGCGGTTGAGCGCAATGCCATGCCCGGCGCAGAGCGCCTGGACGCTGGTGATGCCGGGAATGACTTCGGTCTTGAAGGCGACACGCCCGGTCGTGCGGACATGCTCGATGATGCGCAGCGTGCTGTCATAGAGCATCGGATCGCCCCAGACGAGCAGGCCGAGCGTCTCGTCCTCGCCCACCTCGTTCAACAATGTGCGCTCGTAGATGGCGGCGATGGCGCGATGCCAGTCGTTGACGCCGTCCTCATAGGATCCGTCGGCGCGGCGCACCGGCACGGCATAGTCGAGGACGCGGCAGGCAGGGTTGGTGAGGAAGCGGTCGCAGATCTCGCGGCGCGCGGCGGCGAGATAGGCCTTCTCGTCGCCCTTGGTGGGGATGAGCAGCACATCGGCCCGGTTCAGCGCACCCACCGCCTGAACGGTCATGTGCTCGGGATTGCCCGCGCCGATCCCGATGACCAGTATCTTTCTCAAATTCCCGTCTCCGTGCGGCTTGCGCTCCCGGTTTGCGTCCCGACTTGGGTCCCACGCCTCTTCCTAATCCCAAAAGCCGCCGGAAGACAGCCCCCGGATCGCGTCCTTTGCCGGTCTTTTTGAGACTCCGCGCCGTTTGGCCCTAAGCGGCCTTGCGGCTGGTCAGATAGGCGCGCGGCGAAGCGCCCAGCATGCGCTTGAACATGGTGGTGAAGGCCGGCACGCTCTCATAGCCGGCATCGAGCGCCACCTGCGTCACCGGCTCGCCGGCGGCAAGGCGCGGCAGGCAGGCGAAGAGGCAGGCCTGCTGGCGCCAGGTGACGAAGCTGACGCCCATTTCCTGCCGGAAGAAGCGCGTGAAGGTGCGCCGGCTCATGTGGAGACGCCGCGCCCAATCGTCGATTTTCACCGTCGGCGACGGCTGCTCGACGAAATCGCGGCAGAGGCCGGCAAGCCGTCCACTCGCCGGGAAGGGCAGGCCGAGGCGGCGCTCCGGCAGGCGGCCGATCTCGTCGAGCAGCAACGCCATGACAAGCTCCTCGCGGCCGCGATCCTCCTCCATCGCATCCTTTCGCACGGTCGCGGCGATCAGTTGCCGGGCAAGGTCAGTCACTTCCAGCACCGTCGGTTCCAGCGACGACGCCCGGCCTTCCGGCGAATAGATATAGACCGAGCGCATGCTGACATCGCTGTACATCTCGACGGAATGTTCCAGGCCGCGGGGAATGAGCAGGGCGTGACCGGGCGGGATCATCCAGCGGCCGCGATCGGTCGCCACCAGCACGACACCAGCGAACACGCACAGGAACTGCGTGCGGCGATGCCGGTGCGGCGGCACGATGTAGCCGCCCGGAACGTCCGTACTGTGAACCAGCACGTCCTCGTTCGACTGTTCCATCCGGGCAAGGTTGCGGATGTGATCGGCATTCAGCACCTGGAGGCGCGCGGCGGTCAATTTTCCCATTTTTGGCCCATTCGCGTAAAAAATGGACCTCAGCACAAAAGCAGGCCGCGGGCAATCCTTGTATCTGAGCAGAAAACGCCGGACCGGCGGATCATTTCGAGGCCAATATGTCGACTATCGTTCCTGCAGCGCCGCGCAGCGCTGCCGTCACCAGCTATTCCGTCATCATTGCCGTCAGCGCCTGCCACATGCTGAACGACATCATGCAGTCGCTGCTGACGTCGCTCTATCCGCTGCTGAAGGAAAACTATTCGCTCGACTTCGTGCAGATCGGCCTGCTGACCATGGCCTTCCAGGTCACCGCATCGCTCCTGCAGCCAGCGGTCGGCATCATCACGGATCGCTGGCCGATGCCCTTCTCGCTGCCGGTCGGCATGGGCAGCACCTTTGTCGGGCTCATCCTGCTCGCCTATGCGCATTCCTTCCCCATGCTGATCTTCGGCGCGTGCCTGATCGGCCTCGGCTCGGCGATCTTCCATCCGGAATCCTCGCGCGTCGCGCGCCTTGCCTCGGGCGGGCGGCATGGCCTTGCGCAGTCCATGTTCCAGGTCGGCGGCAATGCCGGCACGGCGATCGGCCCGCTGCTCGCCGCCTTCATCGTGCTGCCCTTCGGCCAGACGAGCGTCGCCTGGCTCTCGGTCGTCGCGCTGGTCGGCATTATCATCCTCACCTGGGTCGGCAACTGGTATGCCGGCGAGCGCAAGATGGCCGCCGGCCGGCCCGCCGTCAGCCGTGAGCTGCCGCTGCCGCGCGGACGCGTCGCCTGGGCGCTTGCCGTGCTCGTGCTGCTGACGACAACGAAGAACGCCTACCTGTCCAGCATTTCGAGCTATTTCACCTTCTACACGATCAACCGCTTCGGCCTCGACGTGCAGCAGGCGCAGCTCATGCTGTTCCTCTTCCTCGGTGCATCTGCCCTCGGCGTCTTCATGGGCGGCCCGATCGGCGACCGGTTCGGCACGCGCTTCGTCATCTGGTTCTCGATCCTCGGCGTCATCCCCTTCGCGTTGATGCTGCCCTATGCGAACCTGTTCTGGACCGGCGTGCTGACCGTGCTGATCGGCCTGATCTTCTCCTCCGCCTTCTCGGCCATCGTCGTCTTCGCACAGGAGCTGATACCGGGTCGCGTCGGCATGATCGCCGGCATCTTCTTCGGCTTCGCCTTCGGCGCCGGCGGCCTTGCCGCGGCCCTGCTCGGCGGCGTTGCCGACAGTCACGGCATCGAGTTCATCTACAAGGTCTGCTCGTACATGCCGCTGCTCGGCATCCTGACGATCTTCCTGCCGCGCCTGCCGGCAAAACCCTGAACGAGAAACGCCCGGCTTCGACCGGGCGTTTTGCTGCAAGGGGCAGTCAGAAGAGCTAGAAGCGCGCGCCCGCCAGATGGGCGATCTGCGCGCCGAGCTCGTAATAGCCCTCGCGCACCGCGCGGAAGGAAGGGGCCTGCGGATCGGTGACCGGCAACGGAAGGTCCGCCTCGGTAATCTCGCCAGAGACGAGCTGCGCCAGCGTGCGGCCGAAGACCGTGCCGGGCGCGATGCCACGGCCGTTATAGCCGGAAAAGCCGATGACGTTTTCGGCAAGGCGATGGAAGCGCGGCAGGTTGTCCGACGTCATGCCGATCTTGCCATACCATTCCGCCTCGAAGGCGATATCGCCGATCTCGGGAAACAGTCTTTTCAGCGCCCGCCGCGCCCAGGCCTTGTGGATGCTGGCGCCCGTGCCGCGCAGCGCCCCGACGCTGCCGAAGACCAGCCGGCCGCGCTGATCGAAACGGAAGGAGGACAGCACTTCCTTCGTATCCCACGCCCCCTGGCGTTCCGGCAGGATCTTCGCCTGCATTTCGGCCGAAAGCGGCACCGTGGCGAAGTTGAAATAGGGAAGATGCACGAGTTCGGCGCGCACTTCATGCCACGGCGCGACCGTATAGGCATTGGTCGCCACGACCACCCAGTCGGCCGTCACCGTGCCGCGCGCGGTCTTCACCGTCCAGCGCTTGCCGCTCCGCTCGGCGCCCGTCACCGGGCTGCCGGTAAAGACCTGTGCGCCGGCGGCAATCGCCGCGCGGGCAAGGCCGCGTGCATAAGCGAGCGGCTGGATCGTGCCGGCGCGCATATCAAGCAGCGAACCGGCATAGGCCTTGGTGCCGACCTTCGCCGCCGTCTCGTCAGCACCGAGCAGGCGCACCGGCGCGCCGCGGCGGGCCCATTGCTCGGCGCGCTGCTTCAGCTCGTCGAAGCCCGACTGGCCGACCGCGCAATGCAGCGTGCCGGCCGGATTGATCTCGCAATCGATCTTGTGTTTCCCGACAAGGTCGAAGACGAGGCGCGGGGCATTACCGAGCAGCTCGAGCAGCCGGCTGCCGTAGAGATCACCGAGCACGCCCGGCAGTTCGTCCGGCATCACCCACATGCCGGCATTGACGAGACCGACATTGCGGCCCGAACCGCCATAGCCGATTTCCGCCCCCTCGAGCAGGACAACCTTCGTGCCGCGCTCGGCAAGATGCAGCGCGGTCGAAAAACCCGTATAGCCGCCGCCGACGATGACGACATCCGCCTCCGCCGCGCCGGAAAAGGCAACCGTTTCGGGGGCGGGAGGAGCGGTCATCTCCCAAAGGCCATGAGAGCGCGGGTCGTTGAGCATGGTGCTTATCTTTTAAAGGAGGAAAATCTGTCCTCGCACAATCGGCGATACCGCACCATGACAAAAGCGAAAATTGCGAACGGGGTCATGCCCCGTCCGCATGAAGCACGTCAGGGCACTTCCTTGGCGATCCAGGCGCGAAAGGCCTGGCTCAACGGGTTCTCCAGCTTTCCTTCCGGCACAACGAGATAATAGCTGTTCTCGGTCTCCATCGGCCGGTCGAAGACGACGGCGAGGCGGCCGCTCGCAAGCTCCTGCTCGATGAGATATTTCGGCAGAAGCGCGAAACCGAGCCCGGCGACGGCCGACTCGATCACCATGGAAAACTGGTCGAAGCTGTGGCCGCGATAGGCCGTGTCCGCCGAGGCACCGCTCAGCTCGAACCATTGCGCCCAGAGCTTCGGACGCGTCGCAAGATGCAGCAGCGGCGCCCTTTCGAGGTCTCTCGGCTCGCTCAGGTTCCAGGATGCGAGCAGGTCCGGGCTTGCGGCGGGCAGGATGACCTCGCTGCACAGATAGGTGCAGGCCGCCCGCGCCCAGACCGGCTGGCCATAATGGATCGCGAGATCGAAATTCTCCTCGTCGAAATCGAAGGGAGCCGAGCGCGAGGCAATGTTGATGATCGTGCCGGGATTTTCCGCAAGGAAACCGGGAATGCGCGGCGTCAGCCAGCGGCTGCCGAAGGTCGGCAGGGTCGCAATGGCGAGGCTGTGCTCGGAGGAGGCCGACGCCATGGCGCGCAGCATGGTCTCTTCCGTCTGGTGCAGCAGCTTGCGCACCTCCGGCAGGAAGCGGCGTCCATCGTCGGACAGGACGACGCGCTGGCGCACGCGCTCGAACAGCAGCACGCCAAGCTGCTCCTCCAGATCCTTGATCTGACGGCTGACGGCGCTCTGGGTGAGGCTAAGCTCATGCGCCGCCTGCGTGAAGCTGCCATGGCGGGCAGCGCATTCGAACGCCTGCAGCGTGGTGACGTCCGGGATCAGCCTTCGACTGAGCTTCATTCATTCCTCGCATCAACATAGTCAAAACAGTCGCAATCGCTCAAGAAAATGATGCGGTATTATCCGTTTTGAGAATGAACAGGGCCTCCCACCCTTGTAAGATGAGACCGCTTCCCATGAAAGCAAATTCGTATGTCTCCGCCGACAGGATCCGCTCGGATTTTTCCGCGGCCATGTCCGCCATGTATCGCGAGGAAGTTCCGGCCTACGGCACGCTGATGGCGCTGGTCGCAAGCGTGAATGACGAAACGCTTGCCGCCGATCCGCACCTGAAGGCGCGCCTCGAAGCGACCGACACGCTCGACCGGATCTCCGAAGAGCGCCACGGCGCCATCCGCCTCGGCACGCCGGAAGAGCTTTCCATGATGCGCCGCGTCTTCGCGGTCATGGGCATGTATCCGGTCGGCTACTACGATCTTTCGACGGCGGGCGTGCCGGTGCATTCCACCGCCTTCCGCCCGGTCGGCGCGCAAAGCCTCAACCGCAACCCGTTCCGCGTTTTCACGTCTCTGCTGCGCCTCGACCTTATCGCCGATGCGGCGCTGCGTGCCGAGGCTGCGGAGGTTCTCGCGGCCCGCAAGATCTTCACGGATGAAGCCGTGACCCTCGTCGAGAAGGCCGAGCGCAACGGCGGCCTGGATACGGTCGATGCCGCCCGCTTCGTCGCGCAGGTGCTCGAAACCTTCCGCTGGCACGATCACGCCATCGTCAGCACCGACATGTACAAGCGCCTGCACGATGCGCACCGCCTGATCGCCGATGTCGTCTCGTTCAAGGGGCCGCATATCAACCATCTTACACCGCGCACGCTGGACATCGACAAGGTTCAGGCGCGCATGCCGCAAGAAGGCATCGCCCCGAAGGCCGTGGTCGAAGGCCCGCCGACCCGCACCTGCCCGATCCTGCTGCGCCAGACGTCGTTCAAGTCGCTGGAAGAGCCCGTTTCCTTCATCGCCGCGGACGGCAGCTGGCAGGAGGGATCGCACACCGCCCGTTTCGGGGAGATCGAGCAGCGCGGCGTGGCGCTGACGCCGAAGGGCCGTGCACTCTACGACCAGCTTTTGAACGAGACCCGTGTCCGCGTGCGCCCGGCCGCCGACGGCTCCAATGCCGGCGAATACGAAGCCGTGCTCACCGATGTCTTCAAGACTTTCCCGGATGACTGGGACGGCATCCGCCAGGCGCGCCTCGGCTATTTCCGCTATTCCCTCACGGAAAAGGGCAGCCGCGTCACCGGCCGCAGCGCCGATCTCGAAACGGCCATAGAAGCCGGGCTCATCCAGTTCGACCCGATCGTCTATGAAGACTTCCTGCCGGTCAGCGCCGCGGGCATCTTCCAGTCGAACCTCGGCGACGACGCGGCGCAGGACTTCGTCGCCAGCCCGAACCAGGTGATGTTCGAGCGCGACCTCGGCGCTTCGGTTCTCGACGAATTCGCCCACTATGCCGGGATCGAGCGCGCATCGCTTGAAATGTGTCTCGGCATCGTCAACATGGCGGTCGCAGCGGAGTGACGGACAGGGAATGATCGAGGCAAGCCATATTGCAGCACTGAAGAGCCTCGCCGGCGAGAAGGGTCTTCTTACCGAGCCCGCCGACATGGCCGCCTATGAGACGGGCGCGCGCTACGACAAGGGCCGCGCAGCCTTCGTCGCCCGCCCCGTTTCGACCGCGCAGGTTTCCGCGCTCGTCGGCTATTGCGTGAAGAACGGCATCGCCCTCGTGCCGCAATCCGGCAATACCGGCCTCGTCTCCGGCTCGACGCCGGACGACAGCGGCCGGCAGGGCATCCTGAGCCTCGACCGCCTCACCGCGCCGTTCGAGCTTGACCGGGTCAACCGTACCGTCAGGGCGGGCGCGGGCCTGCGCCTTTCCGATCTCAACGGCAAGCTGGAGGAGAGCGGCCTGTTCTTCCCCATCGATCTTGGCGCCGATCCGCGCCTTGGCGGCATGATCGCGACGAATACCGGCGGCTCGCGCTTCCTGCGCTACGGCGACGTGCGCCGCAACACCTTGGGCCTCACGGTCGTGCTCGCCGACGAGGCAGGCACCGTGCTCGACCTTTCCTCGAGCCTTCGCAAGAACAATACCGGCGTAGACTGGAAGCAGCTCTTCATCGGCACCGCCGGCGCCTTCGGCATCGTCACCGAATGCGTGCTGAATCTCGAGCCTGCACCAAGGCAATCCGCGACCGCCCTGCTCGTGCCGTCCTCGGCCGAACAGGTCTCGACGCTGCTCGTCGCCATGGAAGATGCGCTCGGCAGCTACCTTTCCGCCTTCGAGGGCATGTCCGGCGGTGCGATCACTGCCGCGCTCGACCATGTCCCGTCGCTGCGCAATCCCTTCCAGGGCGGCATCGTACCGGATTTCTTGATCCTTGCGGAAATCTCCCGCTCCAACCTGCCGCGCGAGGGTGAGCAGCCGCTCGATGCGGTGCTGGAAGAGGTGCTGGCCGCGATCTGGGAGCAGGAAGACGCACCGCTTGCCGACGCCTTTATCGGCCCGCCGCACGAGATCTGGGCGCTGCGCCATGCGCTGTCGGAGGGCGTGAAGCATAGCGGACGATTGATCGCCTTCGATTTGTCCTTCCGCCGGGGCGACATCATGCCTTTCCTTGCCCATATGAAGGCGGAGATACCCGATCACTTCGAGGACGTGACGATCTGCGATTTCGGCCATATCGGCGATGGCGGCGTGCACTTCAATCTCGTCGTCGCGAAGGACGATCCGCGGCTTTCCGATCCCGATTTCGAGGCGGACCTGCGCGACTGGGTCTTCACGGTGGCGGTCGAGCAGTTCGATGGCAGCTTCAGCGCGGAACACGCGATCGGCCGCAAGAACCAGACCTTCTACGACAAATACACCCCGCAAGAGCTGCGCAAGCTGGCGGCCGGGTTGAAAACCATCACCTCGCCGGGTCCGCTCGGCGCCATCACATTCTGACCAGACAACAGGGAGACACTCCATGACGACCGTCGACGTGAAAAAGGAAACCGAAGCCCTTCTCGACAAGCTGGGCGTCGCACGCAGCGCCTGGCAGGGTGGCGACATGGCCTCCTACAGCCCCGTCAGCGGCGAGGAGATCGGCAGGCTGAAGACGATTTCGGCGGCTGACGCCGGCAAGGCCATCGAAGCCGCGCATGAAGCCTTCAAGGAATGGCGCCTCGTGCCCGCGCCGAAGCGCGGCGAACTCGTGCGCCTGCTCGGCGAGGAGCTGCGCGCCGCCAAGGCCGATCTCGGCCGCCTCGTCTCGATCGAAGCCGGCAAGATCACCTCCGAAGGCCTCGGCGAAGTGCAGGAAATGATCGACATCTGCGATTTCGCCGTCGGTCTCTCCCGCCAGCTCTACGGCCTGACGATCGCCACCGAGCGCCCCGGCCACCGCATGATGGAAACCTGGCATCCGCTCGGCGTCGTCGGCATCATCTCCGCCTTCAACTTCCCGGTTGCCGTCTGGTCGTGGAATGCGGCGCTGGCGCTTGTCGCCGGCAATTCCATCATCTGGAAGCCCTCTGAAAAGACCCCGCTGACCGCCCTTGCATCGCAAGCGATCTTCGAGCGCGCCCTCGCCCGCTTCGGCGATGCCCCGGCGAACCTGTCGCAGGTCTTCATCGGCGACCGCGCCATCGGCGAGGTCCTCGTCGACCACAACAAGATCGCGCTCGTCTCGGCCACCGGCTCCACCCGCATGGGCAAGGAAGTCGGCCCGCGCCTTGCCAAGCGCTTTGCCCGCTCGATCCTCGAGCTTGGCGGCAACAATGCCGGCATCGTCTGCCCGTCCGCCGACCTCGACATGGCGCTGCGCGCCATCGCCTTCGGCGCCATGGGCACCGCCGGCCAGCGCTGCACGACGCTGCGCCGCCTCTTCGTGCACGACAGCGTCTACGACCAGCTCGTTCCGCGCCTGAAGAAGGCCTATACGAGCGTTTCCGTCGGCAACCCGCTGGAAACCTCCGCCCTCGTCGGCCCGCTCGTCGACAAGCAGGCCTTCGACGGCATGCAGAAGGCACTTTCGGCAGCCAAGGCGGAAGGCGGTTCGGTCACGGGCGGCGAACGTGTCGCGGAAGCCGGCAAGGACACGGCCTACTATGTGAAGCCCGCCATCGTCGAAATGCCGAAGCAGGCCGGCCCGGTTCTCGAAGAGACCTTTGCGCCGATCCTCTACGTCATGAAGTATTCCGACTTCGACAAGGCGCTGGAAGACCACAATGCGGTTGCCGCCGGTCTTTCCTCGTCAATCTTCACCCTCAACGTCCAGGAAGCCGAGCGCTTCCTGTCGGTCGACGGCTCGGACTGCGGCATCGCCAATGTCAACATCGGCACCTCGGGCGCTGAAATCGGCGGTGCGTTCGGCGGCGAGAAGGAAACCGGCGGCGGCCGCGAATCCGGCTCGGACGCCTGGAAGGCCTATATGCGCCGCGCCACCAACACGGTGAACTACTCGAAGGCCCTGCCGCTCGCCCAGGGCGTCTCCTTCGATATCGAGTAGGCAGCCATGGATAGCCAATCCAAAATCGAGGAGGCGGGCTTCACGCCCGCCTCGCGGATCGCCGCCATCGGCGTTTCAAGGATCCTGCAGATCGGCGCACGCGCCTCTGCGATGAAGAAGGACGGCCTGCCGGTCATCATCCTCGGCGCCGGCGAGCCTGATTTCGACACGCCGGACAACGTCAAGGCCGCCGCCAAGGCCGCCATCGACCGCGGCGACACCAAATACACCGCACTCGACGGCACGCCGGAGCTGAAGAAGGCGATCTCGGAAAAATTCCGCCGCGAGAACAATGTCGACTACGCAATCGACGAAGTTACCGTCGCGACGGGCGCAAAGCAGATCCTCTTCAACGCCTTCATGGCTACGGTCAATCCGGGCGACGAGGTGATCATCCCGACGCCCTACTGGACCTCCTATTCCGACATCGTGGAAATCTGCGGCGGCGTGCCGGTGCTGATCCCCTGCGACGCGGAAGCCGGTTTTCGCCTGAAGGCCGAGCAGCTGGAACAGGCGATCACGCCGAAGACGCGCTGGGTGCTGTTCAATTCGCCGTCCAACCCCTCGGGCGCGGCCTACAGCAAAGCCGACTACAGGCCGCTGCTCGACGTGCTGCTCAACCATCCGCATGTCTGGCTGATGGTCGACGACATGTATGAGCATATCGTCTATGACGGCTTCAAGTTCGTGACCCCGGTCGCCATCGAACCGCGCCTGAAAAGCCGCGCGCTGACGATCAACGGTGTCTCGAAGGCCTATGCGATGACCGGCTGGCGCATCGGCTATGCCGGCGGCCCGAAGGCGTTGATCAAGGCCATGGCGGTGATCCAGAGCCAGGCGACCTCCTGCCCGTCCTCCGTCAGCCAGGCGGCTTCCGTCGAAGCCCTCAACGGCCCACAGGACTTCCTGAAGGAGCGCCAGGCAAGCTTCAAGCACCGCCGCGATCTCGTCGTCTCGGCGCTGAACGCCATCCCCGGCCTTGTCTGCCGCACGCCGGAAGGCGCGTTCTACACCTTTGCCGGCTGTGCGGGCGTGATCGGTAAGATGACGCCGAAGGGCAGGCGTATCGAAGCCGACAGCGACTTTACGGATTATCTCCTGGAAGACGCCCACGTCGCCGTCGTCCCCGGCTCGGCCTTCGGCCTCTCGCCCTATTTCCGCATCTCCTACGCCACGTCGGAAGCGGAACTGACGGAGGCCCTGAAGCGCATCGCGGCGGCCTGCGCGCAGCTTTCCTGAGCCCGCCCGCCTTCGATCCTCCGGAGCCCGCCGCAGCCAGCCTGCGGCGGGTTTTCGTTGACCCGGCCCCTGGGGCCGGCCTCATAAAACGGCGGTGAACGACAGGGAGGTGATTCGTGCGCAAGTCTGCTCTTCATCTGACTGCCGCCGAGGCGGCAAGGGAGCTCGGCATTTCGGCAAAGGCTCTCCGGCTCTACGAGCGCCATGGCCTGCTGGCCCCGCTGCGCACCGCTGCCGGCTGGAGGATATACGGTCAAAACGAGATGGCCCGCGCCAGGGACATCGTCGCCCTGCGCCGGCTGGATATGGGCCTTTCTCAGATCAAGCACGTTCTTTCGGGCGACGGGGACGACCTGAAGGCCGCGCTTGCAAGGCATCAGGCGGGCCTCGAACGCCGGCTCGACCGGATCGCGGAGACCGTTCAATCCGTCGAGATGGCGCGGGAGAACCTGATGGCGAAGGCGGCCAGGGCTGTTTCGCTGGAATTGCCCTGGCCGTGGGGCGGCGAGCGGTTCTCGCTGCCCGCCCTGACGCCCATCACCTACATCACAGGTCCCCTCGGCAGCGGCAAGACCCGGCTGGCGCGCGCGATTGCCGAAGCCGTTCCGAATGCCGCCTTTATCGGGCTGGAGCGGCTGGACGACGGCAGCGCCATGGCGGCCGATGCGCGGATTGAAGCGCACCTTCGGCTGCTTGCCGCGCAGGGCGCGGGCTCCTCACCCGCCCTGACGGCGCTGGTTGTTGCCGTGGAGCGCTCGGCGGCAGCCATCCTTGTCGTCGACATGGTGGAGCAGGGACTGGACCAGGCCACGCAGCAGGCGCTGCGGCGTTATCTGCGGTCACGGCCGTTTGACGACCGGCCGCTCTTGCTGCTGACACGCTCCTCTTCGATCCTCGACCTTGCCGATATCAGCGCGGATGAAAGCATCCTCTACTGCCCCGCCAACCACGATACGCCCATGGCTGTAGTACCCCGGAAGGGTGCACGGGGATATGAGGCGGTCGCCATGTGTCTGGCGACGCCTGCCGTCCGGTCGCGCACGGAGGGCTTGGTGGCCTGCCGGCCGAGTGCGGCCTGATCCGCAAAGAAAAGCGGCCTCGCGAGAGGCCCCATTTTTATTGGTTCGCGCCTTTTGGCGTTCTTCTCTTCCCCGCGGCTTGGGCCACGATGCGAAAACGCCCCGGTGTTGGCCGGGGCGTCGAAGGATTGGCGAAAATCAGGCGGCGCGGGCGCCGTGATTTTCCTGGGCGTAGTAGTGGCCGAAGCGGTTGGCGAGGAAGGCGTCGAGAGCGATTTCTTCCTGGCGCACGAAGCCTTCGGCGCGCAGCGAGCCGTCTGCCAGCATGTCGAGCACGGCGCAGATCGAGCCGGCCGTCGTGATCTGGATGGCCGAATGCAGGGCGCCTGCGACCGGCGCGCTGTAGACCTTGTTGGCGTAGGTTTCCTGGATCAGGCGGCCATTCTTGCGGCCCGAAACCGTCACGAAGATGATGACGACGTCCTGCGTGGTGGTCGGCAGGGCATTTTCGAAAATGTCCTTGAGGACTTCGCGGCGATGGCGCAGGCCAAGGTCGTTGAGCAGCGCCTTCATGATGGCGACGTGACCCGGATAGCGGATCGTGCGGTAGTTGAGTGTGCGGACCTTGCCCTTCAGCGTTTCGCAGAGCGTGCCGAGGCCGCCGGAGGTGTTGAAGGCCTCATAGGTTACGCCGTCGAGCGAGAATTCCTCGCGCTCTTCGAGTGCCGGAACCTCGATCAGCGCACCTTCCACGATGGCTTCGCAGGGCTCGATATACTCGTTGATGACGCCGTCCGTGCTCCAGGTGAGGTTGTAGTTGAGGGCGTTGGACGGATACTGCGGCAGGGCGCCGACGCGCATGCGCACGCTTTCGAGCGAATCGAAGCGGCTGGCCAGATCATTGGCGACGATGGAGATGAAGCCCGGCGCAAGACCACACTGCGGAATGAAGGCCGTCTTGGCGTTCGCGGCGATGCGCTTGACCTGGCGGGTGGATTCGACGTCTTCGGTCAGGTCGAGATAGTGCACGCCGGCAGCCGCAGCGGCCTCCGCGATGGCGACCGTCAGATGATAGGGCGCAGCGGACAACACGGCGAACTTGCCGGTCAGCAGGGCCTTCATGGCGGCCGCATCGGCGATGTCGACGACAACCGTCGAAACGGCGGCGTGGACCTCGATGGCTGCAAGCTGCTCGTCCGAACGGTCCGCGACGGTGACGCGATAGTCCCCGCAGTGAGCCAGCATGCGGGCGATGGTCGAGCCGATCTTGCCTGCGCCGATGACGACGATGTCCTTCATTTGATTTCCCTCTGGCATGAACTGATGCGCTTATTTTGAGGGCAGGCACTGTCGATTTAAAGCGCCATATCTGGCATAATGCTTCATCGATATCGGCAGAACGACGGCAACTATGAGCATTTCGACGCTAGGCGCCAAAGACCGCGAGCTCCTCGCCATTCTCAGCGAGAACGCCCGCGAACAGACGGCCACCATCGCCCGCAGGCTGGGGCTTTCGCGCACCACCGTGCAGGCCAAGATCGATCGGCTGGAACGGGACGGGGTGATCGCCGGCTACGGCGTCAAGCTTTCCGATGCCTATGAGAGCGGCATGGTGAAGGCGCATGTGCTGATCACCATCGCGCCGAAGACGCTCGCCCGCATCACGACGGAGCTGCACGCCATTTCCGCCGTGCGGACCCTGCATTCGGTAAGCGGCAGTTTCGACCTCATCGCCATCGTGGAGGCGGCATCGATTGCCGAACTCGACCACCTGATCGACCGGATCGGCGAGATCGAGGGCGTGGAGCGCACGCTCTCCTCGATCATCCTGTCGACGCGGATCCGGCGCTAGAAGGAAAGGCCGGCGAAACGCCGGCCTTTGGTTGGTTCAGCCCATGCGCTCGGAGGCGTAGCTGCCCGGGCTCGGCGGGAAGACGATGGTCTTGTTGCCGTTCATGAAGACGCGGTGATGGATGTGAGCGTGCACGGCGCGGGCGAGAACCTGGCTCTCCACGTCGCGGCCGATCGAGACATAGTCCTCCGCCGACTGCGCATGGGTGATGCGCGCCACGTCCTGCTCGATGATCGGGCCTTCGTCGAGATCGGCCGTCACATAGTGCGCCGTCGCGCCGATCAGCTTCACGCCGCGCTCGAAGGCCTGCTTGTAGGGATTGGCCCCCTTGAAGGACGGCAGGAACGAGTGATGGATGTTGATGATGCGGCCGGACATCTTCTGGCAGACGGCATCCGACAGGACCTGCATGTAGCGGGCGAGCACGATCAGCTCGGCGCCGGACTGCTCGACCACTTCCATCAGGCGGGCTTCCGCCTGCGGCTTGTTATCCTTGGTCACCTTGATGTGGTAGAAGGGCAGGTCGTGATTGACGATGACCTTCTGGTAGTCGAAGTGGTTAGAGATGACGCCGACGATGTCGATCGGAAGGGCGCCGATCTTCCAGCGATAGAGCAGATCGTTGAGGCAATGACCGAAGCGCGAGACCATGAGCAGCACCTTCATGCGCTCCTCGCTGTTGTTGAACTGGTAGGTCATGCCGAAGGTCTTGGCGATCGGGGTGAAGCCGGCATTGATGTCCTGCTCCGTCGCGCCGCCTTCGCTGTTGAAGGTCAGCCGCATGAAGAAGAGGCCCGTCTCCAGGTCGTCGAACTGCGAACTGTCGACGATGTTGCAGTCCTTTTCGGCAAGGTAGCCGGTGATCGCGGCGACGATGCCGCGGGTCGATTGGCAGGATACGGTCAGCACATAGCTTTTCATCGGTTCTTTTCTCGCGTTCGGCCGATGCTGCGGGCAAGCACCGGCGATCCCCTTGTCTGCGGCCGCATCTGCGGCATGGCGCATATTTCAGGCCGCTTGCGGCAGCGCAAGCCCCTGTCATGGCGAGAAGCTACGCCTGCTCTTGCAAGGAATCCCTCCGGTTCGCGACATCCAGTGCGTCGAAATTACCACGCCGGCCGGTCAGGGGCGGTGCGGGCCTCGTTTGACCGTCGCAAATGAACCGGCCTGAAAGGTGTCGCCGACCGTTTCTTTCACAAATGCAAGCCCGCAAGCGACGGGCCAAGAATCCGGCTAGACACTATTATGGACACGTGTTCTATAAAGCGGACAAATCGAGGAGGACGCCATGCATCTATCCATGTGGACCTACCCCTGGGACATCCAGGACCAGGGGCTGGAGACGCTTGCCGCCGACCTTGCCGGCCGGGCCGGGCTCAACACGGTCAGCGTGGCGACCTCCTACCATGCCGGCCGCTTCCTGCAGCCGCGCAGCCCGACGCAGAAGGCCTATTTCCCGGAAGACGGCACGGTCTATTTCCGCCCCGACGAAACGCTCTGGCAGGACAGGACGATCCGCCCGCTGATGGCGCAGAACGTTCATGAGCGCGGCGACATGCTGGAAGCACTGACGAAGGCGCGGGCGACGACCGGCCTCAAGGTCTCGTGCTGGACGGTCTGCCTGCACAACAGTCGCCTCGGCATGCTGCATCCCGAGCACGTGACCCGCAACGCCTTCGGCAATGCCAACTACTACAATCTCTGCCCCTCGAGCCCGGCGGCGCGCGACTATGTCGTGACCCTCGTTCGCGACATCACGACGAACCACAAGCCGGACATGCTGGAGCTGGAAAGCCCGAACTTCATGGGCTTCGCGCATGAATACCACCATGAGAAGGACGGCGTCGGCCTCAATGGCGAAGACGACTTCCTGCTCTCGCTCTGCTTCTGCGACCATTGCACCCGGCGCGCGCAAAAGGCCGGCGTGCCGGTGGATGGCGCGCGCAGGACGGTAGCGCGCTTCATCGCCGAACTTTGCGAACGGGCCGTGCCGGAAAGGCAGTTTCCCGATTTCCCGGCGGCCGGCATCGACGCCTTCCGTGATCATCCCGACCTCCACGCCTTCCTCACATGGCGCACGGAACCGGTGACGAGCCTCATCGGCGAGATCAAGGCGGCGGCCGATCCCGACACGCGCATCGTGCTGATCGACCTCAAGGACGCCTGGCTCGGCGGCGTCGATCTCGAAGCCGTCGGTAGGCTCTGCGACGGAGCAATCCTGTGCTGTTACGACATGACGCCGGAAGCGGTCGGCGAGGTCGTGCGCACCGGACGCGCGATCCTCGGCCCCGAAAAATTCCTGGGGCTGGGCCTGCGCGTCTTCTACCCGGAGGTCGACGGGCCGGCGATCCTTGCCGCACGCGTGAAAAACGCCGTCGACGCGGGCATCGACGGCGTGAATTTCTACAATTACGGGCTCATTCCGGCAAAGCGCCTCGACTGGGTGCGCGAGGCGGTCGAGACGATCAACCGCTGATCGGCTCGGCCACCTGGATCAGGCAGTCGCCGGCCTGGCTGTCGCAGTGCAGCCGGTGGGAAATCACGATGCCGCCTTCCGCAAAGCGCAGTTCTTCTTCCGGCTGATCCAGCCGCTCCAGATCGTGATACCAGCCAGCGAGGTCACCTGCGGCAACGCTGGCGCCAAGCGGAACGGCCGGCTCGAACCAGCCGCGCCGGTTCGCATAGATGCCCTGGCTGTGCCGGCAGAGCGAGAGCAGCTGCAGGGCCGGCGGGGTGGGCAATGCCTGCCGCGACAGCACCGGCTTCTCGACGATGCCGAGCGCCAGCAGCAGCCGGTCGATGGCCGCCGCCGTAAACGCCATGCTCTCCGGCGTCACCGTGCCGCCGCCGCCGAACTCGCCGGAAAGACCGATCGTGCCGGCGCGACCCGCCGCTCCCATCGAGGTGGGGGCCGCCGGACCATTGTCGGCGATGAAGGCGTGGCCTGCACCCATCGCCCGCAACAGCTCAACCGAGCGGGTGAAACGGGCGGCATCCGCCTGCCGCTCGATCAGCGTGCAGGCAAGATGCGCCATGGACGTGCCACCCGAATGCAGGTCCAGCACCGCGTCATGGCGGGCAAACAGCTCATGCTCCAGGAAATGCGCCAGCCGCGCCGTCGGCGTGCCCGTGGGGTCGCCGGGGAAGGCGCGGTTGAGATTGCCGCCATCGAAAGGCGAGCAGCGTTTCGCCGCCATCACCGCCGGCAGGTTCGCCATGGGCAGGATGGTGACGGCGCCGCGGATTTTCGTCACGTCGAGCAGGCGCATGAGACGGGCGAGCTGGAGTTCGCCCTCATATTCGTCTCCATGGTTGCCCGCCATCAGCAGAAGGCTCGGCCCTGCGCCGTTCTTCAGGCGCAGGATCGGGATGCGGATCTGGTAATAGGGCGAACGGTCGACCGAATAGGGAATGGCCAGATGGCCTTCCTGCCGGCCTTCAGCGGCGAAATCAATTGGATTGACGAGGCCGCTATGCATGGTCGCAGCACCGGGACGCAGGCGCAGGCCTTGCGGTTTTCCGCCACCTGGCCGACCCCTTCTGGCAACGCTGGATCATGGTGTCCTCCTTCTTCCCTTCGGGACGATTAGCCGAAACTGGTGAGATAGGCCGCCGCGACCCGATGATCCGGATCGAGGCCGTAGAGGATGGCGTGCCGGTCGAGGCAGGTGCAGGGGTGGGAAATGCCGAACTCGACCACATCGCCCACCGCGACATCGCTGTCCTTTGCGATCGCCACGAAGGCATGCTGGTCGTTGAGACGCAACACGTCCGCACCAGCGAGCGCGGCGAGCTGCGAACCATTCCGATAGAGCGCGAGCGGACGCGGCAGGCCCTGATCATTCGCAACATCACGCAGGCCCATGCCGCAGATGGCAAGGCCCGGCTCGGGAAGCGACAGCACCTCGGCCCAGACGCGCAGGGCAGGCTGGAATTCCCGCGCGGCAGAATGAGTCTCGCCCCCGAAGCGGAAGCCGTTGCGGGCATCGAGACCGGCAAGACCGCGCTCATAGACACCGTGGTCATGGAAGAAGATCGCACCGCTGCGCAGCACCAGCCGGCAGGCGGGGTCGTCCGCGACGGCGGCGGAAAGGCCGGCCACCACGCGGTCGAAGAAGACCGAGCCGCCAGCCGTCACGAGGAGCGGCCGTTCCTTGCCGATGCGCGCGCGGACCTGCGGCAAGATGGCCGCCGTCATCTCCACCACACCGTCGATCCGGCGCAGGGTTTCGTCCGCATCCGCCGTCGCGGCAGCGCCCTCGTAGTTGGCAATGCCGGACAACCTGAACGCCGGCGTCTCCGCCGCTAGAATGACGTCGAGTATGGCATTTGCAGCCTCCGCGCTGCGGGCACCGGCGCGGCCGGCACCGAACTCGACCAGCAACCCGAGCGACGGCAGGTCGCTACGCTCGGCCCAGGCCGTGGCGAGGGCTTGGGCAAGGGGAACGGAATCGACGAAGATGTGCACTTCGGCGGCCGGATACCCCGCAAGCAGCGCCGCGAGGCGGCGGGCGGCGGCGATACCGCCGATCTCGTTGGCAAGGATCAGCCGGCGCTGGCCGGCCTTCAGCATCACGGCAGCCTGCCGAATATCGGCGACCGTCGTGCCCCAGCCGCCGGCGGCCAGTAGCGCAGCGGAAAGGGCCGGCGACATCGGCGTCTTGGCATGCGGGGCGATCTCGACGCCATGATCCTTCACATAGGCCATCATGAGCTCGACATTGGCACCGAAGGCCTGCCGGTCGAGCGAGATCAGCGGCAGCGCCATTTTCCCGTCATAGGGCTTCCAGCCCTTGCCGCCGATGGCATCGAGCGGCAGCGGCGCATGGCCCGGCGGAAAACCACGGATGCGGTCGTCGATCATCGGGTTTTCGGTTCCGGTCGTGTGAAGGTCAGACATGGTGTTCTCCCATCCCGAGGCGGTAGGTCTCGTTTGCGGTCGTGAAGAAAAGGGCGCGCTGCTCGTCAAGCGACAGGGGGGCAGCGACGGCGCGGAAGACGGTGTAGGCCTCGTCGAAGGAGGCGTGCAGGCCGGCGACGGGAAAGTCGCTCGCGAACATCGACCGCGCGGGGCCGAAGCAATCCAGGCAATGCTCGATCACCGGACGCAGGCTGTCGAGCGTCCAGTCATTGTCATAGGCGACAAGGTCGGAGATTTTCAGCCGGACATTCGGTTCGCGGCCGAGTGCTGAAAGCCCCGTCCGCCAGAGCGCCATGCCCTCGTCGCTCCGCTCGGCCGGACTGCCGCCGTGGTTGAGCACGAAAATCGTTTCCGGGAAGGACCGTATGAGATGCAACGCCTCGTCCATCTGCCACGGGTAGAGCATGAGGTCGAAGACGAGGCCGAAACGGGAGAGATGGGCAAGCCCCGCCCGCCAGAGGGGATCGGCCATGCGATGCGCACGCGCGGCAAAGCTCTTTGCCGGATCCACATGCCAGCTGACGATGTCGCGGATGCCGACGACATCCGGATTGGCCGCCTCTGCTTCGATGAGGCGCCGGGCATCAGGACTATCGAGCGGCACACGGGCGACATAGCGCCGTGCAACGCCGGAACTGCGGTCGAGGCCACCGAGCCAGCGGCTTTCCTCCAGCGGATGCGCATCGGACCAGCCGGCCTCCACATGCACGGTGGCCACGATGTTCTGGTTCTCCGCGTCAGCACGGTAGTCCTCGACGCCGTAATCCCTGAGGATCGGCGCGAGGCTGCCATAGACCATCTCGCCGCCGGTGGCCCGCGCCCGTTCCAGCCACGGATGGCGGCCAAGCGAAAGGTCCCAGAGATGGTGATGCGGGTCGATGACCGGCCCGCCGTAGCGCACCGTCATCGCCGGGCCTCGCGGCCGGAAATGAGGAGGAGCGCGA
This sequence comes from Shinella sp., assembly GCF_049651085.1. Lineage (GTDB taxonomy): Bacteria > Pseudomonadota > Alphaproteobacteria > Rhizobiales > Rhizobiaceae > Shinella. Next base: position 63,415 of record NZ_JBASBL010000011.1, read on the forward strand.
GGATCAGCGTGCCGAACATGATGGAACGCCAGCCGGGCGAGGCATTGACCACGGTGATCAGCGCTGTCGTCGTGACGAGCAGGATCGCCCCCGGAATGGTGCCGGCATAGGTGCCGCGCCCGCCGAGGATGGAGGTGCCGCCGAGCACCACGGCGGCAATCGACGTCAACAGATAGGGATCGCCGATACCGACATAGCCCTGCCGGTTCATGCCGAGCACGAGAATACCCGCAACACCCGCGAAAAAGCCGGACAGCGCATAGAGGATCAGCGTGTTGCGCGCGACGCTGACGCCGGAAAGCCGGGCGGCGAGCGGATTGGCGCCGAGCGCGAGGAAGCGCGCGCCGATCGGCATGCGATGGATGAGGAGCAGCACGACGGTCGAGACGGCGACCCACAGGAGGACGCCGGCCGGAATGCCGAGCGGCCGGGCCTGACCCAGGAGGATGACGGCCGGATTGCTGACGGTGACGGCGCTGCCGCCGGCGACGATGACGAGCAGGCCCTGAAGGAAGGTCGCCATGGCGAGCGTCATGATGATCGGCGGCACGCGCAGATAGGCCGCGCCGGCCCCGTTGAGGAAGCCGATACCGGTGGCGATGGCGAGCGCTAGGCCGATGCCGACAAGACCGGTCGGGTCCCAGGCGGGAGACAGGAGCGGCAGGAGGATCGCCGTGACGGTGATGACTGCGCCGACGGACAGGTCGATGCCGCCCATCAGGATGACGAGCGTCTGGCCGGCGGCGGCAATGCCGATGACCGCGGCAAGCTCCAGCAGGTAGCGCAGGTGCCCGTAGGCGCCGAAGCCACGCAGCGTAAGGCTCGCGACGAGCCAGACGAGCGCCACCAGCACAAGGGTCAGCAGCGGCGGATTGCGGAACAGGGATCGTGCAGCGTTCATCGCCTTGCCCTCCATTGTGCAAGCAGTTCCGGCACCGCGACGGCGCCGACGATGATCAGGCCCTGCGCCACATATTGCGCGACCGGCGGGAAGCCGAGGAAGAACATCACATTGATCATGACCGAGAGCAGCAGGCTGCCGCAGATCGCCCCGCGCATCGTGCCCTTGCCGCCGAGAAAACCGACGCCGCCGAGCACGGCTGCGGCAATCGAATTCAGCGTGAAGGGCGTGCCGATAACAGGATCGCCCGAACCGGTCTGCGCCGCGACGAAAAGGCCGGCCAGCGCCGCCAGCAGGCCGGACAGCGCGAAGGACACGATCTTCACCCGCTCGACCGGAACGCCGGAGCGGAAGGCCCCGATGGGATTGTCCCCCGCCGCATAGATGCCGAGACCGAGCGGCGTTGCCAGAAACGCCTTCCAGAAGAGGATGATGACGACGAGCAGCAGGAAGGCGACGGGCGTGTGGCCGGCCAGCGTGTTGGAAAGCCAGTCGGGGATGAACCCGCCCGGCCGCGGCAGGAGGATGAGCGCGACGCCGGTGATGATGAAGGAACCCGCCAGCGTGACGATGATGGCGGGAAGTCGAAGATGCGCCACGATGGCCCCGATGACGGCGCCGATGGCAAGGCCGGTAAAGGCGACCGCGAGGAAGCCGCCCGGCACGCCGAGCATGCCGCCCATCGTGGTCGCGGCGATCACCGCCCCGAGGCTGACGAGCGGCCCGATGGCGAGCGTGATGCCGCCGTTCAGCATCAGCAGCGCCTGCGCCATGGTCACGAGCGCCAGCGGAAACCAGTTCTGCGTGAACTTGGAAAAGCCGCCGACCGACAGGATGCCCGGAAAGAGCACGGCATAGAGGATGAGAAAGGCGACGACGACGAGATAGAGACCGCCGAGGCTGCGATTGCGGCGGCGCTGGATGGCGCCGTAGAGCCAGCCGGAGGACGAAACAGCGCTCATGCGGCCGCTCCCTGATGGTTGATGCCCATGGCCGCACCGACGATGGCTTCTTCGGTGATCGCCGCGCCGGCAAGCCGCGCCGCGACACGCCCCTCGCGCAGCACCACGACGCGGTCGCACAGATGCACGAGTTCCGGCGTATCGGAACTGACGAGGACGATAAGCCGGCCTTCGGCGGCGAAGGCGCGCAGCATATGATAGATTTCGCGCTTGGTCTCGATGTCGACGCCGCGCGTCGGATCGTTGAGCAGGAGCACGGACGGATCGAGCGGCAGCCACTTGGCGAGCGCCACCTTCTGCTGGTTGCCGCCGGACAGCGCCTGTACCGGGCGCGCGACGTCGCCCTTGATGGTCAGCCGGCGTGCAAGCTCGGCAATGAGACCCGTCTCCGCCGCCCGATCCCGGAAACCGCTGCGGGCAAGCCGTCCGAGCGAGGGCAGGATGAGGTTCGAGGCAATGGAATGCGGCAGCACCAGCCCCTCATGCTTGCGGTCGGCCGGCACATAGACGAGACCTGCCGCATTTGCCGCGCCGACATCGGCCGGCAGGTGAGGCTTGCCCGACACTTCAGCCTTCGAGGCCCTTGCGGGAATGGCGCCGTAGAGGCCGAGCAGCAGGTCTTCCTGCCCCTGCCCGACCAGCCCGCCGATACCGACGATCTCGCCGGCGCAGGCGGAAAAGTCGATATCGCGCACGAGCCCTGCGGAAAAACCGTCGACACTGATGGTGAGCGCGCCGGGATCGGCCTGCGGGCGCGGCGGGAAAAGATCACCCGTCTCCCGGCCGACCATGAGGCGCACCAGCCCCTCGCCATCGATGCCCGAGAGCGACTGGTCTGCGGTGACGCCGCCATCCTTCAGCACGGTGACGTGCGAGCAGAGCGCCTGCACCTCGTTGAGGCGGTGGGAAATGTAGAGCAGCGCCGTGCCGCGATCGCGGAGCGTCTCGATGAGGCGGCCGAGAATGCCGGCCTCATGGGCCGAAAGCGAGGAGGTCGGCTCGTCGAGGATGAGCACGCGCGGCTTGCGGTAGAGCGCCTTGGCTATCTCCACCATCTGGCGGCGGCCGAGCGCAAGGTCGGCGACCGGCATGTCGAGCGGTTCTGTGAGGCCCACCATGTCGCAGACCTCACGCACGCCGCGGTGAAGCGCGGCATAGTCTATGAGGCCGAAGCGGCGCGGGAAGGCGCCGAGGCCGATATTCTCGGCGATCGACAGGTTGGCGGTGAGGCTGAGTTCCTGCTGCACCACGGCGATGCCGGCCGCGCGGGCGCTGGCCGGGCTGAAACGCCCAACCGGCTTGCCGTCGACGAGAATGGCGCCGCTATCGGGCTGGAGAGCACCGGAGAGCAGGTTGATCAGCGTGGATTTTCCAGCGCCGTTCTCTCCGAGCAGGGCGTGAACCCTGCCCGGAAGAAGGGCGATATCGACGCCCTTGAGAACGGGATTGCCGAAAAACCCCTTGAACACCTGCCGGGCTTCCAGCAGGGGTTTTGCATCCGTCATGACGGCATCCTTCACGGAGATTACTGGGCAAGCAGCTTGTCGAACAGCGCCTTGTCGTAATCCGAGTAGATGTAGCCATCAGCCGGGAAGTCTGCCGCGCGGGCGAGATAGCCGTCGATCGAGCTGTCGTCGATGACCGGCAGCGGCACCTTGATGAAGGCCGGCACGTCCTTGCCTTCCAGCGCCTGCACGGCCGTATAGACCGAGAGCGCGCCCAGCCAGTTCGGCTGCATGGTCGCCCAGCCCTTCAAGCCCTTTTCCTTCCACAGTTCGAGGAACTGGCGGGCATTCTCGCCGGTGATCGGAACCTGATCGCGGCCCTGACGGTCGAAGGCCATGACGGATCCGGCCGAAATCGCGCCGCCGAGCGAAAGCACGCCGTCGATTTCCGGATTGGCGAAGAGCAGGCTCGTCATCGCTTCCTGAGCAGGCGCGGCGTTGTATTCCGTGTTCGTCTCGGTGATGATTTCGAGGCCCGGATTGGCGTCGAGCACCGGCTGCGCGCCCTTGCGACGGTCATCGCTGACGGAAATACCGGCAGGGCCGTTCATCACGATGATCTTGCCCTTGCCGCCGAGCTGCCCGGCAAGCCACTTGGCTGCGCCCTCACCCCATTCCAGCGAATCCGTATTGATCTTTGCCGTCACCTTGTCAGTGTTGACGAGGCTGTCGAAGTTCACGACGGCGATGCCCTTGTCGCAAGCGTCCGAAATGACGCGGTCGAGCGCGTTGGACGAACCGGCGATGACGACGATGGCGTCAACATTGGCGTCGATCATCGACTGGATGTGCTGGATCTGCGTCTGCGCATTGCCCTGCGCATCCGTGATCATCAGGTCCTTCACGAGACCTGCCTTCTTCAGTTCCTCGACTTCGGCGGCAATGGTGCCTTCGGTCTGCTTCATCCAGGTCGGCACCGAATAGATGTTCGCCCAGCCGACCGTATAGGGCGCCTTGCGATCACCCTTGATGCAGTTGGCGGCTGCGGACGCCGTGCCGGCGGAAAGAGCGAGAAGCGCCGCAGCGGCGGCGGCACCTGCAAGAAGGCGGCAGCGCAGCGAGGCGGACGAGCGGTTTTCAAGATTTGTCATGGTGTTCCCCTTTTGTGTGGCCAGCAGGTACGGGCTTGCCATCCGTCTATGTCCAATATAGTGTGCACATGACCTAAATACCGGACGACGCGATACTATGCCGATTTTCCCGCCTCGCAAGAGGGTGGCGGAAATTTCGTTCGAGCCGATCCGGGACGACCGGATTGACAGACGCGGCGCCCGGCGTGACAAGCAGGCGGAAGACGCGAGACGGGGACCAAAGAGCATGGATGCCATTTCCGACGAAGCAGGCGGCAAGCGCGCCCGGGGGCTCGACCGCGCCTTCGAGATCCTCGATTTCCTTCGCCAGAAGCGACAGGCGCTGAAGCCGAACGAGATCGCCGCGCAAATCGGCGCGCCGCGCTCATCGGTCTACGAGCTGGTGAACCTGTTGCTGCGCAACGGCATCCTGGAATTCACGGGCGGCGATGGCCGCGTCTATCTCGGCCGGAAGCTCTATTTCCTTGGCGCGGCCTACGAGAACCACTTCGATTTCACCCGTGAATGCGAGGCGGCACTGGAGCGGCTGGCCGACGAGACGCGCGAGACGGCGCAGTTCTGCATGCTCGACGGCAACAAATACACGGTCGTGCGGATGCGCGAGGGCGCCCGGCCCTTCCGCATCTCGACGGATATCGGCCAGTCCGTGCCGATCCCGTGGACAGCCTCCGGGCGGCTGCTCGTCGCGCATATGACAAACGAAGAAATCACCGCCTTCATCCCACCGGAGGACTTTCGCCTGCCGAACGGCGAATGGCTCGACCCCGCGGCGTTTCTCGCCCAGGTGCGCCAGGCCGAACAGGAAGGGTTTTTCACCTTCAACAGCATCGTCGACAGTTTTACCCACTGCTTCGCCGTGCCGGTGATGGACGAGGGACACGCCGCCGCCACGCTCTGCCTTGTCGCCCCGCGCGATGACGGGCTCGCCAACCGCGAGCGCTATCTCGACTGCCTGAAAGACGCCGCAGCCGGCCTCAGCCATGCGCCGAAACGGGGCTGATGCCGGCCTACCCGGCCGGACCGGATAGCCAGCGATCGAGCCCGTCTGCGGCAGCGCGGCCCGTCGCAAGGCAGGCCGTCAGCAGGTAGCCGCCGGTCGGCGCCTCCCAGTCGAGCATCTCGCCGGAAACGAAGATACCGGGCAGCACCTTCAGCATGTAGCCGTCATCGATGGCATCGAAGCGGGTGCCGCCGGCCGAGGAAATCGCCTCGGCAATGGGCCTCGGCCGCAGCGGACGGAGCGGCGCCGCCTTGACGGCCCGCGCCAGCGCGTCCGGGTTCAGGCTGGCAGCGTCCGGCAGGCATTCGCGCAGCAACGCCGCCTTGACGCCATCGAGCCCAGCCGCCTTGCGCAGCCGGGTGGAAAGGCTCGCCTTGCTCCCCTGCCGGGCAAAGTCGCCAGCCAGCCGTTCCACAGTCCGCCCGGGCGAAAGATCGAGCGTCAGCGTCGCGGCCCCCTTCCCCTCCAGAGCATCGCGCAAGGCGGCCGCATGGGCATAGACCAGGCTGCCTTCGATACCGGTTTTCGAGACGACGAATTCGCCGGGAATCTCACCGGCGGCGGACCGGGCGGTGACGCCCTTGATCGGCGCACCGGCAAATCTTTCGACGAAGAAGGGCGACCAGTCGACGTCGAAACCGCAATTGGCGGGACGGAAGGGGGCAATGCCGACGCCCTTTTCCGCCAACCCGTCGACCCAGGCGGCATTCGAGCCGAGCCGCGGCCAGCTTGCCCCGCCGAGCGCCAGCAGCACCGCATCGAAGGCCATCGACGCCTCGCCCTCCGGCGTTTCCACCGAGAGGCCGCCCGGCGCAATACCCGTCCAGCGATGGCGCACGCGGATATCGACACCCTGCGCTTCGAGCCGCCCCCGCCAGGCCCGCAGCAATGGCGAAGCCTTCATGACCGTCGGAAACACCCGGCCGGACGAACCGACGAAGGTATCCGTGCCCAGCGCCAGCGCCCAGGCCCGCACGTCGTCCGGCGTGAAGGCATCAAGCGCGGTGCGCAGCCGGTCGTTCGCCGCGCCGAAACGGGCGGCGAAGCGCGCATAGGGTTCGGAATGGGTGATATTGAGACCCGATTTGCCGGCCAGCAGGAATTTCCGACCGATGGTCGGCATCGCCTCCAGCACCGTGACAGCATGGCCGCGCGCCGACAGAACCTCCGCCGCCATCAACCCGGCCGGCCCACCGCCGACAATCCCGATCCGCTTTGTCATCCGCTTCCGCCTTGAAACCTTTTGCCGTCCTCATAAATCGTCTGCGGCAGCTTCGCCAGCGGTGTAAGGTCGCCGCAGGAAACAGGGAGACGGACATGGACATCAAACGCAACGGCGCCAGCCCCTCGACAGTCGGCTCGGCGGACTATTTTACCGGCAAGGTCCGTCTCGACACGCCCTTCAAGGCGGAGGCGCCCGGACGGGCGGGCGGCGCGATCGTCACTTTCGAGCCCGGCGCGCGCACCGCCTGGCACACCCACCCGCTCGGCCAGACCGTCATCGTCACGGCCGGCCTCGGCTGGGCGCAGCGCGACGGCGGGCCGGTCGAGGAAATCCGACCCGGCGACGTCGTCTGGTTTCCGCCCGGCGAAAAGCACTGGCACGGCGCCACCGACAAGACCGCCATGACCCATGTGGCGATTGCCGAATCGGAGAATGGTTCGCCGGTGGACTGGCTGGAACAGGTTTCGGACGACCAGTATCTCGCGAGGTCGCGCTGAATATCCGCCCGATTGCGGCAGGTCAGCCGGGCACGCCCGGCGCCTCATGGCCGGTCTGGGCGACGTATTCGCTATAACCGCCCGGATACTGGTGCACGTCGTCACCGTTGATTTCCAGCACGCGGTTCGACAGCGCGGCGAGGAAGTGGCGGTCGTGCGAAACGAAGAGCATGGTGCCCTCGTAGTCAGCGAGAGCCTTGATCAGCATTTCCTTCGTGTCGAGGTCGAGATGGTTCGTCGGCTCGTCGAGGATCAGGAAATTCGGCGGATCGAACAGCATGGCCGCCATGACGAGCCGCGCCTTCTCGCCGCCCGACAGCACCCGGCACTTCTTCTCGACATCGTCGCCGGAAAAGCCGAAGCAGCCGGCAAGCGTGCGCAGCGGACCCTGGCCGGCGCGCGGAAACTCCGCCTCCAGCCACTCGAACACCGTCAGGTCGCCGTCGAGAAGATCCATCGCATGCTGTGCAAAATAGCCGAGCTTGACGCTGGCCCCGATCGTCACGCTGCCCTCGTCGGGTTTCGTGGCACCGGCAATGAGCTTCAGCAGCGTCGACTTGCCGGCACCATTGACGCCCATCACGCACCAGCGCTCCCGGCGGCGGATCAGGAAGCTGAAATCCTGGTAGATCGACCGGCTGCCATAGGCCTTGTCGACGTTCCTGAGGTTGGCGACATCCTCGCCCGAACGCGGCGCCGGCTGGAATTCGAACATCACGGTCTGACGGCGGCGCGGCGGCTCGACGCGCTCGATCTTGTCGAGCTTCTTCACCCGGCTCTGCACCTGTGCGGCATGGGATGCGCGCGCCTTGAAGCGCTCGATGAACTTGATCTCCTTGGCAAGCATCGCCTGCTGGCGCTCGAACTGCGCCAGCTGCTGCTTCTCGTTCTGCGCGCGCTGCTGCTCGTAGAAGCCATAGTCGCCGGAATAGGTGGTGAGCGAGCCGCCGTCGATCTCGATGATCTTGTTGACGATGCGGTTCATGAACTCGCGGTCGTGCGAGGTCATCAGAAGTGCGCCGTCATAGCCCTTCAGGAACTGTTCGAGCCAGATCAGGCTTTCGAGGTCAAGGTGGTTGCTCGGCTCGTCGAGCAGCATGACGTCCGGCCGCATCAACAGGATGCGGGCAAGTGCCACGCGCATCTTCCAGCCGCCCGAAAGCTTGCCGACATCGCCCTCCATCATCTCTTCGCTGAAGCTGAGACCGGCCAAGACCTCGCGCGCCCGGCTCTCCAGCCCGTAGCCGTCAAGCTCCTCGTAGCGCGCCTGCACCTCGCCGTAGCGCTCGATGATCGCATCCATCTCGTCGAGACGGTCCGGATCGACCATCGCCGCCTCAAGCTCACGCAGTTCCGCCGCGACGGAACTCACCGGCCCCGCCCCGTCCATCACCTCGGTAACGGCGCTGCGCCCTTCCATTTCGCCGACATCCTGGCTGAAATAGCCGATGGAGACGTTCTTCTCGACCGTGACCTGCCCCTCGTCCGGCTGCTCCTGCCCGGTGATCATGCGGAAGAGCGTCGTCTTGCCCGCGCCGTTCGGCCCCACGAGACCGATCTTCTCGCCGCGGTTCAACGCGGCGGCGGCTTCGATAAAGAGGATGCGGTGGCTGTTGGACTTGCTGATATTGTCGATGCGGATCATGGAACGGGGGCCTCGTCGTTGCGCGCCCTATGCCATGATGCGGTGCACCGAGTCCATGCGGCAAGACCGGCGGGTTGCGAATACGGCCCAGAAAATGGTAGGCGAACGCCCAAGAGCGGGCGGCTTTTGCCCCGCAGGGACGCCGCTGCACGCGGCCGTCTGTCAGCAATCATGGTGGGCAATGAGCATCAGCATCTATGCGATCAATCTCGACCGTTCGGCCGATCGCTGGCATGCGCTGTCCGAAAGTGCACAAGCGCTGCATCTTCCCCTCGTCCGCGTGCCCGGCGTCGACGGCACGAAGACGCCGGCCGAAGAGCGCATCGGCTGCGACGCGCGCGCCTTTGCGCGCAACAACGGCCGCACGATCCTGCCCGGCGAATATGGCTGCTACCGCAGTCACCTGAAGGTGCTCGCCGCCTTCCTGGAGACGGGCGAGCCAGCCGCCGTGATCGTCGAGGACGATATAGAACTGACGGCCGATCTCCTGAGCCGCGCCGAAGCGGCCGTTGAAGCGCTGCCGGAAGCGGACGTCATAAAGCTCTTCAACCACCGCATCGTCGGCTTCCGGCGTGCCGCCACGACCAGCGCTGGCGACGAGATCGGCCGCACAACGCACGGCCCCCAGGGCTCGGCGGCCTGCTATGCCGTGACACGCGCCGGCGCAGCCAGATTGCTCGAAGGCCTGAGGATCATGCAGTTTCCGTGGGACATCGCGCTTGAACGCGGCTGGGCCTACGACGCCCGCATCTACACGACGCTGAAGGACGTTGCCGCCCCCAAGCGCGACAGCACCACGATTGCGACACGGGCGGCGTACAGGGCCGCGAAATTCCCCTGGTGGAGGCGTCTCAGGACCCATGGCATCCGTATCATCGAAACCGTCCGCAGGATCGGCTATGCACTTGGCCGCTGACCTTCCGGGCCCGGCCCGCGAACGCGTCCGCGCCGCCCTGTTTTCCGCACTCTGGGCGCTGCTTGCCTCCGCCATGCTGGTCGAGAGCGACATCTATCGCTATGTCACCCTCGCCCTCGTCGCCTTCGCGCTCATCCGGCACCGGCCGGAGGCAGCGCGCATCTCGCGCGACTGGCTTGCTCTCCTCTGCTACGCCTGGGCGGGCTATGCGCTTGTTCGCTTCATCCTCGGCATGGTCGTCTACGGTCAGAAGGGAACGTCGGAATGGCTCTATGCCTTCCCGGCGCTGTTCCCGCTCGTCGGCGTCGCGCTCTACGCTACACGACGCTACATTTTTTCGGCCGGAACCCTGCTTCTCGCCTGCGGCCTCGTCGGGCTCGTCGTCACGCTGGATTTTCGAACCATCTTTGCCGGGGAACGCGCCGCGCCGCTGTTCCACCACAACCCCATCCATGCCGGCATCGGCGGCTGCATGCTGTTCCTGACAGCCGTATTCTGGCTGCTCCATGCCGCCGAGACAGGACGTTACGCGGGGCGACTGAAATGGCCCTGCCTTGCGCTTGGCCTTTCGACGGCCGTCCTCAGCCTCGTCGGCGTGCTCGGCTCGCAGTCGAAGGGCGCGTGGCTGGCGCTCACCGCAACGATGGGCTTCATGGCCCTGCTCTCGCTCTATCACCTCGCCGGCCGGTGGCGGCTCCACCTGCTCGGCGGGCTTGTCGTCCTGGCGCTCGCCGTCAGCGCCGTTGCGGCCCCCTATGTGGTCAAGGTCGCCGGTTCCACCGCGGATGCCGCCGTGACCATGATGGACACCGCGCTCGCCACGAAAGACCCCGTCGGCGCCATGCAGGCGACGATTGCCGACAAGACCGTGCCCTCCGCCATGCGCGAACGCCTGATGCTCTGGTCCAATGCGCTGGAACTGATCGAGGCCTCGCCGCTCGTCGGCTGGGGCAATGGCTGGCTGACGGAATGGACGCGGACCACCTATGCGGATGTCGGCTACACGCTGCTGCACAACGGCTATCTGGAAATCCTCGTGCGGCACGGCCTGCTCGGTTTCGCCTTCCTGCTGGTCTTCACCGTCGCCGCCGCGCAGCGGTTGAACGCGGCCCGTCGCGACGGCCGCATCGCGTCGAGCACGGCCGCCTATCTCTACAGCATGAGCTTCTTCTTCTTCGCCACGATCGCCACGAATTCCAACAATCGTCTGGCGCTCGGCGAGAGCTTCTTCCTGCTTGCGGGCGGCGCGATCTTTGCGATCATGCTCCTGCGGCGGCGGCAATCCCCGTGAACGCGTTGAACCCGCACTAGCAGGCAGCGGCAAACTGCCCTATGGAAGCCCGAAAACGAAGCTAGAACTGCCAGCAGGAACCCCGGACCGGACCCCAATGTCGTTGAAGCGTGCATTCGATGTCACCGTTGCAAGCGTGGCCATCCTCGTTTTCGCCCTGCCGATGGCCATCGTCGCGTTTGCGGTGCGCCTGACGTCGAAGGGACCTGCCCTTTACTGGTCGGATCGTGTCGGGCGCGACAACCGCCTCTTCTCGATGCCGAAGTTCCGCACCATGCGGATCGACGCCCCGGTGGTTGCGACGCATCTCCTGAAGGATGCGAACCGCCACCTGACGCCGATCGGCGGCTTCCTGCGCAAGACGAGCCTCGACGAGCTGCCGCAGCTCTGGTGCATCCTGAAGGGCGAGATGAGCCTCGTCGGCCCGCGCCCGGCCCTCTTCAACCAGGACGATCTGATAGCGGCGCGCACGGCCCGGGGCGTACACCGGCTCGCACCGGGCCTTACCGGCTGGGCGCAGGTGAACGGGCGGGACGAGCTGTCCGTGCCTGAAAAGGTGGCACTGGACGCAGAGTATTGCACAAGGCAAAGCTTTTATTTCGATTTGCGCATTCTGCTGATGACCGCCATAAAAGTGACGGGTGCAGCAGGCGTATCGCACTAGGCGATTCCAGCAAAAATGCGTAAGCGGTTTTGCGTCCGGAATTGCCTGGAAACAAATGGACAGGGCGTTTTCGCAATTCGAGGAAAAGCGGAAAAGCTCGAATTCGCTCCGCACATGACACGCGGAGTTCAGCAGTTGGAGCGTGCGTAGAACGATGACAGGCACCACCCTCACCGATCACCGTTTGGTCCGGGATATCCGCGAGCGCCTGGTCGAAATCCCGCGCCTGTGGAAACGCATCCTGATGATCGGCATCGACATCGCGGCGCTGATGATCGCGCTGTGGGCGAGCTACGCCATCCGGCTTGTGCAATGGATGCCGGCAATCACCACCGAGCGTCTTGTTCTTGCAGCCCTTGCAGCGGCGGTAGCGATCCCCGTCTTCATCAAGCTCGGCCTCTACAGGTCGGTCATCCGCTATCTGCCGGAGGCCGCCATCTGGACGATCCTGCGCGCCATGCTCATCGCCACGATGAGCTGGGTGATCATCATCTTCCTGATGGAAATGGCCGGACAGGGCATCGTGCCGCGCTCCGTGCCGTTCCTCTATTTCGTGCTGGGGACGCTGCTCATCGGCGGCATCCGTTTTGCCGCCAAGTGGATCCTGAACCAGGGCACGGGCCTGCGCCGCGACGAGGACCCGATCTTCATCTATGGCACCGGCCCGACCGCCGCACAGCTCGCGCGCGCCCTCAAGGGCCACGGCAACCGCTACGTCATGGGCCTGATCGACGACGATCCGGCCAATCACGGCCGCGACATCGCCGGCTACCGCGTCTTTCCCTCCAGCGACCTGCCGATCCTGATCGACCGCTACGGCATCAAGGAAATCGTGCTCAGCATGTCCTCGATCCCCGCCGAGACACGGCAGGCGGTGATCGCGCGCGTTACCGGGCTCGGCGTACGCGTGCGCACCCTTCCGGATATTTCCGACATCGTGGACGGCAAGTATATCGTCAACCAGATCCGCGAGATCGAGCTGGACGAACTGCTCGGCCGCTCCTTCATTCCTGCCGACAAGGATCTCCTGAACCAGGCGCTGACCGGCAAGATCGTCATGGTCACCGGCGCCGGCGGCTCGATCGGCTCGGAACTGTGTCGCCTGATCATCCGCTGGAAGCCGAAGAAACTCGTTCTGCTCGAGGCAAGCGAATTCGCACTCTACAAGATCGAGCAGGAACTGCTTGCCGCCGGCGACCACACGGTCGTACCGGTGCTGGGCTCGGTGACGGATGCAAGCCTCGTGCGGCGCGCCATCCGCTCGCACGGCGTGCAGGTGCTTTACCACGCGGCGGCGCACAAGCATGTGCCGCTCGTCGAAGCCAACGTTCTGGAAGGCATCCACAACAACGTCTTCGGCACGCTGACCGTGGCGCGCACGGCGGCGGAAGAAAACATCGAAAGCTTCGTGCTGATCTCCTCCGACAAGGCGGTGCGCCCCACCAACGTCATGGGCGCCACGAAGCGCTGGGCCGAACTCATCGTGCGGCAGATGGCGATCGAGGCGCAGGCCAAGGGCGGCAGGCAGACCTTCTGCGCCGTGCGCTTCGGCAATGTGATCGGCTCGAACGGCTCGGTCGTGCCGCTCTTCAAGCAGCAGATCGCCAAGGGCGGCCCCGTCACCATCACCGACCTCGACATGACGCGCTACTTCATGTCGATCCCTGAAGCGGCCGAACTCATCGTGCAGGCCGGGGCGCTTTCGGCCGGTGGCGATGTCTTCCTGCTCGACATGGGCGAGCCCGTGCGCATCGGGGACCTGGCGGAAAACATGATCCGGCTCGCCGGCTTCCAGGTGCGCGACGCCAGGAACCCCGACAGCGGCATCGCCATCGAGGTCATCGGCATAAGGCCGGGCGAAAAGCTCTATGAGGAGCTGTTCTACAACCGCGACAACGCGCTACCGACCCGGCACCCGAAGATCCTGCGCGCCGACTCCGCTGCCATCGCACGCTACGACATGGAAAAGTCCCTGCGCGATCTCGATGCGGCAATCACCGCGGAAGACGAAGCGCAGGCAAGAAAACTGCTGTTCGACCTGATCAGCGGAGAGACCGCATCCGAGCCGTCGACCTCCTTCGGCTGACCGCGGAATACCCGTGAAAAACAGACGGCGGCGCGTGTGCGAGACACGCGCCGCCGTTTTCGTTTGTCCCCGCCTGGGGCTGGAAAATCAGCGCAGAAGCGTCTTCAGCGTGGAGATGACGCGGTCGAGCTGCTCTTCGGACATGTTGGAGCCGGACGGCAGGCAGATACCGCGCTCGAAGAGATCTTCCGACACGGAGCTGTTGCCGGCCGTGAAATAGCGCGTGCCGGCAAAGACCGGCTGGAGGTGCATCGGCTTCCAGACCGGGCGGGCCTCGATCATCTCGCCGGCCAGCCGCCTGATGATGCCGGCGCTGTCATGGGCGGCACCAGACGACACGGTCGCCGTGGTCAGCCAGCGGTTGGAAAAGCTCCAGTCCGGCTCGGGCATCCATTCGAGGAGGCCGTCATCGGCAAGGCCGTCGCGGTAGCGCTCGAAGACCCCGCGCCGCGCGGCGACGCGCTCTTCGAGGACGCGCAACTGGCCGCGCCCGACACCCGCCAGGATGTTGCTCATGCGGTAATTGTAGCCGATCTCGCTGTGCTGGTAGTGCGGCGCCGGATCGCGCGCCTGGGTGGCGAGGAAACGGGCCCGTGCGACGATCTCCTTGTCGTCGGAGACCAGCATGCCGCCGCCCGACGTGGTGATGATCTTGTTGCCGTTGAAGGAGAAGACCCCGATCTTGCCGAAGGTGCCGCTCTGGCGTCCCTTGTACGTCGCTGCCAGCGATTCGGCAGCATCCTCAAGCACCGGCACGTCATAGGCCGCGCAGAGTTCGAGGATCGGGTCCATGTCGGCGCTCTGGCCGTAGAGATTGACGACGATGACCGCCTTCGGTCGCCAGCCCTCCGAGGCTGCGGTGGACAGGGCCCGCTCCAGCGCCTTCGGACACATGTTCCAGCTCGACGCTTCCGAATCGATGAAGACCGGCTCGGCGCCCTGGTAGACGATGGGATTGGCGCTCGCGGAAAAGGTCAGCGTGGAGCAGAAGACCTTGTCGCCGGGGCCGACGCCGAGAAGGCGCAGGCCAAGATGGATGGCGGCCGTGCCGGAGGAGACGGCCGCGCCGTGGGCCGAACCGACAAAGGCGCAGAGTTCCGTCTCGAAAGCATCGACATTGGGGCCGAGCGGCGCGATCCAGTTGGTCAGGAACGCCTGCTCGACGAATTCCCGCTCGGCATCGCCCATATGCGGCGTCGACAGCAGAACCTGCTCGTCGATCTCCCGGCGCATCAGCAGTTTTTTCGCCTGGCCGCGTTCATCCACGAGCGGCAGATGGCTGATCCCGTGGCGGTTCATCAACTCCAGCGCCTCCCGGCGGGTGGCGCCAAGCGGCGCCGTGATGCATTTCGCCTCCGGCAGGGCATCGAGCGCTTCATCGAGCCCGTGGCCTGCCAGAATGAGACGACGAATGTCCCCGTCGGTTACCGCCCGGTCCAGCACGCCTTCGTCCGAAACGAGAAGGAGAATGCCGATGCCTGCCTGATCCAGGCGACGCATCGCATCCCGAAGGGTCGCCTTTCGCGAAACAATCACTTCTTGGATCTCTGCCACCTTACCCTCTGCTCACTTCCCGCGCGGGCGTGCCAATGAAGGTGCCGGCGTGCTTGATCGACTTCGTTATAACGGCGCCCGCCCCGATGACCACATCGGAGGCCAGCGTCAGGCCCGGCAGGATCACCGCGCCCGCGCCCACCAGTACCCGGTCGCCGACAGTCACGCCGCCTCCCAGAACCGCGCGCGGCGCGATATGGCAAAACCGGCCCACTGTGCAATCGTGATCGACGATGGCGCCGTGATTGACGATCGTGCCTGTTCCGACCGCAGCGTCCGGACCGAGAACGGCAAAGGCGGCGACGAACGCGCCCGCTCCCACCGTTGCCGACGACGCCACGGCGCTTTTCGGGTGAACGATCGTCAGCGGCCGCGAACCGGCCGCCGCAATTTGCTCGAAACGGCTGCTGCGCACCGCATTCGTTCCGATCGTAACATGAAACCAGTCCTCGGCGGCGAGGAAAGCTGAGGGCTCAACCGCTACCCCCGCGATCCTCGTGCCGACGCGCGCCGGATTGTCGTCGAAGACGCGCATGCCGATCGCTTCGCCATTGCCGGCGCGCAGCGCGTCGATCACGACCTTCGCGTGTCCGCCGGCGCCGAAAAAGTGGACGCGCTCAATAGGCATTGAATTTTCTCAGGTCCCGAGGTTCGAGCGGTACGGAGGCCAACAGCGCCGCGATGCGCGGCGCCGTCGCGCCGTCGCCGTAGAGGTTTTGCGGCTCGAGCCGTCCGCGCGCAAGGACACCGCCGATGACCGAGGTCAGGCTTTCGTCCGCCTGCACGACATCCGTCACGTTCGGATTGCGCTCCCGCAGGTTCTGCCGCGAGCCGACATTGATGACCGGCGTGCCGAAACTCCCGGCCTCGATGATACCGGCGCTGGAATTGCCGATCATCAGATCGACGATGGACATCCAGGACACGAAATCCTTGCGGGGGAAATGGGTCACGAGACGAAAGTCGGGATGTGACGAGGCGCTCTGCAGGACGTCGTGCACATGCTCGCCGCCCGCATCCGAATTGGGTTTCAGCGCCACGATCTGGCAGCCGCAGGCAAACAGGCCGGCAAGGATGGATTCCGTTTCGCGCGCCATCGAGCCGGCGTCCTGCACCACCGGATGGTGCACGAACAGGGCGACAGGGCGTGCTGGATCGAGACGCAGCGAGGCAAGCAGCTCGGCGCGGGGCCGGACGGCATCCGCCTCGAGGCCATCGAGCCCCGGTGCGCCCACCGCGAAGACCCGATCCTCGCGCTCGCCCATCCGGATCAGGCGCTGGCGTGCGTCTTGCGTCGAGGTAAAGTGAAAATGCGCAAGCTTGGAAATGGCGTGGCGGACCGGCTCGTCGACCGTGCCCGACCGTTCGCCGCCATGGATGTGCACGATCGCGACGTTTTCGTGGGTGGCGGCAATGGCACCCGCCAGCATTTCACCCCGGTCGCCGAGAAGAACGAGAAGATCGGGCCGGCTGTCGGCAATGACCTTACCCATCCCTTCGATGACCCGCGCGATGTTCACGGCCATCTGGCGTGCCGATCCCGCGCTGTCGGGGGTTTCGATACGGCCGGCAATGGCAAAGCCGTCATCGGCGATTTCATTGACCGTCAGGCCGTAGGCCGGCAGGAGATGCATGCCGGTCACGGCGATTTCCAGCGCAAGGCGCTCGTCCGCAGCGATCGCCTGCAGCGTTCGGCGCATCAGCCCGAAATCGGCACGGGTCCCGCTGAGGTAGAGCACTTTCCTCACGATGCGATGTCGTCCCAGGCGAGCACCTGCCCGGCCGGAACGTCCCGTAAGGCGCGCTTGCCTAGAACCTCTTCGAAGCGGGACGGCGGAATGCCGGTGCCCGGCCGCAGAAGCGAGAGATTGTCACCGGACAGGATTTCGCCGGCGGCGATCGGGCGGGTGGCGACGACGCTGCGGCGCACCAGCGCGCGCACCGGCCGCTCGGCCTCCGTCGCAGCCTTCTCCGGCGAGCCCAGCGCAACCTCCATGGCGCGGATCGACGCCACCATCTCGTCAAGCTCTTCCAGCGAGAGCGAGGCCTTGTGATCCGGCCCGGGAAGCTCCTTGTCGAGGGTGAAATGCTTTTCGATGACGCCGGCCCCCATGGCCACGGCGCCGAGCGAGACGAGAATGCCCTGCGTGTGATCGGAATAGCCGACCGGCAGCGCCACCCGCTCCGCGATGGTGCCCATGGCGCGTAGGTTCACGTCCTGAAGCCTGGCCGGATAATCGGATGTGCAGTGAAGCACCGTCAGGAGATCGTCCACCGCACGCGTCTCGCCGGCTTTCGCCCAGGCCCGCCGGATGACGTCAACCGCCTCGGCAATCTCGTCCAGATCGGCCATGCCGGTCGAGATTATGATCGGCAGCTTCTTGGCCGCGAGAAAGGCGAGGAAGGGATGGTTGGTCAGTTCGCCCGAGGGAACCTTGATGCGTTTCATACCGAGCGAAACGAGGAAATCAGCGCTCTCCTCGTCGAAAGGCGTCGACATGAACTCGATGTCGCACTCCGCACAGAGCGCGAAAAGACGCCGGTGGGTTTCCTCGGAAAGCTCCAGCGAACGCAGCATGCCGAGCTGATCGCCCGACCCGGTGTTCTTTTGCTGATAGGCCGCCTTGGCGGTTCCCGGCGCAACAAGCTTCTCGGCCTTGAAGGTCTGGAACTTAACGGCATCCGCCCCGGCCTTCGCGGCGGCGCGAACCAGCTCGCAGGCAAGCTCCGGGTCTCCGTTGTGATTGACGCCTGCTTCGGCGATAACGAATACTGATTTCGCTGCCATGTCCCTGCCCTTCTTCACCACGCCGTCCAGCCGCCGTCCACCATCAGGTTCTGGCCCGTGACCCAACCCGACAGATCGCTTGCGAAATAGCAGACTGCGCCGATGAAATCCTCTTCCTGTCCCATGCGCTTCAGCGGCGTGCGGGCCACATAACGCTCCACGAAAGCCTCCGACTGGCCCCGCGCGACGCCGCCGGGACTGATGCAGTTGACGCGAACCTCGGGAGCCATGACCGTCGACAGCCAGCGCGTCATCTGCACGACACCGCCCTTGCTGACGGCGTAGGCGGCGGGATTGCCCATGGCCGTGCCGTCATAGAGCGACATGTCCGGCCCGACATTGCCGTAGATCGAGGAGACATTGACGATCGCGCCGTGTCCCGAGGCGCGCAGCAGCGCGCTCAGCGACTGGCTGAGATGGAAAGCCGCCGTCAGGTTGACCTCGATCGCCCGGCGCCAGGTCTCGATGGACTGCTGCTCGAATTCCGTCACCCAGCCCGTCAACTGGCTGTCGCCGACGAAACCGGCATTGTTGACGAGGATGTCGAGCCGGCCGAAGCGTTCCGCCACCGTGCCAGCCACGAGATTGCGTTCCGCCTCGCTCTCGAGGTCGAGACGCAGGCATTCGATCCGGGCGCCTGAAACGCGCGTGCGAAGGTCTTGCGCGGCCTTGTCCAGCGCTTCGTCCGAGCGGTCGAGCAGGCAGACGGTCGCGCCGAGTTCGGCCAGGCCCGCCGCGATGGCGCGGCCGATATGCCCTGCCCCGCCAGTAATGACCGCGACGCGCCCTTCGAGCGACATCAACTGCTTGAACGATCTCATCGGGTTTCCTTCCGGGCTTCTCGTCGCATGGCCGCAATGGCTTCGGCAAGGCGAAAGTCGTACTCTGTGTCGATGTCGGCGGCCCGTTCTACGGGCACCTGGACGGCACTCACCCGGCCGTCGAACAGGCGCTCGGCCGACTGGATGAAATGCGGGCGGACCGCATAGGCTACGGTGGTGATATCATACACCGGCGGCACGTCCTGACGACGGACGATACCTGTCCCGGATTGGATGACGATCTCGGCGCGCTGCTCGCCGTCGAGACGCACCATGTTGAAATAGGGGCTGCGGCTCGCTTCGGTGACGGTGATCACCGCATCCGTCGCCGGGTCCTGCCGGATCTTCTCGATGCAGGCGGTCACGTCCTCGACGGCGCGGAAGGGAGAGGTCGCCGGCAGGCTGACGAAGCAGTCGAAGGCGCCCCGCTCCTTCTGAAACCAGGAGACGGCATGCCGCCAGGCCAACCATTCGGGCGAACTGTCCTGCGCAAGCTCGGCCGGGCGAAGGAAGGGAACCTCCGCACCGTGCGCACGGGCGACCGCCGCGATTTCCGCGTCGTCCGTCGAGACGATCACCGTTTCCACGCCGGGCGTTGCCAGCCCGACCTCGATGGAATGGGCGATCAGCGGCTTGCCGTCCAGCTGGCGGACGTTCTTGCGCGGCACGCCCTTGGAACCGCCCCGGGCGAAAACGAATGCGATGGTGCGCATGGCCTTGTCAGTCATAATCGATTTCCACTTCCCTTCGCTCGGCCATGGATTGCCGCGCCGCCTCGACCAGGCAGATGACATCCATGCCCTGCCGCCCGGCCGGAAGGACCGCCGCCCGGCCGCCCCTGACGGCAGAGAAGAAATCCGAGACCTCGTCCAGATAGAGCTGGTTCGGGTCCGCCGGACGGAGAATCTCGCGCGTCCAGCTACCGGCCCCGGCAAGGTAGAGGTCGAGTTCGCCGGTGATCATGTTCCCCGCGATCGTGCCTTCGGCCCCCACGATCCTAAACTGCCGCGTGACCGCCCGCTGCAGGAAATCAAGATGGATGTTCACGATAGGCGCGACATCGCCGTAGCGCAGCGTCAACGATACCGTATCCTCGACGTCGATTTCGAGTTCGCCGAGACGTCCGCCAGCGGCAAAGACCCGTGCAGGCCTGCCGAGGAGCCAGTAGATATAATCGATCTCGTGGCTGAGTTCGAGCAAGGCGCCGCCGCCAAGGTCGCGCCGGGCCGAAACGCCCTGCTGATAGGGCTGGCCGGGCCGCCAGTCGGGGAGATACTGCCCGACCTCGGCCCGCGCGGACAGCACGCGGCCGATACCATTGTCTGCAAGAATGGCGCGCACCCTCTGCACCATCGGATGGAAGCGCAGGTTATAGGCGACGAAAAGCGGAAGGCCCTTCGCCTCGGCTTCAGCCACCAGCCCGGCAAGCCCCTCAAGCCGGTCTGCAAAAGGCTTTTCCACCAGAACCGGGATCGCCTGCTCCACGAGCGCGCGTGTGACGGCAAGATGCTCGGTGGCGGGGGAGGCGACAATCGCCGCATCCGGCCGGAAGGCGAGCGCGGACGGCAGGTCCTGAAAGACGTGGTTTGCGCCCTCGGCCGTCGCCGCACTGCCCGGACGGCGCAGGACAGCCAGCTCGGCCTCGGGCAGCAGGCTGCGCAGGTTGCGCAGATGCCGGCGCCCGATGCTGCCGAGACTGACGACAAGAACTCTCTCTAACGGCTTGCTCATCACAGGCTCAGGAAGCGGCGGATGACGGAAAGGCCGATTTCGCCGCTGCGCTCGGGATGAAATTGCGTCGCGCAGATATTGTCGCGCTGCACCGCCGCGCAGATGCGATGGCCGCCATAAAGGCAGTCGGCCAGCATGTCGCGCTCGTCCGCCGGACGGGCAGCGAAGGAATGTACGAAATAGACACTCGCTTCTGCCGGCTGCTGACCGGCAAGCAGGGTGCCCTCCCAGGAGCGCTGCGCATCTGCCGGCACAAGCGCGCTCCAGCCGATATGGGGTACGAGCTGCGGTTCGCCGGCCGTATCGACAGCGGGAACCTTTTCGACCCGGCCGGGCAGGATGCCGAGGCCCTCGTGCTCGCCGAATTCCTCGCTCGCATCGAACAGCATCTGCATGCCGACGCAAACGCCGAGAAACGGCCGGCCTGTTTCGATATGGCGGCGGATAAGGTCGTCGAAGCCCTTCTCGCGCACGGCACGGATGCTTTTCTCGAACGCACCGACGCCGGGCACGACGAGCCGGTCGGCCGGGCCTGCCTCGGCCGCGCTTTCGACGACGCGAATCTCGGCACCGCAATGCCGGAAGGCACGGGCAACGTTCAGCATGTTCGCCATGCCATAATCAACCAATGTGATATCGGCCGTCGTCATGCAAACCTCGTGGTCATGCCGGCCTCGCGAACGGTGTTCTTGATGTCGGGAAGTGAAAGCCGCTTGTAGTGCAGGACATCAGCCATTGAAACCGCCGAGCAGCGCGGCAAGGCGAGCGCGGCATTCAAATGCGCCATGCTGCCAAGCCCGCCGCTGGCGATGACCGGCACGGAAACGGCCTCTGTCACCTGGCCGATCAGGTCGAGATCATAGCCCTTGCGCGTGCCTTCCTGGTCGACCGAGGTCAAAAGGACCTCGCCGGCGCCAAGATCGACGGCCCGCTTCACCCAGTCGATGACATCGAGGCCGGTGCGCTCGCGTCCGTTGTCCGTATAGGCCTCCCAGCGGCCGGTGCCGACCGACTTCGCCTCGATCGACAGCACCGTCGCCTGCGAGCCGAACTCGCGCGAAATCTCGCCGATCACCGCGGGACGCTGGACGGCGGCCGTGTTGATGGCCACTTTGTCCGCACCCGAACGCAGGATATGGCGCGCATCGTCGACCGAGCGGATCCCACCGCCCACCGTGATCGGAATGAAGACGCGATCGGCCGCCCGCTCGATGATGCCGCTCAGATTGTTGCGACCGTAGAGGCTCGCGACGATATCCATAAAGACGAGTTCATCCGCGCCTTCCTCGTAGTAGCGCAGCGCAAAGGCATGCGGATCGCCGACCACGCGAAGGCCCTCAAGGTGAATTCCCTTGATGAGATTGGGCCCCTTGATGTCGAGGCGCGGAATGATCCGGACATTCTTCACTGGGCAGCCTCGGTGCGGCCGGCATTTTCTTCATGCCAAACCGCATGGCGCAGTTGCCAGCGGTTGCCTTCCCATCTCCACAGGTGGGGGCTGCGGAACGTGTCGGCGAGCGTGTCGAAATATTCGCGCGTCATGATCGGCTCCTCGAACATGACGCTGGCTTGCGGGAACTCCTCCGGCGTGATGCTGAGATAACGGAAGATCTCGTCGGCGAAGCGGTCCGGCCATTCGTGGTCGAAGCGCTTGACCAGCGCGACGCCCTCATCGCGCGTGATGTCGCCGGAGCGGATTTCCTGCGCGGCATCGTAGCTTGCACGACCGAGACCGAACTTCACGCCCGTCGTGTAGTAGTGGAAATCGTCGATGCGGTCGTCGATGCTGTTGTACTTGCTGTAGGTTCCCGGCGTCCTTTCGGGCGATGCCTGGAAGCCGCCATGCTCGACAGCGTAATAATAGCAGCTCTGCGGATGCCATTTGAGATAGTAGCCGAGATAGTGCACTTCGACACCCTGGCTCTCGATTTCAGCGGGGTTCGCCGGCAGATAGGGCAGGAGATCCTGCTGCTCGACGCCGAAATGCGCCTTCAGATCGGGAACCGGAACGCCACCCAGACTGACCTTCGACTGATCATCCGAGGTGAAGTAGGACCAGTCGCGCTTGGCCGTATCGGTATCACCGATGGGATTGCCGTACTCGGCCTCGTTTTCACCGAAGAAGACGAGCGGGATCTTGTGCAGGAGGGCCATTTTCGGCGCCAGCGCCTTCTGGCCGAACATGAAGGCCTGGAAGGGATGAAACAGGTTGTCGACCGCAAGACGCGTCAGAAGGCGATGTACGCGGCCGTTCGGCGTCGTCAGCAGATTGTCGTGGCCCGCATGGATCCAACTCTGGAAATTCCGCCAGCCCCAATCGGTGTAGATATGCGGTGCCCAGGTTACGGTCAGCGGATGCATGCCGTATTTCGTGCGCAGGACATGCGACGCATAGAAGCTGTCCTTGCCGCCCGAGCCCGGAACGATGCAGTCATAGCTCCCGTTCCGGCTGCGGAATGTGTCGCAAAGTTCGACAAGCTGCCGCTCGCGTTTCTCCCAATCTATTCCGGCCCGCTTGTTCTCGGCAAAGCGGCATGCATCGCACACTCCATCCTCGTCGAAAGCAATCGTTGCTTTCTTGCTTTCCTTGGTATGCTTGTACTCCACCGCAGAATTGGGGCGCTGATTGGAGATAACGCAGCGAACACAGAACTTAACCTTCGACGGCAAACCGTATTTGGTTTTATGCGCATGCGCATCGTCGGAGAAAAGAGATTTGTCGATACGGAGCGGAGAAGGAATTCGATTCATGACGCTGTCTTCTCTATTCTGTTGTTAGGATCGACGTGATTTCCGCCCACCACTACGGGCGGTCTTCGTCATAGACTAAAATTTTTTGTACTTCCACCAGGCGTTCCATGCATAGCCTGCAAAAGCAGAACAAGCGGGAATGAAACCAAGGCCTTCAATCTCGCGATATGTCTTCCACACCATGCGCATGGAGCGCCATTTGTTTCGCGATACAGATTGGTCGAGGACACGATAGCGCATCAAGTCTTCATTGAAGCCGTGAGCAACATGGCCGCGCTTCAGAATTCCCAGCCAGAGAACGAAATCGTCGTAGTAAGTCTTCGTCATCTGGAAAGGCCCCGTCTTTTCGCGGTCAATCAATACTGTCGATGTCGCGATTGCGGTGTTACCTAGGAGACTGCGGTACGTCATTTCGGCAGGAACCTCGATCAGGCGGCCCGTCGTGCTGCCGTCGGCAGTGATGCGGCGGAATGCTGTAAAGCTTAACGCCGAAGAATGTTCCCCCATGAAGGCAAGTTGACGCTCAAGTTTTTCGGGAAGCCAGAGATCGTCGCTGTCGAGAAAAGCGACGTAGCGGCCTGCTGCATGCTCGAGGGCCTTCTGGCGCGCCATGGCGGGACCGGCATTGGCCTGCCGGATCAGCTTCACCCGGGAATCGGCCGCTGCATATTCGGCAACGATCTTCCACGTGTCGTCCGGGGAGCCATCCTCGACGATCAGCATTTCCCAAGCCCCGTAGGTCTGCGCCTGCACGGAGCGGATGGTTTCGGCAACATAGGCCGCAGCCTTGTAGGCCGGCGTAACGATGGAAACGAGGTCGCGGGTCATTTGCATTCCAGCTCGGCGATGTAAGTGTCCTGAAAGACGTGGTGGACGGGAAACGTCCGGTCGAGATTGGCGATCACCCTCGAAGGCAGAGGACCATGGACGGGGAAATAGCGAAGATCCTTTGGATCACCCAGCCAATCCATCGTCGTCCGGTCGAAGATGATGAGAAACCGCTGCCCCATAGCAACGTTCGATGCCGCCGCCAACTGGCCATTGTAAGAGGGTACCATACGATTGTCGTAGCCGAGTGCGTCGAGCACGCTCTCCCCGCTTTGCGGCGACATGCCGTGTCGTGCGGCACCGTAGCTGTAGATTGCGGAATTCCCCGCTTCCAGCATCGCCGCCAACTTGCCGCAAAGCTGCGGATCCGGCCTCTCCGAGATCGTCGTATTCAGGAGCGAGACGAGCTCTTCACTGGCCGCCACATCGACCGTGCCGAGATTGGAACTGGCAAGGAAGGGATAAAGGCCCGTGCGTGCGCGAAGGAACGCCATCATCTTCGGGTCGGACACAAGGATCTCCGCCCCGTTCGTCCGATCCGCGACGAACCTTGCCAGGGCCAGGTCCCTTTCATCGAAAGAGGCGAGCGCGCCGGAGGACGGCGGGATCTGGCTGCTGAACGCGTAACGCTTGAAATAGGTGTTCGAAGCCGCCGTTTCCGCGGTGATGACCAGCACCAGAATGGCGCCATTTCGCCAGTTCCACGGCTTCAAGCGCCCCCGAACGATGAACGGCATTGCCGCAAGGGCGATGCCGAGAACCGCAAAGACCGGCAAGGCGCGCTCAAGGTAGGGCTGCACACCGGGTGGCGCGACAACATACACCGCCGCAACCACGACAATGCCATAGGCGGCCAAGGCAAAGGCAAGCAGGCGCGACGCGAAGGCATCGAACCGCGTCGACAGGAAGATATGGGCGATCGCACCACTGACGAGCAGGATCGCAAGGAAGCTGGCGCGGTGGATGAAGGGAAAGCCGGTCAGGATCACGATCACGAGGCCGAAGAACAAGAGGGCCAGGGAGAGTGCCCGGGCCTCGTCTTCGTCGCGGGAAAAACCCCAGCGGCGCCGGAATGGGGGGAAGGAGAGAAGGGCGGTATAGGCCGTCACGACACCGACAACCAGGGGCGAGACCGCGCGGACAAGCTCGAACAGGGCGATACGCGAACCGGCGCCGGGCGCAAGATCGCCGTCAACGGCAACCACCGACAGGCTCTTGCCGGCAAGCGGCATCAAAAGCAGATCGAAAAACGACCAGAGGCCGAATGCGTCGGGCTGCCCCTCCCGCAGGAGGAGGATCCTCACCGTCATGGCGGCAGCAACGGCCATAGCCGCAATCAGCAAGCCGCGCAGGAAGCTGCGAACCTTTTCTCCCCCATATTGCTGGACTAGGACGAGATAGCCGTACGCAGCGACGGTTGCGCCCCCCAGGACGAGGAAGAGCAGTGCGCCCCGGTGGAAGGGGAGCGCTACAGCGGCAAGAAGGGTGATCGCGGCAAGAAGGCCGTAACGAGCGCCCGCCATCAGGATGCCGAACAGCAGGATCATGGCGAAAGACGCAAGCCCTGCCCCTGCCAATGGCAGCTTCATCAGGGTCAGGCCGATCGCGATGCCGATGACAAGCGCCAGGAGGCGCAGGGCGATGGCCTTGGCATGCATCTCATCGTGCCGGGTTCCCGCCAGGAGAATTGACAGGACGGTGATGGAGGCCAGTTCGGCGATCGTGCCGTTCGTCGGATTGGACAATCCACACTGCGCGAAAGCCACCGCAAATGCCAGGATACGCGCCCGCCGCTGCGGCAGGAGCCCCGAAAAGAAGGCGTAGAACGCCCCGATCTGCAATGGCGCCATGACGAGCGGCCAAACCCATTCCGCGACAAGCGGATCGACTCCGGTCAGACGCAGGAAGAGGCCGAGCTGAAGCTGCTGGAACGGTATATAGGACGAGGCGACGAACGGGTTCAGGGTAAGGTTGCGCGCAAACTCCCACGCACCGCCGTGGAACTGGATTCTCTGGAACAGGTCCAGGACCGGGAAATCGGAATAGATCACGATCGTGGTGGCATAGCGAACCGCAACGAGCAGGCCGGCAATAACCGCGACAATCAGCAACGGCCGCACCGCCTCACCCGGAACCGCCAGCAAGGCGCGCATGCGCCACCAGCCGGCAAGGGCGACAACCCATATGCCTCCCGTCAGAACACCGGGCCGCAACGGTTCGGCTAGAAACCGCTCCGATGCAACAAAGAGGAGAATGAAGAGAAAGAGGCCGACGAAATAGGCAAGGAGCAGCGCCTGAAGCGCGGTGAGATCTGCCGGCCTGCGGCCGGAGATCCCATAGGTCGCGGCAAGCCCGAGCCCGGTCGGCACCAACAGGAGAGCGGGCGCCGTCAGAAGCGCTGCTGCCAGAGATGATATAGACCAGACGGCCGGCAAGATGCCGGCCAATAGCAAAAGCGCAACGATGGCGACCGGGCGTATCACCCTGTTGGAACTCCTCCAACGTTCTTCCGCAGCACACCGAGCAGCGAGC
Organism: Shinella sp.; assembly: GCF_049651085.1. Taxonomy (GTDB): domain Bacteria; phylum Pseudomonadota; class Alphaproteobacteria; order Rhizobiales; family Rhizobiaceae; genus Shinella. The sequence goes on from NZ_JBASBL010000011.1 coordinate 90,203, forward strand.
CAGCGAATTCGGCGACATTTGCCTCCCGCAGATCGTAGAGCTCACCCGGCACGCTCGCCGACCAGACATCCTGCAGGAAGCGGTTTACATCTTCTTCTTGTATCAGCATTTTCGAATAAAGACGAGTGGGAAGGTCCTTCAGTGCATCGACCACCGTCACAAGCCCGCTGTCGCGATAGAAGGAATCGCCGAGCGCGATGACCGGCCGCTGATAAAGAAGCGCTTCCGCACCCGCCTTGGAGTTGACCGTCACGACGGCCTCCGCCTGACGCAGAACCACATGATTGTTGATGCCCGGCGAAAGCAGGACGAGATTGTCGTGGCGGCGCAGGAGCTCGGACATGCGGCCGGCCGGCAGGGCGCCGATCAGCGCGGGGTGCTCCTTGATGACCACCTTTCGGCCGATCGGGGCTACCCGACAGAGAAAATCGATGAGCGACAGCTGGTCGAGATATTCCGGCGAGCGGATCGTCAGGGCGAAATCGGCGGGAACGTGCAGGGGATAGTAGATGAACGGGCTGGCCGCCGGAATTTCCGCATAGAACTTGCGCAGTTTCGCAGCGTTCATCGTCATGCGCACATGCCGGCGGACATGTCCGCCGATATGCTGGAACTCCTCCTGCTGCTTCAGGACGTATTTCTGGACGAGCTTTTCGACGAGGCGCCGCCAGTTCTTGGGATCCGTGAGCTTGTGACGCGCGCCCCGATAATGCAGGGCGTCCTTGACCGGAATCACGACGGTCTGACTGTCGCGGATGCGAGCGAGCACGCTTCGCACCTCCTCGCCCGCGCTCTCGGCGCTGCGTTGGATGCGCGGCGCGCCGAAGCTGTCGCGCGTCAGGAAGAAGCGTCCCTTGAAGAAGGACGGCTCTATGAAATAGTTCGGGACGCCATGACGCTGCGCGACGAAATAGGCCGCAAGAACCGAGGTGAAGCCCCCGAGTTCCTGCACGACCACGAGGTTCCGCCCCTCGCCGATGAGCGTTGCGAAAACCTTCTCCATCGCGGCCAGGTGCCGGCGGAATTTCAGGAGGAGCGCCTGCGTGTCGCTGATCTCGTAGGCGGCTTTCTCATGCGCGATCAGCAGCGCCGGATTGGCGATACGATAGTCCTCGAAGGACGGCGGATCGCCCTCGCGGGACAGGTCGAACGGGTTGAACACCCGGTGCCCGGCATTCTTCAGCTCCTTCGCCGAGCCCTCATGAAAGCAGACATGCACCGCATCCATGCCCGCATCGCGAACGAAGGGCTCAAGGGCAGCGAAGAATGCGGATTGATTGCCGGCAAGGCTGACGAAGACGATCGTGTCCCTCATGCGGGCAGAATCTCGATTGTGCTGAGCGCCATACCGGTCAGCCGGTTGCGTGCCGGCCGGGCGCGGTAACGGGGGCCTTGCGATGCCGATGCGTAGAGATCGAGCAGGGACTGAACGTCGCTCACCTCGATGTCCTTGCCGCGCCGGGCGGCTTCGACCTTGCTGCGAAGCCTGCCGACGAGGCGGCTGCCGAGCGCAACCGTCGCAAGCCCCTGCAGGACCTGCTTTGCCGACGGCACGGCGCGACCGCCGCGGATCGCGTGGGAAAGACTGGAACGGGGCTGGCCGGCGGCCGCAGTCGCCAGCAGCGAGGCAACCCGTTCGCCCGCCGCTCCATCGGCGCGATAGAACCAGGGTTCGATTTCAGCAAAGGCGGCATCGTGATCGAAAGCGACGCTTCCCTCGACGAGACCCCTGACCGTCTCGATCATCTCTGCGCGCGAGCCGGGCTTGAGGCTCAATTGGGAGGGCAGCGGTGTATGGTCGAGGAGCAGCTCCGTATTGAGATATTCCAGCGAAACCGGCACCTTCTTCTGCAACAGGCCATCCACGGCCGTCCCGCAATTGAGGTGAACGATGCATGTCGCTTCATGGATCATGTTGAGCACATCGCCGGAACCGTCGACCTCGATATTGGGCACATCGGCGAACCGGCGGCGATAGTGTTCAATATTCTCGAAGGGATGGGGCCGCACGATGACGAGTTGCTGCGGCATGGCTCGCGCCATCGCCTCGACCTCGTCGAGATAACGCGGAAACAGGTGTTCGAGTTGCTCGAACCATTGTGAAAGATAGGCATCCGACCATCCAAGTGACCGGAAGATCCGTTTTTCTTCTTCGGCCGACCTAGTGAAGACGGGATTGATGGCAGGAAAATTCGTGTTCACCAGGATAAAACCCGAGCGCCGGTAGGCAAGGGCCGCATTCCAGGGCGGCGAGCCGAGGTCATAGCGCGGGCAGCCCGTCAGATGCAGCTTCTCCGCACTGATCCCGCTATTTGCAAGAAACGCCTGGCGAACGGCATCGCCCCACAGGAAATATTCGTCGACCAGCGCCGACAGCCCGCTCTCCTTCAAGGTGGTAGCCCAGGTACTCGGCTCCGCCCGCCCCTTGCGCGAAAAGATGCCGCCTTCCGTGTCCATCACGGCCACGCGGATGCCCAGTTCGCGGTAGGAACGCGCAAGTTCTTCATTGCCCAGGCGTATATAGTTCAGGAGAACGAAATCCGGCGGCGACAGGGGAATATCGTAGCCCTGCGCATACATGGGAACGATGGCCGTGCTGCATCCCTTGCGCGCCAGCTGATAGGCGGTCAGGACGACGCCCCGCAGGTCCCGTTTCGGATTGTCGACGACCAGAGCGACACTATTGGACTGCGGCATCGTTCTTTCCAATCGCGTTCAATACATAGCGCTCGACTTCCTTCGAGCAGGAGCGGTCGCCCGGTATGTGGAAGACCCCCCGGATCACCGCATAGCGCTCTTCCGCCGATGCGGCGGTTTGCAGCTCGCCCCTTGCCGCCTCGTCGATCAGCGCATCGAGCACCTGCGGCCCGCGCGGAAAATCGATCACCTTCGCGGCGACCGGGTCCGCCGGGTCGAAGATCAGCTCTTCCGACGGTCGCATCGCATCGCCCCAATAGGGCACCGCCGTCCGGCCCTTGCAGAACTGCGCCTCCAGTACCGACAGCGAATTGAACCCGATGACCAGATGCGCGCGCGGCAGGAGCGACGTCAGGGGGACCTGATGATCGACCTCGACGAACCGTTCCAGCGCGCCGGCCGCGCCACGGATCTCGTCGCTGTCAGCGATGTTCTTGGCCTTCACCACGAACCGCACGCCCGTGCCCGCATGGCGCTGCGCCGCCTCGAGAAACAGGCGCAGGACCTCCTTGAAGGAGTTCGGCGCGCGATAGTCGGGATCGCGGTAGCTCAGCAGCACGATCGTGTCGCGCTGGACGCTCTCCACGTCGATGTCGCGCCAGATGTCGAGCCG
>NZ_JBASBL010000012.1:0-5370 GCF_049651085.1 Shinella sp.
TAAGTCCGTCTCAATTCTCACCAGCTCCTATCGGAAACCTTAGAGCGAGTTCGTCGGCCGCCAGAAGCGCCGCCGCTCTCGTTCGATGAGCGGGTTATAAGGCTACCAATCCCCACTCGTCAACAGCCATGTGACACTTTTTTGAAAAAATCTTGAAAATTATGCGTTTAGCTTTCGCCGGCCGGGCGCAAACCCCGGTTTCCCGGGCTTCTCAGGCGACGACCCCGGCAAATTGCGTCCGCGCCCTCAGATATTCACAATCTCCCCCTCTATGAAGAGCTACCGAACCAGCGTGATTTGACTCGCGGGCCCTCCTGCGTGCATCTTCCCGCGCTGAAACGACGTAGCCAGACAGGACGAAGCGCATCGGCATGACCAATGAACGGAACATGATCCGATCCCTCGGCAATGAACCGCCGATCCTGGCCGACGGGCGCAAGGCGCCTGACCGCCGTGAAATCTCCCTTCGCTGGCTCTCCGGCACCTTCCTTACCGGCATCACCTCTTCCATCCTTATGGGGGTTGCACTTTTCGCCGCCCTCGACGGCCGCCAGCAGCTCGCCATTCCCGCCGAAGCCTTTGCCGCGCTCGGCGCGCCGAGCCAGACCAGCAAGACCGGTGAGACGGCCAAGCGCGGCGAACGGGTCCTGGAACCGGCCATCGTCGCAAAGCCCGCCGACAAGAAGATCATGGAAATCTCCACCATGATCCATGACGGCGAGAAGGAAGTGGTGCGCCGCCAGCCTTTCGCCCATGTGAAGATGGCGCTTGCCGCAAATCACGCAACGAGCGACGACTATCCGCGCTTTGATCCGCTCGCGATCTTCTCGACCAATGGCAAGGATGCCGCACCCGCCTCGCGCATGGGCACGATCTATGGTTCGGACGTCGAATCGGAAGTCGCGCTGCAGACCGACCCCTTCCCGACCGGCGGCTCGGCGCTCGACTATGGCGACCAGATGTCGATCGAGGAGGTCGAGGAGAATGTCCGCACCAACGGTTCGGTGCTGACGGACGGCAGCACGCAGGTCGCCTCCCTCTATTATGTCGACCCGCAGCGCTTCGCCTCCGACAGTTCCGATCTCGACCTCCTGGGGCTGACGGCCCGGATCGTCGAAGAGAACATGAGCGTATCGACCTTCGACACGCTGACGCCGGACGACACGGAATATGCCGACGACGTGATCCCCGTGCGCCGCGCCGCCGATATCGAGCAGGTCATGACGGCCGCCGGCTATACCAAGGCGCAGGGCGACGACCTCTCCACCTATCTGGAGCGCCAGCTCGGCAGCAAGGAACTTGCCGAAGGCGACGTGCTGCGCATCAACATTTCGCAGAAGGGCAAGGAAGCCAACATCGTGCGCGCCAGCGTCTATACGGGCGGCCGCCATGTGGTGACGGTCGCGCTCGACGACAGCGGCCGTTTCGTCAGCGGCGCCGAACCGCCGGTGCTCGATGCCGTCGCGACCGCCTTCGACGACGACGGCCGGCCGACGATCATCGCCGGGCGTGACCTGCCTCGCGTCTATGACGGCATCTACCGCGCCGCCCTTTCCTATGGCATGGGCCAGGACATGACGGCGGAAGTCATCCGCATTCTCGCCAGCAATGTCGATTTCCAGGCGCAGCTTCGCCCGACGGATTCGCTGGAGGCCTTCTTCTCCGTGACCGGCGAGAACGGCACGGCGGCGGAGGATTCGGAAATCCTCTTCCTCGACGCCAAGTTCGGCGATACGGAAACCCGCGTCTACCGCTTCCAGAACCCGGAAGACGAATCCGTCGACTACTTCGACAAGGACGGCAAGAGCATCCGGCAGTTCCTGCTGCGCAACCCGGTTCCCAACGGCACCTTCCGCTCGGGCTTCGGCATGCGGCGACACCCGATCCTCGGCTTCTCGCGCATGCATACCGGTGTCGACTGGGCCGCCCCGCGCGGCACGCCGATCATCGCCGCCGGCAACGGTGTCGTCGAAAAGGCCGGATGGGATTCCGGCGGCTACGGCAACCAGACGCTGATCCGGCATGCCAACGGCTACGTTTCGTCCTACAACCACCAGAATGCCATCGCCAAGGGCGTCAAGCCGGGCGCCAAGGTTCGCCAGGGCCAGGTCATCGGCTATGTCGGGTCCACCGGCCTGTCGACCGGCCCGCACCTGCACTATGAGATGATCGTCAACGGCAACAAGGTGGATGCGCTGAAGATTCGCCTGCCCGGCGGAAAATCGCTGGAAGGCAAGGCCCTTGCCCGGTTCGAGGTCGAGCGCAAGCGCATCGACGACCTGCTCGGCCGGGGCGACGGCGCGACGGAAGTCGCCGAGACGCACTGAACTTTCGCTTTCCCATTGCAGGAATCAAAAAAGCGCGGGCCGTGGCCCGCGCTTCGTTCATGGTCCCTATCCGCTTCAGGCGGCCTTGTTCACCGCCGCACTGTGCGGCGAAAACAGCAGCCGATCCGAGCCCGACGTCACCTTGATGGTGGACCCGTCCGGAATTTGGCCGGCAAGGATCTTCTCGGCCAGCGGATCCTGAAGGTGCTTCTGGATTGCCCGCTTGAGGGGACGCGCGCCATAGACCGGGTCGTATCCCTTTTCGGCCAGCCAGTGCACGGCATCCTCGTCCAGATCGAGCGCGATCTTGCGGTCTGCCAGCAGCGTGCGCAGCCGCTCGAGCTGGATATCGACGATCCTGCCCATTTCCGACCGCTTCAGGCGGTGGAACAGGATGATCTCGTCGATGCGGTTCAGGAATTCGGGCCTGAACGCCATCTTGACGACATCCATGACCTGATCGCGGACCGCATCGCTGTCCTCGTCTTCGCCGAGCGCCGTCAGATATTCGGCGCCGAGATTGGAGGTCATGATGATCATCGTGTTGCGGAAGTCCACGGTACGGCCCTGACCATCGGTCAGGCGGCCGTCGTCAAGGACCTGCAGCAGAACGTTGAAGACATCCGGATGCGCCTTTTCGATCTCGTCGAACAGCACGACCTGATACGGCCGGCGGCGGACGGACTCGGTCAGCGCACCGCCTTCCTCATAGCCGACATAGCCCGGAGGCGCGCCGATCAGCCGGGCCACGGAATGCTTCTCCATGTATTCCGACATGTCCATGCGCTGGATCGCCGTCTCGTCGTCGAAGAGGAAGCGGGCAAGCGCCTTGGTCAACTCCGTCTTGCCGACGCCGGTCGGGCCGAGGAAGATGAACGAGCCGATGGGCCGGTTCGGATCCTGAAGGCCGGCGCGTGCACGGCGGACGGCGCGCGAGACGGCCTGAACGGCATCGCCCTGGCCGACGACCCACTTGCCGAGTTCGTCTTCCATGCGCAGCAGCTTGTCGCGTTCGCCTTCCAGCATCTTGTCGACGGGAATGCCCGTCCAGCGCGACACGATATGGGCAATGTTGTCGGGGGTCACGACCTCCTGCACCATCGGATCCACATCGCCGGCATCGTGGCCTTCAGCATCTTCCAGCTCCTTTTCGAGCTTCGGAATGATGCCGTAGGCAAGCTCGCCGGCACGCTGGAACTCACCCTTGCGCTGGGCAATGGCCAGTTCGTTGCGCAACTCGTCGAGCTGGCGCTTGAGGTCGGCGGCGCGGCCGAGCTTGGACTTTTCCGCCTGCCAGCGCGCGGTGAGCGCGGCGGCCTCTTCCTCGATTGCGGCAAGATCGATCTCGAGCTTTTCGAGACGGTCATGCGACGAACGGTCGGTTTCCTTCTTGAGGGCCTCGCGCTCGATCTTCAGCTGGATGATGCGGCGGTCGAGTTCATCAAGCTCTTCGGGCTTGGAATCCACCTGCATGCGTAGCCGCGAAGCGGCTTCGTCCATGAGGTCTATGGCCTTGTCCGGCAGGAAGCGATCCGTGATGTAGCGGTTGGAGAGCGTCGCGGCGGCAACGAGGGCCGCATCGGCAATCCGCACCTTGTGGTGCTGCTCGTACTTCTCCTTCAGGCCGCGCAGGATCGAGATCGTGTCCTCGACCGTCGGCTCGTCCACCATGACGGGCTGGAACCTACGGGCAAGGGCCGCATCCTTTTCGACATGCTTGCGGTATTCGTCGAGCGTCGTGGCGCCGACGCAGTGCAACTCGCCGCGGGCAAGCGCAGGCTTCAGGAGGTTGGACGCGTCCATAGCCCCTTCCGCCTTGCCGGCACCGACAAGCGTGTGCATCTCGTCGATGAAGAGAATGATTTCTCCGTCTTCGGCCTGGACTTCCGCAAGCACTGCCTTCAGGCGCTCCTCGAATTCGCCGCGATATTTCGCGCCGGCAATCAGCGCGCCCATGTCGAGCGCCATCAGCTTCTTGTCTTTCAGGCTTTCCGGCACGTCGCCATTGACGATGCGCAACGCAAGGCCTTCGGCGATGGCCGTCTTGCCGACGCCCGGCTCCCCGATGAGAACCGGGTTGTTCTTGGTGCGGCGCGACAGAACCTGGATCGTGCGGCGGATTTCCTCGTCGCGGCCGATCATCGGGTCGAGACGGCCTTCGCGCGCATCGGCGGTGAGGTCGCGGGCGAACTTCTTCAGTGAATCGAAGCCCTGCTCCGCGCTTGCCGTATCGGCGGTGCGGCCCTTGCGGATTTCGTTGATCGCCTGGTTGAGCATGGTCGGCGTCACGCCGGCCTTGGCCAGGATGTCGGCGGTAGCAGCGGATTTTTCGATCATGAGCGCGAGCAGCAGGCGCTCGACGGTCACGAAGCTGTCGCCAGCCTTCTTGGCGGCTTCCTCCGCGGTGGAGAAAACCTTTGCCAGCGGCTGGGAAAGGTAGACCTGCCCGTTGCCGCCGGAAACCTTCGGCAATTTGGCAAGGGCAGCTTCATTGGCGATCCGCGCATCGCGCGCATTGCCGCCTGCCCGCTCGATCAGCGATGCGGCCATGCCCTGCTCGTCATCGAGCAGCACTTTCAGAACGTGCTCCGGCGTGAACTGCGGATTGCCATCCGCAAGCGCCTTCGTCTGGGCGGATTGCAGGAATCCGCGGACGCGTTCGGAGTATTTTTCAATATTCATCATCTGCCTCCATAACTCGGCCGGCCCTTCGAGGCACCGGTCGACGGTTCAGGATAAGGCTCCCGTCAAGGCAAGCCTTTCATGTCTGCGGTTCTCCGGCCTTGCGACCGGTCAACCGCCTGAAGCGAATATGGTGGAGCAATTTCCAGAATTAAAGGGAGCCCGGTGGATGACAGAGGACATTTTCGCGCTCACCCGAAACGCAAGAACCCGGCACAGTGCCGGGTTCTTCAAGATATGGAGGCGTCGTTATTCCGAGGCTTCAAGCGCCGGTGCGCCATCGTCGGCCGGCTGGGCTTCATCGCCGGCAGCCTGGCCTTCGCCGCGACGCGGGCGGCGCGGACGAGCGGCAGCACGGCGG
>NZ_JBASBL010000013.1:0-78859 GCF_049651085.1 Shinella sp.
CAGCAGCGGTGGTCAGGCTGGAGATGACCTTGTCGCTGATGGCAGCCACTTCAGCAGTGGTGAAGAGGGCCAGTTCGGCAGAGTTGAAGGTCGTGAAGACGGCCTTGTTGAGCGCTGCGATCTGGGCGCTGTTCAGGGCTTCGACCTGTGCCGTGCTCAGGGCGGCGGCCTGCTTGCTGGTCAGGGATGCGATGTTCTTGGCTTCGATGGCGGCGAGCTGGCTGGTGCCCAGGGCTGCGATCTGCTTGGTGTCGAGGCCCGAGAGCTGCTTGGCGGTCAGCGCCTTGAACGTATTGGCGTCAAGGCTGGCCAGCTGGGTGGAGGAGAAAGCGTTCAGCTGTGCAGCCGAGAGCGCTGCGACCTGTCCGCTCGTCAAGACAGCGACCTTGGCGGTCGAGAGGCCTGCGATGGTGCCGGTTGCGAGGCCGGAGATGGCCTTCGGGCTGATGGCGGCAACTTCAGCCGTGGTGAAGAGGGCAATCTCGGCGGAGTCGAACGTGGTGAAGACGTCGTAGCCGAGCGCCGAGATCTGCGAGGCAGAGAGGGCCTCGACTTCGCCGGTCGTGAATGTGGCAACCTGGGCGCCGGTGAGGACGGCGGCCTGCTTGTTGGTGAGGCCCTGGATGTGGCCGGATTCAAGAGCTGCGATCTGGGTTGGATCCAGACCACGCAGTGCCGTCGCGGTAATCGCGCTGATCTGATCGGACTTGAAGGATACGAAGCTGGTCGTCGTGAAGGCGTTCAGCTGCTTGGCATTGAGTGCCGCGACCTTTTCGGCGGAAAATGCCGAGACATCCGCTGTACCCAACGTGCCGATTTCGGCAACGGTGAGCTTCCGGATCTGGCTGACGGTCATCGAGGAAATATCAATAGTCATGGACGCGCCCTTGTTCTAGCTAATGGTCAACGTCGTTCTCGTGCTACCGGCCGAGCGAGAAGAGTGTCGATCTTCTCCCCGGGCCCCAAGCGCGCCATGCGCCAGCCGTATCACCGTTCGGTCGGGCACCATACCTGGCGCTCGGATCCGCACGTCCGGTTGAACGAAAACAATGTTACTTGAAACATGGCTCGAACGAGCCAGCGCATCGGAAGGGCATCATGCGCCGAAGCCTTGGACAGCTTCGATCCCTACGCCATTTGAGTCGCAATCGCCTTGCATCGGCTATGCTGTTGCCGGGAAGCGCGCACAGGGCTTTTCATACCCGTGCTACTCCCCTTTTCGACCTATGCCATTTCTAAACCGGCAGCTTTTAATATTGAGTTAACAGGCCGCGCACGGGTTGCACTCCTGCCGGCGTCGCCGCCCCGGCGTTTCGCCGTTTCCGGGAGGGCTGCCTGCCCTTTGAGGCTGCCCGGAAACGAAACGCCCGAATGGCCATGACGCGCCGCAATGCCGGTCCCGGACGGCCCGCTGACCATGAAATATGGCCATGAAAAATTTACGCTCTCTTCGGTTTCCTTTATGAAGCCTTAACGGCATTAACCATTTGTTAACCATTTCTCGTTAACCAGTCGTTAAGAACGATGGATCCGCGCTCAGGGCAAACGAGTGGCGCCGGATGCATGAAGCCCTCCGTCGTTACCGGTCCCCACCACACTCCGGCATGTCCCCGATAATCTCCTTTTCCAGGACGAATGCCGATGACCAGTATCTTGACCAACTCCGCCGCCATGGCGGCGCTGCAGACCCTTCGCTCCATCGACAACAACATGCAGACCACGCAGGCGCGTGTCTCTTCCGGCCTGCGCGTCGAAAGCGCCGCCGACAATGCCGCCTACTGGTCGATCGCGACCACGATGCGCTCCGACAATCGTGCGATCTCCACCGTCGCCGATGCTCTTGGCCTCGGCGCGGCCAAGGTCGACACTGCCTATACCGCGCTGGAAAACGTCATCGAGGTGATGAGCGAGATCAAGGCCAAGCTGGTGGCAGCCCGCGAACCGGGTGTCGACAAGAACAAGATCAACGACGAGATCAAGGAACTGAAGAACCAGCTCGTTTCGACGGCTCAGTCGGCATCCTTCTCCGGCGAAAACTGGCTCTACAATTCCGGCACCGACCCGCTCGGGGTGAAATCCGTCGTCGCCTCCTTCGTGCGCACCGCCAGCGGCAATGTGAGTGTCGCCACGCTCGATTTCGATACCCAGAATTCCCTTTTGATCGATGTCGAGAATCCCGCCGCCGGATATCTCACCAAGGCCATCGATGCCTCCGCGCTTTCGGACGACCCGGCCGCGCTGACCGGCGACTACTATCTCATCGACATGAGCAAGGTGATCGATACGGCGAGCCCGGATACGGGCGAGGAAATCCAGATCGACGGCTCCACCGACAATGAAGCACTCGACGCAATGATCAGCGTCACGGATTTCATCATCAAGGATCTGACGAACGCCGCCTCCACGCTCGGCGCCATCACCAAGCGCATCGAGATGCAGGAGAGCTTCGTCGCCAGCCTCGGCGACGTGATCGACAAGGGCATCGGCCGCCTGGTCGATGCGGACATGAACGAGGAATCGACGCGGCTCAAGGCGCTTCAGACCCAGCAGCAACTCGGTATCCAGTCTCTGTCGATCGCCAACTCGAGCGCAGAGAACATCCTCCAGCTCTTCCGTCAGTAAGGGCAGGCAGGTTTCGAATCCGCCCGGCCATTGGTCATCGGCCGGGGCGGGCGGTTGGGCCGCGCAATTGCCCTGGTGCGGCCCAACACCCTTCATCTTCATCCTCGCACAAGTTTGGTTCCCTAGGTTCGGTGCACGATCAGGAAGATTGTCCGCCTTTCGCCTCCGGAAGGCGGATGTCCGGGGAGACAGGTCAACGGTGTTGTCAGGTAAGAGTGTATTTACGAGCGAAGGTCGATGTGGCCCGCGGGTATCCCGCCGGGCCTCCTTGGCTTTCGTCCGGCAGGCAGACCGGCCGGAGGCGGCGGTATGAGCGCCCATCTCGCCCGCTACCTCAAGGATTTCGGTGCGCCTCCACGCGCCCAGACGCCTGCCTTCCAGCCGCCGAGCTTCATGCAGGACGAAGCAGCCGTTGCTGCCGGGGAGCCCTTCGCGCTGCCGTCGACCTTGCCGGAGGTGGATGTGGAGGCAGAGCGGGCCGCGTCCTTCGCGGATGGCCGCGCAGAAGCCGAAGTTGAGCTGCTCGCCAGGCACGATGACGCCATCGCCGCCCTGAAGGCGGCACACAAGGCCGAACTCGACGCGCTGAAGGTGCGCTACGAGCAGGACTACGCCACGGCGCTTGCCGAACGGTTTAACGCCCTGACGGGTGAGGTTGCCAACGAGGTTGCCGCGCAGGCGGCGCAGGTTCTGGCTCCCGTCATGAGCCATGTGCTGACGAAGGGAGCGGTCTCCGATCTCGCGCGCCTGATCGCTGAAGGCTTGCACGACGGCGAGGGCCTCACGATCACGGTGAAGGGGCCGTTGAACCTCTTCGAGCAGTTGAAGTCGCATTTCGAGGAAGCCGCGCCGATCTTCCGGCATGTCGAAATGCAGGATGTCGATCTGACGGTGGAATTCGGTGACGCCGTCCTGGTAACGCGGATGGCGGCCTGGGCTGACACGGTACGCAAGGTGCTTGCATGAGCGAAGGCGAAAATCACCACCACGGCAGGAACGAGATCATCATCGTCAAGCGCCATGGCGATCACGAAGGCAGCCACCATGCAGCCGCGTGGAAGATCGCCTATGCAGACTTCATGACGGCCATGATGGCGTTCTTCCTCGTGATGTGGCTCGTCAATGCCGCGAACGAGGAGACCAAGGCGTCCGTCGCTTCCTATTTCAATCCGATCAAGCTGACCGACGACAAGCCGGCGGAGAAGTCCGTAAAGAAGCCCGCCAACAGCCAGGAAGGCGAGGCGACGCAGGACAAGTCGAAGGAAGAAGGTCAGCAGCAGGCGAGTGGCAACGGCGCTGAGAAGGGCCAGGACCACAAGACGACGGCCGGTGAGGAAACGAAATATTCCGAGGCCGATTTCTTCAACAATCCCTATTCGGTTCTTTCCGAGATCGCGCAGGAAGTCGGGCAGCAGGCAAATGTCAGTGCCAAGGGCGAAGGCGGCGCGGCCAATTCCGGTCCCGCAACCGGCGCCAATGGCGGCGAGGCCTACCGCGACCCGTTCGATCCCGATTTCTGGACGCAGCAGGTAGAAATTTCCGAAGCGACCGATGCCGGCAGCGAGGCGCAGGTGAAGGCGGACCAGTCCGGCCAGCAGATGGCCGCCGTCGATACCGACAGAACGGTTGAGGAAGCGCTCGAAAAGGCCGACGCGGAAACTGCGGCCAAGAAGGCGGAAGAAGACAAGGCCGAGGCGGAAAAAATTGCCGCCGATGCCGCCAGGGCCAAGGACGAAGAGCAGGCCGCGGAACTGAAGAAGCAGATCACGCAGGAGATCGGCGCGATCGGCAAGCTGGCCGAGGGCCTGACCGTCACGCCCGCCGAGGGCGGTCTGCTCGTGAGCCTCACCGACCAGCTCGACACGCCGATGTTCAACATCGGTTCGGCCGTGCCGCGGCAGGAAATGGTTCTTGCCATGGAAAAGATCGGCAAGATCCTCGGCGAGCGGCCGGGTGCGATCGCCATCCGCGGCCATACGGATGCCCGCCCCTTCGCTGGCGGCAAGAACGACAACTGGCGTCTGTCCATGGACCGTGCGCAGAGCGCCTACTACATGCTGGTGCGCGGCGGCCTTGAGGAAAAGCGCGTCAGCCAGGTGACCGGCTTTGCCGATCGTCGGCTGAAGATCGAGAGCGATCCGATGGCCGATGCAAACCGGCGCATCGAAATCCTCATTCAGGTCGGAGGCGGCTGAAGCGATGCGGTCTTTCCGGCGCCTTTTTCTGACGGGGACGGTTTTCTGCGCGACGCTTGCGGCAACCGTATCCGCGCGCGCCCAAACGCCGGACGACCTTGCGCCCTACAAGATGATCCGCTCGCTGCAATTCGTGCAGGATACGGTGGTGCTCGGCGATCACTCCGCGATGGAGATGCAGCGCTTCCTGCTCACCACCATCGATGAGCGGTTGCGCTCGGCCGATCCCTCCATCTTCGACGACCCGCGCAATGTGGATGCAGCCCTTGTCTATGCAATGAGCGGCGGCAATCCCGAGACGCTGGAACTCCTGCTCAAGAATGATATCGCCGGCCACTTCGATTCCCGTCTCACCGATACCTTGCGCAACTATCTTGGAGGCCGGGGCAGCCAGAGCGTGAAGTCGCTCGCGGAAATCTTCCCGGAATACAAGCGTTCACGCGTCGGGCCCTATCTGGCGCTCGTTTCTGCCAATTCGGTCATCCGCAAGGACCCGAAGCTGGCGCTCGGCTATTTCGACTGGGCGCGTCTTGCCGCGCCGGGCACGATCGTCGAGGAAGCGGCGCTGCGCCGCTCCATCTTCATTGCCAGCGAAGCCGGCTGGATCGACAAGAGCATGCTCTATGCGAACCGCTATGCGCGCCGCTATCTGCGCTCGCCCTATGCAAGCCAGTTCGCCGACCTTTTCGTGAAGCTTGCCGTCGATCATTTCGATGCGCTGAAGGAAGAGGACATTCTCGAAGTCCTTTCCTTCATGGATGTGCCTCGCCAGCGTGAGGTCTATCTGCGCATGTCGAGGCTCGCGGCGATCTCGGGCAAGAACAAGCTTGGCGCGCTTGCGGCGGAGCGGGCCCAGTTTCTCTCGGAAGACGATGAAAGCCTGCCGAAGGTGCTGGCGGACCTCTATTCGGGTCTCGCCCTGGTGCCGTCCGGTGACGTCGCTGCGGCGATGGACTCGATCGTCGCCATTCCGGACGACAAGCTCTCCGTCAAGGACCGGGCGCTGAAGGCAGCCGCCCGCGCGGTGGCCGAGGAGGTGCTGCGCACGCCGCAGGCTTCCGGAACACGGCCGACGGTGACGCAAACGGAAACGCCGATGGATGCGGAGGCCGCATCCTACGAGGACCTGGACGCCGATACGGCGGCGCAGTCGATGGACCCGCGGGCAGGCGGCGGCGAGACGCCGGTCGCGGCTGCCAAGGCGGAAAAAGAAAAGAACGAAGAACAAGGGCAGCAGGAAAAGGCGGGCATCGACCCGGCATTCGACAGCTTCGTGTCGGGTGGCCGGTCCAAGCTCGACGAGATCGATGCGCTCTTGAAGGGAGAAGGCAGTTGAGCACTATCGCTAGCGGAGTTTCGGGCGCCCTGCCGGGGCAGGCACCATCCAAGGGCAAGGCTGGGCAAGGTGCCGCCGGCGCTTCGGAAAAAGGCGATTTTGCGCTCACGATCGCCAGCCTGCGCAGCAGGGACGAAGACGGGGAACGCAAGGGCGGACACGTCTCGATCTCCGGTAGGGGCGAGGCGTCTGACGCCGGTCAGGACCAGTCGCTTTCGGCCCGAGGCAAGCCGGACGGCCGCGCGGCGGGCGATTTTGCGGCGACGATTGCGAACCTTGCCGGTGACGGCGAGGCAGGCAACAAGGCTGTTTCGGAACGCGCCAGCCGCGAGCGGATGAGCGGTGCGGTGGAGAAAGGCGTCCATCGCGACGCGCAACCCACCTTCGGCGAGAAGACGGCATCCGTCGCAGACGCCGCCCGCCCGGGCCGCAAGATGCTGGTGGAGGGCCGTGAGGGAACCAGGGCCGGGGCGTCGGAAGCGAACGATGCGGAGGGCACAGGGGAGGCGACGGCGGACAACACGGATGTCGGTAACCTCCTTGAATTGCTGGGCGCAGCCGGTGCGTCGCCCCATGTGATCGTCAGCAATGCCGCCGGCAGCCTTGCGGCCTCCGGTGCCGCGCAGGACGCGAAGGTGCAGGGTGGCAAGGCTTCGTCGAAAACAGATCCGGCTGCGGAGAAGGCTGCTGGCGGTCGGGCGGATGCGGCCCACTCGGACGATGGCGCCGACGCGGTGCAATCGGATACGGACCAGCTCTTCCGCATGATCCGGGCGGATGGCAAGGGCCGCGACCTCGACATGAACCTCAACGGCGCCGGCGATCGCGCGACCTTCCGCGACGCCAATCCCACCGGGCCGAAGGGCGAGACGGTAACCGTGGTCGATGCGCGCCGCTATATCGGCCTGGCGCAGACCGGCAATGCGGCCGCCGTGACGGGCGCGATCACGCAGGACCCGGCGTGGACGGCTTCGCTCAGCGCCACCGGCGGGTTGACCCACGCAGAAGCTGCGATGACCGGCAAGGTCGTCAATACGCTGAAGATCCAGATGAACCCGATCGAGCTTGGCCTTGTGACGGCGACGCTGCGCCTCCATGGCGACGAACTCGTCGTCTCGCTGCAGGTGGAAACGGGCGAGGCCTATCGCCAGCTCACCGATGACCAGGACGCCATCGTTCGCGCGTTGCGTGGCCAGGGCTTCGCGGTCGATCAGGTCACCGTGCAGCTTTCCTCGGCGGATCGTGGCGCGGGCACCCAGCAGGGCGACGGACAGGGGCCGCAATCGCAGCAGCAGTCCTCCAGCCAGGCGCAGGCCCGCGAAGGCGGAAATGGTCGTGAGCGGGGCGGTGAGCAGGATACGTTCGGACGTGAGGGAAGATCCCATGAAGGCAACACGGAAACCTCTTCTGGTCCTGCTGGCAGTCAGCCTCTGCGCTCTGGCGGCGTCTATCTCTGATGCGGCAGCAGCCGTCGGCAGCTGCGAGCGGGAAATCCTCGCCGCTGCCGCCAAATACGATGTCCCCGCCGGCATCCTCTACTCGGTCGGGCTCACCGAGACCGGCCGGAAGGGATCGCTCCAGCCCTATGCCCTGAACATCGAGGGCAAGGCCTATTTCGGCGCGAGCCGGCAGGATGCGCTCCAGACGTTCGAAGCGGCGCGCGCGCGCGGCGCCAAGCTGATCGACCTTGGATGCATGCAGATCAACCACCACTTCCACGGCGGCGAGTTCGCCTCGCCGGCCGAAATGTTCGACCCGCGCAAGAACGTCGAATATGCGGCTGCGTTTCT
This sequence comes from Shinella sp., assembly GCF_049651085.1. GTDB lineage: Bacteria > Pseudomonadota > Alphaproteobacteria > Rhizobiales > Rhizobiaceae > Shinella. Next base: position 7,944 of record NZ_JBASBL010000013.1, read on the forward strand.
GGCACGCCTGCATGCCCGGCATGAAACCTGGACGATGGCCGTCGCGCGCTATCACGCCGGCCCGAACAACGATCCGGCGCAGAAGCGCTACGTTTGCCGGGTCATCGCAAACCTGGTGGCGACGGGTTATGGCAGCTGGACGCCGAACGCAAAAAGTTTCTGCCAGTAATTCAACCAGTCGTTGAAATTGCCCGCTTGAAGGGGCTGTGCCGCAATGTGGCAGGAATGCGCCCTATTTTAGAGCGCCAAGGTGCGCTGTTAACCTTTGTTAACCTTTTCACTGGAAAATTGTGGTGATATCCGGGCGCCCGTACTATATCTAGATCAAATCGGCACGCGGTTCTTAATCAATTATTAAAACCAGCCAATTAAATCCTCTAGTTGCCGGTGATTCGCCCGATTCGTACGACTGCCTGAATGAAACACCACAGTGATTCGGAGGCGGACGAATGATCGTAGTGGTTGATGAGCGCGAGCTCGTTAAGGACGGCTATACTTCTCTTTTTGGTCGCGAGGGCGTGCCCTCGACGGCTTTCGATCCTCGGGAATTCGGCGAGTGGGTCAATACCGCTGCCGATTCGGATATCGATGCGGTCGAGGCATTCCTGATCGGCCAGAGCCAGCTCCACATGGAGCTGCCCCGTGCGATCCGGGATCGCTCGCAGGCCCCGGTGATCGCGGTCAGCGATACACCTTCGCTGGAAAACACCCTTGCGCTCTTTGACAGCGGCGTCGACGACGTCGTGCGCAAGCCCGTGCATCCTCGTGAAATCCTGGCCCGTGCGGCGGCCATCCGGCGCCGCCTCAAGGCGCTTGCCAATCACACCGAAATCGGTCCGATCCGCGTCTTCTCGGACGGCCGTGACCCGGAAATAAACGACGAAGTCTTCCCGCTGCCGCGCCGCGAGCGCCGGATCCTCGAATACCTGGTCGCCAACCGCGGCCGCCGGCTTTCCAAGACCCAGATCTTCAATGCGATCTACGGCATCTTCGATGAAGACGTCGAGGAAAACGTCGTTGAAAGCCACATCAGCAAGCTGCGCAAGAAGCTGCGCAAGAAGCTCGGTTTCGACCCGATCGATTCCAAGCGCTTCCTTGGCTACTGCATCGACTGGCAGAGCTGAATTTGATTGCTGGCATACGGGGAGGGGTCCCCGGCAGCCAGCTTCACGCAAGGCCCGTCCCATAGGGTCGTAGTGACGAGACGAACGGGGAAATCACATGAGCCTTTACGGTACGATGAGAACGGGTGTTTCCGGCATGAATGCCCAGGCGAACCGCCTGAGCACGGTGGCCGACAACATCGCCAACGCGAACACGACGGGCTACAAGAAGGCCTCGACCCAGTTCTCTTCGCTGATCCTGCCCACGACCGGCGGCGCCTACAATTCGGGCGGCGTGAACACGGACGTGCGCTACTCCATTTCCGCGCAGGGCACCTTCACCTATACGAATTCCGCGACGGATCTTGGCATCAACGGCAAGGGCTTCTTCATCGTGCAGGGTACGGACGGTCAGGAATACATGACCCGCGCCGGCGCCTTCACGCCGATGAATGACGGCACGCTGCGCAACTCCGCCGGTTTCACGCTGATGGGCTATCCCTATTCCTCCACCGAGGATCCGACGATCGTCATCAACGGCTTTGCGGGCCTCGAAGAAATCAATCTTGCGTCCGGCGAGTTGAACGTGAAGGCGTCCGAAAAGGGTTACCTTCATACGAACCTGCCGTCGAACGAAGATGATGGCTTTAAGAAGTCCACGTCGCTCGTCGCTTATGACAGCTTGGGCAATACCCGCAAGCTCGACTTCAACTACACAAAGGTCGGCACCATCGCAGGCCCGCCGCCGAGCAGTGAATGGGAATTGGAAGTCAACTATACCGACCCTGATTCCGGGACGGTAACGCAGCTTCTTGCACCGGTCACCCTGACATTCGATTCGGAAGGCAAGCTGGTTTCTCCCACGGAGATCACCACGGACGAGCTTATGGTTGGCGGGGGCGTTCTCAATCCGCTGGACATTTCCATCGGCGGTGCGACCGGCGGCTCGACGCAGCTGGCGGCCTCCTTTGCAGCCAAGGGCGACATCGATGGTATCGGCCCGAGTGGCGTGGCCGGCTATGAGATCAGCGACGACGGTATCGTCTACCTGAAGTACGAGAACGGCGACATCGCGCCGAAGTACCGTATCGCCATGGCGAACGTTCAGAGCCCGGACAATCTCAAGCCGCTTGCCGGCAACGTCTATGCGCAGAGCCCGGAGTCCGGTGTCGTCGTCATGGGTTATGCCGGCAATGGCGGCTTTGGCAGCGTCATCTCGGGTGCGCTTGAGGATTCCAACGTCGATATCGCCGAAGAGCTGACGAGCATGATCGAGTCGCAGCGCAATTACACGGCGAACTCGAAGGTCTTCCAGACCGGCTCGGAGCTCATGGAAGTTCTCGTCAACCTCAAGAGATAAGGCGGCCCAGGCCGCATATGCATTCGAGAGTTAGGTAAAACCGATGTCGCTTACAGCAGCAATGAAGACTGCTCAGTCCAGTTTCTCCAACGTAGGCCTGCAATCGGCCGTCGCGTCGAAGAACATTGCCAATGCAAGCAACCCGGCCTACGCCCGCCGTGCCGCAATTCTCGCCACGGCGTCCTCGGGCGCAACGGTCGTCGAAACGCAGCGTGCCCAGAACGAAGCCCTGCTGAAGCAGAACCTGCTCAGCATTTCCAAGGCTGCCGGTCAGGACACGTTGCTTGCCGGCCTCACGCAGATGAAGATGATGCTCGGCGGCGAGGACTACGAACTCGCCCCGTCCACCTATCTCGCGAAGTTTCGCGACAACCTTCAGGCCTTCGCCGACAAGCCGAACGAGGTATCGCTGGCCGAGACCGTCGTGTCCGACGCCATCGACGTTGTGAACTCGCTGAACAGCACCTCGACCGCGCTGCAGAAAATGCGCGCCGAGGCGGATGCGGACATCGACACCGCGGTCGTCGAGATCAATCGCCTGCTCAAGGAATTCCAGACCTATAACGACAAGGTCAGGCAGAGCACGGCTGCCGGTGCGCCGGACAACGATGCCCTCGACCAGCGCGACAAGCTTCTGACCGAGATTTCGGCGATTGTCGGCGTGACCACCGTCAACCGCACGAACAACGACCTCGCGCTCTATACCAGCGACGGCACGGTGCTGTTCGAGACGGTCGCGCGCAGCGTGTCCTTCGTCCCGACGACGACCTATACGGCGACCGTCGACGGCAATCAGATCCTGATTGACGGCGTGCCGGTCCAGGCCGGTACGGGCGGCAACACCTCCGCTCAAGGCTCGATCGCGGCACTCCTCCAGCTTCGCGACCACGCCGCGCCGGCCTCCCAGGCACAGCTCGACGAAACGGCTCGTACCCTCATCAACATGTTCTCCGAGAACGGAGTGGACGGCCTCTTCGTGCGCAACGGCGTTGCCGTCGGGGACGACCTTAGCGTCACTGGCGTCGTTCCGGGTCTTTCGACCGTCATCAAGGTGAACACGGACGTGATCACCAGCCAGGGCGGCAATGCGATGCTGCTGCGTGACGGCATCACCACCTCCTTCAATATCGGTGACAATGCCAGCTTCTCCGAGCGCCTGAACCTCTATGCAGCGGCATTCGAGACGCCGGCGGACTTCGATTCTGCTGCGGCCATTGATACGACGGGTACGATCCTCGCCTTTGCGACCGGCTCGGTCGGCTGGCTGGAAGCGATCCGAAGCGCCGCCTCGACTGCGGGCGACGACAAGAACGCCCTGCTCGGACGCACGCAGGAAGCGCTCCAGAACGTCACGGCCGTCAGCCTGGACGAGGAGCTCGCACTGCTTCTCGATCTCGAGCAGTCCTACAAGGCGTCAGCGAAACTCATGGCGGCGGTCGATGAGATGATTACCGCTCTTCTCCAGGCAGCGGGTTAAGTTATGAAGACTTCTTTCGTTTCCAACATGTCCCTTCAGAATTCGATGCGGCTCACCGTGGCCAAGGCGCAGAAGGAGATGTTGCAGCTTCAGGAAGAGACGGTCACCGGCCGCCATTCGGATGTCGGTGCCGTGCTGGGCGCCAAGACCGCGCGGACGCTGAATTTGCACCGCGACCTGCAGCGCATGGAATCGCTGAAAAGCACGAATGCCCTGACCACGCAGCGCCTCTCGGCATCGCAATTGGCCCTCGGCCAGATGTCGGGTGCGGCGAACGACGCCATGGAGGTGCTGATCGCGCTGTCCGGCATCACGTCGGCCGACCAGCTGGCGCTGGCGCAGGAGAGCATCGGCAAGGCCCTGTCGACGTTCACCGCTGCAGCCAATACGTCCTTCAGCGGCGAATATCTGTTTGCAGGCATCAATTCCGACGTGATGCCCTTCAAAGACTATTTCCAGACGTCGCCTGCCTCGCCCGCGAAGGTCGCTTTCGACACCGAATTCGCGAACTTCATGATGGCGAACGGGTACTCCTCGACAGAGGAGATCACGCCGGCCGCCATGGAGAGCTTCATAGCCGATCTTGAAACCAGCTTCATGGACGACTCCTATTGGGAGACGAACTGGTCGAATGCATCGGACGAGAACATGCAGAGCCGCGTCAGCGCCGCGGAAACCGTCCAGAGCTCGACCAACACCAATGCGGAGGGTATGCGTCGCATGGCGCTCGGCCTGGTGCTCGGTCAGGAACTCCTTGCGCTTGGCCTTACGGAGCAGACGCGCAAGACGGTCAGCGATGCGGCGATCGACTATATGGGCCGCGCGATTTCCGGCGTCGATGGCGAACGCTCCAAGCTCGGTATCTCCGAGGCGCGTGTCACACAGGCCAATGTCTCGCTCAATGCTCAGATCACCATCCTGAGCGCCAGCATCCAGGACATGGAAGGAATCGATACCTACGAGGCGGCGACGCGCGTGACCACGCTCGAATCGCAGCTCTCGCTCGCCTACACGCTGACCTCGAGGATCCAAAATCTCAGTCTGCTGAACTACCTCTGATGAACCAGAGGGTACGGACACACATGAAGGATGTCTGAATGTACCAGTTTTCATATGCCGAGATCATGGAGGAGGGCGTTGCCGTCTCGAAGGATCGGGAACGGCAGGTCCTTGAACGGTCGATTGCGCTTCTGAAAGCGGCAATGGCAGTGGAGGACCGCTACGGCAAGGAGGCGGTGGAAGCCGTCTATTTTACGCGTCGGGTTTGGATACGCTTTATCGAAGATCTCGGAAATCCGGAAAACCAGCTCCAGGACGAACTTCGGGCCAATCTCATCTCGATCGCCATCTGGATTCTCAAGGAAATCGAAAAGATCCGCAAACGCGAATCCAGGAACTTCCAGGGCATCATCGACATCACCACCATCATCAAGGATGGCATCCAATGAAAAGTACGCTGCGTATATCGCTGAAGTCCGGTGAACGCATTTTTGTCAACGGCGCGGTTCTGAGGGTCGATCGCAAGGTCGCGATCGAGTTCCTCAACGACGTGACCTTCCTTCTGGAAAATCACGTCCTGCAACCGGAGCAGGCGACCACGCCGCTTCGCCAGCTCTATTTCATCGCGCAGATGTCGCTGATCAATCCGGAAGGCGCCGAACAGTCGATCGCGATGTTCCGCAAGTCCGTCATCATGCTGCTTTCCTGCTTCAAGAACGAGGAAGTGCTGGCCGAACTCAAGCGTGTCGACGCGCTCGTCACGCAAGGCCGTGCCTTCGAGGCGCTGAAGGCCATCCGCGGCCTGTACCCGATCGAGGATCGCATCCTCAACAGTCAGGAAATGGCGCCGGCCACGATCGAACAGATCCGCAGGGAGATTGCACCATGGTAGACGCTGTCGGTTCCCCGACCTCTGCCGGCTACACGCCCACTGTTACGGGCGCCGAGTCGAACAAGGATACGAAAGACGCCACGCTGAACTACGAGAGCTTCCTCAAGCTGCTCGTCGCGCAGATGAAGAACCAGGATCCGACCGCACCGATGGACGCGAGCCAGCAGATGGCGCAGCTTGCGACCTTCTCGCAGGTCGAGCAGACCATCAAGACGAACAAGAACCTGGAAAGCCTGCTTCAGCGCACGTCGCTACAGGAGGCCAATGCCGTCATCGGCCGTACCGTCACCAGCCAGGACGGCAAGGTTTCTGGCGTCGTCAAGGAAGTGGCGCTATACAATGACGGTATTGTTGCGACGCTTGATTCGGGTGAGAAGCTTGTCATCGGACCCGGCGTAATCGTGAAGTGAACTTATTCCGTGAATGAGGCAGACGCCCTCGACATAGCGCAGGCAGCCATCTGGACGGTCATCGCGGCCTCCGGTCCGGCGGTGCTTGCCGCCATGCTCGTGGGCGTCGCCATCGCCTTCATACAGGCGCTGACCCAGGTGCAGGAAATGACCCTCACCTTCGTGCCGAAAATCCTTGCGATCTTCGTGACGATCGCCATTTCGGCACCCTTCATCGGCTCGCAGATCTCCATCTTCACCAATCTCGTCTTTTCGCGAATAGAGAGCGGCTTCTAGCCGCCTTCTGCCACCCTCGCGCAAGCTTCGCCCTGTAGGTCATCGGGTGAAATGGGCGACGCGTGTGACGCGCCGCCGCCTCTCATGACGAGACGGGAAGCATTCAGATGGCGCAAGTACCGGCAATCAACCTTCCGAAGGTGAGCCCACGTGGTCGCGATATCGCGTTCGCGATAGGCATCCTGACGATCCTGTCGATCCTCTTCCTGCCGATCCCGCCCTTCATGATCGACATCGGGCTGGCGTTCTCCATCGCCTTCTCGGTGCTCATCCTCATGGTTGCGCTGTGGATCCAGCGCCCGCTCGACTTCTCGTCCTTCCCGACCGTGCTGCTGATTGCCACGATGATCCGCCTCGCGCTCAACATCGCGACGACGCGCGTCATCCTCTCCAACGGCAACGAGGGGCACGATGCAGCGGGCGGCGTGATCGCGGGCTTTGCCAGCCTCGTCATGTCCGGCGACTTCGTCATCGGTCTCATCGTCTTCATGATCCTGATCGTGGTGAACTTCATCGTCATCACCAAGGGTGCGACGCGTATCGCCGAAGTCGGCGCGCGCTTCACCCTCGACGCCATTCCCGGCAAGCAGATGTCGATCGACGCTGACCTTTCCGCCGGCCTTATCGACGAAAAACAGGCACAGCTCCGCCGCCGCGAGCTGGAAGAGGAAAGCTCCTTCTTCGGCTCGATGGACGGTGCATCGAAATTCGTGCGCGGCGATGCCATTGCCGGCCTGCTGATCACCGCCATCAACGTCTTCGGCGGCATCATCATCGGCTATTTCCGCCATGGCATGGAGCTTTCCGAAGCGGCCGACGTTTTCGTCAAGCTGTCGGTCGGCGACGGTCTCGTCTCGCAGATCCCCGCTCTCATCGTCTCGCTTGCCGCCGGCCTCATCGTCTCGCGTGGCGGCACGGCGGGCTCGACCGATCAGGCGGTCATCAACCAGCTCAGCGGCTATCCGCGCGCGCTTCTTGTCGCCTCCGGCCTGATGATCCTGATGGCTCTCATGCCCGGCCTGCCTTTCCTGCCCTTCATGGCGCTCGGCAGCATCATGGCCTTCGGCAGCTGGATCATCCCGCGCCGCATAGAGGAAGAGAACCGGCGCAAGCGGGAACATGAGGCCGAGCAGGTCCAGGCCTCGCGCGACCAGGAGAAGGATTCGGTCAAGTCGGTGCTGAAGACCGCCGAAATCGAGCTGCTGCTCGGCAAGCAGGTCTCCACGCGCCTGCTCGGTGCGCATCAGGAACTCGCCTTCCGCGTCGGAAAGATGCGCAAGAAGTTTGCCGGCCAATACGGTTTCGTGGTGCCGGAAATCAAGGTCTCCGACGACATCGCCATCCCGGACAAGTCCTACCAGATCCGCATCCACGGCACGACGATCGCCTCCAACATCGTGCGGGTCGGCGAAGTGCTCGTGGTCACCGGTGGCGGCCGCAAGCCGAGCGTGCCGGGCGACGATATCCGCGAACCCGCTTTCGGCATGCCGGCCGTCTCGATCCTCGAAACCTTTGCCGACGACCTGCGCCGCGAGGGCTTCCACCCGATCGACAACGTCTCCGTGGTGCTGACGCATCTTTCCGAAGTGATCCGCAACAACCTGCCGCAGCTCCTGTCCTACAAGGACGTGAAGGTGCTGATCGAGCGTCTCGACCCGGAATACCGCAAGCTGGCCGACGAGATTTGCTCGTCGCACATGTCCTATTCCGGCCTGCAGGCCGTGCTGAAGCTGCTGCTCGCCGAGCGCGTCTCCATCCGCAACCTGCACCTGATCCTCGAAGCGGTCGCCGAACTTGCCCCGCATGTGCGCAAGACCGAGCAGATCGTCGAGCATGTCCGCATCCGCATGGCGCAGCAGATCTGCGGCGATCTCACCGACAATGGCGTGCTTCCGGTGCTTCGCCTCGGCAACAAGTGGGACATGGTGTTCCACCAGGCGCTGAAGCGCGACAGCAAGGGCGAAATCGTCGAGTTCGACATCGATCCGCGCCAGCTTGAGGAGTTTTCCGAGCAGGCGACCCGGGTTATCCGCGAGTTTCTCGACCGTGGCACGCCCTTTGTACTGGTCACGTCGCCCGAATCCCGCTCTTATGTGCGCATGATCATCGAGCGCCTGTTTGCCACATTGCCGGTACTCTCGCATGTCGAGCTCGCCAAGGGCATCGAGATCAAGATTCTCGGCTCCATTTCATGATAGCGGACCCGCAGGGCATGGTGCTGGCGCTGTTCGCAGCCTTTTGCCGTGTCGGCGGGTGCTTCATGCTGCTGCCGGGCTTTTCTTCGGCGCGCCTCTCCATGCAGATCCGCCTGCTGCTCGCAGTGGCGATCTCCATGGCGATCCTGCCTATTCTGTGGGACACGATCTACCCGCGCTCCACCGGCTCGCTCGACGGCTATCTCACGATGATCGTCTTCGAGACATTGACCGGCGCGGTTATAGGCCTGATCGCGCGCTACTATGTGCTCGGCCTGCAATTTGCCGGCACGGTGCTGACCATGATGATGGGCTTCAACGCACCGCCGACGCCTGATGTCGTGGAAGACACGGCCGAAAACCAGTTGACGAACCTGCTGTCCTTTGCCGGCCTGCTGGTGCTCTTCATACTGGATTTCCACCACGTCGTGCTGCGGGCGCTGGTGGATTCCTACAATGTCCTGCCGATCGGCGCGGGCTTCAATCCGCAGAGCGCGCTGATCTCGCTCACCGACACGCTGAGCCAGACCTTCATGATCATGCTGAGGCTTGCCAGCCCCTTCATTCTCTACGGTCTGGTCTTCAACGTCTCCGTCGGCCTCGTCAACAAGCTTGCCCCGCAGATTCCGATCTACTTCGTCTCGCTGCCGTTCATCATCATGGGGGGGCTGGTCCTGATGTATTTCGGGATTTCCTCGCTGCTCGAAATTTTTGTGGCGGGTTTCCTGCCGGTCTTCCAGGGGCAATAGGATGGTGCAGAGCCGGTCGGACAAGCTGAAACGTCTGGTCAATGTCCAGCGCCATCTCGAAAAGATCGCGGAGATCGACCTTGCCAGCACGACGCGCCAGCGGCAGGAGGCGAGCGAGACGATGGACGTCGTCGTAGAGGCGATCAACTCGCTCGATCCCGTGCATCGCAGCTTCTCGCACCACTATTCCAACCAGTACGCCAAGCTCCAGCAGCAGGAGCAAATGCTGGCCAACGTGCAGCAGATGCACGAGATGCGCGTGGTGCGCGAGCGCACCAAGGGCGACCGCATGGAAGACCGGATGAAGGAAGCCCGCAACGCCGAGGACCGCGAGGCCGCGGACGATTCCATCTACGACCTGATCGACCAGCATATCGCCTACAAGACGAGCGACGGTTAGGTCGATTTTCTCAACCTATTGGTTAGTTGGACGATTTACCGCCACCTTATCAAGCTTGCGCGAAAATGGATTTCGGGATCGTTCCCGTCACGGCTTCGTCATTCACCACCAGCCTCCCGTAAGGTTGGGCAGCGATAGTCGCATCAGGACGATGACACGGTTTTGCCGAAGCAGCCCTTGAGCTGGCGCGGGCGGGGACCGGGTGTCCGGAATGGTCATGAGGCCGGCGGACCGCCATGAAGACGGGTCTTGCTCTTGAGGATCACCTGAAAGGCTCTGAGACGTGGCAATTTCTCCCCCCAGCGATCTGGTGCTCGATGTCGTGCGCGCTGCCGACCCGACACAGGTCCAGGAAGCGCAAGCCAAGCTGAAATCGAACCGCGCGGCATTCCAGGCCAACAGCCTTGCCGAAGCGGGCGCCGGTTTTCAGGCCGCGGTCGGTATTCTCAATCGCGACACGGCCGCAACGAACGTTTCCGATGGCGTCAAGGCCGTCGGCGCGAAAGCCATCCCGGAGCATCTGCGCAAATTCGAATCGATGGTGCTGCAGAACTTCGTGAAGTCGATGATGCCTGCCGAGAGCGAAGAGCTCTACGGCAAGGGCACGGCCGGCGAGATATGGCGGGGCATGATGGCCGACCAGCTGGGTGACGCGCTCGCCAAGGGCGGCGGCATCGGCATTGCCGAAAGCCTTGCCAAGAGCAGCGGCATTGGCGCGGGCTCGAAGGAGAACGACACGGACCGTGTCGCCTCCGGCATGGTTCATGCCCTGCAGCGACAGGCCTTTGCCGACCTGACGCCGGGCATCAAAGAAGACGACAAGAAAGCATAAGCGGAGACCAACGAAATGGAACAGGCTAACAACGAACTGCGGATCCGCACCGTCCTCGGCAGGCTCGAGACGATCATCGACAACGAGAACGACAATATCGGCAGCGATCCCGATTTCGATCTGCCGACGTCGAACGCCCACAAGAGCCGCTGCCTGTACGAACTGGCGATGCTGACGCGCGACGTGCGGCCGGAAGAAGTTCCGTCGACCTTCTCGACGCAGCTCGGCCGCGTGCGCGACAAGCTTGCCATCAATGCGCAGCGCGTCTCGGCTCATCTGGAAGCCGTGCGCGAGGTCGTCAGCATCCTGAAGAATGCGGTGCAGGACCTCGAAGCTGACGGGACCTATTCGCAGGAACAGTTCCGCGTGAGTTACGGTACATGATCAAGCTCATCGGCACCGGCGTCTGGATTCTGGCGATCACGCTCGCCTCGGTCTATTTCTCGCTGAAGATGGCGTCGAGCCCCAAGGTCGATGCCGCCGCAGCAGAGCGCGAGGCAGCCATGGAATTCGTCACCGGCTACACGACCACCGTGCCGGTGATCGGAGCGGACGGCGTCAACGGCTACCTTCTGACCAGGCTCGCCTACAAGGCGAACAAGGAACTGGCGGCCAAGCAGGTCGTGCCCCTGCCGCAGATGATCACCGATGAACTATACACGCTGCTCGTCGGCAACAAGCTGATAGACGTCAACGCAGCTGGAAGCTTCGATCTGGAGGCCTTCCGGGGCGTCGTGAAGGAGGGGCTGAACCGCCGCTTCGGCGCGGAGGTCATCGCCGAGGTCTATGTCGAACAGATCGACTATCTCACGACGGCTTCGGTGGACAATCCGCCGCTCAAGCAGGGCGTGACGCTGCTGAAGGGTGAGGTTCCCTCTGGCGAGGCACAGGGCAGCAGCGGGCACTGACACCCCGAAACGACGCTGTTTTCGCGAAAGCCGGCCGCTAGAGCGTGCCGGCCTTTGCCGTTCCGGTCACGCCGCGCGTCGCGCCCATGCCCGACAGCCTGTAGCGCAGGAGATGGAAGAGGAAGAGCGGATTGGCGAAATCGCGCTCGCACACGAACCGGCAGAGCTGTGCGAGGTATCCCTTGCGGCTGTCGAGCGGCGTCCGGTACGTCTTGTCGGCAAGGGCCTCGAAGAGGCCGCCGACGCTGATCACGAGCCGCGCATGGCCGGGGCCGACATGACGGTCGATCCATTTCTCTTGCGCCGGGCTCCCCAGCGCAACGACGAGAATGTCCACATTCGCTGCGCGCACGCGATCCATCACGGTGTCGGATTGGGCAGGGTCGAAGGTTCCGTCGGCAATCGGCAGGATCTCGTGCCAGGGCGTGTGCCGGCGCAACTCTTCGGCCGCCTGCATCAGCGTCGCCGGCCCGCCGCCGATCAACGCCACGCGCATCGGTCTGGCAAGGTAGGTCAGGAGGGCAGGGACGAAGGCGATACCGCTGAGGTTCGCCGGGAAACGCCGGCCGTGGAGCAGCCGGGCGGCGATATCGATGCCTTGCCCGTCCGGCAGGACGATCTGGCGTTCCAGCACGGCCCGGTATTCCCGGTCCCGCATCATCCGGTTGCCATTTTCCACATTGAGGAAGGAGATGACGCTTTGACCGAAGGGCATGGCCGCCACCTCTTCGGCAAAGGCGAAGGTTTGCGCCCAGCCGAGATCGCAGACCGGCAGTCCGAGAATGTCCCGTTGCGAGGCAACAATGTTGCCCGACGCGATGGCCATGATGCGGTCCCTTCCCCTGCGACTGGCCCTCCGGACGCCTGTGGCTTTCCGGTCGGCGTATCCGGCATTGCCCGCGAGGATCCGGCGTCGTGCCGTTCCCGCAAGGCTTGCATCCTCCTCCTGTAGCAGGTCCGCCTGAAAGGCCGTTTAAGGAAGCCTTGAAAAGGCGGGTGCCGGCCTTCATCCTTGGCTAACCACCTGGTTAAGTCATTGAACAGGAAGGGATTTTTCGCCAGCTCCCGTTCTTTTACCAATTCCCGGCCAATAAATTTGCGGCCCGGCGGGCGCGCGATCGGCTCCGTTATGATACAGCGGCTGGACTTTCATGCGTGACGGAAAGCGTGTTCGATCGGATTCTTCCCGATTCTGCGGCTTGAAATTATGTGTTTTCGACAGCATACGGCGTTAAGAGGCCGTCGGGCCGAACGGCCGTCCCACTAGAGTGGGTGCAACTCATTCATGGAGAGAAATGTGACCACCATTATCGATGGGAAGCAGGTTGCCGCTTCCGTGATTGACGCGGTGAAGTCCGCGTCTGCCGCCCTTGAACAGGATGCGGGCGTGAAGCCTGGCCTTGCCGTCGTCATCGTCGGCGAGGATCCGGCAAGCCATGCCTACGTTTCCTCCAAGAGCCGCATGGCCAAGGAATGCGGCTTCACCTCCATCCAGCACACGCTGCCGGAGGAAACGACACAGGAAGAGCTTGCCCGCCTCGTCGCAACGCTGAATGCCGACGAAAGCATCCATGGCATTCTCGTGCAGTTGCCGCTGCCAAGGCACCTTGATGCTGAGCCGATCATCCAGTCGATCAGGCCGGAAAAGGATGTCGACGGCCTGCACGTCGTCAATGCCGGCAAGGTGGCGACCGGCGATCTCGATGGCGGCCTTGTCTCCTGCACGCCGGCCGGCGCCATGGTCTTCGTGCGCCGCACGCATAGCAACGATCTTTCGGGCCTCAATGCCGTCGTGATCGGCCGCTCCAACCTCTTCGGCAAGCCGATGTCGGCGCTGCTGCTTGCCGCCAATGCGACCGTGACGACTGCCCATTCGCGCACCAGGGATCTGGCCGCCGTGTGCCGCAATGCGGACATTCTGGTCGCGGCCGTTGGCCGGCCGGAAATGGTGAAGGCCGACTGGGTGAAGCCCGGGGCAACGGTCATCGATGTCGGCATCAACCGCATTGCCGCGCCGGAGAAGGGCGAGGGCAAGTCGCGCATGGTCGGCGATGTGGCCTTTGAGGAATGCGCGAAGGTGGCAGGCGCCATCACGCCGGTTCCGGGCGGCGTCGGTCCCATGACCATTGCCATGCTGATGGCCAACACGGTGATCGCCGCCTACCGCAAGGCCGGCAGGACGCCGCCGAAGTTCTAAAAGCATTTCCAGCCGAAGCGGTATCGCTTCGGCGTCTGATAGTGCGGTAAAAATAAGGCCCCGGAGCAATTTCGGTGATCCGGGTTTCACCGGAACTGCTCCAGGAACAGTTGGTCAAGGCGCCCCGCGGGGCGCCTTTTCATTTCCCCATCGGTGCCGGCCCCGTGGAGGCGCGCACGATGAGGTCGGTCTTCCAGAGTTCCTGCTGCGGCAGGGTCTCCAGGTCGAGGATGCCGGCGATGAGCCGCCGGGCGATGCGCTGGCCGGCGGCGCGCAGCGACGAGCGGGTCGTGGTCAGCGGCACCATGAAATTCTCCGGCTTCAGCATCGGCAACACGTCGTCATGGGCGATCAGTGAAATATCGGTGCCGAGCTTAAGCCCGGCCTGATTGATCGCCCGTACGGCGCCGAGCGCCAGAACCGTACTGGAACAGAGCACGGCGGTCGGCGGCGTATCGAGTTGCAGGAAGCGCTCCATGGCGCGGAACCCGTATTCGTCCGTCATCTGCGAATGGTGCACGCATTCGGGACGCAGCACGAGCCCCTGTTCGGAAAGTGCCCGCATGGTGCCCTTCTCGCGGCGGATCGCGAAGGCGAGATGTTCCGGCCCGTTGATCAGCGCAAAATGGCGGTGGCCGAGCTGTGTCAGCAGGCGGGCCGCATCGTAGAAGGCGCCGGTATTGTCGATGTCGAGAAAGGGATAATCGGTCGCAATGCCGATCGAGCGGCCATGCACGACGAAGGGCGTCTTCAACGATTTCAGCATGGCGATGCGCGGATCGTTCTCGCGCATATAGGCAAGGAACATCGCATCGACATTGCCGCTCGCCACCAGCCGCCGGCAGGTCGCGGTCTCGTCTTCGGGGTGGCTCGGATTGATGACGAAATGGAAATCGTGCTTGACCGCCTCGTCGCCGAGACCGGCAAGGAACTCTCCGAAATGCACGTCGGACTCGATGCCGTCGGCCGTTGGCATGACGAGGCCGATCGAGCCTGCCCGTCCGGTCGCGAGGCGTTGCGCCGCCCGGTTCGGCCGGTACCCGGTCTCCTTGACAGCATCGAGCACGCGCTGGCGGGTTTCCGCGTTGACCTCCGGATAGCCGTTCAGCGCCCTGCTCACGGTTGTCTGGGAGAGGCCGAGCAATTTCGATAACTGCTTGAGATTCACATGCTTAGCTTTCTTGAAGGTATTCGAAGCGCTTTGGATTGCCGGTTCGCTCGCGGCTGGAATGGCTCCCAAAGCGTTTTGGCATCTAACATCAGCACATCAAGCAGGAAAAGCGGTTTTGGCCGTTTTGCGCCGCAAAACTACGCTGCACTGCGTCAGGTCCGGCGTTTTTGCGCGCAAATAGTTAGGGGGTACTTGACGAATGCGCGGGGGAAGTGGGATGAAAGGAAATCCAAAGCGCTTTGAATTTTTGCGTTTTAGAAGATGCCTGCCCCGGGAGAGGGCGGGTTTGCTATGGGAGGCAAATCAGGTGAAAAAGACATTTTTGATGACCGCCGCGCTGGCACTTGTGATGGCGGGCGGTGCCGCTGCCGCCGACTTGAAGTTCAAGCCCGGGGAAGACGCGAAGTTCAACTGGCAGAGTTACGAGGACTTCAAGAAGGGGCACGACCTGAAGGGCCAAACGCTGACCATTTTCGGCCCCTGGCGGGGTGAGGACGAGACGCTGTTCAAGGCCGTCTACGCCTATTTCACCGAAGCGACGGGCGTCGAACTCAAATATTCGTCGTCGGAAAACTATGAACAGCAGATCGTCATCGACACGCAGGCCGGCAGTCCGCCGGATGTCGCCATCCTCCCGCAGCCCGGCCTCATCGCGGACCTTGCTTCCAAGGGGTACCTGACGCCGCTCGGCGACGAGACCCAGAAGTGGCTGCTCGACAACTACGCCGCCGGCCAGTCCTGGGTCGATCTTTCGACCTACAAGGACAAGGACGGCAATGCCGCGCTTTTTGGCTTCCCCTACAAGATCGACGTGAAGTCGCTCGTCTGGTACGTGCCGGAAAACTTCGAGGATGCCGGCTACGAAGTGCCCAAGACCATGGAAGACCTGAAGGCGCTGACCGAGCAGATCGTCGCCGATGGCGGCACGCCCTGGTGCATCGGGCTGGGGTCTGGCGGCGCTACCGGCTGGCCGGCGACCGACTGGGTCGAAGACCTGATGCTGCGCACCGCCTCGCCCGAAACCTACGACAAGTGGGTGACGAACGAGATTCCCTTCACCGATCCTGCGGTGGTCGGCGCGCTCGATGAATTCGGCTGGTTCGCCAAGAACGACAAGTTCGTCGATGGCGGCGCGGCCGCGGTGGCGTCCACCGACTTCCGCGACAGTCCGAAGGGTCTCTTCGCCTCGCCGCCGAAGTGCTACCTGCACCACCAGGCATCGTTCATCCCGTCCTTCTTCCCGGAAGGCACGGTTGTCGGCGAGGATGCGGATTTCTTCTACATGCCGCCCTATGCCAGCAAGCCGGAACTCGGCAATCCGGTGCTCGGCGCCGGCACGCTCGCCATGATCACCAAGGACACGCCGGCCGCGCGCGCCTTCATCGAGTTCCTCAAGACGCCGATCGCCCATGAGGTCTGGATGGCGCAGGCCAGCTTCCTGACGCCCTACAAGAGCGCCAACAAGGATGCCTATGCCAATGCGCCGATGAAGAAGCAGGGCGAGATCCTGCTCAATTCGACGACCTTCCGCTTCGACGGATCCGACCTGATGCCCGGCAAGATCGGCGCGGGCGCTTTCTGGACCGGCATGGTCGATTTCGTTGGCGGCAAGTCCGCTGCCGATGTCGCAGACGGTGTCCAGAAGTCCTGGGATGCAATCAAGTAAGATCTGGCGAACCGGCCGGCATCCGCCGGCCGGTTTTCCCGGAACATGCCAAAGTGCAGCCGGACCATGCGGTCGCAATGCCGCGTGAACGATCGATGCGCCGCTCGCGGTCCGTGAGGCGAGCATTCCTGGGGAGGAACTGCCATGCAGCAATTGTTATTCGCCATCTTCACGATGGTGGGGGGCGTTTTCGCCTGCGTCGTCTATTTCTTTGGAACGAACTGGCTGCTCGACAAGATGTTCCCCTCCAAGGGGCTGAGCGGAGCGCAGGCATCCCACAACCTCCGGCTCACCAATGCCATACGGCCGTGGCTCTTCATGGCCCCCGCGCTTTTCGCGCTGGCGATCTATCTCGTCTATCCGGTCATCGAATCGGTGCGGCTCTCCTTCCACGACCGGTCCGGCCAGCAGTTCGTCGGCGTCAGCAACTATGTCTGGATGCTGGGCGACGGCGAGTTCCGCCAGTCGATCTTCAACAATTTCCTCTGGCTGCTGGTGGTGCCGGCGCTCTCCACCTTCTTCGGCCTTGTCATTGCCGCGCTCACCGACCGCATCTGGTGGGGCAATATCGCAAAGACCCTGATCTTCATGCCGATGGCGATCTCCTTCGTCGGCGCCGCCGTCATCTGGAAGTTCGTCTATGACTATCGCTCTGAGGGCTCCGAGCAGATCGGCATCCTCAACGCCATTGTCGTCGCCTTCGGCGGTGCGCCGGAAGCCTGGATGACCATCCCCTTCTGGAACAACTTCTTTCTGATGGTCATCCTGATCTGGATCCAGACCGGGTTTGCCATGGTGATCCTGTCGGCGGCGCTGCGCGGCATTCCGGAAGAGACCATCGAGGCGGCCGTCATCGACGGCGCGAACGGCTTCCAGATCTTCTTCAAGATCATGGTGCCGCAGATCTGGGGCACGATCGCCGTCGTCTGGACGACGATCACCATCCTTGTCCTCAAGGTCTTCGACATCGTGCTCGCCATGACCAACGGCCAGTGGCAGACGCAGGTTCTGGCGAACCTGATGTTCGACTGGATGTTCCGCGGCGGCGGCGATTTCGGGCGCGGCGCGTCCATTGCCGTCGTCATCATGATCCTCGTCATTCCGATCATGATCTGGAACATCCGCAACGCCACCAAGGAAATGGAAGGTCGCTGAGATGATTGCCACATCCCGTTCGCCGCTCACCATCGTCGTCCATCTCTCCGTCCTGCTGATCGTCGCGCTCTGGACGCTGCCGACCGCCGGTCTGCTGATCTCCTCGCTGCGCGACAAGGACCAGCTCGCCGTCTCCGGCTGGTGGACCGCGCTCTCCACCTCCTCGCAGAACCTGACCGGCCGCGCCGCCGCCCCGGATGCGCAGGTCGAGCGCGATGGCGCGTTCGTCATCGCCGGTGACCTCCTGGAGGGCGGCGACGCCAAGGTCTCCGCCTTCGGCGTCCGCCCCATGCAGCCGGCGGCCTTCGAGGCGGGCACCCCGGCCGATATCGGTGACGGCCAGACGCTGACCGTCAACGCGGACGGTAGTTACGAGATCGTCTCGCCGACGAAGATGGAAGGAACGCGCGGCCAGCGCATCTTCTACACCGCTTCCGTGCCGCCGCGCTTCACGCTCGACAATTACCGCGAAGTGCTGAGCGCCGCCGGTATCGGTTCCTCCTTCATCAACTCGCTGACGGTGGCGATCCCCTCCACCATCATCCCGATCCTCGTTGCCGCCTTCTGCGCCTATGCGCTCGCCTGGATGCCGTTTCCCGGCCGGGCGATCCTGATCGCCGTCATCGTCGGCCTGCTCGTAGTGCCGTTGCAGATGTCGCTGATCCCGCTGCTTCGGCTCTACAATGGCGTCGGCGCCTTCTTCGGCGTGCCGGCCAAGACCTATGTCGGCATATGGCTCGCCCATATGGGCTTCGGCCTGCCGCTCGCAGTCTATCTCCTGCGCAACTACATGGCCGGCCTGCCGCGCGAGATCATGGAATCCGCCCGGGTCGACGGGGCCAGCGATTTCGATATCTTCGTGAAGATCATCCTGCCGCTTTCCTTTCCGGCGCTCGCCTCCTTCGCCATCTTCCAGTTCCTGTGGACATGGAACGACCTGCTCGTCGCCATGGTCTTCCTCGGCACGGGCAATGACGAACTGGTGCTGACCGGACGTCTCGTGAACCTGCTCGGCTCGCGCGGCGGCAACTGGGAAATCCTCACGGCTTCCGCCTTCATCACCATCATCGTCCCCCTCATCGTCTTCTTCAGCCTGCAGCGCTACCTCGTGCGCGGCCTGCTGGCGGGGTCGGTCAAGGGCGGCTGACAAGGCAATTGCAGCAAAGTGCGAAGCGGGTTTGCCTCCGCAATTGCGCAAGAAGAAAACTGAAGACAGGACAAACGAGAATGACGACGTCGGATTCAACTCTCATCCAGCCGGACAAGGACTGGTGGCGCGGCGCGGTGATCTACCAGATCTATCCGCGCTCCTACCAGGACACCAATGGCGACGGGATTGGCGACCTGAAGGGCATCACCGAGCGCCTTTCCCATGTCGCCTCCCTCGGGGTGGATGCGATCTGGATCTCGCCCTTCTTCACCTCGCCGATGAAGGACTTCGGCTATGACGTGTCGGACTATCAGGATGTCGATCCGATCTTCGGCGCGCTGGCCGATTTCGACGCGCTGATCGCCGAAGCCCACCGCCTCGATATCCGCGTCATGATCGATCTCGTCCTGTCGCACACATCCGACAAGCACCCCTGGTTCGTCGAAAGCCGCTCCCGGCGAACGAACCCGCGGGCGGACTGGTACGTCTGGGCGGATTCCCGGCCCGACGGCACGCCGCCCAACAACTGGCTGTCGATCTTCGGCGGTTCGGCCTGGCAATGGGATCCGACACGCCTGCAATATTACATGCACAACTTCCTGACCTCGCAGCCGGACCTCAATCTGCACAATCCGGAGGTTCAGGACGCGCTGCTCTCGGTTGCCCGCTTCTGGCTCGAGCGCGGCGTCGACGGCTTCCGCCTCGACACGATCAACTTCTACTTCCACGACAAGGAATTGCGCGACAACCCGTCGCTCGCGCCCGAGCGCCGCAATGCGCAGACCGCGCCGGCCGTGAACCCCTACAATTACCAGGAACATCTCTACGACAAGAACCAGCCGGAGAATCTGGAGTTCCTGAAGCGTTTTCGCGCCGTCATGGAAGAGTTTCCGGCCATCGCCGCCGTGGGCGAGGTGGGCGACAGCCAGCGGGGCCTCGAGATCGCCGGCGAATACACGTCCGGCGGCGACAAGATGCATATGTGCTATGCCTTCGAGTTCCTTGCGCCCGAGCCACTGACACCGGCCTTCGTCGCCGAGACCCAGCATGCGCTGGAAAAGGCTGCGCCCGAGGGCTGGGTCTGCTGGGCCTTCTCAAACCACGACGTGATGCGCCATGTCAGCCGCTGGGGCAATGCCGTCACCGACCACGACGCCCATGCCAGGCTGCTCGCGAGCCTGCTGATGTCGCTGCGCGGCTCGGTCTGCCTCTATCAGGGTGAGGAGCTTGCCCTGCCGGAAGCCGAACTTGCCTATGAGGACCTTCAGGACCCCTACGGCATCCAGTTCTGGCCGGATTTCAAGGGCCGCGACGGCTGCCGCACGCCGATGGTCTGGGATAGCCGCGAGCCATCGGGTGGCTTCAGCGCCGGCAAGCCGTGGCTGCCGGTGCCCGCCGCCCATCTGGAACGCGCCGTCGACGTGCAGGATGGCGACACGACTTCGGTACTTGCGCATTACCGGCGCTTTCTCGCCTTCCGCAAGGGGCATGCGGCGCTCGCCAAGGGCGAGATCGAATTCCATTCGGCCGAGGGCGCGATTCTTTCCTTCGTGCGCACGCACGGCAACGAGAAGATCTTCTGCGCCTTCAACATGAGCCCGGTCGCGCGCCTTGCCGACCTTCCGGCGGGTACGCTGGAAGTGCTGGAGGGCCACGGTTTCGAAAGCCTGATGCATGAGGAAAACATCGAACTTCCGGCCTGGAGCGGATTTTTCGCCCGCTTCGCGTAACGCAGCAGTTCCCGTCAACGCGTGAAGCGGCTTACACTCGGAATTGCGTCAACAAGGACTAAGGGGAGACAGGAACATGACAGGGCTGGTGCTCAAGGATATCCGAAAATCCTATGGTGCGGTGGATGTGATCCACGGCATCGATCTCGATATCAAGCAGGGCGAGTTCATCGTCTTCGTCGGCCCCTCCGGCTGCGGTAAGTCGACCCTCCTGCGGATGATCGCGGGCCTTGAGGCAATCACCGGCGGCGATATGCTGATCGATGGCGAGCGCGTCAACGACGTGCCGCCCTCGAAGCGCGGCATCGCCATGGTGTTCCAGTCCTATGCGCTCTACCCTCACATGACCGTCTATGACAACATGGCTTTCGGCATGCGGATTGCCGGAGAGAGCAAGGAGGAGATCGACCGGCGCGTGCGCGCTGCCGCCGACATCCTCCAACTCACCAGCTATCTCGACCGCCTGCCCAAGGCGCTGTCGGGTGGCCAGCGTCAGCGCGTCGCCATCGGCCGCGCCATCTGCCGCGACCCGAAGGTTTTCCTCTTCGACGAGCCGTTGTCCAACCTCGACGCGGCGCTGCGGGTGGCGACCCGCATCGAGATCGCCAAACTCAACGAGCAGATGGCCGATACGACGATGATCTATGTGACGCATGACCAGGTGGAGGCGATGACGCTCGCCGACCGTATCGTCGTGCTCTCTGCCGGCCATATCGAGCAGGTCGGCCCGCCGCTGGAACTCTACGAGCGTCCGGCAAACCTCTTCGTCGCCCGCTTCATCGGCTCGCCGGCCATGAACATCATTCCGGCAAAGATCACCGCCGCCGGTGAAGCGACCTCGCTGGAACTGACCGGCGGGCGCGCCTGCAGCGTCGATATCCCGACGGCTGCCTCGGAAATCGGCAAGGTCGCGAGCTTCGGCGTGCGGCCGGAAGACCTGCAGATCATATCGGGCGAGGACTTCCTCTTCGAGGGGACAGTGTCGATCGTCGAGGCGCTCGGCGAGGTGACGCTCCTCTATATAGACGGTCTGGTGGAGGGCGAGCCGATCATCGCCAAGATTCCGGGCATCCTCGATGTCAAGCGCGGCGACAAGGTCCGCTTCACGGCGGACAAGGCGAAGCTGCATCTCTTCGATACCGCTGGCAAGAGCTATCGGGCCGGGTAAACCGGCCCCGGGCGGCAGGAATTAGCCCTGCCGCTCAACCCGATGTTAAGCGTTCCTGCCTAGGCTTTTCGCGGAAAATGGCGGTGCCGAGGATAGCAGGCGGATGAGTATTCAGGATAGAGGGCGAAACAGCTACCTGAGCAAGGAAGAGTCCTTCATGTACGATCGGGAGAAAAGCTTCCCGATGGAGGATACCTGCAACGAGGCCCGCCTCGAATTCACCGAGAGCGGCGGCATCGTCAACCTCGTCTCCCGTCGCGGCGTGATCGTCAAATTGTCACGGAGCGGCGCGGTCATCTCCATGACGACGAAGTTCGAGCTGCCGAGAAACTTCTATCTCGACATTGTCAGCGCCCGCATCCCGATGATCGGCTGCCTGACGCAGCGCGTCTATACGAATGATGTGGTGGAGGCCCGCTTCCTGCGCCTGCTCTCCGACAAGGACCTGCAGCGCATCTTCGTCTACTCGACGCACCGCAACCACCAGAACCGGACGCTGGATATCTATAGCTGAGACGAAAAGAGGGGCGAAACGCCCCTCCGCTCTCAAGCGAACAGCACGCTGGCCCCGTGATCCGCCGGTCCCGCAATCGCGCGGAAGGGGGCGAAGAGTTCGCGGCCCATGCCGAATTCGTTGCCGGAGAGATCGACCGCGGCCTGCGGGCGGGCGGCAAATTCGGCGGCGTCCACCAGAACCTCCACCGTGCCGTGGGTGGCGTCCAGTCGGATGATGTCGCCATTGCGGATGCGGCCGATCGGCCCGTTGTCGACCGCTTCCGGTGTTACGTGGATGGCGGCGGGCACCTTGCCGGAAGCGCCGGACATGCGCCCGTCCGTGAGCAGCGCCACGCGCTGGCCGCGATCCTGCAGGATGCCGAGCACTGTGGTGAGCTTGTGCAGTTCCGGCATGCCGTTGGCCTTCGGACCCTGGAAACGCACGACGGCGATGAAGTCCCCCGTCAGTTCCCCGTTCTTGAAGGCGATGTTGAGTTCCTGCTGGTCGTGGAAGACCTTTGCCGGTGCCTCGATGACATGGCGCTCCGCCTTCACGGCGGAGGTCTTGATGACGGCGCTGCCGATATTGCCCGTCAGCATCTTGAGGCCGCCGGTCGGCTGGAAGGGGGTTTCGATACTGGCGAGCACCTTCGGGTCGTGGCTGACCTTCGGCGCGGGCTCGCGGTGCACGGTACCGTTCTCGCCGAGCCTCGGATCGATCGTATAGGCACTGAGGCCCTGACCGTAGACGGTGCGCACATCGTCATGCAGCATGCCCGTCTTCAGCAGTTCCTGAATGAGGAATCCCATGCCGCCTGCCGCGTGGAAATGGTTCACGTCGGCCAGCCCGTTCGGGTAGACGCGGGCAAGCAGCGGCACCACGTCGGACAGATCGGAAATATCCTTCCAGGTCAGCACGATACCGGCAGCGCGCGCCATGGCGAGAAGGTGCAGCGTGTGGTTGGTCGAGCCGCCGGTGGCATGCAGGCCCACGACGCCGTTGACGATCGAGCGTTCGTCGATCATCTCGCCGGCCGGGGTGAACTCGTTGCCCTGCGCGGTGATGGCAAGAGCCCGCTTGGTTGCTTCCCGCGTCAGCGCGTCGCGCAGCGGCGTGCCCGGATTGATGAAGGAGGCGCCGGGCATGTGGAAGCCCATGATTTCCATAAGCATCTGGTTGGAATTGGCGGTGCCGTAGAAGGTGCAGGTGCCGGGGCCGTGATAGGACTTGGATTCGGCTTCGAGCAGTTCGGCGCGGCCCGCCTTGCCCTCGGCGAAGAGCTGGCGCACGCGGGCCTTCTCGTCGTTCGGCAGGCCGGAGGTCATGGGCCCGGCCGGAATGAAGACGGCGGGCAGGTGGCCGAAGGTGAGCGCGGCGATGGTGAGGCCCGGCACGATCTTGTCGCAGACGCCGAGATAGACGACCGAATCGAACATGTTGTGCGACAGGCCGATGCCCGCCGCCATCGCGATCAGGTCGCGCGAGAACAGCGAAAGCTCCATGCCCGGCTGCCCCTGGGTGACGCCGTCGCACATGGCCGGCACGCCGCCGGCAACCTGCGCCACACCACCCGCCTCGTGCGCCGCCTTGCGGATGAGCGCCGGATAGGTCTCGAAGGGTTGATGGGCCGAGAGCATATCGTTGTAGGAGGTAATGATGCCGAGGTTCGGAACGCGGTCGCCGGCGAGTGCGTCCTTTTCGGCGGGGGAACAGACTGCAAATCCATGCGCAAGGTTGCCGCAGGAGAGCACGGCGCGGTGCACGCCCTTGGCGGCGGCGGCGCGCACCCGGCCGAGATAGGCTTCGCGCGATGGCTTCGAGCGTTCGACGATGCGGGCTGTGATGGCTTCGATGCGTTTGTCGGCGGACATGGGACTATCCTGACTCTCTCGATTGCGTTCTTTCACGGCAAGGCGAGCGAAAGAGCTGCGCCATCCGCGGGGAAACGGCGCCCTTGCGACGCCAGTCATGTTCGGCTTCAGCCGGCTGGGCGCTCTAGGGCGCCCAGTAGATATCGAGCGGCGTAGCCGCACGGCGCAGGATGGCGCGGATCGGCATGTCTTCCTCCGGGCCGTCGTTCGTGGCCGCAGCAAGAACGTCCTTCTTGCCCTGGCCCTCGATATGCAGCACCAGAAGACGCGCATCCTGAAGGCTGGCGAAGGTGAAGGTGAGGCGGGTTTCGCCTGCGCCTTCCGCTTCCATGGTGATGAGGCCGCGCGGCGTTTGCGCCGAAATGGCCTCGGCCAACTTGCTACCGCCGGGGAAGAACGAGGCCGTATGGCCATCCGTTCCCATGCCGAGGATGACGACGTCAAACGGGTGGCCGAGCGCGCCCGCATCCCTGGACACGATGGTCGCGGCTTCTTCCGCGCTGCCGGCATTCCGGTAGAGCGGCAGGAAGTTCGCGGCCTTCGCATTGCCCTGAAGCAGGTTGTCGGCGACGAGAAGGTGGTTCGAGCGCGGATTGTCCGCCGGCACGAACCGTTCGTCAACGAGCGTGATCGTCACCTTGGCCCAGTCGATGTCGCGGGTGCACAGCGCCTTGAAGAATGCCTTCGGCGTGGAGCCGCCCGACACCGCGATCGTGGCCTTGCCGCGGGCGGCAACGGCTTCCGCAAGCTGGACGGCAACCCGGTCCGCCAGCCCTTCGGCCAGCGCCGCGCCGTCCGTGAATTCATGCAGTCTCGCGCTCATCGGCCTTCCTTACGTTTCATGCCATGTGCGGCCGTCGCGCTCGATGAGAGCGATGGCCTGGCTCGGCCCCCAGGTGCCGGCGGTATAACCCTGCGCCTGCTGGCCGGTCGCTTCCCAGGCCTTCAGGATCGGGTCGATCCAGCGCCATGCGGCCTCGACTTCGTCGCGGCGCATGAAGAGCGTCTGGTTGGCGCGGATGACGTCGAGCAGCAGGCGCTCGTAGGCGTCGGCATTGCGCGCGTCGAAGGCCTCGGCAAAGCTCATGTCGAGCGAGACGTTGCGCAGGCGCATGCCGCCCGGGCCGGGATCCTTGATCATCAGCGACTGCTTGACGCCTTCGTCGGGCTGCAGGCGGATGATGAGCTGGTTCTGCTCGATGCGGCCGGCCGAAGCATCGAAGATCGAATGCGCGATCGGCTTGAAGGTGATGACGATTTCCGACATGCGCGTGGCAAGACGCTTGCCCGTACGGATGTAGAAGGGCACGCCCGCCCAGCGCCAGTTGCCGATCTCGGCCTTGATGGCGACGAAGGTCTCGGTGTTGGAGACGCCGCCTTCCAGCTCTTCGAGATAGCCCTTGACCGGGCCGCCCGCCGAGGCGCCGGCGCGGTACTGGCCGCGCACCGTGAGGCGCTCGACATTGTACTGGTCGATCGGCTTCAGCGCGCGCAGCACCTTGAGCTTTTCGTCACGCACCGCTTCGGCATCCATGGATGTCGGAACTTCCATGGCGACAAGGCAGAGCAGCTGGAGAATGTGGTTCTGCACCATGTCGCGCAGCGCGCCGGCCTTGTCGTAGTAGCCGGCACGGCTTTCCAGACCGACGGATTCGGCCACCGTGATCTGCACATGGTCGATATGGGCGGAGTTCCACAGCGGCTCGTAGAGCGCATTGGCAAAGCGCAGCGCCATCAGGTTCTGCACCGTCTCCTTGCCGAGATAGTGGTCGATGCGGAAGATCTGTTCTTCGCGGAAGACCTTGCCGATCGTGTTGTTGAGCTCGTCGGCAGAGGCAAGGTCCCGGCCGATCGGCTTTTCGACGACGATGCGGGTGTGCTTGGTGATGAGCTTGTGGTCGCGGATCTTTTCCGAAATGTCGCCGAAAATGCCGGGAGCCACGGCGAGATAGAAGGCGCGCACGCGCTCCTTGCCCTCATCGAGAAGGTCTTTCAGCTTGTCCCAGCCCTGATCGGACTTGGCGTCGACGGCGACGTAGAACAGCCGGTCACAGAAGGCCTTGACCTCCGCCTCGTCGAATTCGTCCGCCTTCAGGTGCTCCTTCAGCGCATCGACGGCGAACTTGCGGTATTCCGCATCCGTATAGGCCGTTCGCGACGCACCGATGATGCGCGTCGGGTCGGAGAGTTGTCCGGCGAGCTGTCGGTGATAGAGGGCGGGAAGGAGCTTGCGTTCCGCAAGATCGCCGGTTCCGCCGAAAACGACATAGTCGAAGGGGTCAACGGGAATGATCTGGCTGCTCATCGGATATATCTCGATCTAGTTCTGTTGCCGGGTGTTATAATCTAATCGATTTAAAAATGCCAGTGTGCAACACAACAAAATCGACGTTTGCGACTGCTCAGAGCTTGTCGCGCAGCGCGTACCACGTCATGGCGAGCAACAGAAGCGGCGAACGGAAGCGTGCTCCACCAGGGAAAGCGGGAATTTTGAAGGCCTTCAACTGGTCGAGTTCGGCGCTGCCGCCCGTCACGTCCTCGGCATAGAGCTTGCCGCAATAGTTCGACAGCATGACGCCGTGGCCGGAATAGCCGCCGATCGTCGTGATGCCGGGCATGACCTCGCGCACATAGGGCTTGCGCGGCATGGTGATGCCGACCGAGCCGCCCCAGGCATGCGTAAGCTCGATGCCCTTCAATTCCGGATAGACCTCTTCGATCTGCCGGCGGATGGGCGGGGTCATGTCATCGAGATTTTCGGAATAGGCCTCGCGCCCGCCGAACAGCAGCCGGCCGTCGCGCGTCTTGCGGAAATAGCGCACGACGAATCGCGTGTCGGCGATCGCCTCGCCGCCGGGAATGATCGACGGGAAACTGTCGAGTGGCACCGTCGCGCCGATGAAGGAGCGGATCGGCATGACATGGGCCGCCGTCTTCGGTTCCAGGTTGCCGATATGGGCGTTGCAGGCGATCAGGGCCCTGTCGGCGCGAATGGTGCCTTTCGCGGTCGTGATCACCGCCTTGCCGCCCGTCCGCTCGATCTTCAGGGCAGGGGTCCTTTCGTGCAGGCTCGCGCCTGCCGCCTGTGCCGCGCGGGCGATGCCGATGATCAGCTTCATCGGGTGGATGTGCCCGGTGCCGGTGTCGCGGATGCCGAAATGAAAGCGCTTGGAGCCGACCCGCTCTTCCGTCTCCGCCCGGCCCATGTAGTGCATGTGCGGATAGCCGTAGCGGGTTGCGGCGATCTCGACATGATCGCGAAAACCCTTTTCGTAGCTCGCCTTGTGGCTCACGTTGAGCTGGCCGGGAACATAGTCGATGTCGAGGTTCCGGGCACTGGCGAAATCGTGGATGTGGCGCTTGGCGTTTTCCGCAAGGTCGAACAGGGCGCGTGCGCGCTCGTAGCCGAGTTCGGCCTCCAGTTCCTCCGCCTCGGCGCGCTGGCCGGTGCCGAGCTGGCCGCCATTGCGCCCGGACGCGCCGTCGCCGAAGCGATGCGCCTCGATGAGCGTGACGCGCACGCCCTTCTTCGCGAGGTTGTAGGCGGCCTGCAGGCCGGTGAAGCCGCCGCCGACAATGGCGACATCCGTATCGACGGAGCCGTCGAAGGGGGCATATTCGGGGCGTTCTCCGGCGCTTGCCTCATACCAGGAGATGCCGGGGGAAATCGGGCTTTGCCAGGGCATTGCACACACTCGTGTTCAAGAGGGTGCGGCGGCGCGCCGGGGCGCCGGCCGCTCTCATTGTCTGATCTCTACGGCGACCCGGACCGCCGGGCCGCTCAGACGTTGAGCAGCAGGAACTCGCGCTCCCAGGGACTGATCACCTGCATGAAGGTCTCGAACTCGCCGCGCTTCACGCCGGCATAGAGGCCGATGAACTCCGCGCTGAGCACATCCGCAAGCGCCGGATCCGATTCGAGCAGCGACACGGCCTCCAGCAGGCCGCGCGGCAGGTCGATCGTGCCCTCGTTGGCGGTATCCTCCGTCGGTGCACTCGGCTCGACCTGGTTGATGATGCCGAGCAGGCCGCAGCCGAGCGAGGCAGCAAGCGCAAGATACGGATTGGCGTCCGATCCCGGCAGGCGGTTCTCGATGCGCCGTGAGGCGGAATCCGATACCGGCACGCGGAAGGCGGTCGTCCGATTGTCGTAGCCCCAGGCATTGTTCACCGGGGCGGACATGTCGGGTGTCAGGCGGCGATAGGAATTCACATAGGGCGCCATCATCACCAGCGTCTTCGGCACATAGGCCTGCATGCCGCCGATGAAGTGGAAGAACTCCCTGGAGGCCGAGCCGTCCGGATTGGAGAACACGTTCTTGCCGGTCGCGATATCGACCACCGACTGGTGGATGTGCATCGCCGAGCCCGCCTGACCCTGCATGGGCTTGGCCATGAAGGTGGCGTAGATGCCGTGCTTCAGCGCCGCCTCGCGGATCGTGCGCTTGAACAGGAACACCTGGTCGGCCAGCTCGATCGGATCGCCGTGGCGAAGGTTGATCTCGAGCTGCGCCGGTCCTTCCTCGTGGATCAGGGTATCGATCTCGAGACCCTGCTTTTCGGAGAAATGATAGATGTCGTCGATCAGTTCGTCGAATTCGTTGATCCCGGCGATGGAGTAGCCCTGGCCACCCTGGATGGAACGGCCGGAACGGCCCTTCGGCGGATGTAGCGGATAGTCCGGGTCGTCGTTCATGGCGACGAGATAGAATTCGATCTCGGGCGCGACGACCGGCTTCCAGCCGCGATCGGTGTACATTTTGACGACGTTCTTCAGCACGTTGCGCGGCGTATAGGCCACGTTCTCGCCCGTCGAGCCGACGATATCGCAGATGACCTGCGCGGTCGGATCGCTCTCCCACGGCACGACGCAAAGCGTGGAAAGGTCTGGCACGAGCTTCAGGTCGCTGTCGCGCGGCTCATAGCGGAAATTGCCGGTTTCTTCCGGATAGTCGCCGGAGATCGTATGGCGGTAGAGCGCGGAGGGCAGCGCCAGCGACGTGTTCGAGGTGAACTTCGAGGACGGCATCATCTTGCCGCGCGGCACGCCGGCAAGGTCGGGCGTGATGCATTCGATATCCTCAATGCCGCGGGCTCTCAACCAGTCTGCGGCGTCCTTCCAGGTCTTTACCCCGCGCGGCACGCTGATAGCGGGAGGGATTTTGGCGGAGCGTGCGGCTTTCTCGATGGTGGGGGTAGCGACTCTCTTCTTGGGCGGCATGAGGCACCGTTTTTGTTGACGATGGAGCCATCATAGCCTGAGTTAAGCCCTTTACTAGCTCCCCCCCGGGGGTGGAAATCGCGATTTTTCAGGAATTTGTGCGCAAGGCGTCGGTTGACATTCGGCCGGGATGGCCGAAAGGAAGGCATCGAACAGGGGCAGGATACGTGGCAGAGCGGCGGGACGTCGTCATCATCGGGGCAGGCGCGGCAGGCATGATGTGCGCCATCGAGGCCGGCAGGCGCGGGCGTCGCGTGCTCGTCATCGACCATGCCCGCGCGCCCGGCGAAAAGATCCGCATTTCCGGCGGCGGCCGCTGCAACTTCACCAACATCCATGCCGGGCCGAAGAATTTCCTCTCGACCAATCCGCATTTCTGCAAGTCGGCGCTCGCCCGCTATACGCCGCGCGATTTCCTCGACATGGTCGAGCGGCACCGCATCGCCTGGCATGAAAAGACGCTGGGGCAGCTCTTCTGCGACAATTCGGCGAAGGACATCATCGCCATGCTGCTTGCCGAGATGAAGGCGGTGGGCGCGGAGTTGCGGCTTTCGACGTCGATGAATACGGTCGCTCATGACGGCAATGGCTTCCGCATCGTCACGGACAGCGGCACCGTCGAGGCCGCGTCGCTTGTCATCGCGACCGGCGGCAAGTCGATCCCGAAAATGGGCGCGACCGGCCTTGCCTATCACATTGCCGAGCAGTTCGGTCTTTCCGTCGTCGAGACCCGCGCCGGGCTTGTGCCCTTGATGCTCGATCCTGCGACGCTGGCGGCCCATGAGGGATTGCCGGGCGTGTCGACCGATGTCGTCGTCCGGCACGGCAAGACGGAATTCCGCGAAGCGGCGCTTTTCACCCATCGGGGCCTCAGCGGCCCCGCCATCCTGCAGATCTCTTCCTATTGGCGCGAGGGCGAGGAGATATCCCTGTCCATCCGCCCGGATGTCGATTTTGCAGCCGTGATCGCCGCCGCGCGGCGCCAGAATGGCCGGCAGGCAATGCAGACCGTGCTGGCCGAGCACATGCCGAAGAAGCTGGCGCAACTTCTCGTCACCGAACTCGGCATCGACGGGCCGCTTGCCGAACAGCCGGGCCGCCGCATCGAGGCGCTTGTCCAGCGGCTGCGCGACTGGCGTCTGCGCCCACCGGGCTCGGAGGGCTATCGGACGGCGGAAGTCACCCTCGGTGGCGTCGATACGGCCGGGCTCGATTCCCGCAGCATGGCGACGAAGACGGTGCCGGGCCTCTATTTCATCGGCGAGGCGGTGGACGTGACCGGCTGGCTCGGCGGCTACAATTTCCAGTGGGCCTGGGCTTCAGGCCACGCGGCAGGTCAGGACGCCTGAGATCGCCCCGGTCTTTACCATCCTTTAAGGCCTTGGGGCGGATGCTTCCGAAATGTCGGCAATATCTGTCCACTTCCCGCAGAAAGAGACAGATGATGGGGGCCGGCGCGCCGGGTCGTCCGGTTACCTGTATCGCGTAGGGAGTATGCCGCATGTCTTCCAGAAATCGCCCGGCTCGCGCCATCGCCATCGCAGCCGCCCAGGAGAGCCGCCGGCGCCTCCTTGCCGTCGGCATCAACTGCACGCTTGCCGCGGGCCTTGTCGCGCTGGTTGCCGCCCTCCTTTTCTAGCGTCGCCCGGTTGTCATAAATCGGTTCAACGGTGAGAAAATCTTAAAGATTGCCGTCGATGATCGCCGGATTGGGTTCCGGACGCCGCGTCGCCATGAGGATGCTGACGCGGTGGCAATGATTGCTCCCCCGGATTAGCGGCATTGCAGCCGCATGAAAGTCGGTAATCCGGCGTCCAAATCCTGGGGAGGCCCGAAAAGGGCAGGGGGGAGCACGCCGACAACGGATGTTCCGCCATGTTCATTGACAAGATTCTTGCCCGCTTCAAGATCCAGACGAAGGTTCTGGTCTTCATTCTGCCCTTCGTGCTCAGCATCTGCGCCGTGGGCTTCACGGGGCTCTACGCCTCTGGCCTCCTGCAAGGCCGCATGGAAATTTCCAATAGCGTTCTCCAGTCGCTCAGCGGCTTCAAGGATGTCTATGCAGGCATGAACCGCTTTCTGCAGAATACCAGCGAGGAAAGCCGCAATGCTGTTCAGGAGCGCCTGACCGCGCAGGTCGGGGTCCTTCAGGCCACAATGGATGGTCTGGCTCCCGATGCCGACAAGTCCAAGCTGATGGATGCCGAAGAACAGACCAAGGGCATTCAGGCCCGTATGGATGGTCTCTGGTCGCTCTATCAGAGCGAGATCGGCCTGCATGAGACGATGACGAAGAATCTGAGCACCCTCTCCAGCGAGCAGGTGAAGATTCTCGACGAGGCGACGAAGCTCCAGCGCACGGTGCGGCAGAACGAGAATTCCGCCAAGAGCATGCTGCGCGAAGCCGAACGCCTGACCAATGCCAGCAAGTTCTTCGGCGATTTCCTGTCCGAATTCAGCCGCGGTGCAACGCCGGACGACCAGCTCAAGATCGTCAAGGAGCGCTACCCGCTCCTTTCCAAGACCGAACGCTCGATTTCGACGATCCTGCCGAAGAACCAGAAGGTGGTCCTGATCACCATCCGCAACACGATTGAGGA
The DNA here is from genome assembly GCF_049651085.1 of Shinella sp. Taxonomy (GTDB): domain Bacteria; phylum Pseudomonadota; class Alphaproteobacteria; order Rhizobiales; family Rhizobiaceae; genus Shinella. The sequence continues at coordinate 39,970 of NZ_JBASBL010000013.1, forward strand.
ACTGAGCGGCTTCCTGGCCTCGAAGGATCCGGCGAGCGTCACGGTGCCGGATATCGGGCGCCGGGTGAACCGCTTCCGTCAGGTTACCATCCAGCTTCAGGGCGCCGCTGCCGAGAAAATGCGTGAAGCGACCCGCACCTTCAACGAACTCGACACGCCGATCATCAAGTCGGAAGCGATCCTCGGAGCCACGCGCAAGCTGGTGTCCTCGATCGACGAGATCGAAGTCGCCGCCGCGCGTTTCCTCGGCCAGACGTCAGAGAACAACCGCGTCAAGCTGCTCGGCAACCTGACGATCCTGCGCATCGACATGAACGGTCTGCGCGGTGCGGCAAGCGATCTTCCCTTCTTCGAGAAGGTGGATGGAACATTGAAGCCGTTGCTTGAACGGATCGAGGCCGATAGCGCCGCGCTTGTGAAGATCAGCACCGAGCGCGCTGCCGATTTCGAGGCCGCCGGCCAGTCGATCGACACCATCTGGAATTTGCTCAGCCAGTTCGCCGAAGAGCAGAAGACCAGCGCAGGCACCGAACGCGAGAAGGCAAACCAGGTTTCGGTCTTTGCGACCGTCGCCGGTGCCGCGATCGCCGTCCTTGCCGGCATCGCGCTGGTGCTGACGCTGAAGGGGCCGATCGGCCAGATCACCGGCGCGATGCGCCGCCTGGCGGATGGCTTCCTCGATACGGGCATTTCGGGCGAAAACCGCGCCGACGAGATCGGCGACATGGCCCGCGCGCTGGGCGTCTTCAAGGAGAACGCCCTGTCGAAGATCCGCATCGAGGAGGAAAGCGAGCAGCAGCGCGCCGCGGCGGAAGCCGATCGTGCCCGCAACGACGCCGAAAAGCAGTCCCTCGACCGCGAGATCAACTTTGCCGTCGATGCGCTTGCCGCCGGTCTCGGCCGCCTTGCGCAGGGCGACCTGTCGAGCCAGATCGAGACGCCCTTCACCGGCCGCCTCGAACAGCTTCGCCAGGATTTCAACGTCTCGCTCGTCCGCCTGCAGGATACGCTCGGCCAGATCCGTACCAACGCGCTGTCGATCCAGCGCAGCGGCTCGGACATGCTCCATTCGGCCGATGCGCTGTCAAAGCGCACCGAATCGCAGGCCTCCTCGCTGGAGGAAACGGCCGCCGCCGTCGAACAGATCACGGCGACCGTGCGCTCCTCCGCCGAGCGGGCGCATGAGGCGAACCTTGTCGTCGGCACGACCAAGCGCAGCGCCGACAGCTCCGCCTCGGTGGTCAGCAATGCGATCGCCGCGATGGGCCGCATCGAGGGGGCTTCGCGCCAGATCGAGCAGATCATCGAGGTCATCGACGATATCGCCTTCCAGACCAACCTGCTCGCCCTCAATGCCGGTATCGAAGCCGCCCGCGCGGGTGAGGCCGGCAAGGGCTTTGCCGTCGTGGCGCAGGAAGTGCGCGAACTTGCCCAGCGGTCCGCCCAGGCGGCCAAGGAGATCAAGGGCCTCATCGAGAAATCGACGAGCGAAGTCAGCGCCGGTTCGCACCTGGTGCAGGAGACGGGCGCAGTGCTCGCCTCGATCAGCCAGCAGATCGTCACCGTCAGCCAGCATGTGGACATGATGGCGACGGCGAGCCGCGACCAGGCGGCGGCGCTGCAGGAGGTCAACGGTTCCGTCAACCAGATGGACCAGATGACCCAGCAGAACGCCTCGATGGTCGACCTCACCACGACCGCCAGCCGCAAGCTGGCGGGCGATGCCGATACGCTGATGATGCTGGTCGAGCAGTTCCGCCTGGAGGCCGACGAGCCGGCGGTCTATCGCGCGGCCTGATCGGCCGCGCGGGCAGGCCGGTATTGGAAATCCCGCCGGTTTTACCGCATAGGACTATGGCTGCCACGCCGTGATAAGATCATCGAGGGGCGGATATCCGCCCCTCGATGTGTTTCAGGCGCGGCGCTGTCGATATGTCTTTTCGATCCGGTGGTGGAGATGACGCACAACACGATCCTGGCGGCGTTGCGACAATGCGCGGGTCGGCACAGCCGCGCCGGTCATGAAGCCGACGATCTGGTTCAGGACGTGCTCCTGCTGGCGGTCGCCAGGGGACGCAAGATCAGCGATCCGGGATTCGTGGCCTGGGCAAAGGGTGCGATCCGCAACCATGCGCGCTTTACCGCGCGGACGGCGGCGCGGCGGCGGGCACGCGAGACCGCCTGGGAGGCGACGGTCGCCGTGCCTGCAACGCCGCCCCGTTTTTCTCAGGCGTTCACGTCGTCACTTCCGCCGGCACAGCGCATCGTGGCGCTTCTCGTCAATCTTGATCTCAACCGGGTGGAGATTGCGTACCTGCTGGGACTGAGCGACACGGCCTTCCGCCAGCGCCTCGGCGGATTGCGCAAAGCCTTTCATGCCTTTGGCGATGACGCCACGGTTTTCGGCAGCGCCCCTCCGCTGGCCGCCGACGGTCTTGCACGCCGCCGCCTGAAGTCGGCCCTCCGCCCTCATGCGGCGCGTGTCTTCGCCATTCGCGATCCGGATGGGATTCCGATTTTCTTTTCGAGGCGCGATCACGTTTCGCCCGGCGGCGGCAACTAGGATGCGCAACAGAAGGAGAATTCCATGAGCCTGAATTTCAACGGCGTGACGATCATTTTCAATGTCGCCGATATCGAGCGCACGAGAGCGTTCTACCATGAACATCTCGGTATCGCGTTCGAGCGATACGATGAGGAGGACGGAAGCGCCTTTCTGATGACGAAGATCGGTCGGGAAGTCGACCTGATGGTCTTCGAGGGAGATCCAAAACCCGGCAACACGCCGAACGTGGTCTTCGGCCTTGCCGACGGCGGCATCGACACGCTGATCGAGCGGCTGGCGGCGGCAGGCGTGGAGATCGTCACGCCGGTGTCGGAGGCGCCCGGCGGCTGGTTTGCCGACTTTCGTGATCCCGACGGCCAGATCGTTTCCTTCTACCAGGCGGGAGACGTGCCGAGAGCGCTGACATAGGCCGGCGGCGCGCAAGACAAAAATCCCCGGCGCAGGGAACGCCGGGGATTTCCTTTTTGACTGGATATGCCGTGTCAGCCGCGACCCTGCGTCACGATGACGGGGATCAGGAGGTCACCCCAGTTTCCCTCTCCGCCGTGGTGGCGGGCGGAGCGGACGAGCTCGACCGACACGCCGGCCTCGACCGCCTTCATGACGGACTGGTTGAGGCGGTGCAGGTCATTGGCGACCATGCGGATCATGGCCTGCTGGTCGGCGGTCATGGCGGAAGCCTGTTCTTCGGCTCGTTCCTTGACGCGGGTCTGGACTGTCATGGCATTTCTCCTCTTATTCGAGCATTTTCCGGGTAGGAAATGCGGCTCTATCGGGGTTCATGAATGGTTGACGGGTCGGGTTACTCGGCGGCCGGGCGGAACTGTTCGTGCTCGGTCGATTCATGCATGGCGGTGGTCGAGGACTGTCCGCCGGTGATCGCCATGGAAACGGCATCGAAATAGCCGGTGCCGACTTCGCGCTGGTGCTTGGTCGCGGTGTAGCCGTTGATCTCCGCGGCGAATTCCGCTTCCTGCAGCTCGGAATAGGCTGCCATCTGGCGATCCTTGTAGCCGCGGGCAAGCTCGAACATGCCGTAGTTCAGCTGGTGGAAGCCGGCGAGCGTGATGAACTGGAACTTGTAGCCCATCGCACCCAGCTCGCGCTGGAACTTGGCGATCGTCGCGTCGTCCAGGTTCTTCTTCCAGTTGAACGAGGGCGAGCAATTGTAGGCGAGCAGCTTGCCCGGATGCGCCTTGTGCACCGCTTCGGCAAACTTGCGGGCCTGCTCGAGATCCGGCTTGCCGGTCTCCATCCAGATCAGGTCGCAATGCGGCGCGTAGGCGATGGCGCGGGCAATGCACGGCTCGATGCCGTTCTTGACCTGGTAGAACCCTTCGACCGTGCGGCCCTTGTCCCTGTCGACGAAGGGCTGGTCGCGCTCGTCGATGTCGGAGGTCAGAAGCTTGGCGGCCTCGGCGTCGGTGCGCGCGACGATCAGCGTCGATGTACCCATGACGTCGGCGGCAAGGCGTGCGGCGTCAAGGTTGCGGATATGCGCGGCGGTCGGGATCAGGACCTTGCCGCCGAGATGGCCGCACTTCTTTTCCGAGGCCAGCTGGTCCTCGAAGTGAACGCCGGCGACGCCCGCCTCGATGAAGGCTTTCATGATCTCGAATGCGTTGAGCGGGCCGCCGAAGCCGGCTTCCGCATCGGCGACGATCGGCGCGAACCAGGTGTCGACCGACAGGCCGTTGCCCTCCGCCGTCTCGATCTGGTCGGCGCGCTGGAGCGTGCGGTTGATGCGCTTGGCAAGCTCCGGTGCGGCATTTGCCGGATAGAGCGACTGGTCGGGATACATGGCCGAGGCCGTGTTGGCGTCGGCGGCGACCTGCCAGCCGGAGAGATAGATCGCCTTCAGACCGGCGCGGACCATCTGCATGGCCTGGTTGCCGGACAGCGCGCCGAGTGCATTGACGAAGTCTTCCTCGTGGATGAGCTTCCACAACCGGTTCGCGCCGTTTTCGGCAAGCGTATGCCGGATCTGGACCGAGCCGCGCAGCCGCTCGACCGTTTCGGCCGTATAGGGACGCTCGATCCCGTCAAAGCGGCCCTTCGGTGCGCTCGGAACGATGTTGTAAAAATCAGTCATATTGTCCTCCGGTGTATGTCTTGGGATCAGATTATGGGGCAGCGCGTTGCCCGATTTCATGTGACTATATTTACATCGCGGTGCACAATAGGCGAGGAAAAACCGCAAAAACGCCGTCGCATTCGGGTAATGATGTGTTGCCTTTGACAAAGTAGCGCTGTAAAAAAGTAAATCTTGTAAAAGATGTTGGTGGCGCGATCGTGTAAAGGATTTGACATATGGCGGAGAATAAGATTTTTGCCGGCCCGAAAGTCCGGCGCATCCGCAACACGCTCGGCCTCACCCAGACGGCGATGGCCGAAGGCCTGTCGATCTCGCCCTCCTATCTGAATCTCATCGAGCGCAACCAGAGGCCGCTGACGGTGCAGCTGCTGCTGCGGCTCGCCTCCGTCTACAAGGTGGACCTCGAAGAGCTCCAGGGCGAAAGCGCCGGCAACGCGCGCCAGCTGCGCGAGGTCTTTGCCGATCCGCTGCTCTCCGGCGAGCTACCGGGCGATCACGAGCTGGTGGAGATCGCCGATGCGGCGCCGAATGTCGCGAGCGGCATCCTGAAGCTCTACCGTGCCTATCGCGAACAGGCCGCACGCCTCACCGATCTGGCCGAAGTGCTCGCCCGGGAAGGGCATGCGACCATGCTTTCAGGCGCATTGCTGCCGATGGACGAGGTGCGCGACAAGCTGGAAAACCGTCCCAACTATTTCGGCGCCATCGACGAGGCGGCCGAGCGGTTTCACGCGGCGCTGACGCCCGGCGACGACCTTGCGGCAGCGCTCAAGGGCTGGCTGCGCAAGGAACACGGGGTCGTCGTGCGCCTGCTGCCGGTCCATACGATGCCGAACCTCAGGCGCCGTTTCGACCGGCATTCCATGCGTCTCTTCCTGTCCGAACGCCTGTCGCCGTTCGACCAGTTGCGCGAGATCGCCATGGAAACGGTGCAGCTCGCGCTTCAGGATGAAATCTTCGCGGAACTGGACCTGCTTGCCTTCTCGAGCGCGGAGGCAAAGCGCATCGCCCGTTTTGAGCTGGCGCGTTACGCCGCCCATGCGCTGATGATGCCCTACGAGGCGTTTCATTCCGCCGCGCAGCGCGCGCGCTACGATGTCGACGTGCTGCGCTCGCGCTTCGGCGTTTCCTACGAGCAGGCGGCGAACCGGCTTACCATGTTGCAGCGGCCGGGCAGGACGGGCCTGCCCTTCTTCATTCTCGAGATGGACAATGCCGGCAATCGCTTCCGTCGCGCCGGCGCGCAGGGTTTTCCGCAGGCCCGTTTCGGCGGCGGCTGTCCCAAGCTCGACGTGCATTCCGCCTTTTCCCAGCCGGGGCAGATCCTGGTCGACCGCGTGGAAATGCCGGACGGCGCCGCCTTCCTGACGATCTCCCGTACGCTGGAAGGCCCGCAGGCCGTCTTTGCGGAGCGAGTGCGCCGTACGGCGCTTCTTATCGGCTGCGATGCCGCCCATGCGGAGGATACGGTCTATGGAGAGGCGGTGCGCCATGCAGGGGCAATTGCCGTCGGCAAGGCCTGCCGGCTTTGCGAGCGGCAGGGTTGCCTGGCGCGGGCCGAGCCGCCCGTCACGCGACCGCTCGGTCTTGATGAAATGGTCGCGGGGTTGAGCCTTTTCGACTTCCAGTAAATTTCCGCTTGCTTTCCATCAGCGTTAAAGCTTCAAATATGATAGGAATAAGGATAATGTGATATAAAAAATCGTCCGTTGTTTGCGTAGAATGCAGCTTGTCGCCTCTTGAAAAACATCCATAATCGGTGACAGTTCTTCATACGAACTCATAGGTCCGTGAAAGAAACTGGGAGAAAAATCAATGACAAGACATACTCTTCTGGCGACCGTCGCCGCTGTTGCGCTGTTTGGCGCGGGCAGCGCCCTCGCACAGGAAAAAGTCGTTCACGTTTATAACTGGTCAGATTATATCGACGCGTCGATCATTGACGATTTCACGAAGGAAACGGGCATCAAGGTCGTCTACGACGTCTACGATTCCAACGAGATTCTGGAGACGAAGCTTCTTGCAGGCGGCACGGGCTACGACGTCGTGGTTCCGACCAACACCTTCCTCCAGCGCCAGATCGCGGCGGGCGTCTACCAGAAGCTCGACAAGTCCAAGCTGCCCAATCTTTCGAACATGTGGGACATGGTGAGCGAACGCATGCAGCCGTTCGATCCGGGCAATGAATACTCGATCAACTACATGTGGGGCACGATCGGCATCGGCTACAACAAGGCCAAGCTCAAGGAAGCTCTCGGCACCGACGAGATCGATGGCTGGAAGGTGGTCTTCGATCCGGAATATGCCGCCAAGCTCAAGGATTGCGGCATCAACTTCCTCGATTCGCCGACCGACATGATCCCCGTCGTGCTCGCCTATCTCGGCCTCAATCCCGACAGCCACGATCCGGCGGATGTCGCCAAGGCGGAAGAGGCCCTGCTGAAAGTACGGCCCTTCGTGCGCAAGTTCCATTCGTCCGAATTCATCAACGGCCTTGCCAATGGTGACATCTGCGCGGCCGTCGGGTGGTCCGGCGATATCTTCCAGGCGCGTGATCGCGCGGAAGAGGCCGGCAACGGCGTGGAAGTCGGCTACGCCATTCCCAAGGAAGGCACGCAGATGTGGTTCGACCAGATGGCCATTCCCGCAGACGCGCCGCATGTCGATGAGGCGCACGCCTTCCTCAACTATATCATGCGGCCGGAAGTCATCGCCAAGTCGACGGAGTATGTCCACTACGCCAACGGCAACAAGGCCTCGCAGGCCCTTCTGCCGGAAGACATCATGAAGGACCCGACGATCTATCCGGACGACGCGACCCTGAAGAAGCTCTTCACCAACACGACGCTGGATTCCAAGACGCAGCGCATCTTCACGCGAACCTGGACCAGGGTCGTGACCGGCCAGTAACCGGTTCGACGCGAATTGCCCGGAACCTGTTTCCGGGCAATTTCATTAGAACTGCCAGAAAAAGAGAGTTGGGGAAACGCAATGAAATCTCTCGGCAATATCCGTCGCTCCTTCGCGCCATGGACGGATCCGGACGCAAAGCCATTCATCACGTTCCGCAATGTCACGAAGAGGTTCGGCGATTTCACCGCCGTCGATGATCTTACCCTCAACATCTATCACCGCGAATTCTTCGCGCTTCTGGGCGCATCCGGCTGCGGAAAGTCCACGCTCCTGCGCATGCTGGCGGGTTTCGAGCGCCCGACCTCCGGAGAAATCATCCTCGATGGTCAGGACATCGCCGCCATCCCGCCCTACAGGCGGCCTGTCAACATGATGTTCCAGTCCTACGCGCTGTTCCCCCACATGACGGTGGAGAGCAATATCGGCTTTGGCCTGCGCCAGGACGGCATGCCGAAGAACGAGATAGCCGAGCGCGTCACCCAGATGCTGAAGCTGGTGAAGCTCGAAAAATTTGCAAAGCGCAAGCCGCACCAGCTCTCCGGCGGCCAGCGGCAGCGCGTGGCGCTGGCCCGTTCGCTCGCCAAGCGCCCCAAGGTGCTGCTGCTCGATGAACCGCTCGGCGCGCTCGACAAGAAGCTGCGCGAGGAAACCCAGTTCGAGCTGATGGACCTGCAGCAGGAGCTCGGCCTCACTTTCGTCGTGGTGACCCACGACCAGGAGGAGGCGATGACCATGGCCGACCGCATCGCGGTGATGAGCCACGGCAAGGTCATCCAGGTTGCGACGCCCGCCGAAATCTACGAAGCGCCGAATTCGCGCTTCGTCGCCGACTTCATCGGCGACGTGAATATCCTCGACGGCAAGGTATCGGCCAGCGGCAACGGCAGGATCGAACTTGTCACGAACGATGGCTTCACGGTTCGCACGGCGACCGGCAACGATCCCGCACCGGGCAGTTCCGCGGGCTTCGCCATCCGCCCGGAGAAGATGAAGGTGACGCGCGCGGCGCCGGCGGATGCCACCGTCAACGCGGCCACGGGCGAAATCTGGGATATCGGCTATCTCGGCGACATGACCGTCTTCCATGTCAAGCTTGACAGCGGCAAGGTCGTGAAGGCCTCCATGCTGAATGCCCAGCGCGAGGTGGACAATCCGATTTCCTATGACGAAAAGGTCTGGATCTCCTTTGGGGAAACGGCCGGCGTCGTGTTGAAGGATTGACCGATGAACAAGCTCGGCTCCGCCCTCTTCAGCCGCCTTGTCATCATCATTCCCTATGCGTGGCTGCTGTTCTTCTTCCTCATTCCCTTTTTCATCGTCTTCCGTATCTCGCTTTCGACCACCGCCATCGCCCAGCCGCCCTATGTGCCGGTCTTCGCGCTGACGGACGGCCTTTCCGGCATATGGCAAAAGATCGGTGAGTTCAGCTTCGACAATTTCGTCTGGCTCACCGAGGACGCCCTCTATATCAACGCGTACCTGTCGAGCCTGTGGATCGCCGGCGTCTCGACGCTGATCACGCTGCTCATCGGCTATCCCATCGCCTATGGCATGGCGCAGGCGCCGCGCTCGCTGCGGCCGACGCTCCTGATGCTGGTCATCCTGCCGTTCTGGACGAGCTTTCTGATCCGCGTCTATGCGTGGATCGCCATCCTCAAGCCTGAAGGCCTGCTCAATCAGTTCCTGATGGGCATCGGCATCATCGACCAGCCGCTGATCATCATGAACACCAACTGGGCGATCTATATCGGCATCGTCTATTCCTATCTTCCCTTCATGGTGCTGCCGCTCTACTCGGCGCTGGAAAAGATGGACAATACGCTGATCGAGGCGGCGCAGGATCTCGGTTGCCCGCAGATTACAGCCTTCTGGAAGATAACGTTCCCGCTCTCCATTCCCGGTGTCGTTGCCGGCTGCATGCTCGTCTTCATTCCTGCCGTGGGCGAGTTCGTGATCCCGGACCTTCTCGGCGGGTCGCAGACGCTGATGATCGGCAAGACGCTCTGGAACGAATTCAACGCGAATCGGGACTGGCCCGTTTCGGCTGCCGTCGCCACCATCCTGCTCCTCATCCTGGTCGTGCCCATCGTGTTCTTCCAGAATGCGCAGGCCAAGGCCGAAGAGCAGGGGAGGTAGACCATGAACACCTGGTCCCGTTTCAACATCGTCTCCATCGTTCTCGGCTTCGCCTTCCTTTATCTGCCGATCGTTCTGCTGGTCGTCTTCTCGTTCAACGAGTCCAAGCTCGTGACGGTGTGGGCCGGCTTTTCGACGCGCTGGTACGTCTCGCTCTTCAACAATCAGGGGCTCATGGACGCTGCATGGGTGACGATCCGTGTCGCGCTGCTTTCGGCAACTGTCGCGACCGCGCTCGGAACCATGGCGGCGCTGGCGCTCACGCGCTACACACGGTTCCGTGGGCGGCTGCTGTTTTCCGGCATGGTCTATGCGCCGCTCGTCATGCCGGAGGTCATCACCGGCCTGTCGCTGCTCCTGCTCTTCGTCGCCATCGGCTTCGATCGCGGCTTCGTTACGGTGACGCTGGCGCACATCACCTTCTCGATGTGCTTCGTGACCGTGGTGGTGCAGTCGCGGCTGCTTTCCTTCGATCGCTCGATCGAGGAGGCGGCGCTCGATCTCGGGGCGACACCGGTCAGGACCTTCTTCGAGGTGACGCTTCCGATCATACTGCCTGCGGTGCTCTCCGGCTGGATGCTGGCGCTGACGCTCTCGCTCGACGACCTCGTCATCGCAAGCTTCACGTCGGGGCCGGGCGCCACGACCCTGCCGATGAAGATCTACAGCCAGGTGCGCCTCGGCGTGACGCCGGAAATCAACGCGGCCTGCTCGCTGCTGATCGGCCTCGTCGCCATCGGTGTCGTCATCGCGTCGCTCATGACGAAACGGCGCGAAGTGCAGCGCCTGCGCGACGAGCAGGCGGCTTTCGCCGGTCGCTGAGGCCCGGCAAGATCACTGGCGGGGTTTCTGCCCCGTCAGGATGGAAATCGGCGAGATCACGGGTTCTGGCCAGGAGCCGCCGACAAAGAAGCTGATGGGCGGCGTGACGGCCATCGCCGTCCCCGGCTGCGTGCGGTCAGCGAGCGTGCCGGCCAGCGCCACGCTGCCGGTGCGATAGGGGATCATGCCCGACAGCGACAGCAGCTTTTCATTGCTTTCGATTTCCGCCTTGGTGAGTTCGGCAAGACCGCGGTCCAGCCGGGCTTCCACGTCGGCGCGCGTAAAATTGAAGGAGCCGTCGGCGGTTTCGGAGACGTTGAAAAAGGCATTGCGCACCGCACGCTCCTCGAACGCCTTCAGGTTGAAATGGGTGAGCGTGCCGGTGCCCATGCGCAGCCGGAACCGGCCGGACATGTCGGAGATCGTCGTCGCCCAGAGCGGCTGGTCCGTCGACAGCTCGAAATCGACCGAGCCGATGCCTGATGGCAGCGGGCCGGGCAGGGCGAGCGCGCTGACGATGCCGCCGATGTCCACATTGCTTGCCGACATCTGCAATTGGCCGCCGCCGCGGAAGCCGTTCTCTGCAAGCGCGATGCGTCCGGTCAGGCGACCGTCGAGCAACGTGCTGTCGCCGATGTCGAAGGAGGCGCGGCCGTTCTCGATGCGCATTCCGGCGGCAAGGTCCCGCAGCGAGAAGGGCGAAAAATCAGCCGTCTTGGCGGAAAGGCGCAGGTCCATGCCGAACTGGTGGATGAAGGCCGTGTCGATTGTCGGCGTATCCGGATCGGTATCGGGCAGTGGCGAAAAGGCCGTCAGGAAGGCGCGCAGATCGATCCGGTCAAAGGCCAGTGTGCCGCCGACCAGCGGCACGCCTTCCGGCGGCATGGCGATGTCGAGCACGCCGGTTGCCTGCGCATTGTCGAGCGTGAGCTTGACGTTTTCGAGCTTGGCGGCATAGCCGGCTGTCGCCACGTTCGCCTCGATGTTCACCTGCCCGATATTGCCGACCGCCGGGATATCCTTGCCCTGCCAGGCGAGCAGGCGGCTGAGCGACGGGGTGGCAAGCTCCAGGGCGCCGGTAACGAAGGCCCTGCTGGAAAGGTTCGCGGTGCCCTCGAAATTGACCGTGGTCGGCTTGGCCGAAAGGCTGGTGCGCACCGTGGCGTCGCGCCCGGCGAGCAAGGCAAGCGGCTGGCCGCTGCTGAAGGACCAGTGCGTCATCTCGCCGTTGAGGACGCCGGAGAGGGAGAGTTCGAGCCGTTGCCGCAAGGTCGGCCAGGTCAGGCTGCCATTGATGTCGGCGATGCGGTGGGGACCGCCGTCCGCGTGCGCAATATCGAGGATGCCGTCGCGGATGGAAATCGTGCCGATACGCTCGTCGGTCATGCCCGTCGCCTGGCCTGCGGGCGCGGAGGCGGTTGCGTCGATTGCCTGCATCATCCAGCCACTGTGGCGCCAGTTGAACACGCCTTCGGCGTTCCAGCCGACATGGATGATCGGGCGGACAAGTTCGAAATCGCTGAAGCCCGGCTCGCCACGCACCGCGCCGAGCAGATCGAAGGTCGCCGCTATGGCGTCGATGGAGGCAAGTTCGGTGTTCACGCCGTCCTTGCCGCCGACAATGCGGACATCGCCCAGCGTCACGCGCGGATAGGGCCAGAAAACGAATTCGGCATCCCTTCCGACATGCACCGTGGCGCCCGTCCAGTTCTCCAGTGTCCGCTCGATGCCCCGCGCCACGGTCTCCGTCTGCACCAGGAAGGGAAACGTGATGCGTATCGCCGCGACGACGATGAGGGCGCAGAGGATTCCCCGCACCAGCAGCTTCGATCGGAGAAAGCGGGAAAGGGTCATGCGGGGCACGGCTCCTCTGCCGCCGGTGTTCATATCTCAGGAAAAACGGGGATAGGCGCTCGTGCGACAGAAATCAAATGCCGTCATGGCGGAATCGCGTCCGGCAACGGCGCGATCCGGCGTCCGCCGCTTTATGCCGCGTCGCAACATGCTATATGAATGCCATGAAGTGGAGGCTAGCATGACGTCAGAAATGCCCCTGTGGGAACCCTCGGCAGACATCCTGGCAAGGAGCCCGATGGCTGTGTTCATGAAGGCGGCTGGCCGCAGCGCCGGGCGAGACCTGAAATCCTACGAGGAGTTGCACGCGTGGTCCGTTGAGGACCGGGCGGCTTTCTGGACGGCGATCTGGGATGGGTGTGGCGTCATCGGCGGGAAGGGGACAACGGCGCTCGAAAACGGCGAGCGCATGCTGGAGGCCCGCTTCTTTCCCGAAGGGCGGCTGAACTTTGCCGAAAACCTTTTGAGGAAGACCGGGCCGGACGATGCGATCATCTTCCGCGGCGAGGACAAGGTGTCGTACCGCTGGTCCTGGGATGAACTGCGTGCCCGCGTCTCGAGGCTCCAGCAGGCCTTTGCCGCGATGGGAATTGGTGAGGGGGACCGGGTCGCGGCGATGATGCCGAACATGCCGGAAACCATCGTCTGCATGCTTGCCGCCGCGTCGCTCGGCGCCATCTGGTCCTCCTGTTCGCCCGATTTCGGCGAGCAGGGCGTGCTCGATCGGTTCGGCCAGATCGAGCCGAAACTCTTCATCGCCTGCGATGCCTACTGGTACGCCGGCAAGCTGCAGGACGTGTCCGGGAAGGTGAAGGCCGTCGCGGCCAAGCTCGATGCTCCCGTCCTCGTGGTGCACTATGCCGGGGATGCGGCGGCGCTTGCCGCGACCCTGCCGGACGGGCGGACGCTCGCTGCGTTGACGGCGCCCTACGAGGCCAGGCCGCTCACCTTTGCGCAGCTGCCGTTCAGCCATCCGCTCTACATTCTCTTCTCCTCCGGCACGACGGGCGTGCCGAAATGCATTGTGCATTCGGCCGGCGGCACGCTGCTCCAGCACCTCAAGGAGCACAGCCTGCATTGCGGCCTCGTCGACGGCGAGCGATTGTTCTATTTCACCACCTGCGGCTGGATGATGTGGAACTGGCTGGTCTCGGGTCTTGCGGTCGGCGCGACGCTCTGCCTGTTCGACGGTTCGCCCTTCCACCCGGACGGCAATGTGCTGTTCGACTATGCCGAGGCGGAAAAGTTCGCCGTCTTCGGCACATCGGCCAAATATATCGACGCCGTGCGCAAGGGCGGCTTCACGCCGCGCACGACGCACGACCTTTCCAGCCTGCGCCTCCTGACCTCCACCGGCTCGCCGCTCTCGCCGGAGGGGTTCTCCTTCGTCTATGAGGGCATCAAGCCAGACGTGCAGCTGGCCTCGATCTCCGGCGGCACGGACATCGTGTCCTGCTTCGTGCTGGGCGTTCCGCTGAAGCCGGTCTGGCGCGGCGAGATCCAGGGGCCGGGCCTTGGCCTTGCCATGGACGTCTGGAACGAGGACGGCCATCCGGTGCGCGGCGAGAAGGGCGAGCTGGTCTGCACAAAAGCCTTCCCCTCCATGCCGGTGATGTTCTGGAACGATCCCGACGGCGCAAAATACCGCGCGGCCTATTTCGAGCGTTTCGACAATATCTGGTGCCACGGCGATTTTGCCGAATGGACCAGCCATGACGGCATCATCATTCATGGCCGCTCGGATGCGACGCTGAACCCGGGCGGGGTGCGCATCGGCACGGCGGAAATCTACAATCAGGTCGAGCAGCTCGAGGAGGTCGCCGAGGCGCTGTGCATCGGCCAGGACTGGGACGACGACGTGCGCGTCGTGCTCTTCGTGCGCCTTGCGCCCGGGGTGGTGCTGGACGAGGCGCTGGAAAAGACGATCAGGACGAAGATCCGCACCGGGGCCTCGCCGCGCCATGTGCCTGCCAAGATCATCGCGGTCGCCGATATTCCGCGCACCAAATCCGGCAAGATCGTCGAGCTGGCCGTGCGCGAGGTCGTGCATGGCCGCCCCGTCAAGAACAAGGAAGCGCTGGCCAATCCGGAGGCGCTGGAACTCTTTGCAAATCTGGAGGCGCTGAAATCGTGAATGCCGTCGGCATTAACGATTTCGGGCTGCCCGCGTTAACCACTTCTACGAAGTTATGAACAAAAGGTTTGTGCCGGAACCGGTCAGGTAAGGATTTGTTAATCCGCAATGACGCAAGGTCGTGCCAACTTGAGCGCGCCCGATGATGGGTGTTCCGGTCCCACCCGACCCGATGGCATGAAGCCGGTCACCTTCGCTTTCGTTGGACAGCATTCAACTATCAGGGCGGCTTTTGCCGCCCAATTTTTTTAGCTGTTCTTCCTGTCGAGCGAGCGCGAGACGAGGAAGACGGGAATGAGCCCGACCGCGACGATGATGATCGCCGGCACGCCGGCATCCTCCACCTTCGCCCGTGAGGCATCCTCGTAGACAAGCGTTGCCAGCGTGTTGAAGTTGAACGGGCGCAGCATGATCGTCGCCGACAGTTCCTTCATCGTCTCGATGAAGACGAGCAGCGCGGCCGTCAGCGTCGCCGGCCGCATCATGGGCAGCAGCACGCTCCACAGCGTCTGGCTGTTCGTGCGCCCCAATGTGCGTGCCGCCATGTCGAGATGCGGCGAGAGCTTGTTGAAGCCCGCATCGATCGTGCCTTCCGCCATCATCAGGAACCGCACCGTGCAGGCATAGATGATGGCAAAGCCGGTGCCCGACAGAAGAAGTCCGGTGGAGATGCCGAATTGCGCGCGCAGGAACGCATCGAGCGCATTGTCGAAATTGGCGAGCGGGATCAGCACGCCCATGGCCAGCACCGTGCCCGGCACGCCATAGCCGAAGGAGGCGAAGCGCTCGGCGGCGGCATTGAGCCGTGAGCGCGTCGTGCGTGCGGCATAGGCGAGCAGGAAGGCGAGCAGGACGGCGAGCAGCGCTGTCGCGCCGGAAACGAGCACGCTGTTCCAGAGCGCGGAAAGGAGCCGTGTCGAGGCGAATTGCTCCAGCCGGCGCACGGCATAGCCGCCAAGCACGAAGACGGGAATGGCAAAGCCGAGCGCCGGGGGAAGCAGGCACGCGATGCTTGCCGCCCATTTCTTCCAGCCCGTGAGCTGGAGACGCACGGAATCGTGAACCGCCGCTGTCGTCTTCTGGCTGGTGAAGCGCTGCCGGTGGCGGGCGGCGCGCTCCACCATCATCAGGCAGATGACGAAGACGAGCATGACGCAGGCGATCTGCGCCGCGCCCGCCAGGCTGCCGCGGTTGAGCCAGGTGTCGAAGATCGAGAAGGTGAGGGTCTGCACGCCGAGATACTCGACCGCGCCGATATCGTTCAGCGTTTCCATGGCGACAAGCGTCAGCCCCACCATGATCGCCGGCCGGGCCATCGGGATCTGGATGCGTGCGAAAACCTTCAGCGGCCCGGCGCCGAGCGTACGGGCCACATCCGCTGCGGCGCGCCCCTGCATCAGGAACATCGAGCGGGCGGACAGGTAGATATAGGGATAGAGCACGCTGGACAGCACCAGCATGGCTCCGCCGGTGGTGCGTACTTCCGGAAACCAGTAGTCGCGGCTCGTCTGGAAGCCGAACAGCAGGCGATAGCCGGTCTGGACCGGTCCGGTGAAGGAAAAGAACTCCGCAAAGGCATAGGCGCCGAGATAGGCGGGGATGGCCAGCGGCAGGACGAGCAGACCGGACAGCACCCGGCGTCCGGGAAAATCGCAGCCTGCCACCAGCCAGGCCGTCACGACGCCGACGATCGTCGTGATCGTGCCGACGCCGGCCAGCAGGATCAGCGTGCGCAGCGTCGCGCGCGGAATGACATTGCTCATCAGGTGCGGCCAGTTGTCCGTCCCGCCGGTGGCGGCGATGACGACGATGGCGATGGCCGGCATCAGAACGATGGCCGCTGCCAGAACGGCGGAGGCGGAAAGGAGCGGGTGGCGGGCGGCACCGGACCGGCGGCGCTGGGTGCGCGCCGGTGCGCTTTCAGAGTGGAGCTGCAAGGCGTTACCTCGACGACGCGGCGACTGCGACCGAAGCCGGCATCGCCGAAAAGCGTTTCGCCCGATCTAGACCAATACGATCAATCTGCCAACACGCGCGGCGAGGGAAAGATCACTTCGACCAGCGTGCCTTCGTTCGGCGTGGAGGTGATCGTGAAGTTCGCCCGGTTGGCATCGACCATCGCCTTGGTCAGCGGCAGGCCGAGGCCGGTGCCGTCGCCGCGCTTGCGCGCGCCGGTCGTCACCTGCCGGAAAGGCTTCATCGCCTGTTCCAGTTCGCTGCGCGTCATGCCGAGGCCGGTGTCGCGGATGCGCAGCACCACGCTGCCATTCGCCTCATAGGCGGTGGACACGACGATCTGCCCGCCGGACGGCGTGAAGCGGATGGCATTCGACAGGATGTTGAGCGCGATCTGCTTGATCGAGCGCAGGTCCGCGACGATCTGCGGCACGTTCGCCGAAAGCGAGGTGCGGATGATGACGCGCTGGACATTGGCCTGCGGCTGCACCAGCGATACGGCCTCCGAGATCGTCTCGTTGAGGCCTACCGCCGTGAATTCCATCTCCATCTCGCCAGCCTCGATCTTGGAAATGTCGAGCAGGTCGTTGACGATGTCGAGGACATGGCGGCCGGAGCGGCCGATGTCGTTGGCATATTCGATATAGCGCGGATGGCCGATGGGGCCGAAGCGCTCCGTCGCCATCATGTCGGAAAAGCCGATGATGGCATTGAGCGGCGTGCGGATCTCGTGGCTGACGCGGGCGAGGAAATCGCTCTTGTGGGCATTGGCTGTCTCGGCGGCCCGCTTGGCGCTGCGCAGTTCCTCTTCGGTGCGCTTCCACTGGGTAATGTCGCGGATGACGGCGCAGTAGCCGGACGAGGAGGAAAGACGTCCCATCGTCATGAACAGCGGGATGAAGCCGCCGGATGCCTCGCGGCCGATGACCTCGCGGCCGTCGTTGAGCACGCTTGCGACGGCATGGTTGGCCAGGCCGCCGAGATAGTCGAGCACCGCCTTCTGGCTTTCATGGGCAAACAGCATGGCGAAGGGCCGGCCGCGCGTCTCGTCCTCGTCATAGTTGAAGAGGGCGCTTGCCGATCCGTTCATCGAGCGGATGTCGCCGTCCTGGCCGACGACCACGACGCCGTCGGTGGCAGTCTCAAGGATCGAGCGCAATTCGCTGACCTCGATGCGCAGCGCCGCGGCGGCGGCCTGATCGACAGTCCGGTCGTCGGCTTCCGCCGGTGCCGGCGCTGCCTCGGCCGGCGAAAGCGGCGACTTTTCGTGAGCCGGCGTCAGCGCCAGCATCAGGGCCGTGCCGTCTTCCCAGCGGATCGACTGGAGGCGGGCGCGAACGGCGCTGGTGCTTTCGCCGTCGGCATGGCGTAGCGCCATGGTGCCGTCGCCATCCTCGGCGTCCGCATCGGGACCGGCGAGCAGGATGTCGAGCCCGCCCGAAGCTTCGAGGTCCGCAAGGCCGGCATAGCCTGTCAGGCGGAAGAATTCCGGATTGGCATGGATGAGCCGGTCGCCGACATGCACGAGCAGGGCGACGGGCAGCACATCCACCACGGCTGCGGTGAGGCCATAGTCCATCTGCGTGCGCGGCGGCGCGATGGCCGTGCGTTCGGCCGCGTGCTCGTCGGGGAGGTGATCGTCGGCATGCGGGCCGATTTCGAGGCCGGGCATTTCCGTTTCGGGCTCGCCTGCGGCGGGCGGGATGTCCGCCTCTTCGCCGTCCCGGTGCTCCTGCTGGATAGCATTGACCGCTTGCGCGGGCTGTCCGGCTGCGATGTCACTTGTTGCGTCGTCGGCTAGGTCGCCCGACGGCCGGTCCTCGGGCTTGCGCTTGCCGAAAGATTCGCCGAGCTGGCGGGCGATCTCGCGGAAGGCAGCCTGCTCGCCGGTCGAAAGCCCATCGAAGAGGCCGCCGCGGTTGCGCCGGGTTTCGAGCTGCACGATCTTGTCCGACTGCCGGCGGGCCGGGTTTTCGACGAGGCGCAGCGCCGGGCGTTCACCGCGGAAGGCGTCCTGATCCTCGCCGGCGGCTGCAGCGTCGGCTCCGTCCGGATCGATCGCGGTGTCAGCCACCCCATCGGTGACGTCCAGCTCTTCCGCTGCGCTTTCCTCGGCCAGGGTGTCCTCTACCAGCGCGGCCTGCTCATCGGCGGTCACGGACGCTTCGGCGGGTTCATCGAGCGTCATGCCGCGTGCGTGAAAATCCTCGGCCGCATCGGCGATCCGCACGATGCCGAAGCCGCGGAAACCGTCGAATTCGCGGTTGCGCGAATAGGTGGGCAGGGCGGCGAGATCGACCGGCACGACGAGACGCGTGCCTTCCACCGGCCAGAGGATTGTCTTGCCGGACCAGGTGTCGCGACGGCGCAGCAGGTCGCCGATCTTGCCGTCCGGGTCGAGATCGAAGCGGCCGGCGACATCGCTGAAGCGCTCTCCCGAAATCCTTGCTGCATGCGGACCGACCGCCGCAGCGAACTCGTCGGAAATCTCGCTGAACCGGCCCTCGGCATCGATCTTCCAGACGAAGCGGATCGGGCGGCCCTGCGGATTGAAGATGAAGCCCTCTTTTTCCTCGCCAGCCTCTGTCGCGGTTTCGGCGGCAACGGTAGCCTGCGCCTCGTCTGTCGCGTCTTCCTCGACGATTTCAGGGGAGGCGGGTTCTTCCGCTTCCACCGGTTCGCCGGCAACGTCCTCTGTCGTCGTTTCGACGATCTCCGGGAGGCTTTCGTCCACGGCCTCGTCTTCGTGGGCCGGCGCCTCATCGGCCGCTACCTCATCGAAAACCGGCTCGGCGGTTTCTGCTGCGATCTCTGCCGGTTCTGGCGGAACGGCGATTTCGGCCTGGGGTTCGGTCTCGGCCGCAGGCTGCGCCTCATCCCCGTCGGGGTCGAGATGGCCCAGAATGGTCTCGACGGCAAAGAGCAGGTGCAGTGCGGGGTCGCTGGAAAGGCGGCCGATGGCGGCTGGCAGGTGCCCGCGGCCGGTGGCGATGGGGCGCTTGACGAGGCGCTCGGCACTGCGCCCGGCAGCCTCGACCAGCGCGCGGCGCGTCTGCGGGTTGATGGCGAGCGCGGCAAATCCCTCGGAAGCGGCAATGACCGCCCCGTCGCCGTCGAGGACCGCCATATGCGTATCGGGATCGTCGAAGCCGGCAAGCATGGCGGCTGCGGCTGCCTCGCTGTGGTGGCCGTTCGCGACCGGCGCGCTGAAGAGGATCGTATCGTCGCCGGGGCGGATGGTGACGCGCTCGACGGTCGCATTCACCGGCACGCTGCGAAAGCCGCTGCCGATGCGCATCACGAAGTTGCGGCGCTCGCCCGGTGCCTGCACCTGCTGTGCGGTGGCAGCGAGCTGGCGAAAGGCGATGTCGGAGCGGTCGGGGCCGACATCGAGAAAATCATAGATATTGTCCTGCCCGAAGAGGGCGGCGCCACGGCCGTTCGACCAGAGCACGCGGGACATGTCCGGCGAAAACAGCACGACCGCCTCGCCCCGGGCGAAGGGCAGGCGCACCCGTTCATGGACGGCGACGTCGATAAAGGGATACTGTTTTACGGACATGTGCAGGCCTGTCTCAATCTGGCGTCCCGGCGTTCGATTAACGCTTTATTAATAGCGGCGCACAGGCAGCGGGTCCAGCGCCGGACCCTTACAGCGCCGGGCTTTCGGGCGGAAAGGTTAACGGCCGTCCTGCGGTTATTGTGCAGTGCAATATAAATGTTGCAATGCGATGGAATATCGCCTATATAGGGTCCATCCAAGAACATGGCGCCTCTGAGAGGGCCAAACCCAGGAGCGCAGATAATGGCTACCAAGAAGATCGACGACGTATTTTCCATCGCATCCATCGACCCGGCAAAGTTTTCCGAAAGCTTCCGCGACTTCGCCGAAAAGGGCGCAGCGCAGACCAAGGAAGCTTATGCCAAGATGAAGGAAGCTGCCGAAGACGCCACGAAGACCGTTGAAGCGACGCTTGAAAACGCGCAGGCCGGCTCCGTCGAACTCGGCCTCAAGGCCATCGAAGCGCTCCGCACCAATGCCGAGAACTCGCTTTCGCACATGGAAGCCCTGCTTGGCGTGAAGTCCGTGTCCGAACTCTTCGAACTGCAGACCGCGTTCCTGCGCAAGCAGGCCGAAGTTGTCGTCGAGCAGGCCAAAAGCCTTCAGGAAACCTCCAAGAAGGTTGCCGAGAAGGTTTCGGCTCCCGGCAAGTCGGCTGCTGAAAAGGCTGCAAAGTCCTTCAAGGCTGTCTGAAACGCTGAATAGCGCGGGTTTCGACCCTGTGTTGGATGGCCGGGCAATCGCCCGGCCATTTTCGTTTGTGGGATCTTGCAGAAAACGCTTGAAAAATGGTGCGGCTGCCCGTATGTGACCCACCAAGCGCGCCAGACGCGCCGTGTGCGGTTGTAGCTCAGTTGGTTAGAGCGCAGGTTTGTGGCACCTGAGGTCGGAGGTTCGAGACCCCCCAACCGTACCATTCCTCTCTCCCGGTAAGTCTGTAATCCACCAGGACTTCTCGGGAGAGAGGAATACACGTCCCCCATCGAATACTCCCCCGTTACTGATCGAGCTGCTGTCTCTCTTCAATCCTTGAGCCGTTTCCGCGTCCCGTATGGGGGCGCCTCTCTTGACAGGCGGAAAAAGTAGGTAGATCGGTCTACATATTGGAAATCGAGGTGTGTGATGACCGAACGGGTACCGGCGCGGGAGCGGTTGCTGAAAGCGGCTGCGGAACTGTTTTATCGGGACGGGGTAGGGGCGACGGGGATCGACAGGATCACGGCCCATGCCGGCGTCGCGAAGATGAGCCTCTACAACAATTTCTCCTCCAAGTCCGATCTGGTGAAGGCCTATCTCGATGCGCGGCTGGACGAATGGCACGTGCTTTACCGTGAGCGGCTGGCCAGGGCTGAAACGCCGCGTGAGCGCCTGCTGGCCGTCTTCGATTCCTATATCGACCACGCCGAATATGCCTATGACTGGGGGTTTCGCGGCTGCGGCCTGCTCAATGCCGCCGCCGAATTGCCCGTCGGCGATGCCGGCCGGGCGACGGTCGCCTTGCAGAAGGACGAGGTCGAGCAGCTCTTCCGGCAATACCTGCGCGACATGAAGCCGGATGCCAGCGCCGCTGCGATCGATGAGACGGCGGAGCACCTGTCCTTCGTGCTGGAAGGCGCCATGGCCCGCGCCGGCCTCGACGGTCATGACGGCCGGCTGACGGCGGCCCGCAAGATCGCCGTTTCGATCATGGACCGGCTATGACATCCACGGATCTTGCGGCGCTGCCGTATCGCCGGCCCGGCCGGTTCCGGGCGCTTGTCGTCCTCGTTCTCCTCGAGACCGCGCTGGTGGTGAGCTGGAGCGCCGGCTTCATCGGCGTGCGCTTTGCCAGCGATCATGCACCGATCTTCCTGATCCTGCTCTGGCGAAGCCTGGTTTCCGGGCTGGTGCTGCTGCCCTTCGCGCTCCTGATGGGGCCGAAGCTGCGCGGGAAGGACATTGCCTTCCAGATGCTGCTCGGCGCGCTGGCCATGGCCGGCTATCTCTCCGGCTTCGCACTGGCGATCTCGTTCGGCGTGCCGACCGGCCTCGTCGCGCTGATCACCGACATGCTGCCGCTTGCCGTTGCCTTCCTCTCCTGGCCCATGCTGGGGCAGGGCCTCACCGGCCGCCAGTGGATCGGCTCCCTCATCGGCCTTGCGGGTGTGCTCATTGCTTCCGGCTGGTCGCTGGGCCTCGGCAATGTTGCCTGGTGGGCCTATGGCCTTCCCGTGCTGGGCACCTTGTCGCTCGCGCTGGCGACCCTGTTGCAGAAGCGCAGCCCGGTCAACGCCATGCCGGTCTACCAGAGCCTGTGCATCCAGTGCCTGTCGGCCGCCGCGATCTTCGCGGTTCCGGCCTGGCATGAAGGCGGCGTGCTGCCGGTGATGAATGCCAGTTTCATCGGCGGCATCCTCTGGCTGGCCTTCATCGCGACCTTCGCGGCCTGGGGGCTCTACTATCTGGCGCTGCGAAAGTCCTCGCCGGCCCGCGTCACCGCCATCCTCTATCTGAGCCCGCCGGTGACGATGATCTGGGCCTTTCTGATGTTCGGCGAGCCGCTTTCATGGGCAATGGCAGCGGGGCTTCTCGTTTCCCTCGTCGGCATTGTCATCGTGGCGAGGGCCCGGCCGGCAGATTGCTCCTGACTAGCCGGGCGGCTTGCACTGGCCGCCCGATCTTCACAAGAATATGGCATGCTCCTGCCGCACGATTTCCTGCACGAACTCGGCGACGGTGCGCACGCGCACCAGGTCGCGTGCGCTTTCGTGCCAGGTCGTCCAGTAGGCACGGCGGATCGAGGTGGCCGGCAGCAGCCGGACGAGTTCGCCATGTTGCCGGGCGATGTAGTCGTGCAGGATGCCGATGCCCGCCCCGGAGCGCACCGCCTCCGTCTGGCCGGTAGCACTGGAAATCTCGAAGCTCGCATCCCAGCTGCGCATGATCTCGCCGGTGAAATTGAGCGAGGCCGTGAAAATAAGGTCCTCCACATAACCGACGCGCCGATGCGACTTGAGGTCCTCGACGGTTTCCGGCGTGCCGCTTTCCGCAAGGTAATCGCGTGAGGCATAGAGGCCGAGCGTGTAGTCCGTGAGCTTCGACGAGACGAGCCGGCCCTGTTCCGGCCGCTCCAGCGTGATCGCGATATCCGCCTCGCGCTGCGAAAGCGAGAAGGAGCGGGGCACGGGCACAAGTTGGATTTTCAGTTCAGGGTGCCGGGCGGTCAGCCGCCCGAGGCGGGGGGCGAGGAAGGACACGCCGAAACCGTCCGGTGCGCCGACCCGCACGGTGCCGGCGACGGCCGTGTCGATGCGCCCGATGCTCGCCTGCACGGCCAGCATCTCCGTCTCCATCCGCTCGGCCGCGCGCAAAAAGGCCTCGCCCTCGGCGGTGAGGTCGCAGCCATTGGTGCGGCGAATGAGAAGTCGGGTCTTCAGCGCCTCTTCCAGCGCGCTGACGCGCCGGCTCAAAGTGGCGTGGTTGACGCCGAGGCGGCGGGAGGCGCCGAGCAATTGCCCGGTGCGGGCTACGGCGAGGAACATGCGGGCATCATCCCAGTTCATGGCGGCCTCCGACTTTAATTTCTGCACAACGGTTCCTTATCGAAGGTGATTGAGTTGTGCAAATTGAAGTGCGATTATCTCGCCATAACCAAGGAGGACTCCCCATGTACCAGATCGGGCATTTCATCGACGGCAAGCAGGTCGCCGGCACCAGCGGCCGCACCGCAAACGTCTACAACCCGGCGACGGGCGAGGTTCAGGCCACGGTCGCGCTGGCGAACGACGCCGACCTGCAGGCGGCCATCGACAGCGCGAAGGCCGCGCAGCCGAAGTGGGGCGCCACCAACCCGCAGCGCCGCGCCCGCGTCTTCATGAAGTTCGTCGAACTTCTCAACCAGAACATGGACGAACTCGCCCTGCTGATTTCCAGGGAGCACGGCAAGACGATCGAGGATTCCAAGGGTGACGTCATCCGCGGCCTCGAAGTCTGCGAATTCGTCATCGGCATTCCGCACCTGTCCAAGAGCGAGTTCACCGAAGGCGCCGGCCCGAACATCGACATGTATTCGATCCGCCAGCCGGTCGGCATCGGCGCGGGCATCACGCCGTTCAACTTCCCGGGCATGATCCCGATGTGGATGTTCGCACCGGCCATCGCCTGCGGCAACGCCTTCATCCTGAAGCCGTCCGAGCGCGATCCGTCGCTGCCGATCCGCCTTGCCGAACTGATGATCGAAGCCGGCCTGCCGGCGGGCATCCTCAATGTCGTCAACGGCGACAAGGGTGCGGTCGATGGCATCCTGGCGCATCCGGATATCGCCGCCGTCTCCTTCGTCGGCTCCACGCCGATCGCCCGCTACGTCTACGGCACGGCGGCGGCGAACGGCAAGCGCGCCCAGTGCTTCGGCGGCGCGAAGAACCACATGATCATCATGCCCGATGCCGACCTCGACCAGGCCGCCAACGCCCTGATGGGCGCCGGCTACGGTTCGGCCGGCGAGCGCTGCATGGCGATTTCGGTCGCCGTTCCGGTCGGCGAGGAAACCGCCAATCGCCTCATCGAAAAGCTGACGCCGATGATCGAAAGCCTGCGCATCGGTCCCTATACCGACGAGAAGGCCGACATGGGCCCGGTCGTCACCAAGGAAGCCCAGGCCCGCATCCTCGGCCTCATCGACAAGGGCGTGGAAGAAGGCGCCAAGCTCGTCGTCGACGGCCGCGGCTTCAAGCTGCAGGGCTATGAGGACGGCTATTTCGTCGGCGGCTGCCTGTTCGACAACGTCACGCCGGACATGGAGATCTACAAGACCGAAATCTTCGGCCCGGTTCTCTCCGTGGTTCGCGCCAAGAACTACGAGGAAGCCCTCGACCTGCCGATGAAGCACGAATACGGCAATGGCGTCGCGATCTACACCCGCGACGGTGACGCCGCCCGCGACTTCGCCAGCCGCATCAATATCGGCATGGTCGGCGTCAACGTTCCGATCCCGGTTCCGCTTGCCTACCATTCCTTCGGCGGCTGGAAGTCTTCCGCCTTCGGCGATCTCAACCAGCACGGCACGGACTCGATCAAGTTCTGGACCCGCACCAAGACGGTCACGAGCCGTTGGCCGTCGGGCATCAAGGGCGGCGCCGAATTCGTCATGCCGACGATGAAGTGATCCTCCCGGACTGACGATTGAAAGGGCTCCCTGACGGGGGCCCTTTTTTTGCTTTGCCTCTTTTTGTGCCCTGCGAAGAATAGTCGCCGACCCCGGCCCGTTACACCCCTGTTCATGCATCGAAGGGGGCACATATGTCATTGGAAGGGTCGCCGCAGTCCGCGGGACAGGCGGGCGGGTTTCACCGCGTCTCGTTCACCGGCAAGGCGTCGGAATATTTCGGCATCTGGATCGTCAACGTTCTGCTGACGATCATCACGCTCGGCATATATTCGGCCTGGGCGAAGGTGCGTCGCAATCGCTATTTCTACGGCAACACCGTGCTGCTCGGCCGCTCGTTCGAATATCATGCGAGGGGCCTGCAGATCCTCATCGGCCGCCTCATCGTTCTCGGTGCCTTCGTCGTGCTCAACGTCATCGCGGCGCTGGATCCTGTCCTGGTGTTGCTGCCGACCGTCGTCGTGCTGATCGCCCTGCCGTGGCTGGTCGCCAGGGGCCTGCGCTTCAGCGCACGCGTGACGAGCTATCGCAATGTGCGCTTCGATTTCGTCGGCGGCGCGGGCGGCGCCTTCAAGGCCTTCATTCTCGGCGGCGTGCTTGCCGTCATTACCCTGGGCATCCTGACGCCGCTCGCCAGCCGCTGGGTTGCCCGCTATGTCGGCTCGAACCTGCGCTACGGCGGCAAGGCCTTCGATTCCGATCCCGGACTCGGCCCTCTCTACAAGTCCTGGCTCCTGTCCTTCCTCATCGCCATCGTCGGTCTCGGCATCATCGCGTTCATCGTCGTGATGAACCTCTCGCTGATCGTGCCGATGATCGAGACGCCAGGTTCGCTGACCGTGGAGCAGCAGATCCCGCTCATCTACAGCGCGGTCATCGGCTATGTCGTGCTCTTTGCGACTTTGGGCATTGCCGGCCTGTTCTATAAGGCGGGCGTGCGCAACGTCGTCTGGTCGGCAACGACCTTCGACGGCCGGCACCGGCTGATGAGCGATGTCTCGCGCACCCGCTATACCTGGATCGCCATTTCCAACGTCATCGTGACGATCCTCACCCTCGGCCTGATGCGGCCCTGGGCGGCGGTGCGCATGGCGCGCTATAACTGGGAGCATACGGGCGTGACCTTTGCCGGCGACGTCGGCGAATTGTTCAGCAAGATCGAGGAGCAGGGCTCTGCCGTCGGCTCCGAGTTCATGGATTTCGAAGGGTTCGACTTTGGCTTCTGACGATGTCGCCATAGCCGGCGGGGAATGGCACCCCGCCGGCTCCAGCCGCTCGGTGGAAGCCCGTCTCGTCGAGCAGGGCGGGGAAATCGCGGCCATGCCGGCCGGAGGCGACAAGCCGCTTGCCGGCGCGGGCCTCTCCTGGGTGGAGATTTCCAGCCGCGTCGGCTCCATCCC
Organism: Shinella sp.; assembly: GCF_049651085.1. GTDB lineage: Bacteria > Pseudomonadota > Alphaproteobacteria > Rhizobiales > Rhizobiaceae > Shinella. The sequence continues at coordinate 66,551 of NZ_JBASBL010000013.1, forward strand.
CCGCCGGGTGACGTTCCCGGACGGCTCGGTTTTCGAAACCTGGGACAATGACGGTATCGATCGCTATCTCGCGGCGCGGGGCAGGGGCGGCGCCGGGGTCGTGCACTGGCTGGAACAGTTCCGCCTGCGCCTCATCCTCATCGTGCTGCTGGCATTCATGCTCGGCGGTGCGGTCTATCGCTGGGGCGTGCCGGCACTTGTCGAGGTCGCGGTCATGACGACGCCGCCGATCGTCCCGCAGCTCATGTCGCAGGGGGCGCTCAAGACACTGGACAACGCCGCGTTCTCGCCGACCAAATTGCCGGAGGCGCGCCGCAAGGAGATTGCAGACGGCTTCGCCCGCATCGCCATGCTGTCGCCACGCGGTGCGGGGGCCTACAATCTCAATTTCCGGGACGGCGGTGTGATCGGACCGAATGCCTTTGCCCTGCCGGATGGCACGCTCGTCGTGACGGACCAGCTCGTCGAACTGGCGGGCACGGACACGGAAATGATCGTCGGGGTGCTCGCCCACGAGATCGGGCATGTAGAGCTCGAGCACAGTCTGCGCCAGCTCTACCGGGCGGCGGGCATGACCGGGCTCATCATGCTGATTGCCGGCGATATCGGATCGAGCGTCGAGGATGTGCTGGTGCAGGGCAACGGTCTGCTGGCGCTGTCCTATTCCCGCTCGGCGGAAGCGGAGGCCGACCGGCGCTCGGTCGAGCTGATGGCCAAGGCCGGCTACGATCCGACGGCGATCGCCCGTTTCTTCGGTCTTCTGGAGGAAAAGCTCGGTGACAGGTCGGATAGCACCATCCTCTCCACCCATCCCGGCACGCCGCAGCGTAAGAAGGACATAACCGACTATGCCCGGATCATCTCCGGCCAGTCGGATCCGGACCTGCAATAGAAAACGGCGGCCCGTGGCCGCCGTTCTCCTGGTTCAGCCTTGGGGCTGATCTTTACTGCGACGGACCGTCGTTGAAGCCGACCTTGTCGACCAGTTCCGATGCCTTCTTGCGGTTTGCCGCAATGTCGACGAGCGGCAGCGCGTCGGGCTTCAGCGTGCCGAACGACTTGACGACGTCGGAAGGCTCGGCGCCCGGCAGGACCGGATATTCGTAGACCTGCTCGGCATAGATCTTCTGCGCGGTGCCTTCCGACAGGAATTCCATCAGCTTCAGCGCGTTGTCCTTGTTCGGCGCATTCTTGGCCATGGCCATGCCGGACACGTTGACATGCGAGCCGCGATCGCTCGTATTCGGGAAGAGAACCTTGATGGCGGCTGCCCAGTCCTTCTGCTCCGGCTCCTTCTCGTTGGTCATCATCAGACCGACATAGTAGGAGTTGCCGAGCGCCAGGTCGCATTCGCCGGCGAGGATCGCCTTTGCCTGGTCGCGGTCGCCGCCATCAGGCTTGCGGGCAAGGTTGTTCTTGACGCCGGTGAGCCATTTTTCGGCTTCGGCTTCGCCGTGATGGGCGATCATCGAGGCGATCAGGCCGATATTGTAGGAGTGCTGGCCGTCACGGGTGCAGATCTTGCCCTTCCACTTCGGGTCGGCAAGCTCCTCATAGGTGATCTCGTTCTGCGCGACGCGCTCCTTGGAGGCGTAGACGACGCGCGAACGCGTGGTCAGGCCGAACCAGTCGCCTGCCGGATCGCGGTACTCTGCCGGGATATCCTTGTTGATGACGTCGCTCTGGACCGCCTGCGTGACGCCGCCTTCCTTGGCTTCCGTCAGGCGTGCGATGTCGACCGTCAGGATGACGTCGGCCGGCGAGTTCGCGCCTTCCGCCTGGATGCGCTCGACAAGGCCCTTGTCGAGGAAGAGCACGTTGGTCGTGATGCCGGTTTCCTTCGTGAACTCTTCGAGCAGCGGCTTGATGAGGTCAGGCTGACGGTAGGAGTAGATGTTGACTTCACCATCTGCATGAGCGGGTGCGGCAAGCACCAGGCCAGCGGTCGACAGGGCAAGGGCGGTAAGGGACGTCTTGAGCAGTTGCATCGGAGCCTCCTGGTGCGTTATTCTTAACTGCGAAAGTCGTGTTTAACTGCTTGCTCCTCACAGTCAATCGCTCGGCCGCCTTTTTAACATGAATGTGAATTTCCGGTTTTTGGAATTGTTCTAAACCGCGATGTGTCCTATATGTGATCCGACTTGAAAACCGGACTCGGAGTTTCCCATGCGCCTGACGAAGCAAACCAACTACGCCGTGCGCATGTTGATGTACTGCGCTGCGAATGGCGACAAGCTCAGCCGGATCCCGGAAATCGCCAGGGCCTACGGCGTTTCCGAGCTGTTCCTGTTCAAAATTCTCCAGCCGCTGACCAAGGGCGGCATCATCGAGACCGTGCGTGGCCGCAATGGCGGCGTGCGCCTGCCCAGGCCGGCGTCGGAAATCACGCTGTTCGACGTGGTGCGGGTGACCGAGGATTCCTTCGCAATGGCGGAATGTTTCGAGGCGGGCGAGATCGAATGCCCGCTGGTCGACAGCTGCGGCCTGAATGCGGCGCTGCGCAAGGCCTTGAACGCCTTCTTCGAAGTGCTCCAGCAATACACGATCGACGACCTCGTCAAGGCGCGCCCGCAGATCGGCATGCTGCTCGGACTCGAAAACGCGATCGCCCAGAAGCCGGCGGCCTGACGCCGCCGCGCGTTCAGATCCCGGCGCCGGCGTCGCGGCTCACATATTCCTGCAGGATGAATTCGATGGCCGTCGGGTCGAGTTCGGCCTTGTCGATACGGAAGTCGACGCCGTAGTCGTCAATCTTCTGGAAATAGGCGTCGTTGATCGACGAGGAAATGACCCCCACGGGACCGATATAACCGGCGCGGCGCAGCTCCGGCACGGTTTCCCGAAAATCCGCTTGCGGCTGCAGCCGGTTGTCCATCAGGACCATGTCGAGCCGCACGCCCGATGAGCGGATGAAATCGAGCGCGCCGTCCACCGTTTCCACATAATGCAGCGTGATCGCATAGCTTGCGACCTTGCGCATCAGCGCGCTGAGAATGACGTTTTCCGCGGGATCGTCATCGACGAGCAGGAGATGCGCTTGTGCTGTCATGGTGGTCGTTGAACCTGATTGTATCCGGGACGCGGCGGCCCTGAAAAGCAGGGTTACTCTCATCCAGGCCGCATATGTTGACAAGTCCCTAACTCTGCTATCCCGGCGCTGCGGGGCTTTTCTTGCCGGCGTTACTGGATGATCTGCTCACGGATCGCCTTGGCGACCATCTGGGTGCGGTTGACCACGTCGAGCTTCTTGAGGATCGTCGCCGTGTGCGAGTTCACCGTATGCTCCGAGACGGAAACGATGAGAGCGATTTCGCTTGCGGTCTTGCCATAGGAAATCCAGCGCAGGATTTCGGTTTCGCGCGGCGTCAGGCCCATGCCGGCCTTGTTGGAGAGAACCTTCCTGTAGAAATAGTCGAAGGTGCAGTTCGCCTCGTAGCAGATCCTGAAATGCTCGTTGCGGCCGATGTCGTCGCCATCCCCGAGGAACAGCACGACGTAGCGCATGCCGGTGACCGAATGCACCGGAACGGACAGCACCATGTCGAAGCCGATCTGGTCGACGAAGTCGAGGCCGTCCATGCTGTCCTGCGGGAGGTCCGAGGCCCGCCAGACAGTCGAGATCGTGGATTTGTAGAAGCTCTTGAAGATCGCGGAATCGTTGAGGCGGTGGCGCTTGTCATAGGCCTCGGCGAGACCGGCCGGCAGGTCGTGCAGCACCAGGCGGTTGGCGAGCAGGCTGGTCTCGTGCTCGTTGGTCAGCTGGAGCACGCCGAAGTGCTCAAAACCGTGGTGGAGCGCCATGGTGTGAAAGATACGAAAGAAATCGACGCGATTGAGGGCTTTCTCAAGATCGCCTTCAAAATCGTATCGCCTGAAATGTCTGTTCAACACGGGCATGTGGACTAGCCCCCCGGATCCCACGACGCAATCTAGCGCCGCAGCTTTTAAGGGCAAAGGGTTTTGCAGGACAATTTCGCAAGGATACGGCATTTTCTTGTCGGGTGAATCTATAGGCAATTGATAATGAAGAGGAAAATCAAAGAAAAGCTGTCTGATGCTTTTGTCGCCCCGTGCCTGCACTGAGCAAGCCAGCAACGCGGTGCTACCCTTATTGGTGGTGGCTTTGGGTATGGTCGCAGTTGTGCCGGAATCAGGTCGGACGAGGATTGATGATCGTCTAAAAGTGGCGCAGGCGCTATTTTTGCAGTGTTTTCTAATGCTGTGGAGAATAATGTTGCCCGGATTTTTCCGTTTGGACAAATTTGTTTGCGGACTTATTGCAATCCAGCGGCAAATGTCGTTCCATCCGCGCAAGGCCGGGGCTGGAACGCACCCGTGCCCGCACAAGAGAACAAAAAAGTAAATCTGGGAAGCTCACTATGAAAAAGCTGACTACTCTTATCGCTGCGACGGCGCTTGCCTCGCTGATGGCCTCTGCTGCCTGGTCGAAGACCTTCGTCTACTGCTCGGAAGCATCGCCGGAAGGCTTCGATCCCGGTCTCTACACCGGCGGTCAGACCTTCGACGCAGCTGCGCACACGGTGTATAACCGGCTGGTGGAATTCAAGCGCGGCACGACGGAAATCGAGCCTGCGCTGGCCGAAAGCTGGGACATCTCGGCAGATGGCAAGGAATATACGTTCAAGCTTCGCAAGGGCGTGAAATTCCAGACGACCGAGTATTTCACGCCGACGCGTGAGCTGAACGCCGATGACGTGATCTTCTCCTTCGAGCGCCAGTACAAGGAAGACAATGCCTGGAACAAGTACGTTCCGGGTGCCTCCTGGGAATACTTCGCCGGCATGGGCCTGCCCGATGTCATCGAAAAGATCGAAAAGGTCGACGACCTGACGGTCAAGATCACGCTGAAGCGTCCGGAAGCACCGCTGCTGGCCAACCTCGGCATGCCCTTCATCTCGATCGTATCGAAGGAATATGCCGACAAGCTTCAGGCTGACGGCAAGATGGAACTGATGAACCAGCAGCCGCTCGGCACTGGTCCGTTCTCCTTCGTCGCCTACCAGCCGGATGCCGCTATCCGCTACAAGGCCAACCCCGACTATTGGGGCGGCAAGCAGGCGATCGATGACCTCGTCTTCGCGATCACCACGGACGCTGCCGTTCGCGCGCAGAAGCTCAAGGCTGGCGAATGCCACCTGATGTCCTATCCGAACGCGGCTGATGTCGCCGAGCTGAAGGCCGATCCGAACCTGCACATCTCCGAGCAGGCCGGTCTGAACGTCGCCTACCTCGCCTACAACACGCTCGTTGCGCCGTTCGACAAGGTCGAGGTCCGCAAGGCCCTCAACATGGCGATCAACCGTCAGGCCATCGTCGATGCGGTCTTCCAGGGTGCGGCAACCGTCGCGAAGAACCCGATCCCGCCGACCATGTGGTCGTACAACGACGCCGTCGAGGACGACAAGTTCGATCCGGAAGCAGCCAAGAAGATGCTCGAGGATGCCGGCGTTTCCGGCCTCAAGATGAAGATCTGGGCTATGCCGGTCGCGCGTCCGTACATGCTGAACGCTCGCCGTGCAGCCGAACTGATGCAGGCGGACCTTGCCAAGGTCGGCGTCGAAGTCGAGATCGTCTCCTACGAATGGGCCGAATACCTGAAGCTCTCTTCCGCCAAGGACCGCGATGGCGCGGCCATCCTCGGCTGGACGGGCGACAATGGCGACCCGGACAACTTCCTTGACACCCTGCTCGGTTGCGACGCTGTCGGCGGCAACAACCGCGCGCAGTGGTGCAACAAGGAATTCGACGACCTGATGACGAAGGCCAAGGAAACCTCCGACATTGCCGAGCGCACCAAGCTCTATGAAGAGGCCCAGGTCATCTTCAAGCGCGAAGCGCCCTGGAACACCCTCGACCATTCGCTCGCGGTCGTTCCGATGAGCAAGAAGGTTTCGGGCTTTGTCCAGTCTCCGCTTGGCGACTTCGTCTTCGAAGGCGTGGACATCACCGAGTAATATCGGTTAACGAGAAGGCGCGCCGCAAAGAGCGTGCAATGGCCGGCGGCCCGGAGAGATTCGGGCCGCCGGTTTTTCTAAAAAATGAAGGGATTGGCTCCCATGTTGCGTTTTATCGTCGGACGGCTTGCCGTCCTGATACCCACATTCCTTGGGGTATCGCTCATCGCGTTCTCCTTCATTCGACTCCTGCCGGGCGATCCGGTCATGCTGATGTCGGGTGAACGCGTCATGTCTCCGGAACGACACGCAGAGCTTATGAACCAGCTCGGTCTCGACCGGCCCATGTACATCCAGTATTTTGACTATCTCGCTGGTCTCCTGACGGGAGATTTCGGCTCGTCGATCGTGACCAAGCGGCCGGTGCTGGATGACTTCCTGCAGCTCTTCCCGGCAACGCTGGAACTTGCGCTCTGCGCCATCCTCGTGGCCGTGCTCCTCGGCATTCCCGCCGGCGTCTTCGCCGCGGTCAAGCGGGGGACCTGGCTCGACCAGTCGATCATGGGCGTCGCCCTTGTCGGCTATTCGATGCCGATCTTCTGGTGGGGCCTGCTGCTGATCATCTTCTTCTCCGGCTATCTCGGCTGGACACCGGTCTCGGGACGCATCTCGCTGATGTATTTCTTCCCGCAGGTCACCGGCTTCATGCTGATAGACAGCCTGCTCTCGGGTCAGGCGGGCGCCTTCAAGTCTGCGGTGACCTATCTGATCCTGCCGACCATCGTGCTGGCGACGATCCCGCTTGCGGTGATCGCGCGCCAGACCCGCTCGGCCATGCTCGAAGTGCTGGGCGACGATTATGTCCGCACCGCCCGCGCCAAGGGGCTCTCGCCCTTCCGCGTCATCGGCGTGCACGCGCTGCGCAATGCGATGATCCCCGTGATTACCACGATCGGCCTTCAGGTCGGCGTGCTCCTGGCGGGCGCCATCCTCACCGAGACGATCTTCTCCTGGCCGGGCATCGGCAAGTGGATGGTCGACAGCGTCTTCAAGCGCGACTATGCCGTGGTGCAGGGTGGCCTGATGCTGATCGCCGCCGTCATCATGATCGTCAACCTCGTGGTCGACCTGCTTTACGGCTGGGTCAACCCGCGTATCCGGCACTAGGAGGCGGTCCATGAGCACTGTTTCGAACGCGGCCGACACCAAGACGGGCGGCACGCCGCCCTCCGGCCTTTCCGAATTCTGGTTTTACTTCTCGCGCAACAAGGGCGCCGTCATCGGCCTCTTCGTTTTCCTGGTCATCCTGTTCGTTGCGGTCTTTGCGCCTTTCGTCGCGCCGCATAGCCCGAGCGTCCAGAACCGCGAGCTTCTGCTTCTGCCGCCGGTCTTCCAGCAGGGCGGAACCTGGGGGCATATCCTGGGGACCGACGCCGTCGGCCGCGATATCTTCTCGCGTCTCATCTACGGTGCGCGCTTCTCGCTGTTCATCGGCCTCGTCGTCGTGACGCTGTCGGTGGTCTCGGGCGTTCTCATCGGTCTCGTCGCGGGCTATTTCCGCGGCAAGGTCGATACGTTCATCATGCGCATCATGGATATCATCCTGGCGTTCCCCTCGCTGCTGCTCGCCCTCGTGCTGGTGGCGGTTCTGGGACCGGGCCTGCTCAACGCCATGATCGCCATTTCGCTCGTCAACCAGCCGCATTTCGTGCGTCTGACGCGTGCGGCGGTCATGACGGAAAAGTCGAAGGATTATGTCGTCGGCTCGCAGGTTGCGGGTGCAGGCACCCTGCGCCTGATGTTCCTGACGATCCTGCCGAACTGCCTGGCGCCGCTCATCGTGCAGGCGACGCTGGCCTTCTCGGCGGCGATCCTCGATGCGGCAGCCCTCGGCTTCCTCGGCATGGGCGCCCAGCCGCCGACGCCGGAATGGGGCACGATGCTTGCCGAGGCGCGCGAATTCATCCAGCGCGCCTGGTGGGTCGTCACCTTCCCCGGACTTGCCATCCTCGTCACCGTGCTTGCCATCAACCTCATGGGTGACGGCCTGCGCGACGCCCTCGATCCCAAGCTGAAGAGGTCGTGATGTCGCTTCTCGAAATCAAAAACCTCACCGTCGAATTCCAGACGGCATCCGGCCCCTTCCGTGCCGTGGACGGCGTATCGCTGAAAGTCGACGAGGGCGAGGTTCTCGCAATCGTCGGTGAATCCGGTTCGGGCAAGTCCGTCTCCATGCTCGCCGCCATGGGCCTCCTGCCCTGGACGGCGAAGGTGACGGCGGACGTCCTCACCTTCAACGGCCGCGACATGAAGGCCATGTCCGACAGCGAGCGGCGCAAGATCATCGGCAAGGATATCGCCATGATCTTCCAGGAGCCGATCGCCAGCCTCAATCCGTGTTTCACGGTCGGCTACCAGATCGAGGAAGTGCTGCGCATCCATACCGATCTGAACCGCAAGGCCCGTCGCGACCGTGCGATCGAGCTGTTCCAGCTCGTCGGCATCCCGAACCCGGAAGAGCGCCTCGGCCATTTTCCGCACCAGATGTCCGGCGGCCAGTGCCAGCGCGTGATGATCGCGACCGCGCTTGCCTGCAATCCGAAGCTTCTCATCGCCGACGAGCCGACCACCGCGCTCGACGTGACGATCCAGAAGCAGATCCTCGACCTCCTGATGAAGCTGCAGGCCGAACACGGCATGGGCCTCATCATCATCACCCATGACATGGGCGTCGTCGCCGAAACCGCGGACCGCGTCATCGTGCAGTACAAGGGGCGCCAGATCGAATCCGCTGATGTCCTGTCGCTCTTCGAAAGCCCCAAGAGCGTCTACACGAAGGCTCTTCTGTCCGCCCTTCCGGAAAATGCCGTCGGCGGACGCCTGCCGACGATCACGGAAAAGCTGACCGACGCCGAGATTTTTGCGGGAGCCGTCCGATGACCCCAGTTCTCGAAGCACGCAATCTCAAGCGCGACTATCATATCCCCGGCAGCCTGTTCAAAGCGGGCAAGACCGTTCATGCCGTGAAAGGCGTGAGCTTTACGGTCGAGGAAGGCAAGACGCTCGCCATCGTCGGCGAAAGCGGCTGCGGCAAGTCCACGCTTGCCCGCATGGTCACGATGATCGATCAGATCACCGAAGGCGAAATGCTGATCGACGGCCGCAAGGTCGATATCGCCAGCGAGCCGCTGACCTCGGAAATGCGCAGCAAGGTGCAGATCGTCTTCCAGAACCCCTATGGTTCGCTCAATCCGCGCAAGAAGATCGGCGACATCCTGACGGAGCCGCTGGTCATCAACACGAAGATCCCGGCGGACGAGCGGCGTGACCGCGCCATGGCCATACTGAAGAAGGTGGGACTGGAAGAGAAGCATTACGGGCGTTACCCGCACATGTTTTCCGGCGGCCAGCGCCAGCGCGTGGCGATCGCCCGCGCGCTGATGCTCAATCCGCGCCTTCTGGTGCTCGACGAGCCGGTTTCGGCGCTCGACCTGTCGGTGCAGGCCCAGGTGCTCAACCTGCTCGCCGACCTGCAGGACGAGTTCCACCTGACCTATGTCTTCATCAGCCATGACCTTTCGGTCGTGCGCCACATCGCCGACGACGTGATGGTGATGTATTTCGGCGAGGCGGTGGAATATGGCAGTCGCGACCAGGTCTTCGAAGACCCGCAGCACAGCTACACCAAGACCCTGTTCGCCGCGACGCCCCGCGTCGACGTCGAAGCCATCCGCGCCCGCGTCGAACGGCGCAAGCGCGTCGCCTGACCATATGCCACCCCGCGACTGGCGCTCGTCGCGGGGTGGCCCCTGAAATTCCCACCTGACAGGAACGAGATATGGACATCAAACGTTTTGAAACCGGCCCGCGCATGAGCCAGGCCGTCGTGCACAATGGCACCGTCTACCTGGCCGGACAGGTCGGCGAGGCGGGGTCCGACGTCACCGAGCAGACGAAGCAGGCGCTGGCTGAAGTCGACCGCCTGCTGGCGCTGGCCGGCACGGACAAGACCCGCATCCTGTCGGCCCAGATCTGGCTTGCCGACATGGCCGATTTCCCGAAGATGAACGCGGTTTGGGATGGCTGGGCGCCGCAGGGCCACACTCCGGCCCGTGCTACCGGCGAATCCAAGCTGGCGACCCCGGACTATCTGGTCGAAGTCATCGTCGTCGCCGCCGTTTGAGCGGCTCCACGGCTGAAACGGAAAAGGCCCGCTCGCGCGGGCCTTTTGCATTTGTTCTCACGGTTCAGGCCGATTTCGCCAGTCGCGCCTGCTCGTCGAAGAAAAGCGCCTGGCTGATCAGCGCCTTCACCATATCCGGGTTGAACGGCTTGGTGACGAGGAAGGCCGGTTCCGGCTTTTCGCCGGTCAGGAGCCGCTCCGGGAAGGCCGTGATGAAGATCACCGGGATCGTGCTGTTCTTCAGGATGTCGTTGACAGCGTCGATGCCCGAGCTGCCGTCGGCGAGCTGGATATCCGCCAGCACCATGCGCGGCGAGGTGCGGCGAAAGAGTTCGACCGCCTCCGAATGGGTGCGCGCGATGCCTGTCACGGTATGGCCGAGACCCTTCACCATGTCCTCGATGTCCATCGCGATCAGCGGCTCGTCCTCGATGATCATGATATCGGTGGCGACCTGGCTGGAAATGTCGCGGGAGGCCTCATCGAGCAGCTCGGTGAAACGCTCTTCCGAGACATCGAGAATGTCCGCGCCTTCGGCAATATCGAAACCTTCGACGGCGACCAGCAGGAAGGCCTTGCGCTCCGCCGGAGGCAGGTTGGCAAGGTTGGCGGACGCCTGGCGTTCCCAGCCGAAGGGCGAGGTGTTTTCCGGCAACGTCACGTCCAGGTTCTCGAAGAGCGTGCAATAGAGCCGGTAAAGTGCGTTTCGGTCGCTGCGCCCCTCCGGGTAGAGTGTAATATCTGCGACGAGCGCTTCCAGCATGGCGGCGACATAGGCGTCGCCCGACGTCTGGGAACCCGTCACGGCACGGGAAAACCGCCTCAGATAGGCGAGATGCGGTGCGATACGGGTGGAAAGTGACATTTCGTTCTCCCTGAATATGTTCCGTATCGGAACCGTTTCCGCTAGAGTTCACCTTGCGGAAACCTATTGCTAGCATGCTAAGTGTGACTTGCTATGGGTAATCTTGGGCAAAAGGAAGATAGCGGGCGGCACGCGATGGAAACAAGACCATGATCGAGCCCAGCAAAGACAAAAGACGTGGCGGCGGCAATGCTGCCGCCGGGGCCGCCTTTGACCCGAATGGCCCGGTTGGCCGCAAGCTCAAGTCCTTCTATGACGTGATCGAGACTGAACCCGTGCCCGATCGCCTGCTCGATCTTCTGGAGAAGCTTGACGAGGCCGAGCGCAAGGCCGGCGGTAATCTCTGAAGGCATCCATCTTCCACTTCAAGACGTCAAGAAACGGGCCCGAGGGCCCGTTTCTTGTTTCGGTCGATTGTCCGGCGGCTAACGGCAACGGGCCTCGTAACGGCGGCCGTAGCGGTCACGATAGATGCAGTAGCCGCTGCGGTCGGACCGGGCGATGAGGTAGCCCGCAGCGCCGCCGACGGCCGCGCCCACGAGCGCCCCGCCGGCACGGCCGGTAACGACGCCGCCGATGACCGCGCCGGACGCCGCGCCGATCGCGGTGCCGCGCTCGGTTTGGGTGCAGGCGGTGAGCGTCACGGTGGAGGCGACAAGAGCAAGCGCGATGATGATGTTCTTCATGGTTGCGGTTCCTGGCTGGTTGTCGGGATCAGATGCGTCCCATGAGGACGAGGATTAGAAGAATGAGGACGATCAGGCCCAGCCCGCCGGACGGGCCGTAACCCCAACCGCGACTGTACCCCCAATTTGGCAGCGCGCCGATCAGAAGCAGGATAAGAAGGATCAGGAGGATGGTGCTGAGCATCTATGCGTCCTTTCACGTCCGGTTCGCCGTCGAGCGATGGTTGGTAACGCCGAACGACGAATTTGGTTCCTGAAAATGTGACAGGCGCCTGCGGCCGCAGGAAGCGTCGGCGGGGTCACCCCGCCGCCGGCAGGGCTCTCGTCGCGCTCTGTAACAGAGAGGTGCCGAGCGCCTGTGGTCCGTCGCGGCCGTCTCTTGCCATGATCGGCGCACCGGATTGGGGGGGGGGCTGAACCGGCAGGGGAGGGGGGAGGATATCCATTGGCGCTCCTTTCCCGCGGGAAAACCGTGCGCAAGGACGGGCCGACGCGCGAATTTCCTTTTTCACAGGGCGATCCAGATGTTTTTACACGCAAAACGGTCCCTTCCTGTCAAATTTTACCACCTGGACAAGATTTTTGGTTTGGTTTTGGGGTGCGGGGTTTGTTGCGGGTTGGAAAATTGAGATATTATTGTTTAAAATCAGTGAGTTGTAA
>NZ_JBASBL010000014.1:0-154362 GCF_049651085.1 Shinella sp.
CATGAAGGATTCGAAGGTCATCGTGGCGATCAACAAGGACGAGGAAGCCCCGATCTTCCAGGTCGCCGACTACGGCCTCGTCGGCGATCTCTTCGACATCCTGCCCGAACTCGAAAAGGCTATTTGATAGACGCGGGAATTCCGGCGAACCAAAAGCCCTCCGCAAGGAGGGCTTTTGTTGTTTGGGACGGCGCGCCGGATGTCAGGCGTAGCGTGCGATGGCAAGGTCCGTCGCATCGATCTCGGGCTTCTTGCCGGAGACGATGTCGGCGATGACGCGGGCCGAACCCGAGCTCATCGTCCAGCCGAGCGTGCCGTGGCCGGTGTTGAGGAACAGGCCGGCGATCTTTGTCGCGCCGATCACCGGCGTGCCGTCCGGCGTCATGGGGCGAAGACCGGACCAGAAGCTGGCCTTCGACACGTCGCCGCCCGGGAAGAGATCCATGACGGAGTGCTGGAGCGTCAGGCGGCGGGGCTCGCCGAGATCGTTGGTATAGCCGGAGATTTCCGCCATGCCGCCGACGCGGATGCGGTCGCCAAGGCGCGTGATGGCGATCTTGTAGGTTTCGTCCATCACCGTCGATTCCGGCGCGCGGGCGGCGTCGGTGATCGGGATGGTCAGCGAGTAGCCCTTGACCGGATAGACCGGCAGGCGGATGCCGTGCGGCCTGACGAGCAGCGGCGAGAAGCTGCCGAGCGCCACGACCACCGCGTCGGCCTGGAGTGTTCCGTGCGCGGTGATGACGCCGCGGATGCGGCCGCCTTCCACGTCGAGGCCGCGGATGATGCTGCCATAGTTGAAGCGCACGCCAAGCGCCTCGGCCTTCGTTGCCAGCGCATTGGAGAACTTGAAGCAGTCGCCGGTCTCGTCCTTCGGCGTCAGCAGGCCGCCGACGATCTTTTCGCGTACATGGCTGAGGGCGGGTTCGACGCGGATGCAGCCTTCGCGATCGAGCACTTCATAGGGAATGCCGTCGGCGGCAAGCGCCGTGACGTCCTTGGCCGAGGCATCGAGCTGGGCTTGTGTGCGGAAGAGCTGCAGCGTGCCCTGCATGCGCTCGTCATAGGCGATGCCGGTTTCATCGCGCATCTCGGCAAGCGCGATGCGGCTGTAGTCGGCAAGCCGCAGCATGCGGCTCTTGTTGATGGCGTAGCGCTTGGAGGTGCAGTTGCTGAGCATCTTCGCCATCCAGGAGAGCATGGCGACGTCGACCTTGGGGCGCAGGATCAGCGGGGCGTGCTGCATGAAGAGCCACTTCATCGCCTTCATCGGGATGCCGGGAGCGGCCCAGGGCGAGCAATAGCCGAAGGAGACCTCGCCGGCATTGGCGAAACTGGTCTCCAGTGCGGGACCGGGCTGGCGGTCGATGACGGTGACCTCGTGACCGGCCTTGGCAAGCTGGTAGGCCGAGGTCACGCCGACAATACCGGCGCCCAGAACGATGACTTTCATTGTATCCTCACTGGAATGAAAAGGGGTGTCTTTTTGTTTTTCACGATTGCGGCGGCGAGAACGCCGCGCGATTTTTCCGGGTCGCTCTAGCGGTACTGCCGCTCGTATCGCTGGCCGAGGCTGGTCAGGATTTCGTAGGAGATGGTACCGGCGTCGCGCGCGACATCCTCCAGCGTCTGGTGGGGGCCGAGCACTTCCACGAGGCTGCCGAGCTTCAGGCGGCCCTCCGGCAGGACGGAGATGTCGATGGTGATGCTGTCCATGGAAACGCGCCCGACGACAGGCAGGCGGATGCCGTCGCAATAGACGGCGCCCCGGCTGCTCAGGCTACGCGGCAGGCCATCGGCATACCCGGCGGCGATGGTGGCGAGCCGCGTTTGGCCCGTCGTGACATGGGACGCGCCATAACCGACGCGCGTGCCGGCCGGCACGGAGCGGGTCTGCACGACGGCGACATCGAGGCGCACGACCGGTTCCATCGGGTTGGCGCGCCCTTCGGTCGGCGCGCCGCCATAGAGCGCAATGCCCGGGCGGCAGAGTGCGCCGTGATAGGCATTGCCGAGGAAGATGCCGCCTGAATTGGCGAAGCAGACGGGAAATTCGGGGAATTCGGCCGCGATGCGGTCCATCTCGGCGCGCTGGTCGCTGTTCTGGTCGTTGTCGGCATCGTCGGCGCAGGCAAGGTGGCTCATGATGAAGAGGACCTCGATCCGGCTTTCCGCCTTCACGAGATCCGCAAGCGTCGCCCGATCTTCCGCCGGCACGCCGAGGCGTGACATGCCCGTATCGAATTGCAGCACCGCCGGCAGCGTACGGCCGAGCGTCCGTGCGGCTGAGGCCCATTGCCGCCAATGGTCCAAGGAATTGATCACCGGGACCATACCGCTGCGCGCGCAGGCAAGTTCGTTTCCGGGCTGCAGGCCGTTCAGCACGAAGACTGAGGCGTCGGCGGCAAGCAGCGGGCGCAGGCTCAGCGATTCGCCGAACTGTGCGACGAAGAAATGGCGGCAGCCCTGCGCATAGAGCCTGGGGGCGACCCGGTCGGCGCCAAGCCCGTAGGCATCCGCCTTGACGACGGCGGCAGCCCGGGCGGGCGCAACTTCAGCAGCCAGCTTTTCATAGTTGCGGGCAAGCGCCGCAAGATCGATCGTCAGGTAGCCGGACGCGCCGCCCGTGCCCGTCGTCTCGCTCTGTCTGTCTTCCTGAATGCCGATATACATTTTTTGAAGCTCCCCGCTTGCGGGAAGACTATTGAAACGATCGTGAAATTACCCACGAAAAAGCGCTTGATTATTGTGCCGTGTAATGATTTTTGATGGAAACCGTGACTATTTGGAATTATCTGCTATGGCGGCACTGGACGCGATCGACCGCAATATCCTGAGGCTCCTGCGGCTCGACGCGCGCATGAGCAATGCGAGCCTCGCCGCCGAAGTCGGCCTTTCTCCTTCGGCCTGCCTGCGGCGGATCAAGCTGATGGAACAGACCGGCGTCATTCGCGGCTATACGGCGCTGGTGGATGCGGGAAATACCGAATCCGCCATCGCCGTCATCATCAACATCACGCTGGAACGGCAGACGGAAGACCACCTCGATCGCTTCGAGGCGGCGGTGCGTAAGCACCCGGAAATCCGCGAGTGTTTCCTGATGACGGGCGGGTCGGACTACCTGCTGCGCGTCGAGGTCGCCAATGCCGGCGAGTTCGAGCGCATCCACAAGGAAATCCTCTCGGCGATGCCGGGGGTCTCGCGCATCCATTCGAGCTTTGCGATCCGCAATGTGCTGGCGACGCGTCCGAAGGGACGGCGCTGAAGCAATTCGTCCGTAGTGTTTTTCCGCAATGCTGCGGGTGACTGCGACAGCCAGTGCCCCCGATTTCCAGCATTGTGGCCATGTCGGCGCGGCGGACCAGGCCGTTTGTTTGAGCAAATGACGCACCTCAAGTATTCAGTGCAGGTTTTGACTGGGAGATAGCCCCTATCGGGTGAAGCTGCTTGATCCTCTGGCCGGTGAGCGGCCGGACGAGCTTGCAGGGCCAAAATGTTCGGGGCGTCGCCGATATGTTTTCTTCTTGGTAGGGTTTTTAATTCACTTGTTTCAAAATGGATTGAAACAGAGGGGCGACATTCAATTGAATGTTGATCAGCCCCTTGTGCTGCTGTAGTCATCCGAGCAAATCCGCGAAAGTGGCGTAGCGGGCATGGTTGAAAGTTAAGGTTTGATGCAATCGGCGAATCGATTTTTTCTCGTTCCTGCCTCGTTGGCCGCGCTTCTGGTGGTATCGTCCTGTACTGTCATTCCCAGTTCCGGCCCCAGCGCTGACACCATCCAGTCCGGTGCCAAGACGGCCGAGGCGCCCTACGTGCTGGTCAATGTGACCCAGGCAGTCGCCGACATGCTGGCCAAGAGCCAGGAGCGCCCGCTTTCTGTCGCCTTCGGTTCTTCCCGCAAAAAAAGCTCGTCCCGCATCGGCGTTGGCGATGTCGTTTCCGTCGTTATCTGGGAAGCCTCGCAAAACGGCCTGTTCTCTTCCGGTGAAAAGGGCATAGGGGCGGCACAGATCCCCCCGCAGCCGGTTTCGGAAAACGGAACGATCGTCGTTCCCTATGCCGGGGTCGTGCGTGTCGCCGACCGTTCGCCTCAGGAAGTCAAGGCGGACATCGAAAAGGCGTTGAGTGGCATGGCGGTCGAGCCGCAGGTTCTCGTCAACGTCGTCGCGAACAACTCCAATACGGTTACCGTGACCGGTGAAGTTGCCAAGAGCGGGCTCATTCCGCTGCTGCCTGGCGACAACCGCCTCTTGGATGTGATCGCCACTGCCGGCGGCCCCCGCATGGAATCCCATCAGCTCGCCGTGCAGATTACGCGTGGTTCGAAGTCGGAAACCATACCGATGGAGCGACTCATCTCGGATCCGCGCGAAAACATCCATGTGCAGTCGAGCGACGTCATCACGCTGATCCGCCAGCCGCGCAGCTTCACCGTGTTCGGCGCTTCGATGGCCAATGCCTCCGTGCAGTTCGACGAGTCACAACTCTATCTGAACCAGGCCTTGGCCAAGGTGGGCGGGCTCAATGACGACCGCGCCAATGCCCGGGGCATATTTATCTATCGCCGCGAGCCGGTCGATATGGTCCGCAAGATGGTTCCCACGGCGCACCCCACGCACGCCGACGGAACGGTCAACGTCATCTACCAGGTCGATCTGAAGGATCCGAGCGGCTTCTTCATCCTGAAGGGTTTCAAGGTCAGCAACCGCGATCTCATCTATATTGCCAACTCGTCGCTGGCCGAAATCCGGAAATTCTCCACACTCATCAGCACGACGGTATCGCCTATCGTCCAGGGTGCGGCGGTTGCCTCGAATATCAACGACCTGAGCAACTGAAGTCAGGTCTGGCGGCGCGGCAGGACTTGACAGCTTTCCACGTCGGCGTGGTGTACCGAGGGGCGCCTGCCTCGGTACGAAATGCCGGAACCGGACGCGTAGGGGTAAGTTTCCGTCCCGCAGGTGCGCCGGCCTCGGGAGAACCGCGAAGCGCATGAGCACCGATCAATGAACTGGTTTGGTAATGCCTGGCTATTGACGGCTACCTGCTTCGCCTGGGCCAGTGCCGTTGTCTATTTGACGGATCCTTTGGCGCTCCCGCGCGCCGTCGCCAAAAAGTATCGTATCGAGCGCAGCCCATGGCGCGTGTTCCTCGAAACCGCGGCGCGCCTGCCGATCATTGCGCTCGTCTTCGCCGGTTTTTTCGCGATTTCGTGGCGCCCGATCTATGCCGCGCAGGGTACTCTGAGCTTCTTCATCGTCTTCACCGTGATTTCGCGCGCCAAGTTCATCTTCATCCGTGAACCGCTGGTTTTCTCGGATATCGCGCTCGTTGCTGACGTGTTCAAGCACAAGGAAATATTCTACGCGACAAAGCTCAACATGGTTTTCTGGATCATCGCCGGCAGCTATGTCTTCGGGGCTTCCGCTCTGTTCTTCTATTTCGAGACGAGTGTCCTTCCGCAAGAGAATCGGCTTTTCTGGATTTTGGTCGGCCTGGCGGTCGCTTTCGGTCCCTATGTCCTTCTCTTCGTCAAGCCGATCAACGTTGGGCTGCGCAGGATCAGCGAGGGACTTCTCAGAACCCTCGACGTCTTCGTCAACACCGTTCGCTTCGGTACCTATGCGTCGGTTGCCTACCACTTCCTCATCTGGATCGGTACGCGCCGCGATCAGGTTGTCGCAGAACTCCTGGCGACGCTGCACCATGCCTTCCACGATATTGTCCACGCCGACGATGCGGCGGCGAGCGAGAGCGCGCCGCTGGTCGTCGTCTGGCAATCGGAATCCTTCTACGATCTGCGGTATTTCGGAATGACCGATCTGGACTTGCCCAATCTTGACGCATTGCGTTCACGCGCGGCGCAGTGCGGACGCATGGCGAGCGTTTTTGAAGGTGGTTATACGCTTCGTACGGAATTCGCGGTGCTGAGCGGTGTGCAGCCGGAAGACTCCCATGTCGACGCCAGCTATCCCTATTTGCGGGCATCGCACTATTCCGACATTGCCTGGCCCATGCGGCTCAAGCGGGCCGGCTGGCTCACCCATTTCATCCACCCCTACGAGCGTACCTTCTTCTTCCGCGACAAGGCCATGCCGCTTCTCGGCTTCGACAACATGACCATGCTGGATGGCTTTGCGCATGACCCTCAGGTGGATGGGCCGTATGTTTCGGACCAGCGGCTGACGCAAACGGTCGTGCGCATCATCGATGGCATCGGCAACGAACAATCGGCCTTTCTCTTCGTCGGATCGATGGGCAACCACGGGCCGTGGCTGCCAGGACGGTGTGGCGACCTGAGCGATCCTGTCGAGATCTACAAGGAGCTTCTGCGCCAGACAGACGAGGCTCTCGGCAATCTCGTGGCATATCTTGATCGCCTTGATCGCCCGGTATGGCTGGCATTCTACGGCGACCATGCGCCCCTGTTGAAAAGCCTCGCCGACCCGTTTCCCGATCCGCGGACGGACTACGTACTGGTTCCGCTGGCCCGGGCAGGCGAAGCGCGGGACGCCGCATCACTCCCGAAAGAGGAAGCGCCATGGAACCTGCTCCGAACGCTCTTCACCGATGCCGACCTGCAGCGGCGGCGAACACCATGATGGAACGTGCCGCCGGTACCGAGCATGCCCGCAAGGGACAGACGTTTCTCTTCCTGCAGGGGCCGGCGTCGCCGCTTTTTTCCAAGTGCGCGGCGGCGCTGGAGGAGCGCGGGCATCGTTGCCTGCGTATCAACCTCAATATCGGCGACTGGATTTTCTGGCGGCGGGCCGGTGGCGTCAACTATCGCGGCCAGCCGCAGCGCTGGCCGGAATTCGTACGCGACTTTATGGTCCGTAACGGCGTCACCGGCCTGCTTCTGCTCGGAGAGGAACGGCCTTATCACAAGGCCGCGGCCGCGGCCGCCAAGGCGCTCGCCATCGATGTCTATGTGATAGAGATGGGGTATCTGAGGCCCGACTGGGTGACGTTCGAGCGCGACGGCATGTCGTCCAATTCCCATTTCCCGCGCGACCCGCAGCGTATCCTTGCCGAAGCGGCCGGACTGCCGGAACCGGATTGGGTGGTCCGCTATCGCCAGAGTTTTCCGGTGGAAGCCGGCTACGACCTTCTCTACAATCTGCCGAACGTCTTCCTGTGGTTCCTCTATCCGCATTATCGACGGCATGCGCTCTCCCATCCGCTTGCCGAATATGCCGGCTGGATCCGGCGTCTTCTGGGCAAGAAACGCACCGAACGGAACGCGTTGGCGACATGCGAGCGCTTGCTTGCAAGCGGATGCCCATTCTTCGTATACCCGTTACAGTTGCAGACGGACTACCAGCTACGTGCGCATTCGCCTTTCGCCAGCCAGCAAGAGGCCATCCTGAAGGTGGTGGCATCCTTTGCGGCGCACGCGGCGGGCGATCACCAGCTTCTGGTGAAGCTGCACCCACTCGACAACGGCCTCATCAATTGGCAGGCGTTTATCGAGGGGGAGGCGCTTCGCCACGGAATCGGCGAGCGCGTGCATGTCATCGATGGGGGTAATCTCGACCGGTTGATCGACAATGCGACGGGGCTCGTGACCGTCAATTCGACTGCTGCGCTCGGGGCTTTCAAAAGGAACAGGCCCGTGAAAACACTGGGTTCGGCGGTTTTCGACACCCCCGGCCTCAGCTATCCCGGTTCGCTCGACGCATTCTGGCGCAATCCGTATCCCGCCGAAAGAGCGCTGGAGGACGCGTTCTTCCGCCTGATTGCCGGCAAATATCAGGTACGGGGTAATTTTTATTCGCAGGTGGGCTCGTCGGCAGCGGCCGAGGCCATTGCTCGACGCCTTGTCGATCAGCGTAAAACGACATGAAGCCCGACCTCACACCGGGCGGTTTGCTCTCGGGCTTTATCAATTCATATTCGCGCTATGTGTTCGTGTCATTGCATTGTTTCTACTGGAGTGTGGTCTTGCCTTCGTGACCCGGCCTCCTGTACTGCTGCTATATTAGCATGGCGGACAACTCTAGATGTTGCTATGTAGAATGTTTTAAGTGACGCTTCGCAATCTGGAGATGAGGCGATCGTGACAGTGTTTGGTGCCCATGACGGTTGAAATTATCGGATATGCTGCTGTTGCTCCGGGGGCTGGTTCTGCGTCGCAGTTGTTCGACCTGCTTCATCGGGGGGAATGCGCCGTTCGCGAAGTTCCGGCCGGACGCTGGGACAAGTCGCGTTTCTGGCACCCCAATCCGGGAAATGCAGGCAAGACCTATACGTTCGCCGCTGGAATAATAGACGACATCGACACGTTCGATGCGCGCATCTTCGGCCTTTCGCGCCGCGAAGCGATGGCGATGGACCCGCAACAGCGCCTGCTGCTGTCGGTGGCCTGGCGCGCGCTGGAGGACGCAAATCTCACACTTCCAGCCCTTCAAAAGGAAGCGATCGGCGTCTATGTCGGCGCATCGAGTCTCGACGGGGCGAACCTTTCCACTGAAGACCCCGCCGCCGGCGGCCCGTACTTCATGACGGGCAATACGCTCTCCATCGTCGCCAATCGTCTCTCGCATATCTTCGGTCTCAGCGGGCCGAGCCTGACGATCGATACGGCCTGCTCCTCATCGCTCGTCGCGCTCGACCAGGCGGTGCGCGCGCTCAATCGCGGCGAAATCGACACGGCAATCGTCGGCGGGGTCAATCTTCTGATCCATCCCCTGCCGTTCGTCGGATTTGCGCAGGCACGCATGCTGTCTCCTGAGGGCCGCTGCCGTGCCTATGACAACGAGGCTTCCGGCTATGTGCGCGCGGAAGGTGCGGCGGTCGTCGTCCTGCGCCGTAGCGACAAGGCTGATGCTGCGGGCGATCGCAGCCGCGCCCGCATTCTTGCGACCGGGGTCAATTCTGCCGGTCGGACGAACGGCATCTCGCTGCCCTCGCAGGAGGCGCAGGCTGCTCTTCTTGAAAAGATCTATGCCGAAGCGGCGATCGATCCGAACCAGCTCGCCTTCATCGAAGGTCACGGCACCGGCACGAAGGTCGGCGACCCTGCGGAGGTCTGGGCAATCGGGCATGTTCTCGGCCAGAAACGCCACGCACCCATTCCACTCGGTTCCATCAAGACGAATATCGGCCATACGGAGCCGGCGTCGGGGCTGTTCGGCGTGCTCAAGGCCGTCATGGCCCTCGAACACGACCATCTTCCGGCATCGCTGTTCTTCGATACGCCGAACGATGCGATCGACTTCAACGCTCTCAATGTCAGCGTGACCGCAACGCCCCTGCCGCTACTGCGCAGCAAGCGGCCCCGCCTTGCCGGCATCAACTCGTTTGGCTTCGGCGGTACGAACGCCCATGTCGTCATCTCCGACCCGGTCGCCCGGCAGCAGGCCGCCACAGGCGGCGCGGTCGATGGCGACTATTTCATGGTTTCGGCGCATACCGAAACCGCCCTCCATGCGCTTCTGGGGGACTACCGGGACAGGCTGTCGGGGATCGCGGACCCGGCATCGGCGCAGTCGCTCGTGGGTGCTGCGACGGCGGGCCGAACGCCGCTTCGCCACCGTTTCGTCACGCAGAAAAAGAAGGCCGGCGATATCGCTGCGGTGCTTTCCGAGCAGCTTGCCGGGCAGGCCGGAATGGCTGCGGCGATCGGCGAAGCGCCGGTCGGCGAGCCGAAGGTTGCCTTCGTGTTCGCAGGAAACGGCGCGCAATGGGCCGGCATGGGTGTCGATGCGTTGCGCACGAACCCGAATTTCCGCCGGCATTTCACGGCCGTAAGCGCCCTGTTCGAGGAGCAGGTGGGCGAGAAACTGACCGCGCTCCTCGTCGCGGACGATCTTGCCGGACGCCTTGCCGATACGCGCGTCGCCCAGCCGCTTCTCTTCTCGATCCAGGTGGCTCTGGCGCAATGCCTCATCGGCGCCGGCATCCGCCCGGCAGCGGTGCTCGGTCATTCCATCGGTGAAGTCGCGGCCGCGCATATTGCCGGCGCCTTGTCGCTGGTCGATGCCGTGGCGGTCGTTGCCGTCCGCTCGCGCTGCCAGCACGTCACGAAGGGCAAGGGGACGATGGCGGCCGCACTGTGCGGCGAGGAAGCCGCCCGCGATTTCATCAGCCGCCACGGCCTCGATGGCCTTACCATCGCCGCCATCAATGCCGCCAATTCCGTTACGATCTCCGGCCCGAGCGACCAGATCACGGCCTTGCGCACGCTCGGCCGGCGCCACAAAATGGCGGTCCAGCCGCTCGAAATCGACTACCCGTTCCACCATCCGCTCATTGATGAGGCGAAGGAGGAATTCCTTCAGACGCTGCCGAAGATCACGCCGCGTGCGACGGAATATGATTTCATCTCCACCGTGACGGGAGAAAAGCTGGACGGGACGGCGCTGGATGACGCCTATTGGTGGCGCAACGTGCGCGAGCCGGTCTATTTCATGCAAGGTGTCGCGTGCGCGCTGAAGCAGGGCTGCAACCTGCTGATGGAAATATCGCCCAGACCCATCCTGACCAACTATCTGAAGGGTGCCGCCAAGACGAGCGGCGCGCCCGCGCAGCTCGTGCCGACGCTCGACCGGAACGAGGACGGACGCGAGGGTGATCCCGTTGTGAACTGTGTCATCCGGGCTCTGGCGCACGGGGCGGCCTTGCCGCGGGCACAGCGCGATGCGGCGGTCGACCTTCCGGGCGTGCCCTTCGAGCCGGAAACCATGGTCGGTACACCGACGACGGACAGCTACGATCTGTTCGGCCGGCACATGACCCGCGCATATTCGCTGGCCGGCTGGCGCGCAGATCCGAACAGCATGGCATGGAAGAACCACCTCGATGCCCGTCTCTTCCCGGACCTCGCCGAGCATGTCGTCGATGGCCATGCGATCATGCCCGGCGCCGGCTTCATCGAAATCGCATTCCAGGTCGCCCAGCAGGCGCTCGGCACGGATGCCGTCCAGCTGACGAATATCGAGCTGTTGCGTCCGCTCGAACTCGGCTCCACCATGGTGGAACTGTCGACGGTCGTTTCGCGGGAAACCGGCACGATCGAGATCCGTTCGCGCGAACGGCTGAGTGCGGACGACTGGACCCTGCACGTCGTATGCCGCTGCCAGAAGGTGCTGCCGGCCATGCGCACGCCGGACCTCGAACCGCTCGATGCGGCAGCAGAGGATGTCTCGCCGGAGCGGATCTACACCATCGCCTCCTCCTTCGGGCTGGATTACGGCCCGGCCTTCCGGCTGGCGGCGCGCGTCAGGACCGACCTGCGGAGGCGCATCGATGTCGAGCTTGCGCCCGGCGCAGCGCCCGCCCATCCGATGCTGGCCTGGGGGCTCAGCCCCATGCTGCTCGACGCCGCTTTCCACGGCCTCGTCGGACTGTTCGACCGATTCTCGGGCGATGCCGAAGGCGCGCCCTATATCCCGGTCCATTTCGGTTCCGTCGCGCTTCTGGCCGCCGGTGTCGCGCCGCGCCGAGCGCGGATCGAAGTCGAGCGTGTCAGCGCCCATTCCATCAAGGCGCGCTTTGTCCTCGAAGCCGAGGACGGCAGGCCCGTCCTTCTCCTGGAGGATTGCCGCTTCCGTCGCACCTGGCTCCAGCAGCATCACACGCCCGCATCGCTGACCTTCCACTATGAGGCGGTGCCTGTCGTGGAGGCCATCGTCGGCCGCTTGCCCGAAACGGCGCCGGCCTTCCTGATGGCCGCACCCGCGCCGTCGGAACCGGACGATGCGTCGCTTCTTCTTCAGGCTGCGGTTCTGCGTGCCTGCCACGATATCGTGCTGCCATTCGCGGATTCTGCCGGGCGGCTGCCGCTTGCCGGATTGCCGGGAGACCGGGCTTTCCAGGATTTCCTGTCGAATGCGCTCTACCTCCTGAACGGGGTGGGCCTTGCTGAGCAGCGCGATGGCGTGTGGGTGGTCGAGGCCGCATCCGACCTGCCGGAAACGGGTGAAGCTCTTGCCGAGTTCACGGCCGAGCGGCCCGATCGCGGCGCGGAAGCGGTGTTGCTCGCCGAGATTCGCGCCGGCGTATTGCGCCATATCGATTATCTGCAGCACGGCGGAACCGCTTCGCTGGAGCTTGGCGGCAAGACGACGCGCCAGGCCCTTCGCCTGCATTCGCCGCAAGCGCGCGAGCGCAACGCGCTGGTCTTCGCGGCTGCCGAAAAGGCGGTGGCGGAGGGGACCAGACAGGCTCCTGTCGTCGTGCAGATCGGCGCTACGGCGCCCGGCTTCAGCCGCCGGCTGGCGGACCTTGCCGCCCGTTCCGGCGGCAGGCTCGTCATCGTCGAACCGTCCGACGACTTGCGCCGCGCCGTCGAGGTTGCCTTCGGGGCGAGTGGCCGCGTCACCGTCGACAGCACGGCGGACGCGCTTCGCGGCGCGGACCTGGTCGTCAGCACCTGCGATCGCCTGCATGCCATGCTGGAGACGGACGAGGCGCTGTCCGGTGCGCTTGCCACAGGGCTCGCAAACGGCGCGCGGCTCGTTGCAGCCGAAACGCCGGCCTCGCTGCTCTACGACTTCTTCTTCGGGCTGGTCCCGGGCTGGTTCTCCAACAGCCTGTCGCAGGGCTTCCCGGTCGGGCAGCTTGCGAGCGAAGGCGATTGGGACCGCCGTCTGGCCTCGCTTGCGGCCGGTCGCCATGCGCTTCAGCTCGTTCCGCGGCCCTACGGCTTGCTTGTGCTCATCGAGGTTGCTCCGGCGGCTCCGGCCAGCGAGGCGGATATCCAGCAGGACGCAGCCGCATTTCTGCCGCTCGGTGCGGCGGCCGGGGCGCTTGCCGCCATGCCGGCCATCGACCTCTCCACGCCTGCGGCGCGTCTCGGTGAGGCCATCGGGCGAGCGGACCTTGCCGCGGACCTGTTGCTGTACGTAGCGCCCGCAGGCGGCATCGAGGATGAAGCCGTGCTGGCGCGTGACGCCCATGGCCTGGCGAAGGTCGTCGAAACCTTGCAGGCCAGCTCCGCCAAGCAAAGGCCGAAGCTTGTGCTTGTTCTTCCCGGCGGTGCGCCGGATGGAGCCCGCGAGGACCGCATTGTCCCGTCGCCGCTGTCCACGGGGCTTTGGACCTTTGCGCGGGTACTCGCCAACGAATTCAGCGAGGTGGATATCCACCTGGTGGATGCAAAGCCCGACGACTGGCGGAAGGCGCTGGACCTTGCCGCCAGCGGCCATGGCGAGCGGGAATGGCGTATCGTCGATGGTGCCAGACACGCGCAGGCCTTCCGGGCCGTCAGTGGTCCTGTCGCTTCCTGCGATGTCTCCCGCCGCGATTTTCCTGCCGCCACCGTGCGGCAGCGCACGCCCTCGCGCGTCGACAGCCTCTACTGGGAAAGCATGGAGCGGCCAGAGCCGGCCGCGGGCGAAGTGCTCGTCAAGGTGGCTGCGGCAGGCCTCAATTTCCGCGACGTCATGTGGGCCATGGGGCTTCTGCCCGAGGAGGCGCTGGAGGACGGCTTTGCCGGCGCCACGATCGGCATGGAGTTCTCCGGTCGCGTGGCGGCCGTGGGCGAGGGCGTGGACGACCTTACCGTGGGAGACCGCGTGATGGGCATCGGTCCGGCGGCGTTCTCCACCCACACTTCCATCAAGCGTGCGGGCCTTGCGAAGCTTCCCGATGAACTCGACCTTACCGCCGCCGCTACAGTTCCCGTCACTTTCCTGACGGCTTGGTACGCGCTGGTCGAACTCGGCCGTGCCCGGCCGGGTGAAACGCTGCTCATTCACGGCGCTGCGGGCGGTGTCGGCCTTGCCGCGATCCAGATCGCCAGGGTCCTCGGCCTTACGATCATCGGAACGGCCGGCAGCGACGAAAAGCGCAGCTACCTGCGCTCGCTCGGCGTCGACATGGTCTTTGATTCCCGTTCGCTCTCCTTCGTCGCCGACGTCAGGGCGGCAACGGGCGGCGAGGGTGTCGACCTCGTGCTGAACTCGCTGTTCTCCGACGCGATGGAACGCAGCATCGAACTGGTCAAGCCGTTCGGCCGCTTCCTCGAACTCGGCAAGCGCGACTATTATGCCGACCGCAAGATCGGTCTGCGGCCGTTCCGCCGCAATGTCAGCTATTTCGGCATCGACGCCGACCAGCTGCCACTGAAGGCGCCGGCGCTGACGAAAGCGATCTTCGCCGATCTCGGCGCGCTGTTCGCCAAGGGTGATCTTCGCGCCTTGCCTTACCGCACCTTCGAGCATGACGAGATCGCCGACGCGTTCCGCCTGATGCAGAATGCCGGCCATATCGGCAAGATAGTGCTGCTGCCGCCGCAGGCGGGCCACGATGCCGTGGCTACGGGCGCCGGCAAGCCGGTCGCGGTCGATGCGGACGGTATCCATGTCGTCGTCGGCGGTATCGGCGGCTTCGGCCTTTCGGCGGCGGACTGGCTGGCTGGCCGGGGCGCCCGGCGGCTGGCGCTGGTGACGCGTCGGGGCGTGTCCGATGCGGAAACCGATGCGGCCATTGCCGCCTGGAACAGGCGTGGCGTCGCTGCGAGCCTTCATGCCTGCGACGTGACCGATCCGAAGGCGGTCGAAACGCTGCTGGCGGGCCTCAGGCAGGAAGCGCCCGTGAAGGGCGTCGTGCATGCGGCCATGCTGCTCGACGACGCGCTCCTGCCGAACCTCACGGAGGAGCGTTTCCGCCGGGTCATCGACGTCAAGGTGCGCGGTGCCGCGATCCTCGACAAGGCGACCCGCACGGATGCGCTCGATTACTTCCTGATGTTCTCGTCCGCGACGACGATGATCGGCAATCCGGGGCAGGCCAACTATGTTGCCGCCAACGGTTACCTGGAGGGTCTCGCGCGGGCGCGCCGGTCGGAAGGATTGCCCGGCCTTGCCGTGGCCTTCGGGGCGATTTCGGACAAGGGATATCTGGCCCGCAACGACGAGGTCGGCGATCTTCTCGCCCGCCGCATCGGCAACACCGCGATGAAGGCGGCCACCGCCCTTGCCATGGTCGAGGCGCATATGCGCAGCGATCCGGGCACGGTCGAGGCAGCTGTCGTTGTTTGCTCGCCCATCGACTGGGCAGCGGCGCGCAACCTGAAGATTGTCGGCACGCCGCTCTTTGAAGTGCTGCTGAGGCAGGCCGGCCCGGCTGGCAGCGGCGGGGGTGATACGGTCGATCTGGCCGCGCTTGTTGCGGAAAAGAGCGAAGCCGAAGCGCTTGAGGCGCTCTATGCGCTGGTCGCCGCCGAAATGGCGACGATCCTCAGGGTTCCCGAAAGCTCGCTTGGTCGCGACAAGGTGCTGAAGGATGTCGGTCTCGACAGCCTCATGGCCGTCGAGCTTGCGCTGAGCTTCAAGGAGAAGACCGGTTTCGACATTCCGATTACCAGCGTGGGTGATACGACAACGGTAGAAACCGTCGTCCGCAATCTCTATGAAAAGGTTGCGCGCGCCGAGGAAGCAGAGCACGACGGCAGCGAGAACGAGCATATCGAAGCGCTGGCGGAACAGCATATGGGGGCCTCTCCGGCCGCATCGAGAGGAAGATGACAAGCATGGACGATACGTCCGCAAGCCGCATGGCGCGGGCGCGCAAGGCCGCGCTCCTGCAGAAGATGCGCGGCGTCTCCACTATGGATGCGCGTCCGAGCGGCACCGTGGTGCCCATGGACCGGCCTGTACCGCGTTTCGAGGACCTGCCTGAATACCGCCAGATCCGCATGCAGGAAATGGCGGGCGAACTCACGCAGATCGGCAATCCTTTCTACCGGATGCACGATGTCGGCGCCGGTGCGCAGACCCAGATCGACGGTCGGTGCGTCGCGAACTTCGCATCCTACGACTATCTCGGCACCAACCAGCATCCGGCTGTCCATGCGCGGGTCCACGAGGCGATCGACCGCTACGGGATCTCGGCCTCGGCAAGCCGGCTCGTCGCCGGTGAACGCCCGGCCCATCGGGAACTCGAGGAAAGCCTTGCCGCCTGCTATGGCGTGGAGGCGGCGGTGGTCTTCGTCAGCGGCTACCTGACGAATGTAACGGTGCTCGGCACGTTGCTCGGCCCGGAAGATCTCGTCATCCATGACGAATTCATCCACAACAGCGCCCTTGCCGGCATCAAGCTTTCCGGCGCTGCCCGGCGCTTCTTCCGCCACAATGATACGGCCCATCTGGAAGAGCTGCTTGTCGATTTCACCGGAAAATTCCGGCGCATCCTGGTGATCGTCGAAGGCATCTATTCGATGGATGGCGATGTCGCCGACTTGCCGCGTCTCGTCGAGCTGCGCAGCCGCTACGGCTTCTGGCTTATGGTCGACGAAGCCCATGCGCTTGGCGTTCTCGGCGCCAGCGGTCACGGCACGCACGAACACTTCGGCATCGACCCGACCCATGTCGATATCTGGATGGGCACGCTGTCGAAGACGACGTCGAGCTGCGGCGGCTATGTCGCGGGCAACGCGGCGCTGGCAACCGTGCTCAAGGGCTCGGCCGGCGGCTTCATCTACAGCGTCGGTCTGCCGCCGGCGCTTGCGGCGGGTGCCGTCGCGAGCCTCGAGCTGCTTGCCTCCGAGCCGGAGCGCGTAGCGCGGCTCAGGCGCAACGGCCACCTGTTCCTCGATCTGGCGCGAGAGGCGGGCCTCGATACCGGCCTCAGCGAGGGACACTCGGTCGTCCCGGTTCTCGTCGGGGATTCGCTGCGCGCCGTGCGCCTGTCGAACGACCTGCTTGCCGCCGGCATCAATGTCCTGCCGATCATCCACCCGGCCGTCCCGGAAGGGCAGGCGCGGTTGCGCTTCTTCATCACCAGCGAACATACGCAAGAGCAGATCCGGGAAACGGTGGAGAAAACCGCCGAACTGCTCGGCGCGCTCGTGCGTGACAACTTCGGCCTCAACACCATCGACCGCAGCCAGATCGCGCGCCTCATGGCGGGATTCTAGCGTGCGGCATGTGCTCGTGACCGGCGGGTCGAGCGGCATAGGACTTGCCGTTGCCGACCTGCTGCTCGAGCGCGGCGACCGGGTCTCGCTGGTCGCAAGGGATGCGGAACGACTTGCCGAGGCCGCGCGGACACTTTCTCGCGGCGAGGAAGCCCGCGCCGGGCGGATTTTCATCGTACCTGCCGACGTGGCCGACGGAGAGGCCGTCTCCCGCGCCGCCGAAAAGGCGACATCCCGCTTCGGCGTCATCGGCGCGCTCGTTGCATCCGCCGGCATTGTCGAGCCTGCCCGCTTTCTCGAACAGGACGCTGCCGCCTTCGACCGCCAGATATCCGTCAACCTGACGGGTGTCTCCAACAGCGTGCGGGCGGTCCTGCCGGGCATGCGCGGGAAGGGCGGCAGCGTGATGATCGTCTCGTCGGGCGCCGGCCTGATCGGCATTCCGGGCTACAGCGCCTATTGCGCCTCGAAATTCGCCCTGCGCGGCCTTGCCGCCGCCTTGCGGGCGGAGATGGCGTCCGCCGGCATTTCCGTCTCGATCTGCTTTCCGCCCGATACGCTGACGCCGCAGCTCGAACGCGAACTGCCGCTCCGTCCGCCTGAGGCCCAGGCGATGATCGGGCGCGTCAGGCCGCAAGAGACCGCAATCGTGGCAAGGGCGATCCTTGCCGGCATGGACAGGGGCCGGCGGGAAATCCATTTCGGTCTCGCGCTTCGCCTGCTCGGCTATTTCGGGCCCTTCGCCGCCTCCTATTTCGACTTGCGCCGGGGCGGGAGGCCGCGGACGGGCTAGGTAGGTCCTGGGCGGCTTGTGCTATCGGGAACGGCTTCCTATGGTGGCGTTGATATGTCTGACCGTCGGAAGGAGACGAGGTGCCGACTGAAGCCGCGCGCGCCATGCGCGATACGTCTGCCGATCCGGAATTCGGCCCGTGGCTGGCACAGGCCTCCATCCTTGTCGTCGATGACGAGCCGGGCATGCGCAACTTCCTGATGCGCACGCTGGGGCCGCGCTGCAACCGGCTGGAACTTGCAGCCGATACCGAGGAAGCCTCCCGCAAGCTCGACCAGTATCATTTCGACGTGGTGATCCTCGACAACATCATGCCGAGGAAGAACGGCGTGGAATGGCTCGCCGAACAGCGCGCCATCGGTTTCTTCGCCGATGCAATCCTGATGACCGCCTATGCCGATCTCGAAACCGCCATCCAGGCGCTGCGGGCCGGGGCGGTCGATTTCGTCCTGAAGCCCTTCCGCTCCAACCAGTTGCTCAATGCCGTGGCGCGCTGCCTCGACCGCATCCGCCTGCAACGCGAGAACTATGTGCTGCGCTACGAGCTGAAGGCGACGTCGGACCATATCCTGCTGCGCGACCGGCTGATCGGCGAATCCTCCGCCATCGCGCAGGTGCGCGAGACGATCGCCCGCGTCGCGCCGCTGCCGACGTCGGTCCTGCTCACCGGCCAGTCCGGCACAGGCAAGGAAGTGGCGGCGCGCTCGCTGCACACGCTCTCCGACCGCGAGGCAAAGCCCTTCGTTCCGGTCAATTGCGGCGCGATCCCGGCGGATATGATCGAGAGCGAACTGTTCGGTCATCTGAAGGGCGCCTTCACGGGTGCCGAACGCGCCCGCGAGGGCCTGTTCCTGCATGCACAGGGCGGCACGCTCTTCCTCGACGAGATCAGCGAAATGCCGCCGGCCACGCAAAGCAAGCTGCTGCGCGTGCTGGAGGATCGCAAGGTCCGTCCGGTCGGCTCGGAGCGCGAGGTGCCGGTGGACCTACGTTTCATCTTCGCCACAAACGCGGAACTGGAAAAGGAAGTGCAGGCCGGGCGTTTCCGCGCGGATCTCTTCTTCCGCATCAATGTCATGCAGATCCACCTGCCGCCGCTGAAGGAGCGGGAAGGCGACGCGGTGGAGCTTGCAACGCTCTTCATGAAGAAGCTTTCCGCTCAGCTCGCCATGCCTGCGGTGCCGATCGATTCGGCGACACGGCGTGCGCTGTCAGCCTATGACTGGCCCGGCAATGTGCGCGAACTGCGCAATCTCATCGAGCGCACGCTGATCCTTGGCCGTTTTCCGGATGGTTTCGGACCTGGCGCCACCGCGTCCGCCGGCGGGGAGGGCGGTTCGCTGGCGGAGGTCGAGCGGCGCCATATCCTTTCCGTGCTTGCCGCCTGCAACGGCCAGCGCGACGAGGCGGCCCGCCAGCTCGGCATTTCCCGCAAGACCATCGACCGCAAGCTGGCTGCCTGGGATGCTTGACGGCAGCCATAGCGGCGCCATCCGGCCGGCGCGTTCCGTGCGCTACCGTCTGCTCGCCATCGCGCTCCTGCCGATGCTGGTGATCCTGCCGCTGCTGCTTGGCGTCACGATCTATCGCTGGAACGAGAAATTCGACGCGACGCTGATCTCCAAGGTGAACGGCGACCTGACGATCGCGCACCAGTATCTTGCCCATATTCTCGACAATACCGGCGAACAGGTCACCGCCCTTGGCGGATCGGTGCGATTCCGCGACGCCGCCGACGATGCGGTTGCCCTCAAGACCCTTCTCGACGGGGCCCGTGCGCGGCTCGAACTTGATTTCCTCTATGTCATCGAGCCGGATGGCCGCCTCGTCGTTTCCGTGACGACGGGAACCGCCGCATCGCTTCGCACCGACTGGCCGGTCATTCGCGACGCGCTTGCCGGCAGGCAGGCGACGGGGATCGACATCTTCGACAATGAAGACCTCGCAAGTCTCTCGCCGAACCTTGCCGCCCGCGCGACCCTGCCGCTTGTGCCGACGCCCAATGCCGTGCCCACCGAGCGGGCGAACGAAACGCGCGGCATGGTGGTGCAGAGTGCAAGCCCCGTCACGCTCGGCGAGGGGCGGGCGGGCGTGCTCGTCGGCGGCATCCTGCTCAACCAGAACCTCGTCTTCATCGATACGATCAACGACCTCGTCTATCGCGAGGCGAGCCTGCCGGAGGGAAGCCAGGGCACGGCGACGCTGTTCCTCGACGACGTGCGCATCAGCACGAATGTCCGTCTCTTCGAGGGGCGGCGCGCGCTCGGGACGCGGGTTTCCGCCGCCGTGCGCTCGGCTGTGCTTGGCGAGGGGCGCACCTGGCTCGACAGCGCCTTCGTCGTCAACGACTGGTACATTTCCGCCTATGAACCGATCACTGACAGCCACGGCAAGCATGTCGGCATGCTCTATGTCGGCTTCCTCGAAGCGCCGTTCACCGCCGCGAAATACCAGACGGTGCTCACCATCGTCGCCGCCTTCTTCGCCATTGCTGCGGCCAGCGTGCCGATCTTCCTGCGCTGGGCGCGCGGTATCTTCAAGCCGCTGGAGCGGGTCGATGCGACCATTGCGAAAGTCGAGAGCGGCGATCTGTCGGCGCGTACCGGCCCCGTCGACAGCCAGGACGAGATCGGCCGCGTCGCCGTGCATCTCGACGACCTCCTGAACAAGCTCGAACAGAACGACCAGGAGCTTCGCCGCTGGAACGAGGAGCTGAACGCCCGCGTCGACGAGCGCACCCGCGAACTGCAGCTCGCCAACCGGCAGCTGGAGGCCACGACCAAGCAGCTCATCCTGTCGGAGAAGCTCGCGGCCATCGGCGAGATCACCGCCGGCGTCGCGCATGAGATCAACAACCCGATCGCCGTCATGCAGGGCAATCTGGAGGTCGTGCGGTCCGTGGTGGGGGACCGGGCGGAACTTGCGAAGGTCGAGTTCCAGCTTCTCGACGAGCAGATCCAGCGCATCAGCCAGATCGTCACCAAGCTCCTGCAATTCGCCAAGCCCGAGGAATTCGCGGGCTTCGTCGACAGCCATGCGCCGGGCGTGGCGGTGGCCGATTGCATGCCGCTTGTCCAGCACCTCCTCGCCAGGGCTGCAATCGAGGTGCGGCTGGAAAACACGGCCGAGCGCCTCGTGCTGATAAACCGTACCGAGCTTCAGCAGGTCATCGTCAACCTCATCGTCAACGCCATCCATGCCATGCCGGACGGTGGCATCCTGAGCATCGGGATCTGCGACAGCGATCGGGGCGAGCGGCCGGGCGTCGAGATCGTGGTCAGCGATACGGGAGTCGGCATGGACCCCGAGGTGGCGGCAAAGGTCTTCGACCCGTTCTTCACGACGAAGCGGCAGGAGGGGACCGGCCTCGGCCTGTCGATCAGCCAGACATTGGTGAAGCGGCAGGGCGGGGCGATCTCGGCAACCAGCCAGCGCGGCAAGGGCGCGGTCTTCACCATCTGGCTGCCGGAAGCCGCCTGAGCGGACATTTTGTCCGGCCGAAACGGACAATCTGTCCGTTCGGCTCGCCACCCTTCATGCAAGTCACTGATTTCAAAGGAAGTCCTTCCTGGCACGCGTCTTGCAAAGATAGCGCCGGGAGGCCGGTGCCGGATGTCTGCATGGAGGATGTGGAGTTCCAGAACGCCGAACGGCAGATTTCACCTGTCTCCCGCGCAACGAAAGTCTTCGCATCCGAGGGGTGCGCTGCGGAGGAGATTCAATGACCGTATCAACCGAGACCTATGCCGGAACGTATTCCGGCAGTATCCTCGATCGGGAGCGCATCATCGCGAAACCCGGTTTCAACCGCTGGCTCGTTCCGCCGGCAGCGCTTGCCATCCATCTGTGTATCGGCATGGCCTACGGCTTCAGCGTGTTCTGGCTGCCGCTGTCCAACGCGCTCGGCGGGGAGCAGCCGGCCGCCTGCGCCGACATGTCGCTCGTCTCTGCGCTTTTCACCACGAGCTGTAACTGGCGCGTCTCGGATCTCGGCTGGATCTACACGCTGTTCTTCGTCCTGCTGGGCTCCTCGGCCGCCATCTGGGGCGGCTGGCTCGAGCGGGCCGGCCCGCGCAAGGCCGGCGTCGTCTCGGCGGTCTGTTGGTGCGGTGGTATTGCCGTTGCCGCGCTCGGCGTCATGAGCCATCAGCTCTGGCTGATGTGGCTCGGTGCCGGCGTCATCGGCGGTGTCGGCCTCGGCCTCGGTTATATCTCGCCGGTCTCGACCCTCATCAAATGGTTCCCCGACCGGCGCGGCATGGCGACCGGCATGGCGATCATGGGCTTTGGCGGCGGCGCGATGATCGGTGCACCGCTTGCCGACATGCTGATGAACACCTTCAAGGGACCGGATGCCGTCGGTGTCTGGCAGACCTTCTTCGTCATGGCGGCGATCTATTTCGTCTTCATGATGGGGGGCGCCTTCGGCTACCGCATTCCGCCGGCCGGCTGGCGTCCGGAAGGCTGGACGCCGCCGGCAAACACCAAGTCGGCGATGATCACCGCGCACCACGTCCATCTGCGCGATGCCCACAAGACCCGGCAGTTCTGGCTGATCTGGGCCGTGCTCTGCCTCAACGTTTCGGCCGGCATCGGCGTGATCGGCATGGCCTCGCCCATGCTGCAGGAAATCTTCGGTGGACGCCTTATCGGCCAACCGGAGCTGTCCTTCACCCAGCTGGCGGCCGAGCAGAAGGCGGCGATCGCTGCGATTGCCGCCGGTTTCGCCGGCCTGCTTTCGCTGTTCAACATCGGCGGGCGCTTCTTCTGGGCCTCGCTCTCCGACAGGCTGGGCCGCAAGAACACCTACTATACGTTCTTCATTCTCGGCATCGTGCTCTATGCGCTTGCCCCGACGGCGGCGCATATGGGTAGCCAGGTGCTGTTCGTCGGCATCTTCTGCATCATCCTGTCGATGTATGGCGGGGGCTTTGCGACGATCCCGGCCTATCTGGCGGATATCTTCGGCACGCAGTTCGTGGGCGCAATCCACGGCCGGCTGCTGACCGCCTGGGCGACGGCCGGCATCATCGGCCCGGTCGTGGTGAACTATATCCGCGAGTTCCAGATTGCCGCCGGTATCCCGCGCGAACAGGTCTACGACTTCACCATGTATATCCTTGCCGGCATGCTGGCGCTCGGCCTCATCGCCAATGCGCTGGTCCGCCCGCTTTCGGAGAAGTGGTACATGAAGCCGGAAGAAGTCGCCGCGCTTCAGGCAAAGAGCGCGGCCGCGGATGTCGGCCCGACCGGCTCCTTCGGCATCGGCAAGGGCAGCCTTGACGGCAAGGCGGCGCTCGCCTGGGCGGTCGTCGGCATTCCGATCGTCTGGGGCGTATGGGTTACGCTGCAGAAGACGGCCGCTTTGTTCTAAGGCGGACCACAGACGAAGAAGCCCCCGGCGCAAACCGGGGGCTTCTTGCATTCGAGCCTATGGGCGTCGCGTCAAACCACGCCGAGCGCCTCGGCGGAGATCCAGAAGACCGCCTCCTGGGATTCGGCCGTTTCCAGCCAGACGAAATCGAGATGGGGAAATTCCTCTTCGAGGATTTCGCGACCCGAGCCGATTTCGCAGATCATCCCGCCGTCCGGGTTGAGATGGTTCGGGGCTTCGATGAGGAGCCTGCGGACGAGATCGAGCCCGTCCTCGCCGCCGTCATGGGCCATGACCGGTTCGGCGCGGAATTCCGGCGGATAGCCATCGAGCGCCTCGCTGTCGACATAGGGCGGGTTGGTGATGATCAGGTCATAGGTCTTGCCCGCGAGTGGGGCGAACAGGTCGCCTTCGTAGAGGGTGACCTGATTTGCGACGTCGTGCTCTGCGACGTTGAGCTTGGCAACCTCCAGCGCATCGGCGGAGAGATCCACCGCATCCACCTCGGCATTGGGGAAGAATTTTGCGGCAAGAACCGCAAGGCAGCCGGAGCCGGTGCAGATATCCGCGGCGCTTTCGACCGACAACGGATCGGGCAGGAAGGACGAGCCGTTCTCGCCGAGATATTCGCTGAACAGGATTTCGCCGATATGCGAGCGCGGCACGATCGCCCGCTCGTCCACATGGAACCGCACGCCCTGGATATAGGCGCGGCCCGTCAGGTAGGCGGAAGGCTTGCGGGTGGAAACGCGGGCCTCGATCCGCTCGGTGATGAGCCGGCGCTCTGCCGGCAGCAGGCGGGCGTCGAGAAATGGATCAAGGGCATCGATCGGCAGGTCGAGCGAATCGAGCAGGAGAAACGCAGCATCGTCGCCGGCCGTCGTCGTGCCGTGGCCGTAGCTGAGGTCGGCTGCGTTGAAGCGGGAGATCGCGTAGCGCCAATAGTCGCGCAACGTGACGAGTTCGCTTGTAATATCGCCTTGGGTCAATGGCGTCTCGCGTTTGAGGAATTTTAGCTGGACGATCTCGGCTTTAAAATGTCAAGGGCCTTTGGGTCAACTGGGGAAACGACATGAAGAGCAGCCGAAAACCGCTCAAACCGACAGCCGGCCGCAAGGCGGCCGCGCCCGCCGGCGGCAAGCGGGTGACGCTGGCGCGCGCGCTCTCCAAGCTCGGTTTCTGTTCCCGCACGCAAGCGGAAGAACTCGTTCGTGCCGGACGCGTCGCCGTCGAGGGCAGCATCACCACCGATCTGGAAACCTGGGTCGATCTTGCGAGCGCGGTTATCGCGGTAGACGGCAAGCGCGTCGCGGCGGAAAAACGCGTCTACCTGATGCTGAACAAGCCACGCGGCCTCGTCACCACGCGGCACGACCCGGAAGGCCGCCCGATGGTCTTCGATTGCCTCAAGCATCTCGACCATGCGCATCTGTCGCCGGTCGGCCGCCTCGACAAGGCGAGCGAGGGGCTGCTTCTCTTCACCAACGACACGGAATTCGCCCAGACACTGCTCGACCCCGAGACCCATGTGGCCAAGACCTATCACGTCCAGATGGACCGGCTCGCCGATCAGCAAATGCTGGCCGCCATGGTGAAGGGCGTGCAGCATGACGGCGAATTGCTCCGCGCACGGCGCGTGCGGACCGTCCGCAAAGGCGACCGGAATTCATGGATCGAGGTGGTGCTGGACGAGGGGAAGAACCGCCACATCCGTCGCATGCTGGAGGTGATGGATATCGCCTGCCTGCGTCTGGTGCGTGTCGCCATCGGCAACCTGCTGCTGGGCGATCTGGAAAAGGGTGCGGTTCGCCCGCTCTCGAGCGAAGAGGTCGAAGACCTGCGCCGGCTCTCCGCCTCGGCAATGCGCGCCGGTCGCGAGCGCTAGGACGGCCACCAGAAGCGCCCATGCGAAATTGGAGGGGTGTCGTGCAGCACGCTCTCGGCCAGGGCCTGCTCAATGCCGGCCTCGAACAGATCGGCCTCGGCATGGCAGCGCGCCGTCACGAGCGCTAGTTGCGCTTCGCGCACCGCCGTCATGAAGCAGAGATAGGCGGCGCAATCGCTTATCTCGCCTTTCAGCGCCTTGGCGCATGACTGGACGGCGATGCGGTAAAACGATGTTCTCTGCCCCGTCCAGTGTTCGAGCAGGTAGCGGGCCGCGTCCTCGGTCGACTGGACGTGCATACACGCATGTGACGTGTCGTCGATCTCGATCGTGATGATCTTGCCCCAGGATTGCGCCATTTTCCTCTCTCTCCTTATTCTAATTTAGTAGGCTGAGATTCTTGAGCGAGGCTTGCCGGCGCGGCGCCATGGTCCGGCCGGAGGCACCGAACATTACAGAAATATAATGATCCCAAGGGGTTCTCCTCAGGCCCTTCCGGTGTCACATGTCAGTGAAAGAGACGCGAGAGGCACGGCCTCGACCTGTGGAACGCCGATGACCAAGACCGCACGACCGAAAATGGATGAAAAGCCCGCCGAAGAGGCGAGCCGCGCGAATGTCACCTTCATGCCCGGTACCGTGCCGCCCGCCCGCCGCAAGCGACGCTCGCGTGCCTGGATATGGTTGCCGGTCATCGCCATCCTCGCCGGCGCCGGCTATTTTGGCTGGCGCGCCTATGCACCGGCCGAGACGACGGCGGCGGTCATCACGCAGGCGGTCGTGCGCGGCGACATCGAGAATGCGGTGACGGCCGTCGGCACGCTGGAGGCGGTGAAGTCCGTCGATGCCGGCGCGCAGGTCTCCGGCCAGCTCAAGGCCTTGCACGTCGCCATCGGCGATACGGTGACAAAGGACCAGCTTCTCGCAGAGATCGATCCCGCCACCATCGAGAACCGCATCGAGATCAACCGGGCGGAACTTGCCAATCTTCAGGCGCTTCTCGAATCCAAGAAGGCGCAGCTTACCTTCAGGCAGGCGAGCATCGCCCGCCAGCGCAATCTCGTGGCCGGCAATGCCGCCGCCCAGCAGGCGCTCGACCAGGCGGTCGCCGACCTTGCCGGGGCGGAGGCGGACGTCAACGCCACCGAGGCACAGATCCGCAAGCAACAGGCGACGCTTGCCGGCGACGAGGTCGATCTCGGCTACACCAAGATCTACGCGCCCATGGCCGGAACCATCGTTGCAAGCCCGGTGAAGGAAGGCCAGACGCTCAACGCCGCCCAGACCGCGCCGACCATCGTCACCATCGCCGACCTTTCGACCATGACCGTGCGCGCCGAGGTTTCCGAGGCCGATGTCGGCCGCCTCAAGGCGGGGATGGAGGCCTACTTCACGCTGCTCGGCCAGCCCGGCAAGCGTTTCAACGGCAAGCTCCGCCAGATCGAGCCGACGCCGACGGTCGAGAACAATGTCGTGCTCTACAATGCACTGTTCGACGTGCCGAACCCGGAGGGCGAGCTGATGACGTCGATGAGCGCACAGGTCTTCTTCGTGCAGGCGGCGGCGCGCGACGTGCTTGTCGTGCCGGCCGGCGCGGTTTCGATGAAGCGGCCTGAAGGCGGCGGCAAGCCGGCGGCGGAGGTGACGGTGGTTGCTGCGTCGGGCGCGCGCGAGGTGCGGGCGGTCGAGACGGGCGTCCGCAACCGCGTCAGCGTCGAGGTGAAGAGCGGGCTTGCGGAAGGCGACCAGATCGTCGTCACCGCCGGCGGCAATCCGGCGGACGGCAACAGGAATTCCCGGCGCGGCATGCGTATGCCGTCGATGTTCTGAGGGCGACCATGACGCCGCTCATCTCGCTCAGGGACGTCACCAAGACCTTCTACAACGGCGACTTCGCCGTCGAGGTGCTGCATGGCGTCTCGCTCGATATCGAGGCGGGGGAATTCGTCGCCATCATCGGCCAGTCCGGTTCCGGCAAGTCGACGCTGATGAACATTCTCGGCTGTCTCGACCAGCCGACATCGGGCGACTACCTGATCGACGGCGAGCCGGTCGCCGATTTCGAGAGCGACGATCTTGCGGCGCTGCGCCGGCGCACCTTCGGCTTCGTCTTCCAGAGCTACAATCTCATCCCGACCGCCAGCGCCCGCGAAAATGTCGAGGTGCCGGCGATCTATGCCGGCCTTCCGGCGCGCGACCGGCAGGAGCGGGCGGAAATGCTGCTCGGCTCGCTGAAACTCGGTGACCGTCTCGACCACCGTCCGAACCAGCTTTCCGGCGGCCAGCAGCAGCGCGTCTCCATTGCCCGGGCGCTGATGAACGGCGGCCGCGTCATCCTCGCCGACGAGCCGACCGGCGCGCTGGACAGCCAGAGCGGCGAGGAAGTGATGGCGCTCCTGCGCCGGATGCATGAGGACGGCCATACGATCATCCTCATCACGCATTCGCACGAGGTGGCGGAAGCCGCCGACCGGCTGATCGAGATCCGCGACGGCCGCATCATCGCCGATCGCTCCCGCAAGGCCCGCCCGTCCTCGGAGGCGGCGGCCGGCCTGCAGGCGGCGGTGAAGGAAGGCTCGGCGGCGCTCGCCGACATTTCCGAAGCGATCAAGATGGCCTTCCGGGCGCTGCACGCCAATCTCTTCCGCACCGTCCTGACGCTGCTCGGCATCGTCATCGGCGTCGGCTCCGTGGTGGCGATGCTGGCGATCGGCACGGGCGCGCAGAATTCCGTGCTCGACCGCATTTCCGCCATGGGCTCGGATCTGCTTCTGGTGCGGCCCAGCATGGCGAATTTCCGCGGCGGCGGCAGCGCGCCGGTGACGCTCATTCCGGCGGATGCCGATGCGATCCTCGAACTGCCGAACGTCGCCTTCGCCGTGCCGGAAATGACAAGTTCCGTCACGGTGCGCTACGGCAATATCGACTACCAGACGACGGCCAACGGCACGGTGCCGGCCTTCCCGCGGGCAAAATCCTGGGCAGTCGGCTCGGGCGAGTTCATCAACGCCGACGACATGGACACCTATGCGCCGGTGACCGTGCTCGGCCAGACGGTGGCCAAGACGCTGTTTCCCGATGGCGGCAATCCGCTCGGCCAATATGTGCTGGTCAACAAGATCCCCTTCCAGGTGATCGGCGTGATGGCCGAGATGGGCGCCAGCGCCGGCGGCAACGACCAGGACGATGTGATGCTCGTGCCGCTTTCGACCGGCAGCATGCGGCTCTTCGGCCAGCGCAATGTGCGCACCATCACCGTTCAGGTGCAGGATGCATCCGCCATCGACCTGACGCAGGACGCCATCCAGTCGCTGCTCGACGAGCGGCACAAGGCGCAGGATACGCAGATCACCAACATGTCCTCGGTGCGCGAGGCCTTCACCGAGACCTCGAACACGATGAAGCTCTTCCTCGGTTCGGTTGCCGCCATCTCGCTTCTGGTCGGCGGCATCGGGGTGATGAATATCATGCTGGTGAGCGTGCGCGAGCGCACCCGCGAGATCGGCGTGCGCATGGCGACGGGCGCGCGGCGGCGGGATATCCTGCTGCAGTTCCTGATCGAGGCGCTTGTCGTCTCGGCCATCGGCGGCGCCATCGGCGTGGTGCTGGGGCTTTCGGTCGGGGGGATCGCCCAGGCCTTTGGCATGCCGGTCAGTTTCACCCTCGGCCCCGTCGCGCTCGCCTTCGCCTGCTCGTTCCTGACCGGCCTCGTCTTCGGCTATCTGCCGGCGCGCAACGCCTCGCACCTACAGCCGGCCGTGGCGCTCAGCGCGGATTGACGGCCTCAAGCCATTCCGCGCGGTAGGCGTCCAGTCCGGGAATGGCCGGTGGTTCGACCCGCGTTTCCGGTGCTGAAACCGGCTTGATGCCGGTGAGAAGCGACGCGCCTTGGCTGGTCCCCGTCGAACCCGCAACGGCGATGACCGGGCGCTGCGTCAACGCGGCGAGCACATTGAGATAGAGGGCGTTCGTCGCAAATGGGCCTTCGACGATCGTCGGTCCCCTGGCGCCGATCAGGCCCAGACAGGCCTCGTTCATCAGCGCGAGATAGAGGCAGGCCGCGGCATGGCGCTCGGCGGCGCTAGAGCCTTCCGCGTTCACCCATTGCCGTTCACTGCCGGGGAAGGGGCCGGAGCCTGGCGCGACATTCGGCGTAAGCATGAGCCTTTTCGCAAGGACGGCAGGCAGCGCCGCGCGACTGTCCTCCTGTGCTACCGTGCCGATTTCCGCCGACAGGATCTCGAATTCCCGCCCGCCCATGAAGCGGGAGGAGGGCACGGCGCGGCCATAGGCATCGACATTGGCAAGCGCGTCGCGCTGCGGATCGAGATGGTCCAGATCGCCGCCGACCGCGAAATTGATCACCCATGTGCCGGTCGAGACGACCGCGAAGGGGGCTTTGCGCGCCACCAGATGCGGCAGCAGCGAGGCGTTGGAATCATGGATGCCGCAATAGACCGGAACCGAGGTGCCGATTGTCGCGGCAATCTCCGGCAGGACAGGGCCCAGCGCATCGAAGGCCGAACGGATCGGTGCCATGAGCGGGCGGATGGCGAGCGCATCGACCAGCGAGGAATAGTCCCCTTCCTGCGGGTTCCATAGATCGGTGTGGCAGCCGAGGGACGTGACTTCGTTTGCCGCAACGCCCGTCAGCCGCGCCGCCCAGTATTGCGGATAGGCGACGATGCGCGCCACTCCGGCGAAATCTTCCGGAAAGGCGGTCCTCTGGTAGTGCAACTGCGCGCCGACATTGAGGCCCATCGACAGGCGCGGTGAACGGGTCTCGCCGAAGGCGGGGCGAAGGGCGTCATAGGCGTCGCGGATCGCCTGCGGATAGTCGTGCTCGTAGTCGAGGACGGGCAGCGCGAGCCTGCCATCGGCATCGAGCAGGGCGGCCGATGCGCCGTGCGTCGTGATGGAGATGGCGTCGAAGCCGGGTTCCCGCACAAAGCGCCTGAAGGCATCGAGTGTGAAGACCCAGAGCGCTTCCACGTCGTAGTGCGGGTAGGGTCCGTCCTTGAGCACGGTATTGGCCATGCGGGCGACGGCGATCTCGGCGCCCGTCGCGGCGTCGAGGACGACCACCTTGGCATTGGTCTTGCCGATGTCGAGAACGGCGATGCGGGAGTAGGCGGTCATGGCATGTGGAAGACGGGTACGAGGTTGCTCTGGACGGGAGAATTGTCCGGGTTCGTCTCCATGATATCCGCCATATGCGCCCACCAGCGCCTCATCACCGGATGCTCCGGCAGCGAGGCCATCGTGTGGTCCTTCGGCCGGGTCAGGATGCCGAAGAGAATGCCGGTTTCCGGGTCGAGATGGATCGAATAGTCGGAAGCGCCCGCCTCATGCAGCAGGGCGACCAGCTCGGGCCAGATTTCGTCGTGGCGCTTCCTGTATTCCGCCTCCATGCCGGGGTGGAGCTTCATCTTGAAGGCGTGTCTTTCCAGCGTGCGCATCAGGCTTTCCTCGCATGCTTGATCCGGCGTGCGATGATCGGCAGCGCGATGGTGACGATCAGCAGCAGGCCGATGAAGATGGACATGACGATGCCCGGCACGTTGAGCAGGCCGAGG
Source organism: Shinella sp. (assembly GCF_049651085.1). GTDB lineage: Bacteria > Pseudomonadota > Alphaproteobacteria > Rhizobiales > Rhizobiaceae > Shinella. The sequence continues at coordinate 30,496 of NZ_JBASBL010000014.1, forward strand.
CCGAAGGTGACGAGGCCCATGACGAAGGCGGCGATGACGACGCCGGCAATGGTGCCCGCCCCGCCGAGAATCGAGACGCCGCCGAGCACGACCATGGTCACGATCTCCAGCTCCCACCCTTGCGCGATGGAAGGACGGGTGGAGCCGAGGCGGGAGGTCAGGCAGACGGCGGCAATGCCGCTCATCAAGCCCGTCAGCAGGAACAGGATGAACTTCACCCGGTCAACCGGGATGCCGGAGAAGCGGGCGGCCATGGCATTGTTGCCGATGACATAGACCTGGCGGCCAAAATTCGTCCGGTGCAGCAGCACGCCGAAAATGAAGGCCATGACGAGGAACAGCACGAATTCGAAGGAGAAGACCCAGAAGACGTAGCCCTGGCCGAAATAGGCGAAGTCGGCTGGATATTTGCCATAGGCCTGATCGCCGAGCACGATGTAGGAGATGCCGCGGAACAGGCTCATCGTGCCGATGGTGACGACGATCGACGGCAGCTTCAGGCCGGCGACGAGCAGGCCGTTGAACGCGCCGCAGGCAAGGCCGGTGCCGATACCGATCAGAACGAGGCCGGGCGTGCCGACACCCATCTGCACCGCCGCGCCCATGGCGGTCGAGGCAAGCGCGATGATCGCTGCGACCGACAGGTCGATCTCGCCGGCGATGATCAGGAGCGCCATGGCGAAGGCGATCATCGCCTTCTCGGTGAAGTTGAACGTCGCGTCCGAAAGGTTCCACGCATCGAGGAAGTAGGGGGAGGCGAGCGAATTGGCGATGAAGATGACCACGGCGACGCAGAACAGCAGCACCTCCCACCTCGCGAGAAGCCGCTTCACCGGCGTGCCGAGCCGGTCGGGGATCTGGCGGCGGGTTGTCGTCTCGCCGGTCGTAGCGGTGCTCATGCCAGCGTCTCCTTGGCGGCGCGGTCGCGCAGGATGATACGGCCCTTCTTCTTCTCGGCGCGGGCGTTGAACACCACGGCAAGGACGATGACCACGCCGGAAATCGCCATCTGTGCGAAGGGCGATATGCCGATGACCGGCAGCGCATTCTTGATGACGCCGAGGAAGAGCGCGCCGAGCACGGTGCCGATCACCGTGCCGATGCCGCCGGCAATGGACACCCCGCCGATAACGGTGGCTGCGACGCTGTCCAGTTCGAAACCGGCGGCGATGTCGACATAGGCGACCGCGTAGCGCGATACCCAGAGATAGCCGGAAAGGCCGGCCAGCGCGCCGGATAGCACGAAGGCGAGGAAGCGCGCGCGGCCGACATCGATGCCGGCATAGACGGCCGCCGTCGGGTTGCCGCCGGAGGCATAGGTCGAGCGGCCGAAGGGCGTGCGGGTCAGCACGAACCACATCATCAGCACGATGGCGATGGCAACCCAGGAGAGGATCGGCAGGCCGAGCACCGGCAGGCGCGGCAGGTTTAGGAAGTCGGGCGTCATCTGGTGGGCGTTCACCCAGCTGCCGCCGGACAGCACGAAAGCCATGCCGCGATAGATGGTGAGCGTGCCGAGCGTCACGACGATAGGCGGGATCTGCAACAGCCAGACGAGGAAGCCGTTGATCGCCCCGAGCGTCGCGCCGATGCCGATGGCGAGCACGATCAGCAGCGCCAGCGGCAGGCCGGGAAAGGCCGCATCCAGCATGGCGACGGCCATGCCGGTGAAGGCAAGGTTCGCGGCGACCGAAAGGTCGATCGATTTCGTCAGGATCACCGTCATCTGGCCAAGCGCCAGGATGATCAGGATCGACGTGTCGTTGAAGATGTTGGCGAGGTTGCCGGGGGCGGCAAAGCCGGTCGCGCGCGTCGCAAAGCCGGCGATCATTCCAAGGATGATCAGCGCCAGCAGGAGTTCGCGGTTCTTGAAGAGACGCTGCATGGTCATTCGCCCTTACGCATTGCCGGTCGCCGCGCGCACCAGCGTTTCCGCCGTCATGCCGGCGCGCTCGTGGATGCCGGCCATCAGGCCCTCGCGCATCACCATGACGCGGTCCGACATGCCGAGGATTTCCGGCAGTTCGGAGGAGATCATGATGATCGAAAGGCCTTCGCCGGCCAGTTCCGAGATGAAGGCATGCACGGCGGCCTTGGAGCCGATGTCGATGCCCTTTGTCGGCTCGTCGAGGATGATGACCTTCGGCTTCGTGGCGAGCCACTTGCCGATCACCACTTTCTGCTGGTTGCCGCCCGAAAGTGTGCCGACCGGTACGGAGAGCGCGGCGGCGCGAAGATCCAGCCGCTCGGCATATTTGCGCGCCAGCGCGAATTCGTTGATCGCCTTCAGGAAGCCGCGCGCCGAGGTGCGCGCCAGCGACGGCAGCGACATGTTCTGGTAGATCGGCATTTCGAGCGCCAGGCCATGGCGGCCGCGCTCCTCCGGCACATAGACGATGCCGGCGGCAATGGCGTCGGCGGAGGAGCGGATCGATATTTCGCGGCCGTCGAGGAATGTCCTGCCCGAGGCGGGAACCGTCATGCCGAACAGCGACTGGCAAAGTTCCGAGCGGCCCGCGCCGATGAGGCCGTAGACGCCGAGGATTTCGCCGCGCCGGAGATCGAAGGAAATGTCGCGGAATTCCGTGTCGTGGCAGTAGCCCTCGACCTTGAAGACGGTCTGGCCGATCGCAACGGCGACCTTGGGGAAGACGTCATGCACGTCGCGGCCGACCATCAGCCGCACGATTTCCTCCTGTGGCGTCTGCCTGAGCCTGCCGCCGCCGACCATGCGGCCGTCGCGGAAGACGGCGTAGTTCTCGGCGATTTCGTAAAGCTCATCGAACTTGTGGCTGATGAATAGGATGGCCTTGCCCTGTTTCTTCAGGTTTTCGACGATGCGGAAGAGGTCGTCGATCTCCTTGCGCGAAAGGGCGGCCGTCGGCTCGTCCATGATGACGATGCGCGCCTCGACCGAGAGCGCGCGGGCGATCGCCACCAGATGCCGCTGGGCGATCGAGAGGTCCTTCAGCTTGATCGTCGGGTCGATGTTGCTTTCGAGCTGCTGCATCAGCGCGCTGGCGCGCTCGTTGATGGTCTTCCAGTCGATGAGGCCGAAGCGCGTGCGCGGCGCATGGCCGAGAAAGATGTTCTCGCCGACCGTCAGTTCGTCGAACAGCACGGTCTCCTGATGGATCGCCGTCACGCCGGCGTCGATGGCGGCCTGGGCATTGGCGAAGGTCACCGGCTGCCCGTCCATGACGATCTCGCCCTCGTTCGGGCGGTAGATGCCGGTCAGGATCTTCACCAGCGTCGACTTGCCCGCGCCGTTCTCGCCGATCAGCGCCGTCACCTGACCGGGATAGAGCGCGATGTTGACGCCGTCGAGCGCCTTCACGCCCGGAAAGATCTGCGAGATGCCGCGCATCTCCAGAATGGGCGTGACCATCGCCTCGGCCTTCTCGGCAATCATGGAGGATGCAAGGCTCGTCATCAAATACACCGGATAATGGAAAGGCCCGGCGGCCGCAGCCGCCGGGAGCGCGACGGATCAGAAGATCTTGGCGAACTCTTCGACGTTCGAGGCATTGTAGACGAACGGATCGGCCATGGCGGCTTCGCCATTGTCGCCGATCTTGATCGAACCCATGCGGCCGGCCTGGATTTCCGAGCCCGGTGCGCCGTCGGTGTCACCCTTCACGAGGTGATAGGCGAGCTGGGTTGCGGAATAGCCGAGGTCGATCGGGTTCCAGATGGCGAATTCCTTGGTCGCGCCCGACTTGATGGCACCGGCCATTTCGGAGGGCAGGCCGAGGCCCGTCACGTAGACGTCACCGATCTTGCCGGCATCCTTGACGGCCTGCGAGGCGGCGAGAACGCCGACCGTCGTCGGCGCGACGATGACCTTGACGTTCGGCTGCGAGGTGAGCAGGCCGTTGGCTTCACGGTAGGACTTGTCGGCAAGGTCGTCGCCATAGACGGTGGTGACGAGGTTGAGGCCGGCGAAATTGCCGATCTGCTTCTTCATTTCCTCGATCCAGATGTTCTGGTTGGTCGAGGTCGTCGTTGCCGACAGGATCGCGAAGTCACCCTTGCCGTCCGGCAGGTGGTTCTTGACGAGCTGCAGGCACATCTTGCCGATCAGTTCGTTGGAGGACGGGTTGAGGTGCAGGATGCGGCCTTCCGGTGCAACGCCGGAATCCCACGAGATGACCTTGATGCCGCGCTGCTGGGCCTTCTTGAGCGCGGGCACGACGGCATCCGGGTCGTTTGCGGAAATAGCGATGGCGTCGACGCCCTGGGCGATCAGCGAGTTGATGACTTCGATCTGGCCTTCGGCGGTCGTCGTCGTCGGGCCGGTATAGATGATCTCGACGCCGCCGAGTTCCTTGGCGGCTTCCTCGGCGCCCTTGTTGGCGGCCTCGAAGAACCCGTTGCCGAGCGACTTGACGACGAGGGCGATCTTCATGTCGGCGGCGCTGGCCGAGGACATCATGGCGACGAGCGCCAGCGCGGCGCCGGCGAGCAGTTTCGTGGACAATTTCATGGTCTTCCTCCCAGTGTTGAAAACAACGTCACTCCTCCCGGCCGCAGTTTCTTCTAGGCTGCCGAGGTGGAATCCTCCTTCTCGGCCGAAGCCATGGGCTTGACCGTAATGAGCCTTATGCCGGCATGGTCGACCATCGCGGCCGCCTCGTCCGTAATCCTGTCGTCGGTGATGATCGTCGTCACATTCTCCAGCGGGCAGAGAATGAGGCTGGAGCGGCGCTCGAACTTGCTGGAATCGACCATCACGATCAGCTCTTCCGCCTGCCGCATCAGCTTCTGCTCGCTCTGGATGACCAGAGCGTCCGCTTCCATGATGCCGAGCGCATTGACGCCCTGTGCGCCGATGAACATGCGCCGCGCATAGAAATTGCGGATCGCGTCATTGTCGAAGGGCGAGAGGATCAGGCTCTGGTCGCGGTAGATCGCGCCGCCGGGAACGCTGACCGTGCATTTGGAATGCTTGACCAGATGTTCGGCGATGGCGAAGGAATTGGTCATTACCTGCAGACGGCGGGCCGACATGAAGTGCACCATCTGGAACGTCGTGGTGCCGCCGTTGATGATGATCGAGTCGCCTTCCTCGCAGAGCTCGACGGCGCGGCGGGCGATTGCGCGCTTGCGATCGATGTTGATCGATTCGGAAACCTTGAACGGACGCGCCGCCAGATTGCCGAGCTGCGGCGGATGCACGGCCTCGGCGCCGCCACGGACACGGCGCAGCTTGCCCTGAACGTGCAAGGCGGCGATGTCGCGGCGGATCGTGGCTTCGGATGCCTCGGTCAGTTCGGCGATATCCTGCACCGTCACGACGGGCTTTTCCTGGATGGCGCTCAAAATGATGCGATGGCGTTCACGTTCGTGCATGGTGCTCCTCCTAAGTACGACTTATTCGCATTTGCCTTAACGTGTCAATCATAAACGATCAAAAAGGGACATTGTGCGCTGCAATATGATCTTTAATGATCAAAATTGATTGACAATTCTGCTTGTTCTACGCCATAGCTCGGGGTGAAGGAGACGGGAGGCCGTGCTTGGTGTCCCGCACATTGACAAGCTAGGGAGGATATTATGACGGGTCAGTCCCGCCTTCTCGAAAACCGTTGGGATGACGCCTATGCAGCAGGGCTCGACGAGCCGGGCAAGCTGCTCTATCGCTCCAACCTCCTCGGCGCCGACAAGCGCATCACCAATTACGGCGGCGGCAACACGTCGGCCAAGGTGCTTGAAACCGATCCGCTGACCGGTGAGAAGGTCCGCGTCATGTGGGTGAAGGGTTCTGGCGGCGATGTCGGCACGATCAGGCTCGATGGTTTCTCCACCCTCTACATGGACAAGCTCGAGGCGTTGAAGGGCATCTACAAGGGCGTCGAGGACGAAGACCGCATGGTCGGCTTCCTGCCGCACTGCACCTTCAACCTCAACCCGCGCGCCGCCTCGATCGATACGCCGCTGCACGGTTTCGTGCCGTCTGCACATGTCGACCACATGCATCCCGACGCGATCATCGCCATCGCGGCTTCGAAGAACTCGAAGGAACTCACGGCGCAGATTTTTGGCGCGGACATCGGCTGGCTTCCATGGCGTCGCCCCGGCTTCCAGCTCGGCCTTGACCTCGAAGCCTTCGTCAAGGCGAACCCCAAGGCCAGGGGCGTCGTGCTCGAAAGCCACGGCCTTTTCACCTGGGCGGATGACGCCAAGGACTGCTACCTGCTGACGCTCGACATCATCAACAAGGCGATCGATTGGTTCGCGCGGGAGACGGACGGCAAGACGATCTTCGGCGGCGCGGTCGGGACGAGCCTCGGCGAGGCCGAGCGCAGTGCCGTCGCCGCGAAGCTGATGCCGGAAATCCGCGGCCGCATCGGCAAGGGCGAGCGTAAGCTCGGCCATTTCGACGACCAGCACGCCGTGCTCGAATTCGTCAATTCGAAGGATTTGAAACCGCTCGGCGCGCTCGGCACGTCCTGCCCGGACCACTTCCTGCGCACCAAGATCCGCCCGCTGATCGTCGATTTCGACCCGGCGAAGCCCGACGCCGACGCGGTGATCGCCGGCCTCGACAAGGCGCTGGAAGACTACCGCGCCGACTACACCCGCTACTATGAAGCCTGCAAGCACGACAATTCGCCTGCCATGCGTGATCCCAACCCGGTCATCTTCCTCGTACCGGGCGTCGGCATGCTGTCCTTTGCCAAGGACAAGGCGACCGCGCGCATTGCCGGCGAGTTCTATGTCAACGCCATCAACGTGATGCGTGGCGCTTCGACCGTTTCCGAATATCAGGGCCTGCCCGAGCAGGAGGCCTTCGATATCGAATACTGGCTGCTGGAAGAGGCAAAGCTCCAGCGCATGCCGAAGCCGAAAAGCCTTGCCGGCCGCGTCGCGCTCGTCACGGGCGGTGCCGGCGGCATCGGTCGCGCGACTGCCGAGCGACTGGCGGGCGAGGGCGCCTGCGTCGTGCTGGCGGATATCGATGAGGGTGCGCTGGAACAGGTCGGTGCGGATTTCGCGAAGAAATACGGCGCCGACGCCGTGCGCACGCGCAAGCTCGATGTCACCGACGAAGCAGGGGTGATCGCCTCCTTCGCGCAGGCCTGCGTCGAATTCGGCGGCGTCGACATCCTCGTCTCCAATGCCGGTATCGCCTCTTCCGCGCCCGTCGAGAGCACGGAACTGTCGATGTGGAACAAGAACATCGACATTCTCGCGACCGGTTATTTCCTCGTCTCGCGCGAGGCGTTCCGGCTGTTCCGCCGGCAGAATCTCGGCGGCAACGTGGTCTTTGTCGCGTCGAAGAACGGCCTTGCCTCCTCGCCGAACGCCTCGGCCTATTGCACGGCGAAGGCGGCCGAAATTCACCTCGCGCGCTGCCTTGCGCTCGAGGGCGCAGAAGCGGGCATCCGCGTCAACACGGTCAATCCGGACGCGGTGCTGCGCGGCTCCAAGATCTGGGATGGCGAATGGCGCGAACAGCGTGCCGCATCGTCGAAGATAGAGGTGGACGACCTGGAGGAGCATTACCGCAAGCGTTCGATGCTGAAGCTGAACGTCTTCCCGGAGGACATTGCCGAGGCGATCTACTTCCTGGCATCCGATCTTTCGGCAAAATCGACCGGCAACATCATCAATGTGGATGCCGGCAACGCGCAGAGTTTTCCGCGCTGATCCGCGTACAGGGGAGGATGGAATGGTAGAGTTCAAGATCGCGCAGGATTTGATCGCGCAGGAAAACGACAAGCGGGCGAGGGCGCTCAAGGAAGATTTCGATGCGCTCGGCGCCAGCCTTGCCCGCCGTGGCATCGACATCGAGGCCATTACGCGCAAGGTCGAAGAGTTCTTCGTCGCTGTGCCCTCCTGGGGCGTCGGCACGGGCGGCACGCGTTTTGCGCGCTTCCCCGGCACCGGCGAGCCGCGCGGCATCTTCGACAAACTGGATGACTGTTCGGTCATTCACCAGCTGACGCGCGCCACGCCCACCGTCTCGCTGCACATTCCCTGGGACAAGACGGACGTTCAGGACCTGAAGGCCAAGGGCGATGCGCTCGGCCTCGGTTTCGACGCGATGAACTCCAACACCTTCTCCGATGCGCCCGGTCAGGCGCATTCCTACAAATACGGCTCGCTCAGCCATACGGATGCGGCAACGCGCGCCCAGGCGGTCGAGCACAATCTGGAATGCATCGAGATCGGCAAGGCCATCGGCTCCAAGGCGCTCACCGTCTGGGTCGGCGACGGCTCGAATTTCCCCGGCCAGAGCAATTTCACCAAGGCTTTCGAGCGCTATCTCGCGTCGATGGCGGAGATCTACAAGGCGCTGCCGGACGACTGGAAGCTGTTCTCCGAGCACAAGATGTACGAGCCGGCCTTCTATTCGACGATCGTGCAGGACTGGGGCACCAACTATCTGATCGCGGAGACGCTCGGCCCGAAGGCCCAGTGCCTCGTCGATCTCGGCCACCACGCGCCGAACACCAATATCGAGATGATCGTCGCGCGGCTCATCCAGTTCGGCAAGCTCGGCGGCTTCCACTTCAACGATTCGAAGTACGGCGACGACGATCTCGATGCCGGTGCAATCGAGCCCTACCGCCTGTTCCTCGTCTTCAACGAACTGGTGGATGCGGAGAGCCGCGCCCAAGGCTTCCACCCGGCCCATATGATCGACCAGTCGCACAACGTCACGGACCCGATCGAAAGCCTGATCAACAGCGCGAACGAAATCCGCCGCGCCTATGCGCAGGCGCTTCTCGTCGACCGCACGGCGCTCGCCGGCTATCAGGACGACAACGATGCCCTGATGGCGACGGAGACCCTGAAGCGCGCCTACCGCGCCGATGTCGAGCCCATCCTTGCCGAGGCGCGCCGGCGTGCAGGCGGCGCGATCGATCCGGTCGCGGCCTATCGCGCCAGTTCCTACCGCCGGAAGGTTGCAGCGGAACGCCCGGCTTCTGCTGCCGGTGGCGGCGGCATCATCTGATCCGGACGGCTGGCGCCATGAATTGTCGCCAGCCGGGAACATCCCCGCGCATGCGGGGTTTCTCCCTGTGCCTTGAAGGGAGATCGAGATGAACGAGCAATTCAATATCCAGCTGCATTTCGACGTTTTGAGCTGCCGGGCGCTAATGCGTTGCGAGGGCCGGGACTATGTCCTGCCGGATACCTATCCGAGCCGCGAGGCCGCCGAGGCGGCCGCAAAGAAATTCGCATGGGAAAAACTCGGAGCGTTGAGCCGGCGCGGCCGCAAGCCTTCCGACCTCGCCGTCTGGTTGCGGTAGCAATTGCGCGCGAACTTCCGTAGATATGGAAGGGTTTGAGAATAATACGGAGTTCAGATGTGAGCGTCGCATTCGTCAAGGAAGAGAGCGCGGAAACCGCAGCGGAGACCCAACTGCCGGACCGTCCTGTTTCGCCCCATCCAAACCTTGTGACGGAGGTGGGCCTGAAGGCCCTGGAACGACAGCTGAAGGAAGCGCGCGAGGCCGTCGATGCGGCCAGCACGATCGAGGACGTCAACGAGCGCCGCCGCCAGACGGCAGGCCCCGGGCGTGATCTGCGCTATTTTTCCGAAAGGTTGCACACCGCCCAACTGGTGCCCCCGCCGGCATCGAACGAGGTGGTCGCCTTCGGCAGCACGGTCACGTTCAACCGGGATGACGGGCGCGTGCAGACCTACCGCATTGTCGGCGAGGACGAGGCCGATCCGCGAGCCGGATCGATTTCCTATGTCTCGCCGGTCGCGCGCCTGCTCATGGGCAAGGCGGTCGGCGATGTCGTCACCGTTGGCGAGCAGGAACTGGAGATCGAGAAGATCGTCTGAAGCTTGTGGCGCAAATCGCATGGCGGTTTGCGTGAGGACATGCGCAGTATCAGGATGCGCCGGCCGCGCGAAGAGCGCGGCCGGCGTTTTGATGCTTAGAAGCTGACGGCGCGGTCGCCGTCCTCGTCCTGGATGCGGGTGGGCAGGCCCATGCCGTTGAGCAGGTTGATGAAGGGCTTCGGCGGCAGTTCTTCCACGTTCGCCATCTTCTTCACGTCCCACTCGCCGGTTGCGACCAGCATCGCGGCGGCGACCGGCGGAACGCCGGCGGTGTAGGAAATGCCCTGCGAGCCGACTTCCTCATAGGCTTCCTTGTGGTCGGCCACGTTGTAGATGAAGACGGTCTTTTCCTTGCCGTCCTTCATGCCCTTCACGTAGTCGCCGATGCAGGTCTTGCCCTCGTAGTTGGGCGCAAGCGAAGACGGATCCGGCAGGACTGCCTTGACGACCTTGAGCGGCACGACTTCGAGGCCCTCGGCGGTCTTGACCGGCTGCTCGGACAACAGGCCGAGGTTCTTCAGCACGGTGAAGACGTTGATGTAGTGATCGCCGAAGCCCATCCAGAAGCGCACGTTCGCGCCATCCATGTTCTTGGCGAGCGAATGCACCTCGTCATGGCCGCACAGATAGGCCTTGCGCGTGCCGACGACCGGCAGGTCGAATTCCTTGCCGATTTCGAACATCTGGTTCGTCTGCCACGCACCGTTCTGCCAGGAATAGACGACGCCGGTGAATTCGCGGAAGTTGATTTCCGGGTCGAAGTTCGTGGCGAAGTACTTGCCGTGACTGCCGGCATTGATGTCGACGATGTCAACATCGGTCACCTTGTCGAGATATTCGTCCTTGGCGAGCTTGGCATAGGCATTGACGATGCCCGGATCGAAGCCGGCGCCGAGGATGGCGGTGATGCCCTTCTCTTCGCATTCGGCAGCGCGCTTCCACTCGTAGTTACCGTACCACGGCGGGGTCTCGCAGATCTTGCCCGGCTCTTCGTGGATGGCAGTGTCGATATAGGCAACGCCGGTATCCATGCAGGCGCGCAGCACCGACATGTTGAGGAAGGCGGTGCCGACATTGATGACGATCTCGGACTTGGTCGACGCGATCAGCGCCTTGGTCGCCTCGATGTCGAGTGCGTCGAGCGCGTGGCCTTCGAGCACGCCCGGCTGCTTCATCGCCTTCTTCTCATGGACCGAAGCGATGATCTTGTCGCACTTCGCCTTGGTGCGCGAGGCAATGTTGATGTCGCCGAGTACGTCATTGTTCTGGGCGCACTTGTGCGCGACGACCTGTGCAACGCCGCCGGCGCCGATGATGAGCACGTTCTTCTTCATTTCGGGGAATGTCTCCTTCTACCCGTTCGATGCCTCACGAGAGGCTTTCTTCGTAGTCCGCATAGGTGAATTCGCGGACGGTGTTGATGGTGCCATCGAGTTCGCGGATGGCGATCGCCGGCATTTTCACGCCATTGAACCAGTTCTTCTTGACCATTGTATAACCGGCGGCATCCTGGATGGAGATGCGGTCGCCGACGTTGAGTTCCTGCTCGAAATTGAACTCGCCGAAGATATCGCCGGCCAGGCACGACTTGCCGCAGACCATGTAGCGGTGCGGCCCGGTGTTCGGGACGAGCTTGGCGCTTTCGCGATAGATCAGGAGGTCCAGCATGTGCGCCTCGGTGGAGCTGTCCACGATGGCGAGGTTCTTGCCGTTGTTGAGCGTGTCGAGCACGGTCACCTCAAGCGTCGTGGACTTGGTGATGGAGGCTTCGCCCGGCTCCAGATAGACCTGCACGCCGTAGTCGCCGGCAAAGCGCTTCAGCCGCTCGGCGAACTTTTCCAGCGGATAGTTTTCACCGGTGAAATGGATGCCGCCGCCCAGGCTCACCCATTCGGCCTTCTTCAGCAGCGGTGCGAATTTCTCCTCGATCGTGCCGAGCATGCGGTCGAACAGGTCGAAATCGCTGTTCTCGCAGTTATTGTGGATCATGAAACCGGACACGCGGTCCATCACGGCCTCTACCTGTCGCACATCCCATTCGCCAAGGCGCGAGAAGGGCCGGGCGGGGTCCGCAAGGTCGAAGCTGGAAGAGGAAATGCCGGGATTGAGGCGCAGGCCCCGCACGATGCCGGCGGCCTTGTCGCCGAAACGGTCGAGCTGGCCGATCGAGTTGAAGATGATCTTGTCGGCATGGCTGACGACTTCGTCGATCTCGTAGTCGGCATAGGCGACGGAATAGGCGTGCGTTTCCTTGCCGAAGCGCTCGTGGCCGAGGCGCACCTCGTTGAGCGAGGAAGAGGTCGTGCCGTCCATATAGTCCCGCATGAAATCGAAGGTCGACCAGGTGGCAAAGCATTTCAGCGCCAGGAGCGCCTTGGCGCCGGAAAGCTCGCGCACGCGCGCCACCTTCTCCATGTTGGCGAGAAGCTTCGACTTGTCGATCAGGTAGTAAGGCGTAGTGAGGGACATGGAGGGCCTGTGTTCTTGCGGTGGAATGGCCGCCGGCCGAAGCCGGAAACGCAATGGAAACGCGAAAAAAAGAGGCGCAAACCTCCTGCTTCGCGTGGTTCGGGAAGAAACCGATGGTTACGGTATCGTCGTCCGGACACGGCGATATGACAGCGCTTTCGCGCTGTTACCTCGTTCGCGGTGTCGGATCGGGGAAAACGCGCGCAGGCGCAATGTCTTCACCGGCCGGGCAATGCCGGTCGGCTTGACGGCGTGAAAGCCGGACAGTGCCGCAATGGCACGGGTCGTAATGCGTTCTTCCGTTCGGGGGGCGTCTACCAAGACCATCCCCGATTGGAAGAGGGCGTCGCAAGACATGGCGTCCCCCCCAACCAGCAGATGAAACCTGCAATAAGTCGGGCTCTCTAGCACAGGCAGGTGGCAGATTTCAATGCGACTCTTCGGTCAGAATTTTTCTGAATTTGGCCCTTGCACCTCTAGTCACTAGAGGTCGTAGAACATCCTCACGAGAATAAAGAGGAATTTGCGATGTCGGATGTGAAAGAGACGCGTTTCAGGGTGGAGGGCATGGATTGCGGCTCCTGCGCCAAAAAGATCGATACGGCGGTGCGCCGCATGCCGGGGGTCTCGGATGTTTCCGTTTCCGTGACCGCCGGCACGATGCGCGTGCAGCATGACCCGGAAAGCGACCTTGAGGCGATCCGCCGCAAGGTGTCGGGCCTTGGCTACAAGGTGACGCCCGGCGCGGCTGTCGCGGCCGAAAAGCCGGCGGGAAAGCACGAGTACGGCCCCGGCTGCGATCATGACCATGACCATGGCCACGGGCACGACCATGCGCACGGTCATGATCACGCGCCGAAGGCGGCGGCCATCGAAGGGCTGCACGGCCATGACCACGGTCCGTCCGAGGGGCCGTGGTGGAAGGGCAAGAAGGGCCGCCTGACCATCTTCGCCGGCGCGGCGCTGGTGATCGCCTACGGGCTCGGCCACCTGTTCCCGGCTATCGAGACCTATGCTTTCGTCATCGCCATGTTCGTCGGCCTCCTGCCGATCGCGCGCCGCGCCATCATGGCGGCCTTCGCCGGCACGCCGTTCTCCATCGAAATGCTGATGACCATCGCCGCCGTCGGCGCGGTGATCATCAATGCGACGGAAGAGGCAGCGGCGGTCGTGTTCCTCTTCCTCGTCGGCGAGCTGCTGGAAGGCGTCGCCGCCGGCAAGGCGCGCGACAGCATCCGCTCGCTCTCCGCCCTCGTGCCCAAGACCGCGCTGCTCGAAACGGACGGCCAGACGACGGAAGTGCCGGCAGAATCGCTTGCCGTCGGCGCGGTCATCCTCGTGCGCCCCGGCGACCGGATTTCCGCCGATGGCATTATCGTCGAGGGTGACAGCGCCATCGACGAGGCGCCCGTCACCGGCGAGAGCACGCCGGTCCGCAAGGAAGTTGGCGATACGGTGTTCGCCGGCACGGTGAACGGCGACGCGGCATTGCGCGTGCGCGTTACCGCCGCCGCTGCGGACAACACCATCGCCCGCGTCATCAAGCTGGTCGAGGAAGCGCAGGAATCCAAGGCTCCCACCGAGCGCTTCATCGATCGCTTCTCGAAATACTATACGCCCGGCGTGGTGGTCGTTGCCGCACTCGTCGCGATCATCCCGCCGCTGTTCTTCGGCGGCGTGTGGAGCGAATGGGTCTACAAGGGCCTTGCCGTTCTGCTGATCGGTTGCCCCTGTGCGCTCGTCATCTCGACGCCCGCCGCCATCGCCGCGTCCCTGTCGGCCGGCGCCCGCCGTGGCCTGCTGATGAAGGGCGGCGCGGTTCTGGAGGGGCTCGGCAAGCTCACCGCCATCGCCTTCGACAAGACCGGCACGCTGACGGAGGGCAAGCCCAAGGTCACCGACGTCGTCGCCTTCAGCGGCACGGATCAGGAAGTTCTGCGCCTTGCCGCCGCGCTCGAGGCTGGCTCCAGCCACCCGCTGGCGCTCGCCATTCTCGGCAAGGCCGCCGAAGACGGCATCGTACCGCCCGTGGCAAGCGGGTCGCGGGCGCTCGGCGGCAAGGGCGTCACGGCGATCGTCGAGGGCAGGGACATCTTCCTCGGCTCGCCGAGGGCGGCTGCCGAACGGGTGACGATTTCCGACGATATCAAGGCTGCCACCACGGCGCTCAACGACGATGGCAAGACCGTCTCCATGCTGGTCGTCGACGGCGTGCTCGCCGGGGCCATCGCCATGCGCGACGAGCCGCGTCCCGATGCCGCCGCCGGCCTCAAGGCCCTGAAGGATGCCGGCATCAAGACGATCATGCTGACGGGCGACAATGCCCGTACGGCAAGGGCCGTCGGCGCCGAACTCGGCATCGAGGTGCGCGCCGAGCTGATGCCGGAAGACAAGCAGCGCATCGTCGGCGAGCTTCAGCGTGAAGGGTTCGTCGTCGGCAAAATCGGCGACGGCATCAACGACGCTCCGGCGCTTGCGGCCGCCAATGTCGGCATCGCCATGGGTGGCGGCACCGACGTGGCGCTCGAAACGGCGGATGCCGCGATCCTGCACGGCCGCGTCGGCGACGTGGCGCTGATGACGGACCTTTCCAAGCGCACCATGCGCAATATCATGGAAAACATCGTCATCTCGCTCGGCCTCAAGGGGGTCTTCCTGGTGACGACCGTCGTCGGCATCACCGGCCTCTGGCCGGCGATCCTCGCCGATACCGGGGCAACGGTGCTCGTCACGCTGAATGCGCTGCGCCTGCTGAGGCCGATCAAATGATGCAGCGCAGGACCCTCATCGGTCTTGCCGGCAGCTTTCTTGCCGGTGCCGCGATCGTCGCTGTGACGGTCGCGGTAAAGGCGCCAGCATCCGGCACGGCAAAGCAGCGGGTTTTCGAGCTGCGGACCGTCGATGGAACGCCTTTCCGTTCGGCGGATCTGGCGGGAAAACCCTACCTCATCTTCTTCGGCTTCACCCATTGCCCGGATGTCTGTCCGACTGCGCTCTTTGAACTGACGGCATTGCTGAAAGATATCGGCCCGGCGGCGGATCGCATCACGCCGCTGTTCGTCTCCGTCGATCCGGAGCGGGACACGGCGGAGCTTTTGAAGCTCTACATGACCTCCTTCGATCCGCGCATCGTCGCGTTGCGCGGCGATGCCGAGCAGACGAAGGCGGCGGCGGATGCCTTTTCGGCCTATTACCGGAAGGTGCAGACGGCCTCGGACAATTACACGATGGATCACACCGCCGGGCTTTTCCTCATTCGTGCGGACGGCAGGCTGCAGGGCATGCTGGACATGCACGAGCCACGCGAAAACCAGCTTGAAAAGCTGCGGCGGCTTGCAGAATCCTAGTCGTGGTCGTCGTGGCAGAGGTCGTGGTTGGCAAGCGCCCGGATGACATAGCAATCGCTGATCTGGTCCGAATGGCAATGGCTGGTGATGCGCTCCAGCTCGGCCTCCAGCTTGCGCAGCCGGTCGATCTTGCGGCGCACCGTTGCAAGCTGCTCGGCCGCAATGCGGTCGGCATCGTGGCAGGGGCGCTCGGGGTGCTGGCTGAGTTCGATCAGTTCACGGATGGAATCGATGGTGAGGCCGAGATCGCGGGCATGGCGAATGAAGGCAAGCCGCTCGCGCTCATCGTTGGAATAGCGTCGCTGGTTGCCCTCCGAGCGTTCGGCATGGGAGAGAAGGCCCATCTGCTCGTAATAGCGGATGGTCGGGACCTTGACGCCCGTGGCCTTTGAAAGATCGCCGATCGTCAGCATCGCTTGCCCTCATCGAATGAACTGCACAACAGATGTGCCGGAAGCGTGGGCAATTCAAGTTTTCTTTGCTTCTTCTTCCCCGCGGGCGGTTCGGCGCAGGCTTCTGACGTTTTTTTGTTCGCCGCGTGATCGAAAGCCGAAAGAAAGCCGCAAATCTGGTCTTGAAGCTCAAGCAGCTTGAGCGTTTATGCTCGGGCAACGTGAAATCTCCCCGGATTCGGGGCACCTGACAGGGCATGATGCCGCGCACGGGCCAATGAGGGCCGCAAGATTAACGAAGTTCTAAGCAATCGCTTGGACTCTGAAGCTGAGATGCGCCGTTCCGATGCGGCGCGCCAGGACCCCTAACAACCGAAAACGACCCATGTTTGCGCTTCGCCACCGTCTTTCTCGTGAAACCAGCCGCCTGCGGCTTCCGCTTCTCGCGCGCCTTGCCGCCGCGGCTGTTGCCGGCAGCCTGCTTGCCGGCTGCATGGCCATGGACGTCGCCTCGCTTGCCGAGGCGCCGCAGCTTTCCAGCAAGGTGAAAGCCGAGATGTCGAAGAAGAAGATGCGGCCGGAAAGCCCCGTCCTCGTGCGCATCTTCAAGCAGGAAAGCGAGCTTGAGGTCTGGAAGGTCAATGCGAGCGGCCAGTATGCGCTCTTCAAGTCCTATCCGATGTGCCGCTGGTCCGGAAAGCTCGGCCCCAAGACGAAGAGCGGCGACCGCCAGGCGCCGGAGGGCTTCTACCACGTCTCGGCGAGCATGCTGAACCCGAACTCGGAATACTATGTCTCCTTCAATCTCGGCTATCCGAACCGGCTGGAATCGGCGCTCGGCTATACCGGCGATTCGCTGATGGTGCATGGCGCCTGCTCGTCGTCGGGTTGCTACGCCATGACCGACCAGGGCGTCGGCGAGATCTACGCCATCGTGAAGAAAGCGCTCGACGGCGGACAGCAGCGCTTCCAGGTGCAGGCCTATCCCTTCCGCATGACCACGGAAAACATGGCGCGGCACAAGGATGACCCGAACATGCCGTTCTGGCGCACACTGAAGGAAGGCTATGACGCCTTCGCCTTCACGAAGCGTCAGCCGAAGGTTTCCGTCTGCGGCGGCCGCTACATGTTCAACAAGGAATTCGCCACCGGCGAGCCTAGCGACCCGCTGGCGCAATGCCCCGCGACCGTCGATGGCGCAGAAAACGACCTGATGGCGAAGATCGGTGCGGAACAAAAGAAGCTGGATGCGGCTTTTGCCGGCGCAACGCCGGTTTCCAGTTTCGCCTATTCGGACGGCGGCATGCATCCGAGCTTCCGCTCGCTTTTGAAGCAGCAAGGCGCGAAGGGCATGGCCGCCCGTATTTCGCGCACAAAGTACCCGGTCAGCCGGCCCGAGGCCGCGCTTGCCGATCCCTATGACGATTGATGTGAGGATCCCGTATTGAGTGGTGAAAGCGTAACCCGCCGGTCCTTCCTGCTCGGCAGCGCAGGACTGGCGACCACGGTTCTTGCCGGCTGCACGACCGTGCCGGTCCGCGAAAGGGTCGCCATCGAGCCCGAACCGGTCGATACCAGCATCTACGCCGCCATGTACGGGCCGAAGCCGGAAGAGCAGTTCCCGCTGCCGGCCATTCCCTACCAGAAGATCGATCCGCGCTTCTATCGCCAGATGGTGCCGAACCCGACGGGCGAGCGGCCCGGCGTGATCGTCGTCGATACGGCGAGCCATTTCCTGTACCTCACCTATGAGGACGGACAGGCCATGCGCTACGGCGTCGGCCTTGGCCGCGCCGGCTTCGAATGGGCCGGCCGCGGTGTCATCCAGTACAAGCGTCAGTGGCCGCGCTGGACGCCGCCGGACGAAATGGTCGCCCGCCAGCCGGAACTGGAGCCCTACAGCATCCGCAACGGCGGCATGGAGCCGGGCCTCAAGAACCCCCTCGGCGCCCGCGCGCTCTACATCTTCCAGAACAAGGAAGATACGCTCTACCGCATCCACGGTTCGCCGGAATGGTGGACGATCGGCAAGTCGGTCTCCTCCGGTTGCGTGCGCATGCTGAACCAGGACATCATCGATCTCTTCAACCGCGTACAGAATGGCACGCCCATCGTGGTGCTGGGTTCGGCGACCGTCGCGGCGGCCTATTGACCGCATAGGCTTTCCGCATCTTATTGCGTGCCATTGCGATCCGCTCCCGGAGGGCGGGTCGAACTGCGCGCAAACGGAGGCGTGAGATCATGGCCGTTATCGACACCCTGTTCACCAATGCGAAGCTTGGCGATGGTTCGCTGAAGGATATCGGCGTTACGAACGGCCGTGTCAGCTCCATTGCGCCTGCCGGCACGGGCACGGGCGCATCCCCGCAGGTGGACATCGCCGGCGCGCTGCTGGTGCCGGGCTTTGTCGAGGGACATATCCATCTCGATACCAGCTTCTACGGCGACAAGTGGATCGCGCACAAACCCTGCACCAACGGCTTTGACGTGCACGAGCGCGTCGCCTTCCAGGCCGAGAACATGGCGCGGGCGGCCCCGATGGAGGAGCGCGCCCGCAAGCAGCTCGAACTTTGCGTCGCAAACGGCTCTCTCCAGATGCGCAGCCACGTCATGGTCGACGGCTCGGTGGGGCTGAAATCGCTGGAGACGATCCTGAAAGTCCGGGAAGCCTATCGCGGCATCATCGATATCCAGCTCGTCGCCTTCCCGCAGAACGGCATTCTGAAAAGCCCCGGCACGCCCGAACTTCTCGACGAGGCGATCGGTCTCGGCGCCGATCTTGTCGGCGGGCTCGACCCGGCAAGCTTCGACCGCGACCTGCAAGGCCATCTCGACGTCGTCTTCGGCGTGGCCGAAAAGCGCGGCGTCGGCGTCGATATCCACCTGCACGATTTCGGCTCGCTCGGCGCTTTCACGGTGGAGGAGATCTGCGCCCGCACGGTGGCGCTCGGCATGCAGGGCAGGGTGGCGATCAGCCATGCCTACGGCCTCGGCGATCTCGATGCGGATGCCGCCCGCCGTATCGGCGCGAGGATTGCTGCGGCAGGTATCTCGATCATGACGAATGCGCCCGGCAACCACGCTTTCCCACCGGTGGCCCTTTTGCGGGCAGAGGGCGTCACGGTCTTCAGCGGCAGCGACAATATCCGCGATTCCTGGTGGCCCTATGGTGACGGCGACATGCTCGGCCGCGCCATGATGATCGGCTACCGCTCCGGCTTCTACACCGACGAGGATCTCGCCGCCGCCTTCGACGTGGTGACGGCCGCGGGCGCGAAGGCGCTTGGCCTTGAAGGCTACGGCATTGCCGTTGGTGCGAAGGCGGATTTCGTGACGCTCGACGCCGAGCATGTGCCGGAGGCGGTGGTGGCGGTGCCGAAGCCGCGCCGGGTGTTCAAGGAAGGCCGGCTCGTGGCGGAGAACGGGGTGATGGTGCGCTGATCGGGAAGAAAAAAGCGCGCCGGCAATGCTGGCGCGCCCTATTGCTCGATCTTCGCGGCCCGCTTACGTCCGCGGCTTCAGGTTCTCGGGATCATATAGCGGCTTGTAGCCGATGCCGACCACCTCGACCGGGTAGGTCTCGGCGAAGTACTCGATGTTCAGCTTGCGGCCTTCCTGGCAATAGGCGTGCGGCAGGTAGGCCAGCGCGATGTTCTTGCCGATGGTCGGACCGAAGGCGATGGAGGTGGTGTAGGAGCGGCGGCCTAGTTCATCGACCAGCACTTCACCGGTTGCCGGATCCATGACCGGCAGGTTGCCGAGCGGGTAGCGCTTGACGCCGGTGCTGTCGGTATTCTCCGTCATGACGAGCGTGCAGAGCATGGCGGGCTGGTGGTCGCGCGCCTTGTAATCCAGGTGCTTGGCCTTGCCGCGGAAATCGGCTTCCTTGACCTTCGGGCGGGCAAGGTCGGCCTCGATGAGGTTGTACTGGGTGAGAAGGTCGGCGTTCTGCAGGCGCAGGCTCTTTTCCATGCGGCGCGAGTTGGCATAGGTCTCGACGCCGAAGGCCATGACACCCGTGGCGCGCAGCGCATCCCAGACGGCAAGGCCGTCCTCGTATTTCATGTGCAGTTCCCAGCCCTGCTCGCCGACATAGGAGATGCGGAAGGCGGTGACCGGCTTGCCGGCGATCTCGATCGGCTTGATCGCAGCGAAGGCGAAGTTCTCGATGTCGAGGCCATCAGGGTCCGGAACCACCTTCTTCAGCGTCTCGCGGGCGTTCGGGCCCCAGATGCCGATGGTGATGAACTTTTCCGAGACGTCGGTGATGGTGACGTCGAGGCCGCGGTCCTCGGCAACGCGCTTCATGTAGTGGAAGTCGCGCGGGCCGGCATCGGCGCCGTTCACCAGGCGGCAGCGGTCGGCCATGCGGAAGACGGTGAAGTCGGCGCGCACCATGCCCTCGTCGTCGAGGAAGTGGGTGTAGACACCCTTGCCGATATTGCCGTCGCCGCCGATCTTGGCGGCGCAGAGCCATTCCAGCAGCTCGACATGGTCCGGCCCCTCGATATCCACCATGTGGAAGTGCGAAAGGTTGACGATGCCGCAATCCTCACTCATCGCCAGATGCTCGGCGTTGGAAACGCGCCAGAAGTGGCGGCTGTCCCATTCGTTCTCGCGCATCGGTACGCGGTCGCCGTATTTCTCCAGCAGGTGCTCGTTGGCTGCATAGCCGTGCGCCCGTTCCCAGCCGCCGAGTTCCATGAAGTAGCCGCCGAGTTCCTTCTCGCGCTCATGGAACGGCGAGCGCTTGACGCCGCGCCCGGACGCATAGGGTTCGCGGTTGTGCACGGCCGGGAAGTAGATCTTCTGCGCGGCCTCGAAGGTGCGACCCTCGATGAACTTCTCTTCCAGCTGGTGCGGATAGAAGCGGGCATAGTCGACGCTGTTGTGGTCGATCTCGGTCCGGCCGTCGGTCATCCAGTCGGCGATCAGCTTGCCATAGCCCGGGCCATCCTTGACCCAGATGGCAACGCAGTACCACAGGCCGCGCACCTTCTGGCTCTCGCCGCAGGACGCGCCGCCGCCGGCCGAAACCTGCAGCAGGCCGTTGAAGGAGTGGCCTTCATTGTAACCGAGCTCGCCGAGGATCGGCGTCAGTTCCATGGCCTTTTCCAGCGGCTCGAGGATTTGCTCCATGTCGAGATCGCGCTGCGAGGGCGACAGGCGCGCCTCGTGCTTTTCGAGGATGTCGCGCGGGTGGCAGAGGCGCGGATTGGTCGTCTCGTAGTAGCCCCACTCGATCTGACCGCCCTCGGTGGTCTTCGGGTCGCCCGTGTCGCGCATATAGGCGGAGTTGCCCTGGTCGCGCAGCAGCGGATAGCCGATTTCCTTGCCGGTGCCCTCGAACTCGTTGTAGGGCCCGAAGAAGGTGAGCGGGTGGTCGACCGGCATGACCGGCAGGTCCTCGCCGACCATTTCGGCGATCAGGCGGCCCCAGATGCCGGCGCAGACGACGACATGGTCGGCCATGATGGTGCCGCGATGGGTAACGACGCCCTTGATGCGTCCCTTCTCGACGATCAGTGCGGTGGCCGGCGTGTTGCCGTAGACCTGCAGCTTGCCGGATTTCTCGGCGGCATCGACCAGCTTGCCGGCAACAGTCTGCGAGCGCGGGATGACAAGACCGGCATCGGGATCGAACAGGCCGCCCATGACCTGGTCCTCCTCGATCAGCGGGAACATCTCCTTGATCTCGGATGGGGAGACGTAGTGGGCGCGGGTGCCGAACGCCCTGGCGGAGGAAAGCTTGCGCTTGATCTCTTCCATCCAGGCGTCATCGCCGGTGCGGGCGACTTCGAGGCCGCCGATGCGGGCGTAGTGGCCCATCTTTTCGTAGAAATCGACAGAGTATTGCGTGGTCCAGACCGACAGATAGTCGTGGCTCGTCGTGTAGCAGAAGTCCGAGGCATGCGCCGTCGAACCGATGTCGGTCGGGACGCCCGACTTGTCGATGCCCACGATGTCGTCCCAACCGCGCTCAATGAGATGGTGGGCGATGGACGCGCCCACGATGCCACCCAAACCGATGATGACGACCTTCGCCTTCTGCGGAAACTCTGCCATGCTCATGACCCCGATGAATAGTTGAGGCCGATTTTAGGGCCTCGTTCGGTGCCAGTGCAGCCTGTCTGCGACTCGTCCGCGACCAGTTCCGACAGTCCCCGGAAGCGGTGCGCGGCTCGCTGCCTGCGCCGGCGGCACGACCCTAGCGGATCATCCGTCCGGCGCAACGCTTTTCGGGGTTACAGATGCGCCGTGAAGGGCGGCCGGTTTTCATGGTCGTCCGCCATGCCGTTCTCGTAGATCATCGGCGCGGCGCTGAGTTCTTCTTCGCTGACATCGTCCAGCGTGCCGGCATGGATGCAATAGAAATGCCCCATGAACTCCTCGAGATAGCCGCGCGAGAAGGGGCGGATACCGCAGTTCCTGCAGAAGAAGTGGTCGACATCGCCCTCCGGCCAGCTCGAATCCTCGGCGCGGTAGGTGAGAAGATGATCCTCGCCGGAGAGAAGCTTGAAATCCTCCCGTTTCGTGAAGGTCTTCAGCATGCGCGCGCGCCGGCAGAAGGAGCAGTTGCAGCGGCGCAGGCCCTCATCAAGGTCGAGCACGCATTCGTAGCGGACGGCGCGGCAATGGCAACTGCCGTGGAACGTTCTTTTCATCGCTTTCTCCTCACACGTGGTTTTGCAGGATGTAGGCAGTGAGCCGGTCGAGGCATTCGCCCCAGCCGTCGAGATGGCTGTCGCGGGACTCGATCGTCTCGAACGGCGTCTGCGCGAAGGTCAGGCGGGTTTTCTCGCCATTGGGCTCGAAGGTTACGGTCACCAGCGTGTCCGGCTCGTCTTCCCCGGTCCAGCGGAAGGTGAAGGCGAGGCGGCGGTTCTGGTCAATCTCGCGGTAGACGCCGCCCATCGGGTACTCAGCGCCCTCCGGCGAGCGGATAATGGCGGACCAGTCGCCGCCGGGGCGGAAATCCATGCGGATCGAGTGCGGCGTGAAATCCTTCGGCCCCAGCCAGCGGGCCAGGTGTTCCGGCGTCGTCCAGACCCTGAAGACGAGCGCGACGGGCGCGTCGATCAGGCGTTCGATGACAAGGCCGATGGGTTCGCTCGTCCGGATGGTCTGCTGCATGGGGTCCTCCTCAGTTCTTCTTGTCCGGGTCGCCGGCCTGCAATTCCCGCAGATAGCCGTCGAGCCGGTCGAAGCTTGCCTCCCAGAAGCGGCGGTAACCGGAGATCCAGTCGTTCGCTCCCTCCAGCGGTCCGGCCTCCAGATGGCAGGGGCGCCACTGCGCGGTGCGGCTGCGGGTGATGAGCCCGGCCGCCTCCAGCACCTTCAGATGCTTCGAGACCGCCGGCAGGCTCATGTCGAAAGGTGCGGCAATCTCGTTCACTGTCGCATCCCCTTCAGAAAGACGTGCGAGGATGGCGCGGCGAGTCGGGTCCGCGAGGGCGGCGAAGGTCAGGCTCAACGGGTCGCTCACGAATTTATCCGTCCGGTTAATTAACTTATAGGTTTAATAATGCTGTCGAACCCTTCCGTCAAGCCCGCCCCCGCCTTGGCAGGCGAGGGGGCCGCCGCGATCGATCGCGGTGAAGAAAAGGGGGACGTGACGGGCGGCACTGCCGCAGAGCCTTGCGGCCATGGCGTGCCCTTCGGCGAGGCGCTGCGCGTCTGGGCACGGGTGGCGGCGCTCAGCTTCGGCGGTCCGGCCGGGCAGATCGCCGTCATGCACCGCATTGTCGTTGACGAGAAACGCTGGATCGGCGAGAGCCGCTTCCTGCACGCGCTGAACTATTGCATGTTGCTGCCGGGGCCGGAGGCGCAGCAGCTCGCCGTCTATATCGGCTGGCTGATGCACAGGACACTCGGCGGCCTTGTCGCCGGCCTGCTCTTCATCCTGCCGGGTTTTATCGCCATCCTCGCGCTGAGCTATGTCTATGTCATCTTCGGCGATGCCAGCCTTGTCGAGGGCCTGTTCTTCGGTCTCAAGGCGGCGGTGCTCGCCGTTGTCGTGCAGGCGGTGTTCCGCATCGGCAGCCGGGCGCTGGTCAATCCGGCGATGGTGGCCATCGCCGGTGCCGCCTTCCTTGCCATCTTCGCCTTCAAGGTGCCGTTTCCGCTGATCATTCTTCTGGCGGCTGTTGTCGGTTATCTAGGCTCGAAAGCCGGAAATCGTTTCTTCCGCACGGCGGGCGGCCATGCGGCGGCGAGCGGTGCGGTGTTGAAGGACCGGGATTCGCTGCTCGGTGAGGCGACGCCCGCCCATGCGCGGCCGAGCCTTGGCTGGTCGCTGAAAATCTCGGCGGTGCTGCTCTGTCTCTGGCTCGGCCCTGTCGTGCTGATCTGGTTCTTCGCGGGCGGCAACAGCGTCTTCACGCAGATCGGAGCCTTCTTCAGCAAGATGGCGGTCGTCACCTTCGGCGGGGCCTATGCGGCGCTCGCCTATGTGGCGCAGGAGGCCGTGCAGCACTATGGCTGGCTGAAGCCCGGCGAAATGCTCGACGGGCTCGGCATGGCTGAAACGACACCGGGGCCGCTGATCATGGTGCTGCAATTCGTCGGTTTCCTCGGCGCATGGCGCGATCCGGGCGGGCTCGACCCGATGGTGGCGGCGACGCTGGCCGCCATCCTCACCACCTGGGTCACCTTCGTGCCCTGCTTTCTCTGGATCTTCCTCGGCGCTCCCTTCATCGAGAAGCTGCGCGGCCATGCGGCGCTGTCGGGCGCGATGTCGGCCATCACGGCCGCCGTCGTCGGCGTCATCCTCAACCTTGCCGTCTGGTTTGCCGTGCACACGCTGTTTGCCGAAGTGAGGTTGTTTGCCGCCGGGCCGCTGCGCATCGAGCTGCCGGTGGCGGCGACACTCGTCCTTCCCGCCGCACTGCTTGCCGCCGCTGCCGCCTTCGCGCTCTTCCGCCTCAAGGCGTCCGTGCTGCTGACGCTCGGCCTTGCGGCGCTTGCCGGCATCCTCTGGACGCTGGCAAGCGGCTGAGGATCAGGAAATCACGTTGCGCACGAAGCGGACGGGAACCTCGCCGGGATTGGCATAGGCATAGGTCTGGTCGGTGCGATAGACCGTAAAACTTCCCGCCGTATGGTCCCTTACCGCGCCGGAAACCTCGAGCCGCAACGTGCCCTGGGTCACGAAGAGCATTTCGTGCCAGCCGGCCGGGTCCGGCTCCGCATCGTAGCGCTCGCCGGGGCCGAGCGACCAGAGCCACATCTGCGCCTCCGTCGTTGCCGGGGCGGAGCCGAGCAGCACGGCGTTGCTTTGCGGGCTGGCCCCGCGCCAGGTGACCTCGTTGATTTCGGCGGAGGGCGCGCGCGTCGGGTCGCGCACGAGATCGACGAAGCCGACGCCCATGGCGGCCGCCAGCTTGTCGAGGCTGGACAGGCTGATATTCGCATCGCCCCCTTCCAGCGCCACGATCATGCGCCGGCTGATGCCGGAGGCTTCGGCCAGCGCCGCCTGGCTGAGGCCCGCCGCCTGGCGAAAGCGGCGCAGGTTGCCGGAGACATGGGCGAGCACGTCGCCGCGTTCTTGACTGTGCAATATATTGCTCATACCGTTCCACCATCGAGGGGGCGGCCCCGCCGCATGCCGTCTTCTAACCCGAAAGGACCCCGCCATGAAGATACGCGATTTCGGCGTCGAGATCTGGATGAACCGCTACGAGAACGACTGCGAGCTGAATCTCGCGGAGACCTGCGTGGAATCGCTGACGGTCGAGGAGCTGCTGGACATGGCCGGCAAGCGGGATGACATCCTTGCCGAACTCCTGCCGATGAAGCTGACCTATGGCGCGATCGAGGGCAGCGAGCGGCTGCGCGGCCTGATTGCCGGCATGTATGAAAAGCAGGCGATCGAGAATGTCGTCGTCACCCATGGCGCGATCGGCGCCAATGCGCTGGTGCACGAGACGCTGGTGGAGCCCGGCGACCGCGTCATCTCCGTCCTGCCGACCTACCAGCAGCACTATTCCATCCCGGAAAGCTTTGGCGCGGACGTGAACATCCTGACGCTGACAGCGCAGCACGGCTTCCTGCCGGATCTGGCGGAGTTGCGCACGCTTGCGACACCCGGAACGAAGCTCATCTGCCTCAACAACCCCAACAACCCGACCGGCTCGCTGATGGACCGGGATTTCCTGCGTCAGGTCGTCGAGATTGCCCGCGGCTGCGGCGCGTGGATCCTCTGCGACGAGGTCTATCGCGGCACTGATCAGGACGGCGACGGCATGACCGCCTCCATCGCCGATCTCTACGAAAAGGGCATCAGCACCGGCAGCATGTCCAAGACCTATTCCCTTGCGGGGCTTCGCCTCGGCTGGATCGTCGGACCGAAGGACTTCTTGCGCGCGGTCTCCATCCACCGGGACTACAACACGATCAGCGTCGGCATGCTGGACGACCATTTCGCCGCCATCGCGCTGGAAAACCGCGACCGGATTCTGGCGCGCAGCCACGCCATCACCCGGCGCAACCTCGCGGTCCTTGCCGAATGGGTGGCCGGCGAGCCGCTGATCTCCTGGGTGAAGCCGAAATCGGGCACGACGGCGTTGCTGAAATACGAACTGCCGCTCACCTCGCAAGCCTTCTGCGTGCGGCTGCTGGAACGCACGGGCGTCATGCTGACGCCCGGCAGCGCCATGGACATGGAGGGGTATCTGCGCATCGGCTATGCGAACGGCGAGGCGATCCTGCGCGAGGGGCTGAAGCGTCTCTCCGTTTTCCTGAAGGAGGAAAGCGCCGCCCGCGCGGCGTGATGGAAAGGGCCGGGGCGTCCGCCCGGCAGGCGTTGTAGACCTATGCAGCGATCGCATGGGTGACGTGCTTGCTTTGCGCTATTCTGCATTGCAGCATTCAGCTATAAAGCGGCCATCGAAAGACGCGGCGCCACGGACCGGTGCCGAACAGAGAGCCTCACGAAAGGGGATCATCATGAACATGGCACGTTCCTTCAGCAATTGGCGCAAGTACCGTCAGACCGTCAACGAACTCGACCGCATGACCACGCGCGAACTGCGCGATCTCGGTATCGAGCGTTCGGAAATCAAGACGGTTGCCCGCGCTGCAGTCGGCTTCTGATCGACACACCGCAAGTCGGTAGAATTTGAAGACGCCCGCCCTTCGGCGGGCGTTTTTGCATGTGCGAAGTAGAACATGCTTCCTGATGGAAACGGCAGGGTTGAGATATGTGACAAGCGCATAGCGCATAGCTGCATTGCAAAACGATGCCTATGAAATAACCAGGAATCGTATATAGTCATATTTATCGAAGCAACGTACCTCCTCCCACGAAGCTTCGATGTTTGCAGAAGGCCCACTCCTCCTCCCAGGGCCGACTGCTGGAATGACGACACTCCTCCTCCCAGTCGTCATTCGGTTCTATCGGAAAGCCTGCCGCACCTCCTCCCGCGGCAGGCTTTTCCATTTCTGGACCTCTCTTTTCCATTGAGAAGCCGAGCCTCGGCAGCCCTTCCTCCGCGTGACGGAAGAGAAGTGGGCGGCAACCTCAAGCCTTCAGGCGACGTTCCGGAGGCTCGGCGCGCCGGCGTAACGGGTGGCCGGAATTTGCTTCAGCACTTCGAGCGCCAGCGCGCGCGCATTTTCCTGCGCCTTGTCGAGATTGCTGACGCGCCTTGCATCCATCGAATAGAGCGTGCCGCCGCAGCCGAACATGTCGCGGAACGCGGCGCGTTCGGTGATCGGCGTTTCCAGCAGGTGCACGCGGCGGGCGGCAAGCAGGTCCTTCACCGCATGCATCGCACGCGTCGTTACCATGGAGTTGACGCGGGTGAGCACGACGGAATGGCGGATGCGGATATCCGCCTTGTCCTCGAGATATTGAAGCAGTTCGATGACATTTGCGCCGCCTTGCGCGTCCATGGCCGAGCCCTGGACGGGGATAAGCACGTAGTCGGCATAGCCGACGGCCTTTGCGAGCAGGGAACTGCGCGAGCCCGGCAGGTCGATCAGCACGAAATCGGCGCGCGCCCTCTCCTCGGTGACCTGCCGGTCGATCGTGCTCATGGTGACATAGGGCACGACGGTCAGGCGGTTGCCCATGACCCCTTGAGAATTTTCGTGCCAGCGGGTGATCCAGTGCTGGGGGTCGGCATCGAGCACCGAGACGCGGAAGCCGAGGCGGGCAAGTTCCGTCGCAAGCAGCAGCACGGCGGTGGTCTTGCCGGCCCCGCCCTTGGTGTTGGCGAAGGTGATGACGGGCATGGGGTTCCCCGAACGGTTCGTGAGCCGGTCATCGCTCGCCAGACACCTTGCATGGTGCTTCTCCATTCTCGCCAATCATGGTTAGCGATAGGTAAAAACGTGAGAAAATTCCGGCGAAATTTTTGCTTATAATTACATAAAAACAAAATGATAGGAGGTTTCAGCGGCGACGGTCGGCGGCGAGGATCTCGCGGGCGATCTGGTCGAGCGGCAGGATCCTGTCGACGCCGCCATGGGCGATCGCCTCTTTCGGCATGCCGAAGACGATGGAGGTCGCTTCGTCCTGCGCGACGGTATAGGCGCCAGCCTGATGCATCTCGTTCATTCCGCGCGCGCCATCGTCGCCCATGCCGGTCAGGATGACGCCCATTGCGTTTCCGCCCGCCGCACGGGCGGCGGAACGGAAGAGCACATCGACGGACGGCCGGTGCCGCGAGACGAGGGGGCCCTGGCGCACCGTGACATGATAGCGCGCACCCTGTCGCTCCAGCATCATATGCTTGTCGCCGGGCGCGATCAGCACATGACCGCGCAGCACCGGATCGCCCTGCACGGCCTCCTTGACTTCCATTTCGCAAAGGGTGTTCAGCCGCTGCGCGAAGGCGGCGGTGAATTTATCCGGCATATGCTGGACGATGACGATGCCGGGAGAATTGGCCGGCAACTGTTCGAGCAGCACGCGCAGCGCCTCGGTCCCGCCGGTCGAAGCCCCGATACACACGACCATTTCCGTGGTCTTGGCCATGGCGCGGCCGTCGGGCGGCGGCAGTACGGCGTCGGCGGTGAGCTTTGCCGTCGGCATGCCTGGTGCGATCTCGCGCCGGTTTCTGCCGAGCCGGGCGACGGCGGCGCCCTTCACCGCCTCGCGGATACGGGTGCCGGATTCGGCCAGATGGTCAGCCGCGCCGATCTTCGGCTTCAGGATGACATCGACCGCACCGGCCTCCAGCGCCTGCATCAGCGTTTGCGAGCCTTCCTCGGTCAGCGAAGAGCACATGACGACGGGGATAGGCCGCTGCGCCATTATCTTGCGCAGGAAGGTGATGCCGTCCATGCGCGGCATTTCCACATCCAGCGTGATGACATCCGGCAACTCCTCCTGGATTTTCTTCGCCGCCATGAAAGGGTCTGACGCGGCCCCCATCACCTCGATATCCGGGTCCTGCTCCAGCACATGGGTCAGCGCCTGACGTACGCTCGCCGAATCGTCGATGATGAGAACGCGGATTTTCCTGGTCGGTAGGGGCATCAGATCTTCTTGAAAATCGTGTTGGCGACCTGGTGCACCGGCAGGCTGACGCCGGCGACCGTTTCGGAATGGCCAATATAGAGAAAGCCTCCGGGCACGAGGCAATCGCACAGCTGCGACAGCACTTTCGCCTGCGTCTGCTTGTCGAAATAGATCAGCACGTTGCGGCAGAAGATCATGTGCATCGGCTCGCCCACCTTGTAGGGGCTGTCCATGAGGTTCATGCGGGCAAAGCCGACGGTCGAGCGCAGGTGCGGATGGATGCGCACGTCGCCGTGCGAGGGATCGCGCGCGGTCATGACGTAACGGCGCTGCATCTCCGCCGGCACGGGCTGGACCATCTCGCGCGGGTAGATACCGCGATGTGCGGCCTGCAGCACGGTGGTCGAAAGGTCGGTTGCGAGAATGCGATAGTCTATGCCGTGCGTGGTTTCGACAAAATCCTGCAATAGCATTGCCAGCGTGTAGGGCTCGGCACCTGTCGAACAGGCTGAACTCCACACGCGCAGGCGTCTATGTCCGGCGGCGACCATCTCCGGCAGCGCGGTACGCACCATATAGTCGAAATGCTTCGGCTCCCGGAAGAAGTCCGTCTTGTTCGTCGTCACGGCATCGATAAGGAAGATCGCTTCCTTGTCCATTCCGCCACGCTTGAAGAGATAGTCGCAATAGTCGTTCAGATTCGAGACGCCAGTCGCCCGAAGCCGCCGCCGCAGGCGGCCCTCCAGCATCGTCTGTTTCGAGATCGGCATCTTGATGCCGCTGTAATCGTAGATATAGCGCGACAGTGCATCGAAATTCCGGCTGCTCAAGCCTTCGTCTGCTGTCTGCGCCCTCAATGCTGCTCCCACGCCGCTCTCCTGAAATTATGCGGTGGCGGCGAGGCGATTGGCCGTGCCCATCATCGCCACTTCCGTGCTTGAGAAGAGGCGCGCAAGATCGACGATCACGACGAAGCCGCCGTTCCGCCGAACGACGCCGGCAATGTAGTCGGACGGCCAGCGCACGCCGATGTCCGGCGCTCCCTCGATCTCATCGTCGCGAAAGGGGATGACCTCGTAGACGCGGTCCGCGACAAGGCCAAGGGTGATGGCCTTTTCTCCGATCGGAACATCGAGAACCAGGGCGCGCGTGTGCGGCGTCCTTTCGGTCTTCGTCATGCCGAGACGAAGGCGCAGGTCGATGACCGGAACGCCCTGGCCGCGCACGTCGCGAAGCCCGAGCAGGTATTCCGGTCCGTGGGGGATCTTGAAAGCCTCCTCATGGTCAAGGATTTCCCGGACCACGGAGACGGGGACCGCGAAGACCTCGTTTTCAAGAGAGAAGGTGACATATTGGGATTCGGAAGAGGTGCCGGTCATGATCAAGCGCTTTCCCTGAAGTCTGCGTCGTCGGCGCCCGCGCCGCCCTTCAGCTTCTGGAGGGCAAGGCAGCGGATCGATTTTTCGGCGCACCCTGCTGCGGGTGCGCCATCCTCGTTGCCGCAAGTCAGGCCGTCTGGCGGAAGTTCGCGTCGTCGGCATCGGGCGCGCCCATCGACAGGTCGAGGGCAAAGCCGTTGCCTTGGGTGGCCTTGGCTGCAGGAGCCGGACGATAGGCCGGTGACGCGGGACGCTTGGCGGCGGGGGCGGCCATCTTCGCTGCGGTTGCGCGCAGCTTCTCGGCGTGGCCTGCGTCCTTGCGGGAGGCGTTGTCGACGCGGAAGAAGGCGATGGATGCCTGCAGCTCTTCGGCCTGCGTGGCCAGCTCTTCGGAGGTCGCCGACATTTCTTCCGAGGCGCCGGCATTCTGCTGGGTCACCTTGTCGAGCTGCTGGATCGCCTCGTTGATCTGCGAGGCGCCGATATCCTGCTCGCGGCAGGCGGCGGAGATTTCCGAGACGAGTTCCGCGGTCTTGCGGATGTCCGGCACCAGCCGGTTCAGCATGTCGCCGGCTTCGGTGGCGACGGAAACCGTCTGGCCGGAGAGCGTGCTGATTTCGGCAGCGGCCGCCTGGCTGCGCTCGGCGAGCTTGCGCACTTCCGAAGCAACGACCGCAAAGCCCTTGCCATGTTCGCCGGCGCGCGCCGCTTCCACGGCCGCATTGAGGGCGAGCAGGTCGGTCTGGCGGGCGATTTCCTGCACGATGGAGATCTTCTCCGCGATGGTGCGCATGGCGCCGACCGCGCGGCCCACCGCTTCGCCCGAAGCTTCAGCGTCCTTGGACGACTGGCGGGCGATCTTTTCCGTCTGCGCGGCGTTGTCGGCGTTCTGCTTGATGTTCGAGGCCATCTCTTCCATCGAGGCGGAGGCCTCTTCGGCAGACGATGCCTGTTCCGTCGCGCCCTGGGAGAGGGTCTCGGAGCTTGCGGAAAGCTCCTGGCTGCCGGAGGAAACGTTGTCGGAGGCCGAGAGTGCGTCGGCAACGACGCCGCGCAGGCGCTCGATCATCGTGTTGACATGGCCGAGCAGGTCGCCGATCTCGTCGCGATTGGTGATTTCGGCCATCTTGGTCAGATCGCCTTCCGCCACATCGCGGACAGCGCCGATGGCGCGATTGAGGCCGCGGCTGATGGTCAGCGATATCCAGATGGCCGCGATGACAGCCACGAAGAAGGCCGCGGCAGCGACGGCGATCATGATCATGCGGGTCGAGACATATTGTTCTTCGGAGGAGACGCCTGCCTCCGTCAACCGGCTGCGCTCCAGCGCGATGATCTCTGCGAGCAGCTTGTCGATGTCGGCAACGGTGGCGCGGTTTTCGGTGACCGAGATTTGCAGCGCCCCGGCGATGTTGCCCATCTTGGCCAATGCGCGGATGCGGTCTTCCTCCTTGTTGTACTCGGCGTCGAGCACGCGCACCTGGTTCCAGATCGCCTTGCCCTGTTCCGTCGCCTTGGCTTCGGCGGCGGAAAGGGCGTCGTTGAAGGCGATGCGATGGGCGTCACTCTTGTCGAGCGCGTCCTTGCTTTCTTCAGGGGTGGCGGCGAGCAGCAGGTTCTTCTGCTGGCGGATTTGCTGGAGTTGCTCGCTATAAATTGTCATCGCCAATTGCAGGCGTTCGGACGGGCCGGTGAGGATGGTGCTGAGCGTGTTGTTCAGCGTGCCCAGGCTCAGGATGCCGTAGGTGGCCGTGCCGCACAGCATGAGGATGAGGAAGCCATAGGCCAGAACCAGTTTCGATTTGATTGTCATGCGCATTTCGGTGTCCCCTCAGGAATTGGTGAGAAACGCTTCTGTGACTGTCTCAGTGCTCGTGCCGGAACGTGAAAATCGCGTGCATGTTGGGCACGATGATAAAGTCGCTGTCGCGCTTGACGAGGCAGTCGATATAGTCCGCACGCCAGCGCATTCCGACGCTGGGCGGCGGCTCGCTGGCTGCCTTGGCCAAGGTCGTCACTTCGTTGACCTTGTCGGTCCTCACGCCGATCAGTACGGGCTCGCCGTCCAGTTCGAGTTCAATGACGATAATGCGACTGTCATTGGTGACCGTGGTTGCTTCCATGCCGAATGCGATACGGATGTCGGCGAGCGGAATGACGCGTCCGCGGAAATTCAGGATGCTGGCGACGAAGGGACGAGCCCCCGGCACCGGCGTTTCAGGCAGAAGATCGAGGATTTCCCGGACCATCACCGCTTCGATGGCGAAGGTCTCTCCGGCGATGTCGAAGGTCAGGACCTCCAGTTCGTCGTTTTCGTTCCAGTTGCTGACGTCGATCTTTTTCAGGGTCTGGTTCATCCTGCAGCGCGCATTTGCGCCTCCTGCTGTTGTCCGGCGCTGACCAGATGGGCCACGTCGAGGATCAGCGCGACACTGCCATCGCCGAGGATGGTCGCACCCGAGAAGGTCGCAATATCATGGTGCAGCTTGGACATAGCCTTGATGACCGTCTGGTGATCGCCGATGATCTGGTCGACGACCAGGCCGACGCGCTCGGTGCCGGTCGAGATGACGACGATCTTCTGGTAGGGATCGGGCTGGGTGCCGGTGCGAAACTGGTCGCGCAGGCGCAGGAACGGTACGAGACTGTCGCGCACCGAGATGAAGCTGCGGCCGCGTGAGCGAAGGTCGTCTTCCAGCGACAGTTCGAGGCATTCCTCGACCGCCGAGAGCGGGATGACGTAGCAGCCCTGGCCGACGCGCACGAGCAGCCCCTCGATGATGGCAAGCGTCAGCGGGATGCGCAGCGATACCTGGGAGCCGTCGCCCGGCTTGCTGGCAATATCGATCGACCCGCGTAGCGTCTCCACCGTCTTCTTCACAACATCCATGCCGACGCCGCGGCCGGAGAGGTTCGTGACCGTCTGGGCCGTCGAGAAACCCGGCTGGAAGATAAGCTGGAGCAGGTCCTGGTCCGAAAGCGTCGCCCCCGGCTGGATGAGACCCGAGGTTTCGGCCTTGGCGCGCACCCGCTCGCGGTCGATGCCACGACCGTCGTCCTTGATGGTAATAATGACCTCGCCGCCGGTCTGGTGCGCCGAGAGGATGACCTTGCCCTTGGGCTGCTTGCCGGCGGCAACGCGCTCTTCGGGATTTTCCAGGCCATGATCGATGGAATTGCGCACGAGATGGACGAGCGGATCGGCGAGCCGGTCGATGACGGTCTTGTCGACCTCCGTGCTTTCGCCTTCGGTGATGAGTTCGATTTCCTTGCCGGTCTCGCGCGAAAGGTCGTGGACGAGGCGCCGGAAGCGGCTGAACAGGCTGGCGACCGGCATCATTCGCAGCACCATCATCGTGTCGCGCAGCTCACCGGAAAGCCGTTCTATTTCCTCCGAAACGGAGCGCAGGCCGAGATCTTCTCCCGCACCCGCAAGCTGCGTGAGGCGCGACTGGGCGATGACGAGTTCGCCGACGCGGTCCATCATCTCGTCGAGCCGTTCGGCGGGTACGCGGACGTTTTCAGCCGACTTCGCCTGCTTCGAATCGTTCGCGGCCTGTACGGCTGTGGCCTCCCGCTCGGTGACGACCACGGCCTTCGCCATCGCCATGTCGGCGGCGCCCTCCGGCACGGCCGGGCCTCCGGTCGCGATTTCGGTGATCTCCAGCTCCATTTCGTCCATGACGAAGATGAAGACATCCTCGATGTCGCTGCGCGGCTTTTCGGTCTTGAGGGTCACGTCCCAGGCAAGGTGGATGTCGCGCGGGTCGAGCGTCGCAAGGTCGGGAATTCTCGTGGTGTCTGCAATGATTCTGCACTCGCCGAGCCCGCGCATCTCATCGAGCAGGCCGAGCGGATTGGTGCCGTTCGCCATGGCATTGGCCGGCAGGCTGAAGTGGATGCGCCATTCGCGCATGCCGCCGGTCCCTTGCGTGGAAGATGCTGCCGGCGCGGCACTCTTTGCGGCCGGAGCCGGGGAGCCCGTGCCATTGACGGCGCGATGGAGGTTGTCGAGCAGGGCGGCGCTCATCGCATCGTGGTCGCCATTCGGCGTTTCGAGCAGGGCGCGCATATGGTCCTGCGCGGAAAGCACCGCGGAGACAAGCTCGTGGGTCGCCGGCACATCGCCCTTGCGCACCCGGTCGAAGGCGGTCTCGCAATGGTGAGTGAAGGCCGCCAGCGCGTCGAAGCCGAACATCGAGCCAGAGCCCTTCAACGTATGCAGCCCGCGGAAGACCGCGTCGATCTGGTTGCGATCGTCGAGGCTGCGCGTCAGGTCCAGAAGGCCGGACTCGATCTGTTCCAACACTTCGGCCGCTTCCGTCCGGAAGACTGTGATCGGGTCCGGGTTCGTCATTTGCCGAGGACCTTTCTGGCGATCTTGACGAGGCTTTCGGGATCGAACGGCTTGGTGAGCCAGCCGGTGGCGCCAGCGGCTTTCGCCTGGGCTTTCAGCTCGCCGTCGGATTCCGTGGTGAGGAAGATGACCGGCACGCCCGTATGTGCGGGCAGCTTGCGCAGTTCGCGGATCATGGCCAGGCCATCCATGTTCGGCATGTTGAGGTCGGTGATGACGAGGTCGTATTCGCCTGCCTGCAGCTTGCCGAGACCGTCGAGACCATCGACCGCCTCGGTCACCGCGTAGCCGGCATTGTTGAGGGTGACGCGCGTCGTCAGCCGGATGCTGGCTGAATCGTCGACGGTCAGGATTTTCGCGGTCATCAACTCTTCTCCTGATGTAGCCAGAATTGTGCGTCGTCGGGTGTCATCTCGTCGAGAAAGCCGCCGCGCTTCAGCACGTCGTAAAGGTCTCCCCCGGCAGGCCGGGCAAGAAGAACGCGGCCAGCCCTGGCCTCCGCCCGTATGCGAGCGGCGACGATGAGCTGGACAAAGCTGAGATCGACCTGTGCGTCTTCGGCGATATCGAGTATCGTATTCGAATTAC
This sequence comes from Shinella sp., assembly GCF_049651085.1. Lineage (GTDB taxonomy): Bacteria > Pseudomonadota > Alphaproteobacteria > Rhizobiales > Rhizobiaceae > Shinella. Next base: position 66,301 of record NZ_JBASBL010000014.1, read on the forward strand.
TGTCCATGTGGTCAAGAATTGCTTCGAGAGATGCCAGTACATTCTTGATTGTTAGTGAATTCGGTAAGGTTAATTTTGTGTCATCAGGCAAAATAGCTGACATGGTTACCCCGATAGTCGTTCTTCCAGGGAGTATTTCCTGTCAGAGAATTCCAAGATAGCCTTAACAAAATGTAAACGGCGGTTGATATTTTCACCTAATGGTAGTTGCTCGCGCGTTGATACACGTCTTCACCTTACGGAAGGGAATTTGCTTAAAGTTTTGTTTTAAAACAGATAATATTAAAATTAGGAAAAAGTGATATTATTTATTGGTCCTTAATTCTAGGGAGGGCTGCACTCACGGGTGGTGCGGCGGAAAACGACCCCGAAATGGCAGGCTCAACCAAATGCACAGGCGGGAATTTACTGCATGTTACATAGTTTGCCCTAGCGTCGGCCCACGGTTTCTTGAGAGTGGGGTATGGCGTGTCAGGAACAGCGAGCGCAGTGCGCATAGAGCAGTGGCAGACGACGGAGACGGAGCTTGTCTCGCGTCTTGAGGGAGCCCGCTCGCGTATCGAGCAACGGTTCCTCGATGGCGGCGTGGTGCTGCTCTCGGTGCTGGACCTGCTCAATCGACTGGTTGAATCGCTGGAAAAGCTATCCGGTTCGCTCGATGATGAAGCTGCAGATGCGACGATCGGCCGGCTGCTCGCGACCGTCGATCAGCTCACGGCGCTACCTGGCATCGAGGAGGACCGACAGCAGGGCCTTGCCGATGTCGCGGTGACGGAGAAATCGCTCGGCAGCTATATTGCCGACATGCAGGAGACCCTGCGCTACCTCAGGACCTTCGCGACGACCGCCAAGATCACCGGTGCCGCCATTCCGGATTTTTCGGGCTTTGCGGAAGAAATCCTCGAACGCATCCAGTTCGGCTCGAGCGAGGTCAGTGCGCTCGGCGCCAAGATCGGCACACTCGGCAGCGTAATCGACGCCGCTTCGAGCGGGGGCGGGGAGGCGCTGGAGCGCTTCCGGCGCAGCGTTCCCGACATTGCCGGCAACCTTTCGCGCAATGCGGCGGACCTTGCCGCCCAGCGCCGGCACCTGTCGCAGCTTGCCGGCAAGGTCGGCGCTTCCGCCCGTCAGGTGCAGACCAAGGTGGCGACGACCCTGTCCTCCATGCAGATCGGCGACATCACGCGTCAGCGCATCGAGCATTGCCAGTCGGCTCTCCGGTTCCTTGACGAACACCTTGCTAGCGGATCGCTGGGCGGCGAGGCCGCCGATCGGTTGACGGCTATTGTCGGCCATCTGGTGCGCGACCAGCTCGTCGAGATCGCCAGCGATTTCGAGCGCGAATGCCGGACGGTGGTGGGCACGATCCGCAGCTTCGGCGCTGATATCAACGGGTTGATGGCGCTTTACGGCGACATGGATGCCGCCGACGGCCGTTCGGCCGACAGGGCCATGCGCACGCTGGAGGCCGATATCGTCGCGGCGCGGGCCGTGGTGCGCGACATCGAGCAGGCGGCCGGCAAGGCCAATGCGCTTGGGTCGAGCACCATCGAGACCGTGCAGGAATTGCTGAAGGGCGTGAAGACCATCCAGCTCGTGCGCACCGACATCCACTATATGGCGCTCAACACCAACCTGCGCTGCGGCAAGCTCGGCGAGGAAGGGCGGGCGATCAACGTGGTGACGGGGGAACTCCGAATTTTCTCCGCCCGGCTCGACGAGACGGCCGAGCACATCCTCGTCGCCCTCCAGTCGCTGGAAGGCGATGCCGGCAAGCTCGCGGCGGCCGGCGCCACGGCCGGCGGTTCGCTGGACGCGCATCTGCAGGAAGTTCTCGACCATATCCGCCGCGCGGGGGATGGCATGGAGGAGGACATGACGGCGTTGCGCGCCTGCGGCGCGGACATTTCCGCAAAGGCCGGCAAGACGATCGCCGACCTCGATTTCAACGCCGAGCTGGGTGACGTGCTTGCCGATTGTGCGGCCCGTGCCGGCGAGTTTCTCGGGCAGGACCTGCCGGACACGGCCGGCCTTGAAGAGGCGCTGGCCGATCTCGGCGGCCGGATCGCCCGGACCTATACGATGGTCTCGGAGCGCGAGGTGCACGCCCGCATCTTCGGCACGACGCTCGACACGCCGGCAGCGCCTGCCGCCGCCCGGAGCGACGAAGATCTCTTTGACGACGCGCTGTTCTGACCAGCCCGATCCTGCATTGACGGTTTCTTCAATCGGCCGGTCGCTCCGGCCGATTTTCTTTAAGCAGCTTCATTATGTTTTTGAAAATATAGCGCTGGCCAAGTCGCGAATGTGGATATATTCAGAGGAATATCACGCTGCCGCGCCAGGCAGGATCATGGGAGAACAGGAATGAACCGTCGTCTGCTTCTGAAACTGGCTGTCGCCACCTTCGCGGCACTACCGCTCGCCCTGCCGGCCGCCGCCGCGGAAAAGGTTACGGTCTTCGCCGCCGCCAGTCTCAAGAACGCGCTCGATGCGGCAAACGCCGCATGGCAGAAGGAAACCGGCAACGAGACGACGGTCTCCTATGCCGCAAGCTCGGCGCTCGCCAAGCAGATCGAGGCGGCAGCGCCCGCCGATCTCTTCATCTCGGCCGACCTTGCCTGGATGGACTACGTTGCGGAAAAGAAACTGGTCAAGGACGATACCCGCTCGAACCTGCTCGGCAACCGCATCGTGCTCGTCGCGCCGAAGGACAATGCCGCGACTGTCGAGATCAAGGACGGGTTTGACCTTTCCGGCCTCGTCGGCGACGGTAAGCTCGCCATGGGCGCGGTCGAGAGCGTGCCCGCCGGCAAATACGGCAAGGCGGCGCTCGAAAAGCTCGGCGCCTGGTCTGCCGTCGAAGGCAAGGTGGCGGGCGCGGAAAGCGTGCGCGCGGCGCTGGCGCTCGTCTCGCGCGGCGAAGCACCCTACGGCATTGTCTACGAGACGGACGCCGCTGCCGATCCGGGCGTCGCCATTGTCGGCACCTTCCCGGAAGACAGCCATCCGCCGATTATCTATCCTGTGGCCATCCTTGCCGAATCGCAGAGCACGGCCGCGAGCGCCTATCTCGACTTCCTGAAGTCCGACAAGGCCGCCCCCTTCTTCACCGAACAGGGTTTTACCATTCTGAAGTAAGGCGAGCCTCGCGACAGGTCGCGCCACTAGCCTGGCGTCCTGTTTGTTGACGAGCCCCCGCCAGTCACTCCGTCATCCTCGGGCCATAGCCGAGGATGACGAAAGAGAGCTCGGGGTCTTCATGCTCCCGTATATGGGCCTGTGTGCATTTCGAAAGGACACGCGTGGACTGGCTTGCCTTGAGCGATGAGGAATGGACGGCGATCCGGCTGAGCCTCAGGGTTTCGGCGGTGGCAGTTCTCGTCAGCCTGCCGCTCGGCATTCTTGTCGCGCTGGCGCTGGCGCGCGGCCGGTTCTGGGGCAAGTCGCTGCTCAACGGCATCGTGCACCTGCCGCTCATCCTGCCGCCGGTCGTTACCGGCTTCATCCTGCTCATCCTGTTCGGCCGGCGCGGCCCCATCGGTGCGCTGCTTTTCGACTGGTTCGGCATCGTGCTTTCCTTCCGCTGGACCGGCGCGGCACTCGCCTGCGGCGTCATGGGCTTTCCGCTGATGGTGCGCACGATCCGCCTGTCCATCGAGGCCGTCGATCGCAAGCTGGAAGAGGCGGCGGGCACGCTCGGCGCCAGCCCCGCCTGGGTCTTCCTCACGGTGACTTTGCCGCTCGTCTTTCCCGGCATCCTCGCCGGCATGATCCTCGCCTTCGCCAAGGCGATGGGAGAATTCGGCGCGACCATCACCTTCGTCTCCAACATTCCCGGCGAGACCCAGACCCTTTCGGCGGCGATCTACACCTTCACCCAGGTGCCCGGCGGCGATGCCGGCGCCATGCGGCTTACCCTCGTCGCCATCGCCATCTCCATGATCGCGCTGCTCGCGTCGGAAATCCTGGCTCAGCGCCTCGGCCGCAAGGTGAACCTCGAATGAGCCTCGTGGTCGAAGCAAAGCACCGTCTCGGCGATTTCTCGCTCGACGCCGCCTTCACCTCGAATGGCGGCGTCACCGCCCTGTTCGGACGCTCCGGTTCGGGAAAGACCTCGCTCATCCGCATCATCGCCGGCCTGACGCGCCCGGGCTCGGGCCGCGTGGCTCTGGGCGACGACGTGCTGGTCGATACCGCACGCGGCATCTTCGTGCCGCCGCATCGTCGCCGCTTCGGCTATGTCTTTCAGGAGGCGCGGCTCTTTCCGCACCTCACCGTCCGGCAGAACCTCCACTATGGCCGCTGGTTTTCGCCGAAGGCCACGCGCACGGAAAATCCGGACCGCGTCATCGATCTGCTCGGCATCGGCAACCTGCTCGATCGCCAGCCGGCCAATCTTTCCGGCGGAGAGAAGCAGCGCGTCGCCATCGGGCGTGCGCTGCTGGCGTCGCCCCGCCTGCTTTTGATGGACGAGCCGCTTGCTGCCCTCGACGAGGAGCGCAAGGCGGAAATCCTTCCCTATCTGGAACGCCTGCGCGACGAGATGGGCATTCCCATCGTCTATGTCAGCCATTCAATCGCCGAAGTCGCCCGGCTCGCCGACAGGGTCGTCCTGATGGCCGATGGCCGCATCGAGGCGATCGGTCCGGCTTCCGATGTGCTCGGCGGCCCGAAGCTTGCCTCCTCCCTCGATCGCCGCGAGGCCGGGAGCGTCCTTTCCGGCCATGTCGAGACGCGCGATGCCGCCCATGGGCTCGCCACCATCCGCCTCGATGGCGGCGCAGCGATCCTCGTGCCGGGAGCCGCGGTGGCGCCGGGCGAGACGGTACGGCTGCGCATTCCCGCCCGCGATGTCATGGTGGCGACCATCCGCCCGGAAGGTCTCAGCGCGCTCAACATTCTGGAAGGAACGGTGGAGGCGGTGGAGCCGGATGGCGAAGGCATGGCGAGCCTGCGCATCGCCTGCGGCGGCGATCATGTGCGCGCCCGCATCACGGCCTTGTCGGTCGAGCGCCTCGGCCTGACGCCGGGCCTGCCGGTTCATGCCGTCATCAAGACGGTGGCGCTGGAATAGCGGTTTAGCGCCCGCACTGGCGGAAGTCAGGCGGGCGCAGGCTTTAATCCGCCAGATGGTCGACGATCCAGTCGATATCCTCGGCCAGCGCCGCGCGGGCCTTCTCTTCCATGGCGTGGTAATGCGCGATGAGCGCCTCGCCGAAGGGCGTCAGCACCGCACCGCCGCCCTGCTTGCCGCCGCGCTGCGATTCCACCACCGGCTCGCGGAAAAGCCGGTTCATCTCGTCCACCAGCAGCCACGCCCGGCGATAGGACATGTCCATTGCCCGCCCGCCGGCCGAAATCGAGCCGGTCTGCCTGATGTGGTGTAGAAGCTGGATCTTCCCCCGGCCGATCCGGCCTTCCGGTTCGAACTGAAGCCGGAAGATGAGTTTCGGCGCGATCTTGCTGGATGCTGACATGAAAAGGGCCCGTATGGAGTACGGGCCCAGCTATAGCAGCGTTTCGTGCCGAAGAAAGCTCAGGCCGCGCGCTTCAAGGCATCGCCTAGGATCGAGACGATATCCTCGAAATGCTTCTTCTCGGCGATCAGCGGCGGCGAGAAGGCGATGATGTCGCCGGTGACGCGGATCAGGAGGCCCTTTTCGAAGCAATCGACGAAGACGTCATAGGCCCGTGCGCCCGGTGCGCCGTCGCGCGAGGCAAGCTCGATTCCGGCGATGAGGCCGATCGTGCGGATATCGATGACATGGGGCAGGCCCTTCAGCGAATGCATCGCCGCGTGCCAGTCGTCTTGCAACTCGGCGCCGCGGGTGAACAGGCCTTCGTCGCGGTAGATGTCGAGCGTCGCGATGCCCGCGGCGCAAGCCGCCGGGTGGCCCGAATAGGTATAGCCATGGAACAGCTCGATGGCGTTTTCCGGGCCGTGCATCAACGCGTCATGCACCTTGCGGTTGGAAAAGACCGCGCCCATCGGGATCGCGCCGTTGGTGAGGCCCTTGGCGGCGGTCACCAGGTCCGGCGTCACGCCGAAATAGTCGGTGGCGAAGGCCGTGCCCAGACGGCCGAAACCGGTGATGACCTCGTCGAAGATCAACAGGATGCCATGCTTGTCGCAGATCGCGCGCAGCTTTTCGAGATAGCCCTTCGGCGGGATCAGCACGCCGGTGGAGCCTGCGACGGGTTCCACGATGCAGGCCGCGATGGTTTCCGCGCCATGCAGCGCGACGAGCCGTTCGAGATCGTCCGCAAGGTCGGCGCCGTGCTCCGGCTGGCCCTTCACATAGGCGTTGCGGGCCGGATCATGCGTATGGCGCAGGTGATCGGAACCGGCAAGCTGCGGGAAGACGCGGCGGTTGTTGAGAATGCCGCCAACCGAAATGCCGCCGAAGCCGACGCCGTGATAGCCGCGCTCGCGGCCGATGAGGCGCGTGCGCGTGCCCTGGCCGATGGCGCGCTGGTAGGCAATCGCCATCTTCAGCGCGGTGTCGACCGATTCGGAGCCGGAGCCCGTGTAGAACACACGGTCGAGCTTTGCACCTTCCGGGCCGGGGGCGATTTCCGCCAGCCGCTCGGCAAAGTCGAAGGCGATCGGATGGCCCATCTGGAAGGAGGGCGCAAAATCCAGCTGCGTCAGCTGGCGCTCGACGGCGGCGGCGATCTGCCGGCGGCCGTGGCCGGCATTGACGCACCAGAGGCCTGCGGTGCCGTCAAGAACGGTGCGGCCGTCAGTGCTGGTGTAATACATGCCTTCGGCGCTTGCGAGCAGGCGCGGCGCTGCCTTGAACTGGCGATTGGCGGTAAAGGGCATCCAGTAGCTGTCGAGCACCGGTGCGTTGGGCTTGTTGTGAACGTTCATGGCAGGTCTCCTCCAGAGCAATTCCGGAAAAAGTGCGCAGCGGTTTTGCGTCCGGAATTGCGAAAAACAACGGACAGAGCTTTTCCGCGTTTCGGAGAAAGGCGGAAATGTTCTGGCTGGGCGATTGACGTCATGATTTCTCATGCCGAACAAGTCCTTTTCTGGTTGACGCCAAGCGATTGAAATTAAAGGATGTGGGAAGAGCGATTTTCGCTATTTCGAACATCTAGAACAGGAAATGCCATGTCGGTCGATATCGGGGGCAGGTTGCGCCACCTGCGCATGGCCCACAATCTCTCGCAGCGCGAACTCGCCAAACGCGCCGGCGTAACAAATTCGACGATCTCGCTGATCGAATCGAATGCCTCCAACCCGTCGGTCGGCGCGCTGAAACGCATCCTCGACGGTATCCCGATCGGTCTGGCTGAGTTCTTCGCCTTCGAGCCCGATCGCCCGAAAAAGGCATTCTACCGCTCGGACGAACTCGTCGAGATCGGCAAGGGGCCGATCTCCTTCCGCCAGATCGGCGACAATCTCTTCGGCCGCAGCCTGCAGATATTGAAGGAGTGCTACCAGCCCGGCGCCGACACCGGAAAGGTGCCGCTGGTGCATGACGGCGAAGAGGGCGGCATCGTGCTTTCCGGCCGGCTGGAAGTGACCGTCGACGACGAGCGCCGCATCCTCGGTCCGGGCGATGCCTACTATTTCGAGAGCCGCCGGCCGCATCGCTTCCGCTGCGTCGGCCCGGTGCCCTGCGAGGTCATCAGCGCCTGCACCCCGCCGACCTTCTGAGACGCAAAACGCCCGCCGGGAGAACCGGCGGGCGTTTGCGAAGGCGAAGGGATCAGGCCTGGCTGTTGTCTTCGACAGGCGCGCCGGGGCCGTTCTTCTTGATCGAATCGATGGCGTTCTGCGCGCTGGCCTTGCTCGCATAGCCCTCCGTCGAGAACATGATCTCGCTGTTGTACTTGAAGCGAACGCGATATTCGCCAGCCTTGTCCTTGTAGATCTCGAACTTGTGAGCCACGGGTTTCCCTCTCTTTGGGTGTGAATCAGGCACACGCAACCTGCCAGCCGGCGAAACCGCTGGCAAGGGAGCGGGGTGCCGGTTCCGGCTTTCCGATCGCCTGATTTCCGTCCGCCTCCCGCGCCATGCCCGTGGCGACAACGCGGATCTACGGATAAGCGGTGCGGTTCGGCCGAAAACCGTGGCATGAACCGCTCCGGCATGTAAGCTGACGATATGGATTCGCCCGCGCTCTCACAGATGCCGACCCTGCCATGGTCCGCCCAGCTTCCCGGCTGGGTGGTGTCGCCCAGCCGGGAGCCAGGCGATCTCAACGCCGCTTTCGCCGCCGGCGTCGCATTGAAGTCCCTTGATGATCTGGTGCGCTGCGCGCCGCGCTGGGCTGGCTGCTGGCGGTCCCGGCAGGCATTGGCCTGCGCCGTCGCCGCCGTCCGGCTGTTGGGGCGCAGCGAGGCTGAACCGGCGCTGCGTGACGCGGTGCTGCTCACCTCTGCCGGCGACGATCCGGGCCCCGCCGGAAAGGTGTTCCTCGCCTTCAAGAGGCTTTCGGCGCGAAAGCCCGGTTTTTCGACGAAGGCGGTGGCCGAACTGGCCGATCTGCTGGGCCTTGCCGCGCAAGACCGGTTTGCCAGCGTGGTCGATCACGCCGACGCGGCGCTGCAATCCGGCCGGCCGATACCCTTCGCTGCGGCAGACCTCGTTACGGCCATTCATGCCGAACGCCCGGACGCAGAACCGCTCGCCTTCGCGCTTGCCGACATGCTGATCGCGGAAAAACTCAAATGGCCCTTGCCGGTGCCGCTCTTGATGGCCGAGCGCTACGGCCCGGCTTTCCGCACGGTCGGGGGCAGGGGGCGCGTTCGCCCGGGGGAGCCGGCCTTTGCGCGCGCCGTGTGCCTTGCCCTGGTCGAGGGAACCGGGACGGCGCTGCGCTCGGCCGCCGACATTGCCCGGCGCGCGGACGGGCTTCTGGCGGCTGCGCCGAAGGTCCGCACCAAGGGGGCTGCGGCGGTCATTCAGCGATTGCTCGATGACGATGCGGTGCCGGCCGCTGCCCCCGGCAGCAATCTCTCTCGCTGGGCGGCAAGCCGCCTGTTTGAGCGACTGCACGGGTTTGGCGTGGTGCGCGAACTTTCCGGCCGCTCATCCTTCCGGATTTACGGGTTGTGACCATGCGTGGGCCGGACGGTGCCAAAACAGCACGCCGCAAGGAACGCACGCCGCAAGCGGACGGCGCCAGCGCCCGCCTGTATGATCGGGAACTGGAGGATTTGCCGGCGGAGCTGCGCTGGCGCGAATGGATGCTGCGCGTCGAGGCCGTGCTGTTTGCCGCGGCGGAGCCGGTGAGCCGTGAGATGCTCGCGCGCGTCGTCGGCCGGGATTGCAGTGTCGATCTTTTGATCGAGGATCTCCGGGCTGACCTTTGCGACCGGCCCTACGAGGTCGTCCCGGTCGCCGGTGGCTGGCAATACCGCACCCGTCCCCGCTATGCCGAAACCATCCGGGCGGCCGCCGCGCCGACAAGGGCCCCGACGGCCGCCCTGTCGAAATTCGAGGCGATGGCTTTGGCGGCGATCACCTATTTTCAGCCGATCACTCGCGGGGACCTGTCGAAAATCTTCGGCAAGGAGGTCAGCCGCGACACGATCGCCGCCCTCCGCAACGCCGGCTTCCTCGCCTCCGGCCCGCGCAGCCCGACGCCGGGCGCGCCCTATACCTATGTGACGACGAAGCAGTTCCTCACAGCCTTCGGCATGGAGACCCTGCGGGACCTGCCCGACATCGAAGCACTTGAAGATGCGGGATTGCTGAGCCGAAGAGAAATGGCCGCCGAGCCGGTTTCGGGCCTTTCCGACGAGGACGACCAGCAGGAAGACTGACGGGCTCTCAAGATCCGCGGCTGATGTGTTTGAGCGCGATTGGCCGAGTACAGGCAGCCAACTAAAAGCCAATGTGGAATATCCACAAGGCTGCAACGCTGAGGCCTTGCAAAGTAAACTATTTTATTCGTTGAGAAAAAAGGCGCTGGCTGGGGAACCTGGATTCGAACCAAGATTAACGGAGTCAGAGTCCGTCGTTCTACCGTTGAACTATTCCCCAGCATGGCATGTGCCGGTTTGGCCGGCGCCTGTGAGGCGGGCTTATAAACAAATGACGGCGAGATGCAAATGGTTTTTTCGGGAAAATCGCGTCGATCCTGCCAGCGGCCTGTCAGGGGTGTGGGTGTCGCGGTTGCGTCACAAAAAGAATTTGGCGAACGGGCCAGGCACTGGTAATGTCGCCTCAACGAAGATCGAGAGAGCGCCTGCTTGCAGCTTTTCAGCTTTGCGCGGCGCCATAGGCAATGATGTGAACGACCCCGACAGCGGCGAAAAGCCGTCCGTTTCCGGGGCGCGCGATGCGGGCGATACGGCACGACCCAAGCGGTCGCGCCGGCGCAAGGGAAAGCAGAAGGGCGCGATCAGTCCCTCTGGCGTTTCCCTGTCCGCAGGCCAGGCGGCCGGCATGTCCGGACCGGCTGAGCGCCCCAAGGCCATTGAAAATGGCGACACCGCGCGCAGGAACAAGCGCCGCCGGCGCAGCAAGGGCGTCGGCAGCGAGAACGTGCGCCCGCTTGCGCCCGTCGGCCAGCGCGAATCCCCCCAGCGGGAGCAGCGCCAGGACGAGGGCCGGAAAAATCGCCGGAAACACCGCGGCAAGAAGGCGGCATCGCGCGTTGCGGCGCCCGTCGGGGATACGGTTGCCGCCCACCCGGCGATGGAGCCCGCCGCCGAATCGCGCATTGCCCAGCCGTCGCCCGAAATGCGCCGCGAGGCCGCGCCGGCCTATCGCCCTGCCGATCGTGACGGCTATGACGCACCGCTCTATGCCGCGCTCGATCTCGGCACCAACAATTGCCGCCTGCTTATCGCCCAGCCGACCCGGCCCGGCCAGTTCCGCGTCGTCGACGCCTTCTCGCGGATCGTACGCCTCGGCGAAGGTCTTGCGGCAAGCGGCCGGCTTTCCGACGAGGCGATGGACCGGTCCGTCGAGGCGTTGAAGATCTGCGCCGCCAAGCTCAAGCACCGCAACATCCGCCGCGCCCGGCTGATCGCCACCGAGGCCTGCCGAGCGGCGGAAAACGGCGAGGCCTTCCTTGAACGGGTGATGGAAGAAACCGGGCTCGATCTCGAGGTCATCAACCGGGAGACCGAGGCGCGGCTTGCGGTTTCCGGCTGCTCCTCGCTTGTCGGGCGCGAGGCGAAATCCGTCGTGCTCTTCGATATCGGCGGCGGCTCGTCGGAAATCGCGGTCATCCGCATCGGCGACAACCGGTCCAGCCGCCTTGCCAATCACATCACGCACTGGACCTCGCTGCCGGTCGGCGTCGTCACGCTTTCCGAACGCCATGGCGGGCGCGACGTGACGCCGGAAAGCTTTGCGGGCATGGTCTCGGAAGTCGAGGGCATGCTGGCAGGCTTCGATTGCCCCGTCGAACTCGTCCATGCGCCGGAGGATTTCCACCTCATCGGCACGTCGGGCACGGTGACGACGCTTGCGGGCGTGCATCTTGACCTGCCGCGCTACGATCGCCGCCGCGTTGATGGCGTCTGGCTTTCGGACGACGAGGTCACGGCCATGCAGGCGCGGCTTCTGTCCTGGGATTTCACCGCCCGCGCGGCCAATCCCTGCATCGGGCCGGACCGGGCAGACCTCGTGCTCGCCGGTTGCGCCATCCTGGAGGCAATCCGCAAGCGCTGGCCGTCGCGCCGCATGCGCGTGGCCGACCGGGGCCTGCGCGAAGGCCTGCTCACCGATATGATGGCGGATGACGGCGTATGGCGTCGTGGCCGCCACCGCCGCAATCATCGCGGCGGACAACGCAATCCGGCAAAGCCCGAAGGACAGGCATCATGACCAAGCCCCCCGTCGGCGGCAACCGTACCGGCCGCAAGCTCGGCCAGAAGGTCAAGAAGGGCAAGCTCAAGGCGTCCTCGCGCCGCTGGCTCGAACGCCATATCAACGATCCCTATGTGCAGCGCGCCAAGCTCGAGGGCTATCGCGCCCGCGCGGCGTTCAAGCTGCTGGAGATCGACGAGAAGCACAACATTCTTTCCGGCGCCAAGCGCATCATCGACCTTGGCGCAGCGCCGGGAAGCTGGTCGCAGATCGCCGCCAAGGTGACGGATTCGACCGATGGAGACCCGCGCGTCGCCGCCATCGATTTCCTCGAAATGGATCCGCTGCCGGGCGTGAACATCCTCCAGATGGACTTCCTGGAGCCGGAGGCGCCGCAGAAACTCATCGAGGCGGTCGGCGGGGCGCCGAACCTCGTCTTCTCCGACATGGCGGCGCCGACGACCGGCCACCGCCAGACGGACCATCTTCGCACCATGCATCTGTGCGAGGTCGCCGCGCAGTTCGCGGTGGAGGTGCTGGCCGAGGGCGGGCATTTCCTAGCAAAGACCTTCCAGGGTGGCACCGAGCGCGAACTGCTCGCCATGCTCAAGAAGAATTTCAAGCAGGTCATCCACATCAAGCCGGGCGCCTCGCGCGCCGAATCGGTGGAAATGTTCCTGCTGGCGAAGGGCTTCAAGGGCCGCCAGCCGCAAGAAGAGGCGGAGACGGAAGCGGAGGCCTGATGCTGCTCTATGCCACCGTCGGCACCAACGACCTGACGCGTGCCGGCCGCTTCTACGACGCCGTCCTGCCACTCATCGGCTACCGGCGGCAGAAGGACGCGCCGGGCGAGATCGGCTACGGTTCGGACGGCGACGTGCGTTGCCGCTTCTGGGTGGTGGAGCCCTTCAACCGGGAACCGGCGACCTATGGCAATGGCGTGACCATCGCCCTCGTTGCCCCTGATCGTGCCGCCGTCGACGCTTTCCATGCGGCAGCGCTTGCCGCGGGCGGCACGGACGAGGGCGCGCCGGGACTTCGCCCGTTCCATGCCAGCTTCTACGCGGCCTTCGTGCGCGATCACGACGGCAACAAGCTAGTTGCCGTCTGCGAAAAGCCGGAATAGCTCTCCTACTTCACCGCCGCCGTTTCTTCTTCCCCCGTGGCCGTGCGGTGGCCGGAAACGGCCGCGCCGGCGTTCCTGGCCATGGCGATGAACGGAATGACGGAAAGCAGCGTCAGGGCCGAAATCACCATGAAGGCGATCTGGAAATCGCGCAGCTCCAGCGGCGAGCCGGTCAGGGTGGTCTCGATTTCGAGAATGGTGCCCGCCACCGCGACGCCGAGCGCAAGGCTGATCTGCTGAAGCACGGCGCTCATCGATGTCGCCTTGCTGGCGTCCTCGTTCGAGATATCGGCGAAGGAAAGCGCGTTCACGCTGGTGAAGAAGAAGGAGCGGGCAAAGCCGGTGATCAGCAACACGCCCGCCATGAGCCAGAAGGGTGTCGCCGTCGTGAAGAGGCCGTTCACGAAGGTCAGCGCCGCGCCGCAGATCGCGGCGACGATGAGGGTCGTGCGGAAGCCCGCGAAGGTCAGCACGCGCTTGGCGATGAACTTGGTGGTGATCGCTCCGATGGCGCCGGTGAAGGTGACGAGGCCGGACTGGAACGGTGACAGGCCGAAACCGACCTGCAGCATCAGCGGCATCAGGAAGGGCACGGCGCCAACGGAAATGCGGAACAGCGTGCCGCCGATCGCGGCGGCGCGAAACGCGCTGTCGCGGAACAGCTTGAGGTCGAGCAGCGGCGTCGGATGGCGTCTTGCGTGGCGGACATAGAGGACGCCGCAGGCAAGGCCGATGACGGTGGTGACGATCCCGATGACAGGCGGCAGGGCGGGGAGGCTCACCACCGACAGGCCGAACATCGTGCCGGAGGCGGCAATGGCGCTGAGGAAGAAGCCTTTCCAGTCGAGCGGCGGCGGCGCGGCGGCGCGGATATCCGGCAGGTAGAGGCCGGAAAGAACATAGCCGACAATGCCGACCGGCACATTGATGAGAAAGATCCAGTGCCAGGAAAAATAGGTGGTGATGAAGCCGCCGAGCGGCGGGCCGGCGAGGGGGCCGACCAGCGCGGGGATGGTCAGCAGCGCCATGGCGGAGACCAGTTCGGAACGCGACGTGCTGCGCACCAGAACGAGGCGCGCCACCGGCGTCATCATCGCGCCGCCCATGCCCTGCAGGAAGCGCGAGACGATGAAGGCGACGAGGCTGTCGGCGACCGCGCACAGGATGGAGCCGGCAACGAAGACGAGGATCGCAAGGCGGAAGATGCGTTTTGCCCCGAACCGGTCCGCCATCCAGCCGCTCAGCGGAATGAAGGTCGCGAGCGACACCATGTAGGAGGTCAGCGCGAGCTTCAGCGTGATCGGCCCGACGCCGAGATCGGCGGCGATGGCCGGCAGCGACGTGGAGATGACGGTGGAGTCCATCTGCTCCATGAAGAGCGCGACGGCGAGAATGAGGGGAACGATACGGTTCATCTGCACATCGCGTTTCGAAGAAAGCGGAGGCGCGCGAGCGCGGATCCGTCCGTTTTCTGCGCCCCTCTCCGCCGTCTGTCAAATCGGGAAAGGGGAAGTCGCCGCATCACAAGCCCGTGATGCGGCGGGATAGGATCGTGACAGCGCCCTAGATGGACGCGTGTCATCCTGCTGTCGATGCAGCCATTCACCAAAGAAGGTAGATCCATGGGACATCAATCGACAATCTCGCGCCGATCCTTGTTTCTGGCCGTCGGCGTCGGCACATTGGCCGCGCCGCTGGTGCTAAGCCGCGCGGCCGCCTTTGCCCAAACCGGAAGCGACGCCACCGACATGAGAGTAAGCCCCCTAGAGATACGCAGCCTGAAGCTTGGCAGCTTTCGTGTCCTGACCGTGCGTGACGGCATTCGCCAGTCGGGCGCGCCGAACGAGACCTTCGGCACCAACCAGTCCGCCGACGCGGTGGGCGCGCTTCTTGCGGAAAATTTCCTGCCGGCCGACTCCTTCGTCAACAGTTTCACGCCGACGCTCGTCGATACGGGCGCCGAAGTGGTGCTCTTCGACACGGGCATGGGCGAGGGCGGGCGTGACGCGGGGATGGGACGCCTGCTCGAAGGGCTGAACCAAGCCGGCTACACGCCGGATCAGATCTCCGTCGTAGTCCTGACCCATATGCATGGCGACCATATCGGCGGGCTTATGGAGGGCGGCAAGCCGGCTTTCCCCAATGCGCGCTACGTCACCGGCCGCACGGAATACGATTTCTGGGTCAATCCGGAGCGCATGGGAACGCCCGCCGAACAGGGCCATCAGGGCGTGCTCGCCAAGGTGCAGCCGCTCGCCGAGAAGCTGACCTTCATCGAGAACGAAGGCGAGGTCGTGCCCGGCATCACCGGCCTCGACGCCTTCGGCCATTCGCCGGGCCACATGATCTTCCGCGTCGAGTCGGAGGGCAAGGCGCTGATCCTGACGGCGGACACGGCAAACCACTACGTGCTGTCGCTGCAACGGCCGGACTGGGAAGTGCGTTTCGACATGGACAAGGCCGCAGCCGCCGCGACCCGCAAACGGGTCTTCGACATGATCGCCGCGGACAGGCTGGCCTTCATCGGCTACCACATGCCGTTTCCGGCGGCCGGTTTTGTCGAGAAGGGCGGCGAGGGATATCGCTTCGTGCCGGTGAGCTACCAGTTCGACATTTGAGCCCAGCGCCTGTGTGCAGACGAGCGCCCGGGAGCGATTCCGGGCGTTTTGCTATTTCCAATCCGTCATGAACGTGTTACCAGCCCTCGCCAACTTCCAAGAATTTCTTGCAAGCAACCGAGGTGGACACTCCCAATGTTCCCCCTTGGTGCGTAAGCTTTACCCTAAAAGGAACTTGGCCTATGGCGCGCATCATTGAAACGGCAACCGGTCTCGAAGCACTGACCTTCGACGACGTCCTCCTGCAGCCCGGTCACTCCGAGGTCATGCCGGGTCAGACCAACATTGCGACCCGCATCGCGCATGATTTCGAGCTGAACCTGCCGATCCTTTCCTCCGCGATGGACACGGTGACGGAAAGCCGTCTGGCCATCGCCATGGCGCAGGCCGGCGGCCTCGGCGTCATCCACCGCAACCTGACGCCCTCCGAGCAGGCCGAAGAAGTCCGCCAGGTCAAGAAGTTCGAAAGCGGCATGGTCATCAACCCCGTGACGATCGGCCCGGATGCCACGCTCGCCGACGCGCTGGCGCTGATGAAGGATCACGGCATTTCGGGGATTCCCGTCGTCGAGAACGGCGGTATCGGCAAGGCCGGACGTCTCGTCGGCATCCTGACGAACCGCGACGTGCGCTTCGCCTCGGATCCGGCGCAGAAGATTTACGAACTGATGACCCGCGAGAACCTCATCACGGTCAAGGAGAACGTCGATCAGCAGGAAGCCAAGCGCCTGCTGCACCGCCACCGCATCGAAAAGCTGCTGGTTGTCGATGGTGATGGCCGCTGCGTCGGTCTCATCACCGTCAAGGACATGGAAAAGTCCCAGCTCAACCCCAATGCCTCGAAGGACGCACAGGGCCGGCTTCGCGCCGCCGCGGCAATCTCCGTCGGCGATGACGGCTTCGAGCGCGCCGAGCGCCTCATCGATGCCGGCATCGACCTGATCGTCGTGGATACCGCGCACGGCCATTCGCAGCGCGTGCTCGATGCCGTCGCCCGCGTGAAGAAGCTTTCGAGCACGGTGCGCATCATGGCCGGCAACGTCGCCACGGCGGACGGCACCAGGGCGCTGATCGACGTCGGTGCGGATGCGGTCAAGGTCGGCATCGGTCCGGGCTCGATCTGCACCACGCGCATCGTCGCCGGCGTCGGCGTGCCGCAGCTCGCTGCCATCATGGCGTCCGTCGAGGCAGCGCAGGCTCTCGACATTCCAGTCATCGCCGATGGCGGCATCAAGTTCTCCGGCGACCTCGCCAAGGCGATCGCCGCCGGCGCTTCGGCCGTCATGGTCGGTTCGCTGCTGGCCGGCACGGATGAAAGCCCGGGCGAGGTCTTCCTCTACCAGGGCCGCTCCTTCAAGGCCTATCGCGGCATGGGCTCCGTCGGCGCCATGGCGCGCGGCTCGGCAGACCGCTACTTCCAGGCGGAAGTGCGCGACACGCTGAAGCTCGTGCCGGAAGGCGTCGAGGGCCAGGTTCCCTACAAGGGGCCGGTTTCGGGCGTGCTGCATCAGCTCGCCGGTGGCCTCAAGGCCTCCATGGGCTATGTCGGCGGCCACGACCTCAAGGACTTCCAGCAAAAGGCGACCTTCGTGCGTATCTCCGGCGCGGGCCTTCGCGAAAGCCACGCCCACGACGTGACGATCACCCGCGAAAGCCCGAACTATCCCGGCGCTGCCTGATCGTCCGGCTGCCCTGATGAACCGTGAAATGCCCGGCTTTGCCGGGCATTTTCGTCTTCTGTTGCTGTTCCGTTTTATCCTGCATGTGCATAGGATGGAATGCTGGCAATCGCGCCGGTTTCATCTGGGGGACATCATGAAGAAGATACTGGCTGGCGCCCTTCTGGGCCTGGGATTGGTCGTGCCTGCGCAGGCACAGACGGTCAATGCCGGCACCTATAACGTCAAGGGCACGAATTTCGACGGTTCGGCCTATAGCGGCACGGCGACGATCGAACTGACGAGCGAGACGACCTGCTCGATCGAATGGCATACCGGTACGGCGACCTCGAACGGCATCTGCATGCTCTACGACAACGCCTTCGCCGCCGGCTACGTGCTGGGCGACGCCATCGGGCTCATCGTCTATCAGGTGCAGAGCGACGGATCGCTGGAAGGCGCCTGGACGATCAGCGGCAAGGACGGTTCGGGCACCGAAATCCTGACACCGCAATAAGCGCGCCGTTCCTTCGGCTTGTCGCCATGGCCCTTTCCGGTTGAGGCTTGCGGCCGAAACACTTATTCATCCGCAAGCGCTTGCAACAGGCTCAACGACAAGTCGAAGGAATCCCATGTCTCCCACGGAAGCCACGATCTGGCCGATGATCGCGCATGTCGCGCTCGTCTTCTGCCTTTATTTGCTGCTCTCCACCCGCCGCGTCGGCGCGGTCAAGGACGGGCGCGCCCGGCCCGACCAGTTCCGCGAAAATCGCGAGGAGCCGGCTGAAAGCCTTGTCGTCAAGAACGCCATCGCCAACCAGTTCGAACTGCCGGTGCTCTTTTATGCCGTGAGCATCCTTCTCTATCTCGTCGATGCCGACAATCCGGTCACCGTTGCCGGCGGCTGGCTGTTCGTGGCGCTGCGCTACGCCCATGCCTATGTGCATGTCACCAGCAACCGCCTGCGCTATCGCCGCCCGCTGTTCATCGCGGGGCTGCTGGTCGTCATGCTCCTGTGGATCTGGCTCGGCGTCTGGCTCGCCATGACCTGATTGCGGTAACGCAGTTGTGTGCGGCGGCTTTCAGGCGGCGGCCTATCTTATGCTTCGGCTGGAAAACCGGAGGATCCGCCATGGACAAGCCGCAGATTACGCAGGCGATGATCGACGCCTATGACGAATATACCCATCTGACCCTCGACCGACGCAGTTTCATGGAGCGCCTGACGGCGCTTGCCGGGTCCGGCGTTGCGGCGGCCGCCATCGCGCCGCTGCTTGCGGCCAATTCCGCAAGCGCCGAGATGATCGCCGCAAGTGACGAGCGCCTTTCCGCCAAGGATGTCGTCTATGGCGGCAGTTCCGGCGAGATGAAGGGCTATCTCGTGCGCCCCAAGGCAGTGACAGGCCCGCTCGGCAGCGTCATCGTCATCCACGAGAACCGCGGGCTCAACCCGCATATCCGCGACGTCGCCCGCCGCATGGCCCTGGAGGGTTTCATCGCGCTCGCCCCCGACTTTCTCTCGCCTTCCGGTGGCACGCCGGACAACGAGGACCAGGCGCGTGACATGATCGGCAAGCTCGATCCGGCGGCGACGGTGGCCAATGCGCAGGAGAGCCTGCAATTCCTCGCCAAGCTCGACGGCGCGAACGGCAAGGTCGGCGCCATCGGCTTCTGCTGGGGCGGCGGTCTCGTCAACCGCCTCGCCACGAAATCGCGGGAGCTGAAGGCAGGCGTCGCCTACTACGGCGCGCAGCCGCCCGCCGAAGACGTGCCGAACATCCAGGCGGCGCTGATGCTGCACTATGCCGGCCTCGACGAGCGCATCAATGCCGGCATCGAGGCCTATCGCAAGGCACTTGAAGCCAACGGAAAGGCTGTCGAGATCCACATCTATGACGGTGTCAACCATGCCTTCAACAACGATACCTCGGCCGCGCGCTACGACAAGGCCGCAGCCGACCTTGCCTGGCAGCGCACGGTTGCGTTCCTGAAGAAGAATCTTGCCTAGGTGGATTGCCGGGCAGAATAAAGCAAATGACTGATCCGTTTGACAAAACGGAGCCAGGTTCCAGGCGGACCCGGCCCCGTTTGTTTAGGGGCAACAGCAACACCGCGCGCTTGCGGCCAAGCAAAATATTGCAGCATCGGGCGAGCGGTATCATCATCAGTCAGACAGGAAAATTTCCGTGAAATCCATCGTCACCAAATCGATTGCCGCCTTTGCCGCGGCGACGCTGCTCATCTGTGCGCCGGCCGCTCTCGCCGCCGGCATGAAGTTCGACATCAAGAACAGCTCTGACTACATCATCGACGGGTTCTACACCGGCGAGAACGGCGAATGGAGCGCCAACTGGATGGACTTCAAGCTCAATGGCGGGGAAACCGCCAACATGGAGTTCAACTACGACGGCCCGTGCGACATCGAATTCTATGTCAGCTGGGAAGGCGAGGACGGTTCCAGCATCAAGGGTGATGAGACGACGATCAACATCTGCGATGCGAGCACGATCTATTTCGACGGCAAGGAAGCCACCTACGATTGATCGCAACGCATCCTGATGCGTCTACTACCCCGGCGTGGCGACATGCCGGGGTTTTATGTGCCGGGTTGCGTCAGCTGCATGGCGCAGCGCGTATCGCGCGAAAGCCCGTGCCCGGCTTCCTCGTCCAGCACATCCGCAAGGCGCGGTGAAAGCGCATCATCATCCAGTGTGCGAAAGCCGAGCCGTTCATAGAACGGGCAGTTCCAGGGAATGGTGCGGAAGGTCGTGAGCGTCACGGCATCGAGGTTGCGGCGTGCGGCTTCGTCTGTCGCATGCCCGATCAGCTTGCGGCCGATCCCGAAGCCCTGATGCAGGTGGTCGACGGAAATCTCCCAGATGTGCAGGTCGCGCCCGATGATCTCGGCGCTGAGAAAACCGACCGGCTCGTCGTCGCCGGCAGCTGCCACCCAGTTCGTGCCCTTGCCGATGAGATCGCGGTGCCGTTCGGCCGACTGCACGTCGCCCACGGCCAGCCACGAGAAGGCCTCGATCAGCCGGAAGGACTGCGCAGCCGAGCGCTCGATCTGCCGCAGCGTCTCGATTTCGTCTTCGCGGGCAAGGCGGATCGTCACCCTGGACGGCCCGACCTTGCCGGTGGGAGCGCCGTCCATGGGAATGAGTGTCACCATCCGGGCAGGATATGCCCCGGCCGGAGCCGCTGCACGCGCGGAAAGATCTTCACCTCGGCTTCGGTCAGGTCGTCGGCGGCCGTCAGCGGGGTGATGTTGTCGAGGCAGGCGGTGATATGGCTTGTGATCGCGTTTGAGAGCGAGGGCGAAAGGCCGGGCCGCCGCATGATGCCGATCTGCACCGGCGCGAGCGGCGGAAAGCCGTCGGCCTGCGTCAGCACCTTCATGCCGGGGCGCAGCGCCGATTCCGGCAGGACCGAGACCGCCATGCCCGCCATGACGGCGGCGGCGACGACGGTGGAGGACCAGCTCGTGAACAAGACCTGATAGTCGCGCCCGACCGAATCGAGCGCCCCGCAGGCGATCTGCCGCCACTGGCAGTCGCGCCGGCCGACGGCGAGCGGCACCGGCGCATTCTCCGGCAGGGGATGGTTTGCCGACATGACCCAGCAGAGCGGTTCCGTGCGCACGACATCGGACTGGCGCTGGCGCGGATTGTGCGTCACGAGCGCGATATCGAGTTCGCCCTTGGCCATCTTTTCCGCAAGGTCCACCGATGGCTCGCAGACGATGTAAAGCTCGACATTGGGATGCGTCTTGGCAAACCGCATGATGATTTCCGGCATGTAGCGGTCGGCATAGTCGTCCGGCGTGCCGATGCGAAGCATGCCTTCGAGGCGGTTGTCGTCGAAGGCGGCGATGGCTTCGTTGTTGAGGCGCATCATCCGGCGGGCATAGTTGAGCAGGCGCTCGCCCTCGGCGGTCAGCCGGTTGCCGCGACCGTCCTTCATGAAGAGCTGCTTGCCGATACGCTCCTCAAGCCGCCGCATCTGCATCGAGACGGCCGACTGGGTCTTGAAGACCCGCTCCGCCGCCCGCGTGAAACTCCCGGTATCTGCAATCGCCACGAAGGTCTGGAGCTGATCGATGTCTAGCGGAGCGGACATAATGTTACTCATAAGATTGTTTGATTGATACTATTAGAAACATTCGTTGGACTGATCAATGGGATTCTGCGAAAAACGGGGTGTCGAACGATTGATCCCGGCCCGCCGGTCGCCGTTCGAAGAATACGCCGCCTCGCCACGACCTCCGGCAGACGGCTCTTCTTGAGACATGACCTTTGAACCGCCGCCCATCCCTGTGGGCGGTGAATGATCACGGGCGTCTGCGAAACCCCATCGAAGGACGATGGAGCGCTGCGCCGGAAAGGAGAAATGCCATGCGCATGATCGACCGCAGAATGGAAGTGGATACCCTCGCGAAGCGCCGCCAGGCGCCGACCCTTCTCGCGCGTGTCCGCAACGCCGCCTCCATGCTTGTTCGCGCCTGGCAGAATCGCCGCGTGATCAACCGGTTGAGCGAACTCGACGACCACCAGCTCTTCGACATGGGGCTGTGCCGTTACGACGTTCACGAGGTTCGGTCCGCCTCGTTCTTCTCCGATGCCGGCCTGTATCTGACGATCGTGGCGCGTGAGCGCGCGCGCCGTCACCTGCGCAGCGGCCGCCTGGATTGATGTCTGCCGTCGCCGCCCTGTCTTGCAAGGCGGCGCCATTCTTCCCCGCAGGGTGAGAGCCAATAACCCTGCCGCTTGCCCGACGCGTGACTCCCAAGGTCCGCGTCGGGCTTTTTCCCGAGTTTTCCCGCCAGATTCGCTTTACTTTAGGTAAACCACCCTCGGCTACCGTGCATTCCGGCAGCCGCGGAACCGTTCCGCGGGCATGACGCTGTCTGCCTTCCGGATGAGCCGGACCCTTGTCTCGTTGCCATCGGACGGATCGCCATGCGGATTTCCCGGAAACTGCCCCTTGCTGCTGCAATGCTCACGCTTCTTTCCATCGGTGCCGCCAGCGCCGTGTCGTTGTTCGTCAGCGCCGATACGGTCACCGAACAGGTGATGCAGAAGCTGGAGGCGACCGCGGACGGGCGGCGCAACGAGGCGCGCACCTATCTGGAAGGCATGAAGCTCGATCTCCTGAGCCATTCCACCGCAATGCCGACGACGCAGGCCTTCTACGGCTTTGCCGGCGCCTGGGGCGCGCTCGGCAAGGACCCGGCCAAGGAGTTGCACGAGCGCTATATCGAGAACAATCCCAATCCGCCGGCCGCGCGCTATCTGTTCGACACCGCGAAGAAGGACAATTTCGACCGATCGCACAAGCAATATCATGTGACGTTCCGCAAGCACCTGGAATCCCAGGGCTATGACGATCTCTACATGATCGACCCCAAGGGCAACGTGCTCTATTCCGTCGCCAAGGCGGAGGATTTCGGCACGAACGTGCTCGACGGCCCCTACAAGGACAGCGGTCTGACCGCGGCGTTCAACGATGCCATGGCCCTGAAGGAACCGGGCGCCATCGTCTTCTCCGATTTTTCCGAATATGCCGCGCTCGGCGGCGCGCCGGCGGCCTTCGTCGCCGCGCCCATCGTCATGAACGGCCGCACGCTCGGCATCATGGCGATCCGCGTGCCGAACGCCAAGATCGACGCCATCTTCGGCAACAGCAAGGGGCTCGGCGAGACCGGCGAGACGGTGCTGGTGCGCGCCGACGGCCTGGTGCTGACCGATTCCGCCCGCACGCCCGAGCCGGACGCACTGAAGGTCCGCCTCGATATCACGAACCTGCCGGTCGGCAGTGAAACCCACGGCGCGATCACCGATGCCGCGGGCACGGATCTGTATGCCGCCGCTTCGCCGTTGTCCTTCGGCGGCGCGGATTGGTCGGTGGTCGCCAAGATCACCCGCGCGGAAGCGAGCGCCGGCCTGATGCGCGGCACGCTGATCGTGCTCGGCCTCACCGCCGTGATCATCGGTCTTGCGATCTTCGCGGCCACGGTGTTCTCCCGCGCGCTGACGCGGCCGATCCACCAGCTCGTCCGGGCAATGACCGACCTTGCCGCCGGCAATACCGAAATCCAGCTTCCGAGGGAAAACCGGGCCGACGAGATCGGCGACATGGTGCGTTCCGTCGCCGTCTTCCGCACCGCGGCGCTGGAGAAGGAGGCGCTGGAGCGTTCGAGCACGGAGACGCGTGACCATGCCGCCCGCGAGCAGCGAGCGCAGGAGGCCGCCAAGGCCGAGCAGCAGCGTCAGGTGCAGGAGGCGGTCGAAACGCTGGGTGCGGCCTTGGAGCGCCTGTCTGCGGGTGACCTGTCGACGGTCATTGACCATGCATTTGCCGAGGGGCTCGATGAGCTGCGGGTGGACTTCAACACCTCCGTCCGCCGCCTTGCCGAAACCATCGCCGCCGTTTCCTCCAATGCCCGCTCGATCGATGGCAAGGTGGCCCATGTCGATGCCGCCGCCCGCGACATTGCCGAGCGCACCGAAAGCCAGGTCGAGGCGCTGGAGCGCACGAGCGAGGCTGTCGGCCAGATGATGGAGGCGATCCGCAGCTCCACCGCGCGCGCGGGCGAGGCCACGCGCATGGCGACGGAAGCCAAGAGCAGCACCGATCGGTCGAGCGGCGTCGTCTCGGATGCGGTTTCGGCCATGGAGCGCATCGAGGGGGCCTCGCGCGAAATCTCGAGCATCATCAACGTCATCGACGAGATCGCCTTCCAGACGAACCTGCTGGCGCTGAATGCCGGCGTCGAGGCGGCGCGGGCAGGGGAGGCCGGCAAGGGCTTTGCTGTCGTCGCGCAGGAAGTGCGCGAACTCGCCCAGCGCTCGGCCACTGCGGCCAAGGACATCAAGGCGCTGATCACCAAGTCGGGCATGGAAGTGGCGAAGGGCGTGGATCTCGTGCAGCAGACGGGCGCGGCGCTTTCCGGCATTGCCGAGCAGGTGAGCCGCATCAACGACCACATCCATTCGATCGCCGCTGCGGCCAACCAGCAATCGTCGAGCCTCGGCGATATCAGCCGCTCGATGGGCGCGATGGAGCAGGTGACGGCCCAGAACCGTCAGGCCGTGTCCCAGACGGCGGCCGGCATGTCGGGTCTTGCCGGCGATACGCGCTCGCTTGCCGCCATCGTCGAACGGTTCAACGTGCCGGCAGAGGCGGAACTGGGCAGGCAGGCGGCCTGATCGTCAGGTCTTCCTGCCGTCCGTGTCCATGCCGCCGCGCATGGTCTCGAAGATCGTCTCGACGTTGCGCTGGTAGTCCTTCTGCATTTCAAGGCCGGTGTCGAACATCGTGTTGACGAGGCTTTTCAACGAATCCGCCGGCGAGGCTTCCGGCTCGCCCGGCTTTTCGCTCGCCGCCGGCTGGCCGGCCATGCTCGCCATCATGTCCTGGAAGGCTTTGGCGAAAGGATTGTCGGTGAAGGGATTGGCCGGTGCATCCTTCTTCTGGCCCGCGCCGAAGAATTCCTGGGCAGCCTGCGTGAAGGGATTGTCGATAAAGGGGTTGGCCGGTTCCTGCTTTTTCGCCAGACCCGCCGCCTCGGCCCATTGCTGCATCATGTCGGCAAACGGATTGGCCTGCGTCGCGCCTGCGCCGGGAAGGAACGGCGCGAGCGACTGCTTGAAGATGCCGCCCATCAGCGTGCTCGCCATGACCGGCAGCATCTGCTTGTAGATTTCCTGGCCGATACCGGTCATCTGCGCCGCCTGCGCGGCGATCGCGCGGGAAACCTCCTTGTTGCCGAAGAGATGACCGAGAATGCCGTTGCCCTCCGCCATGCCCTGCGGCGTGAAGGCCCGGCTGATGTCCTCGAAATATTTGGCGTGCTCGCCGGATGTCAGCGCCTTCATGAACGCCGCCATGTCATAGGGATTGGCGGTGTTGCGCTTGAAACCCTCGGAAAAGGCCGGCATCAGCGCGGCGACGGCTTTCGTCGCCTGCTCCTGCGCAAGGCCGAACTGGCGCGCCATGGTTTCCACGGCGTTGCCGTTCTGCGCCTGCATCATCATGTCGTAGAGCGAAAGCATGGCGAACCTCTTCCCGTTGGCAGGCCCAATGGCAGGCATCTGCCTGCACTATAACGGGAATTCTGGCCGCGCAAACCGCTTTTTCAGCGGCCTCGCTCAGTACTGGTATTCGGTAAAGACCGGCTCGACCGAACCGTTCCAGCGGCCGTTGTAGAGCGCCAGCATGTCTTCGGCGAGCGTCGCCTTCTTCGCCAGCACTTCGTCGAGCGGGGCAAGGAAGATGGTTTCGTCGACGCCGTCGCCATTGACGCGGGCGCGGGCGGCAAGACCCTGGCGGGAGATCGAAACGACTTCGCGGGCGATATCCAGCAGCGGCTTGCCGCGGAATTCGGCCTTGAGGCCCTGCGCGGGCACGGCGTTGCGAAGCGCGGTGACTTCCTCGACCGACCAGTCGCGCGTCAAGGCTTCGGCGGCATCGAGCGCGCCGTCGTCATAGAGCAGGCCCACCCAGAAGGCGGGCAGCGCACAGATGCGCCGCCACGGGCCGCCATCGGCGCCACGCATTTCAAGGAAACGCTTCAGGCGCACGTCGGGGAAGAGCGTGGAAAGGTGGTTCGTCCAGTCGCCGAGGTTCGGCTCCCAGTCGGCAATCTCGCCCTTGAGCGCGCCGGCCATGAACTGGCGGAAGGTGATGTGCGTGCAGTCGTGGTACTTGCCGTCGCGCACGACGAAATACATCGGCACGTCGAGCGCCCATTCGACATAGTCGATGAAGCCGAAGTCCGGCTTGAACGCGAAGGGGATGAGGCCGGCGCGGTTGTTGTCCGTGTCGCGCCAGATGTCGCCGCGCCAGGAGAGAAGGCCGTTCGGCTTGCCTTCGGTGAAGGGAGAGGAGGCGAAGAGCGCGGTCGCCATCGACTGCAGCTTCAGCGACACCTGCATCTTGCGGCGCATGTCGGCTTCGGAGGAGAAGTCGAGGTTCACCTGGATCGTGCAGGTGCGGTACATCATGTCGAGGCCCTTGGTGCCGACCTTCGGCATGTAGCGGGTCATGATGTCGTAGCGGCTCTTCGGCATGCGCGGCGTCTGGTCGAACGACCATGTCGGGCTGCCGCCGATGCCGAGGAAGCGGATGCCGAGCGGTTCGGCGATCTCGCGCAGCGTGGCCAGGTGCTGGTTGGATTCCTTGCAGGTCTGGTGCAGGTTTTCCAGCGGCGCGCCGGAAAGCTCGAACTGGCCGCCCGGCTCCAGCGAGATCGCGCCCATGCCGGAAGGTTCGGCAAGGCCGATGATGTTGCCGGCATCCATGATCGGCTCCCAGCCGGTCTTGGCCTGCATGCCGTTGAGAAGCGCCGAAATGCTCGCCTCGCCGAAATAGGGGACGGGGCTGTTGTCGGCCGTAAAGAAGACGAATTTTTCGTGCTCGGTGCCGATGCGGAACTTTTCCTTCGGCTTGTTGCCGTCGGCGAGGTACTCGGCCATGTCTGCAACGGAGCGGATGGGGGTCTGGTCGGTGGTATCACGGGCCATGGTCGGTCTTCTTCTGAACGGATGGCGCCCGGCGGAGCCGCTGGGCCTTGGGAGGGTGCTTGGACCGGAATTAGATGCGGTGCAAGCGAATTCCTTTCAAGGCAGGTTCAAAAAAACCCATTCGATTTTTCAAGGAATCCTAGGTCCAGTCACCGATCGCCGCCTGGATGACGGCGAGGGCGGCAACGGCGGCCGTATCGGCGCGCAGGATACGCGGGCCGAGCGGAATGGGGGTCACGAAATCGAGGCCGCGCAGGAGCGTGCGCTCGTTCTCCGAAAAGCCGCCCTCGGGGCCGACGAGAAGCGCCAGCTTGCGCTCCTTTATGCCTTGCAGCACCGGCAGCGGATTCTGGCTGCCGTGTCCCTCGTCGCAAAAGACGATGCGCCGTTCGCGCGGCCAGTCGGCTAGCAGCTCTTCCAGCTTTTTCGGCGCCGTGACCTGCGGGATAGCAAGGATGCCGCACTGTTCCGCGGCCTCGACGGCGTTGGCCTGCAAGCGCTCGAGGCTGGTGATCTTGCCCTGTACGTGCTGGGTCATGACGGGCTGGAGCACGCCGGCGCCCATCTCCACGGCCTTCTGCACGAGATAGTCGAGCCGGCCGACCTTCAGCGGGGCGAAGAGATAGTGGAGGTCGCAGGGTTCGGGCTGTGGCCGGGTCTGTTCCCTCGGGGTCAGCAGCAGGCGCTTGCGGGTCGGCAGGGAAAGCTCCGCATGCCATTCGCCGTCGCGTCCGTTGAAGAGCAGCACGGCATCGCCCTCGGCCATGCGCAGGACGTTGGAGAGATAGTGGAAATGGTCCTTGGAGGCTTCGATCGCCTCTCCCGCCGCAAGGGCGTCGGCGACGAAGAGGCGCTGCATCCGGTAGTTGGCACGCATGGCTGGTTCTCAGGTGAAGAGCGCGTTGAGGGCGAGGAAGATGAGGGCGGAGAGGACCGCCGAGATGGGCAGCGTCACGATCCAGGCCGAGACGATGGTCATAAAATGCGAGCGGCGCACCAGATAGCGCCGGCTGGTTTCCTCCGGGTTCGCCGTCTCCGTCTCCGGCGCGATGCGATTGCCGCGGCCGCGGATATAATCGATGCGGCGCTGGGAATTGCGGGTGTACCACTCGCGAAACAGGCCGACGCCGAAGACCGCACCGACGGCGATATGCGTCGAGGAAACGGGAATGGCGAGCGCGGACGCCGTCAGCACGGCGACGGCGGAGGAAAGCGCCACGCAGAAAGCGCGCATCGGGTTGAGCTTGGTGATCTCGCTGCCGACGATGCGGATGAGACGCGGCCCGAAGAGCAGAAGGCCGAGCGAGATGCCGAAGGCGCCGATGACCATCACCCAGAGCGGGATGATTGCCTTCTCGCCGGCCATGCCGGGTCCGAGCGCCGAGACTACGCCATAGAGCGGCCCGACGGCGTTCGACACGTCATTGGCGCCATGCGCGAAGGAGAGCAGCGCTGCCGAACAGATCAGCGGAATGCGGAAGAGCGTGCGCAGCGACTGGTTGCGATTGTCGAGGCCCTGGGCATGGCGGCGCACGATCGGCCGCGTGACGAAATAGGTGACGATGCCGAGGGCGAGCCCGACGAGCAGCGCCTTGCCGATGGGAAGATCGTAGGCGCCGTTGGTGCCGCCATTGGCGAGGAAGGCGGCGAAGGAGCCGGCCATCACCGCGACCAGCACCGGAACCCAGGTCTTTGCCGCTTCGACCTTGTCGTCGCGGTAGATGATGAATTCCTTGATGAAGTAGAGGAAGGCGGCGGCGATCACGCCGCCGAGGATCGGCGAGACGGTCCAGCTCACGACGATGACGGCGATCGCGTCCCATTGCACGCTGTGAAAGCCGCTGGCCGCGGCCCCCGCGCCGATGACGCCGCCGATAATGGCGTGGGTGGTGGAGATCGGCGCATTGGCGAGCGTCGCGATATTGATCCAGAGCGCGGCGGAAACGAGGGCCGCCATCATGGCCCAGGCATAGGTCTCGGCATTGGGGAAGATCGCCCTGTCGACGATGCCGAAGGCAACCGTGTGCGCCACGCCCTGCCCGGCGAGCAAGGCCCCTGCAATCTCGAAGATCGCGGCGATGACGAGCGCCACGCCCATGCTCATGGCACGTGCGCCGACGGCCGCGCCCACATTGTTGGTGACGTCGTTGGCGCCGATGTTCATGGCCATGTAGGCCGCCAGCGCCGCCGTGACGGCGACGACGAGCACGCCGGGCGTGCCGGTGGCGAAACCGCTGGCGACGGCCATGGCGATCGCCAGGAAGACCAGGGAAATGCCCACGCCCGTCCACGACCGCAGCACGAAATGCGTGGCCTGTTCGGTGAAGGTGAGTTTTTCGAGATCCTTGTCCAGCGTCGGCTTGCGAAGCTGGACCTGAGAATTCGCCATTCATGCTGCTCCGTCTTTGTCGACAGGCACTACCGTTTCAGGGCACCGGCGGCAATATGACAACGGCGCCATCAGGCGCCGGTCGCGCCGTTTTTCGCAGCGAGATCGATTCCGGCGAGGATTTTCTGCTCGAAGGCGAGAATGAGTGTCTTCAGGCCCGGCTCCTGCACGCGGCGCGCCGCCTCCGTGCAGTCGACCCATTCGGCGCGCCGCTGGTCCTTTTCCGGGAAATTCTTGCAGATGTCGTCGACGACCATCGGGAACACGCGCACCAGGCACTCGACCTTCAAGCCCTCCGGCAGGCCCTTCATGTAGTGATAGTTGCCGATCGGCTCCTCGCTGATGACGCCCTTCACGCCGGCCTCTTCCCAGGCCTCGCGGGCGGCGGCGGCCGAAGCGCTCTTGCCGTCCATGGGCCAGCCCTTGGGAATGACCCAGCGGCCGGTGTCGCGGCTGGTGATGAGGAGGATTTCGACCGCAGGACGCTTCTTCTTCAACCGGTAGCACAGCGCGCCATACTGTTCGCGCACGGGGCGGCGAAACATGAGATGGACGTCGCTGACGATGCGGTTGAGAATGTTCAAGGTCTTTTTCATTCCTCTTGTCGGGATGCGCTCTCTGAGTCGTTGTAGGATATCTTGCTTGCGTGAGATTTGCGGCGCAAGTCAGGCTTGTTGGGGAAGTCCACGCTTTTGCATGCGCAACTGTGAAATACGCTGCCATTCGCCGCTGCGCTCGGCATCGCGGATCGCGACGGCGATATAGTCCATATGGGCGTGCGCGGCCTGTCGCGCGGCGTTTCCATCCCCCGTCATGATCGCGGCATAGATCGCCTCGTGCTGGGCCAGCAGGTGGCCGCGTGCTTCCTGCGAGGAAAAGACGAGATGGCGGTGGAAGAAAATCCCCTGCGCCAGCAGCCGGTAGCAGGCGCGCAGCGTGTGCAGCAGCACGACATTGTGCGCAGCCTCGCCGACGGCATTGTGCAGCTCGACATCGGTTTCCAGCTCGGCGTCGAAAGAGCCCTGCGCATGGGCGGCGCGCATCGCCTCCATGATGCGCGTCAGCATCTGCCGGTCGTAGTCCGTCGCGCGGCGGGCGGCAAGCTCGGCGGTGATGCCCTCCAGTTCACGGCGATACTCGATATAGTCCTCCGTCGCCCGCTGGTGACGGGCGATGAGGTCGATGACGGGCGGGGAGAAGACCTGGCCGATAATGTCGGCGACATAGGTGCCGCCGCCGTGCTGGCTGATGAGCAGCCCCCGGTTTTCCAGTTCCTTCAATGCCTCGCGCAGGATCGGGCGCGAGACGTCGAGGCGTTTGGCAAGTTCGCGCTCGCCGGGCAGCCGGTCGCCATCGCGCAGCACGCCTTCGAGCAGCAAAAGCTCGATCTGCCGTACGACCTCATCGGAGGTCCGGCTGTGGCTGATGCGGGCGAAAAGGTCGAAGGCGGTGTCGGTCACGACGCTACACTACCAATGCGGGCGGAAACTGGTCAAGAATCTTGTCCACTTCTGCTTCGCCCCCTGCGTCAATGCGCCCTATCTGCGCATCCCTGACATTTGTTAAGACTATGCTGTTGCACATGAGGGGAAGGTGCAGAGATGGCAAAAGGCAGCTTCGCCTTTCCGCAGGCGACCGCCCGCGCGCAGGCGCTCGGGGAAATTCATGCAAGACCGTATGCGCTGGTGTCGTCGCCCCGCGTCATCTTCCAGCTCGCCTTCCTGACGGAGGGCGGCTCGGCGGTCGATCAGGCCGTGATGGCGGAACTGTCGCGCTCGCGCGGCATCTCGCCGCCCGGCCGCGATTCCAGCCACCACGCGCTGAGCTGGGGGCAGGGCACGCTGCGCTGGGAGCGGCATACCGAGTTCTCGACCTATTTCTGGGATGCGCCGGCGCCGGAGAAATTCGGCGGCGAGGTCCCGGTCCATCCGTTCGGCGACAGCTTTTCGCCGCCCGGCACGCTGATCTCCGGTATCCGCCTGGAAATCCGGCCGGATACGCCGGAGGCGCGCCAGGCGATCTCCGCCTTCGATCCCACCAGTCTCTGTTACAGCGAAATCAAGAACGGCCAGGGCTTCATCCTCACCGACTTCCGCCAGAACGGCGACGGGCTGACGCAGATGCTGATCATCGACGCCGGCATGACCGAGGCCGGGCGCGGCGCGCTCGTCCAGCGCCTGCTCGACATCGAGACCTACCGGACACTCGCCATGATGGGCCTGCCGCTCGCCCAGTCGCTCTCGCCGGATATCCGGCGCATCGAGGACGGGCTGACGGGCATCACCAATTCGATGAAGCAGCATGCCCGCGACAAGGCCGACGAGCTTTTGACCGAGATCACCCGGCTTGCCGCCGAACTGGAGGCGAATGCCGCGCTCTCGCTCTACCGTTTCGGCGCCAGCCGCGCCTATTATGGCATCGTGCAGGAACGCATCCGCACGCTGGCGGAAACGGCGGTGCCGGGCTACGAGACGCTCGGCTCCTTCCTCGAGCGGCGCCTCGCGCCCGCCATGCGCACCTGCCAGTCCGTCGAGGAGCGGCAGGCGAACCTGTCGCGAAAGCTCGCCCGCGCCACGGCGCTGCTGCGAAGCTGGATCGACGTGGAGCTTGAGCAGCTCAATTCGACGCTGCTCAATTCGATGGACCGCCGCGCGAAGCTGCAGCTGCGCCTGCAACAGACCGTCGAGGGCCTCTCTGTGGCGGCGATCTCCTATTATGTCGTGGGGCTGTTCGGCTATGTGGCCAAGGCGGCGCACGGGCTCGGCCTGCCGGTCAAGCCGGAAACGCTGACCGGCGTCGCGGTGCCCTTCGTCATCCTCGGCATGTGGCTGCTCGTCCGCGCCATCCGCAACCGCCATGCGGAAGAGGACAAGCACTAAGGGCTTTGTTCTTGCCGCATTATTCGGCGCCGAAGCGATGCCGCTTCGACTGGAAATGCTTTGGTCAGGTCGAAAGATCGCACTCGTAGCGCGGCACGCCGTCGGTGACGATAAAGCCCGTCTGCCAGCCGAAGTCGTTTTCATCCGTGGCGGTCAGTTCCTTCTGGGCAGCGATGCCGCGGTCCTTGAAGGCGGCCTGCGCATCCTTCAGCGCTTCCGTCGGGAAGACGATGGCATGGGAGCTGAAGCCGCTTTCGAGTGGGGTGATGAAAGCCTCGATCTCCTTGATCGGCACGCCCCGCCAGGTGCCCTCCAGTATGGGAAGGGTGATCTGCAGATAGTCTTCCACCGGTTTGACGCTGGGCGTTCCGAAGGATGCCTCGTAGCCGGCGGGAATCTCGACCTTGCCTTCCTTGCGGGCGAAGGCGTAGCTCGATTGCAGCAGCGCGCCCAGCGCGTCGGTATAGGCGCAGGCCTCGTCAAAACCTTCCAGCAGCGGATCGAGCGGCTTGGACAGGACAGGGGTGGCCGCCAGCCCGAACAGGGCTGCGAATGCTGTTGCTCTGCCGATCATGGACTATCCCTCCCACGGATAGCCGCATCCTAGCGCAAGGCCGTCCTCGCGCCAATCCGTCCTCAGCGCTCCCAATAGGGCAGGGGGCCGTAGAGATCGGCGAGGTAATCGATGAACAGCCGCACCTTGACCGGCAGGAACTGCCGGCTCGGATAGACGGCGGAGAGCACGACGTTGCGCGAGCCCTCGTAGTCCGGCAGCACCTGCCTGAGCTCGCCGTTCTTCAGCGCCGGACCGATATCCCAGGTGGAGCGCAGCGCGATGCCCATGCCCGCCAGGACCGCCTCGGTCACCACCTCGCTCGAATTGGTGTAGAGCGCGCCCTGCGGACGATAGGTCTCGTTGCCTTTCGGCCCCTCCAGCCGCCAGACGTCCTGCGTGTGCGGCGGCAGGCAGACATGCTGGGCAAGCTCCTCGAGCGAGGCCGGCATGCCGTGGCGCGCGATATAGTCGGGCGAGGCGCAGAGGATGCGCCGTACCGAGGCAAGCCGCCGGGCGACCAGCGAGGAATCCGACAATTCGCCGATGCGGATCGCCAGATCGAAGCCGCCCCCGACGATATCGGAAAAATCGTCCGCCAGGACAAGGTTGATGACCAGCTCGGGATGGCTGTCCATGAAGCCCTTCAGATGGGGCGCGATGTGCAGGCGGCCGAAGGAGGTGGGCGCGGAAATGCGCAGCGTACCGCGCACCGCGCCGGACCTGCCGGAAACGAAGGCTTCCGCCTCCTCGATACCGGCAAGAATGCCGACGATGCGCTCGTAGAAACCCTGGCCCGCTTCTGTCAGGGAGATCTGCCGCGTCGTGCGCTGGAAGAGGCGGGTGCCGAGGCGTTCTTCCAGTCTTTTCACGCGTTTGGAGACGACGGCGGGGGATAGGCCGAGGGCCCGGCCGGCGGCTGACATGCTGCCCACGGCGATGACACGAGAGAAAATTTCGAGATCGCCGAGGTTCGTCATGCAGTCATATCCAATGTTGCCGAAGCGGAAAAAATGCTTAGCATTTGCACCTCATAATAGGAAGTGGTAAAGAAAACAGACCACTTGGAGAGAGGCGTATGGGCATGGATCAAATCGGCTTTCTGGAGCCGCGCAAAGCGGTGCTGTCGCGCCGCCGGGAGATCGTCGCCGACCTGCTCGACCTCCTGCCGGAAGGCTGCCTCATGCACGAGCCGCGCGAGCTGGTGCCCTTCGAGACCGACGCCTTCGTTTCCTATCGCCGCGTACCGCTCGCCGTCGCGCTTCCGCAAACCACCGCGCAGGTCGCCGCCGTCCTCAAATATTGCCATCGCTACGGGGTGCCGGTCGTGCCGCGCGGTGCCGGCACCTCGCTTTCGGGCGGCGCGATCCCGCAGGAGGACGCGGTCGTCATCGGCCTGTCCAAGATGGCGCGCATCCTGGAGGTGGATTACGCCAACCGCACGGCAACCGTGCAGGCCGGCGTCACCAATCTCAACATTTCCGAGGCCGTTTCCGCCGACGGCTATTTCTACGCGCCCGATCCCAGTTCGCAGCTCGCCTGCACCATCGGCGGCAATATCGGCATGAATTCCGGCGGGGCGCATTGCCTGAAATACGGCGTGACGACCAACAACCTGCTCGGCGTCAAGCTGGTGCTGATCGACGGCACGATCATCGATCTCGGCGGCAAGGCGCTCGACGCCGGAGGGCTCGATCTTCTCGGCGTCGTCTGCGGCGGCGAGGGCCAGCTCGGCATCGTTACCGAGGCGACGGTGCGGCTTCTCGCCAAGCCGGAAGGCGCGCGGCCGGTTCTCTTCGGCTTCGACAGCTCGGAGGCGGCGGGTGCCTGCGTCGCCGATGTCATCGGCGCGGGCATCATCCCCGTCGCCATCGAATTCATGGACAAGCCCGCCATCGAGATCTGCGAGGCCTTCGCCCAGGCCGGCTATCCGATGGATGTCGAGGCGCTCCTGATCGTCGAGGTCGAGGGATCCGAGGCGGAGATGGAGGCCATGCTGGCCAGCATCATCGAGATCGCCGGGCGTCATGGCGTGAAGGTCGTCAAGGAAAGCCAGTCGGCGACCGAGGCCGCGCTGATCTGGAAGGGACGCAAGTCCGCCTTCGGCGCGACCGGCCGCATCGCCGACTATATCTGCATGGACGGCACGGTGCCGCTCGGGCAACTGCCGCATGTGCTGCGCGGCACGGCGGAGATCGTGGCGAAATACGGCCTGCGCGTCGCCAATGTCTTCCATGCCGGCGACGGCAACATGCATCCGCTCATCCTGTTCAACGCCAACGATCCGGAGGATGCGGCGCGCGCCGAGGCGGCCGGCAACGACATCCTGAAGCTCTGCGTCGATGCCGGCGGATGCCTCACGGGCGAACATGGCGTCGGCATCGAGAAACGCGATCTGATGCGCCATCAATATTCGGATGCCGACCTCGCGCAGCAGATGGCGGTGCGCGCCGCCTTCGATCAGCAATGGCTGCTCAATCCCTCGAAAGTCTTCCCGCTCGAAGGGCGCCCCGACGCATGACACCGATCCACGAACCGCTTTCCGAAGAGGGCGCCGCGCGCCTCATCCAGGTCGCCGCCCTGTCGCGGACGCCCTTCGTCATCCGTGGCGGCGGCACGCGCAGCCTCGCCGCCGTGCCTGATGGCGCGGATGTGCTTTCGGCGCGCGGCCTTTCCGGCATCGTCGCCTACAATCCCGCCGAAATGACCATGACGGTGCGCGCCGGCACGCCGCTCGAGGTGGTGGAGGCGGCGCTTGCCGAAAGGCGCCAGATGCTCTCCTTCGAGCCGAATGACCTGCGCGGCGTGCTCGGCACCTCCGGCATTCCCACCATCGGCGGCGTCTTCGCCACCAATGCCGCCGGCCCGCGCCGCTTCGTGGCGGGCGCGGCGCGCGACAGCCTGCTCGGCGTGCGCTTCGTCAATGGAAAAGGCGAGGTGGTGAAGGCCGGCGGGCGGGTGATGAAGAATGTCACCGGCCTCGATCTCGTGAAACTGCTCGCCGGCTCGCACGGTTCGCTGGCGCTGCTGACGGAGGTGACCTTTCGCCTGCTGCCCGTGCCGGAAACCGCCGTCACCATCGTCGTCTCCGATCTCAACGATGCGGAAGCGGCCGCCGCCATGGCGACGGCCATGTCCATGACGGTGGAGGTCTCCGGCGCCGCCCACCTGCCGGAAAGCGTGCGTGGCCGGTTCGCCGGCGGCGCGTTGCCGGACGGCGCGGCTACGGTGTTGCGTCTCGAAGGCCTTGCCGCCTCCGTGGCGGTGCGCCGCGAAAAGCTTGCCGCCGCCATGGCGACCTTCGGCGTCGTCTCTACGCTCGATGCGGAACCCACGCGCCGGCTCTGGCGCGAGATCCGCGACGGTGCGCCCTATGCCGACGGCACGCCGCGTCCGCTCTGGCGGGTGTCGGCCGCGCCCGTTGCCGGCCAGCAGCTCGTGGCGGCACTGCGCCTTGAAACCGGCGTCGACGCCTTCTACGACTGGCAGGGCGGCCTCGTCTGGCTGCGCATGGAGGCGGACCCCGAGGCGGTGCTGCTGCGCCGCTATCTCAAGGCCGTCGGCGGCGGGCATGCCACGCTGTTGCGCGCCCGGCCGGAAGTGCTGGCGGCAACCGAAACATTCCAGCCGCAGGCCGAAGCCGTCGCGGCGCTCCAGTCCCGCGTCAAGGCCAGTTTCGATCCGGCGGGCCTGTTCGTGTCGCGAATGATGGCGGAAGGACGAGGATGATGCATACTGTTCAGGTCCACCCGCCTCTGCCCTGCACGGGCATCTCTTCGATCGCCACGGCAGCTACGGGCGAGACCTATACGCGCTTCGACCTCTCCCCTTGTGGGGGAGATGCCCGGCAGGGCAGAGGAGGGTATGACGTCCTCCTCGCCACAGGGGATGCCC
Source organism: Shinella sp. (assembly GCF_049651085.1). Taxonomy (GTDB): domain Bacteria; phylum Pseudomonadota; class Alphaproteobacteria; order Rhizobiales; family Rhizobiaceae; genus Shinella. The sequence goes on from NZ_JBASBL010000014.1 coordinate 102,725, forward strand.
GCTGATGCAGACGAATTTCACCGCCGAGCAGCTTGCCGACCCGCATGTGGCGGCATCGGAAAAAATCCTGCGCAAATGCGTGCATTGCGGCTTCTGCACCGCCACCTGTCCCACCTATGTGACGCTCGGCAACGAGCTGGACAGCCCGCGCGGCCGCATCTACCTCATCAAGGACATGCTGGAGAACGGCCGGCCGGCGGATGCGACGGTCGTCACCCATATCGATCGCTGCCTCTCCTGCCTCGCCTGCACGACCACCTGTCCTTCCGGCGTCGACTACATGCATCTGGTCGACCATGCGCGCATGCATATCGAGGAAACCTACAAGCGCCCGTTCTGGGATCGGCTGACGCGCAATGTGCTGGCCGCCGTGCTGCCCTATCCGGGACGTTTTCGTCTGGCGCTGAGGGCCGCCGCCCTCGGCAGGCCCTTTGCCGGCCTGCTCAAGCGTTTCAAGCCGCTCAAACCCTTCGGCGTCATGCTGGATCTTGCGCCGCGCCCGCTACCGAGGGCTTCGCAGAGCGCAGGGCCCGGCACGCATCCGGCCACCGGTCCACGCCGCGCGCGGGTGGCGATCCTTTCCGGTTGCGCCCAGCCGGTGCTGAAGCCGGAGATCAACGAGGCGACAATCCGCCTGCTCACCCGCTTCGGCGTCGAGGTGGTTGCGCCGGCCGGCGAGGTCTGCTGCGGCTCGCTCGTCCACCATATGGGGCGCGAGGAGCAGGCACTGGAGGCGGCGCGGCGCAATGTCGACGTCTGGCTCGAAGAGGTCGAGAAGGGCGGGCTGGACGCCATCATCGTCACGGCATCCGGCTGCGGCACGACGATCAAGGACTACGGCTTCATGCTGCGCCTCGACGCCGCCTATGCGGGGAAGGCGGCGCGTGTTTCGGCACTTGCCAAGGACGTGACGGAATATCTGGCGACGCTCGACCTGCCGCAGCAGGAGGCAAGAGGGATGACCGTCGCCTATCACTCGGCCTGCTCCATGCAGCACGGCCAGAAGATCACCATGGTCCCGAAGACCCTGTTGAAGAAGGCGGGCTTTACGGTGCGCGATCCGGCCGAAGGGCACCTTTGCTGCGGCTCGGCCGGCACCTACAATATTCTCCAGCCGGAAATTTCCAGCCAGCTGAAGGCGCGCAAGGTGAAGAACATCGAGGCGACGAAGCCCGATCTCATCGCCACGGGCAATATCGGCTGCATCACGCAGATCACGACGGGCACCGCAATCCCGATCCTGCACACGGTGGAACTGCTCGACTGGGCCTATGGCGGAATGAAGCCGGCCGCGCTTTCAAAATGAAAATGCCGGCCCGGGGCCGGCACTCGTTGTTGACGAATCGCGCCCCACCCGATGCCGTCATCCGCGGGCTCGACCCGAGGATCCATGCGGTATCCGGGGCGTGGATGGTCGGGTCAGGCCCGACCATGACGCGGAATGGTGCTTGGCCGCGTCAGCCGCCGAAGCCGAAGAGCGTGCCGAGGAAATCGACGCCCCGGTCGTTGTAGCTGATCGCGCCCTGCTTGCCGCCGGGACCGACCACGATGACCTTGGTGCCGACGCCGGCGCGGGCATAGAGGTGCTCCACGTCCTTGTTCATCATGCGGATACAGCCCGAGGACATGTTCTGGCCGATCGTCCAGGGCTGGTTCGTGCCGTGGATACGGAAGATCGTGTCGCGGCCGCCCTTGTAGAGGTAGAGCGCGCGCGCGCCGAGCGGGTTGTCCTCACCGCCGGGCTGCACGACGGGCAGGATGCGGCCCTTCTTGGCCTCGCGGCGGCGCATTTCGGCCGGCGGCGTCCAGGTCGGCCATTCCGCCTTGCGGCCGACCTTCACCACGCCCGACCAGCCGAAACCGTCACGGCCGACGCCGATGCCGTAGCGCGTCGCCCGGTTGTTGCCTTCGACATGATAGAGAAACTTGTTGTGCGTATCGACGATGATGGTGCCCGGCGCCTGGTCGGTCACGAGACGTACCTTGGTGCGCCTGTATTTCTGCGCGACCTGCTTCTTGCTCTGCGGCTGGGCGACGAGCATGACGTTCGACGTGGTTTCAACCTGGCCGCCCTGCGAGGCGCCGGGAAAGGCAGTCGCCGACGTGGCCGGCATGATCGCCGTGACGGCAACGGCCGCCGCCAGCAAGATCGATGCGTATTTCCGCATGGTATAGTCCCTCTCAATCCTCAATTTTGCGAGGCTAGCCGAGTTCTGACCGATTTCAAGCTGGCTCTCGGACAATAAGACGATTGTGGGGACGGATTTGTTCGCCTCGTTACCTTCGGCAGGGCCGGAAAACAGACATCTCCGGCCACGCAAGCGGCCGGAGATGCTTTGTCCGAACCTGTCGTCCGGCGTTCGACTGTCAGATCACGATGACTTTCGTGCCGACCTTCACGCGCTCGTAGAGATCGACGACATCCTCGTTGCGCATGCGGATGCAGCCGGAGGAGACGGCATAGCCGATCGTCCAGGGCGCGTTCGTGCCGTGGATGCGGTAGAGCGTCGAGCCGAGATACATGGCGCGCGAGCCCATCGGGTTTTCCGGTCCGCCCTTCATGAAGCTCGGCAGATAGTGGCCCTTGGCCGCCTCGCGTGCGACCATCTCCTTCGGCGGGGTCCAGCTCGGCCACTCGGCCTTGCGGGTTACCTTGTGCGCACCGGCCCATTCGAAGCCCGGCTTGCCGACGCCGACGCCGTAGCGCCGTGCCTTGCCGTCGCCCAGCACGAGATAGAGGAAGCGGTTGTTGGTGTCGATGACGATCGTGCCGGCCTTGTGCTTGCTGTCGTAGGAAACGATCTGCGGCAGGTACATCGGATCGAATTTCGAGCGGATCGGGTTCTGCGCGCGGCTCGTCACGGCCACCTGCTCGACGCGGGCGGCGCCGTCGCGGCGGATGACGCGGCGCTGCTGCACCTGCTGGCGCTGGATGATGCGGCGCGTGCTGACGGCCGGCTTCGCACCCTCGCCGGTGAGCTGCATCAGCCACGGCGCGGTCAGGTCAGGGCTCACGATGACGGGCGGCCGGCTCATGTACCGGTCGTTCGCATAGGCGGAGGTCGTGGTGGCCAGAATGGCCGCTGCAAGAAGGGATCGTATCAACATCGGACATACTCGCTACTGATCGTCGCCGGGATGCGCCGCCAAGGCTTGGGAGATGCGGCGCCGGTTCGGAAAAATGCTTGCACCCTCCGATGAAGCGAATCGTAAACAGCCGTTCATTCAACATGCACGATGCCGATAAAGCGTTGAGTAGGGTTATTGCCCGCTTTCCAAATGTGGTTGATGAGTGGTAAATCGGAACAAATAGGAAACGGAGACGGCAATGACGGAACGCGGACTGATTGTGGGCGAAGATGGCCGGACGCGCTGCGCGTGGCATGGCGGGCTGGACGACTACCGCCGCTATCACGACGAGGAATGGGGGCATCCCGTCACCAGCGATCAGCGCCTTTTCGAGAAGATCTGCCTTGAAGGGTTCCAGTCCGGCCTTTCCTGGCTCACCATCCTGCGCAAGCGCGAGGGATTCCGCGCCGCCTTTGCCGGCTTCGATTTCGACAAGATCGCAACCTTTGGTGACGAGGACATTGCCCGGTGCGTTGCCGATGCCGGCATCGTGCGCCACCGCGGCAAGATCGTCTCGACGATCAACAATGCCCGCCGGGCGCAGGAATTGCGGGCGGAATTCGGCTCGCTCGCCCGCTATTTCTGGGGCTTCGAGCCCGGGCCGGAGGAACGGCCGGTGCGGGTGGAATGGGACATCATCGTCGCCAATCCGACGACGCCGACCTCCGTGCGGCTGTCGAAGGACCTCAAGAAGCGTGGCTGGAGCTTCGTCGGCCCGACCACTGTCTATGCCTTCATGCAGGCTATGGGCCTCGTCAACGACCATGTGGAAGGATGTTTCTGCCGCGCGGAAGTCGAGACCAAGAGAAATCTGCTTGAACGGCCATAATTGCGGGGTTGCCTTGGTAAACCGCTATTTGATTTTGCGCCGAATCATGTAGCTTAAGGTTGAGCGACAAATCATACACCGCAAGTCCTGGGGTCGACATGCGCATGCGCAGTCACGATGTGCTGAATGATTTGGCATGAGGGGAAACATGGCGCCAAACCTGTCTGCAATCGACGAAACCCGACTTGAATCCTGGGCCTGCGACAAGGCTCAGGAGATCATGTTGCGCGAAGGTTTCCGTCTGATCCGGTCTGCCCGCAACGGCAGCAACATCGAAATCCGCGAAACCAGCCTGATGATGGCCCGGGCCATCGCCGCCTCGCTTGTCGAGGCCTCCTCGGCCGGCCGTCCGGCGGGCGAGTGACCGGTTGAGAAAAGGCCCGCCTCGCGGCGGGCCTTCCGTCGTTACTTGGCGTTCTTCGCCAGCCATTCTTCCATCATCTTGATCTCGCCCTCCTGGGCGGCGATGACTTCTTCGGCCAGCTTGCGCATGTCCGGGTCCTTGCCATGCTCGAGTTCCACCTTCGCCATGTCGATGGCGCCCTGGTGATGGGCGATCATGCCGCGCACGAAGTCGACGTCGGCATTGCCGGTAAAGGCGATGTCCATTCCCTTGTGCATCTTCGCATTGGACTCGATGAAGGCCTTCGTGGAGGCGCTCTGGTCTGCGGCCGGCGCGTCCATCGTCATGCCCTGATGCGCGGAATGATCGGCTTCCTGAGCGGCCGCGGGCAGGGTGAAGGCGAGCGCGAGCGCCGCGCCGAGAAACAGGGTCTTTGCGTTCATTGATTTTTCCAGTTCTGAATACGTTGATTGTCGGGGCGACAGGCCCCGGATTTGCATCAAGCGTGGTTCAGGATCGGGGAGGCGGATCGAGCGGGGGAAGCGCAAGGCCGGAAAACTGCGGTGTGGCGGCAGAAACCCGGCTTGAAATGTCGGGTATTCGGCTCGGCGGTTCCAGCCTGTGGGCCTCGATTGCGAAACACGCCGAACAGACGGTGGGGTGCGCGGCAGGCTTCGATTTGCCGTGCTCGCCGCCGGTATCGTCCATTGCCGTCTGGTGCATTGCGTGCATGCCGGCCGGCTGGGCGGCATGCAGCGTTGCCGCGATTGCCGGCACCCAGCCGGAAACGACGGCGCCCAGAATGGCGAGGACGAAAAGGATCTGTCTCATCGGGGAAGAGATAGGTAATCGCAGCGCAGAAGAAAAGGGCCGGTTTCACTGCCGCATTCTGCCGGGGCTGGGACAGCCTGTCGCGCCGTGCATACTGGCAAGCGCCTCTGCCCTTGCCGCTGCCCGCCCAATCCGCTAGGGAAACCGGCAACAGAAATACAGGAATTTCGGGTATCCCGATGAGCGAAAAGCAGAAAAAACCGCAGAAGCTGAGGGCCCGCCTGCCGCGCGGCTTCGTCGATCGCGATGCCGCGGATATCCGCGCCGTCAACGAGATGACCGCGAAGATCCGCGCGGTCTATGAGCATTACGGCTTCGACCCGGTCGAAACGCCGCTCTTTGAATATACCGATGCGCTCGGAAAGTTCCTGCCGGACAGTGACCGCCCGAACGAGGGCGTCTTCTCGCTGCAGGACGACGACGAGCAGTGGATGAGCCTGCGCTACGACCTGACGGCGCCGCTCGCCCGCCATGTCGCGGAGAATTTCAACGACATCCAGCTGCCCTACCGCACCTATCGCGCCGGCTACGTCTTCCGCAACGAGAAGCCGGGCCCGGGCCGTTTTCGCCAGTTCATGCAGTTCGATGCCGATACGGTCGGCGCGGCGGGCGTGCAGGCGGATGCCGAAATGTGCATGATGATGGCCGATACGATGGAAGCCCTCGGCATTGCCCGCGGCGACTATGTCATCCGCGTCAACAACCGCAAGGTGCTCGACGGCGTGCTGGAGGCCATCGGCCTTGGCGGCGATGACAAGGCGGGCCAGCGTCTCAACGTCCTGCGCGCCATCGACAAGCTCGACAAGTTCGGCCCCGAGGGCGTGACGCTCCTGCTCGGCGAAGGCCGCAAGGACGAGTCCGGTGATTTTACCAAGGGCGCGGGCCTTAATGCCGATCAGATCGGCAAGGTCCTCTTCTTCGTCGGCATCAAGGATTATGCGGAAAGCGCCGCCGATCTCGCCATACTGGTCGAGGGCAGCGCCCGCGGCGGCGAAGGTGTCGAGGAACTGAACCAGATCGGCCACCTCATCACGTCGGCCGGCTACGGGCCGGACCGCATCAAGATCGACCCGTCGGTCGTGCGCGGCCTCGAATATTACACCGGTCCCGTCTTCGAGGCCGAGCTGCAATTCGCCGTCACGAACGAGAAGGGCGAGAAGGTCGTCTTCGGTTCGGTCGGCGGCGGCGGCCGTTATGACGGTCTCGTCTCGCGCTTCATGGGCCAGCCGGTTCCGGCAACGGGCTTCTCCATCGGCGTCTCGCGCCTGATGACGGCGCTGAAGAACCTCGGCAAGCTCGGGCAGGACGAAGTTCTTGCGCCGGTGCTCGTCACGGTCATGGACGGCGATGTCGAGAGCATGGGCCGCTACCAGCGCTTCACGCAGCAATTGCGCGCTGCCGGCATTCGCGCCGAGATGTACCAGGGCAACTGGAAGAAATTCGGCAACCAGCTGAAATATGCGGACCGCCGCAACGCACCAGTCGCCATCATCCAGGGCGGCGACGAGCGCGCGGAAGGTCTCGTGCAGATCAAGGACCTGATCGAGGGCAAGCGCCTTTCCGGCGAGATCGAGGACAACACGTCCTGGCGCGAGGCGCGCGTTGCGCAGGTCTCCGTGCCGGAGGCCGACCTCGTCGCCAAGGTTCGCGAGATCCTCGAGGCACAGGCCGAAGACCGGGCACGGGCGGGCTGACATGCCTCTCGTCAATCTCCCCGCCTTTGCGCCCGAACTGATCGCCGACCTGGAAGGGCTCGGCACGGAGCGCGTCGATACGCCGGTCATCCAGCCGGCCGAACCGTTTCTCGACATGGCGGGCGAGGACCTGCGCCGGCGCATCTTCATGACGGAGAGTGAGACGGGCAAGAGCCTGTGCCTCAGGCCGGAATTCACCATTCCCGTCTGCCTTCGCCATATCGAGACCGCGACCGGCACGCCCAAGCGCTACGCCTATCTCGGCGAGGTCTTCCGGCAGCGTCGCGAGGGGGCGAACGAATTCTACCAGGCAGGGATAGAAGATCTCGGCGAACCCGACGTCGCGCGGGCCGATGCGCGCGCCGTTTGCGATGCGCTCAAGGTTATCGCCAGCCGATTGCCCGGCGTCACGCTTGCGACCGTGCTCGGCGACCAGTCGGTTTTCGAGGCGGTGGTCGCCGCCTGCGGCCTGCCGGCCGGCTGGCAGAAGCGGCTCGTCCATGCCTTCGGCAACCAGACGCGGCTGCAGAAGCTGATGGCCGACCTTTCCGACCCCGCGCCCGCCGGCGTGTTCGGCCCTGAAATCGAGCGCCTTGCCGCGCTCGGCACGCTCGACGACGAGGCGAAGCTGATCGCCCATATCGACGAGACGATGGAAGCGACCGGCTATTCCACCAATGCCAGCCGCAGCCCGGCCGATATTGCCCGCCGTCTGCGTGAGAAGATGGAACTTGCCAATACGAGGCTCGACAGCCGCGCGCTGGCGCTGCTCAAGGAATTCCTGGCGCTGGAAGTGAACCTTGCCGAGGCCCCGCAGGCGCTTGCCGCCTTCGCGCAGAAGGCCGGGCTTGGTCTTGGCGAGGCGCTGGTCCGTTTCGAAAGCCGCGTGGCGGCCCTGCGCGAAGCGGGCGTCGATCCGGCCGATATCACCTACCGCGCCGCCTTCGGCCGTCCGCTCGATTATTATACCGGCCTCGTCTTCGAGATCGCGCCGGCCGGCAATGCGCTGGTGCTTGCCGGTGGCGGCCGGTTCGACCGGCTGCTGACGCTGCTTGGCGCGAAGGAACGCATCCCGGCCGTCGGCTTTTCGCTCTGGCTTGACCGTATTGCAAGCGTAGAGGGAGCCGCCGCATGACCATTACCATCGGTCTTCCCTCCAAGGGCCGCATGAAGGAGGACAGCTCCGCCGTGCTTGCGCGCGCCGGCTTCCCGGTCACGGCTGTCGGCAATGAGCGCTCCTATCGCGGCCGCGTCGAGGGGCGCGACGATATCGAGATCGCCTTCCTCTCCGCCTCCGAAATCTCCCGCGAGATCGCGGCCGGAACTGTCGATTTCGGCGTGACCGGCGAAGACCTCGTGCGCGAGGGGCTGGCGGAAGCGGATGCCCGCGTCGAATTCTGCGCCCGCCTCGGCTTCGGCCATGCCGATGTCGTCGTTGCCGTGCCGGAAATCTGGCTCGACGTCGATACGATGGCCGATCTCGGCGATGTCGCTGCCGATTTCCGCGCCCGCCACGGACGCCGGCTCACCATCGCCACCAAATACTGGCGGCTGACCCAGCAGTTCTTCTCCGGCAATCACGGTATCCAGCTCTATCGCATCGTCGAAAGCCTCGGCGCCACGGAAGGCGCGCCGGCCTCCGGTTCTGCCGATATTATCGTGGACATCACGTCGACGGGCTCGACGCTCGTCGCCAACCACCTGAAGATCCTGACTGACGGCGTCATCCTGAAGTCGGAAGCCTGCCTCGTGCGGGCCCGCAAGCCCGAGCACGCGGACGATCCGCTGGTGGCGGAGATTGTCGAGCGGGTGCGCGGGGTTCTCTGAGAGGGCTGGGCTTCTTTCGGGAAAATTCCCGCGCCACCCTGACAACGGCCAGCAAGCTGTCCTATCTATGGGCTCCCGTCGCAAGGAGTTCCCATGGCAGATCTGTCGTCCTTCCCCATCACCAAGAAGTGGCCCGCAAAGAACCCGGATATCATCCAGCTCTATTCGCTGTCGACGCCCAATGGCGTGAAGATATCGATCGCGCTTGAAGAGCTGGGCCTTGCCTATGAGCCGCACCGCGTCGATTTCGGCGACAACGAGCAGAAGTCGCCGGAATTCGTGTCGCTCAACCCCAACGGCCGCATTCCCGCGATCATTGATCCGAACGGCCCGGACGGCAAGCCGATCGGCCTCTTCGAATCGGGCGCGATCCTGATCTACCTTGCGGAAAAGACCGGTAAGTTGCTGCCGGCCGATCCGGCGGCGCGCTACGAGACGCTTTGCTGGGTGATGTTCCAGATGGGCGGTATCGGACCGATGTTCGGCCAGTTCGGTCATTTCCACAAATATGCCGCCGACAAGGTCGCGAACAATTCCTATCCGGTCGAGCGCTACCGGGACGAATCGAAACGCCTGCTGTCCGTGCTGGAAGACCGCCTGAAGGGCCGCCAGTGGCTCATGGGCGACGAGCACACGATTGCCGATATCGCCACCTATCCTTGGGTGCGCGGCGCGGATGTCTTCTACGGCGGCCGCGAGGTGCTGGATTATGCGAGCTTCCCCGCGGTCATGGCGTGGCTGGAGCGCTGCCTGGCCCGTCCGGCGGCCGAGAAGGGCCTCGATATCCCGGTAAAAGTTTGACGCAAAATCAGAATCCAGCGACGCGGCGGTGCGTTGACGCCGCCCGCTGGCACGCGCTACCTCTTGGGTAGAACCGAAAACAGAAGGCGGGCATCGTGACGGGAAGACTGGTTGTTGTGGGCGGCGGTCAGGCCGCATTTTCCCTCGTTGCGAAGCTGCGCGCGTTGAAGGACGAGCGGCCGATCACCATCCTCGCCGCCGAGGCGAGCCATCCCTACCAGCGCCCGCCGCTTTCCAAGAAATACCTGCTCGGCGAGGCGGATCTCGATCGCCTCAAGTTCCGTCCGGAAAACTGGTATCCGGACAACAATGTCGACATCCGCCTGTCGAGCGAAGTCACCGCCATCGACCGCGCGGCAAAGACCGTTACCCTCAGTGACGGTTCGGCGCTGCACTATGGCGTCCTGGCCTTTGCCACCGGCGCGACGCCACGCCGCCTGCCGGCCGAGAACGGCGGCGACCTCGACGGCGTTTTCACCGTGCGCGATTATCGTGACGCCGACCGCCTCGGCCTCGAAATGCAGGAAGGCCGGCGGGCGCTCGTCATCGGCGGCGGCTATATCGGCCTTGAAGCTGCGGCAGTCGCGCGGGGCAGGGGGCTGCATGTGACGGTTATCGAAATGGCCGACCGCATCCTCGCCCGCGTCGCCTCGCCGGCAACCGCGACCATCCTCAAGGCGATCCACAATGCCCGCGGCGTCGACGTGCGGGAAAAGACCGGCCTCGTGCGCCTCATCGGCGAGAATGGCCGGGTGACCGGCGCGGAACTGACGGATGGTTTCGTGCTGCCCGTCGACGTGGTGATCGCCGGCATCGGCGTTACCGCCAATGACCGGCTCGCCCGCGATGCCGGCCTTGAGGTTGCGAACGGCATCATCGTCGATGCCCATGCCCGTACATCCGATCCGTCGATCTTCGCCATGGGCGACTGCGCGGTGCTTCCCTTCGAGGGCAGCAATGTACGGCTCGAATCCGTTCAGAACGCCGTCGATCAGGCGGAGGCGGCCGCCGCCGTCATTGCGGGCGGCGATGCGCCCTATGAGCCGAAGCCGTGGTTCTGGTCCGACCAGTACGACGTAAAACTCCAGATCGCCGGCTTCTGCGCGGGCTTCGACGATACGTTCGTGCGCCCCGGCCAGCGCGAGGGCGCCGTCTCCGTCTGGTACTTCCGGCAGGGCCGGCTGATCGCGGTCGATGCGGTCAATGATGCCAAGGCCTACGTCGTCGGCAAGAAGCTGATCGAGATGGGGCGCACGCCCGATCGCGCCGCCCTCGAAGATCCGGCAGCGGATCTGAAAGCCCTGACGCTCTGAATTTCAAAGGTGCATGAACCGGGGAGATCCCGGTTCCGGCCGCCGGCCGCCTTTCAGGATTCGGCATTTGTTAAGCATGACCTGACGTTACGTTAGGTCATGCCGTGCCAGTTCAGGTCAATTCACGGATTCTTCAGGCTTCTCCGGCTGATTGAGGCAAATTGCCCTCCTGCCTGGTGACCCTGATGCTCCGTATACTGACCTGCATAGTCGTTGAGCACAATATTCGACTCGTTCTGCTGGCGGCCCTCATCTGCATACTGTCCTGTTATGTGGCGGTCATGCTCACGCAAAGGGCGCGTATGGTCGAGGGCACGGCGCGCCATCTCTGGCTGGGGGCGGCCGGCGCGACGAGCGGGTTTGGCATATGGGCGACGCATTTCATCGCCATGCTGGCCTACGATCCCGGCGTCGTGATCGGCTACGACATGAAGCCGACGCTGATCTCGCTTGCCGTGGCCATCGTGGTGACGACGATCGGCCTTGCCGTTGCGACCTGCGTTTCGGGCCGCCGCGCCCTTGTGGCGGGTGGGCTCCTGCTGGGTGCCGGCATTGCGTCCATGCACTATATCGGCATGTCGGCCGTGGAGCTGCCCGGCACCCTTCACTGGGATCCCGTCTATATCGCGGCCTCGCTCGTCTGCTCGGGCCTGTTCGGCGTGCTTGCCCTTCTCGTCTGCATGCGTGCGAAGCCGGGCATCCGCTCGCGCCTCCTTGCCACGGGCCTGATGGCGCTGGGCGTCGTGTCGCTGCATTTCACGGGGATGGCGGCCGTGACGATCGAGCCGGGCCTGATGCCGGTCGGCGAAGACGCGCTGATCTCGACGACCCTGATGGTGCCGCTGATCGCAGCCGTTGCCTTCTCCCTGCTTTTTACCGGTCTGACGGCGGCGGTGTTCGCAAGGCAGGCGGAGCTTGCCGCAAGCGAGAGCACGCGCCAGTTCGCCATGCTTGTCGAAGGCGTCAAGGACTATGCCATCTATATGCTCGATCCCGAAGGCCGCGTCGCCAACTGGAACGAGGGGGCGGAGCGTCACAAGGGCTACAAGGCGTGTGAAATCGTAGGCCAGCATTTCTCGCAGTTCTACAGTGCCGAGGATCGTGCCGCCGGCCTGCCGGAGCAAGCGCTCCGTATCGCACGGGAAGAGGGCAAGTACGAGAATGTGGGATGGCGCTACCGCAAGGACGGTACGGCCTTCTGGGCCAATGTGGTCATCGATCCCATCCATGATGCCGGTGGTGCGCTCGTGGGCTATGCCAAGATCACCAAGGACGTGACGCGGGAGAAGACGGATGCCGACCGGCTCGCCGCGGTGACGAAGAACCTCGATCTGGCGCTCGAGAACATTTCGCAGGGCCTGTGCCTGTTCGACAAGGACGAGCGCCTGTTGCTCGCGAACAGACGGTACAGCGAAATCTTCGGCTTCCCGGAAGGCCGCATCCAGCCGGGCATGACCCTGCGCGAGATCGTGGATCAGGGCGTTGCCGACAACTATGCCGATCCGGATGTGGCGCGGCTCAAAGCCCGTGACATCTATGCGCGCCGCCGCGCGGCGATCCAGGCGAATGACGGCGGGGCCATCATCGAGAAGCTGCCGAGCGGCATCTCGATCCAGTTGCGCTATCGCACGCTGCCGGATGGCGCCTGGGTTGCGACCTATGAGGACGTCTCCGAGCGCCTGCGCTCCGAGGAGCAGATTTCCTTCCTGGCCCGCCATGACGGCCTGACGGGCCTGCCGAACCGGGCGAGCTTCAACCACCGGCTCGAAGCCGATCTCGATGCTGCGCTCCGCTCCGGCGGCAAGGTCGCGGCCATCGGCATTGACCTCGACAAATTCAAGGAAATCAACGACACGCGTGGCCACGCGGCAGGCGACGAGGTGCTTGTCACGCTGTCCCGGCGCCTGGAGGCCTGCCTTGAGGCGGACGAGACGATCGCCCGTTTCGGTGGCGACGAGTTCGCGGCGGCAAAGCGCTTCGAGGACATGTCGGAGCTGACCGATTTCATCCAGCGCCTCGAAACCTGCCTCAACGAGGAAATCCGCATCGACGGCTACGACATCAAGCCGGGCGCAAGCCTCGGCGTGGCGATCTATCCGCAGGATGCCGACAACCTCGAAGCGCTGCTCAACAATGCCGACCTTGCCATGTATCGCGCCAAGGATGCGCTGATGCAGTCGGTCTGCTTCTATGAAGTATCGATGGACGAGGCGGCCCGCAGCCGCCGTCTCATCGCCAACGATCTCTGGCAGGCGGTGGAGCGCAAGGAACTGCAGCTCCACTACCAGGTCCAGAAGGCGGTCAATTCGGGCGATACGGTCGGCTACGAGGTGCTGCTGCGCTGGCATCACCCGGTGCACGGCATGATCCCGCCCTCCGACTTCATTCCGATTGCGGAAGAGTGCGGCGCCATCCTACCGGTTGGTGAATGGGTGTTGCGCGAGGCCTGCCGCGAGGCGGCGACCTGGGGCAATGACTACAAGATCGCCGTCAACCTTTCGCCGGTCCAGCTTGGCAATGCCGATGTGGCGGACCTTGTGCACCGGGTCCTGCTGGAAACCGGCCTCAGCCCGCACCGGCTGGAACTGGAAATCACCGAATCGACGATCATCGGCGACAAGGAGCGCGCGCTGCACACGCTCCGCCGCATCAAGGCGTTCGGCGTCACCATCGCCATCGACGATTTCGGCACAGGCTATTCGTCGCTGGAAACCCTGCGCGCCTTCCCCTTCGACAAGATCAAGCTGGACCGCAGCTTCATGAAGGAAGTGGAGGCGAGCCCGCAGGCCAAGGCGATTGTTCGCGCCATCCTCGCGCTTGGCCAGACGCTGCGCGTGCCGGTACTGGCCGAAGGCGTTGAGACGCGCAGCCAGCTCGACATCCTTCTCGACGAAGGGTGCGACGAGGCGCAGGGGTATTTCCTGGGACGGCCGGTTCCGGTCGAGCACATCCGGGTGGGCGCAATAGCCGACGAAGCCGCCTGAGGCGGCTTCCCTTCCATCTATTGGCGCTGGAACTGCCGGCCGGCCAGATCGATCTGGAAGCGCGGGAAAATGAAGACGCCGATAATCGTACCGGCGTATTTTTCTTCGAGGCCCGTCGATTCACCGACGCAGAACACCGGCTGGCGCGCCGCGCCGTCGAGATGAATCGTCGTGGAAAAACAGAAGGACGACGAAGAGGTCGCAGCCTTTTCGAACAGCTCCAGTACACGCGTGCGATCGAGCGGCTCATAACAGCGGATGAGATTGAGCAGGCCGCAGGCGCGCTGCGACAGGCCATGCGCCAGCATGGCCTTCTCGCCGAGCGTGAAAAGCCCGTTGGAAAGATCGCCGGTCCAGCGCTCTGTCACGCAATATTGCGTGAGAAGCTCGTTGTCCGTCTCGTCGAAGTTCAGCGAGCCCGACAGGAAGGGCGCCGAAAGATCGGTCTTGATTATCTTGAACACCTACGACCCCAGGGCAGTTGCTCGAATCGGATCCGCATCCCCGCCTTGGGGCTGCGACACGCTAAAAAGCAGCGCCGGCTGACATCCATCGACGTCGGCCGAAACACTTTCTCATGTATTGAACTGCGCCCGGATCCTACGAATTGTATCGGATCGGACGTACGCGTGAAGTCCGCCGATGACTTCCGTTAGGGTCTTCCGCGGCTGTTCTGAACTAGAGGAATGCTGGCAGCACACGATTGTCTATCGAAAGCGAGCCACGAAACCTCGGGTAAAACTAATTGTTCACTTGGGGCGTCTTTATAGTTTGTTTTTTGATGCCAGCAACGGTTTTTTGGTAATTATTTTACAGATGGAGAAATTCTTTTCACGGGAACGATACAGATCCTGACGTATCGCAAAAACAGAAAGGGCGGCCCGAAGACCGCCCTTTCCGAACTGAACCGGATGGCCCAGATGCAAAGGCTTTCGCCTGTTACATCATGTCCATGCCGCCCGTTCAGCGCGCTTGACGCGCTGAACCACTTTTAAAGTGCATGGGCGAAGCTTGATGGCCATCCCGCAACAGGCTTTCGCCTGTTACATCATGTCCATGCCGCCCATGCCGCCCATGCCGCCAGGCATGCCGCCCGGTGCATCCTTCTTCGGCAGTTCGGCAATCATGGCTTCCGTCGTGATCAGCAGCGAAGCAACCGAAGCTGCGTTCTGCAGAGCCGTGCGGACAACCTTGACCGGGTCGACGATGCCGAGGGCGATGAGGTCGCCGTATTCGCCGGTCTGGGCGTTGTAGCCGTAGTTGTCTTCGTTCTTGTCGAGGATCTTGCCGACAACGATCGAAGCTTCGTCACCTGCGTTTTCCGCGATCTGGCGAACGAGGGCCTGGAGCGCGCGGCGGATGATGTTGATGCCGGCTTCCTGGTCGTCGTTTTCACCCTTGACGGTGATCTTCGTGGAAGAACGGAGCAGGGCAACGCCGCCGCCCGGTACGATGCCTTCCTGAACAGCAGCGCGCGTCGCGTTGAGGGCGTCGTCGATGCGGTCCTTCTTTTCCTTCACTTCGACTTCCGTCGAGCCGCCGACGCGGATCACGGCAACGCCGCCAGCGAGCTTGGCAAGGCGTTCCTGCAGCTTTTCGCGGTCGTAGTCGGAGGTGGTTTCTTCGATCTGGGCCTTGATCTGTGCGACGCGGCCTTCGATTTCAGCCTTCTGGCCTGCACCGTCGACGATCGTCGTGTTTTCCTTGGAGATCGAAACCTTCTTCGCACGGCCGAGCATGTCGAGCGTGACGTTTTCGAGCTTGATGCCGACGTCTTCGGAGATCACGGTGCCGCCCGACAGGATGGCGATGTCTTCGAGCATGGCCTTGCGGCGGTCGCCGAAGCCCGGAGCCTTGACGGCAGCGATCTTGAGGCCGCCACGCAGCTTGTTGACGACGAGCGTAGCAAGTGCTTCGCCTTCGACGTCTTCAGCGATGATGACGAGCGGCTTGCCAGTCTGGACGACGGCTTCGAGAACCGGGAGCATCGCCTGCAGGTTCGAGAGCTTCTTCTCGTGAAGGAGAATGTAAGCGTCTTCGAGGTCGGCGATCATCTTTTCCGGGTTGGTCACGAAGTAGGGCGACAGGTAGCCGCGGTCGAACTGCATGCCTTCGACGACTTCGAGTTCGGTTTCGGCGGTCTTGGCTTCTTCAACCGTGATGACGCCTTCGTTGCCGACCTTCTGCATGGCTTCAGCAATGTCGAGACCGACCTGCTTGTCGCCGTTTGCGGAGATCGTGCCGACCTGTGCGACTTCTGCCGACGTGTTGATCTTCTTGGCCTTGGCCTGGAGATCCTTGACGACTTCAGCAACGGCGAGATCGATACCGCGCTTCAGGTCCATCGGGTTCATGCCGGCTGCAACGGCCTTGTTGCCTTCGCGAACGATGGCCTGGGCAAGAACGGTTGCGGTCGTGGTGCCGTCGCCGGCGATGTCGTTCGTCTTGGAAGCGACTTCGCGAACGAGCTGTGCGCCCATGTTCTCGAACTTGTCTTCCAGTTCGATTTCCTTGGCGACGGAAACGCCGTCCTTGGTGATGCGCGGAGCGCCGAAGGACTTGTCGATGACAACGTTACGACCCTTCGGGCCGAGCGTTACCTTGACTGCGTCTGCGAGAACGTCGACGCCACGCAGCATCTTTTCGCGCGCGGTACGGCCGAATTTAACTTCTTTGGCTGCCATTGTGTGAGCTCCTGAAAGAGGTATCAGCGAATTTCGAAAGGGAATTTACCGGCAGATCAGCCGATGATGCCCATGATGTCGGCTTCCTTCATGATCAGAAGGTCTTCGCCGTCGAGCTTGACTTCGGTGCCCGACCACTTGCCGAACAGAACGCGGTCGCCAGCCTTGACGTCCAGCGGAACGACCTTGCCGGATTCGTCACGTGCGCCGGAGCCGACGGCGACGATTTCGCCTTCCTGCGGCTTTTCCTTGGCGGTGTCCGGAATGATGATGCCGCCCTTGGTCTTGGCTTCGGATTCGACGCGACGAACGACGACGCGGTCGTGAAGCGGGCGGAAGGTGGTGCTTGCCATTGTCTTATCCCTCGATCAAATGACACTACAGGTCACGAAATGGACCCGTCGGATTGATGTTAGCACTCTCAATTTGCGAGTGCTAGCGAAGCCGAGATAGGGGTCGATGACTTTCGAGTCAAGAACGGCGCCCTGAAATTGTTTCGGCCGGAATGGTTTCCGCAGTCGCCAGATGGGAGCCGCATCGCACGCCATCAAGGCAGGCGTGTGAAATTTGAGCCGATTAGCTGTGGATGGGGCAAAATTACCCTGAGAGGCTTGTTTTCTTGGCCTCGCTTTGCAATGTCAGCCGGGCTCGATCTCGACACGGGAAACCTTAATGTCTCAACGCATCCAATCCTTCCGCGACATTGCCTCGCAATATGACGTGGTGCTCTGCGACGTCTGGGGCGTCCTGCACAATGGCGTGGAAGCCTTTTCCCACGCGTCCGAAGCGCTTGCCGTCGCGCGCGCCGCGGGCCTGACCGTGGTCCTCATCACCAATTCGCCGCGCCCGCATCCGGGCGTCAAGGTGCAGATCCGCGGCCTTGGCGTTGCCGACGACGCCTATGACCGTATCGTCACCTCCGGCGACGTCACCCGTGCGCTGATCGCCGACGGTCCGAAGAACATCCACTTCATCGGCGCGGAAAAGGATCTTGCGCTGCTCGATGGCCTTGGCGTCGAACAGGTGGCGCTGGAAGAGGCCGAAATCGTGGTTTGCGCGGGCCTGCGCGACGACGAAGCGGAAACGGTCGAGGATTATCGCGAGGAGATGGCGAAGCTTGCCGCGCGCAAACTGCCCTTCATCTGCGCCAATCCGGACCTCGTCGTCGAGCGCGGCCACCGGCTGATCGCCTGCGCCGGCGCGATTGCCAAGCTCTATGAAGACCTCGGCGGAACGACCCGCATCGCCGGCAAGCCGCATCGGCCGATCTACGAGAAGTCGCTGGCCGAGGCGCGCGACGTGCGCGGCGCCTTCAATCACAGCCGCGTGATCGCCATCGGCGACGGCATGCCGACGGACGTGCGCGGCGCCGAAGCCTTCGGCCTGGATGTGCTGTATATTTCCGGCGGCATTCACGCGCAGCACTATGTCGAAGCCGGCCGCACGGACGAGGCGAAGCTGGAAGCCTTCCTCGCCCAGGAAAATGCCCATCCGAAATGGTGGATGCCCCGGCTGCAGTGACGGGACGGAGACGGTCATCGTGACGGTATTTCACAGGAATGAAACGAAGCAGCCCCTGCCGGAGCATCTGCGCGGCGGCGTCATCGCCATCGGCAATTTCGACGGCGTGCACCGTGGCCACCAGGCCGTGCTGCAGGGGGCGCTCGACATAGCGGCGCAGCGCGGTATTCCCGCGCTGGTCCTCACCTTCGAGCCTCATCCGCGCACGGTCTTCCGGCCGGAGCGCGCCGTCTTCCGCCTGACGCCCGCCCCGCTGAAGGCGCGCATTCTCGAAGGCATGGGCTTTTCCGCCGTCATCGAATATCCCTTCGACCGCAGTTTCTCCGAAATATCCGCCCACGATTTCATTCGCGCCATCCTCATGGAGTGGCTGCATGCCTCCGAAGTCGTCACCGGCTTCGATTTCCATTTCGGCAAGGGCAGGGAGGGCGGGCCGGCTTTCCTGATGGCCGCCGGCGGGGACAACGGTTTCGGCGTGACGCTGGTCGATGCGTTCCGCGACGAAAACGCCTCGGTCATCTCCTCCAGCTTCATCCGCTCACTGCTGGGCGATGGTGCGGTCGCGGAAGCGGCGGGCCAGCTCGGCTACCGCTACACGGTCGAGGCGGAGGTCATCGGCGGCAAGCAGCTCGGCCGCACGCTCGGCTATCCGACCGCCAACATGCAGCTTCCGCCGGAAGTGGAGCTGCGCAACGGCATCTACGCCGTGCGCTTCCGCCGCCCCGATGGCAGTCTCCATGATGGCGTCGCCAGCTACGGTCGCCGTCCGACGGTCGATGCGAACGGCATGCCGCTGCTCGAAACCTTCCTGTTCGACTTCTCCGGCGATCTCTATGGCGAAATCTCCGCCGTTTCCTTCTTCGGGCACCTGCGCGACGAGCTGAAATTCGACGGCCTCGATGCGCTCGTCGTCCAGATGAAGCGCGACGAGGAGGAGGCAAGGGCACTCCTCGCCGGCGTCCAGCCGCTCGGCCCGATCGACCAGCGTCTCTGTTTCTAGGCCTGCCATGGCAAGCGCGCCGTGCCCCCTCTATCTCTTCCGGTCGCCAGGATTTGCGCCGTCCGGCGATACGGTGGTCAGCATCGCGCCGCTGGAACAGGTCGTCGCCGTTTATGGCGGCGGTGGCGTCTTCGACACGGACGGGCTTTCCGCAGCCTTCGGCGGGGCGGCGATCTTCAGGAACGACGCGACCGGCGCTCTATTCGCGGGCGTCTGGGGTGGCCGCAATGCGTCCCGTTTCCGCCGCCAGATGAGGGAGAACATGGCCGTCGTGCTGTGTCGCGAGGCTCCCGACGCGCGGCTTGTCGTCTGGCGTGCCGACGCTGCGCGCCCTGCAAGGGGGCAGGGCGGCGAAGGCTGACATCCTGCCGGCCAAAGTGTTCGTTTCGCTTTTGCGCCCTTTTCAAAGCGGCGAAAAGGCCGTAATACCGCGCGCATGATGCTCAACCGGCTGACCATCGATCTGCGAATTAGTGGCCCGGCTTTCCGCGCGCTCTGAGCGAGGCCGGAAGGTCCGGGATTTAGGGCGTTCTCCATAGCGCCCCCGCCGTCATTGCCCCGGTGCATTGCAAATGCATTGATTGACATTTCCCCGCATGCGCGGAAAACGCGCGACGAGACGATAGCCACACCCATGACCGATACGCCCGAAAAAGTCGATTATTCGTCCACCCTCTACCTGCCGCAGACGGATTTCCCGATGCGCGCCGGCCTGCCGACGAAGGAGCCGGAAACGGTGGCCCGCTGGCAGCAGATGGGTCTTTACAAGAAGTTGCGCGCTTCCGCCGCCGGCCGCGAGAAGTTCGTGCTGCACGACGGCCCGCCATATGCCAACGGCAACATCCATATCGGCCACGCGCTGAACAAGATCCTGAAGGACGTCATCACCCGCTCGTTCCAGATGCGCGGCTTTGACTCTAATTACGTTCCCGGCTGGGACTGCCACGGCCTTCCGATCGAGTGGAAGATCGAGGAAAAGTACCGCGAAAAGGGCAAGAACAAGGACGAGGTCCCGGTCAACGAATTCCGCCAGGAATGCCGTGACTTCGCGGCCGGCTGGATCAAGATCCAGTCCGACGAGTTCAAGCGCCTCGGCATCGAGGGCGACTTCGACAACCCCTACACGACGATGAACTTCCATGCGGAAGCCCGCATCGCCGGCGAACTTTTGAAGATCGCCAGGAGCGGCCAGCTCTACCGCGGCTCCAAGCCGGTCATGTGGTCGGTCGTCGAGCGCACCGCGCTGGCCGAAGCCGAAGTCGAATATGCCGATGTCGAGAGCGACACGATCTGGGTGAAGTTCCCGGTGACCGAAGGCCCGGCCGACCTTCTGGGCAACTTCGTCGTCATCTGGACGACCACGCCCTGGACGATCCCCGGCAACCGCGGCATCAACTTCTCGTCCCGTTTCCCCTACGGCCTTTATGAGGTCGAGAGCGCCCAGAACGATTTTGGTCCGCAGCCGGGCGAAAAGCTGATCTTTGCGACGCGCCTTGCCGACGAGGCCGCCGCCAAGGCAAAGCTCACCTTCAAATTCGTCCGCGACATTGGACCGGAAGAGCTGGCGGCGGTCGTCTGCGCCCATCCGCTGAAGGATCTTGGCTACGACTTCAAGGTTCCGCTGCTCGATGGCGACCACGTCACCGACGATGCCGGCACCGGCTTCGTGCACACGGCGCCCGGCCACGGCCGCGAGGACTTTGACGCCTGGACGGCGGCAGCCCGCGTGCTTGAAGCCCGCGGCATCTCCTCGAAGATCCCGTTCACCGTCGACGACGCCGGCTTCTACACGTCAGACGCCCCCGGCTTCGACGGCGCCCGCGTCATGGACGACAACGGTAAGAAGGGCGATGCCAACGACCGCGTCATCAAGGCGCTGATCGCCTCCAACACCCTGTTCGCCCGTGGCCGCGTCAAGCATTCGTATCCGCATTCCTGGCGTTCCAAGAAGCCGGTCATCTTCCGCAACACGCCGCAGTGGTTCGTCTACATGGACAAGGAACTGGGCGACGGCACCACGCTGCGCTCGCGCTCGCTCAAGGCGATCGACGATACCCGCTTCGTGCCCGCGACCGGCCAGAACCGCCTGCGCGCTATGATCGAGAGCCGCCCGGACTGGGTGCTGTCGCGCCAGCGCGCCTGGGGCGTGCCGATCGTCGTCTTCGCCGACGAAAAGGGCGAAGTGCTCATCGACGAGGCCGTCAATGCCCGCATTCTCGAAGCCTTCGAGAAGGAAGGCGCCGATGCCTGGTTCGCCGAAGGCGCCAAGGAGCGCTTCCTCGGCGGCGACCACGATCCGGCCAGGTGGACACAGGTCATGGACATTCTCGACGTCTGGTTCGACTCGGGCTCGACGCATACCTTCACGCTGGAGGACCGTCCCGACCTGAAATGGCCGGCCGACGTCTATCTGGAAGGTTCCGACCAGCATCGCGGCTGGTTCCATTCCTCGCTGCTCGAAAGCTGCGCGACGCGCGGCCGCGCGCCTTACAACGCCGTCGTCACCCATGGCTTCACCATGGACGAGAAGGGCGAGAAGCAGTCGAAGTCCAAGGGCAACGTCGTTTCCCCGCAGGACGTGATGAAGGAATCGGGCGCCGATATCCTGCGTCTCTGGGTCATGACGACCGACTACTGGGAAGACCAGCGCCTCGGCAAGACGATCATCCAGACCAATATCGACGCCTACCGCAAGCTGCGCAACACGGTGCGCTGGATGCTGGGCACGCTGGCGCACGATACGGGCGAGGAGATCGCCCATGCCGACATGCCGGAGCTGGAAAAGCTGATGCTGCACCGGCTGTCGGAACTGGATGCGCTAGTGCGCGAAGGCTACGACGCCTTCGACTTCAAGAAGATCGCCCGCGCGCTGATCGACTTCTCCAACGTCGAGCTGTCGGCCTTCTACTTCGACATCCGCAAGGATGCGCTCTATTGCGACGCCCCGTCCTCGCTGAAGCGCCGCGCCAGCCTCTGCGTCATCCGCAAGCTGTTCGAGTGCCTCGTCACCTGGCTTGCGCCCATGCTGCCCTTCACCACGGAAGAGGCCTGGCTGTCGCTGAAGCCCGATGCCGTGTCTGTGCATCTCGAACAGTTCCCGGCGGTGCCGGCCGAGTGGCGCAACGATGCGCTCGAAGCCAAGTGGGAGAAGATCCGCAGCGTACGTTCGGTCGTTACCGGCGCGCTGGAAATCGAACGCCGCGAGAAGCGCATCGGCGCCTCGCTCGAGGCTGCCCCGGTCGTGCATATCGCCGATCCGGAGCTGCTGACGGCGCTCGAAGGCCAGGACTTTGCGGAAATCTGCATCACCTCGGCCATCACGCTCGTTGCCGGCGAAGGCCCGGCAGAGGCCTTCCGTCTTGCGGAAGTCGCCAGGGTCTCGGTCGAGCCGAAGCTCGCGGAAGGCCGCAAGTGCGCCCGGTCCTGGCGTATCACGACCGATGTCGGTTCGGATGCGGACTATCCGGACGTTTCGGCGCGCGACGCATCGGCGCTGCGCGAAATCGGCTTCCGCCGCGCCGCCTGAGCGGCGGGCCTGTTGACGGCCGGTGCTTTCCGGCCGTCGATTTGCCGCGATGAATTGCGCTTCAAAGCGTCATCCGGTAATGCTGCCTGAAAATGGTCGGATTGTTCCGCCATGGCACGGCGGACTTTTGCCGTGAGGTGGGTTTTCGGCGTACCGGCTCTGCTGGAAGGGTGTTCATGGGAATGACGCGAAATATTCGGGTGCGTACCGGCCTTCTGGGCCTCCTGGGCGCAAGCCTCCTTTTGACCGGTTGCATGGGCCCGACCTACGGAACGGACAAGACCGCCGGCGAACAGCTGATGAACGATCTCGGCGATGCCGTCATGATCCAGCCGGAAAACCAGGACGCCAAGAAGATCCGCTACCAGCCGCGTGGCAGTCTGATCGTGCCGAAGGACAAGGTCGCGCTTGCCAGCCCGCAGCAGTCTGTGTCGAGCAAGGACAATCCAGAATGGCTGGAAAATCCCGAGGACATGCGCGAGCGCCTGCGTGACGAGGCGGATGCCAATACCAACAATCCGCGCTACCGCTCGCCGCTCGCCAGCCAGAATTCGAATGCCGAACAGCTCGGCTCCGCTGCGCAGACGAAGGCCTATCGCGACGCCCGCCGGCTGCAGATGGGCGCCTATTCCGACAAGCGCCGCTACCTGAGCGATCCGCCGGTCGACTATCGCCGCATGCCGGAAGAGGCGCAGGCGGATCTGGGCGAGCCGGAGAAGCAGAAGGAGCGCCAGCGCAAGAAGGATGCAAAGGCGGCCAAGCAGAACAAGTCGACCTGGTGGCCTTTCTGATCCCATGACGGCTTATCGTATCCGTCCCGCCACCGTGGCGGATGCCCCGGTCATCCTGCGGTTCATCCGCGAACTTGCCGAATACGAAAAAGCGCTTCACGAAGTCGCCGCGACGGAAGAGACCGTCGCGGCTTCGATTTTTGGAGAGGGTTCCGTCACCCGCGCCGCGATCTGCGAGACGGCGGAAGGCGAGGCGGCCGGCTTTGCCGTCTGGTTCAAGAGCTATTCCACCTGGCAGGCGAAAAACGGCCTCTATCTCGAAGATCTCTATGTGACGCCGGCCCATCGTGGCGCCGGTGTCGGCAAGCTGCTGCTTCGGCACCTCGCGCGCGTCGCGGTGGAAGAAGGCTGCGGCCGTTTCGAGTGGAGCGTGCTGGACTGGAACGAACCGGCGATCCGCGCCTATGATGCCATTGGCGCCGAGCCGCAAAACGAGTGGATTCGCTACCGGCTGGCCGGCGACAGGCTGAAGAAGTTCGCCGAAGGCTGATCAGCGCCGTTCTGTGAAAAAGTCCTTGAGAATTTCCGCTGCTTCCATGCCGCCGATGCCGGAATAGACGTCCGGCGCGTGGTGGCAGGTCGGCTGGGCGAAGAAACGCACGCCATTGTCCACGCCGCCGCCCTTCGGGTCTTCCGCGCCATAGTAGAGCCGGCGGATGCGGGCGAAGGAAATGGCGGCGGCGCAGAGCGTGCAGGGTTCGAGCGTCACGTAGAGGTCGGCGCCGGTCAGGCGCTCCTGTCCGAGCTTGCAGGCGGCCTCGCGGATGACGGCGACCTCGGCATGCGCGGTCACGTCGTTCTCCGCGCGGGTGCGGTTTCCGGACTGCGCGATGACCACGCCGTCCTGCACCAGCACCGCCCCGACGGGCACTTCGCCACGCGCGCCGGCGGCGCGAGCCTCGCCGAGTGCGATCTCCATGAAGCGATTTGTCATGACCGGCACGAATTCCTCTTAACCCCGGACGCCTGACCTGATAGGACACGGCAAAACGCAGGCAGCACAAATGACATTCAAAGACAAGCCAAAACGGCCGGGCACCAAGCCCGCGGGCCGTGATACCAAGCCGCGTGGCGCCTCATCGGCCGCAGCGGACAAGAAACCCTTTGCCGCGGGCAAGCCCGCCGGCAAGAAGCCGGGCGGCAAGCCCTATGCCGACAAAGCCGCCCCGCGCGATGCAAAACCGGCCCGCGCCGGCAAGCCCGCGCCGAGCGTATCGGCCGGCGCCGAGCTTGTGCCCGAGCGTATTTCCAAGCTGCTCGCGCGCGCAGGCATCGCTTCGCGCCGCGATATCGAGCGGATGATCATGGAAGGCCGCGTCAGTGTGAACGGCAAGGTGCTGGAGACGCCCGTCCTCAACGCCACCTTCGCCGACCATATCGAGGTCGACGGCCAGCCGATCCGCGGCATGGAGCGCACGCGCCTCTGGCTCTACCACAAGCCGGCGGGCCTCGTGACCACCAATGCCGACCCGGAAGGCCGGCCGACCGTCTTCGAGAACCTTCCCGAAGACCTGCCGCGCGTCATGTCCATCGGCCGCCTCGACATCAACACCGAAGGCCTGCTGCTGCTGACGAATGACGGCGGCCTTGCACGCATGCTTGAACTGCCGACAACCGGCTGGCTGCGCCGCTACCGCGTGCGCGCCCACGGCAAGATCGAGCAGGCCGACCTCGACAAGCTGAAGGAGGGCATTGCCGTCGACGGCGTGCTCTACGGCGCGATCGATGCGACGCTCGACAAGGTGCAGGGCTCCAACGTCTGGCTGACGCTGGGCCTGCGCGAAGGCAAGAACCGCGAAGTCAAGAACGTGCTCGGCGCGCTCGGCCTCGACGTGAACCGCCTGATCCGCATTTCCTACGGTCCGTTCCAGCTCGGCGAACTGCCGGAAGGCCATGCCCAGGAAATTCGCGGCCGCACGCTGCGCGACCAGCTCGGCCCGCGCCTCATCGAGGAAGCCAAGGCGAATTTCGATGCGCCGCTGTTCGACCACGCATCCGACGATGCGGAGGAGAAGCCCGAGAAGAAGAGCCGCGCCGATGCCGCGCCCGCCTGGGGCGAGAGACCGGCCCAGCGATACGAGAAGCCTGCGGATCGCCGTGAAAACGCCCGCGCCCGGCTCGACACGAGGCGCGACGACCGTTTTGGCGACAAGCCGCGCGGCGGCGGTCGCGACGAGGACCGTTTCGAGTCCAAGCCGAAGCGCGAGCCCGCCGTCAGGGCGCGCAAGTCCAATGTCTGGATGGCGCCCGGCGCCCGTCCGGTTGCCGAAAAGAAGGCCGAGACCGCCGATGGCGTGAAGCGCGAGGCGCGCGAGCGTCCGGAAGGCGCACCGAAGACCAAGCGCTACGGCCGCACGGCCGATGGCGGCCTGTCGCGCTCCGGCAAGAAGTTCGATCCCGATCGCAAGGGTCCGGCCCGCGGCCGTCCCGGCGACGAAAGGGTTGAGAAGCCGCGCATCCTGAAGACGCGCGACGAGGACGGCGAGTGGATCCGCGCCACCGAGCAGGAAAGCCGCGACCGTGACGACGCAGGGCGCGGCGGCTTCGGCCGCAAGCGTTCCGGCGCCGGTGACGACCGTCCCGCCCGCTCCTTCGGCGATCGCCCGGCCTTTGGGGATCGC
This sequence comes from Shinella sp., assembly GCF_049651085.1. Taxonomy (GTDB): domain Bacteria; phylum Pseudomonadota; class Alphaproteobacteria; order Rhizobiales; family Rhizobiaceae; genus Shinella. The sequence continues at coordinate 128,619 of NZ_JBASBL010000014.1, forward strand.
AAGCCCCGCGCGGAAGGGGAACGCTCGTTCGGTGATCGCAAACCGCGTGGCGAAGGCGACCGCTCGTTCGGCGACCGCAAGCCGCGTGGAGAGGGTGAACGCTCGTTTGGCGATCGTAAGCCCCGTGCGGAAGGTGAACGGTCCTTCTCGGATCGCCCGCCGCGCCGTGATGGCGGCAAGCCCTTCGGCGGCAAGCCTTCCGGCGGCAAGTCCTTCGGCGGCAAGCCGGGTGGACGCCCCTCCGGTGGAAAACCCGGCGGTGGCCGGCCCGCGGGCGGCAGCCGCCCGCGCGGCAAGGGCAAGTAAGCGCAAGTGCGGATCGTCGGCGGAGAGTTCCGCGGCCGCCCGCTCGCGACACCGAAGTCGGACGACATTCGTCCGACGACGGATCGCACGCGCGAAAGCCTGTTCAACATCCTGTCGCATGCCTATCCGCAGGCGCTCGACGGCACGCGCGTGCTCGATCTCTTCGCGGGAACGGGTGCGGTCGGCCTTGAGGCCATGTCGCGCGGTGCGCGCGCGGCGCTGTTCATCGAGCAGAGCGTCGAGGGCAGGGGACTGCTGCACGCCAATATCGAAACGCTCGGGGTGATCGGCCGCGCCAAGATTTTCCGTCGCGATGCCACCGCGCTCGGTAGCGTCGGCACGATGGAGCCGTTCGATTTCCTGTTCGCGGATCCGCCCTATGCCAAGGGGCTCGGCGAGCGCGCGCTGGATGCCGCCGCGCGCGGCGGCTGGCTCAACGATGGCGCCCTTGCGATCCTCGAGGAGCGCGCCGATATTCAGCCTGCCGCCGTCGATGGCTTCGATCTCATCGAAGTGCGCACCTTCGGCGACACGCGCATGCACTTCTATCGCTACCGGTCCGGCTGACAATCCGGGCCTCCGCAAAGGATGCCAGCGATGACCGATGCCCTCGTTTCCAAAGCGACGCCGCAGGAAAGCGGCCCGACCGTCGCCATCGCGCTCGGCGGCGGCGGCGCACGCGGCCTTGCCCATATCCATGTCATCGAGGTGCTGGACGAACTCGGCATCCGCCCGGTGCTGATCACCGGCGCCTCCATCGGCGCCATCATGGGCGCGGCGATGGCCGCCGGCATGTCGGGCAGCGAAATCCGCACGCATACGCTTGCTGCAATCGGTCGCCCGAGCCAGATCATGAACCGGCTGTGGAGCCTGCGCCCGACGCGCTTTTCCGAAATGGTCGCCGGCGGCTTCCGCGTCGGCCAGTTCAATCTGGAGCGCGTGCTGAAGGCCTTCCTGCCTGACCGCCTGCCGGAAACCTTCGAAGAGCTTGCAATCCCGTTGAAGGTCATCGCATCGGACTACTATGCCCAGTGCGAATGCGTCTGCGACAGCGGGCCGCTTTTCCCTGCCGTCGCCGCTTCCGCCGCGCTGCCGGCGATCTTCCGTCCCGTGGTCATCGACGGCCGCGTGATGATCGACGGAGGTCTGTGGAACCCGGTGCCGTTCGATCATCTCGCCGGCAAGGCGGACGTCACCATCGGGGTCGATGTCATCGGACATCCGCCGGCCGGCACCGCGGAGCTGCCGAACAGCATCGACAGCCTTTACGGCGCGACCCAGCTGACCATGCGCTCCATCGTCACGCTGAAGCTGGAAAAAAGCGCGCCGGACATCTTTCTCCAGCCGGATGTCGGGCGGTTCCGGGTGCTTGATTTCGCCAAGGCCGAGGAAGTGCTCTCCGCCTCGGCCGGCATTCGCGACGAGTTGAAGCGGGCGCTCGACCGGACGTTCTCGGCGCTGGTCTAGGGTTTTGCTTTTGCCGCATTTTCCAACGCCGAAGCAATGCCGCTTCGGCTGGGAATGCTCTATGCGCTTTCCGCCTCGTCGGCCTCTGCCTGCGTCTTCTTCCTGGGTTTGACCAGCGGTTCCGGCTTCACCGGCTTGGAATGCAGCATGTGGCGGCCTGCCGCTATGCCTTCGACGGCCTGAAGCTCCAGACGCGCCACGTCGCGGCGGCGGATATCGTCACCGATCGCCAGCGCGTCGTCGGGCTCGACCCCCAGTTCCTCCAGCGTTTCGCGGCCGAAGAGAAGGGCGGATTCGAAGGTCTCGCGCACATCGTGCTGCACGCCGCGCCCGCGCAGCGAAAGCGTATGGACGCGGTCGTAGGAGCGCACGAAGAGGGTCGCAGTGGGGTATTCGGATTGCACGAGGTCGACGATGCGGTCGGTGGTGCCTTTGCCCTGCGTGCAGATGGCGACGATCTTGGCGCGCTCGATGCCGGCGGCGCGCAGAACGTCCTTGCGCGTGCCGTCGCCGAAATAGATGCGGAAGCCGAAGCTTGCCGCCTGGCGCACGCGATCCGTCGAGTGGTCGATGACCGTGACCTCGCGCCCGCCGGCGAGCAGGATCTGCGCGGCGATCTGGCCGAAGCGCGAGAAGCCGATCATCAGCACGTCCGCGCCGGCCCCCTCGAAATCCTCCTCCATTTCCTCCGCCTCGTCCTCGACGAGCAGGAAGCGCGACAGTGCCGCGGCGATCGGCGTCAGCGCCATGGATATCGTGACGATGGCGATCAGCAGCGAGGCGAGGTCGCCGGAAAAGATGCCGGCGGCGGAGGCGGCGGTAAACAGCACGAAGCCGAATTCGCCGCCCTGCGGCAAGACGAGCGCAATGCGCACGGCATCGTTGTGCGGCGAGCCGGTAAAGCGGCAGAGCGCGTAGATGACGAGGCTCTTCACCAGCATCACCGCGGGCGTGGCCACAAGGATCGTCAGCCAGCTCGAAAAGATCACGTCGAGATGCAGCGACAGGCCGACGGCCATGAAGAATAGGCCGAGCAGGATGCCGCGGAAGGGCTCCACATCCGCCTGCAATTCATGGCGGTAGGAGGAATCGGCAAGCAGCACGCCGGCAAGGAAGGCCCCCATCGCCATGGAGAGCCCGGCCATCTGCAGGAGCATCGCAGCGGCAAGCACCACGAAGAGCGCCGCTGCGATCATCGCCTCGCGCGCGCCGGTGCGGGCAATGATCTGGAACAGCGGATTGAGCAGGTAGCGGCCGGCGACGAGCAGGGCGGCGATCGCCGACACGGCGATCAGGAAGTCCTCGAAGGCCGTGGTCGTGTCTTCCGGCATCTGCTGGGCAAGCAGCGGGATCAGGGCGAGCAGCGGCACGATGGCAAGGTCCTGCAACAGCAGCAGCGAGAAGGCCCGCTGGCCATAGCGCGTGTTGGTGTCGCCCTGCTCGTCGAGGATCTGCATGGCGAAGGCGGTGGAGGAGAGCGCAAGGCCGAAGCCGATGATCAGCGCGCCGTCCCAGTCCGCAAGGCCGAACAGGAGGGTCAGTCCCGTCAGAGCCAGTCCGGTCACGGTGACCTGCGCGATGCCGAGCCCAAAAATGTCGTGCCGCATCGACCAGAGGCGCGAGGGCTTCAGTTCCAGGCCGATGAGGAACAGTAGGAAGACGACGCCAAGTTCGGCCACGCCCAGCAATTCCTCGCCGTCGCGGATCTGGTGCAGGATGGGGCCGATCACCACGCCGGCGGCGAGATAACCGAGAATGGTGCCAAGTCCCAGCCGCTTGAAAATCGGCGCGGCCAGCAGCGCGCCGCCGAGCATCATGAGGACCTCGTTGTACGGACTATGGGTATAGGGCATGCAGAAGGCTTTCTCCGGGGGCGCTCGCAGGGCAAAAAGAGGGGCAGGCCCTTGATGCTCGTGCCCGTGCACAATAAATGGGGCATCAAAGAAAGGCCATGTCATGTCAGAGACGATCGATTCCGCAAGCCTTCTCGCGCGCGCCGGTGAACTTATCGACCGCGCCATCCAGGCGGGGGCGGATGCAGCCGATGCCGTCGTCGTCCGTGGCCGCTCCTCGTCCGTCAGCGTCCGGCTTGGCAAGGTCGAGGGCACGGAAGCCTCCGAGAGCGACGACTTTTCGCTGCGCGTCTTCGTCGGCAAGCGCGTCGCCAGCGTCTCGGCCAATCCCGGCTTCGACCTGAAGGTGCTTGCCGAGCGCGCCGTGGCCATGGCCAAGGCTTCTCCGGAGGACCCGTTCGCCACGCTCGCCGATGAGGCCGATCTTGCGCGCGAATGGCCCGATCTACAGCTTTTCGACCCGACCGAAGTGTCTGCCGACCAGTTGACGGAAGCAGCGCTTGCCGCCGAGGCCGCAGCGCTCGCCGTCCCGGGCGTCACCAATTCCGGCGGCGGTGGCGCGTCCGCCGGCATGGGCGGGCTGGTGCTCGCCACCTCGCACGGCTTCTCCGGCGCCTACAGCGCCAGCCGCTTCGGCCGGTCCGTCAGCGTCATTGCCGGCGAAGGCACGAAGATGGAGCGCGACTACGACTTCGATTCCAGCCTCTATTTCGCGGAACTGCGAGAGGCGCAGGACATCGGCCGCGAAGCGGGCGAAAGAGCCGTGCGCCGGATCAACCCGCGCCAGGTGCCGACGGCGAAAAACGTCACCGTCGTCTACGACCCACGCGTGGCGCGCGGCATCGCCGGCCACATTGCCGGGGCGATCAACGGCGCCTCCGTCGCCCGCAAGACCAGCTTCCTGCGCGAGCGCATGGGCCAGCAGGTGCTGAAGGCCGGCCTTTGCGTCACCGACGATCCGCTGGTCGTTCGCGGATCGGCCTCCCGTCCGTTCGACGGCGAGGGCATCAGCGGCAAGCGCCTCGCGATGATCGAGGATGGCGTTCTACAGCACTGGTTCCTCTCCACGTCGACGGCGAACGAACTCGGCCTCAAGACCAATGGCCGTGGCGTGCGTGGCGGCACGTCGGTCAATCCGGCCTCGACCAACCTTGCGCTGGAGCCGGGCGACATTTCGCCGGAAGAGCTGATCCGCTCCGTCGGCACCGGCTTCTACGTCACCGAGCTGATCGGGCAGGGCGTCAACATGGTGACGGGCGAATACAGCCGCGGCGCTTCCGGCTACTGGATCGAGAATGGCGAACTGACCTTCGCGGTCTCGGAAGTCACGATCGCCTCGAACCTTGTCGACATGTTCATGCGCATCACGCCGGCAAACGACATCGATCGCAGCTTCGGCGTTGCCGCGCCGACGCTCGCCATCGAAGGCCTGACGCTTGCCGGAACGTGAGACCATGACCACCCCCGCCAGCGACTGGACCGCCGACCTTGATCTCCTGGTCGGCGCTGCGCGGCTTGCGGGCGCCCGCGCGCTCGAGTTCTTCCGCAAGGAGCCGGAAGTCTGGTGGAAGCATGGCGGCCGCTCGCCGGTCAGCGCGGCCGATTTCGCCGCCAACGACATCCTCAAGAAAGAGCTTCTGGCGGCCCGCCCCGGATATGGCTGGCTGTCGGAGGAGACGGATGACGATGCCGCCCGGCTTGATAGCGAGACCGTCTTCGTCATCGACCCGATCGATGGCACGCGCGCCTTCATCGCCGGCAAGGACATCTGGTGCGTCAGCGCCGCCGTCGTCCATCACGGCCGGCCGGTCGCGGGCGTGCTCTTCGCGCCCTCGCTTGACGAGATTTTCACCGCTGCGCAGGACGGACCTGCCCTGAAGAACGGCCAGCCGATCGCCGTAACGCCGCCGGATGCCGCGCGCCCGACGCGCATGGCCGCGCCCGAGGATATGGCTCAGGGACTCCAGATGACCGGCGGCGTGCACCGCATCCCGCATGTGCCTTCGCTCGCCTATCGTCTCGCCATGGTGGCGGACGGGCGCATCGACGCGACGCTGGTCAAGCGCAATGCGCATGACTGGGATCTGGCGGCCGCCGACATCATCCTGATGCGCGCCGGCGGTGCGCTCGTCACGCTCGACGGCGAACCGCTTGCCTACAACCGGGCGGTTGTCAGCCATGAGACACTGGCGGCGGCCGGCCTGTCCCGGCTTTCAGGGCTTGTCGAAGCCGCGCGGAACCTTGCCGGCCATTGACCTTTTCTGCGGAATGCCGCAAACCGTCTGCCGAAATCGGCACAATAAAAGAGAGAAAACATGACCGAATCGACTGAACCCAAACAGCTCCTTCATCTCGTTTTTGGCGGCGAACTGAAGACCCTTGCGGATATGCAGTTCCGTGACCTGAACAACCTCGATATCGTCGGCATCTTCCCCGATTATGCGAGCGCGCTCACGGCCTGGAAGTCCAAGGCGCAGCAGACCGTCGACAATGCGCATATGCGCTATTTTATCGTGCATATGCACCGTCTTCTGGACCCGCAGCAGCAGGGCTGAGCCGCGTTCCCCGACATCGTCCCGCGCGGCGCGGCTGCGCCGGACAGAAGAACTGGACCTTGCATGATCCACGATCGCCCGAAAGCTGCAACGAGGGTGTCCCGCCGATGAGCAGACGGCTCGCCCGCGCAGCACTTTCGTTCTATCGCTGGGGCGGCTTCGCGCTCTATCCGGTGGTCGGCCCCTATCTCGCGCTGCGCGCGGCCAAGGGCAAGGAAGAGCGCTCCCGCCGCCGCGAGCGCTACGGCATCGCCAGCGTCGAGCGTCCCGCCGGGCCGCTCGTCTGGTTCCATGCCGCCAGCGTCGGTGAAACCAATGCGATCCTTCCCCTGATCAAGGAAGTGCGCCGCCGCGGCATTGCCGTGGTGCTCACCACCGGCACCGTCACCTCCGCCAAGGTCGTGCAGGATCGCCTCGGCAGCGATGTCATCCACCAATATGTGCCGCTCGACCTGAAGCCGGCGGTCAGCCGCTTCCTGGAATACTGGCATCCCGATCTTGCCATCATGGCGGAATCGGAAATCTGGCCGATGACCATTCTCGAACTCGGCCGCCGGCAGATCCCGCAGGTTCTGGTCAATGGCCGCATTTCCGACCGTTCCTTCCCGCGCTGGAAGCGCCGCCATGCAATCGCCGATGCGCTGTTCGAGAATTTCTCGCTGGTCATCGCGCAGTCCGAAGTGGATGCCGAACGGTTCCGCGCGCTCGGTGCCCTGCCGGTTCTCGTTTCCGGCAATCTCAAGGTCGATACCGATGGGCCGCCGGTCGATCCCGTCGTGCTGAAAACCTATCTCGACCAGATTCCGGGCCGGCGCAGCTGGGCGGCGATCTCCACCTTCGAGGGCGAGGAAGCGGCTGCCGGCAATGTGCACCGCGTGCTGAAGGAACGCATTCCGGGCCTGCTCACGATCATCGTGCCGCGCCATCCCGAGCGCGGCGACGCCGTCGCCGACATGCTGACGGCGCGCGGCCTCAAGGTCGTCCGGCGGACATCGGGCGACCCGCTGACGCCCGAGACGGATATCTTCCTCGGCGATACGATCGGCGAGATGGGGCTTTACCTGCGCATGACGGAGCTGGCCTTCGTCGGCCGCTCGCTCTTTGCCGAAGGCGGCCAGAACCCGCTGGAGCCGGCCATGCTCGGTTGCGCCATCCTGTCGGGCCCCAATGTGCAGAATTTCCGCGAGGCCTATCAGCAGCTCGCCCGCAGCGGCAGCGCCAAGACGGTGCGCGATGTCGAGATGCTGGCCAAGGGCGTCAACTATCTCCTGACGCATGACGACACCCGCCAGCAGATGATCGATGCGGGGCAGGAGACCGTGCAGGAAATGCGCGGTGCGCTGCGCGCCACGGTCAAGGGGCTGGAGCCCTACATCAATCCGCTCACCGTGAAGGCGCGGCTGCATCCACGCCAGACTTCCTGAAAGGACGGGACATGACCAAGGCAGCGACGATTTCCGGCATCCTCTTCGATAAGGACGGGACGCTGCTCGACTATGCCAAAAGCTGGGTGCCGGTGAACTACGAGCTTGCCCGCATCGCTGCGGGCGGCGACGAGGACCTTGCCCGCAAGCTGCTGGTCGCGGGCGGCATGGATCCGGATACCGGCTATGTCATGCCCGACAGCCTGCTTGCCGCCGGCAACTCGGTGGAGATTGCCGATGGCATGGTCGCCGCCGGCGCGCCTTTTACGGTGGAAGCGCTGACCACGCTGTTCGACGGGCTTTTCGCCAATTCCGCTGGCCTTGCCGTCGCCGTCACGGACCTTGCCGCCTTCTTCGCCACCATGCATGCCCGCGGCTTCTGGCTCGGCGTCGCTTCCAGTGACAACGAGGCCTCCATCCGCGCGACCGCGAAGCGCTTCGGCTTCGAAAACTACCTGCACTACGTCGCCGGCTACGACAGCGGCTTCGGCATCAAGCCCGAGCCCGGCATGGTGCTCGGCTTCTGCGCGGCGACGGGCCTCGAGCCGCACGAGGTCGCCGTCGTCGGCGACAACAATCACGACCTGCACATGGGCCGCAATGCCGGCGCCGGCCTGACCGTCGCCGTGCTGACCGGCACGGGTTCGCGTGCCTCGCTGTCGGACGCCTCCGACTATTGCCTCAACGACATCACCGAGCTTGTTCCGCTGTTTCCCGAGGCGGCTGCCGCCCGTCCGGTGGCGTGAGCCGCCAGATCGGCCCATGCCGTCACTGCCCGCAGTTGATTTTCCGCGCCGTCTCGCGTTTCTTGGACCGCAACGACCGGGCAAGGGAATCCGTGGGGGACCCGCATGGTAACTGAAGCGCCGCCATTCTGGTGGACGAAGCCGGACTGGCGCGCCTATGCGCTCCTGCCGGTTTCGCGTCTCTATGGGCTGATCGCCGGCCAGCGCATGCGCAAGGGGCGGCGCGCCGAAATACCGGTTCCGGTCATCTGCGTCGGCAATTTCACGGTCGGCGGGGCCGGCAAGACGCCGACCGCCATCGCGCTCGCCCGCGCGGCCAAGGCCCGGGGCCTCAAGCCCGGTTTCCTCTCGCGGGGCTATGGCGGCTCGCTCGACGTCACCACCGTCGTCGATCCGAGCCATCACCGTGCCCGCGCCGTGGGTGACGAGCCCTTGCTGCTCGCCCGCGAGGCGCTGACCGTCATTGCCCGCAAGCGGGCGAAGGGCGCGATGAAGCTGGTGGAGGAGGGCGCTGACCTCATCATCATGGATGACGGCTTCCAGAGCGCCCAGCTTGTCTTCGACTATGCGCTGCTCGTGGTCGACACGCGCCGCGGCATCGGCAACGGCTATCTCGTGCCGGCCGGGCCGGTGCGCGCGCCGATAGACGAACAGATGCGGCAGGCAAGCGCGCTGCTGGCGATAGGCAATGGCGATGCGGCCGACCGGCTGATCCGCCAGGCCGCCCGCGCCGGCAAGGCGATCCATCCCGCAACGCTCGTCACCGTGGGGGCGGACGATCTGGAAGAGCAGGTCGTCATGGCCTGGTCAGGCATTGCCGACAACGAGAAATTCTTCCGCACCGTGGCCGAGACCGGCGCGCATCTCTATGTCACGCGGAGCTTCCCCGATCATCATTATCTCAGCGACGATGAAGTGGCCGAAATTCTCGATCACGCCGAGGCGCATGATTATCGGCTCCTCACCACATCCAAGGACAGCGTGCGGCTCGGGGGCGGGCACGGCCGGTCGGAGGAACTGAAGGAAAGAAGCCGGGTGATCGAGGTCGAAATCCGCTTCGACGACCCGAAGGGGCCGGATGCGATCATCGATGCGGCGATCGCAAATGCCCGGCGGCGGAAACTGGGGAAGAGCTAGAGAAATTCCGGTGAAACCCGGCTCACCGCAATTACTCCAGGACTTTGTTCTTGCCGCACTATCCGACGCCGAAGCGATGCCGTTTCGGCTGGATTAGCGCTTCTGGTTCGGCAGGGCGCCGGCGCGCTTCTCGGCGTCCAGCGAGGCGGCGCAGCTGACATAGGCCTCCTGGCGCGCGACGCTCCAGTAGCGCAGTTCGTCGACCGGGACAGTCTCGCCGGTCATTGCGCAGGTCACATGCGAGCCGGGCATCAGAATCTGGAAATCGCCGTCGAGATAGCGGATCTTTGCTTCGCGGCTGCCGCCGCGGCCTTCCATATGGTTCATCATCGATCTCGGTATCCTATCAAGAATTGCAGCCCTGCATATCGCGCCGAACGCCAGAGTTCCAGCGTTTTCAGCTCCGGCCGAACAGCCGTTCGATATCGGAAAGCTTCAGTTCGATATAGGTGGGCCGTCCATGGTTGCACTGGCCGGAGCCGGGCGTCGCTTCCATCTGCCGCAAAAGCGCATTCATTTCCTCCGGCCGCATGCGCCGGCCCGAGCGCACCGAACCGTGGCAGGCCATGGTGGCGGCGAGATATTCGAGCTTGTTCTTGAGGCCGCTCGCCGTGTCCCATTCCGCCAGTTCATCGGCAAGTTGGCGGATGAGCCCGGCGGCATCCATCTCGCCGAGCATGGCGGGCGTTTCGCGCACCGCGACCGCGCCTGGCCCGAAGCGCTCGATGCCGAGGCCAAGTTTCGCGAATTCCTCGGCGTGCGACACCAGCCGGTCGCAATCGTCCTCCGGCAGGTCGACGATCTCGGGGATCAGCAGGGCCTGTGCGGGGACGGTGCGCGAATGCAGGGCATTGCGCATCTCCTCGAAGACGAGCCGTTCATGCGCGGCGTGCTGGTCGACGATCACCAGCCCGTCCTCGGTCTGCGCGACGATATAGTTTTCGTGCAGCTGCGCGCGCGCCGCGCCCAGCGGGTGGCGCTGCGGCTGCTCCTCTTCCGGCAGGGCGGCGGAAGGCGTGAACATCGGCTCGCTGCGCGCCGAGGGCGCGGCGAATTCGGCAAAGCCCGCCTGCCGCTCGCGCAAGGGGGCGGGGGAGGTCTCGAAGGGCCGGTAGGGCGAGGCGGTCGGCGTCCAGGGCGCGGAAGGGCGCTGTGCCTCCGGCCGGAAGGCGCGCATCAGGCCGCTTGCGCCGGTTGTCGACGCCCGGTCGCCCTCGCGGGCAAGCGCCTCGCGGATCGCGCCGATGATGAGGCCGCGCACGAGGCCGGGGTCGCGGAAGCGCACGTCGGATTTCGCCGGGTGCACATTGACGTCGACCAGCGCCGGATCGATCGTCATGAAAAGTACGGCGACCGGATAGCGCCCGTGCGGGATGGTTTCGGCATAGGCGGCGCGCAGCGCAGACCAGACCAGCTTGTCCTGCACCGGGCGGCCGTTGACGAAGGCGAACTGGTTGAGGCTGTTGCCGCGGTTGAAGGTCGGCACGCCGGCAAAGCCGGTCAGCCGCACGCCCTCGCGCTCCGCATCGATCTCGATGGCATTGTCGCGGAAATCGCGGCCGAGCACCTGCGCGATGCGGGCAAGCCGGTCGGTGCCGGTTGCCGGAAATTCCAGCGTCGTGCGGTCGGCGCCGGACAGGACGAACCGCACATGCGGGAAGGCGATCGCCATGCGGCGCACGACGTCGGAAATGGCCGAAGCCTCCGCCTTCTCGCTTTTCAGAAACTTGAGGCGGGCAGGCGTCGCGAAGAACAGGTCGCGCACCTCGACCACGGTGCCGCGATTGGCGGCGGCCGGGCGCACCGGCTCCACCTTGCCGCCCGTCACGCTGATCTCGGCCCCTTCGCTCGCCTCGGCGGTGCGGCTGAGCAGCGAGAGCCTTGCGACGGAGCCGATCGAGGGCAGCGCTTCGCCTCGGAAGCCGAGCGTGCGGATGTCGGTGAGGCTGTTGTCGAGCTTGGAGGTGCAGTGGCGGCGGATCGCCAGTTCGAGATCGACAGGCGCCATGCCGCCGCCATTGTCGGTGACGCGCAGCAGCGTCTTGCCGCCGCCGGCCGTGGCGATCTCTATCCGTGTCGCGCCGGCGTCCAGTGCGTTCTCGATCAGTTCCTTGGCCGCGCTTGCCGGCCGTTCGATCACCTCGCCGGCGGCAATCTGGTTGATGAGGGTTTCCGAAAGCTGCTTGATGCTCATGGCGCCATTTTCGCGGATTCGGCCGTTCCCCGCCAGTGGCCAAACCGGCTTATCCCGGCCTCTGCACATCCGCCGCCCGAAATGGTTTAAGCAGGCTTTAATAAAATGCTGCGAACGTGCGCCTGCGCTTGTATGAGCACAAGCTGGCCGGTCCTTCCCGGTGGACGATTTCAGCGTCGCTGTCCGCTGACATTCCCGTCAAGTCCCAAGGTGCGCGAGCGCCGTTCAGCATGTATCCGGGGATGCCAGCAGGCGAGGACTGCCATTATGAATGATGTAGCGCCGTCAGACGCGCACATCCGGTCGGGAATGTTCGAGGCCGCGTGCGATATCCTCGCCGCCGCGGTGATTGTCTATGACAGGAACGATTGCCTGGTCTTCGCCAGCCGTCAGGCCCTGCGCTATTTTCAGGTCCCCGCCGATACGCTGAAACCCGGTGCGCGGCTGCGCGACGTGATGGGCGCGATCTTCGACAGCGGCGTGCGCTACGGCATCGCGCCGGAGCAGCGCAACAAGGCAGTCAATCGCGAGGAGTGGATTTCCACCCGCATTTCCGTCCACTGGCGAGAGCAGTACGAAGCCATCGAACGGCTCGGTCGTGACCGCTGGGTCCACTTCCGCAAGCGCCGCCTGCCGAACGGCTACAATGTGACGACACTCGTCGACGTGTCCGAGCACAAGAAGCAGGAAGGGCAGTGGCGCGCGGATCTCGAGCGCATCGCGCTGACGGAGGAAATCCTCGAAACCCTGCCGTCGCCCATGGTCATCAAGGACCGGAACCTTTCCTATATCGCGGTCAACGCGGCCTTCTGCGCGATCTATGACGTCAGCTCGGGCAGCATACTCGGCCGCTCGATATGGGCGCTTGCCGATGCGACGAGCGCCGAGCGTATCGAAAACAGCGACCGCGCCGTACTGGAGACGGGCGAACCCTTCACGCAGGCCGAACATCTCACCCGCGCCGACGGCTCGGATCTCTACGCCATTACCCGCAAGTACAGGATCGGCGCGCCGGAGAACCATGCGGTCGTGACGGTCATGCAGGATGTGACGGCATTCGTGACCGGCGAGAGGGCCATGACGGATGCGGGTGACGCGTTGCTGCGCGTGCCCGGCGGTTTCATAGAGGCGCAGAACTGCTTCGATCCGGTGCGCGATGCGGAACGTCGTCTGCTGCTGGACCAGCTGGATCTGGAAGACCTGCACGCGGTGGCGGGCAAGAGGATCCTGATCGTCACGTCCAATCCGCGCATCGAGGACATCCTCGTCGGCGAGATCAAGGCGCATGGCGCCGATTGCTGCGCGGTCCGCAGCGCGCGCGAGCACGACGCCTTCCTCACCCTTGCCGACAGGCATGGCCTTGCCATCGATCTGATCGTCATGGACGACAACCTGCCGGACCACGGCGTCATAAGGCAGAACGGCCGCGGCCTCGCCATCCAGTCGATCGCGCTGGACGGCATCGGGACCGACCTGATGCGCGCCCTGGTCGATGAGCACGAGCTTCTGACGGAAAACGGTTCGCCGCTCGGCGATATCGTTACGCCCGTCCCGCTTGCCGACGACTGGTACATCGCCACCGACATCACGACCATGCCGCCCGCCACGGTGGGCGATGTGGAGGTGCTGGTCGCCGAGGACAACCAGATCAACCAGTTCGTTTTCTCGCAGATCCTCGAAGGCATGGGCATTTCGCACCGCATCGCCGAGAACGGCGAGGAGGCGGTCACGCTCTGGCGCAAGCATCAGCCGCGCCTCGTGCTGATGGATATTTCCATGCCGGTGATGAACGGCATCGATGCGGCGATGGAAATCCGGGAAGCCGAGAAATCGACGGGAACCCGCACGCCCATCGTCGCGGTCACTGCCCAGGCGCTCAATGTCGACATGCAGAACTGCCTGGATGCAGGCATGGACGACTATATCACCAAGCCGGTCAGCCCAGAGATGATCGAAGCCATCTACCGCCGCTACGCCGCGACGAAGCCGGAGAAATTCGTCGCCTAGGGAAGCGTCCGCAAGCGTTCGAGGCGTTTTCGCGTCCTGTATCGCGTGGGCATGCGCGGAACGGGCGGTCAACTCCCTATAAATGGGGAGAGTTGAGGGGAGGACTGGGGGGTACTTGCTATGCTTTTGTTAACGGTCATGCCTCATCGTGGGCAAGTCGCCGGAAATAGGGTGCAAGTACGGGAAATCATTGATGAAGTCTGCTGATCACGCGACACTGGATGTTTCCCAGACTGATCTTCATACCATGGCATATACCGACCCGCTGACCGGGCTCGGCAACCTCTATCGCCTGCGTGACAAGGTACGCCAGATCGCCAAGGAGCGCGAGGAAGACCCCGCGCCCTTCGCCATCGGCATCGCCAATCTCGACGGCTTCAAACCCATCAACGACCTTTTCGGCCCGCGCGCGGGTGATGAAATCCTCTGCCAGGTGGCCCACCGCCTGAAAGCCTGTATTCCGGACGGCGCGACCGTCACCCGGCATGGCGGCGACGAGTTCGCCTTCGTGCTGCCGCTCGTCTTCGAGCGCAAGGGCGCCGAAAAGATCGGCCAGATGCTGCGCGAGGTGCTTTCCGCGCCCTTCGATCTCGGCGATCGCAACGTTCGGCTTTCCGCCTCCTTCGGCTTTGCCATCTATCCGTTCGCGGGCGAGGATTTCACCGAGCTTCTGAAAAGCGCCGATACCGCCCTCTACCGCTCCAAGCGCCGAGGCCGCGGCCAGATCACCGTCTATTCGCAGGAAATCGCCCAGGAGATGAAGCGTGCCACGCAGCTCGAACAGGCGCTGCGCAATGCCATCATCGCCAATGAGGTGGACGTGCATTTCCAGCCGATCGTCAGCCTGCGCGACGATACGGTCGTCGGCTTCGAGGCCCTGGCGCGCTGGTGCGATGCCGATCTCGGCTATGTCTCGCCGGCCGTCTTCGTGCCGCTTGCCGAAGAGCGCGGCTTCATCGATGCGCTCTCCGATACGTTGCTGCGCAAGGCGGCGGAAGCGGCGCTCTCCTGGCCGCGCGAACTCTTCCTGTCCTTCAATCTCTCCTCCGCCCAGTTGATGGACCCGAAGACGGCGTTCAACACGCTGGCGATCCTCAACCGCGTCGGGCTCGACCCGCGCCGACTGGAACTGGAGATCACCGAAACCGCCGTGATGACGGATGCCGATACGGCGCAGAAGATCGTGGGCGAGCTGCGGGCCGCCGGCGTGCGCATCTCGCTCGACGATTTCGGCACCGGCCAGTCGAGCCTCGGGCGTCTGCGCGATTTCACCTTTGACAAGGTGAAGATCGACCGCGCCTTCGTCTCTCGCATTTCCAATGACAAGGCGTCCGAGCATATCATCAAGGCCATCGTCGCCATGTGCGAGGGGCTCGATCTGGCGGTGGTGGCCGAGGGCATCGAGGATTTCTCCGAAGCCCTGAAATTGAAAGCGCTCGGCTGCGGGATGGGGCAGGGCTATTTCTACGGAAAGCCGGCCGATGCGGTCGCCACCATGCGCTTCCTGGCCGATCGCTATATCTGTGTCGAAGGCCGCGCCGCTTCGGCCTGACCAACCGTCCCTGAATAAGCCAATTCATTAAAATTGCATGTTTCGGTTTAGCCGGGCGGCAAGCACTGGTTGTTATGCTCGTCGTCATCGAATGGGTGAGGGATGGAGCCAAGGATGACCAGCATCAAGGATATGCCCGTCAGGGCGACCGATCGTTCCAGAGTGCGCATTTTCGCAGATGTCCGGGTCATGCACCAGACGACACGCGGCCGGGTCGTCGACCTGTCGCCGAGCGGCATGGCGCTCGATCTGGAAAAGCCCATCCAGGTGTCGCCGGGGCAACTCGTGACCATCGAGAGCGAGGAACTGGGACGCCTTTCCGGCACGATCCGCTGGCTCAGCAATGGTCGGCTCGGCATCCAGTACAAGTTGTCGACCAATGCGCTGGCGCAGATCACCTCCTACTTCCGCTTCTTCCATGAAGAGGTGCGGCCGGTCCTGCGCCGCTAGAACAGTTCCGGTGAAAACCGGATCGCCGCAACCGCTCTAGGGGTTTGTTTTTGCCGCATTATCCGGCGCCGAAGCGATCCCGCTTCGGCTGGAAATGCGCTAGCGCGCCGGGCCTTCACCAGCCCGGCTCACCCGGCCTTCTTCCACGAGCCAGTCGCGCACGCGCCTGGCCGGACCGTTGAGTTCGCGCGAGCGCGGCCAGACGACGTGGAAAGCGTCGTCGGTTTTCAGCACATGGCCGCCGACGGGAACGAGCGCGCCCGAGCGCACCTGTCCCTCGATGAGGTGCTGCCAGCCGAGCGCCACGCCTTCGCCCGCCAGCACCGCCTGGATCACCAGCACGTAGTCGTTGATGGCGAGCCGCCGGGCCTGCGCCGGGTATCGCACACCGGCGCTGGCGAACCATTCCGGCCAGTCGCAGGCGGCGCGCACCGGTTCCTCCAGATGGATGAGCGGCAGCTTCAGCAGTTCTTCCGGTGTCTGTGGATGTCCACGGCTTTCCACGAAGGCGGGGCTTGCGACAGCCGTGACGACTTCCGGTGCGAGCAGCGCGGAATGATAGCGCGGCCATTTTGCCGGATCGCCGCCGCGGATGCCGAGCGGGATCGGTTCTTCATCGAGGTCGAGATCGCGCACGCTGGTCTGGATGCGCAGGTCGATATCCGGCAGGTCGGCCCGCAGCTTGGCAAGCCGCGGCAGCATCCACATCGATGCGAAAGCCGTGGAGGCGGCAAGCGTCACATTGGCCTCGCGCCCCTTGGCGCGAATGTCTTCCGCCGATTTCTGGATGCGCGACAGGCCGAGCGATACGTCGGCATGAAACCGCTCGCCGGCATCGGTGAGTTCGACGGCGCGGTGGACGCGGTGAAACAGCGCGACACCAAGCTGTTCCTCCAGATTGCGCACGGCATAGGACACAGCCGCCTGCGTCATGCCGAGCTCGGCGGCGGCGCGGGTGAAATTCTGATGCCGCCCGGCCGCCTCGAAGATGATGAGGCTGGAGGCGGAGGGAAGCAGGCGGCGCAGGGTTTCCATAAGCTCACCTTATAGTGTCGAATAATTTTTACCAGCGTTACAACCGGGTTTTTCCCGCCTAGCCTCGCTTGGAATTATGGAGGCGATCATGGGTGAGGCAGCAACGAACGAAGCACCGGCGCGGCGGGGCAGGGGCATACGGCGGGACAACACCGCCAAGCCGCTTGGCGTGCCCTATATCGTGCGCGCAATTCCGACCTATGACGTGCTTTCGGAGGAAAATCTCCAGAAGATCGAGCGCGCGGCGGATCGCATCCTCGCCGAGGTCGGCATCGAGTTCCGTGACGATCCTGCCACCATCGACCACTGGAAGCGCGCCGGCGCGAAGGTGGAGGGCGTACTCGTCCGCTTCGAGCCCGGCATGCTGCGCGAGATCGTTTCCTCGGCACCGGCCGAATTCACGCAGCACGCGCGCAACCCGGCCAACAACGTAGAGATCGGCGGCAACAAGGTCGTCTTCTCGCCCGCCTACGGCTCGCCCTTCGTCATGGACCTCGACAAGGGCCGGCGCTACGGCACGCTGGAGGATTTCCGCAATTTCATCAAGCTCGGCCAGTCGAGCCCGTGGCTGCACCATTCCGGCGGCACGATCTGCGAACCCGTCGATATTCCGGTGAACAAGCGCCATCTCGACATGGTCTACAGCCATATCAAATATTCAGACCGCGCATTCATGGGCTCGATCACCGCCGAAGAGCGCGCGGAGGATTCCATCGACATGGCGCGCATCCTGTTCGGCGCGGATTTCGTCGATAAAAACTGCGTCATCCTCGGCAATGTCAACGTCAACTCGCCGCTCGTATGGGACGGCACCATGACGAAGTCGCTGCGCGCCTACGCCCGCGCCAATCAGGCCGCCGTCATCGTGCCCTTCATTCTCGGCGGCGCTATGGGACCCGTGACGAATGCCGGCGCCATCGCCCAGTCCTTCGCCGAAACGCTTGCCGGCTGCGCGCTGACCCAGCTCGAACGCAAGGGCGCGCCGGTCATTTTCGGCAACTTCCTGTCCTCCATGTCGCTGCGCTCCGGCTCGCCGACCTTCGGCACGCCGGAACCGGCCATCGGCTCCATGGTGGTCGGCCAGCTTGCCCGCCGCCTGAAGCTGCCGCTGCGCTGCGCCGGCAATTTCTCCAATTCCAAGGTGCCGGACGGACAGGCCATGCAGGAAGGGCTGATGTCGATGCTGTCGGCCGTGCATTGCGGCGCGAACTTCATCCTGCATTCGGCCGGTTTCCTCGATGGCCTGCTCTCGATGTCCTATGAAAAGTTCGTCATGGATGCGGATCTGTGCGGCGCGCTGCATTCCTATCTCGCGGGCGTCACGGTCGACGAGAACACGCTTGCCATGGATGCCTTCCTGCAGGTCGGCCCCGGCAGCCATTTCCTCGGCTGCGACCACACGATGCGCAACTACCAGACCGCCTTCTGGGATTCGACGCTCTCCGACAACGAACCCTTTGAAAAATGGAGCGATGAGGGCGGCTCGACGGACATGGCGACCCGCGCCAATCGCCAGTGGAAGAAGACGCTCGCCGAATACGAAGCGCCGCCGCTGGATGTCGCGGTCGACGAGGCGCTTTGCGACTACATGGACCGCAAGAAGGCCGCTATCGCGGATGCGTGGTACTGATCTTTCGGACATCGTCCGAACAGGACGGCAATGAAAATCCCGGCGGCGCAGGGAACGCCACCGGGCTGGAGGTCAATAGAACCCGCCGGATTATTCGACCGGCTGGGTCGTCGCGGGGGCCGTGCCCGTATCGGTCGTCGATGAGGTCGTCGCGTCATCGACCGGGGCATTGGCCTGGCGTTCGGCGACCTGCTGCGCCTTCGTCTTGAATTCCGGCGCAGCCTGCAGGCTTTCGGCCGTTTCGGTCGTCGTCAGCTTGACGTCTTCCGTTTCCGGGGCCTGCGTGATCGAGATCGTGGTGAACGGAACGGCCACCCACTTTTCGCCGATGCCCAGGAAGCCGCCGACACCGATGATGGCTGCGGTGATGCCGCCATCCTTTTCCATGATCAGGTCGGAGATCTTGCCGATGCTTTCATCGGCGCTGTTGTAGACCGCCTGCCCGATATAGGTGTTGGCGCTGATCTGTTCATCGGACTGTGCTGCCAGATAACCGCCGCCAGCGGCCGGAGCCTGGGCGGTATCCTCGGTTGCCGTGCCCGTAGCCGGCGTCTGGGCCGTGTCTTCGGTCGGCGTCGTGCCCGGGGTTGCGGCGGTGTCGTCCGGGGTCGTGCCCGTTGCGGCGTCACCGGTCATGCCCGGCTGCTGCTCCATGGTCTGGCCGGCGGACGGCTGGGTGGTGTCCTGTGCATACGCTGCCGGAGCAAGGGCCGCGCCAAGAAAAATTGCACCAGCGGCAACGGAAGTAAGAAGCTTGTTGGTCATTGTGAACCTGCCTTTCGTCTCGTTGGTATCAAGGCGCGGCGGAGGTGTGAAACGTGCCCGTCCGCACCGGCTGATGGACAAGGAACGGGCCCCCAACTGTTTGGTTCCGATAAAAATTGCCTTCCTTTTGATGACAGCCATGCAAAAGGAGCGGCTCACCCGGTAAACGGGTGGCCGCTCCTGTGTTCAACGGGCAAAGGGTCAGAGCGCGAATTTCGGCTCGAAACGGCCCTTGACCGCAACGCCCAGCTCGAATGTCTGGCCGGCATGCGGATCTGCAAGGCGCGCGGCCGCGTCCATGTCCGCCCAGGCGGAGGTCACCAGCAGCCGGTCGGCCTTCTGGCCGATGAAGGCTGTGCAGCTTGCCTGCGAGGCCGGCACCTGGTGGCGCGCGACCTTCGTGCCGTCCGGCTTGTAGACGTCGACGGCGTTCGATCCCCAGCGCGCATTCCAGATCAGCCCGTCCGCATCGCATACCGAACCATCGATGCCGCCGGGTGTCCCGCTCCCATCGCTGAGGATTTCGGGCTCGCCGGTCGGAAGACCGGTTTTCGGGTCGAGCGTCACCTTCATCAGATGGTTGATATTCGTATCGGTGAAATAGCCGGTCGCGCCATCCGGCGAAAAGCAGATGCTGTTCGGGATGGTGACGTTGGCGAAGAGCTTCGTTACCCGCTCGCCCGCGACATGATAGATCGCGCCGGAATGTTTTTCCGCGCTGCGGCCCATCGTGCTTGCCCAGAGTGCGCCCGAAGGGTGTACGCGCCCGTCATTGGAGCGATTGACCGCCTTGTCCTCCAGCTTGACGAAGGGCGTGAGCCTGCCGTCCGCGATGTGCCGGATGAAGAGGCCCTGATCGGAAACGATGAGCTGGCGCTCTGCATCGATGACCGCAAGCACGCTGCCGAGGAAGGGCAGGTCGTGCACGGCCTTGGTCATGGTCGAAAGATGCAGTTCGTGCAGCTTCTGGCCAATGATGTCGAACCAGAAGGCCTTGTCGCTCGCCGGATCGTAGGTCGGGCCTTCGCCGAGCTGGCAGCTCGTCTCGCAAAGGACGCGGCCGGTGAAGGAATGGGTATCGGTCATCTGGTCGCTCCGTAGACAGCATCATAGGCATCGACCGTCGCCTTGCCGCGCGCGCGCACGTCAGCGGCGCTCATGCCGGGCTTGTAGATGCTGGAGCCGAGGCCGAAGCTGCGGATGCCGATGGCGGCATAGTCGGCAAAGTTCTTGTCCGACACGCCGCCGACGGCCGCGATCTCCAGCTCGGCCGGCAGCACCGTGCGGATCGCCTGGATGCCGGACGGGCCGAGCACGCTGGCCGGGAAGAACTTCAGACCCGTCGCGCCGGCGCGGGCGGCGGCCAGCGCTTCCGTCGGGGTGAAGACGCCCGGCATCGTCACCATGCCCTTGGCGGCGGCGGTCGAGATGACATCCGGCTCGACGTTCGGGCTCACCATCAGCCGGCCGCCGATATCGGCGAGGCGGTTGACGTCCGCCACCGTCAGCATGGTGCCGGCGCCGATGAGGCAGCCTTCGGGCGCCATCTTCACGGCGATCTCGATCGACTTGAAGGGCTCCGGCGAGTTCAGCGGAATCTCGATCGCGGTAAAGCCGGTCTCGATCAGCGCGCCGACGACCTCTTCGGTCTCGCTCGGCTTGAGGCCACGCAGGATGGCGATCAGGGGATACTTCATCGGGGGGAAGGGAATGCGGCTCATAGCTTTTACTTTCTCAGAGCAATTCCGGAAAAGGATGATGCGGCTTCGCGTCCGGAATTGCGTTGCAGTTCATGTTCAGAAGGACCAGAGCGCCCTGGCGCCCGCGGCAAGGCCATGGCGCACGGCGATATCGGCGTCGATAACGGAGGCTGAAAGGCCCGCAGCGGCCAGCGCTTCCTTGTAGAGTTCGCCGAGCCCGCCCGAGACGACGAGCGCAATCGGCGTGCCTTCGGCGACGAGCGAGAGGGCGCCGGCAATTTCCAGCCCGATCATCGTGCCGGAAAGGCGTGCCTTGGCATCCACCGGCGAAAGCCCGGCGATGAGCGAGCCGGCCCGCACGGTGAAAATCTGGTTCGTGGCAAGCGCAGGATTGGCCACCATGCGCGAGACGGCCGCGCGGAAGGCGGGGTTGTCGCCGGAAATTGGGCCGGCTTCGGCAATGGCGTGGCTGAGGGTGGTGTTCGTGGCGATGGCCTCGAAAAGCTCGCCCGTCATGAAGGTGGAAAAGCCTTCGACCTTGCCACCGGACAGGCGCACCCATTTGCTGTGCGTGCCGGGCATGCAGACGAGGTGAGCGCCGTCGCCGAGTTCGCCGGCCGCGCCGAGAAGCTGCGTTTCCTCGCCGCGCATGACATCGGGCGTCATCGCGTCCCGCTGGGCAAGGCCGGGCAGGATGCGGATATCCGCATCGACGCCGGGAATGCGCACGGCGGCGGCGGGAATGTCGGCAAGGGCGGCAGGCGTATCCAGATAGCCGGCCTCGACCCAGCCCTGCTTGGCGCCGGCCATGCCGCAGACCAGAACGGGCAGGCCCTCGGGCGCGGCAATGGCGGAAAGATGGCTCGCCAGCACCTCCATGAAGCCGGTGCGCGCGGCAGTGGTCATGCCCTCGCCGCTGCGGCGCTCGGCCAGCACGCTGCCATCCCGGGCGATGAGCCAGAGGCGGAAGCTGGAAGTACCCCAGTCGACCGCGACATAAGCGGGTTCGGGGTTGGGTTCAGTTGTCAAAGCATGCCTCCATCGACGATGAGCGTTTGTGCGGTGATGGCGGCGGATGCGTCCGACGCCAGGAAGAGGCAGGGGCCGACCATATCCTCGGCGACGAGCGAGCGCTTCAGGCACTGCCGGGCGATGCCGCCGTCGATGGCCGCTTCATCGATCCACAGGCGCTTCTGCCGTTCGGTCAACACCATGCCTGGCAGGATGGCGTTGACGCGGATCCTGTCCGGGCCGAGCTTGCCGGCGAGCGATTTGGTCAGGCCGATGATGCCGGCTTTCGCGGCGGCGTAGCCGGGGAGTTCCCCCATATTGAGCAGGAAGGCGATGGACGAGAAGCTGACGATCGCCCCGCCGCCGGCCTTGCGCATGTGCGGCACGACGGCCTGCGCGGCGAAGAAGTGGTGGCGCAGGTTCACCGTCTGGTTTTCGTCCCAGTCGTCGGGCTCGACGGTTTCCAGCTCATGCCGGTCGTCGCGCGCCGCATTGTTGACGAGCACGCGGATGCCGCCGAGCACGGATGCAGCCTCCTCGACGGCGGCGCGCAGCGCAGCGATGTCGCGCAGGTCCACTCTTATATAGTGCGGGAGATGCTCGACCTTGCCTTCCAGCTCGGAGACGAGCGCGCGGCTCGGGGCCTCGGCAATGTCGAGAAAGGCGACCCGTGCGCCCTCGGCTGCAAAACCCTCGACCAGCGTCGCACCGATCCCGGTGCCTCCGCCAGTGATGAGGACCCCCTGTCCTGCTAGATCCGGATAGCGCCCCGCCATCGTATTTCTCCGAGAGTATTCCACTATGTGGAACTGAGTTTGACTATTTGGAATTATTTCGGTAGCTTGGCAAACTGTCAAGAGATTGCGGGGAGCTGCGACGCTGATGCGCGAACGGAACGAGGAGAGCGGTACGGGCACGCTCGGCAAGGCCGTTTCCGTGCTGGAGACGGTGGCGCTCGCCGATCGGCCGATGCGCTTTACCGATGTGCTCGCCGTCAGCGGCCAGCCGCGCGGCACGCTGCACCGCCAGCTTTCCCATCTGGTGCAGGAGGGACTTCTCGAACTGCGCGCCGACCTTGCCTATGTGCCGGGCCTGCGCCTCTTGAAGCTTGCCTCGGCCAGCTGGGGGCGCAACGACTTCCGCAGCGTCGCAGCGCCCTTTCTCGAGGCGCTTCATCAGGAAACTGGCGAGACCGTGCATCTCGGCGTCCTGCGCGGGCAGGAGGTCATCTATCTCGACAAGGTGGAAAGCCGGCAGGCCGTCCGGATGAACTCGCAGATCGGCAATGCCTCGCCCGCCTATTGCACGGGTGTCGGCAAGGCGGCGCTTTCTGTGCTGGATGCCGCAGCGCTCGATACGGCTCTATCCGGCATGGAATTTCGTCGCTTCACGCCGCAGACCATCACCAGCCGTCCGGCGTTCATGGATGAGCTTGCGCAGATACGTGCGAGCGGCGTCGCCTTCGACCGGGAAGAGCACGAGCCCGGCATCCGCTGCGTCGCCGCACCCGTGTTTGACGCTGCCCGGTCGCTTGTGGCGGGCGTCTCCGTCACCGGGCCGGCCTATCGGGTGGGGCAGGAACAGCTTGAGCATTGGGCCCCGCGCGTTCGCCACGCGGCCGGCGCCATCATGGAAGAACTGTCGGCAAAGCTCGGGCCACAACGATAAGTCGATTTCGAAGCGGGCGAGAAGACCACAGAGTTGTCTTGCGGTCTTATTTTACGGTAAATTAGAAAATGGCGCTGGACGTGGATTGGGGTCGCCATTAGCTTTCGTAACGGCGAACTTGAACGTTGCGTCGTTCACCGCAGACTTGAGGTGCGGTTCTCGAACATACTTGCATTGGGATACGGGGGTTCCTGAGGCAAGCAAGTGCATTGTGCTGGCAGGTCCTGCCGCATAGTCGCGTGCGTGCTGAAGGGAGATGGTTATGGCGGATCGATTCCACACGACGACATCTGCACAGTTCCAAAACCGATGGGACTCGAGCCCGGTATCGGAAGAGGATGTTGTCGACACGCTGGAAGCTATCGTTAAACGCTTCGATCTGCGCGGCTATCTTCTGATCACGGTTCCGTCCGAAACCTCGACGGACTTCTCGTCCAACGTTCTCATGACGTCCTGGCCGGACGAAATGCTGAAAACCTACGATCATGCGGGCCTGATCTTCGGCAGCCCCGTCATCGAGCGCCTGCGCCAGAGCACCACCCCGTTCACCTACGATGCCGATCGCACGAACCGGACCCGTCTCGATGGCAAGGCGGCGATCGCCGCGGCGCTTTTCGAGCGGCATGGCGTGCCGCGCGGCGCCTATTTTCCGGCGCACAATTCGGCGGGCCTGCGTGGCGCGCTGGCCTTCGGCGGTTCGCGCGAGCCACTGCATCCGCGCGAGATGGCGGAACTCAACGCCGTGGCGAACCGGATCTTCACCGAGGTCATCGAACTGCGCGAAGGCCGCAGGCAGAACGTCTCCCTCTCGCGCCGCGAGATCGAGTGCCTGTCCTGGGCATCGGCCGGCAAGACCAGTGTGGAAATGTCCGAAATCCTCGGACTCTCCGAATATACCGTTAATCATTATCTCAACCGTGCCACGCGCAAGCTCGACGCGGTCAACCGGGTTCAAGCGGTCGCCAAGGCGATCCGCGCCGGACTATTGAGATGAGGCACAAGAACCCTTGCGACTTTCTGGAATGCGTGCGGTCCCGCTCCAATTGCTCAAGGCGAGGAAAAAAACATTGCGGGGCACCATGACGGCTGACGAAACCAGCGGCGGCGAAAGCCAAGTACAGGACGAGGGCGCAGAAATTGCAGCCCTCGAAACCCAGTTCGATATCGTGCGCTACATGCGGCGCAAGTGCGAGGAATACCGTCTCAAGTTTTTTATCGTCTTCACCCTGCCGGGGTTCGAGGCGGAAAAGATTTCGGCCTATTCCATCGTCAGCAACTGGCCGCAGGAAGTTCTTTCCAAATACGATACCCTGCGCATGGTCCGCCACAGCGCGGGCATCCGCAAGCTGCGGCTGACCACGGTGCCCTTCTCCTATGACATGCGCGAATGGATCGGCGAATCCTCGGGCGATGCCGATTTCACCGAGCTGATCGATCTCTTCACCAAACATGGCATGCTGCACGGACATTTCTTTCCCGTGCACGATGCGCTCGGCAATCGTGGCGCCGTCGCCTGGGGTGGCGAGAGCGCCACGATCAGTCACGACGACCGTCTGATGCTCCAGATGATCTCCGTCCATCTCTTCAACCGGCTCGCCGAAATAGGCTCGGCCTGGAAGACCGGCCAGGTGGTGCTCACCGAGCGCGAGATCCAGTGCCTCAGCTGGACGGCCGCGGGTAAGACGAGCCTCGATATCGCCGAAATCCTCGGCCTGTCCGAGCACACGGTGAACCACTACCTCAATCAGGTCACCCGCAAGCTGGAGGCGGTCAATCGCACCCAGGCCGTGGTCAAGGCGATCCGTCGCGGGCTGATCGCCTGACCGGGGTGCAGCGGGCGGTCTGAGGCAACCTGCCGCAAAGCTGCGCCTGCCCTTTGAGGGAAATTCGTTTGGCTGCGGCCTCTCCGTGCACTATCTACGGGGGAGGGCTGCGGGCCGATCCCGCGACAGGGTCTACGAGGGTTTCATGACGGACGTAAGCAAGGAACAGGTGCTGGAACGGTTGCGCACGGTGCGCGGCCCGGACATGGACGGCAACATCGTCGATCTCGGGCTCGTCTCCGACGTCTTCATCTCTGACGGGAAGGCCTATTTCTCGATCACCGTGCCGGCCGAACGCGCCCGCGAGCTCGATCCGATGCGCGCCGCCGCCGAGCGCGTTGTCAAGGAAATTCCCGGCATCAACGCCGCCATGGTGGCGCTGACTGCCGACAAGCGCGCCGCCTCCGGCCCGGCCGCATCC
>NZ_JBASBL010000015.1:0-19545 GCF_049651085.1 Shinella sp.
CTGTGGCCGAAGAAGGGTTTTGGCTTTTCCGGCGAGTGGACCGTCAATGGTCAGAACGATCTGCTCGCCCGCCTCTTCGGACTTCAAAAGGTTAACAAAGCATGAAAATGCAACGGCTCAGGGTATCACCTCAACCTAACGGATAGTTTGCGACAAGCCCGACCGGAGGCTTCAGGTGTCCTATTTCATCGTGGTACGTTTACCTCGCCGTAGCCGTTATACCTCCCGAATAGATCAAACAATTCAGCGATTTCCTTTCTTTTCAGGCTGGCCTGCACGAGCGCGAGTACTATACGGGCTTTCGGCCCTCGAAGCCGGCCGGCGAAAATTGCGCCTGCGTCTTCCAGATCTCGACCCCCGCCGTCCCCATAGACCGGCAGGACACGGCCTTGTGGGCACCGAGAGGTTACGACGGTGACAATGCCTGCCGTCGCTGCCCGCTTGACGGCGGCCACCACCTGCGGCGTGGCATTGCCGCGGCCGAACGCCTCCAGCACGATGCCGCGGGCGCCACTTGTCACCGCCGCGTCGAACAGGCGGCTATCGGCGCCCATTGCAAGGGTAATCAGATCGACACGGGTATCGATCTGATCTGCCTTGACCACTGGATAATTCGTGCGCCGGCGGCTCAACAGGACCGCGCCGTTATCGACGACGCCTAGCGGACCGAAATCGGACGACGCGTAAGCTGCGACATCCGAGGTGTGGACTTTTGTGGCATCGATCGCGGACAGGACCTGCCCGCCAAACACGACCAGAACACCCATGTTCCGCGCGTCGGGAGAGGCTGCCACGCGAATTGCATCGGCCAAGTTGCGCGGTCCATCGGCGTCGCGTTCATCCATGCCGCGCTGTGCCCCGGTGAACACAACGGGCTTGGACGAAGCAATCACGAGGCTTGCCAGAAAGGCGCTTTCCTCCAGGGTGTCTGTGCCATGGGTGACAACGCAACCGCAGACGGTATCGTCTCTGATCAGCTCTGCAATACGCCGCGCCAGGCGCAAGGACGTCTCAAGATCGATCCGGTTGCTGCCAAGATTGCAGAACTCTTCCAGCACCAGGTCGACCGGCGGGGCCAAGCTGCCGAGTGTTGCAACCAGTTCCTCGCCCGTTCCAACGCTCGTCATGGCCCGCGCACGCGGATCGTAACGCGATGCGATGGTGCCACCGGTCGAAACGACGAGAATTTTCGGGCGACGGGAACCGTTCGTGTTCATGGCGGTACCTAATGCAGGATCTGGCTTAGGAAAAGCCGCGTGCGGTCGTGCTTTGGTGCATCGAAGAACGCCGCCGGTTTGGCGCATTCGATGATCTGGCCGCGGTCCATGAAGATCACACGGTCGGCGACACGCCGGGCAAAGCCCATTTCATGGGTGACGCAGATCATCGTCATGCCTTCCTCGGCAAGGCCGATCATCGTGTCGAGAACCTCTCCCACCATTTCCGGGTCGAGCGCCGAGGTCGGCTCGTCGAAGAGCATGATCTTCGGGTTCATGCAGAGCGAGCGCGCAATCGCGGTGCGTTGCTGCTGACCGCCGGAAATCTGTGAGGGATATTTGTGCGCGTGGTCCGAAATCCGGACACGCGACAGATAGACCATGGCGATTTCGTTGGCGGCCGTTCGGCTCATGCCCCGCACCGACATCGGTGCGAGGGTGCAGTTTTCGAGGAGCGTCAGATGCGGAAACAGGTTGAAGTGCTGGAAGACCATGCCGACTTCGCGCCGCACCTCGTCCACCGATTTTGCATCGTCGGTGAGCGCGATGCCATCGACGGTGATCTGGCCGTCCTGAAACTGCTCCAGACGGTTGAGACAGCGGATCAAGGTGGATTTTCCCGAGCCGGACGGCCCGCAGATCACCACACGCTCGCCCTTGGCCACGTCAAAATCGATATCCTTGAGCACCTGGAAGGATCCGTACCACTTGCTGACGGACCGCATGACGACGGCAGCGTCGGGGGATTTAGCCGGCATGAGCATCGATCGGTTCCTCGTTTTGTGTTTCCTGCGGTATTGCCATGCTCAAGGGATCGAGCAGGATCTCCAGCGCGCCGGCATCCAGTCCCAGTGACACCGCAACCTCCATGACGGTTCGCCCGGAGGCGAGCGCCTCCTTGGCGATATCGGCGGCCTTGGTATAGCCGACGACCGGCACGAGCGCCGTGGCAAGCGCGATGCTGCCCAGTGCGCCGGCGCGGCAACGCTCTTCATCCGCTTCGATGTCCCCCACGCAACGCTCGGCGAGATTGCTCATCGCCCGGCCGAGCAGCCGCATCGAGGTCAGCAGATTGTAGACGATCAGCGGCTCGAAGGCGTTGAGCTGCAATTGGCCTCCCTCGGCCGCCATGGTCACCGTAAGGTCGTTGCCGATCACCTGATAGCAGACCTGATTGACCGATTCCGGAATGACCGGATTGACCTTGCCGGGCATGATCGACGATCCGGGCTGCACAGGCGGCAACCGGATTTCGCCCAGTCCGCTGCGCGGCCCGCTCGACAGCAGCCGCAGGTCATTGCAGATCTTCGATAGCTTGACCGCGATCCGCCGCAGGATGCCGGAGAACGTCACGAAGGCGCCGGTGTCCCAACTCGCCTCGAGAAGGTTGCTGGCGGCCTTCAGCTCATGGCCTGATATCGTCGATAATTCGGCAATGGCGCGTTCGGCATAGGCGTGCGACGCGTTGATGCGGGTGCCGACGGCGGTGCCGCCAAGATTCACTTCCTGGAAGAACGAAGCGACCTCCTCCAGCCGAGCCGTGTCTTCCCGGAGCGTTGCCGCAAAGGCTTCGAATTCCTGCCCCAGCGTGATCGGGACCGCATCCTGCAGCTGCGTGCGGCCGATCTTGACCGTCTTGGAGAACGCACGTCCCTTTTCCTCGAAAGCGGCGATCAGCGTGGCAAGCGCTGCCTGAAGGTCGGTACGGCTGAGCAGCAGAGCCAGTCTGATCGCCGTCGGATAGACGTCGTTGGTCGACTGGGACATGTTCACGTCATCGTTGGGATGAAGCGTCTGATATTCGCCCTTCGGCCGGCCGAGATGCTCGAGCGCACGATTGGCGATGACCTCGTTGGCATTCATGTTGCTCGACGTGCCGGCTCCGCCCTGGAAGACGTCGACGACGAACGGTTCCATCAGCCGCCCACCGATGATGTCGTCGCAGGCCTTCACGATTGCCCCGACTTTCGGCTCGGGAAGCTGCCCTGCCGCATGATTGGCAATGGCGGCGGCCTTCTTGACCATGGCAAGGGCGCGAACCAGCGTTGGAAAGTGGCTGAGCGCAATATCGGACAGCGAGAAATTCTCGACGGCCCGCAGCGTCTGGATGCCGAAATAGGCGTCTGCGGGGATATCCCGCTCGCCCAGCGAATCCCGCTCGCGCCGGGTGCGCGAGCGGTTGTCTTCGTGTGCGGCCATGACGGATCTCAGGCCGCTGCGTGCGCCGGGCTTACGACCTTCGTGGCGCCCGCTTCGAGTTCCGACTTGGTTCCGAAATAGTCTGCCCGCACGGCCGCGCCGATCAGGTTGACGAAGAACCGGCCAGCAGCGATCGCGGTCAGCTGGTTGACGTCCTTGGAGGGCGTGATCTCGACGATGTCCATGCCGACGACGCGGCCCTTCTTGACGAGACCGTGCAGGAGCTTGCGGGTCTGGGCATAGGTCACGCCGGCAAGTGCGGGACCTGCGACAGCTGGCATCACCGAGGGATCGATGCCGTCGGCATCGATGGTGATGTAGTAGCGGCCGCCATCGGGAATGCGGTCGAGGATGGCGTCCATGCCGACATCGTGCAGCTCATAGGCGGTGATGATGTTCGAGCCGTAGGCCATGGCAGCCTCGTATTCTTCCGGGCGCGCGGTGCCCTGGGCGCGGATGCCGATCTGGAAGATGTCCTTGACATGCGCCATCTCGGAGGCGCGGCGGATCGGGCTCGACAGGCCGTCATGCACGCCGTTGATCTGGTCGCGCCAGTCGAGATGCGCGTCGATCTGGATCAGCGTGATCGGGCCCTGATCGTCGTAGGCGCGCAGCACCGGGATCGGAATGCCGTGGTCGCCGCCGATGATCAGGGGCAGCGCACCGGCGGCCAGGATCTTGCGAACTGCCGCTTCCGCGTTGCGGTAGTGGGCGCCCGGGTCCTTCGGATCGCCGACCACGTCGCCGCAATCCACAGCCTTGATCGCGCGGTCGTCATAGAGCGGGCCGCCGACGTCGAAATCGTAGCGGTCGAGGTTACGCACGGCGCGGTCCGTCGCCTGACGCACGGCCGTCGGCGCACGCGTTTGGTCGTTGGTCACTTCGTCGATCGTGTAGGCCGAACCGTAGGGAATGCCGAGGAAGGCAACGTGAGCATCCAGCGTGTCGAGATCGGTATGCACCTTGGAATAGAGCATGCTGGTGTGGCCGTGCTTGGGTGCGGAGGTGAGCTGTTTGGTCATTTCGCAGTCCTTCTTAGTGGATGTGTGGTTCGGCGACGGACGATGAAGCGCCGCGCGGCGTTGGCTGGTCGGATGTGATCTGCGAGAGAAATTCGCGCAGACGCGGATTGCTGGGGTTGGACAGCACGTCGTTTGACGGGCCGGATTCGGCAACGACGCCCCGATCGAGGAAGACCACCCGGTCGGCGACATGGCGCGCAAAACCGATTTCGTGCGTCACGATGACCATCGTCATGCCGGAATCGGCAAGTTCACGGAGGAACACCAGGACGTCCTTGACGATTTCCGGGTCCAGCGCCGAGGTGGGTTCGTCGAACAGCATCAGCTCCGGCCCCATGGCCAGCGCACGCGCTATGGCAACGCGTTGCTTCTGGCCGCCCGAGAGCGAGGATGGGAACATGTTGGCCTTGTCGCGCAGGCCGAAGCGCTGCAACAGGGTGAGGGCCTGCGCTTCCGCTTCCGCACGGGGACGCTTCTGGACCTTGATCGGCCCCTTGACGATGTTTTCCAGAACGCTGAGATGCGGCCACAGATTGAACTGCTGGAAGACGAAGCCCATTTTCGGGCGCTTGCGGTCGATCTCGCCATGCGACTGCATGCGCACCTTGCCGCCGGGTTTCGGCTCACGTCCGATATAGTCGCCGGCGACCTCGACAAAGCCGCTGTCGGGTACGGTCAGATGGTTGATGCAGCGCAGAAGCGTGCTCTTGCCACAACCGCTGGGGCCGATGATGCAGACGACTTCGCCTGCCGTCACGTCGAAGCTGATATCGCGCAACGCCGTGGCACTGCCAAAGCTCTTGGCGAGATTGGAAACCTTGAGGAGGGTCTTGCTCATGCCGGCCTCCGTGCGCCGATCAACAGATACTTGTCCGCCAGACTGGTGCGCGCCTGATGGCCGCCCTGCGCGGCGCCGAACGCCTTTTCCGTGCGATGCATGAAGTAGGCGAAGATCGCGGTGACGACCCAGTAGATGGCTGCGGTGGCCAGGAAGACTTCGAACGGTGCGAAGGTTTCCCCCTGCACGACGAGCCCCTGATAGGTCAGCTCGGCAACCGTGATGGTGCTGAGCACCGAGGTTTCCTTGACCATCGAGATGCTGGTGTTGGTCGACGGCGGCAGCAGCAGGCGCACGGTCTGTGGAGCGACGATTTCCCACAGGCCCCGGAAATAGGACATGCCGATGGCCCGAGCCGCCTCCATCTGCCCCTTCGGCACCGCGAGGATCGCGCCGCGGATGATCTCGGCGAAATACGAGCTGGCGAAGAAGGCGAGCGCGATCGTGCCGACGATGGCTTCCGGCAGGCGGATGTTGAAGAACGGCAGCCCGTAGAAGAACAGGTAGAGCACGACGATGAAGGGGATGTTGCGGAACCATTCGACATAGGCGGTCGCGATCCAGCGCAGGACCCCGCGATGGGACAGCGCCATAAGCGCGACCGGTATGGAGATCACGAAACCGATTGCGATGGCCGTTACGGCGCTGGCGATCGTCAGCCATGTGCCGCGGGCGAAAAGCGCCCAGTTGTCGAGAATGACATTGAAATCGAAGGCCATGACTTACCCCCTGCGCGCTGAGAAGCGCGTCTCCAGAGCCCTGCCGCTCTGGCTGATGACGAAGTTGACCGCAAACAGGATGACCGCTGCGGCGAGCAGGGTTTCGAGCGGCCTGAAGGAGGCATTCGCCACCTGCTGCGCGGTGCGCAGCACTTCCACCACGGTGATGACCGACAGCAGGGCCGTTCCCTTGACGATCGTCGTGAGTTCGTTGACCAGCGGCGGCATGATGCGGATGTAGAGCTGCGGCAGGATGACTTTCATCCAGATGGTCTTGCCCTTGATGCCAAGCGCAATGGCCGCCTCGATCGGGCCGGAATCCATGCCGGACAATCCGCCGCGCATGATCTCGGTGATGAAGATCGAGCTGTTGAAAGCGATGGCGAAAATACCCGCCTGGATCGGCGACAGGTCGAGACCGAGCGCCGGCAGGCCGTAGTAGAACAGGAATATCTGCACGAGGATCGGCGTTCCACGGATGAAGCTGATGACGACGCCGATCGCCGCATTGAGCGACCGGATGCCAAGCGTGCGCAGGATCGTCAGTGCCGTGCCGCCGATCAGCGCCAGCACCATGGCGACGAGGGCAATCGCCAGATTGACGCCCATGGCCGGCAGGAGTTGGGGAAAGGCACCGCCCAGGGCGGCAACGCTAAAGTCCATCGTCGTCTCCTTCGACGTCGGGGTGGATGGACCACCTGAAACGCCGCGCGTCCGCATGGACCCGCAAAAGGCGCTACAGGCGTGTGAAACGGTGACCGGCGACGATCCCGGAATGATCCGGGATCGTCCCGAAGGCGTTAGCGGGCGCCCTCCGGCAGGTAGTCCTTTTCGGGCAGGTCGTAGGTCATGCCCAGCCACTTCTGCTGCAATTCGGCCAGCTTGCCGCTTTGCTTGATCTTGAGCAGCGCCGCGTTGATCGCATCGCGCAGGTCCTGGTCCTCGGGACGCACGACCCAGGCATTGTAGCTCGGCACCACGGCGGCCTTGCCGACGAGTTCGAAGATGCCGGGCCTCTCGTTCATCAGGTTCTGCAGGACCGGCAGGCCGGCAAGCGCTGCATCCGACGTGCCATTGGCGACGGCAAGGAACGAGTCGTTGAAGGTCGGAAACAGTTTGAGATCGGCAAAGCCTTCGCCGCTGGCCTTCAGGCGCTCATCGAGCGCCTTGGCGACCGGATCGACTGCCGAAGCGAGCTGAGTCGACACGACCTTGCCCTTCAGGTCCTCGACCGTGGTGATATCGGTGTTGCCGGCCTTCTTCATGGCATAGGCGGTGCTGTCGGCGATCGGCATTGTGTAGGCATAGCGCTTGGCACGCTCCGGGTTGATGCCGACCGATGTGGCCACGAAGTCGAACTTGCCGGCGATCAGGCCCGGCAGGATGCCCTGGAAGGGCAGGTCGAGCTGTTCGACCTCGACACCCCACTGCTTGGCGATCTCGTCGAGCACATCCTTGCCGAAGCCGACGATCTGGCCGTCCTTGATGAATTCGAACGGCGGATAGGCGGCCTCGGTGCCGACGATCACCTTCTTCGTACGCTGGATCTTCTCGAGCGTGGTCTCGGCCAGGCCGGGCGCGGCGTAGGACGCTGCGCAGGCCAGGCCGAGTGCGATAATTCCGAAAATGCGTCTCTTGAACATGCGGTCATTCCTCCCAAAAACCATGACGTTGAGATACTGAAGACCGGTTTCGGGCGCAAACATAATGCGCTCAGGACATTCTGACGGAAACCTGACACAAGCTTCGATTCGTCCGTATGCAACAGCGGGAAATGCCGCCGCTTTCTTGGCGAAATACACACAAAACCAATATGTTGATATAGGGGTACCGCTTGACGAGCAGGAACATTTCGACCGCAAAGGCGGGATTGACGATGACCGATTTTTCTGAACTTCATGCGTTTGAGTCATGGAGCGGAGGTTCGAACATGGCAAAACCGCCTGTCAGCGACCCGATGGTGGTCCACCGCCTGGGCTTCGATCTTCAGGCGCTGGAGATTTTCGTGACGGTGTGCCGCACCGGCAGCATGACCACGGCTGCGGCCCAGACGGGCATGACGCAATCAGCGGTTTCGCGGCAGGTCCTCAATCTCGAGCAACGCCTCGGCGTGACGCTGGTCGAGCGGGGCGCGCGGCCGCTGAAGCCCACGCTTGCCGGCCAGAAACTCGTCAGCGCTGCGGAGCACCTGCTTGCGGAGGCAGCCGGCGTGCCGGCCCTCCTTCAGGGCGTCGATGTGGGTGTCATCCCGCAATTGCGTCTCGGCCTGATCGACTCCCTGTCCGATCCACTTGTGCCTATCCTGATCAAGTCGCTTCGCGACCGGGTGGCCTCGATCTCGGTCGCCACCGGTTTCATGGAGCCGCTGCGCCAGCGGTTGCTGAAGCGCGAACTCGATGCCGTCATCTCTGCCGATCCGTTCGACGACGTCGACGGCTTCGAGCGGTTCGAGCTGTTCCAGGAGCAATTCGTCGTCGTGGTGTCGCGCGGCGAGCCGCCCTTCGGCGACGAGGCGGAGTTTCGCAATTTCGCCCAGCGTTTTCCGATGATCCGCTCGGGCACGACCACGGGGATAGCCCAGCGCGTCGATCAGCATTTCCGGCGCATGCGACTGGAGGTGCCGCACGCCTTTTCCTGCGAAACGATCGAATCCATCATCAGCCTCGTCGCATCGGGGATCGGCTGGTCGATCCTGACGCCGGTCTGTGTGCGTAAATGTATCGCGCTTGCGCCGGCGATCCAGGTTCTGCAACTGCCCGGCGCCGGCTTTTCGCGGCATATCTATCTGGTCGTCCGGCGCGGCGAATTTGGAAGTTTCGCCAAGCAGCTTGCCACGCTGTGCCGGCGGACCGTCCAGAAAAGCTACATGCCGCAACTCCTGGCGATCGCCCCCTGGATGGCGACCGGAATTACAGTGGCCCAAAATTGAGCTTTTACATGCGGCGCCATTGACGATGATGGAGCGCCCTCGCCCGCATTGGAGATGCGCACCGCCATATATGAAGCACCTCTGATGGGGTGATGAGTAGCGCACGCCGATCGTCGTCGGACCCATGCAGAGGCGAGAGGTCCGTCGACCCTCCGCTATGGCCTTTTCATCCTCGCAGCGTCTCTATCCAGTGCACAATGGTAGTTGCATCCGCGACCCATCCAAAATTCTTGTCCACGACATCCAGCATCGTCGCCGTGGCCTTCGGGTCATAGGTGGCAACGCCGTCGGTAACCACCACGGCAGGATAATGGAGCTGATAGGCTTGTCGAGCCGTGTCCTCGACACAGCACTCGGCCATGACCCCGGTGATAACAACGCCGTCGATCTCCCGATCCCGAAGGATCTCGTCGAGCGAGGTTCCTAGGAAGCCACCGTAACCCCGTTTGGTCAGCTGGATTTCATCGTCAGTCGGCGCCAATTCATCGATGACGGCGCAACAGTCCCGCATAGCATCGATATCCGCATAGTGACGCGGATGTCCGGGGCGACATCCCTTGATATCTTCGGCAAGTCCACGCGCCCAGGTAAACTTGTCCTGCATATGCCGGTAGGGGTCGTTTTCGACGCCGATCCACTTGAGGAACACGATCGGCAGGCCATGTGCCCG
The DNA here is from genome assembly GCF_049651085.1 of Shinella sp. Classification (GTDB taxonomy): domain Bacteria; phylum Pseudomonadota; class Alphaproteobacteria; order Rhizobiales; family Rhizobiaceae; genus Shinella. The sequence goes on from NZ_JBASBL010000015.1 coordinate 9,595, forward strand.
GAAGGCATCAAGCAGACGCTGTTGCGGCGGGATGGTTTCCCGGGCGGCTGGAACCTCGAACGGTGCGCCGGCGCGCACGAAATCGTTCTGCATATCGACCACCAGTAGCGCCGGCCGAGCGACGATGGGCAAGGTGTGTTGTGGCTGCACGGAAAAATCCTTCGGAGAAAGGAGCCGCATCGCTGCGGCTCCGCAAGGTGACTATCGTGTGGCAGCCGGGAGCGCACCCGTCCCGTTCAGCCGGGCGCGCATCGGGTAATAGTAGAGGCCGGCCCCGACGATCACACCGACGATCCACGCCAGATCGACATCGCCGAGATAGGCAGCGACGGGGCCGGTGTAATAGTACATCGAGATGAAGGGGATTTCCGCCAGAATCGCGGCAAGGAAGGCGCCGATCGCGATGGGATTGTAGCGCCCATATATGCCGTTCGGATCGAAAATATCCGCCACACTGTATTTGCCACGACGCAGCACATAGTAATCGACGAGGTTGATGGCCGTCCACGGGATCAGCGCATAGCTCATCAGGAAGATGAAGTTGAGGAACATCGTCGAAAAGTCGCCGTCGCCGAAATAGGACAGGACGGCATTGGCGATGGCGATGGCAATCATCACCACGGCCCTCTGCGTGGAGCCGAAACGCATGTTTCCGAAGGGCTGAATGGTCGTCACGACCGCCATGAACGCCCCGTAGAAATTGAACACGTTGATGCACAGCAGTGCGTAGACGATCAGCACGTAGAGAATCGGCGAGAAGCTGCCGAACAGCAGGGCGAGGCTGCCGCCGGAATTGTCGTTGAAAGTCGGAATCTGGACGGCCAGCAGCGCGCCGAGAAGCATCATGGCGAAGAGCGCCACAGCAATGCCGGCAAACGTGTACCAGAACACCTTCTTGGACGACACGTTGCTTGGCAGGTAGCGGGAATAGTCCGCGACATAGGGTGCGAAGGACAGGGCGAAGGTGCACGTCACGCCGATGCCGGCAAAGACGAGCGCCGGCTTCGTCGCCGTCGGCAGCCAATGTTCAAGGCCTGGCGCGTTGCTCAGCACGATCATGAACACGACCGCATAGACGACGCAGGTGATCCAGGTCAACCAGCGCTGGGTGTCGTGGATCAGCTTGTAGCCATAGAGCGCGATGACGAAACTGAGGAGCGTGAACGCAACGATCGGCACGACGCGCGGAACGTCCAGCACGCTGGTTACCGTCTGGGCGGCGAGCAGGGTGTTGCTCACGCTGAAGCCGAAATAGATAAACATGACGAAGAGCATCGGGATGATCGCACCCAGCACGCCGAACTGCGCCCGGGACTGGATCATTTGCGGAATACCGAGGCGCGGCCCCTGCACCGAATGCGACGCCACGAGGATCGTGCCGATCGAGACGCCGACGACGATCGAGAAGGCGGCCCAGAACAGGTTCAGGCCCATGCCGACAAGAAGCGCGCCGGTTACCAGCGAGGTCAGATTGACGTTCGCCCCGAACCAGACCGGAAACAGGTCGCGTTCTTTTCCGTATCGCTCTGCCTCGGGTATGAAGTCGATTGTACGCTGTTCGATTTCCATAGCTTAGCTCCCCCTCTATCGTAAGCCAGATGAAAGTAGGCGGTCAGCCCCATGCCTCCGGGCGACCACGGCCGCAGACGGCCTATTTGGTCGTCTATCATATGATGGTATGTTGGTATACCAAAAAAATGACGCATAACGTGTTTCTGCGGAAAATCCGGAAAGATGGGCGAACGCCTGTAAAAGGCGGTTCTGGGCGACCGGCACGACGGCTGGGCTGCTGCCTGCGGAGCAGGCAGACGCCCCGCCCCACAAGGGAAAGCAGGCTCGTCGGCGTCGCGCGATGGGATCGCGGCGGGAGGCGGTTATGTCAGGTCTGACATCGCCGCAGCCCGGCGCGTCAGACCAGAATGGTGCGGGCAATCGCCGCAGCTGCGCCGACATGGGCGCGACAGGCAGCGGCAGCCACGTCCGGATCGTTCGCGTCAATGGCGGCGAAAATCTCGCGGATCTGTGACGGGCCGGAGGCCATGCGGTTCGAGGTCGCGAGCGTCATGACGCGAAGGCGCGAAATCCGGCTGTTGAGGCGGCTGACGATTTCCCAGGCGATGTTGTGGCCGCCTGCCTCGAAGACGATCTTGTAGAATTCCGTGGTGGCGTCGAGGACGCCCAGCGGCGAATTCTGCCCCGACGTGCGCTCGAGTTCGACCATTGCTTTGCGCAACTGCTTCTTGACGTCGGGTCCGGCGACGCGGGCGCAATCGGCAACGGCGGTTGATTCGAGTGCGGCACGGATCTCGTAGATCTGCCGCGCATCGTTCCAGTCCAGCTTGGCGACGATCGGCCCCTGCTTGGCCAGCATCTCGACAAGGCCTTCCGCCTCGAGATGACGGATGACTTCCCGGATCACCGAGCGGGAAACGCCGAGCTGTTCGCAAAGGGTGCGCTCCACCAGGCGCACGCCCGGCTCGAACAGCCCGCCAATGATGGCGCGCCGCATGCGCTCGAGCGCGATCTCGCGAAGGGTGGTCGGCGGGCTCTCGATGCGGAGAGCGGCGATGGTGTCGGCGTTGTTGCTCATGCCGACATGCATAAACCCAAAAAAACTTTCGCACAACCGCTTGACACTTTGTCCGATGGTATACCAAGATACAAGCAGACAAAAAGACAGGAGTATGCCCCGATGACGCTTATCCGTAAAACGCTTCTGCATGTGGAGACGACGCTTGTCGAAGGCGGTCGGCAGGCGGCCCAGCCCCTCAAGCTGATTGCGGCAATGGCCGTGGTGAAGAACCCCTGGGCAGGCCGCGGCTTTGTGGAAGATCTCAAGCCGGAAATCCATGCTGTCGCGCCCATCCTCGGCGAACTGCTGACGAAGATGATCATCGACGAGGCGGGCTCCGGCGAAGCGGTCGAAGCGTACGGCAAGTCGGCCGTTGTCGGCCTTGACGGCGAACTCGAGCACGCATCCGCTCTCATTCACACGCTGCGTTTCGGCAACCACTATCGCAACGCCGTCGGCGCAAAGTCCTATCTCGCCTTCTGCAACACCCGCGGCCCGGCAAACGCGCCGATCATGATCCCGCTGATGGACAAGAACGACGAAGGCCGCCGCTCCCATTACCTGACCATCCAGTGCGCGATGCCCGATGCACCGTCCGCAGACGAAATCGTCGTCGCCCTCGGCGCTTCCATCGGCGGCCGGCCGCATCATCGCATCGGCGATCGATACCAGGATCTCAAGGAGCTGGGTCACGATGTTGCCAACCCTGCAGCGGTGTAATACCCCTTCCGGAGCGGCCTACGTACAGCGGGGCGCGGGGGATGAGACCCTCGTCCTCGTTCACGGCGTGGGCATGCGGGTCGAGGCCTGGGGGCCGCAGATCGACCGGCTGGCAGACCATTGCCGCGTGATTGCGGTCGATCTTCCCGGCCACGGATTTTCGAATGCGCTCGCCGGCCCACCGGAACTGCCCGGTTATGTCGCCTGGTTCCGGAGCTTTCTGGACGAGGTGGGTGTCGGACCGGTCAATGTCGCGGGCCATTCGATGGGCGCGCTGATTGCCGGCGGTCTCGCCGCCACGGCTCCCGGCCGCGTCAAACGGCTGGCGCTGCTGAACGGGGTTCACCGCCGCAGCATACAGGCGCGCAAGGCCGTGGAGGCACGGGCACGTGAGATCAGCTCCGGCGATTTCGACCGCGAGGCACCGCTGGCGCGCTGGTTCTCGGCGCAGGAGGCAGGGACCGACGCCTATGGGCTCGTTCGCGCTCTGCTGCAAGCCGTCGACCCGGCGGCCTATGCCGCCGCCTACACGGCCTTTGCGACGGGCGATTCGACCTATTCCGATTGCTGGCCGCAGGTGCCTTGCCCGGCGCTGTTCCTGACTGGGGATGGAGACCACAACTCGACCGCGGACATGGCACGGGAGATGGCGGCGGCCGCACCGCGGGGACGGGATGTCGTCGTCAAGGGCCACCGGCATATGGTGAACCTGACGGCGCCGGAGGCGGTGAACCGTGCATTGACCGAGTGGCTGGCTTTGCGCTGAGCATTTTGGTCCGCTGGACCTTGGGAGGAAGATTATGGAAATCGACGCAAGGGCGCTACGCGATGCGTTCGGCGCATTCTTAACCGGGGTGACGGTGGTCACGACCATTGACGATGCGGGCCTGCCGATCGGCTTCACCGCCAACAGCTTTGCAAGCGTCTCGCTCGACCCGCCGCTATTGCTCGTGTGCCTGGCCAAGACGTCACGCAACTACGATACGCTGACCAAGGCACCGGGTTTTGCCGTGAATATTCTTGCGGAAGGGCAGAAGGACGTCTCCAACACCTTTGCCCGCCCGGTCGAGGATCGCTTTGCCTCGGTCAAGTGGCAAAAGGGGCCGTTCGGCGCGCCGGTGTTCGCTGATGTGGCCGCCTGGTTCGATTGTGCGATGCACGATGTCGTCAATGCCGGCGACCACGTCATTCTCATCGGCCGGGTCGAGGGTTTCGATAACAATGGCACTACTGGGCTGGGATATGCCCGAGGCGGATATTTCACGCCGGCACTCGCTGAAAAGAGTCTTTTGGCCAATGTCGACGGCGGCATCCTGCTGGGTGCCGTCGCCGAGCGCGACGGCGCCATCCTGCTGGTGGACGATGGCAAGGGCGGCTGGACCCTACCCTTCGTCGAAAAGGCGGACAATGACGGCATGGAAGCTTTCGAGACCGCCGCTGCCGCCATCTTCGGCCCGCCATTGCAAACGGGCCTGCTCTATTCGGTCTATGAGGACACCAAGACCGGCCGCCAGCACGTCATCTATCGCGCCAGCCTCGGTGAAGGCCCTCTCAAGACCGGCCGGCTCTTTTCGCTACAGGACGTTCCGACAACAGCTGTACCCGACGGCGCCGTTCGCGAGCTCGTCCGACGCTACGCGCAGGAGAGTACGCTCGGAAATTTCGGCGTCTATTTCGGAAATCAGGAAAAGGGCCGCGTACACGCCGTGGCCGCAAAGAGGTAAACCATGAAATTCTCCCTGTTTGTTCACATGGAGCGGCTGGATGCTGCCCAGGACCATCAGGAACTCTACGAAGAGTTCGTCGCGCTCTGTGAAATCGCCGACAAGGGCGGCATGCATGCGATCTGGACCGGCGAACACCATGGTATGGATTTCACCATCGCGCCCAATCCGTTCATCAACATCGCCGACCTCGCCCGCCGCACCAAGAATGTGCGCCTGGGCACCGGCACGGTGATTGCGCCGTTCTGGCATCCGATCAAGCTTGCCGGCGAAGCGGCGATGACGGACATCATTACCAATGGACGTCTCGACGTCGGCATTGCACGCGGTGCCTACAGCTTTGAATATGAACGCCTCCTGCCTGGCCTCGATGCCTGGGGTGCCGGCCAGCGGATGCGCGAACTCATCCCGGCTGTGAAGGGCATCTGGGCGGGCGACCACACCCATGACGGCGAGTTCTGGAAATTCCCGAAGACCAGTTCCGCGCCGAAGCCCGTGCAACAGCCCCACCCGCCGATCTGGGTTGCCGCGCGCGATCCGAACAGCCACGAATTCGCGGTTGCCAACGGCTGCAACGTGCAGTGCACGCCCCTTGCCAGTGGCGAAGCTGAAATCGCCAGCCTCATGGACCGCTTCAATGCGGCTTGCGAAAAGGCAACCGGCGTGCCCCGGCCGAAGATCATGCTGCTCCAGCATACCTATGTCGGTTCCGACGAGGCCGATGTCGCCCAGGCGGCGGACGAGGTCAGCACTTACTACAATTACTTCTTCGCCTGGTTCAAGAACGAGCGGCCGATCAGCCAAGGCCTGATCGAGCGCCTGAGCGAGGAGGAGCTAGCCGCCAATCCCAACCTGACGCCGCAGAAAATGCGCGAAAACATGCCGATCGGCACGGCAGACGAGGTCATCGGGCGCTTGAAGGCCTATGAGGATCTCGGCTACGACGAATATTCCTTCTGGATCGACACCGGCATGAGCTTCGAGCGCAAGAAGGCATCGCTCGAACGCTTCATCGCCGACGTCATGCCGGCATTCCGCTGAGGCCCCCATGCAAACCTTCCAGCACTACATAGACGGGACCTTCGAGGACGGATCGGCCCGGTTCGATTCCGTCGATCCTGCGACCGGCAAGGCCTGGGCGACGATGCCCGAAGCACGGGAAGACGATGTCGACCGCGCGGTAAAGGCGGCGGGCCGCGCCCTCTGGAGCGGCGACTGGCCGGCGATGACCGCCACCGCGCGCGGCAAGCTGCTCTACCGCCTCGCCGACCTGGTACAGGCCAATGCGCCCCGCCTTGCCGAACTGGAGACGCGCGACACCGGCAAGATCATCCGCGAGACCTCGGCGCAGATCGCCTATGTCGCGGACTATTATCGCTACTATGCCGGCCTCGCCGACAAGATCGAGGGCGCGACGCTCGCCATCGACAAGGCGGACATGGATGTCTGGACACGGCGCGAGCCCGTCGGCGTGGTGGCGGCGGTGGTGCCGTGGAACAGCCAGCTGTTCCTCTCAGCCGTCAAGATCGGCCCGGCGCTCGCCGCTGGCTGCACGCTCGTCGTCAAGGCTTCGGAGGACGGCCCAGCGCCGCTGCTGGAGTTCGCACGGCTGGTGCACGAGGCAGGCTTCCCGCCGGGTGTTGTCAACATCCTGACCGGCTTCGGCCCCGCCTGCGGCAGCGCGCTGACCCGCCATCCGGGCGTCGACCACATCGCCTTCACGGGCGGCCCAGCGACCGCTGCCGCCGTGGTGCGCAACTCGGCAGAAAACCTGGCGACGACCTCGCTGGAACTCGGCGGCAAGTCGCCCTTCATCGTCTTTGCCGATGCCGATCTGGAAAGCGCTGCCAATGCGCAGGTCGCCGGGATTTTCGCGGCGACCGGACAGAGCTGCGTGGCAGGCTCACGCCTTATCGTCGAAGCTTCTGTGAAGGACCAGTTCGTGGCCATTCTCAAAGCGAAAGCAGAGGCTATCCGCATCGGTTCGCCGCTCGACATGGCGACGGAGGTCGGCCCGCTCTGCACGCGTCGGCAACGCGACCATATCGAGACGGTGGTGAAAGCCTCGCTGGAGGCCGGTGCAAGGCTTGTGACCGGCGGCCGGAATGCAGAGGGTGAAGGGTTCTACTACATGCCCACCATTCTCGACTGCGACGGCGTTTCCGCAACTTCGGTTGAAACGGAACTGTTTGGACCGGTCCTCTCCGTTCTCTCCTTCGCGACGGAAGAAGAGGCGGTACAGCTAGCGAACGCAACGCCCTACGGGCTCGCCTCCGGCGTCTTCACGCGCAACCTTGCCCGCGCCCATCGCATGATCAAACGCATCCGCGCCGGCATCGTCTGGGTCAACACCTACCGTGCGGTCTCACCGATCGCGCCTTTTGGTGGATACGGCCATTCAGGTCAAGGGCGCGAGGGGGGCCTTGCTGCCGCGCTCGACTACACCAAGACCAAGACGGTGTGGCTTAGAACATCCGACGACCCGATCCCCGATCCCTTCGTGATGCGGTGAACGCCATGTATGTCGAGATCCGCACCTACCGGCTGAAAAACGGTGGCATACCCGAATACCTAAAAGTGGTCGGTGAAACCGGCATCGCCATCCAGAGGAAACACCTCGGCAACCCCGTCGGTTACTTCTCCTCGGAAATTGGGCCGATCAACGAGATCGTCCACATCTGGAGTTTCGACAGTCTGGATGACCGCCAGGCGCGCCGCGCGCGTCTGGCCGCCGACCCTGACTGGCGGGCCTTCCTGCCAAAAATTCGCGACCTGATCGTCACGGCGGAGAACAAGATCATGATTCCCACCGCGTTTTCACCGCAAGGCGGCACCGCTCCGGCATGAATGCCTGACCCCGATGATGACATTTCTGCGCTGGAGCTGAGCATATCATGGCAATTTCTGACCTCCTCTCGTCGAGGCTGATCGATCCGAGCCTTGCCACCGACCGGGCACCGGTGGCCGGCGAATGGCTGGACGGCGCCGGCACGTCCGGCACATTCGACGTCTCCAATCCTTCGACCGGCGACGTCATCGCGACACTTCCCAATTGCGACCGAGCCCATGCCGCGCGGGCGATCGATGCGGCTCATGCGGCGCAGAAAGTTTGGGCCGCGACGACCGCAAAGGAGCGCGCGACAGTGCTGCGCAGGCTGCACGACCTGATGGTCGCCCATGCCGACGATCTCGCCGTCATCCTCACCATGGAGATGGGCAAGCCGCTTGCCGAGGCGCGTGGCGAAATCCTCTACGGTGCGTCCTATGTCGAATGGTTCGGGGAAGAGGCCAAGCGCGCCTATGGCGACACGATCCCCGGCCACCACCGCGACAAGCGCATCCTGGTCGTCAAACAGCCGGTGGGCGTGGTGGCAGCCATCACCCCCTGGAATTTTCCCAATGCCATGCTCGCCCGCAAGCTCGCCCCGGCGCTGGCCGCCGGTTGCGCCATGGTCATCAAACCGGCCGTCGAAACGCCGCTATCCGCCCTGGCGCTGGCCGCGCTCGCGGAGCGTGCCGGCGTTCCTGCCGGTCTAGTCAGCGTCATCCCGACCAAAAACGCCGCCACGATCGGACAGGAGTTCACCTCGAACGACAAGGTGCGCAAACTGACCTTCACCGGATCGACCGAAGTCGGCCGCATCCTGATGCGGCAAGGCGCCGATCAAATTCTGAAATTCGGCCTGGAACTCGGTGGTAACGCCCCCTTCATCGTCTTCGACGACGCCGATCTCGATGCGGCGGTGGAAGGAGCAATGGTCTCGAAATACCGCAACAACGGCCAGACCTGTGTTTGCGCCAACCGCTTCTATGTCCAAGCCGGCGTCTATGAGGCTTTTGCCGCGAAACTTGCCGCACGGGTGGCGGCGATGAGGGTCGGCGATGGCTTCGATGCCGGCGTCGATGCTGGCCCGCTTATCGACACGAAGGCTTTGGCGAAGGTCGAGGAACACGTCGCTGACGCTGTGGCGCACGGTGCGCAGGTCATCACCGGCGGCCTACGGCACAAGCGGGGTGGCCTGTTCTTCCAGCCGACGGTTCTGACCGGCGTGACATCCCGGATGAAGGTGTCCCGCGAGGAAACGTTCGGCCCTGTCGCGCCGCTGTTTCGCTTCAACACCGAGGAAGAGGCGATCACTCTTGCCAACGATACCGAATTCGGCCTCGCCGCCTATTTCTACGCCAACGATCTGTCGCGGGTGTTCCGGGTGGGCGAAGCACTGGAATACGGCATGGTGGGCATCAATACCGGGCTGATCTCTACGGAAGTGGCTCCGTTCGGGGGCGTCAAGCAATCCGGCCAAGGCCGCGAGGGGTCCAAATACGGCTTGGATGACTATCTCGAAATCAAGTATCTTTGCTTGGGACTTTCGTCTTAACGTTCGTAGACAAAGGCTGACTTCCCAATCGGACCATGTGCAGATTTTTCTCCAATTCGGGGGCAGTATAGGCCGTTTATCGGACGCAGACCTATGATCGCGCGCTGATCCAACGAGCGCTGAAAGGTTGGAGCTACCACGCGATGTGGTGAGCCACGCATAACGATGATGGAGCATTCAAGGCTCGGGGCGTAGAAGGACGGGCGTTGGTATGTCGATTCGGCGGCGGAGATGGTCATTGCGCGCGTGGCCGACCAACCTGAGGGGCACCACCGATGACCGACGACATGATGAACCTGCGCTCGCTAGGGTCAGGACCCATTGATTGGAATTGACGGCTATGATTCAGACGGGTGTATAGGAGCCTGACTGATGAGTAATTTGTTTTGGCTGACGGACGAGCAAATGGCTCGTCTTCAGCTCTATTTCCGGGCCTGTCGCAAATTTTCGTGGTTAACGCGCTGTTGACCATAGGCGAGGAAATTGTCGTTCCCAATGTCGTGGGCACACAAATGATTCTGAATGCCATTGCCGAGAAGCTGAAGCGCCAGTCGAA
>NZ_JBASBL010000016.1:0-221083 GCF_049651085.1 Shinella sp.
CTGGCGCTGGCCGCCGGAAAGCTGGCCGGGCCGGCGCGCGCCGTAGCCGGGCAGCTTCACCATGGCGAGCGCCTCTTCCGCCGCCTTCAGCCGCTCCGCCTTGTCGACGCCCTTGACCATCAGGCCATAGGCGACGTTTTCGAGGATCGAGAGGTGCGGGAAGAGGGCGTAGTCCTGGAAGACCGTGTTGACGTTGCGCCGGTAGGGCGGCACGCCCTCGGCGGTCTCGCCGAAGATTTCGATATGGCCGGCGGTCGGCTGCTCGAAGCCTGCCATGAGGCGCAGGCATGTCGTCTTGCCGGAGCCGGAAGGTCCGAGCATCGCGAAGAACTCGCCCTCGGCAATGGCGAGATCCACGCTATCGACGGCGCGCACGGCGCCGAAATAACGGGATACTTGCTGAAACAGGACGGCGGTCATGGGAGCTCCCGGTGTTGTCTTGGGCGATGGCTGATCTGGTGAGCCGATCGCGGAAAGTGCCGTAGGAGTAAAAACGGCGCGACTATCCAATCTCCCCACAAGGGGAGATGCCCGGCAGGGCAGAGGGGGTATTGCTACCCGCTCGCTCGGATCTTGCTGCTTCGCGGGCACCCTCTGTCGCCTTCGGCAACATCTCCCCCACAAGGGGGGAGATCGGGAGGATACCGCTTCTTTTGCCTCAGCGGCCGCCGATTACGCCGATATAGTCGGACACCCAGCGGTGGTAGGGCACGCATTCGCCCTGGCTTTCGCACTTGCTGACGGGCGTGCGCCAGAAGCTGATCTTCTCGAAGTTGTCGAAGCCGTTGGTCGAGCAGCCTTCGTCCGTCAGCAGCGCATTGCCCTTGCAGGCGGCCGGAACGGAGGGAACGGCGCCGAACCAGGCGGCCGCGTCACCCTGCACCTTGCTGGACAGCGAATGTTCCATCCACATATAGGCGCAGTTCGGGTTCTGGCTGTCGGCATGCAGCATGGTCGTATCCGACCAGCCCGTCACGCCTTCTTCCGGGAAGGTCGAGGCGATCGGCTGCTTCTCGGCCTGCATCAGGTTGACCTGGAAGGGCCAGGAGCCGGAGGCGACGACGCCTTCATTCTTGAAGTCGTCGATCTGGATCATCGCGTCGTGCCAGTAGCGGCCGACGAGCGTGCGCTGGACGCGCAGCAGCTCGAGCGCGGCCTTGTACTGGTCTTCGTTGAGTTCGTAGGGGGACTTGATGCCGAGTTCCGGCTTGTGCGCCATCAGGTATTGGGCGGCGTCGGCAATGTGGATCGGGCCGTCATAGGCCTGCACGCGGCCCTTGTTGGACTTGCCGTCCGGCAGCGTCATTTCCTCGAAGACCACGTTCCAGCTCTTCGGCGCGGCGTCCTTGAAGACCTCGGTGTTGTACATCAGGACGTTCGGGCCCCAGAGATAGGGTGTGCCGTAGTGGACGCCGCCGACCGTGTGCCACGGCGCGTTCTGCAGGCGCTCGTCGATGGTCTTCCAGCTCGGGATGAGGTCGGTGTTGATCGGCTGGATGCGCTTGCCGGCGACGAGGCGCAGCGAAGCGTCGCCCGAGGCAGTGACAAGGTCGAAGCCGCCCTCGTTCATCAGCGCGACCATTTCGTCGGAGGTCGCTGCGGTCTTCACCGTGACCTTGCAACTCGTCTTCTTCTCGAAGTCGCTGACCCAGTCGTAATTCTTGTCCGTCTCGCCGCGCTCGATATAGCCGGCCCAGGCGACGATCGAGACTTGGCCTTCACCGGGGCCGAGTTCCTTCAGCGGCTCCTGGGCGACGGCGGCGGTGGCGAAAGCGAGCGAAAGGGTAAGCGCGGTGCAGGAATGCAGAAGTCGCTTCATGACAGTCTCCCGGTTTGATCCGCTTTATGCGGTATTGTTCCCGACTGGAAAGGTGCCGCTATTTCGCCGCTTTCGCAAATTCATAAATCAGATAGTTGATATCGGAAATTCCGAAAGCGTAACATTCTTCCGAGACTACCGGCCCCGCCCGCTACGCAGTGCCTCCGCCAGCCCGACGAAATCGCGCGCCGATTGCGGCAGGCTGGAGCCCTTGCGCCAGACGATGCCGACCTGCACCACCGGCAGCGCGCCGGACACGTCGCGGCTTTCGATGCGGTCACCTTCCAGCGACCAGGGGCGATAGACGAGATCGGGCAGGAGCGCGATGCCCGCGCCGGTGGCCACGAGGCTGCGCACCGCTTCCACCGAGCGCGTGCGGAAGGCGACATGCGGGCGGGCGCCGAGCGCCGTCAGCAGCTTGCCGGTATTTTCCTCGATTTCGTCCACCGTCAGCATGATCAGCGGTTCCCGTGCAATATCGCTGACGGAAATGATGTCCGCCGAGACGAGCGGATGGCCGATCGGCAGCCAAAGCCTGTAGGGCGAGGTCTCGATGATCTCCGCCTGCAACGCCATGCGGTCGCGCAGGTTCGAGATGACCATGACCGCGACGTCCAGTTCGCCGCCGACGAGCAGATGTTCAAGATAGGAGCCATTGTCCTCGATCGCGCTGACATCGATCCCGGGAAAGGCCCGGCGATAGCGCGACAGGAGGTCGGACAGCACGTAACCGGCGACGAGCGAGGTGACGCCGAGATTGAGTTGGCCCTTTTCCGCCGTGCGGTTATCGGAGAAGGAGCGTCGCGCATCGGAGACGTCGGCGAGGATCTTTGTCGCGTGGCGCAGGAACTGGTGGCCGTTATGCGTCGTCGTCAGGCCGCGCGGATGACGGTCGAAGAGTTCGACGCCGAGATCCGATTCGAGTTCCTTGATCGCTTCGGTGATCGAGGATTGCGAGATCGACAGGTTCTGCGCGGCGCGCGTCACGGACCCCTGTTCCGCGACGGCGACGAAATATTGCAATTGCCGGAGGGTGAATGCCATGGCGGCAGTTAATATGCGCCGCGGGCGCGACGCAAGGCGAATGGCTGCGGATGGGCATCGCTAGGCATTCCCCGCCCCCACTTCCTGGGATAAGCTCCGGCAACCGATGCGCGACCTGCAGGAGAGGACATGCCCCCGTTCGAAATGATGCTTGCCTTTTTCGTGACGACGGCGGTCTTCGCCTACATGCCGGGACCGGCCATGCTCTATGCCGCCGCCCAGACCATCGCGCGCGGACGCCGCTCGGGGCTGATGGCGAGCCTTGGCATTCATCTCGGCGGCTATGCCCATGTGCTTGCCGCCGCCGCCGGCCTGACGGCGCTTTTCCATGCCGTTCCCGCGCTCTATCTCGCGGTCAAGCTGCTCGGCGCCCTCTACCTCATCTGGCTCGGCATCTCCATGTTCCGGGCAAAGGCCGAGGCGCCGGCGCTGGCATCCGGCGAACAGGCGCGCAAGAGCGGCCGGCGTGCCTTCGTCGAAAGCGTTTCCGTCGAGGTACTCAATCCGAAAACGGCGATCTTCTTCCTGGCCTTCCTGCCGCAATTCGTCGATCCCTCGGCGGCGCTGCCGGTCTGGGCGCAGCTCCTCGTCCTCGGCACGGTGATCAATCTCATGTTCACCTCCGCGGACATCGTCTGCGTGCTGCTGGCGGGCGCGATCGCCACGCGGCTGAAAGGCTCGGCGCGGGTGCAGAAGACGATGCAGCGCGTCGGCGGTACGATCCTTGTCGGGCTCGGCCTCAACCTAGCCTTCCAGAAGACCTGATCCGAACGGAACCTGCCATGACCGAACGCCCCATGCCGAGCGAGGACGGCATTCTCGCCTTCCACAAGCGCTGCGAGGATTTTTATCCGGCCGATGCGGTCGATGCGGATATCGCGCAGCAACGGGCCTGGTACGACGCGCTGTGCGCGGCCTTCGATGCAGCGCCTCCGGCCGGCATGGTGAAGGCGGACGGGCTGGTGGCAGGGCGCATTCCGGTGCGCCGCTATCGGCCGGCGGCTCCCACCACGCAGACGCGGCTTTTCTACATTCACGGCGGCGGGTTCGTCGTCGGCTCGCTGGAGAGCCATGATGCGATTTGTGCCGAACTGGCCGAGGCGGCGGGAGCCGAACTCGTCTCCATCGACTACCGCCTTTCGCCGGAACATGTCTGGCCTGCCGCTTTCGACGATTGCTGGGCCGTGCTGGTCGAACTTCTTCTGGAAAACCGCCCGGTCGTGGTGATCGGCGACAGCGCCGGCGGCAATCTGGCGGCCGGCATCGTGCTGAAGGCGAGGGACGAGGGGCTGAAGGGCATTGCCGGGCAGGCGTTGATCTATCCGGGCCTTGGCGGCGATCTGGTTTCCGGTTCCTACGTGGACATGGCCGAAGCGCCGGGGCTGTCGACCGTAGATGTCGCCTATTATCGCGACATCTACGGCGCGCCCGAGGAGGCGGTTCATGCTTATCCGCTGCGGGCCGAAATCCTCGCCGGCCTTCCGCCGGCCTTCATCACCGGGGCCTATTTCGATCCGCTGCGCGACGATGCGCGCGCCTATGCGGCGCGGCTGGCGCTTTCCGGTGTGCCAGTGGATTTCCGCGAGGAGAAGCAGATGATCCATGCCTGGCTGCGCGCCCGCTTTATGAGCGAGGGAGCGAAGGCCGGCTTTGCAGCACTGTGCGCTGCCGTGCGCCGGATGGCCAATCTATGAGCGGCATCACCGATCTCGACGAATTGCTGGCGACCATGGAGCCGGCGCTGGTGGAGGGCAGCTTCGTCTATGCGAGCGTGCCGGCCGCCGATCTTGCGCTACATCTGGTGCGCGGGCCGATCGGCCTGTTTCGCGAGGAGGAGGGCATCACGCTGATCCTGCCCGCCAATGGCGCGGCCGGGTTTGCCGCCAGCCCGCCGATGCGGATGATCACGCTCACCGTCCATTCCTCGCTGGAGGCAGTGGGGCTGACGGCGGCCTTCGCGACGGCATTGACCAAGGCGGGCATCAGCGCCAACGTGGTTGCCGGCTACCATCATGACCATATATTCGTGCCGGAGCGGGATGCCGAGCGAGCGCTCGAAACGCTGCGGGCGCTGTCCCGCGCGGCGCGTGAAAAGGGAGATGCGGGATGAAACTCAAGCTATTTTCAGGCGTCGTCCTGGCTTGCGGCCTCACGGCGGCGCTGCCGTCCGGCTCCATGGCCGGCGACGCCCCGGCGCCGCTTCCGTCCTGCGCCATGTCCGGATCGAAAAGCGTCTTCATCGGCGGTGCGCCAGCGCTGCGCCTTTCCGACGTGATCAATTGCCCGCTGGAGCTTTACGAGATTGTTCCGAGCGTCATGATCGAAGGCCAGCCCATGGTGAAATTTCGCACCGGCGTCGGCGAGAAGGGCAATTGCACGGCGCGTGGCGAGGAGACGGTAAGCGTCGAAGGCGAATCCGCCAGCCGCCTCGGCGATGTGACCTGCACGCAGAATTGAGCGGAGGCGCCGTTTGCAGGCGCTCTCCCCTTGTCGCCGTCATCCTCGGGTCGAGCCCGAGGATGACGGCGGGAGGTTGTCGACGGCGCGGCACTTCGGAAGGTGGCCGGAGCCGCCGCCCGGTTCAGTTCCCGGCGCTTTCCATACGCCGTGTCGTCAGCACTCGCTCCAGCCAGCCGATTTCCATTTCCGGAACCGATTTCAACAGGAGGTCGGTGTAATCGTCGAAGGGCGGTGAAAGCACCTTCGATTTCGGGCCGAAGCGCACAAGCCGTCCCCGGTGCATCACGGCCACGCTGTCGGCGATCGCGCGCACGATGGCGATATCGTGGGTGATGAACATGTAGGAAACCTGCGTTTCCTCCTGCAGTTTGAGGAGGAGCTTCAGGATACCTTCCGCCACCAGCGGGTCGAGCGCCGAGGTCGGCTCGTCGCACAGGATGAGTTCCGGCTGGGCCGCCAGCGCCCTTGCGATCGCCACGCGCTGCTTCTGGCCGCCGGAAAGTTCGGCCGGATAGCGGTCGGCGAAGCGGTCGCCCATCTCGATCTGCTCCAGCAGTTCCTTCACCCGCTCCGCCTTCCTGGCGCCGCGCAAGCCGTAGTAGAAGGTAAGCGGCCGGCCGATGATGTCGCGCACCGTCTGGCGCGGGTTCATCGCCGTATCGGCCATCTGGTAGATCATCTGGACGCGGCGCAACTCGTCGTTCGACCGGCCCTTCAGGGCCTTCGGCAAGGGCTTGCCGTCGAAACTGATCGTGCCGTCCTGCGGTGGCAACAGGCCGGTGATGACGCGGGCGAGGGTGGACTTGCCGGAACCGGATTCGCCCACAACCGCCAGCGTCTGGCCCTTCGGCAGGTGCAGCGAGACGTTCTGCAACACCTTGAACCCGTTGGAATATCCGGCGGTAATGTTGTCGACCTTGAGGAGCGTATCCGACTGGTCGGGCGCTTCCTCGCGCTTGGTGCTGCGCACGTTGACCAGCGCGCGGGTATAGTCCTGCGTCGGCGCCTCGATGATCTGTCGCACCGAGCCGTATTCCACCATCTTGCCGTGCCGCAGTACGAGGATGTCGTCCGTGATCTGCGCCACGACGGCAAGGTCATGGGTGATGTAGAGCGCGGCCGTGTTGGTTTCCTCGATGGCGTGCTTGATGGCGGCGAGCACGTCGATCTGCGTCGTCACGTCGAGCGCCGTCGTCGGCTCATCGAAGATGATGAGTTCCGGGTTTGGGCAGAGCGCCATGGCGGTCATGGCGCGCTGAAGCTGGCCGCCGGAAACCTGGTGCGGATAACGTTGGCCGAAGGTTTCCGGGCTCGGCAGGCCGAGCACCTTGAACAGGTAGAGCGCGCGCTTTTCCGCTTCCGCACGGGTCATGATGCCGTGTTTCAGCGAGGCCTCGATCACCTGTTCGCCGAGCCGGTGGGCCGGGTTGAAGGCCGCCGCCGCAGATTGCGCGACGTAGCAGACCTTCGCGCCGCGCACCTTGCGGATGCCGACGGGCGAAAGCTTCAGGAGGTCCTCGCCATTGAGCTTGACCTCGCCGCCGGTGATGCGCACCCCGCCGCGCCCATAGGCAAGCGCGGTGAGGCCGATGGTCGATTTTCCGGCGCCCGATTCACCGATGAGGCCGAGCACCTTGCCTTTTTCGACGTCGAAGGACACGCCTTCCACGAGGGTCACGGTTCTCGGCGGCTCGCCGGGCGGGTAGCTGGTCGCCTCGATCTTGAGATCGCGGACGGAGAGAAGATCAGGCATCGCCGCGTCCCCCTTTCAGGCTCGAGGTGCGTTTCATCAGCCAGTCGACGACGAGGTTGACGCAGATGGCGAGCCCCGCGATCGCGCCGCCCGGAATGAGGGCGGCGGAAATCCCGAAAATGATGCCGTCCTTGTTGTCCTTGACCATGCCGCCCCAGTCGGCGGCCGGCGGCTGGATGCCGAGGCCTAGGAAGGAGAGGGTGGAGAGGAACAGGATCGAGAAGGCGAAGCGCAGGCCGAATTCTGCAAGCAGCGGCGAGAGCGTGTTGGGCAGGATTTCCCGGAAGATGATCCAGCCCGTGCCTTCGCCGCGCAACCGTGCCGCCTCGACGAATTCCATGACTGCTACGTCGAGCGCGACGGCGCGGCCGATGCGGTAGACGCGCGTACTGTCGAGGACCGCCATGACGAGGATGAGGATCCACAGCTGCTGCGGCAGGACGGCCAGCACGACGAGGGCGAAGATCAGTGTCGGGATCGCCATCATCAGGTCGTTGAAGCGCGAGAAGGCCTGGTCGACCAGCCCGCCCGTCACGGCCGCGGTGAAGGACAGCAGCATGCCGAGCGAGAAGGACAGCACGGTTGCCGCCAGCGCCACGAAGATGGTGGTGCGGGCGCCGAAGATCAGCCGCGAGAAGAGGTCGCGGCCGAGATTGTCGGTGCCGAGCAGGAAGTCGCCGCCCATCGGCTCCCAGACGGAGCCGACGATCTGGCTCTCGCTATAGGGGGCGATGAGGGGGGCGAAGATGGCGCAGAAAACGGCGAGCATGATGCCCAGGATGCCGATCCAGGCGCTGACGGGTATGGAGTTCAGTCTCATCGCGGATGCCTCAATCTGGGGTTCGCGACGATCGCAAGGATATCGGCGAACATGTTGAGGAAGATATAGAAGGCGGCGAAGATCAGGCCGCAGGCCTGCACCACCGGCATGTCGCGCACCGTCACGGCGTCGACCATGTACTGGCCCATGCCGGGATAGACGAAGACCACCTCGACGACGACGACGCCGACAACGAGATAGGCAAGGTTGAGTGCGATGACGTTGATGACCGGCGCCACGGCATTCGGCGCCGCGTGCCTGGCAATGATGCGCAAGCCCGAAAGACCCTTCAGTTCCGCCGTTTCGACATAGGCGGAGGACATGACGTTGAGGATCGCGGCCCGCGTCATGCGCATCATGTGGGCGAGCACGACGAGGACGAGCGTTGCGGTCGGCAGCGCGATGGCCGATAGCCGCTGGCCGATCGTCATGGTGTCGTAGACCGTCGCCGGGAAGGTCGCGACGCCCATCTGTACGGCAAAGAACAGGATCAGCAGATAGCCGACGAAGAACTCCGGCAACGAGATCGCGGCCAGCGAAACGACGTTGATGATCTTGTCCGGCAGGCGGTTGCGGAATTCCACCGCGAGCATGCCGAGGCCCACGGCGAGCGGGACGGAGATGATCGCGGCGAAGAAGGCGAGGAACAGTGAATTGCCGAGCCGCTTGCCTATCTGCTCGCTGACCGAATTCTTCGAGGCCCAGGAGGTGCCGAAGTCGCCCTGTAGCGCCCCGCCGAGCCAGTTCAGGTAGCGGGTGGTGGCTGGCTGGTCGAGGCCCAGATCCTTGCGGATGTTCTCGACGGCCTGCGGCGTGGCGGACTGGCCGAGATAGGTCGTGGCAAAGTCGCCGGGCAAGGCTTCCACGCCCCCGAAAATCATAAGGGACACGGCAAAGAGCAAGGCCACGCTGAGCGCGAGGCGTTGCAGGATGAGCGCAACCATGGGGCTGCTCTTGCTGAGTTTCGCCCAGAACGAAGGCGTGCCTTCGTTGGTGGGGGCTTCAGTGGACGCAACCGACCCGGCAACGCCGGCAGACTGCGGGGCTTCGCCCGCAGCCGCCGTTGCTGTCAGCTCCGGACCGTGCGCCGGTCCGTTGCCGGCCATCAGGTGTCGAGCCAAACGCGGGTTGCGACATAGCCGTTCGACATGTCGTTGCCGATGTCGTGGACATAGCCCTTCACGTTCTTGCTGCAGGCGTTCACGAAGTCGTTGAACATCGGCAGGATGAGGCCGCCCTCGTCACGCACCATCATGGCCATGCTGCGGTACATTTCCTTGCGCTTGGCCTCGTCGAGCTCGGAGCGGGCTTCCAGCAGGATCTTGTCGAAGTCCTCGCGGTGGAAGCGCGTGTCGTTCCAGTCAGCCTTCGTATGGTAGGCGGTCGAGTACATCTGGTCCTGCGTCGGGCGGCCGCCCCAGTAGGACGTCGAGAAGGGCTGGACGTTCCAGACGTTCGACCAGTAGCCGTCGCCGGGCTCGCGCTTCACTTCGATGTTGATACCGGCCTTCTTGGCGCTTTCCTGGTAGAGCACGGCGGCATCCACCGCGCCGGGGAAGGCGACGTCGGACGTGCGTAGCAGAACCGAGCCGCTATGGCCCGACTTCTTGTAGTGGAAGGCCGCCTTGTCCGGATCGTAGGCGCGCTGCTCGATGCCTTCCGGGAAGAGCGCATAGGTCTCGTTGATCGGAAAATCGTTGCCGACCTTGCCGTAGCCGCTGAGCACCTTTTCCAGCATCGTCTCGCGGTCCATCGCATATTTCAGCGAGAGCCGCAGGTCGTTGTTGTCGAAGGGCGCAGTGTTGCAGTGCATGATGAAGACGTAGTGGCCACGGCCGGACGTGCTCAGCACCTCGATATTCGGCGCGCGCTTCAGGAGGTCGACGGTCTTCGGATCGACGCGGTTGATATAGTGGAGCTGGCCGGAGGAAAGCGCCGCGATGCGCGCGGTCTTGTCGTTCATCGCGATCAGCTCGACCGAATCGACATAGCCGCGGTCGGTGCGCCAGTCGTCCTGGTTGCGCTCGAAGGTGGCGCGTACGCCGGGCTCGAAGCTCGTCATCTTGTACGGGCCGGTGCCGATCATCGCGTCCGGATCGTCGAAGCCGCCATTCGGCTGGATGACGAGGTGATAGTCGGTCAGGAGCAGCGGCAGGTCGGCATTGCCCTCGGCCAGAACGAGGACTAGCTTGTCGCCGTCGGCCTTGATTTCCTTGATGGACTGCATGACGCCGAGCGCGCCGGATTCGGCCTTCTCGTCCGTATGGCGCTGCAGCGTCTTGATCACGTCATCGACGGTCAGTTCCTTGCCGTCGTGGAACTTGACGCCCTTGCGGATGGTGAAGGTCCAGGTCGCAGCGTCGGCGGACGGCTCCCATGATTCGGCAAGCGCGGGAACCGGCTTGCCGGTCAGCGGCTCGGATTCGACCAGCATGTCGCCCCAGGTGCGGCTGGTGACGAACATGAACTGCGAAAGGTTCTTGGCGGGGTCCCGCGAATCGGTGGCCGATGCGCCTTCGAGGCCGAGCTTCAGATGACCGCCGCGCTTGGGCTCCTGCGCCCTGGCAGCGGTATCGAACATCGTCCCGGCGGCCGCAAGCGTGATGCCGAAGGCAGCGGCGCGGCCCATGAACTCGCGGCGGTTCATCTTGCCGAGCGAGACCTGGCTGGTAAGGTATTTTGTATAATCAGTCATTCCCCTGTTCCCTTTTTGCTGGCCCTGTTTGGTGGGCAATTGTCGTTATGATTGGCAGAATTTCTGTTTTTGGCCATTAAGGCAAGCTTGCAACCGGCTTTTGTGTCGGCAGCAGCGCATTTCCGTCTCCCGAATGCCTCCCTTTTTCACCGCAACGCGGCCTGTTATGCATGAGTCAATCACGCATTAGCTGCGTGTAATACTTAAAATATGTATTCCTTCCGCAAGTCATACTTGTAGAAGACTGCTTTGCTCGCCCGATGCAGGGGCGAGTTCTTTCATTGTCCCTTCCAGACGGGATCGCGTTTCTCCGCGAAGGCGCGGGCGCCCTCGAGTTGATCCTCGCTGGAATAGAGAATGTCGACCGTCCGGAACTGCCGGCGGGTGATCTTGTTCATGGTCGTCTGGAACGCCTCGCCTTCGGCGGCGCGCACCACTTCCTTGATCGCCGCATAGACGAGCGGCGGGCCGCTTTCGAGCAGGCGCGCCAGCTCCCAGGCGCGCTCGAGCAGCTTGTCGGCAGGCAGGATCTCGTTGACGAAGCCCCAGCGATGCGCCTCCTGCACATCGAGCCAGCGGCCGGTGAGCAGCATGTCCATCGCGATGTGGTAGGGAATGCGCTTCGGCAACTTGATCGAGGCGGCGTCCGCCACCGTGCCGGAGCGGATTTCCGGCAGCGCGAAGGTGGCGTGCTCGGCGGCGAGGATCAAATCTGTGGAAAGGGCGATTTCGAGGCCGCCGCCGCAGCAGATGCCGTTGATCGCCGCGATGATCGGCTTGTTGAGGTCTCGCAGTTCCTGCATGCCGCCGAAGCCGCCGACACCGTAGTCGCCGTCGACCGCGTCGCCCGCCGCCGCCGCCTTCAGGTCCCATCCCGGACAGAAGAATTTTTCTCCCGCGCCGGTGATGATGGCGACGCGCAATGTGTCGTCGTCGCGGAAATCGGCGAAGATCTCGCCCATGATGCGACTGGTCACGAGATCGATGGCGTTCGCCTTGGGGCGATCGATCGTCACTTCCAGAATGCCACCTTCGCGGCGTTGCAGGATCGGTCCGGTCATGGGTTCTCCCTCAGACGGATCAGTGCGTCGGCTGCGACGACACCGTCGCCAGCTGGCAGCACCATTATGGGATTAACGTCCAGTTCTTCGATTATTGAAGCGTTTGAAACGACATAGGATGCTGCTGATGCGACGGCGGCGACCAGAGCGTCGATATCTCCCTTCGGACCGCCGCGATAGCCGTCGAGCAGCTTTGCGACTTTCAGACCCGAGATCGCGTCGCGGATCGTCCTTTCATTGACCGGAAGCGTCAGGATCGCCGAATCTTCCAGCAATTCAACAAGAATGCCGCCTGCGCCGATGGTCAGGACGGGTCCTGCGACCGGGTCGCGCAGCGCGCCGACGATGAGTTCGGCGACGGGTTTGCCCACCATCCTTTCCACGAGGAAGCCGGATGCGACGCCGGCCATGGCGCTTGCCGCATCGCGCACCGCCTGGCGGTTCGCAAGGTTGAGCTTCACGGCGCCGGCCTCGGTCTTGTGCGCAACGCCAAGGCCCTTCAGCACGACCGGGAAACCGAGCATCTCTGCGGCATCGGCTGCGGCTTCGGCGGTGTCGGCGGTCATTCCCGGGGGCACCGGCAGGCCATGGGCGGCAAGCGCCTGCTTGGCCTCGTGCTCGGTGAGCGTGACGGCTTCGCCTTCGCCTTGCGTGGTTTTCAGCAGCGGTTCGGGAAGGGGCCGTACCCAGATCTCGCCGATGCCGGCGGCGATCTCGGCGGCGGCCAGCGCCTCCTCGATGCCGTAGAACGGCACGACGCCGTTCTTCACCAGCATTTCGGCTGTCTCCTCGGGCATGTTTTCGCCCATGCTGGCGACGATGCCGGCATTTTCGCCGGTTGCCTTTGAGGCATCGATGACGGCATGGCAGGTGGTGATCCAGTCGGCGGCGTCACAGCGGTCGAGGCGCGGGAAATCGAGCACCACGAGGTTCAGGGCATAGCCGCCCTTCATCATCGTCGTGAAGGCCTCTGTCTGCTTCTCGCGATTGCCCCAGACGAAGGTGTGGTAGTCGAGCGGGTTGGAAATCGTCACCATCTGGCCGAGCGTTTCGCGCAGAGGCTGGCGCTGCTCTTCCTTCAGCGCGCGGTAGTTGACCTTCCGCTTCACGCCGGCATCGGCCATGAGCGAGGCCTCGCCGCCCGAGCAGCTCATCGACGAGATGTCGCGGTTCGGCAGGGGGCCTGCCACATGCAGCAGTTTCAGGGTTTCAAGCAGCTCCGGCAGCGTCTCGACGCGGCCGATTCCGAGGCGGGAGAGCAGGGCGGAGGAGACCGCATCGTTGCCGGCAAGGGATGCCGTGTGCGAGACGGTGGCCAGCTGCGCCTGTTCGGATTTTCCGACCTTCAGCGTGACGACGGGCTTTTTCAGCTCCCGCGCGCGCAGCGCGAGGCGTTCGAGGGAAGCGAGGCTGTCGAAACCCTCGATATGCAGGCCGACGGCGGTGACGCGGGGGTCTTCCAGCACGGCGCAGGCGAGATCGGCAAGGCCGGTCTGCGCCTGGTTGCCGGCCGTCAGGATATAGGCGAGCGGCAGGCCGCGCTGCTGCATGGAAATGTTGCAGGCGATGTTGGAGGACTGCGTGAGGACGGCAACGCCCTTGTCGACGCGCAGCATGCCGTGCTGGTCTGGCCAGAGCAGCGCGCCATCCAGCATGTTGATGAAGCCGTAGCAGTTCGGGCCGAGGACAGGCATGTCGCCTGCGGCCTCCACCAGCGCCTTCTGCAGGTCGTCGCCATCGGCCAGTTCGCTGACGGCCTCGCGGAAGCCGGAGGCGTAGCACACCGCGCCGCCCGCGCCACGGGCGGCGAGGTCGCGGATGATGCCGATGGTCAGCTCGCGGTTGACGCCGACGAAGGAGGCGTCCGGCGCGCCGGGCAGATCGGCGACGGAGCGGTAGCATTTGCGCCCGAGAATTTCCGTTTCGCGCGGATGCACCGGCCAGATTTCACCGGAAAAGCCCATCTTGTCGCATTGGAAGATGACCCGTCGCGCCTCCTTTCCGCCGAAGACGGCGATGGATTTGGGCCGGATCAGACGGTCGAGAGAGCGTATCATGTCGCGATCACGCTCCCAGTGGCCGGAGCAGATCGCGGCTGATGATGTGCCGCTGGATTTCCGACGTGCCGTCCCAGATGCGCTCGACGCGGGCATCGCGCCAGAAGCGGGCGAGCGGCAGGTCGTCCATCAGGCCCATGCCGCCATAGATCTGGATCGCCTCGTCGGTGACGCGGGCGAGCATTTCGGTGGCGTAGACCTTGGCCGAGGCGATCTCGCGGTTCGACGGCAGGCCCTGGTCGAGACGCCAGGCGGCGCTGAGCGTCAGGAGGTCGGCGGCGTCGATCTCGGTGATCATGTCGGCGAGCTTGAAGGAAACACCCTGGTTCGCGCCGATCGGCTTGCCGAACTGCTTGCGCTCGGCGGCATAGGAGAGGGCATAGTCGAAGGCGCGGCGCGCGCGGCCGACGGAGGTGGCCGCGACCGTGAGGCGCGTCGCATAGAGCCAGTCATTGGCGATGTCGAACCCCTTGTGCACTTCGCCGAGGATCTGGGCCGAGGACAGGCGGCAATCGTCGAAGGACAGGATGCAGTTCTGGTAGCCGCGATGCGAGACCGAATTGTAGCCGTCGCGGATCTCGAAGCCCGGCGTGCCGCGGTCGACGAGGAAGCAGGTGATGAGCTTCTTCTTGCCGCGCGGCGTGTCTTCCTCGCCGGTTGCGATGAAGACGATGACGAAATCGGCGATGTTGGCATGGCTGATGAAATGCTTGGTGCCGTTGACGATCCAGTCGCCGCCGTCCTGCCGTGCGAAGCACTTCATGCCGCGCACGTCCGAACCGGCGTCCGGCTCGGTCATGGCGAGCGCATCGAATTTCTCGCCACTGACGGCCGGCAGCAGATAGCGCTCGCGCTGCTCGTCGTTGCAGGCCATCAGGATGCCCGAGGGGCGGCCGAAGAAGACGGTCAGCGCCATCGAACCGCGGCCAAGCTCGCGCTCGACAAGCGTGAAGGACGTGTGGTCGAGGCCCGCGCCGCCGACCGCTTCCGGCATGTTGCAGCCGAAGAAGCCGATTTCCTTGCACTTGCGTGCAATTTCCTGCCCGAGTTCCGGCGGCACGACGCCGGTGCGCTCGACCTCGTTTTCGTGCGGATAGATTTCGGTTTCGACGAAGGAGCGGACCGTATCCACGATCATCTGCTGTTCGCCGGTCAATGCGAAGTTCATTGAAAATTCCTCCCGGTATGTCTTCTACGGGAGGTGCGTGTTGCGGCAACCCCCCTTTGCCCTGTCGGGCATCTCCCCCGTGAGGGGGAGGTTGATTGCGGCACCGCTTTCCCGTTGCCGATCTCCCTTCTTGTGGGGAGATGCCCGGCAGGGCGGCGGGAACTGGAGGCTCTCGCCTTTACTTGTGCCTCTGGCCGACGCTGCGGCCCGCGCCCTCCGGCGCCGGCAGCCTGGCGTGCGCTTCGGCGATCGGCGCGATCTTCGCCAGCACCTCGGCAGGAGCGGAAACGCTCTTGCCGGCCTTGCTGTCGACATGGAGCGCCATCTGTTCCGCCGTCGCGATGACGTCGCCGGTTGCCGCATCATGGATGCGGCTAAAGTAGTGCAGTCGCTTGCTGTCCGAGGCGAGGATCTGCAATGTCGTGTAGAGCGCTTGCCCGAGCTTGGCCTCGCCGAGATGGCGGATGTGGGTTTCCACCGTATAGTAGCTGTGGCCGGCCTCGACATAGGCGAAGTCGACGCCGATCAGCCGCAGCAGCGCATCGGACGTATCGCCGAAAAGCTGGAGATAGCGGTGCTCGGTCATGTGGCCGTTATAGTCGACCCAGGCGGCATTGACCTTGGTGTCGACGAGGCGCAGCGGCTCGTCCGTGGAAACCTCGACCTTCGCCTTGCCGGCCTTGGCCCAGAGATGTTCCTCGAACTCGGCGAGCAGCTTGCCCGAACCCCAGCCGCGGCCGTCGTCGCCGGCCTTCAGCGCATGCATGATGCCGACGAGGTTCTGGTCGCGGATCCGCTCCAGCTCGCGGATGCCGCGGGCGCCGGACTGCGCGTCCGACTGGTTCGCGATCTTTTCCACCAGCTCGTCGTTGAGATCGACGACGTCGGTGAGCTTCGTCCACGGCCAGGAAAGGCAGGGGCCGAACTGGGCGAGGAAGTGGCGCATGCCGGCTTCGCCGCCGGCGATGCGGTAGGTCTCGAACATGCCCATCTGCGCCCAGCGCATGCCGAACGAATAGCGGATCACGTCGTCGAGCGTTTCGGTATCGCAGATGTCGTCCTTGATGAGCCAGAGACCCTCGCGCCAGACGGCTTCGAGCAGGCGGTCGCCGACGAAGGCCTCGATCTCCTTGTTGATGATCACGCCCTTCATGCCGATGGGGGCAAGCTTGGCCTTGGCGTCTTCCAGCACGGCGCGCGTGGTCTTCTGGCCGCCGACGAGTTCGGCGAGCGGCAGGAGGTAGACGGGGTTGTAGGGATGCGCCACGAACAGGCGTTCGGGGTGCTTCATGTCGCGCTGAAGATCGGTCGGCATCAGGCCGGAAGTGGAAGAGCCGATCAGCGCATCGGGCCTGGCCGCCGCGTCGATCTGGGTGAGGACACCGCGCTTCAGCTCCAGCCGCTCGGGCACGCTTTCCTGAATCCAGTCAGCATCTTGCACGGCTTCTTCCAGGCTCTTGCAGAAGGTGACTTTTCCCTTCGGCGGCAGCGGCGCCATGGTGAGCATGCCGTAGGCGCGCTCTGCATTGGCCATCACTTCGCCGATGATGCGCTCGGCTTCGGGATGGGGATCGAAGACCTTGACGTCGATGCCGGCAAGCGCGAAGCGGGCGATCCACGCGCCGCCGATGACACCGCCGCCGACGCAGGCTGCCTTGTTGATCTGGCTCATTTCGGTGCCCGCTTCTGGAGTTTCAGCTTCTCGCGCACTTCGGCCGGGCCGATGACCCGCGCGCCCATGCTTTCGATAATGTTCACGGCCTTGTCGACGAGCTGCGCATTGGTCGCGAGCTGACCCTTGCCGACATAAAGGTTGTCTTCGAGGCCGACGCGGACATTGCCGCCAGCAAGCACGGCGGCTGCCGGATAGGCCATGGCGTTGCGGCCGATGGAGAAGGCCGAGAAGGTCCACGAGGCCGGCACGTTGTTGACCATCGCCATATAGGTGTTGAGGTCGTCGGGCGCGCCCCACGGAATGCCCATGCAGAGCTGGATGAGAACCGGATCCTCGATGAGGCCTTCCTCGACGAGCTGCTTGGCGAACCAGAGGTGGCCGGTGTCGAAGGCTTCGATCTCGGGGCGCACGCCGAGGTCCGTCATCATCTTGGCCATGGCGCGCAGCATCGACGGCGTGTTGGTCATCACGTAGTCGCCGAGCGAGAAATTCATCGTGCCGCAGTCGAGCGTGCAGATTTCCGGCAGGCATTCGGCGACGTGGGACACGCGCTCGGTGGCACCCGCCATGTCGGTGCCGACGGGGTTCAGGGGCAGCGGCTGTTCGGTGTTGCCGAAGATCATGTCGCCGCCCATGCCGGCGGTGAGGTTCAGCACGACGTCGACTTCCGCGTCGCGGATGCGCTCGGTCGCCTCGCGGTAGAGGTCGTTGCGGCGGCTCGGCGCGCCGGTTTCCGGGTCGCGGACGTGGCAATGCACGATAGCGGCGCCAGCCCTGGCGGCCTCGATCGCCGATTCGGCGATCTGTTTGGGCGAGCGCGGCACATGGGGGGATTTCCCGGCGGTGTCGCCGGAGCCGGTAACGGCGCAGGTGATGAAGACGTCACGGTTCATGGCTAAGGGCATTGTCGTTCTCCCGGTATTCTCGTTGGGCCCATTACGAGCCAAGAGACGCCGCGATGCTTTCATTTTTCGGATCCAGTCTTGACAATTACGGAGATGAAAAAGCAGGATCGCGCCATGCTCGATCCTTCGCAAGACACGCTCGACATCGACATTCTCGTGCTGCCCGAGACCAACCTCATCCTCGTCGCTTCGGTCATCGAACCGTTGCGCGCGGCCAATCGCATCTCCGGCCATGACCTCTACCGGTGGCGGATCTTCTCGCCGGACGGCCAGCCGGTCGAGACGCGCAGCCGCATTCCCGTGCCGGTCGATGGCCTGTTCCAGCCGGAGAAGGAGACGTCCCCGCTCTTCGTGCTCTCCTCCTATCAATGGCAGATGAGTGCGACGCCGCTGCTGCGGCGGCAGCTTTCGCAGACCGCACGCCACCGCACGATGATGGCGGGCATCGAATCGGGCAGCTGGCTTCTGGCGCAGGCGAGCCTGCTCGACGGCCATACGGTGACGGTCCACTGGGAGGATATGGAGGAATTCGCTTCCGCCTATCCGCAGATCGACGTGATGCGCGAGCGCTACGTCATCGACGGCAAGCGCATCACCACCGGCGGCTCGCTGCCGACGCTCGACCTGATGCTGGAGATCATCCGCCGCCGGCAGGGATATTCGCTGGCGCTCGAGGTCTCGCGGCTCTTCATCTACGAGCACGAGCGCACCGGCGGGCTGTTGCAGGTGCCGGCGCTCGGCAACATGCGCGTTGCCGACCAGCGCGTCAGCCAGGCCGTGCGGCTGATGGAGGAGACGGTGGATGCGCCGCTGGCGCTGGCGCGGCTGGCCAGGCGCGTCGGGGTCAGCGCGCGGCACCTGCAGGACCTCTTCCAGGAATCGATGGGCGTTGCGCCCCACCAGCACTATCTGGCGCTCCGCCTCAATGCCGCGCGCCGCAAGGTGATCGAGACCAGGGCCGAATTCGCGGACATCGCGGCGCTCACCGGCTTCAATTCGTCTTCCGCCTTTTCGCGAAGCTATCGCGCGCACTATCACGAAAGCCCGAGCGAGACCCGCCGGCGGTTGCGGACCGGCGCGAAGGGTTAGGGCTCTGCGAGAAGCGCCATCATCGTTTCGCCCGCCTGCCGCGACAGGGCGTCGCGCGGCCAGACGAGGCTGAGCGATTGCTGGTAGGCAGGATCGAGCGGCAGCAGGGTGGGAGGCAGGCTGATATTGGCGACGGAATGCTCCGGCAGGACGGACAGGTGGCCGTGGTCCAGCACGAGGTTGATGATGACCGGGATCGAATCGACCTCGACCAGCGTCAGCCGCGCCCGCTCGGCAGGCGAGAGTGTCGCCTCCAGAAAACGGTCGGTCATCTGGCGCAGTCCGCTGCGCGGGCTCGGCACGGCGATGGGATAGCGGCGCAGCAGGGCGGGCAAATCCTGCTTTTCTGCTTCGTCGAGCATGCGCGGGCCGGCGAGGGCGAGTTGCGCGCGGCTGATCAGGCTCCCCTCGAATTCGGCGGGAAAGCGGTCCGTGTCGAGCAGGATCAGGTCGAAGCGGCGGTTCTTGAGCCCGGCGACGAGTTCGTCCGCCGTTGTGGACGACAGGAAGAGCGGCTGGCGGGGCCGCGCGGCGCGCCACCTCACCACGAGGCGGGCGAGCATGGCCGCGATCTCGCTTTCATGTCCGAATGGAATGACGGTGCCGAGCCGCCAGGTGGCGGCGCTGCGGCGGAACCGCTCGGCGGAGGCCGCGGAAAGCGCGTCCCACGCCGCGCCGATGCGTTCGGCCAGCGCCAGCGCCTCCAGTCCCGCCGGCGTGCAGCTTATGCCGGCCGGCGAACGGTCGAGCAGCTTGCAGCCGACCGCTTTTTCCAGCTGGCTCAGCTGGCGCGTAAACTGCGGCTGGCCGAGGCCGAGGGTTTTGGCTGCGGCGTTGATGCTGCCGGCTCTGGCCGCCGCGACGAAACGGGTGAGGGCGGCGAGCGATATGGCGGGCGGCGCCCCCGAACCATCGCCGAGGGCGGCAAGTGCGGCGGCGGCGCGGGCGATCTCGGCAAAGCGCGGCAGGCGGGCTTCGGCGTCGAGCGTCGGCACGAGCGCCTGTCCGTCGCGGCGTACCAGCGGCACGGACAGCACGGCCTCGACACGACGAAGCGCGGCGCTTGCGCTGGAAGCGGGACGGCCGGCAGCGACGGCTGCCCTGCGGATGCCGCGTTCTTCGAGAATGCTGTGCACAAGGCAAAGTGTGGATAGATCCACAGGCCGGTCCTTCGCTTTTCTTATTTGTTCGGATCATAGCATGGGCTGTACGGATTTTGGGATATCTGTTTGGCCGGCGATCCGCATAACATCCATCTTCGAAGAAACAGGTTTTCAAAAATGCTCGCTTCCGCCGATACGATCTATCTGACCGGTCAGCCGCTCGACTTCGCGACCCTGGAGGCCATCGGCGCGAGAACGCGGCGTATCGTTGCCTGCGAGATCGGCATGGAACGTGTCGATGCGGCGCGCCGTGTCATCACCGAGCGCCTTGCCGCCGGCCTGCCGATCTATGGCGCCAATACCGGCGTCGGTTCGATGAAGGACAAGCTCTGGACGGCGGACGACCTGCTGGAATTCAACAGCAATCTCGTCAAGGCGCACCATTTCGGCACCGGCGAGCCGTTCCCCCTGTCGATCGTGCGCAAGGCGATCGGCATCCGCGTCAACACGGCGCTCGGCGGCTATTCGGGGTGCAGCCCGGAGCTGATCGATGCCTTCCTCGCGCTGCTCGAAAAGGATGTCGTGCCGGTCGTGCGCCGCCACGGATCGATGGGCTGCGCCGATATCGGCCTGATGGGGCAGATCGCAGCGGTGATGACCGGCGAGGGCGAGGCCTGGTATGGCGGCGAGCGCCTGCCGGCGACGGAAGCGCTGAAGCGCGCGGGCCTGACACCCTACCGCATGCAGCCACGCGACGCGCTGGCGGCCCTCAGCGTCAACGCCATCTCGCATGCCGCCGCCGCCAATGTGGTGCGCGAGGCGGCGAAAGCGATCCGCAATCTCATGGTGACCGGCGTTCTCTCCTCTCTGGCGCTCGGCGCCTCGGCCGATCCGTGGCGCGTGGCGGCGCGGCTTTCGGCCCATGGCGAGGCGCTGGCCGGCACCTGGTTCGAGGCGCAGGCCGCCGCCGGCAACTGGCCCAAGCCCTCGGCGATCCACGATCCGCTCAGCCTTCGCATGACGGCACAGGTCTTCGGCGCCTGCCTCGATACGCTGATGAACGCGGCCGAGCGCATCGTAGAGGCGACGGCGCAGTCGGATGACAATCCGGTCGTGATGGACGGCCATGTCATGGCCTCCGGCGGCTCGCTGCCGCTGTCGACCACGCTCTATGTCGAGGCGGCGCAGACCGGTTTTGCCCATCTTGCCCGCAACGTGCTGAACCGCTGCGTGCTGCTTGCCAACGGCGTGCGCCGCAACCTGCCGGTCAATCTCGTCGCGCCCGGCGAGGCGGCGACCGGCTTCGGCCCGCTGCTGAAGCTCGCCGTCGAACTCTACATGCGCATCCAGTCGCTTGCCGTGCCGATCTCGGCGCAGTCGATCGTGGTCGCTGGCGGACTTGAGGAAGAGGCGACCTTCCTGCCGCTGATCGTCGAGCGCATGGAAAGCCAGGTGCGGGACCTGCGCCAGCTTGCTGCGCTCGAAGCCATGCTTTCTGCGCAGGCGATCGACCTGACCGGCGACAATGTCGCGGGTGTCGTCGCGCTCTCCTACCAGCGCACGCGCGCGATCAGCCCCTTCTACCGCAAGGACCGGCCGCTTTCCGCCGAGATCGAGGCGCTCGACTGCGACCTTGCAAGCCCCGAGGCGCTCGCCGCTTTCGTCGAGGCCGCACCGATGGCGGATTTCGACACTTTCTTTGCCCTCAAATCCTGACGGAGACACGGGAATGGCCGATTTCGATCTCGTTCTGAAAGGCACCGTGGTTCTCGCGGACCGCATCGTTGAAGGTGGCCATGTCGCGGTGCGGGACGGCAAGGTGGTGCATGTCGGGCAGGGCGCAATGCCCGCCGCGAAGGAACAGCACGACCTTTCCGGCGCGCTGATCCTGCCCGGCGCCATCGATGCGCAGGTCCATTCGCTGTCGCAGAAGAACCAGGAAGACTTCATCTGGTCGACACGCTCGGCGGCGGCCGGCGGTGTCACGACCATCGTCGACATGCCCTATGACGAGGGCAATCTCGTGTGCTCGGCCGAGGCGGTGAAGCGCAAGGTGGAACATGCATCGGCGCAGGCGCGCGTCGATTTCGCGCTCTATGGGACGGTCGATCCGGAAGAGGGGCCGGCCCGCATTGCCGAAATGGTCGAGGCGGGCGTTGCGGCCTTCAAGTTCTCCACCTTCGGCACGGATCCCAAGCGCTTTCCGCGCATTCCCGCAGCGCTGCTGGAGGATTGTTTTCGCGCCATCGCCCCGACGGGCCTGACGGCCGGCGTGCACAACGAGGACGACGAGGCGGTGCGCGCGGCGATTGCCAGGGTGCAGGCCGCCGGCATCACCGACTATCGCGCCCATGGCCTGTCGCGTCCGCCGCTGACCGAACTGCTCGCCTCCAATCAGATCTACGAGACCGGTGCCGAGACGGGTTGCCCGGCGCATGTGGTGCATTGCTCGCTCGGTCGAGGCTACGAGATCGCCGCCGCCTACCGGGCGCAAGGTCACCGCGCGACCATCGAGTGCTGCATTCACTACCTGACGCTCGACGAGGAGAACGATGTCGCCCGGCTCGGCGGCAAGGCGAAGATCAACCCGCCGATCCGCCTGCGCGCCGAGGTGGAAAAGCTCTGGCGCCATGTCGCTGCCGGCAATGTCACGCTGGTTTCCACCGACCATGTCAGCTGGTCTGAGGACCGCAAGACCAACCCGGACATGCTGGCCAATGCCTCCGGCGTGCCGGGGCTTGAGGTCATGGTGCCGCTCTTCGTCAAGGGCGCATTGGAGCGCGGCATTCCGCTCACGCGAGCGGCCGAGCTGATGACGCTGAACCCCGCCCGGCACTTCCGGCTCGATCACGTGAAGGGCGCGCTGGAGGCGGGCAAGGATGCCGACATTACCGTGCTGACGCCCGAGCCCTATACCTATGACGCGGCAGCGAGCGGCAACAACGTCGTCGGCTGGTCGCCCTATCACGGCATTCGCCTGCCGTGGCGCGTTTCGGCCACGTATCTGCGTGGCAGGCTTGCCTTCGACGGCAAGGCCGTGCTTGCCGAGCCGGGCCTTGGCGCCTTCGTGCGCCCGCTGCCGACGCTCCTCTCCTCCGGGGCACGGTGATGGCCCGCCCGACCAACCTGCCGGTCGATCCCGCCCGCATCGCGGATGTGATCGACGGCCTTGCCGCGCTCACCGAGCCGGGCCGTCCCTATACCCGGCGCGCCTTTACCGCTCTTTTCCCCGCGGGGCGGGCGTTTCTTGCAGGCAAGTTCAAGGCCGCCGGGCTCGAAACGCGCATCGATGCGGCCGGCAATCTCGTCGCCCGGCGGCCGGGCAGGAAGCCCGGCCTCGGGACGATCATGCTCGGCTCGCATTCGGACACGGTGCCGGATGGCGGGCGATATGATGGCATTGCCGGTGTGGCGGTGGCGCTGGAAGTGGCCCGCGCGCTTGCCGATCAGGGCATCGAACTCGACCATGATCTGGAGGTCGTCGATTTCCTCGCCGAGGAAGTCTCGATCTTCGGTGTTTCCTGCATCGGCAGCCGCGGCATGGCCGGCGTGTTGCCGCAGGAGTGGCTGTCGCGGCAAAGCGGCGAGCTGACGCTGGAACAGGGCATTCTCGACGCAGGCGGCGAACCCGCGCGCATTGCTGCCGAGGCGCGCAGGGATATTGCGGCCTTCCTCGAGCTGCATATCGAGCAGGGACCGGTGCTTGAGACGGAAAGGCGCGATATCGGCGTCGTGACGGCTATTGCCGGCATCACGCGGATCGAGATCGTCGTTGAAGGCCGGGCGGACCATGCGGGGACGACGCCGATGGGCAACCGGGCCGATGCGCTCGCCGCCGCCGCACGGCTGGTAACGGGCATCGAGGCGCTGGCGAAATCGCTTTGCGAGGGACCTTCTCATTTCACGGCGACGGTCGGTGAATTCTCCATCGAGCCGAATGCCGCCAATGTCGTGCCCTCCCGGGCTCGTCTTCTGATCGATGCGCGGGCGGAGGATCGCATGGCGATGGACCTTTTCGCCGCGTCGGTGGACCGGCTGGCCGAGCAGATCGCACGCGAGACGGGGACAGTCATCGCCGCGCCGCGCCGCATCTCCGACAACATGCCGACACCGGGCGATCCGCTCGTGCTCGATGTGCTGGATGCGGCCTGCGAGGCGGCGGGCGCCAGTTATCGCCGCATGGCATCCGGTGCCGGGCATGACACGGCCTTCATGGCGAAGGTGACGCGGGCGGCGATGATCTTCGTACCCTGCCTTGGCGGACGCAGCCATGCGCCGGAAGAATTTGCCGCGACGGATGATATCGCGCTTGGCGCGGCGGTGCTTCTTCATGCAGTGATTCAACTGGATGAAAAACTTCATAAAATGATTCAGGAGGACGTCTAATGGGCCGGATTTTAAAGGAAAAAGACGTCGAGGCGGCGGTCAAGGGCGGCTCGGTCTATGCGGCTGGCGGCGGCGGCTGGGCCGATCATGGGCGCATGCTCGGGCTTGCGGCAGTCTCGATCGGCAAGCCGGAGCTGGTATCCATCGATGAGCTTTCCGACGACGACTGGGTGGCGACGGCGGCGGCGATCGGCGCTCCGGCCTCGACCACGCCGTGGGAAATGCGCGGCGTCGATTATGTGAAGGCGGTCGAGTTGTTGCAGGAGGCGCTCGGCGAGAAGGTCGCAGCGCTGATGGTCGGCCAGAACGGCAAGTCCTCGACGCTGAACGGCTGGCTGCCCTCCGCCATCCTCGGCACCAAGGTGCTGGATGCGGTCGGCGACATGCGCGCGCATCCGACCGGCGACATGGGCTCGATCGGCATGGCCGGTTCCCCCGAGCAGATGATCCAGACGGCGGTCGGCGGCAATCGTGACGAGAACCGCTATATCGAGCTTGTCGTGCGTGGCGCGACGGCAAAGGTCTCGCCGATCCTGCGCACGGCTTCCGACATGTCCGGCGGCTTCATCGCCTCCTGCCGCAATCCGCTGCGGGCTTCCTATGTCCGCAGGAATGCCGCGCTGGGCGGCATCTCGCTGGCGCTGAAGCTCGGCGAGGCGATCATTGCGGCGGAAGGCAGGGGCGGTTCGGCGATCATCGACGCCATCGCCAAGACGACGGGCGGCGCGATTCTTTCCGAAGGCACGATCACCGACAAGTCGGTGGTCTATACCAAGGAAGCCTTCGACATCGGCACGGTGACCCTTGGCAAGGGTGACAGCGCCACGGTGCTGCATATCATGAACGAATATATGGCGGTGGAATCGGCAGGCGGCACGCGCCTCGCCACCTTCCCGGATGTCATCACCACGCTTTCGGCCGATGGCGAGGCCTTGAGCGTCGGCCAGCTTGAGGTCGGCATGAAGATCTTCGTGCTGCATGTGCCCAAGACCATCATCCCGCTCGCCTCCAGTGTCCTCGACCCGACCGTCTATCCGTCGGTCGAGAAAGCGATGGGGATCGAGTTGGCGCGGTATGCGCTTGGTGAGTGAGAGGGGGGAAGCCTCCCCGTGAACGCTGAGGAGACCACGATGCCCAAACCGAACCCGCGCCATCCGAACTACCCTATTCCCGGCGGTGACGTGCTGCGCGCCAAGGGATGGCGGCAGGAGGCGCTGCTGCGCCTTCTGGAAAACGTGTTGTCCGTCGGCGAGGACCCGGACAACCTCATCGTCTATGCCGCGCTCGGCAAGGCGGCGCGCAACTGGGCGGCGCACAAGGCCATCGTCAGGGCGCTGACGGAGATGGACGAGGACCAGACGCTGGTCATTCAGTCCGGCAAGCCGGTCGGCCTGCTCAAGACCCACGCGAAGGCCCCGCTCGTCATCATGGCGAACTGCAATATCGTCGGGCAATGGGCGAAGGCGGAGGTCTTCTACGAGCTTCAGCGCAAGGGGCTGATCTGCTGGGGCGGGCTCACGGCCGGCGCATGGCAATATATCGGCAGCCAGGGCGTCATCCAGGGCACCTATGAAATCTTCATGCGGATTGCGGAAAAGCGGTTCGGCGGCAGCCTTGCCGGCCGTTTCATCCTGACCGCCGGCCTTGGCGGCATGGGCGGCGCGCAGCCGCTTGCCGGCCGCATGGCGGGTGCGGCGATCCTCTGCGTCGATATCGATCCGGCGCGCGCGGCCGCCCGCAACGCGGTCGGCTATCTGGAGCATGTGGCGCCCGATCTCGATACGGCGCTCGCGATGATCGCCGAAGCGGTGAAGGACAAGCGCGCGACATCCATCGGTCTCGTCGGCAATGCGGCGGAAATCTATCCGGAAATCGCCCGGCGCGGCATCGTGCCGGATATCGTCACCGACCAGACCTCGGCGCATGACCTCGTCTATGGCTATGTGCCGAAGGGCATGAGCCTCGATCAGGTGAAGGGCCTGCGCGACGACGGGCAGGGGCAGTTGATGGCGGCAAGCCGTGCGTCCATCGTCGAACATGTCTCCGCCATGCTGGAATTCCAGAAGCAGGGCTCGGAGGTCTTCGACAATGGCAACCTCATCCGCACGCAGGCGCGGGAAGGGGGCGTGGAAAATGCCTTCGACATCCCGATCTTCACCGAAGCCTATCTGCGGCCGCTCTTCGCGCGCGCCATCGGGCCGTTCCGCTGGATGGCGCTGTCCGGCGAGGAAAGCGACATTGCCCGCATCGACGATCTCGTGCTGGAGATGTTCCCGGACAACAGCATCGTCACCAACTGGATCCGGCTTGCCCGCGAGAACGTGCCGTTTGAAGGCCTGCCGGCGCGCATCGCCTGGCTCGGCCATGGCGAGCGCACGGCGCTGGCGCTGGCGGTCAACCGGCTGGTCGCGGCGGGCGAGCTTAAGGCCCCGATCGCCTTTTCGCGTGACCATCTCGATGCCGGCGCCATGGCGCATCCGAACATCATGACGGAACGCATGAAGGACGGCTCGGACGCCATTGCCGACTGGCCGCTGCTCGATGCCATGCTGCTCTCTTCGTCCATGGCTGATCTCGTGGTCATCCATTCCGGCGGCGGCGGTTACGCCGGCTACATGACGAGCTGCGGTGTGACGCTGGTCGCCGATGGCACCCCGGAGGCTGCGGAGCGACTGGAACATGCCCTGACGAACGATACCTCGCTCGGCGTCATCCGCTATGCGGATGCGGGCTATGACGAGTCATTCGACGAGATCGAGAAGAAGGGCATCGGATACGTGAAAATCGGCAGTTCCTGAGAGGCGGAATGCTGTTCAAGGCGAAAGTGCTGGAAGGGATTGCGAGCGGCGCGGTGACGGTCGCTTTTCGGCGGTGGACCAGGCCGACCGTTCGGGCCGGCGGCACCTTGCGGACCGCCGTGGGCATTCTAGCCATCGACAGCGTCGAGACGCTCGCGCTTGAAGCCGTTTGCGAAACGGACATCCGCGCGGCCGGCTATGCCTCCCGCACCGCGCTGGTGCGCGACCTTCGGCCGGAGGGTGTACTGTACCGCATCGCCTTTCATGTCGCGGGCGAGGACCCGCGGGAAGAACTGCGCGAAAACGATACGCTCGATGCGGCGGAAATCGCTGCACTCGAAGGGCAGCTTGCACGGCTTGACCGTGCGAAGCCCTGGACCGGCGCCGTTCTTTCCCTGATCGCCGAAAGGGATGGGCACACCGCCGCCGAGATGGCGGAACGGCTCGGCGTGGAGAAGCTGGCGCTCAAGCGAAAGATCAGGGAGCTCAAGGATCTGGGGCTGACGGAAAGCCTTGCCATCGGCTACCGGCTTTCGCCGCGCGGGCGGGCGTTCCTTAATGGCAATCGTCAAGAAACATGAGGTCGCTGAGCCTAAGTGCCTGAAATGTCACGGTTGGCTGTAAACGTTGCATTTAACATTTCGCGGTAATCTTCCGTTAGTAATTCCGTCCATGTGTCGAAAGGGCGGGGCTTCGGTTTGTTTTGCGTGCGAGTGCCTATGCGTCTTTCGGTCCTTACAGCGGTCCTCCTCGGTTGTGCTTCCCTTGCGGGTTGCGCATCGGGCTCGAGCCCGGAAACCGTCCTTGCGATCAAGCCATCGCGGGAGACGACAAGTTCCGTCTCCAAGGCGAGCGGACCCGTGCCGGAAGTGGCTGTCGGCGAAAGCCAGGTGAAGGCCGAGGGCGCGCGCGAAATGCTCGCCTGGGCCGGGCCGGTACCGGAAACCCACATTTTCGAAACGGTGACCAAGCAGGCGGCAGTTCCCTCCGAACGCCCGGTTGATTCCGCGACGGCGGTCGAGACCCCCACGCAAGGGCGCTCGCGCAAGGGTTCGCGCGTCTACAGCCAGCAGTTTCGTGATGCCCATCCCATCAATTTCGGCAAGCGCGCACCGAAGCACTACCAGGTTCACGGCGTCGACGTCTCGCGCTGGCAGGGCGATATCGACTGGGTGAAGCTGCGCACGCAGGGCGCCAACTTCGCCTTCATCAAGGCGACCGACGGCGGCGATCACCTCGATCCCATGTTCCAGAAGAACTGGCGCCGGGCCAAGAAAGCGGGCATCCGGCGGGGCGCCTACCACTTCTTCTACTGGTGCCGGGTCGCAAGCTCGCAGGCCGAATGGTTCATCCGCAACGTTCCGAAGGATCCCGATGCGCTGCCGCCGGTGATCGATGCCGAATATAACGGCGAGTCCGCCTGTAAGAAGCGGCTGACGCGCGCGCAGTATGTCGAGAAGATCCAGGTCTTCTCCGATATGCTGGAACGCCACTACGGCAAGCGGCCGATCATCTACACGGCGCCGGACTTCTATGAGGACAACCTTTCGGGCGAACTCAAGAACCATCCGTTCTGGCTGCGCTCGGTCGCGGCGCACCCGTCCAAGCGCTATCCGAACCGCCGCTGGCTGTTCTGGCAGTATTCCGGCTCGGGCCTCTCGCACGGCGTTTCCGGCAAGATCGATCTCAATGTCTTCTCCGGCAGCGTAAACGACTGGAACAACTGGCTGAACGGCCAGTCCTGAATGCGCCGATGACGGTCTATTTCCGCTTCTGCGGATAGATCGTCTCGCCGCGCTTCAGCATCTCCACGAACGCTTCGATCTTGCGCGTGCGGGCAGCCTCTGTCTTGAGGTTGTGCATACGGAAGGCCAGCGCGAAGCGGTTCTGTTCCGTCAGCTTGCCGAGCATGTCCTTTGCAATCGGATCGGCATCGATGGCGAGCTGAAGGTCAGGCGGGATTGGCAGATCCCTGCCGCTGCCATAGGCCTTTTCCCAGCGGCCGTCCGCCTTGGCG
Source organism: Shinella sp. (assembly GCF_049651085.1). Taxonomy (GTDB): domain Bacteria; phylum Pseudomonadota; class Alphaproteobacteria; order Rhizobiales; family Rhizobiaceae; genus Shinella. Next base: position 28,851 of record NZ_JBASBL010000016.1, read on the forward strand.
GCCTCAACCTGTTTCAGGCCGTGCTCCGTCATCCGGCCGCCTTCGACCAGCCGGCCGACCGTCTCCACATTCTTCTTGCTCCACACGCTCTTCCTGCCGCGCGGGCTGTAGCGCTGGAAAAAGCTTCTTTCGTCCAGCCCCTTGCGGATGCCGTCGATCCAGCCCCAGCAGAGCACCACCTCGATCGCCTCTTCCGGGGTGATGGATTTGAGGCCAGAAGCGCGTTTGTGAACCTTGATCCAGACCTCCGGCGCGGCGGCGTGGTTTTCGCCCAGCCAGCGGTAGAAGCTTTCGGGATCTTCAAATTCGCGGACATGGTCAGGGTTGATTTCCACAGGCGCCATCGCGTTCTTCTCTCGATATCGGGCCGGACGTGACTGCTTTGCATCGGTCGGAAAGAACGAGCGGCCAATGCCGAGAATGTGATGCTTCTTCTTCTTGCCAGCCCGCTACCGCTCTGGCTAGCCATCGGCTTCAATCGTCTTTCCTATGGAGTATGTATCGAGAATGCCTACGGTGTGCACATTGTCGCGCAGAGCCTTCATCCTGGGCGCCGCCACGACGCTCGCGGGTTGCGCGACGACCAAGGATGCTCCGGTCAAGAATGCACCGGTGCCCCAGAAGGTCAGTTATCCGATCGTGCCGGCAGCGGACGATGAACTGGCGACACGCTATGCGGCCCTCGAGGATGGCGGTCATCTCATTCCGGCCATTCCCTATAAGGAAATCGATCCGAAGTATTTTCGCCAGCGCGTGAAGGATCCGACCGGCGAGGCGCCGGGCACGGTTGTCGTCGATACGCCCGGCCGCTTCCTCTATGTGGTGGAACCCGGCGGCACGGCAATGCGCTATGGCGTCGGCATCGGCCGCGAAGGTTTTGCCTGGGAAGGCGAGGGCATCATCCACTGGCGCCAGCCATGGCCGCGCTGGAAGGTTCCGGCGGATATGATCGCGCGCAATCCGGGTCTTGCCAAATATTCCGTCGAGAACGGCGGCATGGAGCCGGGCATCAAGAACCCGCTCGGCGCGCGGGCGCTCTACATTTTCCAGAACGGCAAGGACACGCTCTACCGCCTGCACGGCTCGCCGGACTGGAAGTCTATCGGCAAGGCGACCTCGTCGGGCTGCGTGCGCCTCCTCAACCAGGATGTACTCGATCTCTACAAGCGCGTGCCCTACCACGCCCGCATCGTCGTGTATCAGGGTGCGATGGGATCCGTATAGGCAATCCACGGACGATCGTAGAGCGGCGCGGAGGCGGCGCTTTCAAGCGGATTTGAACCGCGCCATCAGCTCGGCGCGGGCCGGATCGGTCAGCGTAACGGCGGCGCCGAATTCGAGTGGCATCAGGGCGGCCTCGTCGGGATAGACGATCTTGTCGCCGGTGATCTCGGCCGGCAGCAGCGACATGACGCGGCTGTCGGTCGTCGGCGTGCTGTTGGCGATATGCTCCTTTGCCGCGTTCTGCGGGTCCATCAGGAAGTTGAGCAATGCATAGGCGGCCGGCTTGTTGCCGGCGCTCTTCGGTATGCCGAAGAAATCCGACCATATCTCGCCGCCATCCGTGCCCAGAGCGAACTGGATTTCCGGGATGTCGCGGTTGAGCTGCGCGCCGTCTCCCGTCCAGCACATGGTCATCCAGGCGTTGCTGGCGCGCATGGCGGGCTGGTAGTCGCTGTTGATGGCGTAGAGGTGCGGCTTGACCCTGAGCAGCAGCTCCTCTGCTTCGGCAAGTTCGCCGGGCTTGATGGAATTGAACGAGTGGCCGAGCGAGACGAGGGCGCTGCCGATGGTGGTGAGCTGGTAGTCATGCACCATGGCGCGGCCGTCCGCCTCGGTCATCGCGATCTCGAAGAACGCCTTCCAGCTGGTTACAGGCGATTTTATCCTGTCGGAATTGAAGGCGATGCCGGTCGCACCCCAATTCTTCGGCAGCGCATAGATCTTGCCGTCGACCGTGCCCTCGTTGGTGAAGCGGGCGTTCTGGGTCTTCGGATCGTAGTTCGGCAACCTGGCAAGGTCGAGCGGATCGATCAGGCCGAGGTCGGCATAGGTGGAGATCGTGTGGTTGGTGGGCACGAAGAGGTCCCAGCCTGCGTCGCCGGCCTGCAGCCTGGCCAGTATTTCCTCGTTCGAGCCGAAGACATGCACTTCCACGGCAACGCCGGTCGCGGCGGTGAAGGCCTCGAAAGTCGAGGGGTCATGGTAGTTCGGCCAGGTGGCGAGGACCATCACCGAGCCGAGGTCCTCCTGCGCATGGGCCTCGGAGGGGAACAGGCCGGGCTGGCGGGCCATCAAGGCTGCGGCGGCGCCGAGGCCGGTGACGCCGAGGAAGTGGCGACGCGTGACCGAGCCGCGCCTGAGCCGCATGAACTCCTCCGTCAGATCGCTGGCGCTGATCGAGGCATTCTCCCTGAACCATTTCGACATCACGCTGTTCCCCTATTGTTGTGAGGCTGTTTCCCCTCGGGCGTGAAGGATAAGTGCTGTACCGGGATCGAAGCTTGTTACGACCCGCGTAATCGGTCCGGCGAGGTCTTTTTCTGATGGGCGCAACGCGAAAGCCCGGCATCGCTGCCGGGCTCCCTCAATCTTTTCAAGTTCTTGTCGCGTGGTCTTCGTGGATCGATTCCGGTCCTTGAGACGCAGATTCAAGCAACCGTCGCGAGGGCTACCTGCGCGCGGGCGTCGATGATCTGGCGGGCGGCGTTGGCCGCTTCCTTGCCCTTGATGACGAAGTGGTCGCGGAAGAAGGCGATATGGGCTTCCGATTCCTGGAAATGGTGCGGCGTCAGCACGGCCGAGAGCACCGGCACATTGGTGTCGAGCCCGACGCGCACGATGGCGTCGACCACCGAGCCTGCGACGAAATCGTGGCGGTAGATGCCGCCGTCAACGACGAGAGCGACGCCGAGGATGGCGGAATAGCCGCCGGTCCTGGCAAGCAGCTGGGCATGCAGCGGGATTTCGAGGGCGCCGGGAACGTCGATCACATCGACATCCTCGACGCGGCCGCCAAGCGCCTTCCATTCGGCGATAAAGGAATCGACCGCCTGATCGACGATGCCGGCGTGCCAGCGGGCACGGATAACGGCGATGCGGGCGGAGGGGGTGGCATTCACATTCATGTCTAGGCCTTTCAAGGGTTGAGCCATTTTGCAACGGGTCCCTTGGGCGAACACGCAAGAAAGCTGAAACCAGCCCTGCGGCCGGTGCCTCCTGCTTGCTCTCTTCCATCCGGACTATGACCGTCGGCTCCGGCATCGCACCGGATCTGCTGACCCCTCCATTGACCGGAGGGCGCTCGCGGGCTCCCGGATTGCTCCGGATACCGCCGGTGGGGAGTTTCACCCCGCCCTGAGAACAATGGGAGATTAACCGCGCCCGGCTGCCAGATCAAATCCCCAGGCGACGGAAAACGCATGATTCACGACAGATTTTTTTAAACCCTGCCCGAGGTCTGGAATGATATGCCAGCCTGGAGCAATTCCAGTGAAAACCGGACCGCTACAATTGCTTCAGGCTTTGTTTTTACCGCATTTTCCGACGCCGAAGCGATGCCGCTTCGGCTGGAAATGCTCTAGTCGTGGATGACCAGCAGGTCTCCGGCGGTGAACCGCAGGGTGACCGTGTCCCCGGCGACCGGCGGCACCAGGCCGGGGTTGTTGAACATGTCGAACGAGATGATGCTGCCGCCGACCTTCATGCGGGTGCGGATGACCGAGCCGAGGAAATTCGACGAAGTGACCTCGCCGGAAAGCGCCGTATCGCCCTTGGCATCGGGCGCGATGGAGCCTGCCTCCGGGCGCAGCGCCAGCGAGATCGTGTCGCCGGCCTTTGCATTGCCGAGCGATTCGTGCAGCGTGACAGCCTGATCGCCGATCAGGACGCTGCGTGCGGAAGGATCGACGACCTTGGCCTCGATGAGGTTGAGGGTGCCGACGAAATTCGCGACGAAGCGGGTGGCCGGGCGGTTGTAGATCTCGGCCGGCGCGCCGATCTGGTCGGCTTTGCCGGCATTCATGACGACGATGCGGTCGGAGATCGACAGCGCCTCTTCCTGGTCGTGCGTGACAAAGACCGTGGTAATGCCGAGCTGCTGCTGGATCATGCGGATTTCCTCGCGCAGCGACACGCGGATCTTGGCGTCGAGGGCCGAGAGGGGCTCATCGAGCAGCAGAACCTGCGGTTTCGGCGCCAGCGCGCGGGCCAGCGCCACGCGCTGCTGCTGGCCGCCGGACATCTGGTAGGGGTAGCGGTCGGCGAGGTGGTCGAGCTTGATGAGGCCGAGCATCTCCTTGACGCGCGCGTCGATCTCGGCCTTCGGCCGCCCGGCGACCTTGAGGCCGAAAGCGACGTTTTCCGCGACGTTCATGTTCGGGAACAGCGCATATGCCTGGAACACCATGCCGATGTTGCGCTGGTTGGGGCGGAGATTTTGCTGGCTCTTGCCGTCGATGGCGATCGTGCCGCCCGAGGGCGTCTCGAAGCCTGCGATCATGCGCAGGACAGTGGTCTTGCCGCAGCCGGAAGGCCCGAGGAAGGAGACGAACTCGCCCTTCTCGATCGACATGTTGAAATCCTTGACGACCTGAACGGGCCCGAAGGATTTCTGGAGGCTGGAGAGTGTCAGAAAGCTCATGAAAATCCTCAGGTGGGGCTTTGCGCGCCCTTCTGGAAGCGGGAGACAAGCTGGATCAGGCCAAGGCAACCCCAGGTCAGGGCGAAGGACATCACCGCGAGCGCAGCAGGTTCATAGGCACGATTGGCGCCGAGCAGCTGCATATAGGGACCGAAGGCCGGACGGTTGAGAAGCGCTGCCATGGTGAACTCGCCGATGACGATGGCAAAGGTCAGGAAGGCGCCGGACAGCACCGCGACCAGCACGTTGGGCAGGATGATGCGTGCAAGGATCGTCATCCAGCCGGCGCCGAGACTCTGGGCGGCTTCGGTCAGCGTGGCGATATCGATCGCGCGCAGGCCCGTATCGACCGCGCGATACATATAGGGCAGCGCCAGCATCGAGTAGCCGAACATCAGAAGGATGTTCGTGCCGGTGATCGAGCCGGTCAGCGGAAGCCAGCTGGAGGTGTTGTAGAGCCTGATGTAACCGAAGACGATGACGATGGCCGGGATGACCAGCGGCAGCAGCGTCACGAATTCGACATAGGGACGAAGGCGCGGCAGCTTCAGGCGCACCCAATAGGCCGTTGGCACGACGAGCAGCACACCGAAGGCGATCGTCGCGAGCGCCATCAGCACCGAATAGGTAAATGTCTCCTGGAAGCGCGGATCGCCGAGCACCACCGCATAGGCATCCAGCGAATAGACGCCGCGCCGCATCTTCAGCGAGAAGTTGGTCATGCCGAGCAGCGGCAGGGTGAAATAGAGCAGCCCGAAGATGAGGGCGCCCCAGGCCCAGAACTTCTTCATTTCAGCCACCTTTCGCTGCGGGCGCGAAGCCAGATGTAGATCGTGTTGGCGACGCCGGTCACGACGATCATGCCAAAGGCGAGCGCATAGCCGAGATGGGGATTGCCCAGCACGTCGCCGCGGATTTGCGCGAAGAGTAGGATCGGCACGATGGAGAGCGAGGAGCCCGTCAGCGCGATGGCTGTTGCTACGGCGCCGAAGGCATTGGCGAAAAGCAGGGCGAGCGTGCCGAGGAAGGACGGCAGCAGGATGGGGAAGGCGACGAGGCGCCAGTATTGTGCGTTCGTCGCGCCGAGAATCTGGGCCGCCTCACGCCACTCGCGCTTCAGGCCGTCGAGCGCGGGCGTGATGATGAGGATCATGAGCGGGATCTGGAAGAACAGGTAGGTGACTGTCAGGCCCCAGAAGGACAGGATGTTAAAGCCGAGCGCGCGCAGATCGATGCCGATCTGGGTCTTCAGGAAGACGGTGAGCAGGCCGACAGGGCCGAGGGTGGCAAGAAAGGCGAAGGCAAGCGGCACGCCGGCGAAGTTGGACGCGACGCCGGAAAAGGTCAGCAATGGACCGCGAAGCCACTTCGGCAGGCCGCCAAGCACGACGGCGGCGGCGACCGAGAAGCCGATCAGGCAGCCGAGCAGGGCCGAGGCGATGCTGATCTTGATCGAGATCCAGTAGGCCGACATGATCGAGGTGGTGAACAGCCCGCGGATATTGTCGAGCGTGAAGCCGCCGTCCGGGGTCTGGAAAGCGCCGATGACGATGCGCATCGTCGGCATGATGAGGAACAGCAGGACAAAGATTGCGAACGGCACCGCGCCGAGCCAGTGCAGCGGGAGGCGGAAAGGCGCCCGCGTCGGCTGTCTGCCTGCTGAACTGTCTGATGACATTAAGTAAACCTCGAAGGGGTTGCCATTATTGGCATAACGCAATCGTCGCCCCGGCTGAAGAACCGGAGCGACGAAAGATGTTCTTTATTGTACGTTCGCGCCGACGACGGAGTCCCAGGCGCTGGTCACGGCAGCATTGTTGGCGTCGACTTCCTCGAGCGTCGGGAAGTAGGCCTTTTCATAGGATGCTGCCGGCGGCAGGGCGTCGAGCAGGTCCTGCGGAACCTTGCCAGCCTTGACCATGGCGTTGAAGCGCGCCGGGTGGCAATAACCCTTCAGCCACGCGAGCTGGCCTTCGTCGGAATAGAGGTGCTCCATCCAAAGCTTGGCGGCGTTCGGGTGCGGCGCGTAGGCCGAGATTGCCTGAACGTAGACGCCGGCAAGGACGCCCTTCTCCGGGACGACGACTTCGGTCGGCGGGTTGCCGTTGAGGGTCTTGGCCCAGCCGAGGGCGTTGTAGTCCCAGGCGATGACGATCGGGGTGGAGCCCTGCGCCAGCGTGCCGGACTTGCCGATGACCGGAACGAAGTTGCCGGCCTTGTTCATCTCCGCGAAGTAGGCAAGACCTGCTTCGCCGGCTTCCTTGCCGGACTTTGCATCCTTGGCAAGACCAGCGGCGAGAACGCCGAGGATGGCCTGGTTGGAGGCGCGCGGGTCGCCTGCAAGCGCGACCTGGCCGGCATATTCAGGCTTCAGGAGATCGGCCCAGTCCTTCGGCGAGTTGGCCACGATGTCCTTGTTCACGATGAAGGACATCACGCCGTAATAGTCGCCGTACCAGTAGCCTTCGGGATCCTTGATGGTATCCGGAATTTCGTCCCAGGTGGAGACCTTGTAGGGCTGCAGCAGGCCTTCGGCCTTGGCGGACGGGCCGAAGGACAGGCCGACGTCGATCACGTCGGGCGACTGCGGGCCCTTGTTGTCCTTGTTGGCCTTGATGGCTTCGATTTCGTCGGCAGAACCGGCGTCCGGGTTCAGTTCGTTGATCTGGATTTCCGGATATTTCGCCTTGAAGGAGGCGAAGACATCACCGTAGCCGCACCAGTCGTGCGGCAGGGCGACCGTCGTCAGCATGCCTTCCTTCTTCGCCGCTTCGATAAGCTCGGCGCTCGGTTCGGCGAAGGCGAAGGAGGTCGTTGCAACCACCAGGGCGGTGGAGAGCGAAAGCAGACGTTTCGTATGTGATATCACGGTTTTCTCCTTTGTGTGACAGTCAACTTCGGTGAAGCTGATACTGGTGGTGCATGAACCCTATGTGACAGTTTTGTTTCTGTTTTTTCGTGTGCCTGCCACGACTTTCGCAGAGCTTCCGGCCGATGGTTTGCGAAATAGCTGACTAGCCTCGAAGAGGCCCTCCAGCGCTTTCAGGCGGCCGCTCGTCTCTTCCCAGCCCGAACTCTGGACGGCTTCGATCAGGGCTTCGACGATAAACAGGGTGACGACGGAGGAATCCCAGGCGGAAGGGGCCTCGATCTGGACCCGGAAAACCTTGGCCGCGACCTTTGCCACCGGCGAGGCCCATTGGTCGGTGAAGAGCACGATCTTCACGCCGCGCTCATGCGCCACGCGACCGAGCGTTTCCATTTCCTGCTCGTAGCGCCGGATGTCGAAGATCACGAGCACGTCGCCGGCCTTCATGTTCAACACATAGTGCGGCCAGGAACTCGGATTGGAGGCGATCTGCGTGACGTTGGGGCGAATGACCTGAAGATGGGTGAAAAGATAGTCGGCAAGCGCCTTCGTGATGCGCCCGCCGATGATGTAGATGCTGCGCTGCCGGTCGGCGAGAAGGGCGCTGGCGCTGTCGAATTCGGCTGTTTCCACATGGGCCAGCGTCTGGCGCAGGTTGTTCATGATCGTGTCGGCGAAGCGGTTCAGGATGTGCGCGCCCGGCGCATTCGCAGCCCAGCGGTCGTGCTTGCTGATCGGGCTTGAAAGCGTCGCTTCCAGCTCATGGTGAAGCCGGGCCTGAAAATCCGGAAAGCCCCGGAACCCGAGCTTCTGCACCATGCGGGCGACGGTCGGCGTCGACACGCCGGCATTTTCAGCGACCGTCGTGATGCTGCCGAGGCCGGAGACGGGGTAGTTGTCCAGTAACGATGTGGCCAATTGCCGTTCGGCACGCGTCAGCGCATCGAAGTGGCCGCTGATCACATCCGACACCGTCATGGATGTTTGGTTGAGCGTCAAATTTTTCCCCCGCGCTCCGTTCTTCGCCGGAGTTTCTAAAATTAAACATCGCTGTCACAATCCGAGTCAAATGTTTTTTTGAAGAGATTTTTTCAATTCCTGATTGACAGGAGTGAAACTGTGAAGAATTCTCTTCAGTAATGATAAAAGCCGGTCGAGGGGATCAGGCTCATGGGAATTCTGAGTGGAGAAGAGGGCGACCCCGTCGCCCTGGAGAATGCTGTTGCGCGTGGACCGATCATCCTGGTCTGCGAGCATGCATCGCGTCTTTTGCCGAAGTCGCTCGGCACGCTCGGCCTTTCCGAGGAGGTGCGCGCCAGCCATATCGCCTGGGATCCGGGTGCGCTCGCCGTGTCGCGATTGATGGCCGAACACCTCGATGCGACCCTGCTTTTCCAGCGCTTTTCGCGTCTCGTCTACGATTGCAACCGTCCGCCGGAATCGCCGGCCGCCATGCCGGAAAAGAGCGAGGTGTTCGACGTTCCGGGCAATGCCGGCCTCGATCAGGCGGCACGCGATGCCCGCACCGAAGCGCTCTACCTGCCATTCCGCGACACGCTCTCCCGCATCGTGAAAGAGCGGATCGCAGAGGGTCGGGCGCCGGTCATCGTGACCATGCACAGTTTCACGCCGATCTATTTCGGCATGCAGCGTCTGGTGGAAATCGGCATCCTGCACGACGCCGACGCACGCCTTGCCGATGCGATGCTGACCGCTGCCAGTGAGGACAAACGCTATGACGTTCGCCGCAACGAGCCCTATGGCCCGGACGACGGCGTAACGCATACGCTGAAGGAGCACGGCCTATCCAATGGCCTGCCCAATGTGATGATCGAGGTTCGCAACGACCTCATCAAGGACGAAGCCAGCCAGAGGGTGATGGCAGGCTACCTGTCGGGGCTGCTGCGTGAGAGCATCCCCGCAATAAAACAATAAACGCCCTGGGAACGGAATGTCCGTGGAGACGGAAGTGAACACGAACTGGAGAGGCCAAGCGAATGCTTGCGTTAATACACTGGAGGTCTGGCCCGGCTGAGAACGCCGCCGCTGTCAAAGGGGGCAGGGGACATGCCTGATTTCATCAAGAGTTATGTACGCTTCGTCGACACGTTCAACCGGCGTGTCGGCCTTTTTGCGATGTACCTGATCTTCGCGATGTTCGCGATCCTGTTCTATTCCTCGATTTCGAAGGCGTTCCACCTGCCGGCGAACTGGACCCTGGAATCCGCGCAGTTCACCATGGCCGCCTACTACATGCTCGGCGGCGCCTTCGCCATGCAGACCGGCGACCACGTCCGCATGGACCTCTTCTACAGCCAATGGTCGCTGCGCCGCCGCGCGGCCTTCGACGTCGTCACGGCCGTTGCGCTGATCGTCTTCCTGGGCTTCATGCTCTATGGCGGCATTTCCAGCACGGCCTACGCCATTCAGTTCAACGAAAAGAGTTTCAGCGCCTGGGCGCCCTACATGGCGCCGATCAAGACCATCATGACCTTCGGTGTCGTGATGATGCTTGCGCAGGCTACCTCCTCGCTCTTCAAGGATATCGCGGAATTGCGGGGAAGGCCCATCGCATGAGCTATGAATTCATCGCAATCACGATGTTTGCCGGCATGATGGTGCTGCTGCTTACCGGGCAGCGCGTCTTTGCCGTCATAGGCTTCGTCGGCGTCGTCGCGGCCTTCCTGCTCTGGGGCACGGGCGGCTCGGAAATGGGCTTCGCCTCCGCCATGAAGCTCGTCAAATGGTATCCGATGCTGACGGTGCCGATGTTCGTTTTCATGGGCTACATGCTCTCGGAATCGGGCATCGCCGAAGACCTCTACAAGGCGTTCCACGTCTGGATGGGATCGATCAACGGCGGCCTGGCGCTCGGCACCATCGGCCTCATGGTGATCATCTCGGCGATGAACGGCCTGTCGGTCGCCGGCATGGCGATCGGCGCCACCATCGCGCTGCCGGAATTGCTGCGCCGCGGCTACGACAAGGTGATGACGACCGGCGTGGTGCAGGGCGGCTCGACGCTCGGCATCCTCATTCCGCCGAGCATCGTGCTCGTGCTCTACGGCATGATCGCCCGCGTACCGGTCGGCCAGCTCTGGCTCGCCGGCGTTTTCCCCGGCCTGCTGATGGCCTTGCTGATGGCGATCTACGTCTATATCCGCTGCCGGATCAATCCGTCGCTCGGACCGGCGCTGCCGGCGGAGGAGCGCGCGGTGCCCATGGCTGAAAAACTGAAGCTGCTGACGGCAGGCGTCCTGCCCCTCGGCATCTTCTCACTGATGATGTGGCTGTTTCTGAGCGGCATCGCCAGCCTTGTGGAAGCCTCGGCCGTCGGCGCCATCTCCTCGGCCCTCGTTGCCTGGCAGCGCGGTCGCCTCAGCAGGCGGCTGTGGAACGACGTCTTGCAGAAGACGCTCGGTATCACCTGCATGTTCATGTGGATCCTGATCGCCTCGCTCTGCTTCGGCGCCGTTTTCGACGGTCTTGGTGCGGTAAAGTCGATCGAGCGCTTCTTCCTCGGCGACCTTGGCCTCGAGCCCTGGCAGGTGCTGGTGCTGATGCAACTCTCCTTCCTCATCATGGGGATGTTCCTCGACGACACGGCGATGCTCGTCATCGTCGCGCCGCTCTACATCCCGCTGGTGCAGAAGCTGGGCTTCGACCTCGTCTGGTACGGCATTCTCTACACGATCACCTGCCAGATCGCCTACATCACGCCGCCCTTCGGCTACAACCTGTTCATGATGCGCGCCATGGCGCCGTCCGGCATCACCATGTCCGATATCTACAAGTCGATCTGGCCGTTTGTCGGCATCATGGTCGCAAGCCTGATCATCATCGGCGTGTTCCCCGACATCGCGACGTGGCTGCCGAACAACTACTACAGCAAGTAACCGGACGCCCGGTGGCGGGAACCACCGGGCGTCCGACGGGAGTAATGGGCCGACAGAAAAAAAACGTTCGACCGACCGGGATTAACGGCCGTTCCCGGCAAAACGAGACGTATAACCAGAGGGATAGAGATATGACCAACAGAAGGCAGTTTCTTACCAGGGCAGGGGTGGTGACGATCGGTGCGGCAGGCGCCGCAACGCTTGCCGCACCCGCCGTCGTGAAGGCCCAGACGCCCATCAAGTGGCGCTTCCAGACCTATGCGGGCGCTGCGCTCGGCGAGCATGTCACCAAGCCGATCGTCGATGCGATCAACGCAGCCGCCAAGGGCGAGCTGGAGATCGAACTCTACTTCGCCGACCAGATCGTACCGACCGGTGAGCTTTTCCGCGCGCTTCAGGCCGGCACGATCGACGCCGTGCATTCCGACGACGATTCCATGGCCTCGCCGGCCGATGTCGCCACCTTCGGCGGCTACTTCCCGCTTGCAACCAAGCAGATCCTCGACGTGCCGGTGCTGTTCAAGCAGTACGGCCTCGCCGATATCTGGCGCTCGTCCTATGAAAAGGTCGGCGGCGTCGTCTGGCTCGCGGCTTCGGGCCAGGATCCGTGCCATTTCAACACCAAGAAGGCGATCAACTCGGTGAAGGACCTGGAGGGCTTGCGCCTCTACACCTTCCCGACCGCGGGCCGCTTCCTCACCCAGTTCGGCGTCGTGCCGGTGACGATCCCCTACGAAGACGCGCAGGTTGCCGTGCAGACCGGTGAACTCGACGGCATGGCCTGGTCGGGCATCACCGAGGACTACACGGTCGGCTGGGCCGACGTGACGGATCATTTCCTGACCAACAACATCTCGGGAGCCTGGATCGGCTCCTTCTTCGTCAACGAGAAGAAGTGGGCAGAACTGCCGGATCACCTGAAGAAGCTGGTCATGACCGCCATCGAGGCCGGTAACAACTACCGCGACCAGTGGTACTGGGGCGGTGAGGCCAAGCTGCGCGCCGAGGGCACGAAGCTGAAGCTCACCAGCATCCCGGCAGCCGAGTGGAAGGTCGTCGAGGATGCGGCCAAGGTGTTCTGGAAGGAGATCGCCGGACAGAGCGAGACGGCCGCCAAGGTCGTCAAGATCTTCGAGGACTACAACGCCGTCATCAACAAGGCAGGACCGCCCTACGTCAACGGCTGATAGCAACCGACACCCCGGACCGGGCTTGCCAAGGCCCGGTCCGGCATGACGCCACAACCCGCAGGACCGCCCGATGACCGTGACCTATAGTTTTGATGACCTGAAGAAGGATGTGGCCGAGGGCCGCATCGACACCGTTCTCGCATGCCTGGTGGACATGCAGGGGCGCCTGATGGGCAAACGCTTCCACGCGCAGTATTTTGTCGAAAGCGGCTATGAGGAGACGCATAGCTGCAACTACCTGCTTGCGACCGACATCGAGATGGAGACCGTCCCCGGCTACAAGTCGACAAGCTGGGCTGCCGGCTATGGCGACTATACGATGAAGCCGGACCTTGCCACGCTGCGCAAACTGCCCTGGCTCGAAGGCACCGCGCTGGTGCTTTGCGACGTTCTCGACCACCACACCCATGCGGAAGTGCCACACTCGCCGCGCGCGGTTCTCAAGAAGCAGGTCAAGCGGCTGGAGGCCCTGGGCTTCAAGGCCTTCATGGCCAGCGAGCTTGAATTCTACCTGTTCGACCAGACCTATGATCATGCTCGCGAGAGCGGCTATCGCGACCTCATGCCAGCCAGCGGCTACAACGAGGACTACCACATCTTCCAGACCACGAAGGAAGAGGATGTCATGCGGGCGCTGCGCAACGGCCTGCAGGGCGCCGGCATTCCGGTGGAAAACTCCAAGGGCGAGGCATCGCCCGGCCAGGGGGAGATCAACGTGCGCTATGCCGAGGCGGTGGCCATGGCCGACCGGCATTCGATCATCAAGAACGCCACCAAGGAAATCGCCTGGCAGCGGGGCAAGGCCGTCACTTTCCTGGCCAAGTGGAACTACAACGCCGCCGGCTCGTCCTCGCATATCCACCAGTCGCTGTGGAGCCTGGACGGCAAGGAGCCGAAATTCTTCGACAAGGAGGCCCGGTACGGCATGTCGGAGCTGATGCGCATGTATGTGGCGGGCCAGCTCGCCCATGCCAGCGAGATCACCTATTTCCTTGCGCCCTACATCAATTCCTACAAGCGCTTCGTCGCCGGCACCTTCGCGCCGACCAAGGCGGTCTGGAGCAAGGACAACCGCACGGCCGGCTACCGCCTTTGCGGAGCCGGATCGAAGGGCATTCGCATCGAATGCCGCGTCGGCGGCTCGGACCTCAATCCCTATCTCGCCATGGCGGCGCTGCTTGCGGCCGGCATTGCGGGCATCGAGGAGAGGCTGGAGCTCGAAGCCCCCTTCGAGGGCGATGCCTATGGCGGCAAGGACATCCGCGAGATTCCGAGGACGCTGCGCGGTGCCGCGGCGGCGCTGAAGGAATCCGAGATGCTGCGCGATGCCTTCGGCGATGACGTGGTCGATCACTATGTCCGCGCTGCCGAGTGGGAGCAGGAAGAGTATGATCGTCGCATCACCGACTGGGAGGTGGCGCGCGGCTTCGAGAGGGCATGATGTTGCGCGATTTGGAATATTGTTGACGTTATCGCAACACGATGCGATCCTTGTTGTCCCTACGCGTGTAGAAGGACCACATCATGGAGCAGGAATATACGATCGATACAGGTTGGTTTCGTGAACAGCTGAAGAAGCGCGGCAGCAACCAAAGCGATCTGGCCCGCTTCCTGGGGCGTGATAGAAGCGCTGTGTCACGCATGTTGAGCGGAGAAAAGAACATGTCCGTCCAGCAGCAGGACAAGATTGCGGAGTTTCTGGGCGTAAGTCTTGCGGAAGTGGCTGAACATCGATTTTTGCCGCAATCAGGCTTTGAGGAGGGGAAGCAAGGTAGCTACGCAACACACGAGGCAGAGCCGCAACAGGAAGCATCAGGGAAAAAGGCCGGCAAGGATCCATACCGGCATCCGATTTTCGGCTGCATGAAGGGAACGCTGACGATTGCACCGGGGGTGGATTTGACGGAGCCGCTGGATTTTGAATGGAGTGGCAAGCTCTATAATGAGTAGCGGATTTCTTCTTGATACCTGTGCCGTCATCTGGATGTCTCAGCGTCTCCCGATTTCCGAGGCGGCGGCCCATGTCGTAAGCGATGCCCGCGACAGTGGGGTGCCCATCCATGTTTCAGCCGTGACGGCGTGGGAAATGGGGATGCTCGTTGCTCACGGCCGCATTAGCGAAACCAAGGAGCCCAAGCGCTGGTATGATGAGTTTCTGGCAGGAGCGGGGCTTTCGGAGATACAGGTGACGGCTGATATTTTCATGGCCGCGTCCTTTCTCCCGCTGCCTTTGCACAAGGATCCCATCGATCGCATCATCATCGCCACAGCGCGCGGACACGATCTGACTATCATCACCCGCGATAGAGCGATCCTCGCCTATAGCGTTGCCGGCCATGTAAGGGCGCTGGCCTGTTAAAACGGAGTTCTGAAAGAATGACTGTGATCAAATGCATATCCCCCGTGGATGGCTCGGTTTACGCCGAGCGCGAGGCGATGCCGCTGGCTGCCGCGCAAGAGGTCGTCGCCCGCGCGAAAAAGGCGCAGAAGGCCTGGGCGAAGCGTCCGCTGGAAGACCGCATCCAGCTCGTCCTGAAGGGCGTGGCGCGCGTCAATGAAATGGCCGACGAGATCGTGCCGGAAATCGCCTGGCAGATGGGCCGCCCCGTCCGCTATGGCGGCGAGTTCAAGGGCTTCAACGAGCGCTCCAACTATGTGGCGGAGATTGCCGGCTCGTCGCTGGCGCCGATCGTTGTCGAGAACAGCGGCAGCTTCGAGCGCCGCATCGAGCGCGAGCCGCATGGCGTCGTCTTCGTCATCGCGCCGTGGAACTATCCCTACATGACCGCGATCAACACGATCGCGCCGGCGCTGATGGCGGGCAACACGATCATCATCAAGCATGCCGCCCAGACGCTGCTCGTCGGCGAGCGACTCGTGCGCGCCTTCAACGAGGCTGGCGTGCCGGAGGGCGTGTTCCAGAATGTCTTCCTCGATCATGACACGACTTCGGCGCTGATCGCCGGAAACGCGTTCGACTTTGTCAATTTCACCGGCTCCGTCGAAGGTGGCCGGTCCATCGAGCGCGCCGCCGCCGGCACGTTCACGCCGGTGGGACTGGAGCTTGGCGGCAAGGACCCGGGCTACGTCATGGAAGACGCGGACCTCGACGCGGCGGTCGATACGCTGATGGACGGCGCGACCTACAATTCGGGCCAGTGCTGCTGCGGCATCGAGCGCGTCTACGTCAACGAGAAGCTCTACGACGCCTTCGTCGAAAAATCCGTCGCCTGGGTGTCGAACTACAAGCTCGGCAACCCGCTCGACCCGGAAACGACCCTCGGCCCGATGGCGCACAAGCGCTTTGCCGCGACCGTGCGTTCGCAGATCGCCGATGCGGTTTCGCGCGGCGCGAAGGCGCTGGTCGATCCCAAGCTGTTCCCGGCCGATGACGGCGGCGCCTATGTCGCCCCGCAGATCCTCGTCGATGTCGATCATTCGATGGAGTTCATGACCGAAGAGACCTTCGGTCCGGCCGTCGGCATCATGAAGGTGAAGAGCGACGAGGAAGCGCTCGCCCTGATGAACGATTGCAAGTACGGCCTCACCGTCTCGCTGTGGACGAAGGACAGCGAGCGTGCGGCCCGCATCGCCCGCGACCTGGAGACCGGCACGGTATTCCAGAACCGCGCCGACTATCTCGACCCGGCGCTGTGCTGGACCGGCGTCAAGGAAACGGGCCGTGGCGGTTCGCTCTCCGTCATCGGCTTCCACAACCTCACGAGACCGAAATCCTACCATTTCAGGAAAGCTTGAAGAGCATGACCATCACTGCCAACTGGAGCTACCCGACCGCCATCAAGTTCGGGGCGGGCCGCATCTCGGAACTGGCCGATCACTGCAAGGCAGTCGGCATGAAGAAGCCGCTGCTTGTCACCGATCGCGGCCTTTCGACAATGCCGATCACGCAGAATGCGCTTGCCATTCTGGAGGCCGCAGGCCTCGGCCGGGCGATGTTCGCGGAGGTCGATCCGAACCCGACCGACAAGAACCTCGCAGCCGGCGTCAAGGCGTTCAGGGATGGCGGCCATGACGGCGTCGTCGCCTTCGGCGGCGGCTCGGGCCTCGACCTCGGCAAGGCCGTCGCCTTCATGTCCGGCCAGACGCGCCCCGTCTGGGATTTCGAGGATATCGGCGACTGGTGGACCCGTGCCGATCCAGCCGGCATCGCGCCGATCGTCGCCGTGCCGACGACGGCCGGCACCGGCTCGGAAGTTGGCCGTGCCTCGGTCATCACCAATTCCGAGACGCATACCAAGAAGGTGATCTTCCATCCGAAGTTCCTTCCCGCGGTGACGATCTGCGATCCGGAACTGACGGTCGGCATGCCGAAGGTCATCACATCCGGCACCGGCATGGACGCCTTCGCCCATTGCCTTGAAGCCTATTGCTCGCCCTTCTATCACCCGATGAGCCAGGGCATCGCGCTTGAGGGCATGCGCCTCGTCAAGGAATACCTCCCGCGCGCCTACAGGGACGGCACGGATATCGAGGCACGCTCCCATATGATGTCGGCCGCCGCCATGGGCGCGGTCGCCTTCCAGAAGGGGCTGGGTGCAATCCACTCGCTGTCGCACCCGGTCGGGGCGATCTACAACACCCACCACGGCATGACCAATGCCGTCGTGATGCCGCCGGTGCTGACCTTCAACCGTCCCGCCATCGAGGCGAGGATTGCCAGCGCTGCCGCCTATCTCGGCATAGCCGGCGGCTTCGACGGTTTCTTCGACTATGTGCTGCGCCTGCGCGAAGAGCTTGGCGTTCCCGACAAGCTTTCGGCGCTCGGCGTCGGCACGGACAGGATCGATGAAATGTCCGCCATGGCGATCGTTGACCCGACGGCTGGCGGCAATCCGGTGGAACTGACGCTCGATGCGGCCAAGCGCCTCTTCATCGAGTGCATCTGAGTTTTTACTTTTTACCCTTGAATGAAGCCCGGAAAACGCAGGTTTTCCGGGCTTTTTCTTTGCAAGGCGTGGTTCCGGCGCACCGTCTCGTTAATCTTTTCGATACGAAAGTTTGCAATTCCTTAACCATGTTTTGAAAGGTTTGATTAAGGGGCGCCATTTTTCACCGGGCCGCCCGACCAGAGCGATCAGGAAGCTCACAGCCTTCAACGAGGAACGCCATGTCAGTCATCACATTTGCCAATGCCAAGGGCGGCGCGGGCAAGACCACAGCGGCCTTGATCCTTGCCACCGAGCTTGCAAGTCAGGGCCACTGCATCACCATCCTTGATGCGGACCCGCAACGCTGGATCAGCCACTGGCACGAGACATCCGGCCGCCAGCGCAATATCGCCGTCATTTCCGAAGTATCCATGGCCTCGCTTCAGTGTCATATCCGCGAGAACCGTGCGGCGACGGACTATTTCATCATCGACCTTGCCGGCGCACGCGATGCGCTGGTCGCCACCGCCATCGGTCTGTCCGATCATGTGATGATCCCGGTGCAGGGCTGTGCGATGGATGCGCGGGGCGCCGCGCAGATCCTCGACCTCTTGAAACAGCTGGACGAAAAGGCCGGCATCCGCATCAACCATTCGGTCGTGCTCACCCGCATGAGCGCGATGGTGACGACCCGCGCCATGACGGCCATCAAGGCGCTGCTGTCGGCACGCGGCGTGAATGTGCTCGACACGCCGATCGGCGAGCGCACGGCTTTCCGTGAAATCTTCGATGGCGGCGGCACGCTCTATTCGATGGATCCGCTGAAGGTCAGCAACCTCGACAAGGCGCGCGAGAATGCGCGGCTCTTTGCCGAGGAAGTGCTCCGCCTCGTGCCCGCGCGCAAACCGACCGCGACAGAGCGCGGCTTTTTCCGCACGCTTCGGCCGGCGGCTTGAGTTCCCGGATTTGACGAAAGCCAGGAACGGTTGCGACCATATGCGCCGCCGTTCCCGTGATTTGAGGCAAGGCTTGGTAATGAACAATTTACCATGCCTAACTTAATGATATCGCGTCAGAAAGCTATCCCATGAAGGCCTTGCCTTCAGCAGAACCCATGACGGGTTGCGGGTTGGGCGTGCCGTGCGGCGCCGCCTCCCGAGGTGCGTTATCGCTTTAATTCCGTTTCTCGAGTACCAGGATGCCCTCAGCATGAAGCCAGTCCCGCAGACCGCCAGCCAGAGCCACGATATCGCGCGTCGTCTGGAGTATCTCGGCCTTGACGAGGCTTCCCTTACGCGACTGCGCAGTCTCAAGCCCTTCATCGAGAAGGAACTCGGCCCGGCGCTCGACAAGTTCTATGCCATCGTGCGCAAGAGCCCGGAGGTGAATCACCTCTTCTCCAACGATGCGCATATCAACCGTGCCAAGAACGCCCAGCTTGGCCATTGGGCGAACATCGCGTCGGCTGATTTTACCGGTGACTATGCAGCGAAGGTCCAGACGATCGGCCATGTGCATGCGCGCATCGGGCTGGAGCCGCGCTGGTATATCGGCGGCTACGCGCTGATCGTCGAGCATCTTCTGACGGAAGCGGTCAGGTCGCTGTGGCCGAAGCAGGGGCTCTTTTCCCGTCAGGAAATCGCCCCGGAGGAGTTCGCTGCGCGGTTCTCCAGCCTGCTCAAGGCCATGTTCCTCGACATGGACCTGTCGATCTCCGTCTATAACGACATGTCCGACCTCACCAAGCAGCAGATGGTGCAGGCGCAGGTTCTCGGCGAGGAACGCCAGCTGGTGAACGACAGTTTCGGCGCGGCGCTGAAGCGCATATCGGATGGCGACCTTACCGCGCGCATCAACGGTGCGCTGCCGGAGGCCTATGAAACGCTGCGGCACGACTTCAACCACGCCATGTCCACTCTGGCGCAGGCCATCGGCAATATCGGCGTCGGCGCCGGGTCGATCCATCTCAGCGCCCGCGAGATCGCGTCGGCCTCCGACGACCTTGCCAAGCGCACGGAACGGCAGGCGGCCAATCTTGAGGAAACGGCTGCCGCAATCGAAGAGGTGACGACCACCGTGCGCCACACCGCGCAAAGCGCAAACGATGCGAATGCGCTCGTCGAGGCGGCGCGCGACAACGCCCAGCGCAGCGGTGAAGTCGTGGAAGAAGCGATCACCGCCATGGGCGAGATCCAGGCCTCCTCGGCCGCCATCGCCAACATCATCGAGGTGATTGACGAGATCGCCTTCCAGACCAACCTTCTGGCGCTGAATGCCGGCATCGAGGCCGCGCGGGCAGGGGAGGCCGGCCGCGGCTTTGCCGTCGTCGCCTCGGAAGTGCGGGCGCTCGCCCAGCGCTGCGCGGATGCGGCCAAGGACATCCAGAACCTCATTGCCCGGTCGCACGGCCAGGTCGAGGACGGGGTGCGTTCGGTCAACGAGGTCGCCCAGTCGCTGCGCCAGATCGTTTCGCAGGTCGTCGAAGTCAGCGCGGTGTTCAACTCCATCCGCGCCAGCACGGCCGAACAGGCGACAGGCCTTCAGGCGGTCAATCAGGCGATCAACGCCATGGACCAGATCACCCAGCAGAATGCCGCCATGGTCGAGCAGGCGAATGCCGCAAGCCAGGCGCTGACGCAGGAAGCCGCATCGATCGCCGCCCAGCTCAGCGCCTTCCGCACCGGCGGCACGGCGCAGCCTGCCAAGGATTCGGGCTACACGCGCGCCGCCTGAGCGATCGTCGATAGTTGAAGGAGGGCCGGGAGCGCTTGCGTTGCCCGGCCTTCCTGTTTCTGGCTGCTGCGGAGACAAAAAAGCCGGCCCTGAAGGCCGGCTCCGATGCTTCGTTGGCTGGGTGGATCAGTCGACGAATTCGACCGTCACGCCCGCGCTCGTCATCTTGGCAAGCTCGGTGGCGTCCCAGTTGGTCATGCGGATACAGCCGTGGCTCTGGGTCTTGCCGATCTTGGAGGGTTCCGGCGTGCCGTGAATGCCGTAGGTCGGCTTGGAAAGAGCGATCCAGACGGTGCCGACCGGGCCGTTCGGGCCGGGCTGCAAGGTCAGGACCTTGTTGTTGTTGCCCTGCTGGAAATTGATCTTCGGATTGTAGGTATAGCCCGGATTGAGCGCGATGCGCTGGACCGAGACGATGCCGGAAGGCGAGGGCGTATCGGCCGAACCGATGCTGGCCGGGTAGGCGGCGATCAGCGTGCCGTTCGCGTCATAGGCGAGCACCTGCTTGCGACCCTTGTCGGCGAGGATCTTCGCCACCTTGCCGGTCTTCTTCTCGCCGGTATCGACGACCTTGATGAGCGTGCCGGGAATGGTGAAATCGACGCCGGGGTTGATTTCCTTCAGATAGGCCTCGTCCATATGGAACTTTTCGGCCAGCATCTCGCTGGTCGACGTGAAGGAAAGATGCGGCAGGGCCGCCTTGTGCGCATAGTCGTCCGGGATCGAGGCCACATAGGGACCGGCCGCGTCGGCGGCGCTGATCTCATAGGTGGTGAAGGCCATGCCGCCGGAAAGGCGCAGCCGCTCCAGAATATCGTCGGCATTGTTCGGATCGAGCTTTTCGCCCGTCGCGTTCTGCCAGGCTTCGATCGCCTTGGTGACGTTCGAGCCCTTCTTGCCGTCGATCACGCCCGGTGAAAACCCTTCACGGTCGAGGAACACCTGAAGCGCGGTGACTTCTGCGGAGGACATCTTGCCGAGCGCCTGTGCCGGCGCGAATTTCGGGCCGGGCACGAATTCGGCATTCGGATCGACGCCGTTTTCCGGCAGCGCCGCGGTGTCGTCTTCACCGTTGAAATCGGGCAGCGGCTGCGAACCGCCGAAATCAGCGTCTGGCAGCGGCTGCCGTTCGATATCGCCCGGCAGGCCGTTTCGCATTTCCGGCACGGAACTGGTCGTCAGCTCGTCGCCGAAGTCGGATCCAGGCGCCGGCGGAAAATAGTCCGGGTTCATGTCGTCATAACCGCGCGTATCGCGGTAGCGGTCGCGCCGCGGACGATAATCGTCGCCGCGCGCCAGATAGCGGCCGGCCGGCATGGCGGTGGCGACGATATTGCCCCAGTTGTCGACCAGCACGGTGCGGCCGCGATTGTCGCGCGCCCAGCGAACGCTGCCGTCGTCCGGCACGTAGTCGAGGATATCGCCCTGCGGCGATACGAGGATGGTATCGCGGGAAAGGCGGCTCTGGGCATGGGCGGGCGTAAGAGCGAATCCGAGCACGGATGCTGCCGCAAGGAGTGAAATGCTTGTTTTAAATATCGAATTCACGATCTTAGACCTGCCAGATTGCATATGTCGCGCGGACGGAACACTTCAATTCAGACCTTAATATGGAAAATCTGAATCGATGGTGAACGCAACGTCAACGCGTCAGGCAAAAACTTGTGATCGGCCGTGATCGTTCCATGAAAAAATGCGGGCGAATGGGTGTGTCCCGTGGCGTTGCGCGGCTTTTGATCCTAGCATGCTGTCGCCAGATTGCCTCTTGCCGGAGCCCCGGATGACCGTTTCCCTGACCGCCGAAACCTTTCTCCTCGATTTGACGCCGCAGTCGGTGCTGGATGTCGGCAGCGCGGTTTTCCACGGAGTGAACATCGCGCCCGGTTTTGCGATCCCCTCGGATGGCGATCCGCGCATCGACAAGGCGTTGCCGGGGTTCCTGTTTACCTGCGGGCCCGATCACATTCGCCACCCAGTGCCGGTGGAAGGTGCGGCCGACGGGCGGCGCTACCCGCTGCACGGATCGCTTTGCGGCCATCCGGCGCTCGACGTGCTGATCGAGGAGGATGAGAGGGAGACGGTCTGTGAGGGGCGCGTTCCCGTCGCGCTTGCCAATGGCGGGATGGCGGAGCTTGTGCGCCGCTGGCGGAGCGACCGGTCGACCGGCTGCGTCACGCTCGACGACGTCATCGTCAATTCCGGTGATACCGCCTGGCCGTGCTTTGGCATGTACCATATCAATTTCGGCACCGGCCTGTTCGACGAGGAGACGCGGCTGACCGGCGCCATGCTGCCGGGCGGCAGCCTGCCCTGGCGCTTCGACGATGGCGACATGACGATCTTCTGCGTGGCGGCGGCGGAAACGGCGAAGGACGGCTGGGCCGAGATCGCCGTCGGCCCGATCGCCAGCCTCGGCGGGCGCAGCGTGCATATCCGCTTCCGAACCGATACCTTGCCCTATCTCCAGGTCTGGCGGAACCAGTCGCCCGGCTGCGCCGTGTTGGGCATCGAGCCGGTCTCGCATCGCCTGGCCTCCCGCGCGGAACTGATCGCGGCCGGCGAAGCGCCGGATTTTGCGCCGGGCGAGAGCGCCAGCTACTGCCTCGCCTTCGAAGTCCGCTAGATCGAGCGTGATTGACGCTCTGCCGGCGCGGGCTTAAACGGGAGCGCACCCATTTCGGAAAGGACACATCCCATGGACATCCGTGAGATCAACGACGAATATTCCGTCTCCGGCCAGATCACTGTCGAGGACCTCGACGCTATTGCCGCCATGGGCTTCAAGTCCATCGTCTGCCATCGCCCGGACCATGAAGAGGCCGGCCAGCCGGAATTTGCGTCCATCGCCGCCCGCGCGAGCGAACTCGGTATCGAGACGGCCCATGTGCCTGTCGGTCCGATGGGCGTGACGGCGGAAGCAGTGACGGGCATGGTTGACGCGCTCGACGAACTGCCGCGCCCGATGCTCGGCTATTGCCGCTCCGGCATGCGCTCGACGAAGACCTACGAACAGACGCGGCACATTCGCGGCTGACGCCGGGAAGGGGCAGTTCCCCTCCGCCTACCGCGACCTTCTCCCCGCAAGCGGGGCGAAGGTCGCGGTAGAGGGACGAGGGGCTTTCACGCCCTCGCCAGACTACTTCCCGTTGCGGATATCGGACAGCGTGCGCGTCGGCGTGATGGCTTCCGGGTCGAGCTTCACCTCGATGATCGCCGGCTTGCCGCTGGCGCGGGCGCGCAGGAAGGCCGGCGCGAAGTCCTCCGTCTTTTCCACCGTTTCGCCATGGCCGCCATAGGCGACGGCAAGCGCTGCGAAATCGGGATTGGTAAGATCGGTGGCGCTGACGCGGCCCGGATAGTCCCGTTCCTGATGCATGCGGATCGTGCCGTAGATGCCGTTGTTGACGACGACCGTGATGATCGGGAGCTTGTAGCGCACGGCGGTCGCGAATTCCTGTCCGTGCATCATGAAGCAGCCATCGCCGGCAAAGCAGATGACCTCGCGCTCCGGGAAGAGTTGCTTGGCGGCAACCGCCGCCGGCAGGCCGTAGCCCATCGAGCCGGAGGCCGGGGCGGCCTGCGTCGCAAAGCGGCGGAACCGGTGGAAGCGGTGCACCCAGGTGGCATAGTTGCCAGCGCCGTTGGTGAAGATCGTGTCTTCGCCGGTGTTTTTCTCCAGCCAGGCCATGATCGGCCCCATCTGCACGGCGCCGGGGCCGCTTTCAGGCGGCGTCGACCATGTCAGGAAGTTTTCGTGCATGGTGGCGGTGCGGGCGGCCCAGCGCGGTGCGCTCTTCGGCGCGAGCCCTTCGAGCGCGGCGACGAAATCCTCCGGCGCGGCGCAGATCGCAAGATCGGGGCGGTAGACGCGGCCGAGTTCCGAGGGATCGGGATAGACATGCACCAGCTTCTGCTGCGGGTAGGGGCTTTTCAGCAGGCTGTAGGTGGAAGACGGCATTTCGGAATAGCGTCCGCCCAAGAGCAGGACGAGATCGGCCTCGCGGATTTCCTTGCCGAGCGCCGGGTTGATGCCGATGCCGGAATCGCCAGCATAGTTCGGATGCTGGTGATCGAACAGCATCTGCCGGCGGAAGGAGCAGGCGACCGGCAGCGACCAGCGCTCGGCGAAGGCCGTGAAGCCGGTAACGCTCTCCTGCGACCAGCGCGTGCCGCCGAGGATGACGAGCGGGCGTTCGGCCTTTTCGAGGAGGCCGGCCAGTTCTTCCACCTGCTTGCGGCCCGGATGGGCCTCCACCGGCGTATAGGCTCTTGCGGCGACCGTCTCGACTTCGTCCGTCAGCATGTCTTCCGGCAACGCCAGCACGACCGGGCCGGGCCGGCCGGAGGTGGCGACGGCAAAGGCGCGGGTGATGAATTCAGGAATGCGGCGGGCGTCGTCGATCTCGGCAACCCATTTGGCGACCTCGGTGAAGGCGCGGCGGTATTCGACCTCCTGAAAGGCCTCGCGCTCGCGCGCGTCGCGCTGCACCTGGCCGATGAAGAGGATCATCGGGATCGAATCCTGGCGTGCGATATGGAGGCCCGCCGAGGCATTGGTGGCGCCGGGGCCGCGCGTGACCATGCAGATGCCGGGCTGGCCGGTGAGCCGGCCCCAGCAATCGGCCATCATCGCCGCGCCACCTTCCTGCCGGCAGACGAGCACGTCTATATCCGTGTCGTGCAGCGCATCGAGCACCGCGAGGTAGCTTTCTCCCGGCACGCAGGAAACACGCGTGACGCCATTGGCAACGAGGGCGTCGACGATCAGCTGGCCACCGGTCTTCATGCGCTTTTCTTTCCTGCTTCGAGGGTTACGAGTTCCGCCATCACGGCGTCGGTGTGTTCGCCGAGCCGCGGGCTCGGACGGTCGTAGGCAAGCGGGGTGCCGGAAAAGACGATGGGGGTGCGCACGCCGGGGATGAGGTTGCCATCGGCATCCGGCAGGTCGACGCGCAGGCCGCGCGCCTTCACCTGCGGGTCGTCGAAGGTCTCGGCGATGGAGTTGATCGGCCCGGCCGGCACACCCCCGCGCTCGCAGGCCTCCAGCAACGCAGCCTTGGTGATTGCGGCCGTCGCGCCGGTGACGAGGCGGCGCACGTCGTCGCGATGGGCGACGCGGGCGCGGTTGGTGGCAAAGCGCTCGTCGTCCGCCATGCCGTCGAGCTTCAGGATGCCGCAGAGCTTGCGGAACTGCCCGTCATTGCCGACGGCGAGGATGATATGGCCGTCGGATGTCGGCACGACCTCGTAGGGCGAGATGTTCGGATGCGCATTGCCGAGCCGCGCCGGGGCAACGCCGGAGGCGAGGAAGTTCATGTTCTGGTTCGCCATGACGGCGGACTGCACGTCGAGCAGCGCCATGTCGACATGCTGGCCCTTGCCGGTCTTCAGGACATGGATGAGCGCCGCCTGGATGGCGGTGACGGCATAGATGCCGGTGAAGATGTCGGCGATGGCGACGCCGGCCTTCATCGGCTCGCCGTCGGGAGCGCCCGTCACCGACATGAAGCCGGACATGCCCTGCACGATATAGTCGTAGCCGGCGCGGGCGGCATAGGGACCGTCCTGGCCGAAGCCGGTGATCGAGCAATAGACGAGCTTGGGGTGGCTTTTCGCAAGGTTCTGGTAGTCGAGCCCGTATTTGGTCAGCCCGCCGACCTTGAAATTCTCGATGACCACATCGGCGGTTGCGATCAGGCGGTGGACGGTCTCCCGGCCTTCCTCCGTCTTGAGGTCGACGGCGATGGAGCGCTTGCCGCGGTTGGTGGAGTGGTAGTAGGCGGCCGAGAGGTTTTCGCCGTCCTTGCCCGTCACGAAGGGCGGGCCCCAGGCGCGCGTATCGTCGCCGCCATCGGGGTTTTCGATCTTGATGACGTCCGCCCCCATGTCGGCGAGCATCTGCCCGGCCCAGGGGCCGGCGAGAACCCGGGCCAGCTCGATGACACGGATGCCGGCTAGCGGCAGGTTCGGCTTCTCCATCGTGCACTCCCTCCCCGACGCGCGCGCTACGGCGCAGGCCGGGCTTTTACGCCCGTTTTCCCTTGGATAACAAAAAGCTGGCGGGCACGATAGCCGAAGCTGGCCGGGACATCATGACGGCTGCGACTGACATGATGCCGGGCCGTTTTTGCTTTCATCAGATCGGGGCCGAGACGGGCGGGACCGTTGCCGTCTTGTTGATCCGGCGTTCACGCCATATGACGTAGAGGCCGGAGCTGATGATGATGGCGATGCCGAGCCATTTTACCGCGTCCGGCAGGTGCCCGAATACCCACCAGCCGAGGATCGTCGCCGAGACGATCTCCAGATATTGCAGCGGTGCGAGCGTGGAGGCGGGCGCCGAGCGATAGGCATAGACGCCGAGCACGCCGGCAATGGTGGCGGCAACGGCCGCGCCGGCAATATAGAGCGTGTTCGCCATGTCCGGCATGACCGCGGTCAGCGCGGTGATGCCCGCCCGCCCTCCGACAAGAAGAAGCAGGCCTGAAAAGACCGCGCCCCAGAGCCCGGCATAGAACTGCATCGACCAGGGATCCTCCTTCTGCGCGACCAGCCGGGTCAGCAGGAAGAACAGCGCGAGGGAGAAGGCGGCGACGACGGGCAGGAGCGCGATCCAGCCGACCTCCTGCAGGCTCGGCTGGATGACGAGCAGCGAGCCGAGGAAGCCGACGCCGCAGGCCGTGTAGCGCCGCCAGCCGATGGTCTCCTTGAGGAAGATCGAGCCGAGGATCGTCAGGATGATCGGCTCGACGAAGAAGATGGCGATGGCGTCGGCCACTTCCATGACGGCGAGCGGCGTGACGAAGCTGATCATGGTGATGGCCATCAGCAGGCCGCGCGCCGCATGCAGGCCCATCTTCTTCCAGGTCACGTCGAGGAGCGTGCCGCGCATCAGGCAGATCGGCCCCAGCACCGTCATCTGGAAAAGGAGGCGCACGAAGGTGATCTCCGTCGCCGGAACGGTGGTGACGGCGAGTTTTGCGAAAATGTCGATGATCGGCGAGATCAGCACCGAGAGCACCATGAGGAGGAGCCCGAGGCTGACCTCCTGGCGAAGCGGGGGGACGGCAGATGTGTTCATGTCTGTTCCGGGATCCGGTGCCATTCCTCGACAACCCGCCGGCACCAGCCGGCAAAGGCGTCGATGGCGGGATCGCGCAACGCCGGGCTTTCGTTCAGCGTCTCGTGACGCATGCCGCGGTGGACGATCGTCGTGACGTCCTCCAGCTGCGATTTCGCCAACCGCCGGGCAAAGGCCAGCGTCGCCCGGCCGCGCTCCGTCGCCGGATCCTCGTCGCCGCCGACAAGGTGGATCGGCAGCCGCCTGGGCAGCCGGGCAAGCCCTTCGGCGGATGCGTCGGCAAAGGTGGTGGCAAAAATGTCGATCCACAGGGAGACATTGACGTCGAAGCCGCAGAGCGGATCGGCAATGTAGGCATCCACTTCGTCCGCCTCGTGCGACAGCCAGTCGAACGGCGTGCGCCGGCCCGCGATGGACTTGCCCCAGGCATCGAAGGTGAGGCGCGGCAGGACGGCGCTCGGCACGTCGGAGCCCTTCAACATGCGCTCGGCCGCCAGCACGACCTGCGCGATGCGCCCGGCAAGGCCGGGTTCGAGGTTGGAATTCCAGACGGCAAGGGCATCGATATCGGTCGGATGCGCCTGGGCATAGGCGAGGGCCAGAAGCCCGCCCATCGAATGGCCGAACAGCACGACCGGCAGGCCGGTGTGGCGGGCGACCGCATGGTCCCTGACGGCGCGCATGTCCGTGATCACGCGGCTGATGCCGTTGCGCGGCGCAAACTGGCCGCGCGGTGCATCCGGCGCCGTCGTGAAGCCATGGCCGCGATGGTCGTGGGCATAGACATGAAAGCCATCCTTCGCCATGCGCGCGGCGAAAGCCGCATAACGCGCGCTGTGCTCGGCAAGGCCGTGGCTGACGAGGAGGATGCCGCGCGCATCCGCACACGCCGGCTCATGGCGCAACGCCAGCGTCGCTCCGCTTGGGGTCTTCAGCGTCTCGGCCTTGGAAAACACCGCCGTTCCTCCGTTTGGCAAACGTCAACGCGATTTGCCGTGGAAAGACAATGGGATGCGGCGTGTATTTTTTGCTTGCCTCCCGTATTTCGGGATTTTGCCGATTTACGGTTGCAAATTTCTCGTTTTTGGATGTATATGATCTTGCTTTGTTCTCATTCGGGAGCCAGTCATGAAGACGAAAGCTGCATTTTCCTTTCTTGTCGCAGGCATCTCCTTTTTCATCGCGGCCGGGCTTGCCCTGGCGCAATCCGCACCGACGGGCGGCGGGACGCAGGAAGTCCTCTCCGTCAGCTGGCAGCCCGGTTATTGCGCGGCGCGGCCGAAGAGCCGCGGTTGTGCGGATTTCTCCACCACGTCAACGGCCGCCAGACAATTCTCGCTGCATAGCCGCTTCCAGCTGCGCAAGAGCTATTGCGGCATCGAGGCAGGGCTGAAGCAGCGGGCACGCAAGGGCAAATGGACGGATCTTCCGGATATCACGCTCGCCTCGGCCACAAAGGAGCGCCTGCTGGCGGCCATGCCCGCCGCACGCCTTGGCCTCGACCGGCAGCAATGGCTGAGAAGCGGTAGCTGCGTCGCCGCCTCGGCGGAAGCCTATTACGGCCGCTCTCTCGACCTGCTCGACCAGCTCAACGCCTCGCCGGTGCGGGCGCTCTTTTCCGGCAAGGCCGGCGGCACCGTGACGCTCGCGGACGTCCGCGCGGCATTCGATGCGGCCTTCGGTCCGGGAGCGGGCGAGCGGGTCCGTCTTTCCTGCCGCAAGGCGGGCGACAGGACCATCGTCGTCGGCCTCACCATCGGTCTTGCAGCCGGCGAGGGGCTGCTGCCGGCCCTGATCGAGGGATCCTCCCCTACGAAATCGCGCTGCGCGGAGGGGATTACCGGTGCCGGGCCTGCCGGATAGTTCGCTGGAGGATGGGGATCATACGCTCCTGTGCGGATGGGACTTGCCCGCGGAACGGCCTTCATGGAAGGCACTTGCGGCTCAAAGGGGGGCTGCGGAGACGTGTCGGACGGCGGCCGCCTGTGTGCCGCGGCTTTCATTGATTGCCGCGGGCAGAGAATTCGCCTACATAGCGGGCAAATTTCCTGCGAATGCGGAGTACACGCTTAATGGCACGTCAGTTCATCTACCACATGTCGGGGCTCAACAAGTCCTACGGCGCCAAGAAAATCCTCGAAAACGTCAACCTGTCTTTCTATCCCGATGCCAAGATCGGTATCCTCGGCCCGAACGGCGCCGGCAAGTCGACGGTGCTGCGCATCATCGCCGGTCAGGACAAGGAATATACCGGTGAAGCCTGGCTCGCCGATGGCGCGACCGTCGGTTACCTGGAGCAGGAGCCGCATCTCGATCCGAACAAGACGGCCTTCGAGAACGTCATGGAAGGTGTGGCCGACAAGCAGGCCGTGCTCGACCGCTACAACGAACTGATGATGAACTATTCCGACGAGACGGCGGACGAGGGCGCGAAGCTCCAGGATATCATCGACAGCCAGAACCTCTGGGACCTCGAACAGCAGGTCGAGATGGCGATGGAAGCCCTGCGCTGCCCTCCGAAGGACGCCGACGTCACGGTGCTGTCGGGTGGTGAGCGCCGCCGTATCGCGCTCTGCCGCCTGCTTCTGTCGCAGCCGGACCTGCTGCTGCTCGACGAACCGACCAACCACCTCGACGCCGAAACCATCGCCTGGCTGGAAAAGCACCTGCGCGATTATCCGGGCGCCGTCATGATGATCACCCACGACCGCTACTTCCTCGACAATGTGACGGGCTGGATTCTCGAGCTCGACCGCGGCCGCGGCATTCCCTACGAAGGGAACTACTCTGCCTACCTGCAGGCCAAGGCAAAGCGCATGAAGCAGGAAAGCCGCGAGGAAGCCGGGCGCCAGAAGGCGCTGTCGCGCGAACAGGAGTGGATCGCTTCCAGCCCGAAGGCGCGTCAGGCCAAGTCCAAGGCCCGTATCAAGGCGTACGAACAGCTGGTCGATGCGGCCGAAAACATCCGGCCCGGCGACGCCCAGATCATCATCCCGGTCTCCGAGCGCCTCGGCAACGTGGTCATCGAACTGGAAGGCATCAAGAAGGGCTTTGAGGGTCGCACGCTGATCAACGACCTGTCGATCAAGCTGCCGCCGGGCGGCATCGTCGGCATCATCGGTCCGAACGGCGCCGGCAAGTCGACGCTGTTCAAGATGATCACGGGCCAGGAGCAGCCCGATGCCGGCACGGTGCGCATCGGCGACACCGTCCAGCTCGGTTATGTCGACCAGAGCCGCGATGCGCTTGATGGCAACAAAACCGTCTGGGAGGAAATCTCCGGCGGTGCCGAAGTCATCAAGCTCGGCAAGTTCGACATGAACTCCAGAGCCTATTGCGGCGCCTTCAACTTCAAGGGCGGCGACCAGCAGCAGAAGGTCGGCAACCTGTCCGGCGGCCAGCGCAACCGCGTGCACCTCGCCAAGATGCTGAAGGCCGGCGGCAACGTGCTGCTGCTCGACGAACCGACGAACGACCTCGATACGGAAACGCTGGGTGCACTTGAAAGCGCGCTCGAGAACTTCGCCGGCTGCGCAATCATCATCAGCCACGATCGCATGTTCCTCGACCGTCTCGCCACGCATATCCTGGCCTTTGAAGGCGACGGCCATGTCGAGTGGTTCGAAGGCAACTTCGAGGACTACGAGGAGGACAAGGTGCGCCGGCTTGGTCCCGACGCCCTCAACCCCGGCAGTCAGGCCTACAAGCGCCTGACCCGCTGACCGAAAGCGTCATCGCCCTTTTGAAAAACCCCGGTTCGCCGGGGTTTTTCTTTGGGCCTGTTGATGGGAAGATCGGCGACACGGATTGGCTCTTGCGCGACGCAAGTTAATCACATAAACATATCTTTATGTCTTGATTGGAAAGACCATGGGCGACATGCAGAAACTCGGACTGGACGACATCGTGGAGATCCTGAAGGCGGCGGGCGAACCGACGCGCCTTCGCCTGCTCGCGCTGCTGTCGCATGGCGACCTGACCGTGACGGATCTCACCGATATCCTCGGCCAGTCCCAGCCGCGCATTTCGCGCCATCTGAAGCTGCTGGCGGAAGCGGCCCTGGTCGACCGCTACCAGGAAGGCGCCTGGGCGTTCTTCCGGCTGAGCCAGGGCGGCCCCGCCGTCTCGCTCGCCCGCCAGCTTCTCGATGCCGCCGAGCCGGCCGATGCGGTCTTTGCCCGTGACGACGAGCGTCTGCGTGCGCTCAAGAAGATCCGCTCGGACAAGGCGCAGGCCTATTTCAGTCGCAACGCTGCGGAATGGGACGCGATGCGTCGTCTCCATGTCAGCGAGGCGGAGGTGGAAGCACGGCTTGCCCGGATGATCGGCACCGAGCCGGTCGATGCCTTCCTCGATCTCGGCACGGGTACCGGGCGCATCCTCCAGCTCTTCGAGGGGCTTTACCGGCGCGGCGTCGGTGTCGATGCCAGCCGTGACATGCTGGCGGTCGCCAGGGCCAATCTCGATCGCGCCGGCATCACCAAGGCCTCGATCCGCCACGGCGATATCTTCAATCTGCCGCTGGAGCGCGACGAGTTCGACGTCGTGACGATCCACCAGGTGTTGCATTTCCTTGACGAGCCCGATGCGGCGATCGCCGAGGCGGCGCGCATGCTGGCGCCCGGCGGCCGTCTAGCCATCATCGATCTTGCGCCGCACACGCTGGAGCACCTGCGCGACGAGCACGCCCATATCCGCCTCGGCTTCTCGCACCAGACGCTCTCCGAGTGGCTGGAAAAGGCGGGGCTCGCCGTCGAGGAGGTCGTCGACCTCACACCCGCGCATTCGGCTGCCGATGCGCTCACCGTCACCATCTGGCTTGCCCGCGACCAGCGCGAACAGGCAGCCGACCCTATCGCGATCCGCAGGAGGAGTTGACATGAAACCGGCGACCGCCACGAGAGCCCACAAGGACGTCCGTCTGTCTTTCGAATTCTTCCCGCCCAAATCGGCGGAGGCCGAAGGCCAGCTCTGGGAGACGGCCGCCGCGCTTTCGGCCTATGCGCCGGGTTTCATGTCGGTCACCTATGGCGCTGGCGGCTCCACCAAGGAGCCGACGCTGGCGACCGTGCGTCATCTGCTGAAGATGGGCCTGCCCGCCGCCTCGCACCTCACCTGCGTCGGTGCGACGAAGGAGGAGGTGCATGCTGTTGTCGCCGAGTTCCAGGCCGTCGGCGTCAAGCATTTCGTGGCGCTGCGCGGTGATCCGCCGGGCGGCGTCGGCGCGGCCTATCAACCCCATCCCGGCGGCTATGCCAATGCTGCGGAACTGACCGCCGGCCTGCGCACGCTCGCCGATTTCGAGGTTTCCGTTTCCGCCTATCCGGAAAAGCATCCGCAAAGCCCGGATGTCGCGGCGGATATCGATATGCTGAAGCGCAAGGTGGATGGCGGGGCGACGCGCGCGCTGACGCAGTTCTTCTTCGAGAACGACGATTTCGAACGCTATCTCGAGCGGGTGCGCAAGGCGGGCATCTCCATTCCGGTCGTGCCGGGCATCCTGCCGGTGCACAATCTCTCGCAGGTCCAGAAATTCGCCGGCCTCTGCGGCGCGTCGGTGCCCGGCTGGCTTGCCGATCGTCTCGGCCCCTTCGACGACCGGCCGAACGAGCGGGCGGCCGTCGCAGTGGAATTGGCGATACGCCAGGTGAACGACCTCATCGACCGCGGCATCAGCGAGTTCCATTTCTACACGATGAACCGGGCGGCGATGGTTTCGGCGGTTTGCGATGGTGTCGGTTTTGCGAAGATCGACCAAAGCCGGGCCGCAGGCGCGGCTGCCTGACGCTCGCCCGGGTCGGAAATTCGCAGCGCCCAATAAAAAATGCATGGCGCCGTCTCCGGGCCATGCATTTTTTCTAATGGGTTTCGGCAGGGTTTGTTGCTCTTGTCCCTGACCTCTCTGCCTCGCTTGGATCGCCTCAGATGAAAATCATCGTTGCGATGAAGAGGAACGCTGCACTGATCATCAGAACATTCAAGGAATGTGTGAGTCCCATGGGCTTGCCTCCTTGCGTCTACGGTCCAATAATACGACCGAAAAATGCGGGTTGGAAAGGTGTTTTGTTGCTGCGTTGCAACATCCTAGCTCTCCCGATAGTTTATTCACAGCGCTAATCTGCTGAATTTACTGATTTTTTATGCGCGCCACAGAAAAATCACAATCCCTACCAAATGACGAATGCCGACATTGTGCATTTACCTTTGTGGCGCAAATCGGGTTCGCAAACCCGCGTATTGCCATGAAACGGCCTGAAACGCGCGTTGTTCCCGAAGATGTTCAGGCGGTGCGGAATCGGGCCAAAACGCGCCCGTCGAGCACCACAAGGCCCAGCAGCACCAGCACCATGCCGAGGACGCCGAGCGGCGTCAGCGTTTCGCCGAGAAACAGCATGCCGGCGAGAATCGCGCTGGGTGGCACGAGCAGGGTGACCAGCGAGGTATTGGTCGCACCCGCCGCCGCCATGATCCGGAAAAACAGGATGTAGCCGTAGGCGGTGGAGACGAGCGCCAGCGCCAGCACGGCGAGGATGGCCGACAGCGGGGGCAGGGGAAGCTGCCAGGGCGAATCAAGAAGCAGGGAGGCCGGCAGCATCAATAGCGTCGAGGCGGTGAGCTGGCCGGCGGCGATGACCGGCGGGGCGGTGCCGCGGAAGCGCTTGCCGTAGGTGGCGGCGAAACCGTAGGAGACGGCGGCAAGCACCGGCAGGATGACCGCCCAGAGCGGCGGGCCGCCATCGCCCGTGAACGGCGCCAGTGCACGCGGGCCGATCAGCACCGCCGTGCCGACGAGGCCGATGAGGCAGCCGGCGATCTTCGCCGGCGAGAGCTTCTCATCCGAGGTCATCCGGTTGGCGATGAGCACGGTGAAGATCGGCGTCGTCGCGTTGAGGATGGAGGCAAGGCCCGCACCGATCTGTGTCTGGCCGAGGAAGATCAGCATGTGCGGCACGGCGTTGTTGATGAGGCCGAGCAGCAGGAATTCGCGCCAGCGGGCGCGCAGTGTCGCGTAGATGTCCATGCGCCCGGCGATATAGATGTGGAGCGCAAGGGCTGCGATGCCGACGCGCAGCAGCACGAGGGTCGCCGGCGGCACATAGGCGACGGCGACGCGGGCAAAGAAGAACGAGCCGCCCCAGATCATGCCGAGGAGCGCCAGCAGGCCCCAGATCTGGGCGCTCATGCGCGTTGCAATGGCCGGCTGATCCATGCGTTCCCTCCCAGGAGCATCCAGCCGGCGGCGTGGATGCGGCAAGACAAAAGCAAGCGGCGCATGTCGGTTCGACCGGACATGCGCCACTCAGGTCTCAGGGGAAACTATAGCACCGGACGGCGGTCAGCCACCCGATTTCCGTCAGAGGGCGGAGAGCAGGGCCTGCGTTGCCCAGCCGTCGGCGGGCATGCCGAGGCGCAGCTGTTCCTTCTGGATCGCCGCGCGCGTGCCGGAGCCCAGAATGCCGTCGATTTTGCCGACGTCATGGCCCTGACCCTGCAGCTTGGTCTGGAGCTGCTTCATTGCGTCTTCCGAAAGGCCTTCCTCCGGGGCGCCGCGCTCATAGGGTGGCGTGCCGGCAAGGCGCGTCGCGAAATAGGCGGCGGACGTCGTGTAGATGAAGGACTGGTTCCATTCGAGGTAGATGTTGAAGTTCGGGTAGGTGATGAAGGCCGGGCCCTTGCGGCCCTGCGGCAGCACCAGCGAGGCTTCGAGATTGCCGAAGGATGTGTCGCCATCGCGCGGCTTGACGCCGAGGGCGAACCAGTCGCCGGCCTTCATGCCCGATTGCAGGCCGGTCTTCTCGAAGGGCAGCACGTCCGGTACGGAAACTTCCTGGATCCACGGCTGGCCCTTGGTGAAGCCGAGATGCTGGATGAATTTCGCGGCGGTCAGGATGGCGTCGGGCGAGCTTTTCTTGACGTCGATATGGTTGTCGCCGTCGCCGTCCACGCCGAATTCGATGATGTCCTTCGGCAGCATCTGTACCTGGCCGACTTCGCCGGCCCAGGCGCCCGTCGTGCCGTTCGGGTCGAGATCGCCATGGCCGACCATTTCGATGGCGGCGAGAAGCTGCGGCCGGAAGAGTTCCGGACGGCGGCAGTCGTGCGAAAGCGTCACGAGGGCGTTGCGGGTGTTGAAATCACCCTGCACGGCGCCGAAATCGGTCTCCATCGCCCAGAAGGCGGCAATGATCGGGCCGGGCACGCCGAATTCCTGCTCGGCGCGGGCGAAGACGGAGCCAAGGTCCTTCAGCTTCTTGCGGCCGATATCGAGGCGCGACTGGCTGACCGTGCGCTTGGAGAATTCGAGGAAGGTCTGGCGGAAGACGCCCTGGGCGCGGTCGCGCGACAATACCTTCGGGTCGATGGCGGCACCGGCAAGCGCCCGGTCGGCGACCTCGGCGGAAACGCCGCGGGTCAGCGCTTCGGCCTTCACGCCTTGCAGGAAGGCGTTGAAATCACCGCCGCAGGCGGCTGCCGTCTGGGCGTGCGCGCCGCCAGCGAGAAGAAATGCCGTGAGGCTTGCCGCAAGTGTCGTCTTCAGGTTCGGCCGCATCCGGGTGCTCCTTGGGTCTGTTGCTTGCCCGGCTGTCTCAGATGAATGTGACGGAAGCAAGAAGAAAAAGGCAGCAGCGGCGTGCGGTCACTCCTTCTCACGCAATTGTTGCTGAGATCAGCGAGAAACCGAGGAGACCCACTTGTTCCAGTTCTTCGTGGAGCCGGCGAAGACATTGATGTCCGTGTCTCCGGAGATGCCCGGTACGACCCCCGTCGAGGTATATTGCCAGAACGCCCATTTGCGCGCGGCGTAGATGTTCTCCGGATGGTTGGCGACCGAACGAAGCCAGAAATGGTATTTCTCGAAATGGCCGACGAGGTTTTCGCGATGGAAATCCACCGTCGTGTAGATGATCGGCCGCTTGCCGTAATGCGCCTCCAGGCGATCCATGAAGCGTTGCAGCGAGGCGCGAACCTCGTCCGCCGGCGGGCGCAGCTTGCAGGTCGGCGAGGCGGCGTTCCATTCGGCATCCAGCACCGGCGGCAGCTGCACGGCCGCCTTCGGCACATTGGCGATGAACCAGTCGGCCTGTGCGTCCGCCGTCGAGCAGAAATAATAGAAATGGTAGGGCGCATGGGAGACGCCGGCGGCGCGCGCGCCGCGCCAGTATTCGGCAAAGCGGCTGTCCAGCCGGTCGGTGCCCTCGGTTGCCTTCAGGAAGGCAAAGGATACGCCGCTCTTCTTGACGGAGTGCCAGTCGATGTCGCCATTCCATTTGGAGACGTCGATGCCGTGCACCTCATGGCGATGCGGGGTGCGCGCGCCGAAATCCTGCGGGTCCTTGTCCGCGAAGCGCGGCGGAACCGATGCAGTGGACACCAGATCGTAGTCGGTGGTGGAACAGGACGTGGCGAGAAAGGCGAGGGGCAGCAATGCCAGAATGAGCCGACGCATGGAGGTCCCGTTGTTGCGCGTTTTCCAATCCTGCCTCGAATGGGGCGGGCCGTAAAGGGGGGCGCGCGAGACCGGTCTGTGACCTATCGCGTATCTTCGTAAAATTATGGTTAGCGCGAGGTTAAGCCGGGGCGAAAGGACCGCCCCGGCCTAATCCGTCAGAACTTCATGCTGACGCCGACCATGATGGAGTGCGAATCGATATCGCCATCCAGGCCAGCGGCGCCGAACATGTCGGACTTGCTGTAGTCGCTGTAGCGATATTCGACGCGCCCGATCATGCTGTCGGTGAAGGCCTGCTCCACGCCGGCGCCGAGCGTCCAGCCATGCAGGGTTTCGCCTTCGCTTGCGCCGGTGTTCACGTCTTCAAGCTTGGCATGCGTGAAGGCATAGCCGCCGGTGCCGTAGATCAGCGTCCGGTCGATGGCATAGCCGAGACGCGCGCGAACGGAACCGCCCCACGTCGTCTCCGTTTCCAGCGTCGTTCCGCCTGAGGCGAAGCGCTCGTCGTTGAAGTCGCGCTTGACGTCGGCTTCAACGCCATACACCCATGCGTCGTTGGATATATTGTAGCCGGCATAGCCGCCGAGGACGAAGCCGCCGAGGTCGCGGTTAATGGCGGAGACGCCATCCGAATACTCGGCCCCCGTCCAGGCATAGCCGGTGTTCACGCCGACATAGAAGCCTCCCCAATCGTAGATGCCCGATACTTCGGTGATCGGGGTTTCCACCGGCGGTTCTGCTATGGTCATGTCGGCCGCAAAAGCGGGAATTGCGCCCGCTGTCAGCAGGATGCCAGCGGCACCGAAAATTATCGATTTCATGTGATTGTCCTTTTCACTCGATACCCGCGCGAAGCCCCGCACGCGAGTGACAACAACCGGCCCAACGCACATCGGCGCCGATAGTTCCAAAAAAATATCCCCCCTAATTCTTGGGGGGCGAACGCCAACGCTCCCTTAACACTCTGTCATCCTTTGTCGGCTACAACTTCCGCAGGCCGATATTGGCCAAGCCACCCTGTTGTCATGATAACAACGGTTTAGGGTTACATGATGTTGAAAATCTTGTTGCCGAGGATCGAGCAGCGCTATGCGTTGGCGGGATCGGTCTTTGGAGCGTTTCTTCCTGCCATCTGCCTTGCCGCCGACCAATTGCTGCGCGATCCCTTACAGGCGAGCCCCTTCAGCTTTTCCACGCCGATAGCCACCGCTTTCGCCCTGATGCCGGTTTTCTTCGGCGCCGGCTTCTACCGGATCGGCCGCTCGAAGGCGCAGCTCATCGAGGAGCTGGACCAGCGGCGGCAGACAGCGCGCCAGCTTCTGCACGACGCCCATCATGACCGGATGACCGGCCTTGCCAACCGCTTCCGTCTGGAGCGGGATATACAGGCCATCGTGGACGCGCGGGAGGACGCGAACCGTCCGGCCCTGCTGCTGCTCGATCTCGACCGCTTCAAGTCCGTCAATGACAGCTTCGGGCACGATGCCGGAGACCAGTTGCTCACGGCCATTG
Source organism: Shinella sp. (assembly GCF_049651085.1). Classification (GTDB taxonomy): domain Bacteria; phylum Pseudomonadota; class Alphaproteobacteria; order Rhizobiales; family Rhizobiaceae; genus Shinella. The sequence goes on from NZ_JBASBL010000016.1 coordinate 67,114, forward strand.
CCGGCCGGCTGACGCGTGCACTCTCCACAAAAGCGCGGGTCTACCGTCTGGGCGGCGACGAATTCGTCGTGATGGTCGCCGGACGGCCCTCACAGGGCAAGGTTGAAGACGTCTGCCGCACACTCTGCGCGCTCTTCGAAGAGCCGTTCGAGCTGAAGCGCGGTCGGGTTGCAAGCGGCTGCAGCATCGGCGTGACCTTCATGGAAGCGGACGACACGTCGGTGTGCGAGCTTCTGAAGCGCGCCGACGTCGCCCTGTATGAGGCCAAGAAAACGCGCAGTAGCGGTTTCCGCTTCTTCGATGCGGTGCTTGCCGCCGACATGCAGGCGCGCACTGCGATCGAGCACGACCTTGCGCGCGCGCTCGCGGCCGATGAATTCTTCCTCGAATACCAGCCCATCGTGGGCATCGAGAGCGGCTCCGTGCGTGCCTTCGAGGCGCTGCCGCGCTGGCGGCACCGGGAAAAGGGGCTGATCATGCCGGATGCCTTCATTCCCGTGGCGGAGAGGATCGGCCTTCTTCTGCCGCTCTACAATCGGGTCATGCGGGAGGCCTGCCGGGAGGCGGCGAAATGGCCGGCGCCGACCGGCATTGCCGTCAATGTCATTGGCGACCAGTTCAGGGACCGGACCTTCGTGGATTATGTCAAGGCGTGCCTTGCCGAAAGCGGACTGGCGCCGGGTCGCCTCACGGTCGAGGTGGCGCAATCCGTCTTTTCGCTGGACGAGGCGGTGATCCGCGATAACCTGCGGGCGTTGAGCGCTCACGGCGTGCGCGTCGCACTCGACGAATTCGGCACCGGCTTTTCCTCGATCAACAACCTGCGCTCCCTGCCGATCGACCAGATCAAGATCGACCGTTCCCTTGCGCGGGCGATGATGGACAGCAGGCGTGACGCCGACGTCGTCGATATCATCCTGAAGCTCGGCCAGACGCTGCAGGTGACGACGACGGTGGAGGGCATCGAATCGGAAAGCCAGCTCGACTTCATTCGCCAGCGCGGAGCCTCGGAAGCGCAAGGAGACCTGATTTCGGGGCCGGTCGCCGCGACGGATATCATGGCCTTTCTCGTTCGGCCGGAGAGCCGGCTTTCGGCGTGACGGCGCAAAAAGCCTTTTCACCGCACACAAATCCTGATTGTCTCGGATCGAAGGGGAGGCGGCGATGAGACGATTCTACGGGCTGGCGGTTTGGGCGTTTTCCCTGCTTGGCCTCGTCGTTCTGGTGGGAGCGAGCTGGCTCATCGTATCGCCGCCGGCGCTCCTCAGCGTCGGCTCCGGCTATGCAGCAAAAATCGTCTGCTCCAATGTTTTCATCGCCGGACGCGATCCGGACAAGGTGCTGGCCGAGGACGTGCAGGCGCCGGGCCATCCGCTGCTGAAACTCATGCGGCAGGATGTCGATTTCACGGAAAAGACGGTGACGACCCATCTGCTGGGCGCCTTCGCACCGGGCCATGCCGTCTGGCATGAGGGGTTCGGTTGCTCCAGCGTGCCGGACGGCGATTTCCGCGCGGCGCGGCAGGCGGTGTCCGACGTTCCGCTGCCCGTCATTCCCACGGGCGATCCGGCTGTTGCCTGGCCGGACGGCGAGGCGGTGAGCCCGGACGGCCGGCTTGCCGCACTGCTGGCCGAGCCCGAACTCGCCGGGCCGGGCATGCGTGCGACGGTCGTCGTCCACGACGGCCGCATTGTTGCCGAAGCCTATGGGCAGGGCTTTTCCCCCGCAACGCCCCTGCTTGGCTGGTCGATGACCAAGTCGGTCAATGCAGCCTTGATCGGCCGGCTGATGCAGGCCGGTGCGCTGTCGCCGGAAATGAGCAACCTCTTCCCGGAATGGCGCGGCGATGCCCGCGCGCAGATCACGCTGGCTCAGCTTTTCGCAATGGAGAGCGGGCTTGCCTTTAACGAGAGCTATGGCGACGTCGCCGACGTGACGCGCATGCTCTACCTCGAGCCGGACATGACGCGCTTCGTCCTGTCCTTGCCGCTCGAAGCCAATCCCGGCGAGAGGTTCAACTATTCCAGCGGCACGGCGGTGCTGCTGTCGCGCATCTGGATGGGCACGCTCAGCGGACGGGCGCAGGCGCTGTCCTTCCCCGCAAGGGCTCTCTTCGCCCCGCTCGGCATGGCAAGCGCGGTGATGGAGCCGGACGAGACCGGCATCTTCGTCGGCTCATCCTATATGTATGCGACGGCGCGCGACTGGGCGCGCTTCTCGCTGCTTCTCTTGAATGACGGGGTCTGGAAGGGAAGTCGCCTGTTGCCGGAAGGCTTCGTTGCGGCGATGGCGACGCCCACCGGGGTCTCCGACGGCGCGTATAGCCGCATGCAGACATGGACCAAGGGGCCGGGGCGGGAAAACGATACGGATTACGGCCTGCCGGATGAGACCTTCTGGATTCTGGGGCATGACGGCCAGTCGGCCGCCATCATTCCCTCGCGCCGGCTCGCGGTGATCCGGCTGGGGCTGACGCCGTCGAAACTCGGCTATCGGCCCCAGCGGCTGGTCAAGCGCATCCTGGATGTGCTGGATGCATCGAAACCCTGAAGCGCCTCAGGCGCCGACCTGGGCGATCCAGTCGTTGAGGTTGTAGGTGTTGGAAATGCGCGCAACCTTGCCGTCGCGGATTTCGAAGAAAGCGCCGGCCGGCAAGATATAGGTCTGGCCGTTGGCTTCCGGCAGGCCCTCGTCGGTGACGAGATACTGGCCGTTGACGACGAATTCGGCCGAGCCGCGCGTGCCGTCGTCATTCGACATGATGACGATATCCGTCAGCGTCTCGCGATAGGAGCGGTTCATATGCGCCATGAAGTCGCGGAAAACGGCCTTGCCGACCTGGCGGCCGCCCTGATTGATGTCGTGGATGACGTCATCGTGCAAAAGATCCAGGAAGGCTTCCATATCCTGCCTGTTGAAAGCATCGTAGTAAGCGCGGATCGTCTCTTTTGCTGGCATGTCATCCCTCATATCGTTGTCGTTTCGGCAAAAGCCGCCCGCCTTATAGCATTCTTCAAGCCTTTGGGAACGTTTACGGATCATGCAAGTCAAGATCGTCCATGGAGAGGCCGTGACGCCGCACATCGCGGATCTCGCGCGCCTGCGCATCGAAGTCTTTCGCGCCTTCCCCTATCTCTATGAAGGGAGCGAGGACTACGAGACGTCCTATCTCGCGACCTATGCCAGATCGCCCGAGAGCCTGTTCGTTCTGGCCATCGATGGGGAGCGTATCGTCGGGGCCTCGACGGGCGTGCCGATGACCGATGCGTCCGACGAATTCAAGGCGCCCTTCCTTGCCGCCGGCATCGACCCGCAGCAGGTCTTCTATTTCGGCGAATCCGTATTGTCGTCGAGCTATCGGGGCAGGGGGCTTGGCGTGCGCTTCTTCGAGGAACGCGAGGCCTATGCGCGCCGGCTCGGACGTTTCGACTGGTGCGCCTTCTGCGCGGTGGAACGGCCGAAGGACCATCCGCTGCGCCCGGCCGGCTATGCGCCGCTCGATGAATTCTGGGGCAGGCGCGGCTATGCGCAGCGCGCCGATCTGCGCACCATGCTGGCCTGGCAGGATATCGGTGAAGAGGACGAGACTGAAAAGCCGATGTCGTTCTGGCTGAAGCCGGCGCGCTGATCGCCCCGGCAAGCTGCCGGCCTATCTCAGGCCGGTCTCGTCGAGCAGGCCCTTGCGCTTGGCGTGATAGTAGTAGCCGGCGGCATAGAGGCGCACCGCGCCGTCGTTCTTGTCGTCGGCCACCAGCCATGCGCCACGCAGGTACTTGCCGGCATATTTGATATTGGTCTCGGCATCGAACAGGCCTTCGGCCGGGCCTTCATAACCCATGCTCTTGGCCGTCGCGTATTTGATCTGCATCAGGCCGTAGTGACCTCGGTTGAAAGCCCTCGGATTGTAGGTGCTTTCCCGCTTCACGACGCGATGCAGAAGCGATTCCGGGATGCCGTACAGGGCTGCGTATTTCGTGATCAACGCATCGATCGGCGTGCCGGATTTCTTGAACGGTTGCTCGGCCTGCGGCACCACCAGGCGCGTCTGGGTGGTCAGAACGGCGTTGCTGAGAAGCGCGGGCTTTGCCATGGGCACGATCTTGCGGCTGGCGACGAGCTGTTCGAGGCCTTCCGGCTCGCCGGTGTCGAAGCCTGGCTCCATGACCGAAACGCCGATGACCGTATCGAAGGTCTGCGGCTGCGAGACCGCGGTCACGGCGCTGCCGGTGTTTTCTGCAAGCGCAGCGGTGGCCACGGCTGCGCCCGTTGCCTGCCTGGTTTCTGCAAGGGCGGAGACCGGCACGGCGGCGCCTGCCGTATCGCCCGCGACGACGATCGGCGTCGGCAGGGCTTGCGGCGTGTTTTCCGTGCCCGGCTTGGCGGCGGGCAGTGCGGCATAGGCGACCTGCGTCCCCGCTGCGTCGGCGGCGGCGATATCGGTCATGGCCGAACCGGGCGTTATGGACCTTGCCGTCGTTGCATCCTCGGCGACGCTGGCGCAGCCGGCAAGCGTGACCAGAAGGCTTGCGCAGGCAAGCGTGGCAATGCGTGCCGGACGGGAAACGGGGGTGTCTGCCATGGTCGTCGCTCTCGGTTTGCCGGGGTGCGGGGCGCAAGAATGCCCCCGCTTTTGCAAATCAGTCGGCCGTGGCCGTGTCCCGCTCTTAAACGATCGGGGCAAGAGCGGCAACCCGCAGGCCTTGCGATGCGTCAGGCGGTCGTCCGTTTGAGGCCCGCCGTCAATAGTCCGGCGCCGATGAGAAGCGTGCCGCCGGTGCGGTTGACGACCTTCTGGACCGAGGGTTTGCGGATCGTCTGGCGCGCGGCGGCGGCCAGCAGGGCGTAGGAAAGCGCGTTCAGCGTCGCCAGCACGAGGAAGGTGATTTCGAAGATCACCATCTGCGGCAGGACGGGCTGCGAGAGGTCGAGGAACTGCGGCAGGAAGGCGACGAAGAAGACGATGCTTTTCGGGTTCAGCGCCGTGACCACATAGGCATGGGCGAAGATGCGGAAGGGCTTTTCCTCGGCCGGCGTCTCGCCTTCCGCGCCGATCGTGACGGGCGCGCGCCAGAGCTTGATGCCGAGCCAGACGAGATAGGCCGCGCCCACCCATTTGAGAACGGTGAAGATTGCGGCCGATGTCGCGAGCAGCGCGCCGAGGCCGAGCATGGAGGCGGTCATGGCGGTGAAATCGCCGAGCGCGACGCCGGCCACGGTAGCGCCGGCCGTGCGGCGGCCATGGCCAAGCGCATAGGAGATCACGAGGAGGATCGTCGGTCCCGGGATGGCAAGCATGACGGCGGATGCGGCGGCGAAGGCAAGCCAATGCTCGAAGGACATGAAGAACTCCCCGGATCGAGTGCGATCCGGGGAGAAAGCCATTCCGTTATTTCGCCGTCAAGCCTGATCTGAAGGCTGCCGGTTCGCAGGCCTCTATCAGCCGGCCGGCTTCCACTTCTGGCCGATCGTGTCCATCACCTCGCCGAACCACTTTGCCGAGGTGTCGAAGTGCTTGCCGCCCTTGATGCGCGGGAACTCGATGGTGCGCAGCTTGCCGCCCTGGCCCTCGTCATGGCCGGTGACACCGGAGACCTTGTTGAGCGCGCTTTCGACGGCAAGGTCGGTCATGCTCTGGATGAGGCGCAGGTCGTCACGGTTGGCCGGGGCGGAACGGGCATAGTAGCCCGACTTCTGCACCATGGAGCGCTCGGCCCCGAGGAGGGCGGCGAACTGCTTGGAGAACCAGTTACCGACATTGATCGTGTCGATCTTCACATGACCGAAGGCGTCGCGCTTGACGGTTTCGCCGGCGGCTTCCCGTTCGGCGACGATGGCGTCGAGGCAGGCACCTTCCGAAACGAAGAGGGTGACGTAGCCGCTGCGGTCCATGATCGCCCTCAGGCGCTCCGCCTCCGCGTCGAGGTTGAAGTCCATCTCCGGCAGGTAGAGGCCGTCGATGTTCTTCAGCTGCTTGTTCATCATGAAGCCCTCGACATACTCGTTGCCGTTGGTCTTCTGGATATAGGCGCGGGCGGTCGCGGCGGTGAGCCAGCCGCAATGGCGGCCCATGACTTCGTGCACGACGAGGGTTTTCGGCGCTGCGCTCTGTTCGTTGCTGACATGATCGAAGAAGCCGGCGCCGACTTCGGCGGCCGTCCAGGCGCCGAGCGACTGGCGGATCGGCACGACGTCGTTGTCGACGGTCTTCGGCAGGCCGACGACGGTGAGATTGTAGCCGTTCGCGCCGAGATAGGCGGCAAGGTCGGCAGCGGTCGTGTTGGTGTCGTCGCCGCCGATCGTGTGGAGGATGGTGATGCCGTCCTTGGCAAGCCGCTCGGCGGCAACGCGCAGCGGGTTCTCGCCTTCCTTGACGAGGCCGCGCTTCACGCAGTCGGCGGCATTGGTCAGCTTGACGCGGCTGTTGCCGATCGGCGAGCCGCCATAGCGGTGCAGGAGCGGCGCCTTCTCGCGCATGTCCCTGGTGATCTCGATACGGTCGGCAAGCAGGAGGCCCTGATAGCCGGAGCGGTAGGCGACAAGCTCGATATCCGGTGCGACGTCGCTGTAGCGCTCGATCAGGCCCCCGACGGCGGACGACAGACAGGGCGCGAGCCCGCCAGCGGTCAGCATTGCAACTCTCTGCTTGGCCATGATTCCTCCTCGGCTTAAGCCCGTCTGGATGGGCGGGCGTTCGGTCCTTTGTTTTCACGGCTGCGGACCAAAACGCTTCGCCCCTTTGCTGGTGTTGCTCCTAGCGCAGAATCCCCGCAAGGGGAACGGCATGGCGAACATATCTGCAGTCCATGACGGATTGTTCAGGCATGCTCCACAGGCAGGAAGCCTTGTTTTCGCAAATTATGATGGCGCCACTTAATGAGGGGCATCAAAATTCTGTCATACGGGGTTAAATTGCCGCTGCGTGCCTTGCATTCCCTGCAATTGTCTGATCAAGATCACCTTATGTTCCAGAATTCGCCTAGTTGCTTCATCAGTGCCGTATGGGATCGCCTCGTCGGCATGGTCTCTGATGCCGCCAGCAATGTGCTGTCCGGGGTGGTCGAGGCCGTGCGGACCCTTTTTGAGGGCGACCCGGAAACGCGTCGGCAGGTGGCCTTCTCCGTTGCGATGATCGCGCTTTCGGCCAAGATGGCCAAGGCCGACGGCATCGTCACGACCGCCGAGGTAGATGCCTTCAAGGATATCTTCAAATATCCCGACGACCAGGCGGCCAATGTCGCGCGCCTCTATAACCTCGCGCGCCAGGACGTTGCGGGCTATGAGGCCTATGCGGAAAAGATGAAGGCGCTGTGCGTCTCCTGCGAGAAGAATTGCCCGATCCTCGAGGATATCATCGACGGCCTGTTCCACATCGCCAAGGCGGACGGGCTGATCCATGAAAACGAAATGGCGTTCCTGATCCGCGTCGCCGAGATTTTCGGCATGGCCGAGGAGCGCTTCGAGCAGATCACGGCGCGGCATGTCCATATCAGCGGTCGCGATCCCTACAAGGTGCTCGGCGTGAAGCCGAGCGACGATTTTTCCGAGATCCGCAAGCGCTATCGCGTGCTTGCCTCGGAGAACCATCCTGATAGGTTGGTGGCGCGTGGCGTGCCGGCCGAGTTCCATCAGATTGCGAACGACCGCATGGCCGCGCTCAACGCTGCCTATGAGGCGATCGAGAAGGAACGCTGCGCTGCATGAGCGCATTCACATGTGACTATGCCGGCGCGACCGCTGCGCCGTCGCCGAATTTCGGCGAACGGGCTGGCGGACGCTCCCCGGACATCATCCTCCTGCATTATACCGGCATGGCAACGGCGGACGGCGCGCTGAAGTGGCTTCGCGCGCCGGAAAGCCAGGTCTCCTGTCATTACTTCGTGCATGAAGACGGACGCATCGAGCAACTCGTGCGCGAGGCGGATCGCGCCTGGCATGCGGGCAAGAGCTTCTGGATGGGGGAGGTCGATATCAACTCGGCATCGATCGGCGTCGAGATCGCCAATGCCGGCCACCCCGGCGGACTGCCGGATTTTCCCGATTTGCAGATCCAGGCCGTCATCGAACTGTGTCTCGATTGTGGCAGAAGGTGGGGAATTGCCCCGCAACGCGTGCTCGCGCACAGCGATGTTGCTCCGATTCGCAAGGTCGACCCGGGTGAAAATTTCCCATGGCAACGCCTCCATGCGAGGGGTGTCGGGCACTGGGTGGAGCCGTCGCCGATCGCCGGCGGGCGCTTCTTGCTCGAGGGCGATGCCGGCCAGCCGGTCGAGGCCCTGGAGACGATGCTGTCGCTCTACGGCTATGATGTTGAAATAGATGGAATTTACTCACAAAAGACGCGCGGTGCGGTAGAGGCTTTCCAGCGCCATTTCCGCCCGCAGCAGGTCGATGGAATCGCCGATTTTTCGACCATCGATACACTGCATAGGTTGCTTTCCACGCTGCCGCGGCAGGCTGTCTGACAGCCTATGCGATTATTCAAATGTTACAGTCTGTAATATAAGTTTATCGCTTCGCCACATCCTGACCCGATTAGGCATGTCTTTTCCGGCTGCGTTCGTTGCAGCGCAGCATGCGGTCAGGGCCTGATCGCAATCACGATGATCGAGACGTTAGCGCAGGGCGCGCGGCTTTCCATGCCGCGGCCAAGGCACTGCCTTTGCGCCTTTTGGAGACGACAAAAAAAATGAGAAGACTTCTTGCTGCCATCAGCGCGGCCTGCCTTTGTGCGTCCGTTTTTTCCGCCAGCATGGCGCATGCGGCATCCGGTGACTACCGGCAGCCCATGACGAAAACCTCCAGCAAGACGGAGGCCACCAGCAAGGAAAAGGTCCAGAAAACGTCCGGCAAGCGCAACAAGCGCAAAAAGGGTGGCGGCAACGACGTGGTCGTCGGCAAGCTGAAGACCTTCAAGAGCACGACCGGCTATCCCAGGGCGGAAAACCCGATATCGGCGGGCGCAAAGGCGGCGGGATATTCCAGCATCATCCAGACCTATGCGAAGAGCTACGGCGTGCCGGTCGATCTGGCACATGCGGTCGTGCGGGTCGAGAGCAACTTCAACCCGAAGGCTCGCGGCAGCGCCGGTGAAATCGGCCTCATGCAGATCAAGCCGGCGACGGCGCGCATGATGGGCTATAGCGGCAGCGCCAAGGGCCTCTACGATCCGGAAACCAACATCAAGTACGGCATGAAGTATCTCGCCATGGCGCATGAGCTGGGCGGCGGCACGACCTGCGGCACCATCCTGAAATACAATGCCGGTCATGGCGCCAAGCGCATGAACCCGATCTCCAAGCGCTATTGCGGCAAGGTGCTGAGCTACATCGACTGAAGCCGGAATGCGTGACCTTTCGCGGGCTGGAATCGGCCCGCAGCCATGCTATGCCATCGGAAAAGAGCGAGGGTGAAGCATGGTTCGGCATTTCGATTTCGTCGTTGTCGGCAGGGGCATGATGGGAGCCGCCGCAGCGCGGCACCTTACGAAAGCGGGCGCTTCGGTGGCGCTCGTCGGCCGGGGCGAGCCGGCGGACTGGAAGGCCCATGACGGCGTGTTCTCCAGTCACTACGACAGCGGCCGCATCACCCGCACGATCGACCAGGATGCGGACTGGGCCTTGCTCGCCAGCCGATCGATCGCCCGCTACCGCGCGATCGAGGCCGAAAGCGGCATTCCCTTCTACGGCGAGACCGGCTGCCTGATCAGCGGTCCTGCCGGCAGCGATTTCATCAATTCGGTTGCGGCGGTCGCGGAGCGCCATGCGCTCGACGCACTGCTGCTTGATCGTACTGCCCTGCGCCAGCGCTTCGCCTGGTTCGACCTGCCGGAAACCTCGGCGGGCGTCTTTGAAGCGAAGGGCGCGGGCTATGTGGATCCGCGCAAGCTGGTCGCCGCGCAGGTTGCCTGCTTCGAGAAGGCGGGCGGAACCTCCATCCTCGATGACGCAAACTCCGTGTCGGACGCGGGCGACCGGGCAGCGGTCGCGCTGAAATCCGGCGGCTCGGTCACGGGCGGGCGCGTGCTGGTGGCAACCGGCGGCTTTTCGCGGGCCCCCGGATTGTTGCCGAAGGTGCCGGCGCTGGTCGTGAAGGCGCGCACCGTCGTTCTGGCGCAGCTGACGCCGGAACAGGTCGAGGCCTATCGCGGCATGCCATCCTGGATCGATGAAGGCACCGACCCTTCCGAGCATTTCTATTTTCTGCCGCCGATCGTCTATCCGGACGGCGAGACCTATCTCAAGATCGGCGGCGATCCGACCGACGTCGAGATCGAGGAGGAGCAGGCAATCCGCGACTGGTTCGGCGGGGAGGGGCGTCCCGAAGCGATCGTCCATCTCAAGCGCCTGCTTGCCCGCGCGCTCCCGGACCTGAAGCCGGTGCGCCTTCTTTCCGTGCCGTGCGTGACGACCTACACCACCCATGGCTATCCCTATGCCGGCTTTGTCGAGGGCGAGCGTATCGCTCTGCTTACAGGCGGTAACGGCGCGGCGGCGAAGAGTTCCGACGAGATCGGCCGCATCGGTGCGGATCTGGTGATTCGCGGCCGGCTCGACGAGCCGGACTATGCGACGGATTTTGCCGTTCATTTTCGGTAGGGCTATGGCGTTTCCTTGCGGCATGAGCTAGTCAGCCCCTGCCAGTTGGCTGGGCAGCCGCGCTTTGCAAGGGTCGAAAGGCCGCAGGGTGAGGAAAGTCCGGGCTCCACGGAAACACGGTGCCGGATAACGTCCGGCGGGGGCGACCCCAGGGAAAGTGCCACAGAAAGCAAACCGCCTTCCTCGGAAGGTAAGGGTGAAAGGGTGGGGTAAGAGCCCACCGCGGCCATGGTGACATGGTTGGCAAGGTAAACCCCACCGGGAGCAAAACCGAATAGGGATGACGCGAACCGCGCAAGCGGTTCAGCCTGTTTCCGGGCCGGTCATCCGGGTGGGTTGCAAGAGGCCGGGCGCAAGTCCGGTCCCAGATGAATGGCTGCCACGTTCCGGTTTCGGCCGGGGCCATACAGAACCCGGCTTACAGGCCAACTGGCAAAATCTCTCCTTCAAGGACGATTTCAACATTTCCCGATGCGCTGAATTCCTCGGGGTTCGCGCATGCCTTGCCTTGCCCGGAGGCGAGCGTGCGCAGCGTTTTTCGAGCTGCAAAGCCGGGGCGCTAGGGGAGGCTCCCTAACCTTTTGTTAAACTTAACGCCTTATAAACATTTGACGGTCTGAATGCGGGAACGAGGTCTATTCCCATTGACGCCCATATGGTCCCATGTTATCCCAATACCATACTGCACGAGGGCGCATGAGCGTCCGATCATCGCAAAGCTTTAGGGCAAACCCGCTGGGGATGGTGCAACGCAAGCGCGTTGTGTCAGGGCTGGTTCGTGTGCGTTGTGTTGTGTTGGTTGCGCCGGAGGGGATGCACAGCGCTCCGGTTTTGGGAGCGGCTGTATCGCGTCATGAACCGGTTCCTGTCGAATGCGACAAACAGGATCGATGCCAAGGGGCGGGTTTCCGTGCCTTCGTCATTCCGTTCCGTCCTGTCGCAGCGCGACATCCGGGAACTCTATTGCTTCCAGGATTTCATGTTTCCGGCGATCAGCGTCGGAGGGCTGGATCTGCTCGATCGTTTCGAGCGCCAGATCGCCAGCGAGGATGTATTCTCGCCGAAGGCCAATTCGATGTCGCTCCTCATTCACGGGGGCGGCGTCTTCATGAAGCTCGATTCGGAAGGGCGCCTGCCGGTCACGGACTTCATCCGCGACTATACGGGCATCGCGACGGACGTGACCTTTGTCGGTCGGGCGGATCATTTTCAGCTCTGGGCCCCGCAGACATTTCAAGCCATGCAGGCGGCGGCCCGGGAAGAGTTCAGAACGCGAGGTCTGGGCTCGGGGTAAGACGGAGAATCGGAATGACGGCGGATTTTGGCGGAGGTTCTACTGAAGCCGATGGCGGATCGGTCCGTCACATTCCGGTTCTTCTCTCCGAGGTCATGGCGGCGCTTGCGCCCAAGCCCGGCGAAGTCATTCTCGACGGCACGTTCGGCGCAGGCGGATACAGCTCCGCCATTCTTGCTGCCGGCGCCGATGTCATCGGTCTCGACCGCGACCCGACCGCCATTGCCGGCGGGCAGGGGCTGGTGGAGGCCTCCGGCGGCCGGCTCACGCTCATTCATTCCCGCTTTTCCGAGCTTGCCAGGCATGCGCCCGAGGGCGGCCTCGACGGCGTGGTACTCGATGTCGGCGTCTCCTCCATGCAGATCGACGAGGCCGAGCGCGGTTTCTCTTTCCAGAAGGACGGCCCGCTCGACATGCGCATGTCGGCATCCGGCGTTTCGGCCGCCGATGTGGTCAACCGCGCCAAGGTCTCCGACCTCATCCGCATCTTCGGCTTCCTCGGCGAGGAAAAGCAGCCAGGGCGCATCGCCCGCGCCATCGAGAAGGCGCGCGAGAAAGAGCCCTTCACGACGACGCGGCAGCTTGCCAACCTCATCGAGCTGACGACGCCGCGTAAAGCGAAGGACAAGATCCATCCGGCAACCCGCGTCTTCCAGGCGCTGCGCGTCTTCGTCAACGACGAACTCGGCGAGCTCGCCCAGGCGCTGATCGCCGCCGAGCGCGCGCTGAAGCCGGGCGGGCGGCTCGTCATCGTCAGCTTCCATTCGCTGGAAGATCGCATCGTCAAGAAATTCTTCCAGGACCGCGCCGGCAAGGCGGGAGGCTCGCGGCATCTGCCCGAAGTGCACGACCGCGCCGCAACCTTCGCACCAGTCGGACGCCCTATGGTGGCGGCCAGCGACGAGGAAAGCGCGGTCAATCCGCGTGCCCGTTCCGCGAAGCTGCGGGCAGGCGAGCGCACCAGCGCCCCGGCCGGTACGGGTGATCTGTCCATTTTCAATCTGCCCAACCTTGCCGACCTCGAGAAGATGGGAAGCTGAGTGATGTTTCGTACCCTTGATGTCGTCATGATCGCTGTAATGACCGCAGCAGCCACCGTCACCTATTCGATCAAGCACCAGGCCGAGAACAAGCTCGAAACGGTGCGCAAGCTCGATGCCGAGATCAAGCTCGAAGAGGACACGATCGATCTTCTCAAGGCCGACTGGGCGCTGCTCACGCAGCCGAACCGCCTGAACCGCCTCGTGACGACCTTCGAGGGTGACCTCAAGCTGGTGCCCACCGAATCGACCCAGCTCGCGCGGCCGAGCGAATTGCCCATGGCGACCGCCGAATTGCCGGCGCTTGCGCCGGAGAAGGACGACAAGGTCGCCAAGAACAAGAAGAATGCCTCGGGCACGGATGCAATCCAAACCGGATCGGTGGCAAACTGATGTCGTTTCTCTCCCGCATCATGGACCTCAAGAGCAAGGCGCATTTCAACGCCGGTGGCAACAACCACAACCGGACCGGCGGCAATGGCGGCCAGACCTTCGAGGGCACGCGCAAGCGTTCCGGCTCGCAGGCGCGCAGCCGTGTCGCCGTTATCGTCTGCTGCTTCGGCATGGTCTATGCCGTTATCGGCGGGCGCCTCGTGCAATATGGCATGGCGTCGCCCGAGACCGTCTCCTCGATCGGCCCGGCAGACCACCTGATGGCCTCGCGTCCCGATATCGTGGACCGCAACGGCGAAATCCTCGCCACCGACATCCGCACCGTTTCGCTCTATGCCGAGCCGCACAAGATCGTCGATGTGGACGAGGCGGTCGAGATGCTCGCGACGGTGATGCCTGACCTCGACCGGCGCGGCACCTATCGCAAGCTGACCTCGAAGTCCCGCTTCCAGTGGCTCAAGCGCCAGCTCACCCCCAAGCAGCAGAGCCGCATTCTGGCGCTCGGCATTCCCGGCGTCGGTTTCCGGCCGGAAAAGCGCCGCTTCTATCCGGGCGGCGCCACCGCCGCGCATATTGTCGGCCACGTCAATATCGATAACCGCGGCATTGCCGGCATGGAGCGCTATATCGACAGCCAAGGGCTTGCCGACCTCGCCGCCATCGGCATGACGAGTGACGCCAAGCTGGAGCCGGTGCGTCTTTCCATCGACCTTCGCGTGCAGGCCATCGTGCGCGAAGTCGTCAAGGAAGGCATGGAGAAGTACAAGGCGATCGCCGCGGGTGCGGTCGTGATGGATGTGCATACCGGCGAAGTCCTCGCCATGGCCTCGGTGCCGGACTACGATCCGAACAATCCGGCGGAAGGCGCCAAGGACGGCTGGATGAACCGCATGTCGAACGGCACGTTCGAGATGGGCTCGACCTTCAAGAGCTTCACCACCGCCATGGCGCTCGATTCGGGCAAGGTGAAGATCACCGACAGTTTCGACGCGCGCGCGCCGATCCGCATCGGCGGCTTCACCATCAAAGACTTCCACGGCAAGCACCGGGTGCTGACCGTGCCTGAAATCTTCCAATACTCGTCGAATATCGGCACGGCAAAAATGGCCGATGTCATCGGTATTGCCGGCCACCAGGAATTCCTGACGCGCCTTGGCCTTCTGACGCGCCTCGAAACGGAACTGCCGGAGGTGAAGACGCCGACGCAGCCGCGCGAGTGGAAGAAGATCAACTCGATCACCATTTCCTTCGGCCATGGCGTCTCGACGACGCCGCTGCAGACGGCGGTGGCTGCCGCCGCCCTGATGAATGGCGGCCTGCTCATCAATCCGACCTTCCTGCCGCGCACGGTCGACGAGGCAAACGAGGTCGCCAAGGTCGTCCTCAAGTCCGATACCGTCGACAAGATGCGCTATCTCTTCAAGCTGAACGCAAATGACGGTTCCGGCCGGCGTGCGCTGGTGCCCGGCTTCAATGTCGGCGGCAAGACCGGCACGGCCAACAAGGTCGTCGGCGGGCGCTATTCCAACACGCAGAATTTCAACGCATTTCTGTCCGCCTTCCCGATCGACGACCCGAAATATGTGGTCCTGACCTTCATCGACGCGCCGCAGACCGGCGAGGGCGGTGGCCGCACGGCTGGCCTCAACGCTGCGCCGATGGTGGGTGAAATCATCCGCCGTTCCGCCGCGCTTCTCGGTGTAAAGCCGAAATTTGGTGAGGACGGGTCTGCCTTGCTTGTGTCTTATTGAATGGAGAAGACGGGACGCCGATTCGTGGGGCGAAGCGGCTACCAACAGAAAACACATAGAGCGGACAATGAAGATCAGTGACCTCGCCGGACCCGAAACCGAACTCTCGCATGCCGCAGCCTCCACAGAGGTAAGCGGCATTGCCAGCGACAGCCGGACGGTGAGGCCGGGCGATCTCTTCGTTGCGCTTTCCGGCACCAAGGCCGATGGCAGCGCCTTCATCGCCGATGCGGTTTCCCGCGGCGCCAGCGCCGTCGTCATCGCGGAGGGCGCTTCGGCCGACGCAGCCGTCCCGGTTATTCCCGTAGCCTCGCCGCGTCGCTTCCTGGCGCTTGCCGCCGCCCGCTTCTACGGCCGCCAGCCCGAAACCATGGTCGCCGTCACCGGAACCGCCGGCAAGACCTCCGTTGCCGCCTTCACCCGCCAGATCTGGGCCCATGCCGGCCATGCCGCCGCGATGATCGGAACGACCGGTGTCGTCGCACCGGGCCGCAACGACTACGGTTCGCTGACGACGCCCGATCCGGTCTCGCTGCATGCGCTGCTCACGGAACTTGCCGATGCCGGCGTTACCCACGCGGCGATGGAGGCCTCCAGCCATGGCCTCGACCAGTCGCGCCTCGATGGCGTGAAGCTCGCCGCCGCCGCCTTCACCAATCTCGGCCGTGACCACATGGACTACCATCCGACGGTTGAGCACTACATGGCCTCCAAGATGCGGCTCTTCGATACGTTGCTGGAGAAGGGCGGACCGGCGGTCATCTACGCCGATGACGAATGGTCGGGCGTGGCGATCGACGCTGCCCGCAAGGCCGGTCTTGACGTGCGCACGGTCGGCCGCAAGGGCGACTATCTTGCGCTGAAGCGGGTCGAGCATTTCCGCCACAAGCAGATCGCTGAAATCCATGTCGGCGACGATATCTTTGAAGTGCATATTCCGCTCGCAGGCGATTTCCAGGTGGCGAATGCGCTCGTCGCCGCCGGCCTCGCCATGTCGACCGGCGTTCCTGCCGCCGTTGCCATGGCCGCGCTGGAAAAGCTCATCGGCGCTTCCGGCCGTCTCGAACTGGTCGGCCATGCGAAGAACGGCGCGCTTGCCTATGTCGACTACGCGCACAAGCCGGATGCACTGGAAAACGTGCTGACCTCCGTGCGCCCGTTCACGACCGGCCGCGTTATCGTGGTCTTCGGCTGCGGCGGCGACCGCGACAAGGGAAAGCGCCCGATCATGGGCGAAATCGCCACGCGCCTTGCCGACGTGGTTGTCGTCACCGACGACAATCCGCGCTCGGAAGTGCCTGCCGTCATCCGTTCCGAAATCATGGCCGCGGCCAAAGGTGCAACCGAGATCGGCGACCGGGCGCAGGCCATCCGGGGTGCGGTCCGGATGTTGCAATCCGGCGATACGCTGATCGTCGCCGGCAAGGGACATGAAGAGGGCCAGACCGTCGGTGCGGTGACGCTGCCCTTCTCCGACCATGCCGAACTGCGCAAGGCCCTGGAGGAACTCGACCGGTGACATGGCTCTGGACCAGTGCTGATCTCGTTGCGGCCATGCGGGGCCGCCCCATCGGCAACCTGCCGCACGGCATAACCGGCATTTCCATCGACAGCCGCGCGATCACGCCTGGCGAAGCCTTTTTCGCCATCAAGGGCGATCGTGTCGACGGTCATGATTTCGCGAGCTTCGCCATCGCCAACGGTGCAGGACTGCTCGTCGTCAGCGAAGGAAAGCTGCCGGCGCTCGGCCGCCTCGTCACGCCGATGATCGTGGTGCCGGACGTATTGCAAGCGCTTGTCGATCTCGGCTGCGCGGCGCGCGACCGCACCGCCGCCCGCATCATCGCCGTCACCGGCTCCGTCGGCAAGACGACGACCAAGGAAATGCTGCGGCAGGCGCTTGCCCCCTCGGGCAGCGTCCATGCCTCCGTCGCCTCCTTCAACAATCACTGGGGCGTGCCGCTGACGCTTGCCCGCATGCCTGAGACCACCGACTACGGCATCTTTGAAATCGGCATGAACCATGCGGATGAAATCCGCCCGCTTGTCGGCATGGTGCGCCCGCATGTGGCGATCGTCACGACCATTGCCGCCGCCCATCTCGGCAATTTCCGCGACCTAGAGGAAATCGCCGCCGCCAAGGCGGAGATTTTCGAGGGCGTCGTGCCCGGCGGTCATGCCCTTCTCAACCGCGACAACGAACAGTTCGCCTTCCTCGAGAAGGCGGCGCATGCCGTGGGCGTTTCGCATGTCCACAGCTTCGGGGCGGACCCGGAAGCGGAATTCCGCCTGCTCGATTTCATCAGCACGAACGAAGGCAGCCTGTTGCGGGCTACGGTCGGCGGCCAGACGCTGGAAGTGCCGATGGGCGCGCCCGGAAGGCACATCGCCGAAAATGCCGTTGCCGTGCTCGGCGCCGTCCACCTTGCCGGTGGTGATATTGAAAAGGCGATGGCGGGACTCGCCACCATGCAGGCGGAGAAGGGGCGTGGCCGGCGCTATCGCCTCGCAAAGGATGCCGGCTGGTTCACCCTGATCGACGAAAGCTACAATGCCAACCCGGCCTCGATGCGCGCGGCGATCTCGCTGCTTCGCGATAGCGAGCCGCGCGGCAATGGCCGTCGCATCGCCATTCTCGGCGACATGCTGGAAATGGGCGAGCATTCGCCTGCCGTACATGCCGGCCTTGCCGAACCGCTGATCGAGGCGGGCATCGCTGACGTCTGGCTTGGTGGGCCGGACATGGGGGCCTTGCGGGATGTGCTGCCGGAAGGCGTCGAGACGGTCTATCACGATACGGCCGACCAGCTTGCTGCCCATGCGCTCGTCGCGGTGCAGCCAGGTGACGTGCTGGTGGTCAAGTCGTCGAAGGGCACGGGCTTCAGCCGCATCGTGGCAGCGCTGCTTGACAAATATCCAGCGCTCCCCGAGAGGGAACGCGAGAGTTGAGGAGGTTCGGCCGGGCAGGTGCCCGCCGGACCTTATCTTTTTTTGAAATTTGCTTCTCCGTCCGCGGTCGTCACGCCGGGATGATTCGGGGAACCTCTTGGGAAAGGGTGACAATGCTGCTTTGGCTCGTCGAGCTGGCTGACACCGTTCAGGTGTTCAACCTGTTTCGCTACATTACCTTCCGAACCGGCGCTGCGCTGTTCACCTCGGCCACCATCGTCTTCCTGTTTGGCCCGATGATCATCTCGTCGCTGCGCATCCGGCAGGGCAAGGGCCAGCCGATCCGTGCGGACGGGCCGCAGACCCATTTCAAGAAGGCCGGCACGCCGACCATGGGCGGCCTGATGATCCTTGCGGGCATCGTCGGCAGCGCGCTGCTCTGGGCGGACCTGTCCAACGTCTATGTGGTCGCCACCCTGCTCGTCACTCTCGGCTTCGGCGCCATCGGCTTCTACGACGACTACCTCAAGGTCACCAAGCAGACGGACAAGGGCTTTTCCGGCAAGGCGCGCCTTGGCCTCGAATTCATCATCGCGGGGGCTGCGACCTATTTCATGATGCGCGCCTCGCTCTCGGCAGGGGCGGCGGGCTCGACCTTCGGCTCGTCCATCGCCTTTCCGTTCGCCAAGGACCTCCTGCTCAACCTCGGCATCTTCTTCGTGCTGTTCGGCGGCTTCGTCATCGTGGCGGCTGGCAATGCGGTGAACCTGACGGACGGCCTCGACGGCCTTGCGACCGTTCCGGTGATGATCTCCGCCGCCTCCTTCGGCGTCATCGCCTATCTCGCCGGTAACGCGGTGTTCTCGAACTACCTGCAGATCCATTTCGTACCCGGCACCGGCGAGCTTGCCGTCGTGCTCGGCGCGGTCATCGGCGCGGGCCTCGGCTTCCTGTGGTTCAATGCGCCGCCGGCCGCCATCTTCATGGGCGACACGGGCTCGCTGGCGCTCGGCGGCCTGATCGGCACGGTTGCCGTCGCCACCAAGCACGAGATCGTCATGGCGATCATCGGCGGCCTCTTCGTCATGGAGACGCTGTCGGTCATCATCCAGGTCGCCTCGTTCAAGCTCACCGGCAAGCGCGTCTTCCTGATGGCGCCGATCCACCACCACTTCGAAAAGAAGGGCTGGACGGAAAGCCAGGTCGTCATCCGCTTCTGGATCATCGCCGTCGTGCTGGCGCTGGTCGGTCTTTCCACGCTCAAGCTGCGGTAAGGTCCGATGATCCCCGTCACCACATTGAAAGGCAAGGCTGTCGCGCTCTTCGGGCTCGGCGGCTCCGGCCTTGCGACGGCCCTGGCGCTTGCCGCGGGCGGCGCGAATGTCACGGCCTGGGACGACAACCCGGCCAGCGTCGAGAATGCGTCGGCGGCGGGCATCAACACCGGCGACCTGCGCAAGCTCGACTGGAACGCCATCGACGCGCTGGTGCTTTCGCCCGGCGTGCCGCTGACCCATCCGAAGCCGCACTGGAGCGCGGATCTTGCGCGCGCCGCCGGCGTCGAGATTGTCGGCGATGTCGAGCTTTTCGTGCGCGAGCGCCGGGCCCATGCCCCGGATTGCCCCTTCATCGCCATCACCGGCACGAACGGCAAGTCGACCACCACGGCGCTGATCGCCCATATCCTCAGGGTGAGCGGCCGCGACATGCAGCTCGGCGGCAATATCGGCACGGCCGTGCTGACGCTCGATCCGCCGAAGGCCGGCCGCTTCTATGTCGTCGAGTGCTCCTCCTACCAGATCGACCTTGCCCCGACGCTGAACCCGTCTGCCGGCATCCTGCTGAACCTGACGCCCGATCATCTCGACCGTCACGGCAGCATGCAGCACTATGCCGACGTGAAGGAGCGGCTGGTCGCGGGCAGCAGGACGGCGATCGTCGGCGTCGATGACACCTTCTGCGCCATGATCGCCGACCGCGTCGAGCGGACCGGCACGAAGGTCGTGCGCATCTCCCGGCGTCATGTGCTGGCTGACGGGATCTATGCGGACGGCGCGCGCCTCATCCTGGCGCAGGGCGCGGCAACGCGCGAGATCGCCGACCTGTCGCCGATCCAGACGCTGCGTGGAAGCCACAATGCCCAGAACGCCGCGGCCGCGATTGCGGCCTGCCTTGCGGTCGGGGTCGGCGAAGACGAAATCCGGGCGGGGCTTGCCTCGTTCCCGGGCCTGAAACACCGCATGCAGCCGGTCGGGCGCAGGGGCGAAACGCTCTTCGTCAACGATTCCAAGGCCACGAACGCCGAGGCTGCCGCACCCGCGCTCTCAAGCTTCGAGCGCATCTACTGGATTGCCGGCGGCGTGCCGAAGGAGGGCGGTATTTCCACCCTCGGCGGCTTCTTTCCGAAGATCGCCAAGGCCTATCTCATCGGTGAGGCGGCGCCGGCCTTTGCCGCAACGCTCGGCGAAACGGTGCCTTTCGAGATTGCCGGCACGCTGGAGCGCGCTGTGGAGGACGCGGCTGCCGATGCCGGGCAGGATGGAAGCGGCCCCGTCGCCGTTCTCCTGTCCCCGGCTTGCGCAAGCTTCGACCAGTACAAGAATTTTGAAGTCAGAGGCGACGCCTTCGTGAAACATGTCGCGGCGCTGCCCGGCGTGTCCATGCTGGTCGAGGTTTAAGCGAGGGTGGTTCCGGCAGGCTGCATAGCGGCTCTGCGTTCGGAATTGCCGGGGAACAGGGGAAAGAGACATGGTTAGTCGTGCCGAACGTGGTGCATTGGCGGACTGGTTCTGGACGATAGACCGGCTCTTCCTGGCGGCCTTCATCCTGCTGATGGGGCTTGGCTTCATGCTGTCCTTCGCGGCAAGCCCGGCGGTTGCCGAGCGCCTCGGGCTCGACAGCTTCCACTTTGTCAAACGTCATGCGATGTTCCTGCTGCCGTCGATTGCCGTCATGTTCAGCATTTCGTTCCTGTCGCCCCGGCAGGTGCGCCGGGCGGCGATGATCCTGCTCGTGATTTCGCTTGCGGCCATGGTGCTTGCGCTGTTCTTCGGCGTCGAGGTCAAGGGATCGCGGCGCTGGATATCGATCGGCAGCTTCTCGCTCCAGCCGTCCGAATTCATGAAGCCGGCCTTCGTCATCATCTGCGCCTGGCTCTTTGCGGAACATGCCCGCCAGCCGGAAATTCCCGGCAACCTCTTCGCCATCATCCTCTTCGGCATCGTGGCGGCGCTGCTCGTCGCCCAGCCCGACCTTGGCCAGACGATCCTGACCGCCGCCGTGTGGGGCGGCATGTTCTTCATGGCCGGCATGCCCTGGCTGTGGATCATCATCCTCGGCGGCGCCGGCGTCGGCGGTCTTCTGACGGCCTATACGTTCCTGCCGCACGTGGCGTCGCGTATTGACAAGTTCCTCACCGGCGAAGGCGACACGTTCCAGATGGACACGGCGCGCGAGGCCATCATCCGCGGCGACTGGTTCGGCCAGGGGCCGGGCGAGGGCACGGTCAAGCGGATCATCCCGGACAGCCACACCGACTTCATCTTCTCGGTCGCGGCCGAGGAGTTCGGCATCATCTTCTGCATGGTCATCGTGCTGGTTTTTGCCTTCGTGGTGATGCGCGGCCTCAATCATGCCTTCAAGGAGCGCAACGATTTCACGCGCTTTGCCGTCGCAGGCCTTGTGCTTCTGCTCGGCACGCAGTCGATGATCAATATCGGCGTGAACCTCGAGCTTCTTCCGGCCAAGGGCATGACGCTGCCGCTGATTTCCTATGGCGGCTCGTCGATGGTTGCGATCTGCGTGACCGCCGGCTTTATCCTGGCGCTGACCCGCCACCGGCCGGAAAAGCGCGCCTCCGAGCGCAGCCTCTTCCGCGGTGGCATCGTGGCGCCCGCTGAATAAGGGTTTCGAATGAACAAGGGTATCGTTCTTCTCGCCGCCGGTGGTACCGGCGGCCATCTCTTTCCCGCAGAAGCGCTGGCGCATGAGCTGAAGGCCGGCGGCTGGTCGGTGCACCTCGTCACCGACAGCCGGGCCGAGCGCTTCGCCGGAAAATTCCCGGCCGATGAAATCCATGTCGTCCCGTCCGCGACGATCGGCTCGAAGAACCCGATCAGCGTCGCCCGGTCGCTCTTCACGCTCTGGAAGGGCATTCGCGTTGCACGCAGGCTGATGGCGCGGCTGAAGCCGAAAGTCGTCGTCGGTTTCGGCGGCTATCCGACCGTGCCGCCCCTGCTGGCCGCGACGGGCATGGGCATCGCCTCGATGATCCACGAGCAGAACGCCGTGATGGGCCGCGCCAACAAGGCGCTCGCCAGCCGCGTCAAGGCAATCGCCGGCGGCTTCCTGCCCGAGACCGGCGGGCAATATGCCGGCAAGACCGTGACAACCGGCAATCCGGTGCGCCCGGCCGTGCTCGAGGCTGCGAGCATCGCCTATGAGGCCTCGGCCGAAGGTGAATTCCGTCTCGTCGTTTTCGGAGGCAGCCAGGGCGCGCAGTTCTTCTCCAAGGCCATTCCGTCCGCGATTGCGGCGATGGAGCCCGCGGACCGCGCGCGCCTGAAGATCACGCAGCAGGCGCGGCCGGAAGACCGCGACGAGGTGGTGCGCACCTATGCCGATCTCGCCATCCCGGCGGATGTCTCGCCCTTCTTCACCGACATGGCGTCACGCATCGGCCACGCCCATCTCGTCATCAGCCGCTCCGGTGCCTCCACCGTTTCCGAAGTCTCGGTGATCGGTCGTCCGGCCATCCTCGTGCCGTATCCTTACGCGCTTGATCATGATCAGGCGGCCAATGCGGCGGCGCTCGCCGAGGGCGGCGGGGCGAAGGTCATTGCCCAGTCGGAGCTTTCGACGGAGCGTCTTGCGGGCATCGTTTCCAAGGCGATGCACGATCCCGCGCGCATGGCGGCGATGGCCGAAAACGCCAGAAAGGCGGGAAAACCGGATGCCGCGCGCTTGCTCGCATCCATGGTTGAGGCTATTGCGGGCGGAAAGACCATCGCACAATTCAAGGGAGAACGGCCATGAAGATGCCGCAGAGCATAGGGCTCGTTCATTTCATCGGTATTGGCGGCATCGGCATGAGCGGCATTGCCGAAGTGCTGCACAATCTCGGCCATCGCGTCCAGGGCTCGGACCAGGCGGACAGCGCCAATGTGCAGCGCCTGCGCGAAAAGGGCATCGACGTCTCCGTCGGCCACCGGGCGGAGAACCTTGGCGACGCCGAAGTGGTGGTCGTCTCGACGGCCATCAAGAAGACCAATCCGGAACTCATCGCCGCGCGTGAAAAGCTGCTGCCGGTCGTGCGCCGGGCCGAAATGCTGGCCGAGCTGATGCGCTTCCGCAACGCCATCGCCATCGGCGGCACGCACGGCAAGACGACGACGACCTCGATGGTCGCGACGCTGCTGGAAGCCGGCGGCCTCGATCCGACCGTCATCAATGGCGGCATCATCAATGCCTACGGCACCAATGCCCGCATGGGCGAGGGCGAGTGGATGGTGGTGGAGGCCGACGAATCGGACGGCACGTTCCTGAAACTGCCCGCCGACGTCGCCGTCGTCACCAATATCGACCCGGAACATCTCGACCACTACGGCGATTTCGACGCCGTGCGCGCGGCCTTCCGCCAGTTCGTCGAGAACGTGCCGTTCTACGGTTTCGGCGTCATGTGCCTCGACCATCCCGAAGTACAGGCCATGGTCAGCCGCATCGAAGACCGCAAGGTCATCACCTATGGCGAGAACCCACAGGCCGACGTGCGCTTCGGCAATATCCGCATGGACGGCGCGACATCGGTCTTCGACGTGGAAATCCGTCGCCGCCGCACGGGCCAGGTGATCTCGATGAAGGACTTGCGCCTGCCGATGCCGGGCCGCCACAACGTTTCCAACGCCACGGCGGCCATTGCCGTCGCCCAGCGCCTCGGCATTTCGCCGGAGCTGATCGCCAAGGGTCTGGCGAGCTTCGGCGGGGTCAAGCGTCGCTTCACCCTTACGGGCACCTGGAACGGCGTGAGCGTCTATGACGACTACGGCCACCACCCCGTCGAGATCAAGGCGGTGCTGCGTGCGGCGCGCGAGGCCTGCTCGGGCCGAATCATCGCCGTGCACCAGCCGCACCGCTACAGCCGCGTGGCCAGCCTCTTTGAAGAGTTTGCCGGCTGCTTCAACGATGCCGACACGATCCTGATCTCGCCGATCTATGCGGCGGGCGAAGACCCGATCGAGGGTGTGACGTCGGAAGAGCTGGTTTCCCGCATCAAATCGGGCGGCCATCGCGATGCGCGCCTGCTTGCTTCGCCGGATGCGCTGGCCGAAGTTGTCGCCGGCATTGCAAAGCCTGGCGACTTTGTGGTTCTCTTGGGGGCTGGCAGCATCACGCATTGGGCGCAGGCGCTGCCGAACGAACTGGCAGGCATTTCGGGGCAGGTGGCATGAAGCAGGTGGATGGTGCGAAACTTCTGGCGTCGTTGGGCGAGGGCATCAAGGAGGTGCGTGGTCGCCTGACGCCGGATGCGCCGATGGATCGCGTCACGTGGTTCCGCGCCGGCGGCCTTGCCGAGCTGATGTTTCATCCGCATGACGTCGAAGACCTCGTCACCTTCCTCAAGCTCGTACCCGAAGAGGTGCCGCTGACGGTGACTGGTGTCGGCTCCAATCTGCTGGTGCGCGACGGCGGCATTCCCGGCATCGTCATTCGGCTGTCGGCCAAGGGTTTTGGCGAAGTCGAGCTTGCCGGTGAGAACAGGATCAAGGCCGGCGGCATCTGCCCGGACAAGAACATCGCCGCCATGGCGCTCGATCACAGCATTGCCGGCTTCGAATTCTATTACGGCATTCCCGGCGCAATCGGCGGCGCGCTGCGCATGAATGCCGGCGCCAATGGCGGCGAGACGAAGGACCTCGTCGTCGAGGTTCATGCCGTCGACCGCAAGGGCAACCAGCATGTGCTGACGAATGCCGATATGGGCTACACCTATCGCCATTCCGCCGCGCCGGACGGCCTTATCTTCACCCATGCCGTCTTCCAGGGACAGGCGGGCGAGAAGGAAGAGATCCGCGCCAAGATGGATGCGGTGCGCCAGCACCGCGAGACCGTCCAGCCGATCCGTGAAAAGACCGGCGGTTCCACCTTCAAGAATCCCGAGGGGCACTCCGCCTGGAAGCTGATCGATGAAGCGGGTTGCCGCGGCCTCATGATCGGCAGCGCGCAGATGTCGCCGATGCACTGCAATTTCATGATCAACACGGGACAGGCAACCGGCTACGAGCTGGAATATCTCGGCGAGACCGTGCGCAGCCGCGTGCTGGAGCATTCCGGTGTCATGTTGCAATGGGAAATCAGGCGTCTCGGCAAATTCATGCCCGGATACGAGGTCAAGGAATTCCTGGGCCGCGCGACCGCCTGACATATCTACCTGCCGGGGAGTTCGCGAGCGTCCCCGACGCCTCGCGTTCTCTCTCCCCTCCGGCAGTTTTCAAGAAAACATGTGAAATCGCGTATTCGGGCGCACGGCGAAGCCCGACATACGGGCAAATGGGGGATTCATGTTCAGGAAACTTGCGGCCGAATTCATCGGTACGTTCTGGCTCATCTTCATCGGCAGCGGCAGCGGCATACTGGCGGGGACCTTTCCCGACATCGGTATCGGCATTGTCGGTATCTCCTTCTCCGCCGGCATCGCCGTGATGAGCATGATCTATGCGGTCGGCCACGTTTCCGGCGGGCATTTGAATCCGGGCGTCTCGCTTGGGCTGGCGGTCGCCGGCAAGTTTCCGGCCTCCCACGTGCTGCCCTATGCCATCGCGCAGGTGGCGGGTGGGATCGCGGCCGCAGCGGTGATCTATCTCGTTGCCTCCGGCAACGCCGGCTTCGTGGCCGGCGGTTTCGGTGCGAACGGCTATGGCGAGCTGTCTCCCGGCGGCTATTCGCTGACGGCGGGCCTCGTCACCGAAATGGTGCTGATGGTGCTGTTCCTCTTCGTCATCCTCGGCTCGATCCATGACCGCGCTCCGGCGGGTTTCGCGCCGATCGCCATCGGTCTCAGCCTCACGGCGATCAATCTCGTGTCGATCCCGATCACCAACACCTCGCTGAACCCGGCCCGTTCCACGGGGCTGGCGCTGTTTGCCGATACCGCTGCGTTGTCGCAGCTCTGGCTCTTCTGGCTGGCGCCGATGCTCGGCGCCGTGATCGGCGCCGTTCTCTGGAAGGTCGTAGGCGAAGACGGCTGATTGCCGGGGAGGCCGCGGCGGGATTTCCCGCCGCCTGCCTTCTGTTTCTTTATTCAGCCTCTATTCAGACAAGTTTGACGAATGCTACGTTCAGTCGCGCGATGGTTGCGCGATGAAGCCCCGCCTCTGCGGGGTTCGGATCAGGGGGCATTCATGTTCAAGAAACTCTCCGCAGAATTCCTCGGTACGTTCTGGCTCGTCTTTGGCGGTTGCGGCAGTGCCGTGCTTGCAGCGGCCTTCCCGGAAGTCGGCATCGGCTTGCTCGGCGTTGCCTTCGCTTTCGGCCTCACCGTCCTGACGATGGCCTATACGGTCGGCGGCATTTCCGGCGGGCATTTCAATCCGGCTGTTTCCGTGGGCCTCACCGTTGCCGGTAAATTCCCGGCTGCAAGCCTCGTGCCCTATATCGTGGCGCAGGTTGTCGGTGCGATTGCGGCGGCTGCCGTGCTCTACCTCATCGCCTCCGGCAAGGCCGGTTTCCAGGCGGGCGGCTTTGCCTCGAACGGTTACGGGGAGCTTTCGCCGGGCGGCTATTCGCTGACGGCCGTGCTGGTCGCCGAAGTGGTTCTAACGGCGTTCTTCCTCATCATCATTCTCGGTTCGACCCACGGCCGTGTGCCGGCCGGTTTTGCGCCGATCGCCATCGGCCTGGGATTGACGCTGATCCATCTCGTCTCGATCCCGGTTTCGAACACCTCGGTGAACCCGGCGCGTTCGACGGGCGTCGCGCTGTTTGCCGATACGGCCGCGTTCTCACAGCTCTGGCTGTTCTGGCTGGCTCCGATCCTCGGCGCGGTGATCGGCGCGGTGATCTGGAAAGTGGTCGGCGAAGACGATTGATCGATCGATCGCAGACATGAAAAACCCGCCGCGTCGCCGCGGCGGGTTTTTGATTCGCAGCCCTGAAGGGCTCAGACCTCGTCCTTGCCCGAAAGCAGGATGCAGGCCAGCGTGATCACGGCGGAAAGGCCGAGATAATAGCCGACATAGGTCATGCCGTAATTCGCCTGCAGCCACGTCGCGATATAGGGCGCGAGCGATGCGCCGAAGATTCCCGCGAAGTTGAAGGTGATCGACGAGCCCGTATAGCGCACCTTCGTGGGGAAGGGCGCAGCGAGCGCCGTGCCGATCAGGCCGTAGGTCATGCCCATCAACGCCATCGCGAAGATCACGAAGATGAAGATGCCGCTCTCGCCGCCGGTCATCAGGCCGGGCAGGAAGAACGAGAAGATGCCGATCAGGACGGTGGTGGCGATCAGCACTTCGCGACGGCCGAACCGTTCCGCAAGCTTGCCGGCAAGCGGAATGAACAGGCCGAACAGTACCGAGCCGATGAGCTGGACTTCAAGCGCCTCCACGAAGGGCAGGCCGAGGACCTTGACGTTGTAGGACAACAGATAGGCCGAGCCGATATAGAACAGCACGAAGGTGGCGAGCGCCACGAACGTGCCGAGCACGAGGCTGCGCTTGTGGTTGCGGAAGAGTTCGACGACCGGAACCTCCACGCGTTCCTGCTTGTCGATGGCCTTCTGGAAGGCCGGCGTTTCGGTGATCGACAGGCGAACCCAGAGGCCGACGGCGATCAGGACGATCGAGGCGATGAACGGAATGCGCCAGCCCCAGGACAGCAGCGCCTCCTGCGACATGACATGGAGCAGCAGCCAGAAGACGCCCGAGGAGAGGAACAGGCCGACCGGTGCGCCGAGCTGCGGGAACATGCCGTACCAGCTGCGCTTGCCCGGAGGGGCGTTTTCCGTCGCCAGCAGCACGGCGCCGCCCCATTCGCCACCGAGACCGAAGCCCTGACCGAAACGGCAAAGCGCCAGCAGCAGCGGTGCAACCACGCCGATCGATTCGTAGGTGGGAAGCAAACCGATGATCACGGTCGACACGCCCATCGTCAGCAGTGCGGCGACGAGCGTCGTTTTGCGGCCGACACGGTCGCCATAGTGGCCGAACACGATTGCGCCGAACGGACGGGCGAAGAAGGCGATGGAGAAGGTCGCGAAGGAGGCGAGCAGGGCGGTCGTCGGATCGTTGTTCGGGAAGAACAGCGTCGGGAAGACCAGCACTGCGGCCGTTGCATAGACGTAGAAATCGAAGAATTCGATGGTCGTTCCGACCAGGCTTGCAAAAAGAACGCGCGCCGGGGAGTTGAGCCCGGCGCGGTTGGAATGCGTTGCGGTCGGCGACCCAGTAGAGCTTGTTTCACTCATTGGCGGTGCCTTTTCTGGTTTTTTGCCGTCTTGGGAGGCAGCGCGGGTCTATTACGCCAACCGGTCGACCGCTGAAACAATAAAAGTACGCCGAAGGGGGCTTAAGTCGTACTATTCGTGCTCGCCGACGCCTCCCGCGTTTACCAGGCTTGCGGGTGCCGCCTCGTGGTTGCTGTCCGGGAGTCTCATGTCGGGATTTTGCCGCTTTCTCTTGCGTCAATCACAACTCTCTGATTCCAGTGAGAGAATCGAAGTGTCGCTTGATTCGGTGTTCGGAAAATTTATCCCGCAGCGCGTCAGGTTAACGAAAGTAAACGCTTCATTAACCTTAATGACGCTCTAGTGGTCCCATCTCACCGCCGAGTCGGGGCCGGTAAGAAAATCAGGTCCGCACAAGCGACGAGACGCAATGTGCGGAATTCAGTTGGGGGTTCTATGAGCGTAAAGCATGTCGCGATGCTGATGGGTGGTTTTTCGTCGGAGCGGCCGGTGAGCCTTTCGTCGGGGAATGCCTGCGCCGACGCGCTTGAGGCCGAGGGCTACAAGGTTACGCGCGTCGATGTCGGGCATGACGTCGCGAGCGTGCTTGCCGAGCTGAAGCCGGATGTCGCCTTCAACGCGCTGCATGGCCCCTTCGGCGAAGACGGCACCATCCAGGGCATCCTCGAATATCTGGAAATTCCCTACACCCATTCCGGCGTGCTCGCCTCGGCGCTCGCCATGGACAAGTCGCAGGCCAAGATCGTCGCGAAGGCAGCCGGCGTTCCGGTCGCCGAGCAGCGCCTGATGAACCGTTTCGACTTCACCTCGGCCCATCCGATGAAGCCGCCTTACGTCGTCAAGCCGGTGTGCGAGGGCTCCTCGTTCGGTGTCGTCATGGTCAAGGAAGACCAGTCGCATCCGCCGCAGATCATTACTTCGGATGAATGGCGCTATGGCGACAACGTGATGGTCGAGCGCTACATCTACGGGCGCGAGCTGACCTGCGGGGTCATGGGCGATGTGGCGCTTGGCGTGACGGAAGTGGTGCCGCAGGGCCACGCCTTCTACGACTATGATTCCAAATATGTAAAAGGTGGCTCGAAACACGTCATCCCGGCGCAAATTTCACCGAATATTTACCAAAAAGTACAAACACTCGCACTGAAGGCACATCAAGCGATCGGGTGCCGTGGCGTCAGCCGTTCCGACTTCCGCTACGACGACCGCTTCTCCGAGAATGGCGAGCTTGTCTGGCTGGAGGTCAACACCCAGCCCGGCATGACCCCCACCTCCCTGGTGCCCGAAATGGCCGACCATGCCGGTCATTCCTTTGGTGAATTCTTGAAGTGGATAGTGGAGGACGCGTCTTGTTTGCGTTGAGCGTCAAGAAGAGCAGGGTTCGTCCCGCCGGGCTTGCCGAGACGGAAGCCGGTCGCGTTCTGCCGCGCCCGCTGCGCCGGATCGTCCGCTTCCTCGTCAGCCTTGCGGCTGGCCGCATCTATATTCCGCGCCACGTCGGCACTGTGGCGACCGGGCTTTTCCTCGGTGCGACCGGCCTCTACGGCATGTCGATCGGCGGCCACTCGCAGGATTTCGCGCAGGCCTCGACCACTGCGATCGGCTTTGCCATCGAGGATGTGAAGGTCTCCGGCAATCGCGAGACGTCGGAGATCGACATTCTTGAGCGCCTCGGCCTCGACGGCACGACCTCGCTGGTCGCCTTGGACGTTAAGGACGCGCGGCAGAAGCTTTCTGATCTGCCCTGGGTGCAGGACGTCTCTGTCCGCAAGGTCTATCCGGGCACGATCGAGATCACGCTCAAGGAGCGCGAGGCTTTCGCGATCTGGCAGCACGGCAACGACCTGTCGCTGATCGAAAAGAACGGCAGCGTGATTGCACCACTGCGCGACAACAAATTTTCCGCGCTGCCGCTGTTCGTAGGTCGCGATGCGGAAACCGCTGCGGCCGATTTTGCCGCAGAGTTCGACAACTGGCCGGAGATCAAGTCCCGGGTGAAGGCGTATATCCGCGTTGCCGGCCGCCGCTGGGACCTGCGTCTCGACAGCGGCATCGTCGTGAAGCTGCCGGAACACAACGTGCCGCGCGCCATGGACATGCTTGCGACGCTGGATGCGGAGCAGGGGATCCTGGAGCGCGATATCGCAGCCGTCGACTTGAGGCTTGAGGACCGCACGACGGTTCGCCTGACGGAAGGGGCGCTGGAACGCCGCAATGCGGCGGTCGAGCAGAGGGCAAAGGACCTGAAGAAGGCAGCGAAGCGCACATGAGCATTTTCGGTTCGTCCCATTTCGGCCTGCCGCGCTTGAAGCCGCTTTCCTCGAAGCGGGCTCACGTCGTTTCGGTCCTGGACATCGGATCCACGAAGATCGTCTGCATGATCGGCCGGCTGACGCCGCGCGCCGAAAGCGAGATCCTTCCCGGCCGCACGCACAATGTCGAGGTCATCGGGATCGGCCACCAGAAATCCCGCGGCGTGAAGAACGGCGTGATCATCGATCTCGATGCTGTCGAAAGCGTCGTGCGCCTTGCTGTCGACGCGGCCGAGCGCATGGCCGGCCTGACCATCGAGAGCCTGATCGTCAATGTTTCGACGGGCCGCCTGCAGAGCGACGTCTACACCGCCACGATCGACCTCGGCGGTCAGGAAGTCGATGCGAACGACCTGCGCAAGGTGCTTGCCGTTGCCGGCCAGCAGTCGCTGCGCCAGGACCGGGCGATCCTCCATTCGCTGCCGACCGGCTTC
Source organism: Shinella sp. (assembly GCF_049651085.1). Lineage (GTDB taxonomy): Bacteria > Pseudomonadota > Alphaproteobacteria > Rhizobiales > Rhizobiaceae > Shinella. The sequence goes on from NZ_JBASBL010000016.1 coordinate 98,281, forward strand.
TCGCTGGACGGCGAACGCGGCATCCGCGATCCGCTTGCCATGTTCGGCGACGTGCTCGGTGTCGACATGCATGTGCTGACGGCCGAGCGCTCGGCGCTGAAGAACCTCGAGCTGTGCATCAACCGTGCGCATCTCTCCGTCGAAGGCATGGTGGCGACGCCCTATGCAAGCGGACTTTCGGCCCTTGTCGACGATGAAGTCGAACTCGGCTGCGCCTGCATCGACATGGGCGGCGGCACGACGACGATCTCGGTCTTCGCCGAAGGCAAGCTGGTGCATTCCGATGCGGTTTCGCTTGGCGGCCACCACGTCACGACGGACCTGGCGCGCGGTCTTTCGACCCGTATCGAGGACGCAGAACGCCTGAAGGTCGTGCATGGTTCGGCGCTGCCGAATGCCGGCGACGAGCGTGACATCATCACCGTTCCGCCGATCGGCGAGGATGACCGGGACCAGCCGACCCATGTGCCGCGCGCGCTCATCTCGCGCATCGTGCGGGCCCGGATCGACGAGACGCTCGAACTTATTCGCGACCGCATCCAGCGCTCCGGCTTTTCGCCGATCGTCGGAAAGCGGATCGTACTGACGGGCGGCGCAAGCCAGCTCACGGGTCTTCCGGAAGCGGCTCGCCGCATCCTCGCCCGCAACGTCCGCATCGGCCGCCCGCTGGGCGTGTCCGGCCTGCCGACGGCGGCAAAGGGCCCGGCCTTTTCGACCGCGGTGGGTCTGATGATCTATCCGCAGGTCGCGGAACTTGAAGAACACGCTGTGCAGGGCGGCATGCTCTCGCAGCTGACAGGGGGCAACGGCCGGATCGCTCGCGTGGGGCAATGGCTGAAGGAAAGTTTCTGACGGGTTTTCCGGCGGTTCGCCGCCGGAAGAGACCGACAACCAGGTTTTAGGGACAGAACGGCTGGGCGATGCGGCCGGAAACGAAAGGACAAGTACCATGACTATCAAGTTGCAGAAGCCGGACATCACCGAGCTGAAGCCCCGCATCACCGTCTTCGGCGTTGGTGGCGGTGGCGGCAATGCCGTCAACAACATGATCACCGCTGGCCTCGAAGGCGTCGATTTCGTCGTCGCCAACACCGACGCCCAGGCGCTCTCCATGACCAAGGCTTCGCGCATCATCCAGATGGGTGTCGCGGTCACCGAAGGTCTCGGCGCCGGCTCGCAGCCGGAAGTCGGCCGCGCCGCCGCTGAAGAGTGCATCGACGAAATCATCGATCACCTGAACGGCACGCATATGTGCTTCGTCACCGCCGGCATGGGCGGCGGCACGGGCACGGGCGCAGCTCCCGTCGTCGCGCAGGCGGCCCGCAACAAGGGCATCCTGACCGTCGGCGTCGTCACCAAGCCGTTCCACTTCGAGGGCGGCCGCCGCATGCGGCTTGCCGAGGAAGGCATCCTGGAGCTGCAGAAGTCGGTCGACACGCTGATCGTCATCCCGAATCAGAACCTCTTCCGCATCGCCAACGACAAAACCACATTTGCCGACGCCTTCGCGATGGCCGATCAGGTGCTCTATTCGGGCGTTGCCTGCATCACCGACCTCATGGTCAAGGAAGGCCTCATCAACCTCGACTTCGCCGACGTGCGTTCGGTGATGCGCGAGATGGGCCGCGCCATGATGGGCACGGGCGAAGCTTCGGGCGAAGGCCGCGCAATGGCAGCCGCAGAAGCTGCTATCGCCAACCCGCTGCTCGACGAGACCTCGATGAAGGGTGCGCAGGGCCTGCTGATCTCGATCACCGGCGGTCGCGACCTCACCCTCTTCGAAGTGGACGAGGCTGCAACCCGTATCCGCGAGGAAGTCGATCCGGACGCGAACATCATCCTGGGCGCGACCTTCGACGAAGAACTCGATGGCCTCATCCGCGTCTCCGTCGTTGCAACCGGCATCGACCGCACGGCCTCGGAGGTGGCCGGTCGTTCGGCTGACTTTCGCGGCCAGAGCAAGCCTGTAATTCGTCCGTCCGCTGCCGTTCCCGCCCAGCCGGTCGCTGCCATCCAGCAGCCCCAGCCCGTCATGCAGCAGCCGGTTTTCCAGCAGCCGGTGATTGACCCGATCGCCGAAGCCATCCGCGCTTCGGAAGAAAACCTCGAGCGCGAGCTTGCCATTCCGGCCAGCCGTCCGGCGGTGATGCAGCCGGTCGCCGCGCACCACGAAGAGCCCCGTATGCAGAACCGCATCTTCGCGGCCCCTGCCGAGGCCCCCGTCATGCAGCGCGCGGTTCCGGTCCAGCAGCCGGTTCATCAGGCCCCTGTCATGCAGGAGCGTGTCGAGCATTCTGCTCCGATCATCCGTCAGGAGCCGCAGGCCATGCGCATGCCGAAGATCGAGGATTTCCCCCCGGTCGTGCAGGCAGAGATGGATCATCGCACGGCACCGCAGCCGGTCGCGCATCAGGAAGAGCGTGGTCCGATGGGCCTGCTTCGCCGCCTGACCTCGTCGCTCGGCCGCCAGGAAGACGTCCAGGCGGCCCAGGAACAGGCGCCTGCCCAGCAGCAGCGTCGCCCGCTGTCGCCGGAAGCCAGCCTCTACGCGCCGCGCCGTGGCCAGCTCGACGATCACGGCCGTGCCAGCCCGCAGGCCCGTTCGCTGGGTGAGGACGACCAGCTGGAGATTCCGGCGTTCCTTCGCCGGCAGTCCAACTGAGGCCGCGATGACGGCCTTGTAACAAGGTGCCCGGATCTTTGATCCGGGCATTTTTATTTCTGTTTGTTTTCAATGGCTTGTTGCCATGAAACTCGCGTAACAAACCGAAAGAAACAGTGATTTGTCTGACGCTGAGGGGCCTACTACATTCAGCCCGGGCAAAGGGCATGGTCAGGATCCGCGTAACCGGTATCACCGGAACGCAAAGAACATTCCAGACTTCCGGCACATTTGGTCGGCGGACGCTACTGCGTTCGGCGCGTGGCCCCTCAGGGGCGTGAAAGAGACAATGTCGGCGAAGAATAAGCCGATAGTAAGATAAGGCAAATGCACATGACGATCGGTATGCTCGGTTTCCAGACGACGATTTCCAGCCCGGTGACGATTTCCGGGACGGGCGTCCATTCCGGCGCGGCTGTGTCGATCACTCTCAATCCGTCTGAAGCCGACAGCGGCATCGTCTTCCAGCGCCTGCACGACGACGGCACGGTCAGCGAATACCGCGCGGTCTCCTCGCAGGTCGGCAACACGGATCTGTGCACCGTTCTCGGTTTTTCTCCGGCAACCTCCATCGCGACGATCGAGCATGTCATGGCCGCGCTCTATGCGCTCGGCCTCGACAATGTGCTGATCGAAGTGCATGGCGCCGAAATGCCGATCATGGACGGCAGTTCCGCGCCTTTCATCGACGCCATCGACCATGTCGGCATCGTGCAGCTGGCTGTGAAGCGCCGCTACATCCGCATCATCAAGCCGGTCCGCATTGAGGCGGGTGCCTCCTGGGCGGAGTTCTCACCCTATGACGGCACGCGATTCGAAGTCGAGATCGATTTCGACACCCCGCTCATCGGGCGCCAGGCCTGGAAGGGCGACCTGACGCCGGCGACGTTCCGCAACGAACTGTCGCGCGCCCGTACCTTCGGTTTCATGCGTGATGTCGAACGGCTCTGGGCTTCAGGCCATGCGCTCGGCTCCTCGCTGGAGAATTCCGTCGTCATCTCCGATGACCACACGGTGATCAATGTCGAGGGCCTGCGCTACGCGAAGGACGAGTTCGTGCGCCACAAGACGCTTGACGCCGTGGGCGATCTTGCCCTTGCCGGTGCGCCGTTCATCGGCTGCTACCGGTCCTATCGCGGCGGCCACAAGATGAACGCCCATGCCCTGAACGCGCTGCTCAGCGACCGCACTGCCTATGAGGTGGTTGAAGCTGCCGCGCCGCGCTCGCGCGCCGGCCAGCGTGAACTGGTCGCCGTCAACGCTCCCGAGTTCGCGCCCTGGTCCGTCTGAATAGGATCGTTCCGGCATCTCTCCCGACCTATGCCATAAAAATGCGTTAATGCGGCGGCATGGCGTTGCGGTCTCTACGTATTTGGAGATACAACGCGGGGCGCGTGTGCGGCCCGTCCGCATAGGCTGCCGTTGAACTGGGATTGTCACATGGTTGTTGCAGGGTCTGTTGGTGTGAAGAAGACGGCGCGCATTGTCTATTTTACGCTTTTCGCTACGGCGTCTTCCGTTGGTCTTTCCGCTTGCCAGTCGGACCCGGACATCGACATCACGAAACTGACCGGCGAAACCGAATCCCCCGACACGCTCTATAATCAGGGCCTTGCCAACCTGAACGCCGGTAAGGTTACGGAGGCGAGCCGCAAGTTCGAGGCGGTCGATCGCCAGAGCCCGTTCTCCGAACAGGCCCGCAAGGCGCTCGTCATGACGGCCTTCACGAATTATCGCCAGGGTCGCAACGAAGAAGCAATCACAGCCGCCAAGCGCTACCTGAGCCTCTATCCGGGGTCTTCGGATGCCGCCTATGCCCAGTATATCGTCGGCCTTGGCTACTGGAAGCAGATCCCGAGCGTGACGCAGGATCAGCGCGCCTCGCAGCAGACGATCGAAGCCATGCAGGCCGTCATCGATAACTATCCCGATTCGGAATATGTCGAGGATGCGCAGGTGAAGATTCGCTTTGCGCGCGATCAGCTCGCCGGCAAGGAAATGCAGATCGGTCGCTACTACCTCGAGCGCAAGGAATATATCGCGGCTGCCAGCCGCTTCCGCGTTGTGGTCGAAAAATATGCGATGACCAACCAGATCGAGGAAGCGCTGGCGCGTCTCGTCGAGACCTACTACGCCATGGGCGTGGACAGTGAAGCGCAGACGGCGGCCGCGGTGCTCGGCCACAACTACCCCGACAGCCAATGGTACTCCGACAGCTACAAGCTCCTTCAGACGAAGGGGCTCGAGCCGCGCGAAAATTCCGGTTCCTGGATCGCTCGCGCCGGCAAGAAGCTGGTCGGCGCCTGACCTTAGAGATATGACGCGATATGCTGGCGCAGCTATCGATCCGCGATATCGTCCTGATCGAACGGCTCGATCTCGCTTTCGAGCCGGGTCTTTCCGTGCTGACGGGCGAGACCGGCGCAGGTAAATCCATCCTCCTCGACAGCCTTTCGCTGGCCCTCGGCGGGCGCGGCGATGGTTCTCTGGTTCGCCACGGCACCGAGCGCGGCCAGGTGACCGCCGTCTTCGACGTGCCGGGTGTCCATGCCGCTCGCGCGCTTCTGCGCCACAACGGCATCGACGACGACGGCGACCTGATCTTCCGCCGCCAGCAATCCGCCGACGGCCGCACCAAGGCCTATGTCAACGACCAGCCGGTCTCCGTGCAACTGATGCGCCAGGCCGGCCAGCTTCTCGTCGAGATCCACGGCCAGCACGACGACCGCGCGCTTGTCGACACCGACGCGCATCGCCTGCTGCTCGACGCCTTCGGTGGCCTCAGCGAGGCGGCGATCGATGTCGGGACGCTCTATCACCAGTGGAAGGAGGCCGAGCGCACGCTGCGCCGTCACCGCGAGAAGGTGGAGGCCGCCGCCCGCGAGGCCGACTACCTGCGCTCTTCCGTCGAGGAACTGGAAACCCTCTCGCCGCAGGATGGCGAGGAGGATGCACTGGCAGAGGTTCGCGCCCGCATGATGAAGGCCGAGCGCATTGCCGGCGATATCAACGAGGCAAGCGATTTCCTGAACGGCAATGCGTCTCCCGTGCCGCTTATCGCCGCGCTGGTGCGCCGGCTGGAGCGCAAGAGCCACGAGGCGCCGGGTCTTCTCGAGGAGACGGTCGAGTTGCTCGACCAGGCGCTGGGCCACCTTTCCGACGCGCAGATGGCGGTCGATGCGGCGCTCCGCAAGACGGAATACGATCCCAAGGAGCTGGAACGCACGGAAGAGCGCCTTTTCGCGCTGCGTGCCGCCGCGCGCAAATATTCGGTGCCAGTCACCGGGCTTCCCGCGCTGGCGGTCAAGATGATCGCCGACCTTGCCGATCTCGATGCCGGCGAGCAGAAGCTGGTGCAGTTGCAGGGCAGGCTTACCGAGGCGCGGGCTGCCTTCGAGAGCGCCGCCCGCTCGCTCTCGCAGAGGCGGCACAATACGGCAAAGGCGCTTGCCGCTGCCGTGATGGCTGAACTGCCGGCGTTGAAGCTGGAACGCGCGCGTTTTTCGGTCGAGATCACAACGGATCCGGAAGGCGGCGTCGAGGAGGGGATCGACACGGTTGAGTTCCACGTCCAGACCAACCCCGGCACGCGTCCCGGCCCGATCATGAAGGTCGCCTCGGGCGGTGAACTCTCGCGCTTCCTGCTGGCCCTGAAGGTGGCGCTTGCCGACCGCGGTTCGGCGCCGACGCTCGTCTTCGACGAAATAGACACTGGTGTCGGCGGGGCAGTCGCGGATGCCATTGGCCAGCGGCTGAAGCGCCTGTCGTCCACCGTGCAGGTGCTTTCCGTCACCCACGCGCCGCAGGTCGCTGCGCGCGCCGCAACGCATCTCCTGATCTCCAAGGGGCCGGTCGAGGGCAGCGAGACGGTCGCCACCCGCGTCGCCCGCATGGACGAGGGTGCCCGCACGGAAGAGATCGCGCGCATGCTCGCCGGCGCTTCGGTGACCGACGAGGCGAGGGCGGCGGCAGCACGGTTGCTCTCCGGCGGTGTGTGAGCAGCGCGGCCCACTTTCCTTTCGCCAAGTTTGCTCTAAAACCTGTTTCGAAATCCGGAGCATGTCATGGCAAACGCGAAAATTCCTGTCGAGAACCTGACCGAAGACGAAGCGGCGGCCGAGCTTGCCTTTCTGGCTGCTGAAATCGCGCGCAACGATGAGCTTTATCACGGGCAGGACGCGCCGCAGATTTCGGACGCGGATTACGATGCGCTGAAGCGGCGCAACGAGGAAATCGAGGCCCGTTTTGCAGCACTGGTGCGCGATGACAGCCCGTCGCGCCGGGTGGGGGCAGCGCCGCTGCCTACCTTCGCTCCGATCACCCATTCGCGTCCGATGCTCTCGCTCGACAACACGTTCTCGGACGAGGACGTGCGCGATTTCGTGAACTCGGTCTATCGCTTCCTCGGCCGCTTGCCGGACGATTCGATCGCGTTTACCGCCGAACCGAAGATCGACGGGCTCTCCATGTCGATCCGCTACGAAAACGGCCGGCTCGTCAGTGCGGCGACGCGCGGCGACGGCACGACGGGCGAGAACGTGACGGCGAACGTGCAGACCATCGGCGAGATCCCGAACCGGCTGCCGGCCGGCGCGCCCGCGGTGGTCGAGGTGCGCGGCGAGGTCTACATGGCCAAGAGCGACTTCCTCGCACTCAACGAGAAGATGGCGGCGGAGGGCAAGCAGACCTACGTCAACCCGCGCAACACGGCGGCGGGCTCGCTCCGCCAGCTCGATGCCACCGTGACGGCGAGCCGCAACCTGCGCTTCTTCGCCTATGCCTGGGGCGAGATGTCGGACATGCCGGCGGATACGCAGTTCGGCATGATCGAGGTGCTGAAATCCTGGGAATTCCCGGTCAATCCGATGACGAAGCGGCTCTCGCGCGTCGAGGAGATCATCGCGCATTACCGCGATATCGGCCTTGCCCGCCCGGACCTCGACTACGATATCGATGGCGTCGTCTACAAGGTGGACGAGCTCGCGCTTCAGGAGCGCCTCGGTTTCCGCTCCCGCTCGCCGCGCTGGGCGACGGCGCACAAGTTCCCGGCTGAACAGGCCTTCACGACGGTCGAGAAGATCGACATCCAGGTTGGACGAACCGGTGCGCTGACGCCCGTGGCGCGGCTGACGCCGGTCACGGTCGGCGGCGTGGTCGTCACCAACGCCACCCTGCACAATGCCGACTATATCGAGGGCATCGGCAATAGCGGCGAGCGCATCCGCCCGGAAGATCACGACATCCGCATCGGCGACACGGTCATCGTGCAGCGGGCGGGAGACGTCATCCCGCAGGTGCTGGACGTGGTGATGGAGAAGCGCCCGGCGGGGTCGATCCCTTACGAATTCCCGCGGACCTGCCCGGTCTGCGACAGCCATGCCGTGCGCGAGCGCAACGAGAAGACGGGCCGGCTCGATTCCGTCACGCGCTGCACCGGCGGTTTCTTCTGCCGCGCGCAAGCCGTGGAGCACCTGAAGCATTTCGTCTCGCGCAACGCCTTCGACATCGAGGGGCTGGGTGCAAAGCAGATCGACTTCTTCTTCGAGGCGGAAGACCCGTCGCTGACGATCCGCACCGCGCCGGATATCTTCACGCTCAGGAAGCGCCAGGAAGCATCCGCATTGACGAAGCTCGAAAACATCGACGGCTTCGGCAGGGTCAGCGTGCGCAAGCTCTTCGACGCCATCGACGCCCGGCGGTCGATTGCGCTCAACCGGTTCATCTATGCGCTCGGCATCCGCCATGTCGGCGAGACGAATGCCAAGCTGCTGGCGCGCGCCTATGGCACCTATGCCGCCTTCGAGGAGGCAATGAAGGGGGCGGCTTCGCTCTCGGGCGAGGCGTGGGCCGAACTCAACAGCATCGACGGCATCGGCGAGGTGGTCGCGCGGGCGATGGTGGAATTCTACAAGGAGCCGCGCAATCTCGACGTGATCGAGCGGCTGTTGCAGGAAGTGACGCCGGAGGCCGCCGAGGCGGTCGTCGCGACGTCGAGCCCCGTCGCCGGCAAGACGGTGGTCTTTACCGGATCGCTGGTGAAGATGACCCGCGACGAGGCGAAGGCCATGGCCGAGCGACTGGGCGCGAAGGTGGCGGGGTCCGTGTCGAAGAAGACGGATCTTGTGGTGGCCGGACCGGGCGCCGGCTCGAAGCTCGACAAGGCGCAGGAGTTCAACATCGAGGTCATCGACGAGGACGGCTGGTTCGAACGGATCAAATCCTGATTTCAGGGGATGGTGACGGTGGAGCCGCGCACGAGGAAGCGGCCGTCGAAGGTCATCGGCACGCCCTGGCCCGCGCTGTAGTCCAGCGTGCCGCCGAGATAGGCGTGCATGTGCAGGTGCGGCTCGGAGGAATTTCCGGAATTGCCGACCCGGCCGAGCATGTCGCCCTGCGTGACGATGTCGCCACCGGTGACGGCGAGCGAACCCTTCCTGAGATGGGCCAGCAGGATGCGCGCCGTGCCGCAGGCGAGGATGATGTGGTTGCCTGCCGGTTCCGTGATGTTCGTCTGCGAAATCCGGTTGTCCTCTATGCCGTCACGGGTGGAAATGGCGACGCCGGTGCAGGGGCTCGTGACCGCGTGGTCGTAGATGGCGTAGTCGGCCAGATCCTTCGGCATCAGTCCCCTGGCGCGCGCGCCAAAACCGTTGAGCGCGACGATATCGAGCGCATAGCGCTGGCTCTGGTCCGCATGATGAAAGTTGATCGACGTCGTGCTTCCGCCCTGGCCGATATAGTAGGTGCCGGCGGCAAAGGGAAAGGCGAGGTCAACGGCGCTCTCGTGATAGCCATAGCCCGAAAGCGCCCGGGCGGCGAGCGCCAGAAAGAACACGGCCATGGCGGCGGTGAAGCCATGGCTGCGTATCGCGGAGGCCGATTTGTTCCAGGGCAGGTCGCGAACGTGCATGAAGGCGAGCGCGGCCAGGCCGATGAAGACGATCGGTAGCCCGACCGCCAGCGTGGAACTCACGAAATCCCAGCGACCGATGACGGCGATGAAGGTAAAGTAGCAGCCGCCATAGAGGGCTCGCATGGCCCAGCCGAGTTGGTCGGCCGGGCGCGGCAGCCAGAGCCACAGCAGGAAGAAGGCAGGAAGAAGAACCTGCGTCGTCAGGAGGATGAGGAGGGGCAGTTGCATGGTTCGGGCCTTGCTGGATCAGCCATGCCCAATCGCGCAGCCGGACACGGACGTTGTGCCCTGTTCAATCCGTGCCGGAGGAATTGGTTCCGCTTTTTCAGCGTTTCCCACGCCTTGCCGTTGCGCCTCGCCGGTGCCGTATCCGGATGTCCGGCTGCGGCCTACCAGACAGGCGTAGCGCGTCAGACGGCCACACCATGAACCCGGAAAATCCCGCGCAAAAGCGCGGCGAGCAATGCGGCGCGGCTGATAAGCTCCGCGCCGCTGCATTTGTCAGAAGCGATCCGGCTTCTTGGTCTTGGGCTTGAACGGACCGCCCTCCGGCTTGCCGGACTTCTCGTCGCGCTTGCCCTTGAAGGGCTTTGCGCCGGCGAAGGGCTTGCCGGGCTTCTTGTCGCCCTCGTTGCGATCCTTCCAGTGCGGCTTGGCTGCCGCGCCTTCCGGCTTGTCGCCTTCGCGCTTCTTGTCAAAGCGGGGCTTTTTGTCGAAGCCGGGCTTCTTGTCGAATTCACCCTTCGGCTTCCAGTCGGCGCGACGCTCCGGCCGGTCGTAGCGTTGTGCAGGCTTGTCGCCGGGCGTGCGGGTGTAGGGCTGCGGGGTCAGGTCGGGCTGGCCTTCCAGCACGGTGACGCGGATGCCGCGCTCGAGCATGCTGGCCGGACCGAGATGGCCGAGGAAACCATCGGCGGCATCTGCGGAGAGTTCGACATAGGTCTCGTCCGGCTGCATCTTGATCGCGCCGATTTCGTTCTTGGTGATGTTGCCGTTGCGGCAAAGCATCGGGATCAGCCAGCGCGGTTCGGCGCGCTGCTTGCGGCCGACCGAAACGGAAACCCAGACGCTGGCGCCAAAACCGTCGCGCGGGCGCTTGGTTTCGGCGGGAATGCCGTCATTGCTCCGTTCGCGCGGCTTGCGCTGCTCAAGCGACACCTCGATCAGGTCTTCCGGGGCCGAGCGGCCGGCCTTGAAGAAGCGGGCGACGGCGGCGGCAAGTTGCTTGGCATCGAACTGCGCGACGAGCGCATTGATCGTGTCCTGCTCCTCTTCGGTGATCTTGTCCGTGAGGGTCGGATCGGCCAGCAGGCGCTCGTCGTCACGGCGAAGGATATCTTCGGCGGACGGCGGGGTGTCCCAGTTCGCCTTGAGGTTCGCCATCTGGAGCAGGCGTTCGGCCTTGCGGCGGGCGTTCAGCGTCACGATGAGAGCGCTGACGCCCTTGCGGCCCGCGCGGCCCGTGCGGCCGCTGCGGTGCAGCAGCGTGTCGGGATTGGTCGGCAGGTCCGCATGCACGACCAGTTCGAGGTTCGGCAGGTCGATGCCGCGTGCTGCGACGTCGGTGGCGATGCAGACGCGGGCGCGCCCGTCACGCATGGCCTGCAGCGCATGGGTGCGCTCGTTCTGGCTGAGTTCGCCGGAAAGGGCGACGACCGAGAAGCCGCGATTGTTGAAACGTGCCGTCAGATGGTTCACGGCGGCGCGCGTCGAGCAGAAGACGATGGCGTTCTGCGCATCGTAGTAGCGCAGCACGTTGATGATGGCGTTCTCGCGGTCTGCCGGGGCGGCGAGCAGGGCGCGATAGTCGATGTCGACATGCTGCTCGCGCTCAGCGGCGGTCGAGATGCGCTTTGCATCGCGCTGGTAGTTCTTGGCGAGCCCAGCGATTTCCTTCGGCACGGTGGCCGAGAACATCAGGGTGCGGCGATCTTCCGGCGCGGCTTCCAGGATGAATTCCAGGTCTTCGCGGAAACCGAGGTCGAGCATCTCGTCGGCTTCGTCCAGGACGACGGCGCGAATGGCGCCAAGGTCGAGATTGCCGCGCGTGATATGGTCGCGCAGACGTCCCGGCGTGCCGACGATGATATGCGCGCCGCGCTCCAGCGCGCGCCGTTCGCTACGCACGTCCATGCCGCCGACGCAGGAGCCGATCACAGCGCCGGTCAACTCGTACAGCCATTCCAGCTCGCGCTTCACCTGCATGGCAAGTTCGCGGGTCGGGGCGATGACGAGGGCCAGCGGGCTTGCAGCGCGACCGAAGCGTTCCTCGCCCTGAAGCAGCGTCGGGGCGAGCGCCAGGCCGAAGGCGACCGTCTTGCCGGAACCGGTCTGCGCGGAGACCAGCGCATCGGTATCGCCGAGCGCCGGATCGGAAACGGCGATCTGCACCGGGGTCAAAGTCGTATAGCCGCGTTTTTCCAACGCCTTTGCCATCGCCGGAGCGAGGCCATCAAAATTCGTCATATGGGGTCTTTCGGAATCCGGGTTCAGCGACGATCTGGCGTCGCACTCTCAAGCCCGCGTATGACGAGCGTGGTGCGCGCTCTCTACTTTGCATTGGCTCAAATGTACAGTGCGCAGAATGCAATGCTGCCCAGCGGGCCTGGCGATAGGTGGCAGCAGCGTTTGCCGATTGTCTTTTTGCGTTGCACAAGATAGAAAACGGCGCTCCCGACAAGGTCCGCAGAGGCCGCACGGGTGACGTCGCCCGCGGGAGAGGGCGTAGCATGGAGGAACCGGCGATGCAGACCCTCACCACCATCGCGGATTTGCGCGCGGCACTGGCGCCGCACCGTCTCGACGGCCGCACGATCGGTCTGGTGCCCACCATGGGCTATCTTCATGTCGGCCATATGGCGCTTGCCCGCCAGGCGCGCGCCGAGAACGATATCGTCGTCGCGACGATCTTCGTCAATCCGCTGCAATTCGGTGCCAATGAGGACCTGACGCGCTATCCGCGCGATCTTGCGCGCGACCAGGCGATGCTCGAGGCCGAAGGCGTGCACTATCTTTTCGCGCCCGGCGTGGCGGACATGTATCCGCAGCCGATGGAAACGGTGGTCGACGTGCCGACGCTCGGCGCGGAACTCGAGGGTTCCGTGCGCCCCGGCCATTTCGCGGGTGTCGCGACCGTCGTGACGAAACTCTTCAATATTGCCGGCCCGGACCGCGCCTATTTCGGCGAGAAGGATTTCCAGCAACTGACGATCATCCGCCGGATGGTCGAGGACCTTGCGCAGCCCGTCGAGGTCGTCGGCGTGCCGACGGTGCGCGAGGCGGACGGGCTCGCCTGTTCCTCGCGCAATGTCTATCTGTCGGCCGAAGAACGCGCCGCCGCCGCCATCGTGCCGCGGGCGCTGGAAGAGGCCGAACGGCTGGTCGCAGCCGGCGAGACGGATGCGAAGCGTCTGGAAGCGGCGGTGACCGCTTTTATCGGCACGGAACCCCTGGCGAAGCCGGAGGTCGTCGCGATCCGCGACCCGCAAACGCTGGCTGAAGCCGGCACTATTGGCGAAAAGCCGGTTCTTTTGTTGCTTTTCGTGCGCTTCGGGAGCACGAAACTCCTCGACAACCGGGTCATCGGCCCAAAAAACGCGAAAAATGCAAAGGTAGCGTGACATGAGCGTACACACCGCGAAACGCCGTCTGGCACCGTCCGACATCAGGGCTCTCAAGGGCGAGCGCCCGATCGTCAGCCTTACCGCCTATACGACGCCGGTTGCCAAGCTCATGGATCCGCATGTCGACTTCATGCTGGTCGGCGACAGCCTCGGCATGGTGCTCTACGGCCTCGATTCCACCGTCGGCGTGACGATCGAAATGATGATCGCCCATGGCCAGGCCGTCATGCGCGGCTCGTCCAGCGCCTGCGTCGTCGTCGACCTGCCGTTCGGCTCCTACCAGCAGTCCAAGGAGCAGGCCTTCGCAACGGCCGCGCGCGTGCTCAAGGAAACCGGCTGTTCCGCAATCAAGCTCGAGGGCGGCGCGGAAATGGCCGAGACGGTGCATTTCCTGACGCAGCGCGGCATTCCCGTGCTCGGCCATGTCGGCCTGATGCCGCAACTCATCAACACGACCGGCGGCTACCGCTCGCTCGGCCGGAACGACAAGGAAGTCGAGAAGATTCGCAATGATGCCGCGGCGCTCGACGAGGCGGGCGCCTTCGCCATCGTCATCGAGGGCACGGTCGAGCCTGTGGCGCGCGAAATCACCGGCAACCTCAAGGTGCCGACCATCGGCATCGGTGCCTCGCCGGCCTGCGACGGGCAGGTGCTCGTCGTCGATGACGTGCTCGGCATCTTCACCGACTTCAAGCCGCGCTTCGTAAAGCATTTCGCCAATCTGGCGCCGCAGATGAGCGAGGCTTTCGCGACCTATGCACAAGAGGTGAAGGCGCGCACCTTCCCCGGACCGGAGCACACGTTCCAGCTCAAGAAGGTCTGATCATCCATCAGCGCCGATCGCTGGATGGCGCTGACCGATCAACGTCGCTGAACGGTCCATCAGCCAATTTGGTTTGCCGGTGGACCGCTCCTGCTCTATGGATTCGATACTTTTTCACGCAATTCCGGACGGAAAACCGCTTTATCCTTTTCCTCGAATTGCTTCAGGCCAGAGCAGACCCATGACCCCCGCCACAAAAGAAGAAATCCGCGACGCCTTTCGGCGTGGCATCTCCGTCGCCATCGCAGCCTCTCCTTTCGCTGTCCTGTTCGGCGCCGTCGCCATTGACAACGGGCTGACCGTTGCCGAGGCGACGCTGATGAGCGCGACGCTCTATGCGGGCGCCAGCCAGCTCGTCGGCGTCGAGCTGTTCAATCACAATGTCGCGCCGTGGCTCGTCGTGCTCTCGATTTTCGCGGTCAATTTCCGCCATGTGCTCTATTCGGCAGCGATCGCCCCGCATATCCGGCATCTCACCTTCTGGCAGAAGGCGACGTCGTTGTTCCTGCTGACCGATCCGCAATTCGCCGAAACCGAACGGCGGGCGGATGCGGGTATTCGCGTCAGCTATATCTGGCTGATGGTGCTTGGCTTCAGCGTCTATGTTCCCTGGCTCTGCCTGTCGATCGTCGGGGGGCTTCTCGGCAACCTGATCGGCGATCCCAAAGCCATTGGCCTCGATGTGCTGCTGCCGATCTACTTCATGGGCCTCGTGCTAGGTTTCCGCAGCCGGGCGAACTGGCTGCCGGTCGTGCTCGCTTCGGCGGCGGGTTCGATCCTCGCGTTGCAGTTTGTCGGCTCGCCCTGGCATGTCAGCCTTGGGGCGCTCGCCGGCATCGCCGTCGCCGCGGTCCTGCCGCTGGATGACAAGGAGAGCGCGGCAACTGCCGGCGAGACCGTGGAAGGGGAGGCGTGACCATGGATACGCTGTTTCACACGCAGACCCTGCTGATCATTGCCGCCGGTGCGATTGCGACCTATTTCACGCGCGTTGGCGGCTATATCTTCATCACGCGCATGAAGCGCATTCCGCCGCGCGCCGAAGCGGCGCTGAACGCCGTTCCGGCGGCCGTGCTGACGACGCTTGTCGCGCCGGCAGCCATCACGGGTGGTTTCGACGTGAGCATCACCATGGCGATCGCCTTTGTCCTCGGCCTGCGCATCGGGCTGTTGCCGATGCTGGCCGCCGGCTGGATCGTCGTGATGACCCTGCGTCATTTCATCGGCTGATCGGGGCGGTCGCCTTTTCGAGCCAGGCTTTCGTTGCGTCGCCCGACAGCAACGGCAGGAGTTTCTCGCGCGTTTCGGCGTGATAGGCGTTGAGCCAGGCGAGTTCCTCGTCTGTCAGAAGCGCGGGCACGACGAGGCGGCGGTCGATCGGGCAGAAGGTCAGCGTTGCAAAGCCGAGCATGTCCAGATCGCCGCCGTCCACGGCGGCTGCCGGCAGGACATGGACAAGGTTCTCGATGCGGATGCCGAAGCTGCCGGGGCGGTAGTAGCCCGGCTCGTTCGAGAGGATCATGCCTGCGAGCAGTTCCTGCGTCGACAGCCGCGAGATGCGCTGCGGGCCTTCATGCACCGAAAGATAGGAGCCGACGCCATGGCCGGTGCCGTGGGCGAAGTCGGCGCCTGCCTTCCAGAGCGCGATGCGGGCGAGCGGGTCGAGATCGCAGCCGCGTGTCCCCTTGGGGAAGCGCGCCGTGCTGATGGCGATCATGCCCTTCAGGACCAGCGTGAAGAAGCGCTTCTGTTCCTCCGGCACCGCGCCGATGGCGATCGTGCGGGTGATGTCCGTCGTGCCGTTGACGTATTGCGCGCCGGAATCGATGAGGAACATCGTGCCCGGTTCGATGGCCGTGTCCGTAGCGGTCGTCACGCGGTAATGCATGATGGCGGCATGGGCGCCTGCACCGGCGATGCTGTCGAAGGAGACGTCCTTCAGCGGGTTCTGCTGGCGCTCGCCTACATTGCGGCGGACTTCTTCCAGCTTCTTCGTGACGGTCATCTCGGTCTGCGTGCCGGGCGTCATGCTGTCCAGCCAGGCAAGGAACTCGACCATCGCCGCGCCGTCCTGGAGATGGGCGCGGGCCGAACCCTGAAGCTCGACGTCATTCTTGCAGGCGCGGGGCAGGCGGGCCGGGTCGATCGCTTCCACCAGCGTGCCGCCCTTCGTGCGCACGATTTCCGCCAGTGCGAAGGGTGCGTGGTCGGGATCGATCAGGATACGCTTGCCTTCGGCCGAAAGCGCCGCGACCGCTTCGTCGAAGCGGGACGGCGGCTGGAGGTCGGCGAGCTGGGTGAGGTAGGCTTCCTGTTCGATGCCGGTCTTGCGCTTGTCGAGGAAGAGCTGCGGGCGACCGTTCGCCGGAATGATGGCGCGGGCCAGCGGATGGGGCGTATGCGGCACGTCGCTACCGCGGATGTTGAAGATCCATGCGATGGAGGAGGGATCGGTGACGGTGAGCGCATCCGCGCCGGCCTTTTCCGTCGCCTCGGCCATTTTCACCAGCTTGTCCTTCGCAAGTTCGCCCGCATGGTCGATGGCCTGGATGGTGACGCGGCCGAGCGGTTCGGCCGGGCGGTCGGTCCAGGCTCTGTCGAGCGGATTGTACGGCAGGAAGACCAGCATGCCGCCGAGCCCGGCGAGCGCCTTTTCGAGCCGACGCACTTCCGCGCCCGTATGCAGCCACGGGTCGATGCCGAGGCGGAACCCCTTCGGCGCATGGTTCTGCAGCCAGAGGTGCGGCGGTTCGCCGACGAGGTCGCCGCCGGTAAAGACGCTACCATCCACCTGCTCGGCAAGCTGGGTGACATAGCGTCCATCGACGAAGACGATGGCCTGGCCCCGCATGACCATCGCGACGCCGGCCGAGCCCGTGAAGCCGGTCAGCCAGGACAGGCGCTCGGCGCAGGCCGGCACATATTCGCCCTGATATTCGTCGGCGCGCGGCACGAGGAAACCGTCGATGCCGAGTGCATCGAACGAGGCGCGCAAGGCATCGGCCCGTTCGCGGCCGAATTCAGGCGTGGAGGTGACGTCGAAACTCTGGAACATGGGAAGGCTTCCGGTAAGGCTATGAATCGTGCCGGCAATCTATCGCATCGTCCTGCCGCGTCATAGGCGGGAAAGGGGACGGTCCAGCAAAGCGCAGAGGTATCCGATTGGACTTATGCGTCATGCGCATGGCACCCATGTCGCAAAGGGGCTGTCCTGATTTTCAGAATCACTTATAAGCAGCGCCAACGAAGCGAACATAAAACGCGCTTCAAGCGAAACGAAGTGAACCTCCTCCAATCCTTCGTATCGCGCATAGCTAGGTGTTCCGATCAGGCGTCTTGCCGGTCACTCCTCCTCCCTCCTCCGGGAAGGCGCTCGGAACACATAGGCCCGCTTGAGCGCTCCTCCTCCTCAAGCTCGCGGGCAGGCCGGTTCGCCGGCCATAGGCGGTGCCTCTGGCACCGCCTTTTATTTTGCCCGGATGCCAGTTTCCCGGGGCGGGGTGCCTGCACCCCGCCGGAGCTTTCGTTTCAACGTCTGTTGTCCAGGTGGATCGTTACCCAGCCCTCGCGCCAGAGGGTGCGCACATGACGCAGGCCCGCCCCGTTATAGGCGGCGAGCACTTTCCAGCGCTGCGAGGCGAGGATGCCCGACAGGATGACGTCGCCGCCGGGTGAAAGCTGCGCGGCAAGCTGCGGCGCCATGCGCATCAGCGGGCGGGCGAGGATATTGGCGATGATGAGATCGAACGGACCGTGGCGGCGGAATGCCGTGGAATGGAAGCCCGGTGCGGTTTCCAGCGCGATGCCGGAGACAATGCCGTTGAGGCGCACATTCTCGCTCGCGACGCGGGTGGCGATCGGGTCGATATCCGTTGCCAGCGCCTTCACCGGCGCCATCTTGCGCGCGGCGATCGCCAGCACGCCGCTGCCCGTACCAAGGTCGAGCACGCGCCTGACCTTGCGGGCGCGCATCACCTTGTAGATGACCTCGAGGCAGCCCGCCGTCGTGCCGTGATGGCCGGTGCCGAAGGCCTGGCCGGCATCGATCTCGATGGCGATCTCGCCGGCGCGGGCGGTGTCGCGGTCATGCGAGCCGTGGACGACGAAGCGGCCGGCGCGAACGGGCTTCAGCCCCTCCAGCGACTTGGCGATCCAGTCGATATCCGGCAGTTCCTCGCGGCGGATCTGCGCATCGGGGAACTCGGTGGCCAGCAGCGCGGCGAAGCGCTCGTGGACTTCTGCCTCGTCCTGCCGGAACATGTAGACCGAGGCTTCCCAGATGTCGTTCTTCTCGTCGATCTCCATCGTCGCGATGGCGTAGCCTTCCTCTTCGAAGGCGTCGGTCATCAGCGAAAGCGCGATATCGGCTCTGCGTTCGGTCGTGGTGATGTAGAGGCGGATTTCGCTCACGGCTCGGAGTTCCTGTTGTTTCAGGTCCGCCTAGCATGTCCGAAAGCCGAGGGCAAAGGTGGATCGCTGCGATCCTACCGCTTGATGAGATTCGCGAGCTTCTGTTCTGCGACGTCGGTGTTTTCGCCATAGGCGATCGTACCGATGAAGCGGCCTTCGGCATCGAGCAGGAAGACGGAGGCCGTGTGGTCCATCGTGTAGTCCCCGTCAGGCTTGGCCTCGTCGAGCGGCACCTTGCGATAGTAGACGCGGTAGCCCTTGACCATCTCCAGTACCTTGTCCGTCGGGCCGGAAATGCCGGTGATCCGCTTGGAGACGTTGCCGACATACTGGCCGATGAGCTCGGGGGAATCGCGCTCCGGGTCGACGGTGACGAAATAGGCCTGCAGCTTCGAGCCATCCGGATCGATCTTGTTGAGCCAGCCGTCGAGCTCGAACAGCGTCGTCGGGCAGACTTCCGGGCAATGGGTGAAGCCGAAGAAGAGGGCGGTCGGCTTGCCGGTGAAGGCCTTTTCGGTGATCGGCTTGCCGTCCTGCGCGACAAGCTCGAAGGGGACGCCGAACGGGCCGCCGGCGACCTGCTCCTTCGTGCGGGTCATTTCGAGCGTCAGCCAGCCGAGCAGGGCCGCAACGAGGGCGACGGCGATCCAGAGTACGAGGCGCAGGGTCTTCATGGCGGTCCTTCGATAGGGCTATGGCGGCAAGAGCCGTTCGCCCGTGTCATAGTCCTTCGCCGGAAGTCGTGCAAACGCGCCAATTGCCGCAATCGCGGACAAACGGAAGGGATCGCGCAATCGTGATCAGAAGCACCATGCCATGCCGGTTTCAGCCAGGCTGAGGAA
Source organism: Shinella sp. (assembly GCF_049651085.1). Lineage (GTDB taxonomy): Bacteria > Pseudomonadota > Alphaproteobacteria > Rhizobiales > Rhizobiaceae > Shinella. Next base: position 117,554 of record NZ_JBASBL010000016.1, read on the forward strand.
AATCGCCGTGCCATGCTCCATCCAGCCAGCAAAGGCGGCTGTGGCGACCATGACGCCGAGCCCCAGCGCAATGAGCGCGACAGGCAGAACAGTGTATCGGCGGGCCATCTTGTCCATGTGCGAAGCATAGCACGAATCGGCGGGTTTTGGAACCGCAGCGCGGTTGCCGCGCCGTCAGTTACTCCGGAAGGAATGAAACCTTGCTAAAATGCAAGTTCCGGCAGGCCCCCCTTAGCCATTGTTTAATCTCTCTTTGCGACCTTTCAACAACGCGCAATAGGCCCTGACGGCTCCAGGACATGACGTCCGCCGCGCGCCGGCAACGGCGAGCTGCGCATTTCAAACAGTTCATTCCCTTGTGGGAAGAGGTCTTGTCCATGTCCAACGCCATCAAACAGTCCGGCGCCTATCTCGAAATCGTCTCCTTCCACCTGGGAGAGCAGGAATTCTGCATCGACATCATGGCCATCCGCGAAATCCGCGGCTGGGCCCCGGTGACGCCGATGCCGCATACGCCGCCCTATGTGCTTGGCCTCATCAACCTGCGCGGTGCAGTGATCCCGGTCATCGACATGGCCTGCCGTCTCGGCATGAAGATGACGGAGCCGTCCGAGCGCTCCGCGATCATCGTCACGGACATTGCCGGCAAGCTGGTCGGTCTTCTCGTCGAGCAGGTCTCCGACATGATGACCATCAAGAGCGAGGCCCTGCAGCCGGCGCCGGAAATCATCCCGGAAGCCCAGCGCGCCTTCTGCCGCGGTATCGTCGCGCTGGAGAAGTCGATGGTCTGCTTCCTCAACCTCGATACGGTCATCGCCGACGAGCTTGCCCAGGCCGCCTGAGGCGGCGGGGAGGGCAGATTCGGGTTTGCAGCACCCGGCCGGATTCCGGTCGGGTGTTTTCGGATATCGGCACTTAAATACCTTGATCTTGCCCCAATTCAGCAGGAACCAAACGAGGGGGCTTCCGTTTTCTCCGTGCTTCTAGCAACGAAACATTGGAGAATTGCAATGAAGAAGACCGTTATCATCGCCCTTGCTTCGCTTCTCGCGGTATCGCCGGTTGCGGGTATCGCCTATTCCCAGGACGCTACCACCGGCACGATGGCGACAAGTTCCATCACCGCCGACAAGGTGAACGTCGTTCCTATTTCCACGCTGGAAAGTGACGAAGCGCAGCGGAACGAATATGATCGCCTGACCAGCAAGTCGAAGGACATGGCGGCCGTCGAACAGGCACAGGCCGAGCTGCAGGCTGATCCGGCACTCACCGAAATCCTGGCCTCCAAGAACGTCCAGTTGCAGAACGTGGTCGAGATCAAGACTGCGGCCGATGGCGGCAAGATCGTCTACGTCAAGTAAGTACACAAGCAGGCTAAACGCCCCGGCGCCCATGCGCCGGGGCGTTTTTTTATGGCTTGCCGTTCGTCCATGTGACGGTCTGGCCGTAGAGCGGCACGGTGGAGATCGACATCTTTGCCGACCCTTCCGTCAACTCGCGCGAGTGGGCGAGGTAGATCAGGGTGTCGTTCTTCCTGTCGTAGATCCGGGTGACGATCAGCGACTTCCAGATCAGCGACAGGCCGGCCTTGAAGACCTCTTCGCCTTCGCGATCCAGCTCGACATCGCCGATGGTGATCGGGCCGGTCTGCTGGCAGGAGATGGCGTTGTTCGAGGGATCCTCGAACCATTTGCCTTTCTTCAGCCGGTCGATGACGGAGCGGTCGAAATAGGTGACGTGGCAGGTGACGCCCGCGACCTCCGGATCGGTCACCGCATCGATATAAATATCGTTGCCGATCCAGTCGACGCCGACCTTGCCGACCGTTTCAGCGGCGGCGGACAGGGTGGCGACGGCCATGAGGCCGGCCGCGATGGCAATGCGCAGGCGAGGGGTGGAAAGCGTGAGCGGCATGGCGGATCTCCTTGTTCCCTATCAGTAAGGAGTGCCGCCCGCCGCTTGCAAGATGAGGCGTCAGGATTTTGCGGCGGCGATGGTCGCGCGCACGGCGTCCCCGTCCGTCAGCGTCAGCTCGTATTCCCGATCCTTCTCCGTGCCGCCCATGCCGACATGGGGGTTGCGGAAGGCCATGCCGCTCGCCACGGTCTTGAGCGCGGCGAAGTGCATTTCGACCAGCCCGGTCTCGTCGCGGACCTTGCGGATGTTGTCCGCATCGAGCGCGCCGCATCCCATGATGACGATGCGGCCGGCTGCCTGCTCGACGGCGCTTTTCAGGATCGTGATGCCTTCAACGGCCGTATCGCGCTGGCCGGAGGTCAGCACGCGATTGACGCCGCAGCGCACGAGCGCCTCCAGCGCCTCGCCGGCATCGGCCGTCATGTCGAAGGCGCGGTGGCAGGTGACGGACATCGGGCGGGCCGCCTCGACCAGCGCTGCGGTGCGGGCTTCGTCGATCCGGCCGTCCGGCGTCAGGCAGCCGATGACGACGCCGGCGACGCCCTCGCTGCGCAGCGCCTTGATGTCCTCCACCATCGTGTCGAATTCGGCCTGCGAATAGAGGAAGTCGCCGCCGCGCGGGCGGATGATGACGTGGACCGGGATGCGTGCCGCCTTCACGGCGGCGCGGATCGTGGCAAGGCTCGGCGTCAGGCCGCCCTCCATCAGGCTCGCGCACAGTTCGACCCGGTCGGCCCCGGCCTCCTGGGCGGCGAGGAAGCCGTCGATACCTTCGACGCACAGTTCGATGAGGGGCTTGGTCATGAGCTTATCCGCAGGTTGGTCAGGCTTCGCGCCAGACGGTTTTCAGGAGCCGCAGCCAGTTTTCGCGGCAGAGTTTGGCCAGGTCGTCCTCGCCGTAGCCGGCAAGGCGCAAGGCTTCGACGAGCGCCTGGTTGCCGGCGGCATCGGTGATGGCGGCGGGGATGGTCGCGCCGTCGAAATCCGAGCCGAGCGCCACGCAGTCGATGCCCATGCGCTCCACCATGTGGTCGATATGGCGCACCATGTCGGAGAGCGGTGTTTCTGCATTCTCCAGGCCGTCGGCGCGCAGCATGGTGGTGGCGTAGTTGAGGCCGGCAATCCCCTTGCGCTCGCGGATAGCGTCGAGCTGGCGGTCGGTGAGGTTGCGGGAGATGGGCGTCAGCGCATGGGCGTTGGAATGGGTGGCGACCAGCGGCTGCGTGCTTTCGCGCGCCACGTCCCAGAAGCCCTGCTCGGTGATATGCGCAAGGTCGATCATGACGCCCAGCCGGTCGCATTCCTTCACAAGCGCGACGCCGGCATCGGTAAGGCCGGGGCCGGTATCGGGAGAGGACGGATAGGCGAAGGGAACGCCATGGCCGAAGCGGTTGTGCCGGCTCCAGACGGGGCCGAGTGAGCGAAGACCCGCCGCATAGAGCGTTTCGAGCGTCGAAAGATCGTCTGAGATCGGCTCGCAGCCTTCGATGTGAAGCACGGCGGCGAAGCGGTTGGCCTCCATCGCGGCGCGGATATCCGCGGTCGAGCGGCAGATGGCGAGCGCGCCGGCCCGTTCCAGACGGAAGGCGATGGCGGCCATTTCGAGCGCGGTGTTGAGGGCGGCAGGCTGCTCCAGCGGGCCGACCATCGGAATGTTGTAGTGGCCGTTTTCATCCACCTCGCGGGCCGGATAATCGCCGTCCGGCGGGATGAACATGGCGCAGAAGCCGCCGGCCAGGCCGCCCTTCAGGGCGCGCGGGGCGTCGATATGGCCCTTGTCCGTGCCGTCCACGAATTCGGCGACCGGATCGGCCCCTTCCTTCGCATGTTCCCACAGGCGCAGGAGAACATCGTTGTGGCCGTCGAAGATCAATTGCATGTGCCGCTCCTTGATTGCCCGGTTGGTAAAGCCGATTCCGCCGCAGCCTGCAAGGACCGCAGCGGCGGGTCAGGCGGCGAAGACCGGCGTGCCGCCGATCCATGTGGAGACGACATTCACGCCCTCGTCGATGACGGCGAAGTCCGCGTCGTGGCCATGCGTCAGGCGTCCCTTGCGGCCCGTCATGCCGATAGCCTCGGCGGGGTAGAGCGAGGCCATGCGCAATGCCTCCTCGAGGTCGATGCCAACGGTATCGCGCATATAGCGGATGCAGGAAGCCATATCGATATCCGCGCCGGCGAGCGTGCCGTCGGCAAGCGTCAGACGGCCGCCCTCGCGGAAGATTTCACGGCCGTTGAGGAAGAAGCTCGTCATGTCCGTGCCGATGGTCGACATGGCGTCGGTCACGAGGAAGATGCGACCCGGGCCGCGCTTGGCGGTCAGCGCCATGCGGATCGAGGCGGGGTGAACGTGGAAGCCGTCGGCGATAAGGCCGGCGTTGAGGTGGCCGAGGTCGAGCGCCGCGCCGACCATGCCGGGCTCGCGGTTGCCGAGCTGGCTCATGGCGTTGAAGAGGTGGGTCATCATGCTCGCGCCTGCCTCGACGGCAAGGCCAGCGGTCGCATAGCCGCAATCGGAATGGCCGAGGCTGACGGTGACGCCGGCCGCACGGAGCACGGCGATCTGGTCGTTCGTCGCGTTTTCCGGCGCCAGCGTCATCAGCAGGGCCACCAGCCCCTTTCGTGCCTCGATGGTGCGGTCGAGATCGGCCTGTTCCATCGGCCGGATGAGGGCAGGGTCATGCGCGCCCTTACGGGCGAGAGACAGATGCGGGCCTTCGAGATGAAGGCCGAGGAAGCCGGGAACCGCGGCGCGCTGTGCCTCAAGGCCGGCCGCGATGGTCGCGCTCGTCACCGAGCGGTTGTCGGTAATCAGCGTCGGCAGCAGGCCGGTCGTGCCGAAGCGGGCATGCGCGGCGCAGATCGTGCGGATGCCCTCAAGGTCCGGCCGCTCGTTGAGCAGCACGCCGCCGCCGCCATTGACCTGAAGATCGATGAAGCCGGGGACAAGCGAGAGCCCGTCCATCGGCACGGTGCGGGTGCCGGCCGGCACATCCTGCGGCGAGGCGACGGCCGCGACCTTGCCGTCCTCGATCAGCAGCACGCTGTTCTCGTGCCACAGATCGCCGTCGAAGATCCGGGCGCCGGTAATGGCGGTGAGCGCTGTCATCGGGTTTCCGTCACTTTCTTGAGGTTGACCGGCTTGTCGGGATCGAGCCCCTTGCCGCGCGACCAGGCTTCCACGAAGCCATAGAAGGGCACGATGAGCGCCAGCGCATCGGTGATCGGGTGGCCGGTGGCGACGAAGGGCAGCTTTCGCGCGCTTCTGGCGCCGGCGGCGGTGACGCCGGCATAGGCGCCGCGATCGGCAAGGCTGTCTGCCATGCCGGTGACGGACGCTTCCGCCGCGTCGCGCGCGGCAAGCGCGATGACCGGGAAGGCGGGACCGACAAGGGCGACCGGGCCGTGCAGCACTTCGGCCGAGGAATAGGCCTCGGCATGCATGCCGGAGGTTTCCTTGAACTTCAGCGCCGCCTCGCTGGCAATGGCAAGCCCGGGGCCGCGGCCGAGCACGTAGAGCGACTGGGCCGCCGCAAGGTCGCCGGCGAGATCCGACCAGTCGAGCGCCACGGCCTTGGCGAACTGTTCGGGCAGGTTCTTCACGGCGCGGTCGAGGTCGGCATCGCCCGTCCACTCGGCGAGAATGGCAAGGCCGGCGACGATCGAATTCACATAGGACTTGGTCGCGGCCACGCTGAGTTCCGGCCCGGCGGACAGGTCGAGCGAATGCGTGCAGGCGTCCGCCAGCGGCGAGGGGAGCGTGTTGGTCAGCGCGATGGAGATCGCGCCGCCCTGCGTTACGCCTTCCGCCATGGCCACGATATCCGGGCTCTTGCCGGACTGGGAAATGGCGATGGCGGCCGCACCGCCGAGCTTCAGCTTCGCACCGTAGATCGAGGCCAGCGACGGGCCGAGGGAGGCGACGGGCCGGCCGGCGGTCAGCTCGATCGCATATTTCAGGAAAAGGGCCGCATGATCGGAGGAGCCGCGGGCGACCGTCACGAAGAACTGCGGGTCACGTTCGCGCAGGGCCTTGCCCGCAGCCGTGATCGCGCTGGCGGAATTTGCCAGCAGGCGCGCAGCCGCTTCCGGGATCTCGTTGATTTCTCTGCGCATGTTGGTCTGCATGGAATTGCCTCTGCGGTTGGACGGTCACGTCTCGGACAGCGTCAGTTCTGCGACGAAATCGTAGGCGTCGCCGCGATAGATGGAGCGGGTGAATTCTACCACCCGGCCGGTACGAAGATAGGAGATGCGTTCTATGGAAAGCCCCGCAGCGCCGGCGGGGACGCCAAGCATGGCCGCGTCCGGATCCTTCATGTTGTAGGCGGAGATGCGCTGCACCGCGCGCACCGGCCGGCAGCCGTGCTTTTCCAGTGCGGCATAGAGCGAATCCTGCACTTTCTGCGGATCGGGCAGGAACTCGGCGGAGATGCAGGCGCGCTCGATGGCCAGCGGCATGTCGTCGGCGACGCGCAGGCGACCGAGCCGTGCCACGAGTGCGTCGGCTGGCAGGCCGAGCATCATCATCTCGTCAGGCGAGGGATGGAACAGGCCGCGATCGAGCCATTCGGCGCGGGTGGTAAGGCCGCGTCGCGCCATGTCCTCGGTGAAGGAGGTGAGGCGGGAAAGCGACTGCTGCACCTTGGAAACGGGTTTGGCGACGAAGGTGCCGGACCCGTGGCGGCGCACCAGAAGGCCGTCCTTGACGAGATCGTCGACGGCCTTGCGCACGGTGACGCGGCTGACATTGGCGTGGTCGGCAAGGTCGCGTTCGGCCGGCAAGGCATCGCCGTAATTGAGCTTGCCGGAGGTGATCGCGTCTTCGAGTGTCTGGCGAAGTTTCAGATAGAGCGGACCGGGTACGCCCGACTGCAGACCTTCCGGGGTCAGGATGGCGGCAAGGGGCGTGGTCATGCGGCAGCTCCCTTTCTTTGCCGGTGGCCCTTGGCGGCAAGCGCCACAGCGCCCGTCAGCGCATCGGCCTCGGCTACCACCAGTATCGCGCGGTGCCGTTCGGAAAGCCATTCGGGATAGATCGTGGCAAGGCCGCCGAGAAGGCACAGGCGCTGTGCCCCGGCGAGTGCCATGATGGCGTCGAGGGATTCGTTTACCGTTGCCGCGCCTGCCTTGACGATGGCGATCGCCTGCGGATCTCCCCGGCGCGCGTGATCGAAAAGAAGCGGGGCGAAGCGGCCGAAATCGCCCGGCTTGGAAAGGCGGGCGAACTCGACGATGCCGCGCGGATCGCCCTTGAATTCATCCAGTATGGCGTCCGTCACGCCGGAACGCGGGCGCACGCCGTCATGGGCAAGAAGCGCCTCCTGCAGGAGCGCATGGCCGAGCCGCGCGCCGCCGCCGAGATCCCCGACGGTAAAGCCCCAGCCGCCGATATAGCGGACAGTATTGTCCTTGCGCGCCATGAAGATGGAGCCGGTGCCGAGGATCGCCACTGCGCCGTCTTCGTCGCCGATCGCGCCCTGGAGGGCGATCAGGCCGTCGGAATCGATATCCGTGTGGCGGAAGGGCAGGCGGTCGTGCACGTAGCGGGTAAGGTCGCCGACATTGGTGCCGGCAAGGCCGAGAAAGGCAGAGGCGCCGGAGACGCCGGCATCGTCGAGCCCGGCATCGCGAAAAGCGGCCTTCGCCGCCTCCGTGATGGAGATGATCGCATTGTTGGGGTCGGTCAGGATATTGGCCGCGCCGCTCTTGCCGCGGCCGAGAATGACGCCGTCCGGGTCTGCGACCGCCGCGCGGCAACTGGTTCCGCCGCCATCGATACCGAGAATGTAATCCGTCATGGCCACCTCCACTTAAAACGATACCAAAAAAATACCAATAACCAAGGGGTATGGTGGTGCTGAAAATCAGCTTTCTTTTATATTGTTGATTTTATGAGATAAAAATATCTGCAACCAAAAAAGTGGTCTCAAAAGTTAATTCCCTATGGACAAGTGGTATTTTTTTGGCATTAATTTGGTGCAGAGGAGAAGTGACGATGGCTGGAGGCAAGACCGAGGGCAGGCATGATCAGGCGAGCGGGCTGGACAAACGTCCGCCTGTCGACGTGCTGAGAGTGCTTGCGGATGGACAGAAGGCCGCGGCCGCCGTGGTCGATGCTGCGCTTGGCGATATCGCCGCCGCCGCACGTCTTGCCGCCGATGCGCTGCTTTCCGGCGGCCGCCTCGTCTATGTCGGCGCCGGCAGTTCCGGCCTGATGGCCATGGCCGACGCGCTTGAGCTTCCGGGCACCTATGGCATTGTCCATGATCGCATTGTCATCCTTCTGGCCGGTGGGGCTGCAAGCCTCCAGGACCTGGCCGGCGGGTATGAAGACGACCGCGATCTTGCCCTCGGCGATGCTTCCGCAGTTTCCATCGATGCGCGTGACTGTGTGATCGCCGTTTCGGCGAGCGGCAGCACGCCCTATGCGCTGGCCATTTCGTCCTATGCGAAGGAGAAGGGCGCGCGCGTCGTGGCGCTTGCCAACAATCCGGGGGCGGCGCTTTTCGAGGGGGCCGACGTTTCGATCCTGCTGGCGACGCCGCCGGAGGTCATCTCCGGCTCGACGCGCATGGGCGCCGGCACGGCGCAGAAGATCGCCTTCAACATGTTCTCGACGCTTGTCGGCATCCATCTTGGCCATGTGCACGATGGTCACATGGTCAATCTCAAGACCGACAATATCAAGTTGAAGAGGCGGGCTTGCCGCATCGTCTGCGACATTTCCGGCGTCGGCCTGGACGAGGCGGAGCGCCTTCTTGCGCGCTCCGAAGGTTCGGTCAAGACGGCGGTTCTGCTGGCTGCGGGGGTTCAGGACGCCGGTGCCGCGCAGGAGGCGCTGGACCGGTCGGGGCAAAGCCTGCGCCGAGCACTTGAAGCTCTCGGATAAACAGATCTCAAAACGCGCTGCGGCGCATAAAAGGGGAGAATGACATGACACGCAACGCAATCAAGGGCTTGCTCCTTGCCACCAGCATCCTCGGCACGGCCGGGCTGGCCCAGGCACAGGAAGTCACGCTGACCGTCGAAAGCTGGCGCAATGACGACCTGTCCATCTGGCAGGAAAAGATCATCCCGGCCTTCGAAGCGAAGAACCCGGGCATCAAGGTCGTCTTCGCGCCGACCGCGCCGACCGAATACAACGCCGCGCTGAACGCCAAGCTCGATGCCGGCTCCGCAGGCGACCTCATCACCTGCCGTCCGTTCGACGCCTCGCTCGAACTCTTCAACAAGGGCCACCTTGCCGGCCTGAACGACCTGCCGGGCATTGAGAACTTCTCCGACGTTGCCAAGTCCGCCTGGACGACGGACGACGGCGCGACGGCGTTCTGCGTGCCGATGGCTTCGGTCATCCACGGCTTCATCTACAACAAGGACGCCTTCGACCAGCTCGGCGTGACTGTCCCGACGACGGAAGCCGAATTCTTCGCCGCGCTCGAAAAGATCAAGGCCGACGGCAACTACATCCCGATGGCCATGGGCACGAAGGATCTCTGGGAAGCCGCGACCATGGGCTACCAGAATATCGGCCCGACCTACTGGAAGGGCGAGGAAGGCCGCAAGGCGCTGATCAAGGGCGAGCAGAAGCTGACCGACGAGGGCTGGGTCGAACCCTATCGCGTTCTGGCCAAGTGGAAGGACTATCTCGGCGACGGCTTCGAGGCGCAGACCTATCCGGACAGCCAGAACCTCTTCACGCTCGGCCGCGCCGCGATCTTCCCGGCGGGTTCGTGGGAAATCGGCCTGTTCAACACGCAGGCCCAGTTCAAGATGGGCGCCTTCCCGCCGCCGGTGAAGAATGCCGGCGACACCTGCTACATCTCGGACCACAACGACATCGGCATCGGCCTCAACCCCAAGAGCGCCAATTCCGAAGCCGCCAAGAAGTTCCTGACCTTCGTCACTTCGCCGGAATTTGCCGACATCTACGCCAACTCGCTGCCGGGCTTCTTCAGCCTGAACTCGACGGCCGTGAAGATGCAGGATCCGCTGGCGCAGGAATTCGTCTCCTGGCGTGAAAAGTGCCAGCCGACGATCCGCTCGACCTACCAGATCCTGTCGCGCGGCACGCCGAACCTGGAAAACGAGACCTGGACGGAATCGGCCAACGTCATCAACGGCACCGACACGCCGGAAGTGGCTGGCGAAAAGCTCCAGAAGGGCCTCGACAGCTGGTACAAGCCGGCGAAGTAAGCCTCGGCTTCGGCTGTTGAATTCTGCTTGAGGAGCGGGTGTTTGCCCGCTCCGGTCCTCTCCCCGGCCAAATCGGGGGGAGGAGCCTGCGGCGGTGCGGCTCGATGATGCAAGGCGCGCCTGCCACAAACCTCTGCGTCCCGGTGGACAGAGGTCGCCGAAGGGCAAATTCGGGGAGCGACCCCGTTACTATTGTGTATGCTGAACCTGTCATGTGCGGCTGGGCCGCCGCACAAGGCGTTCGCGCATGCGAACCTGAGAACAACAACCGGACAGGGCAGGCTGGGCCATGAGCGATATTCCTTCTTCCCATGAGGCGATACGACCGATCAAGCGGGCGACACGTTGGCATATCGGCGTTTTCCTGCTGCCGGCCGTGCTCGTCTATTCGACGGTCATGATCCTGCCGCTCATCGAAACCCTGCGCCTGTCGCTGTTCAACGTCGTGGACGGCCAGTCGACCTTCGTGGGCCTCGGCAACTTCAAGGTGCTGTTCGGCGACGAGCGCTGGGCCGTGGATTTCTGGAATGCGCTGAAGAACAACTTCATCTTCTTCGTCATCCACATGCTGGTGCAGAATCCGATCGGGGTGGCGCTTGCCGCGATGCTCTCGCTTCCCAAGCTGCGCTTTGCCGCCGCCTACCGCACGGCCATCTTCCTGCCGACGCTGCTGTCCTTCGTGATCGTCGGCTTCATCTGGAAGCTGATCCTGTCGCCGATCTGGGGCGTCTCGCCCTATCTGATGGACCTCGTAGGCCTCAAGTCGTTCTTCTCGCCGTGGCTCGGCAAGCCGAACTCGGCGCTGATCGCCGTGTCGCTGATCTCGGTCTGGCAATATGTCGGCATTCCGATGATGCTGATCTATGCGGCGCTGCTCAATATCCCGGAAGAGGTGGTCGAGGCCGCCGAATGCGACGGCGTGACCGGCTGGAGCCAGTTCTGGAAGATCAAGCTGCCGCTGATCCTTCCCGCCATCGGCATCATCTCGATCCTGACCTTCGTCGGCAACTTCAACGCCTTCGACCTGGTCTACACCGTGCAGGGCGCGCTTGCCGGACCGGACAAGTCGACGGATATCCTCGGCACGCTGCTCTACCGCACCTTCTTCGGTTTCCAGCTTCAGCTCGGCGACCGCTCGATGGGCGCGACGATCGCGACGGTCATGTTCCTCATCATCCTCGCCGGCGTGTCGCTCTATCTCTTTGTCATCCAGCGGCGCATGCGTCGCTACCAGTTCTGATCGGGAGGGTCCGACATGGCTCAAGCACGCAATTCGCTCACCCGCACCGGGCTCGTGCACCTCGCGCTGACCGCCTATGCGCTGGTCGCGCTCTTCCCGGTGTTCCTGACGATCATCAACTCGATGAAGGATCGCAACGCGATCTTCCGAAACCCGATGCAGCTTCCGTCGCCCAAGACCTTCGATCTGGTTGGCTACTATACGGTGCTGGGGCAGGGGGACTTCGCAAGCTACTTTCAGAACAGCTTCATCGTCACGGTGGCTTCCATCACGCTGGTTCTGTTGTTCGGCGCCATGGCCGCCTTCGCGCTCTCTGAATACCGCTTCCGCGGCAACATGCTGATGGGACTCTACCTTGCCATCGGCATCATGATCCCGATCCGTCTCGGTACGGTCGCCATCCTCCAGGGCATGGTGGCGACGGGGCTCGTCAACACGCTGACGGCGCTGGTGCTTGTCTATACGGCGCAGGGCATCCCGCTCGCCGTCTTCATCCTGTCGGAATTCATGCGGACCGTTTCCGACGACCTCAAGAATGCCGGTCGAATCGACGGGCTCTCTGAATACTCGATCTTCTTCCGGCTCGTGCTGCCCCTGGTCCGCCCGGCCATGGCGACGGTCGCTGTCTTCACCATGATCCCGATCTGGAACGATCTGTGGTTCCCGCTGATCCTGGCGCCGGGCGAGGCGACCAAGACGGTCACGCTGGGCTCGCAGATCTTCATCGGCCAGTTTGTCACCAACTGGAATGCGGTGCTCGCGGCTCTCTCGCTGGCCATCCTTCCGGTCCTCGTCCTCTACCTCGTCTTCTCGCGGCAACTGATCCGCGGCATCACCTCGGGAGCTGTAAAGTGAACTCTGCCATGACCCCCATCCGTGTCCTCTCCGCCGGCCTCGGCAACATGGGCAGGAGCCATGCGCTCGCCTATCACGAAAATCCCGGCTTCGAGATCGCCGGGCTCGTCAACCGCTCGGAGGTCCCGCTGCCGGCGGGGCTGGAAGGCTACGAGATCCTTCCGTCCTTTCCGGAGGCGCTCAAGGAGTTGAAGCCCGACCTCTGCTCGATCAACACCTATTCGGACAGCCATGCCGAATTTGCGATCGCGGCCATGGAAGCGGGCGCGCATGTCTTCGTGGAAAAGCCGCTGGCGACGACGGTCGCCGATGCCGAGCGGGTGGTCGCCTGCGCCAGGGCGAACGGCCGCAAGCTCATCGTCGGCTATATCCTGCGCCATCATCCCTCGTGGATGCGGCTCATCGAGGAGGCGCGCAAGCTCGGCGGGCCCTATGTGTTCCGCATGAACCTGAATCAGCAGTCGAGCGGGCCGACCTGGGCGACCCACAAGGCGCTGATGCAGACGACGCCGCCGATCGTCGATTGCGGCGTGCACTATGTCGACGTGATGTGCCAGATCACCGATGCCAAGCCCGTCGAGGTGCGTGGCATGGGGCTTCGCCTGTCGAACGAGATTGCGCCGGACATGTACAATTACGGCCATCTCCAGGTGATGTTCGACGATGGATCGCTTGGCTGGTACGAGGCGGCCTGGGGCCCGATGATCTCGGAAACGGCCTTCTTCGTGAAGGATGTGATGTCGCCCAACGGTGCGGTTTCGATCGTCATGGATCCGAACGCCAAGTCGGACGACATCGACACCCACACCAAGACGGCGGTCATCCGCCTGCACAATGCGGCCACCGGCCCCGACGGCAAGTTCCTGTCGCCGGACGAGGACCTGAAGATGGCTGGCGAACCCGGTCATCAGGAACTCTGCGACCGGGAGCAGGCCTTCGTGCTGAAGGCAATCCGTGAGGATATCGACCTCTCGCGGCACATGGACGATGCGGTGCAGTCGCTGAAGATCTGCCTCGCAGCCGATGAAAGTGTCAGAACCGGCCAGCCGGTCAAGCTTTAAGGGGATATCGGGTGGGCTCTCTTCAACTTAAATCCGTACGCAAGTCCTTCGGCTCGGTCGATGTCATCAAGGGCATCGATCTCGAGGTGAAGGACGGCGAGTTCGTGATCTTCGTCGGCCCCTCGGGCTGCGGGAAGTCAACGCTGCTGCGCATCATCGCGGGTCTCGAGGACGCGACCTCCGGCTCGATCGCCATCGACGGGACGGAAGTCGCAACCGTTCCGCCGGCCAAGCGCGGCATCGCCATGGTGTTCCAGTCCTACGCGCTCTATCCGCACCTGTCGGTCAAGGACAATATGGGGCTCGGCCTCAAGCAGGCCGGAACGCCGAAGGCGCAGATCGAGCAGCGGGTCGGCAAGGCCTCGTCCATGCTTTCGCTCGAAAAGTACCTTGCCCGCCGGCCGGCCGAGCTTTCCGGCGGCCAGCGCCAGCGCGTCGCCATCGGCCGCGCCATCGTGCGCGAACCCAAGCTCTTTCTCTTCGACGAGCCGCTGTCCAACCTCGATGCGGCGCTGCGCGTCAACACGCGTCTGGAAATCGCCCGGCTGCACCGCGAGCTGAAGGCGACCATGGTGTACGTCACGCACGACCAGGTCGAGGCTATGACGCTGGCGGACAAGATCGTGGTGCTCGATGCTGGCGTCATCCAGCAGGTCGGCTCGCCGATGGAGCTCTACAATCGTCCTGCGAACCTGTTCGTCGCCGGCTTCATCGGATCGCCGAGCATGAATTTCATCGATGCCGAACGCCTCGGCGTCGCCGATGCGAAGACGGTCGGCGTGCGTCCGGAGCACCTGGCATTGTCGCGGGACGGCGGGGAATGGCAGGGCAAGGTCGTGCATGTCGAGCACCTTGGCGCCGACACCATCGTCTATCTCGAATCGGAAAAAGTCGGGTTGATCACGGTCCGCCTGTTCGGCGAACACCACTATGCGGTGGACGACGTGGTCTTCGCCACGCCGGCGCAGGGCCAGACGCATCATTTCGATTCAAATGGTCGTGCAATACGTTGAGGCCCCTCATCACAATTCTGTGATGAGTGAGGATTGCGGCATTCCCAGCCGTGCTCTACGATTGTCAAACATCAGGAACTAACATACAGCCTTGTTTGTATGTTGCGATGCGGTGGTCACTCGATCACCGCATCGACTCATTTTCAGCACCATGTCGGTCTCCCGCCGGCACTGCCTATGGAAGAACCCATGCGTTTCAACAGACCGATTACGATTGCGACCTTTGGCGCCCTTCTGATCCTCGCCGGCTGCCAGGACGAACAGGCGCAGCAGGGCGGCGGAGCTTTCCCGCCACCGCAAGTGGCCGTCATCACCGCCAAGGCCGAGAACGTGCCGATCACCAACGACCTGCCGGGCCGCATCGCCGCGACCCGTACGGCGGAAGTCCGCCCACGGGCTACGGGGATCGTCATCGAGCGGGTCTTCCAGCAGGGCTCGCAGGTCAAGGAAGGCGATATTCTCTATCGCATCGACCCCGCGCCGTTCCAGGTACTGGTCGATAGCGCGGAAGCCACGCTGCGCCGCGCCAAGGCCGTACAGGCCCAGGCGAAGAACGACACGGTGCGCCAGGAGCAACTGAAGAAGTCGAACGTCGCCTCCGCGCAGGCCTATGACGACGCCATCGCCAAGCTGGCGCAGGCCGATGCCGATGTCGCGATCGCCGAAGCGGGTCTCGCCACGGCCAAGCTCAATCTCCAGTACACCGAAGTGAGAGCGCCGATCAGCGGCCGCATCGGCCGGGCCCTCATCACCGAAGGTGCGCTGGTTTCGGCGAACGGTACAGAAAACCTCGCCACG
Organism: Shinella sp.; assembly: GCF_049651085.1. Classification (GTDB taxonomy): domain Bacteria; phylum Pseudomonadota; class Alphaproteobacteria; order Rhizobiales; family Rhizobiaceae; genus Shinella. The sequence goes on from NZ_JBASBL010000016.1 coordinate 132,634, forward strand.
ATCCAGCAGCTCGACCCTGTTTATGCCGACTTCACGCAGTCGGCGACGGACCTCATGCGCCTGCGCAAGGCGCTGGAGGACGGCGACCTGATGGCTGACAACAATTCCGCCGACGTCAAGCTGATGCTCGACGACGGTACCGCCTATCCGCATCCGGGCAAGCTGCTCTTCTCGGAAGCCGCCGTCGACGAGACGACCGGCCAGGTGACGCTGCGCGGCGAATTCCCCAACCCGGACGGCGATCTTCTGCCGGGCATGTATGTGCGCGTTCAGATCGAGCAGGGCATCGAGAAGGGCGCTGTTCTGGTGCCGCAGCAGGCCGTGCAGCGTGACGCTTCGGGCAACGCTCTGGTCTACCTCGTTTCCGCCGACAACAAGGCGGGTGCCCGCCCTGTGCGCGTTGGCCGCGCTTCCGGTACGCGCTGGGTTATCACCGATGGCCTGAAGGACGGCGAGACGATCATCGTCGAAGGCTTCCAGAAGGTTCAGCCGGGCGGCGAAGTCGTTCCGACCGCATGGGACCCGAATGCCGTCGCCAATGCCGCCAAGCAGCCCGCCGAAGGCGGCGCGGCGCAAGCCGGCACGGACGCCAAGGCTGAAGGCGGGGAGGGCGCTGCGCAGACCGGCGAAGCCGGCAAGGTCGAAGGTGGCGATGATGCCGCCAAGACCGAGCAGGCAAAGTAAGGATCTGAACGATGCCCAGTTTTTTCATCGACAGGCCGATTTTTGCCTGGGTGGTCGCGATCTTCATCATGATCGCCGGCGCCATATCCATCCCGCTTCTGCCGATATCGCAGTATCCGAACGTTGCTCCGCCCCAGATTTCGGTTTCGACTTCCTATTCCGGTGCGTCTTCCCAGGATACCTACCAGAGCGTCACCAAGCTCATCGAGGATGAGCTGAACGGTGTCGACGGCATGCTCTACTTCGAATCGACTTCGAGTGCTTCCGGCTCTGCGGATATCAACATCACCTTTGCGCCGGGCACCGATCCGTCGCAGGCCTCGGTCGACGTGCAGAACCGCATCAGCCGCGTCGAACCGCGTCTGCCGGACTCCGTTCGCCGCCAAGGCGTTCAGGTCGAGGAAGCCGGTTCCGGCTTCCTTCTGATCGTGTCGCTGACCTCCACCGACGGTTCGATGGACGCCATCAGCCTCGGCGACTACCTCAACCGCAACATTCTTTCGGAAATCCAGCGCGTACCCGGTGTCGGCCGTGCGCAGCTCTTCGCGACCCAGCGCTCCATGCGCGTCTGGCTGGATCCGGCCAAGATGCTCGGCCTCAATCTGACGGCTGCGGACGTGACTGCTGCTGTTCAGGCACAGAACGCGCAGATCGCAGCCGGCAGCATCGGCGCGCAGCCGAATCCGATCACCCAGCAGATTGCGGCCCCTGTTAACATCAAGGGACAGCTGACGACGCCGGAAGAATTCGGCGCCATCGTTCTGCGTGCCAATCCGGACGGCTCTGCCGTGCGCCTGCGCGATGTCGCGCGGGTGGAAGTCGGTGGCGAGAGCTATGCCTTCTCGACGCGCCTCAACGGCCAGCCTTCCGCCGCGATCGGCGTGCAGCTTTCGCCGAGCGGCAACGCCATGGAGACATCCGATGCCATCAAGGCGCGTATGGACGAACTGGCGAAGTTCTTCCCGGCGGGCCTGGAATACTCGATCCCCTATGACACCTCGCCCTTCGTGAAGGTGTCGATCGAGAAGGTTCTGCACACGCTGCTCGAAGCCATCGGCCTCGTGTTCCTCGTGATGTTCCTGTTCCTGCAGAATATCCGCTACACGATCATCCCGACGCTTGTCGTGCCGGTCGCGCTGCTCGGCACCTGTGCCGTCATGCTCGCGATGGGATTCTCGATCAACGTCCTGACCATGTTCGCCATGGTGCTCGCCATCGGTATTCTCGTCGACGATGCGATCATCGTGGTCGAGAACGTCGAGCGCATCATGTCGGAAGAGGGGCTGCCGCCGAAGGAGGCGACCCGCAAGGCAATGAAGCAGATCACCGGCGCCGTCATCGGCATCACGCTGGTGCTCGCCTCGGTGTTCATCCCGATGGGCTTCTTCCCCGGCGCGGTCGGCGTCATCTACCAGCAGTTCTCGCTGACGATGGTGGTCTCGATCCTGTTCTCGGCCTTCCTTGCCCTGTCGCTGACCCCGGCTCTTGCCGGCAGCTTCCTGAAGCAGGTCCAGAAGGGACATCACCAGACCAAGCGGGGCTTCTTCGGCTGGTTCAACCGCGGTTTCGACAAGACGTCGAGAAACTACAGCGGAAGCGTCAGCTGGCTCCTTCGCCGTACCGGTCGCGTCATGGTAATCTACCTGGCGATCCTGGCTGGCCTCGGCTACATGTTCATCAAGCTGCCATCCTCGTTCTTGCCGGATGAAGACCAGGGCTTCGTCATCGTCATGATGCAGCTTCCCTCGGAAGCGACCGGCCACCGCACGGACGAAGTGCTTTCGCAGACCGAAAAGATCTTCGGTCAGGAGCCCAAGGTCGACACGATCGTCGGCATCAACGGCTTCTCGTTCTTCGGTGCGGGCCAGAATGCCGGCCTCGCCTTCGTGACGCTGAAGGACTGGTCCGAACGCGGACCGGAAGATTCCGCTCAGTCCATCGCAGGCCGTGCCACCATGGCGATGAGCCAGATCAAGGATGCGATCAGCTTCGCGCTGTCGCCGCCGCCGATCCAGGGCCTTGGCACGACGGGCGGTTTCTCCTTCCGTCTGCAGGACCGTGGCGGACTCGGGGCCGAGGCGCTTGCCAGCGCGCGTGACCAGCTTCTCGGCCTTGCGGCCCAGAGCAATGTCGTGGCGGGCGTACGCGTCGAAGGCATGCCGGATGCGGCGCAGGTCAACATCGTGATCGATCGCGAGAAGGCCAATACCTTTGGCGTGACCTTCGCCGAGATCAATTCGGCGATCTCGACCAACCTCGGCTCGACCTATGTCAACGACTTCCCGAACGCCGGGCGCATGCAGCGCGTGACCGTTCAGGCGGATCAGGCAGAGCGCATGCAGGTGGCCGATCTGCTCAACCTCAACGTCCGCAATTCCAAGGGCGGCATGGTGCCGATCTCGGCCTTTGCCACGGCGGAATGGGTGAAGGCGCCCACGCAGACGGTGGGCTACAACGGCTATCCCTCCATTCGCTTCAGCGGCGATACGAAGCCGGGCTTCTCCTCGGGTGACGCGATCACCGAGATGGAGCGCCTTGCCTCGCAGCTTCCGCCGGGCTTCGGCTACGAATGGACGGGCCAGTCGCTGCAGGAAATCCAGTCCGGTTCGCAGGCGCCGATCCTCGTCGGCCTCTCGATCCTCCTGGTGTTCCTGTGCCTTGCGGCGCTCTATGAAAGCTGGTCGATCCCGTTCGCGGTCATCCTCGTGGTGCCGCTCGGCGTGATCGGTGCCGTCCTTGCGGTGACGATGCGTGACATGTCGAACGACGTCTACTTCAAGGTGGGCCTGATCGCGATCATCGGTCTATCGGCGAAGAACGCGATCCTGATCATCGAGTTTGCCAAGGAACTGATGGAGGACGGCCGGTCGCTCATCGATGCGACCATCGAGGCCTGCCACCTTCGCTTCCGCCCGATCCTGATGACCTCGCTTGCCTTCACGCTCGGCGTTCTGCCGCTCGTGATCGCCACGGGCGCAAGCTCGGGCAGCCAGCGCGCCATCGGCACCGGCGTCATGGGCGGTATGATCACCGCCACCGTGCTCGCCATCTTCTTCGTGCCGGTCTTCTTCGTCTTCGTGATGAGGCTGTTCGGCTACGGCAGAAAAAAAGAGGTGCCGGTTCCGGCTGAAAGCGCGGCAGAGTAAGCCGCATGCGCCGAACCAAGGCAGAGGCCAAGGAAACCCGCCAGCAAATCCTGCTGGCGGCCGAGCGGGTCTTCTACGAAAAAGGTGTCGCCCATGCCTCCATGGAGGATGTGGCGCGCGCCGCGGGGGTTACCCGCGGCGCCATCTACTGGCATTTCGCCAACCGGGCGGATCTGGTGCTGGAACTCTACAGTTCGCTTCCCCTGCCACAGGAAGAGCTGATCGCCCGCGAGCTGGAAGCGGAGAATGCCGATGTGTTCGGCGTTCTCGAGCGCGTCGGCCGGGAATGGATCGGGTTGCTTGCACAGGACGAACATCGCCAGCGCATCCTGTCGATCCTCCTGCGCTGCGATACGACCGGCGAGTTCGCCAGTATTTCCGAGCGACAGAACGATATCGACGACGAACACATGCAGGTGCTGGAGGCGGCCTTCGCGAAGGCGCAGCATCAGGGCCGGCTCTGCACCTGCTGGTCGCCCCGCTCGGCGGCTTCCATGCTGCGCTGGGTCATCAAGGGGCTTTGTTCGGAGTGGCTGTTGTTCGGCCGCAGGTTCGATATCGCTATCGAAGGCAATGAGGCGTTGCGGCGGCTGTTCGCCAGCTATTCCGCGCAAGCACGGTCAGGCTGAGCGGCCGCGCCAGGCCGCGAGCCGTTCGATCCAGTCCGCGCCGATCTGCCAGCGTTTCAGCACCGAGACGGGATCCTCCGCATCGAGCCGCGAGCAGATGCGGTAGACCTCCAGCACCTCCGGTGCCATGTCGCCGCGCTGGCAGAAATACATGGCCGCCGCATAGCGGGCGCGCCCGGACCATTCCGCGCCCGGTGGCATCGCGATGATCTCCCAGTTGCGGCGCGTTTCCTCGTCCATCTATTTCAAGCCCGGTGGCGTGGCCGTGCGGCGCGCAAGCTTGACGAAGGGGCGCGGCACGATCTTCGCCCGCTTCATCATCTTCTGATATTTCAACTCGCGCAACGCATAAATCTCGACCCAGAGGTCGTCCGTTATTCGCGATCCATAGGGTCGTTCGAGGCTGGCGATGGCAATGTTGCGCTTGGCCGTCGGCGACCAGATCGCGGCGGTGACGAGACCCGCTTCGCGCTTCTGGCGATGATAGACGATCGCGTGCTCGGCGGGAATATTTCCTTCTATTTCAAGGTCGACGAGGATGTGCTTCAGAGTTTGATTCCGCCGCGCGTCGAGGATCGCCCGGCGCCCGTTGAAGCTGGGCTTGTCCGGGTCGACGAGCCAGTCTAGGCCGATCTCGTCAGGCATGCGCACCCGGTCGGCGCGCAGCGCACCTTCGGCCGTGATGAAATCCGTATTGGCGACGATGAAGCCGGCCTCGATGCGCGTCTGGTTGAGCGCGCCGTAGCCGATGGCGCGGACGGCATGCTTCTCGCCGGCAGCCCACAGCCGGTCCCACAGGCTGAGGGCTTTCGCACGCGGCACGAAGAGTTCGTAGCCGAGGTCTCCGGTAAAGCCGGTGCGCGAAATCGTCACCTCGCCGCCATCGTGCGGGAAGGTGGCGATGTCGAAGGGCTTCAGCTTTTCAGCGTCGATGAAGCCTGCGTCGCGCAGCACGGCGTAGCTGGTCGGCCCCTGCAGGGCGAGGCCGGCGATTTCCTCCGTCTCCTCATGGACATCGACGGTAAAGCCGATGGCGCTGTCGAGCAGCCAGGGCAGGTGGCGTTCCTGGCAGCAGAGGCGGAATTCCTGTTCGGCCAGCCGGAACAGCGTGCCGTCGTCCAGCACATGGCCATGATCGTCGCACCAGGCGGTATAGTGCACGCGGTTGACGCCGAGCTTTCTGACATCGCGCAGCGTCAGGCGGTTGAGGTAGCGTTCCGCATCCGGGCCGCTGATGCGGTATTTCACCATCGGCGAAATATCGAACAGGGCGGCGGTGGAGCGGAGGGCGAAATATTCCAGCTCGCCGTCGAACAGCGAATGCGGCGCCTTGTAGCCGGCCCAGTTGTACCAGTCGTTGACCTCGCTCAGTGCCATGAGCCGTTCGTGGAAGGGCGTTTCCAGACGCGGCGTGCGGATATGGTCGTGCGCGGCGCGGCGTACTTCGGCGGCAGATTTCGTCATGGCGTTCATGGCTTGCCTCCCGAAAGGATGTGGCGGGCCGCATTCCAGCCCGGCAGGCCGGAAATGCCGCCGCCCGGATGCGCCCCGGCGCTTGCGAGATAGAGCCCCTCGATCGGTGTCGCGTAGCCGGAGGCAGCGCTGGTCGGCCGGTTGACGAGCAGCTGGTCGGCCTGCAACTCGCCGTGATGCCAGTGCCCGCCGGGCAGGTTGTAAGCGGCCTCGATATCGACCGGCGTCATGAGGCTGGCTGCGACGACGGACTTGCCGATACCCGGCGCATGGCGCTCCAGCGTCTCCAGCACGATCTTCAGGAAGGCGGGCCTGCCTGTCTCCCAGCCTGCCTTGAGCCGGTAGGGCGCGTATTGCACGAGCGCCGAAAGCGTGCAGCCGCCGGAAGGGGTAAGCGACGGATCGGCAAGGCTCGGCAACGTCACTTCCATCACCGGATCGCTGGAGAACTCGCCGTATTTCGCTGGATTGAAGGCCGTCTCGACCTGTTCCTTCGAGCGAACCAGCACGATGCGCCCGTTGCGTGCTTCGGCCGATAGGCCCGCGAAATCCGGTATGCGATCCAGTGCAAGATCGAGTTTGGCGACGTTGCCTTGGCTGCGCAGGTTCTTCACCGATCGAATGAAACCCGTGCCGCTTTCGGCGGGATCGACGAGGTGAAGGAAGGTGGTCTGCGGATGGATCGCGGAGACGACGACGGGGGCCGTGATCTCCGTTCCGTCCCGCATGACGACGCCGCTGGTGCGGCCGCGGTCGGCAAGGATGCGGCCGACAGGCATGCCGCACCGGATGGAGACGCCGGCCTTTTCGGCCGCGCGCACGAAGGCCGACGCAACCGAGGCCATGCCGCCTGCGGGCACGAACTGGCCGCCGGTCCGGCCCGCAACGTCGCCCGTGAGGCGATAGTAGAGGCCGAGCAGCGAGGTCGGCGAGCGCGGCCCAAGATGGATGCCGAGCGTCGCATCGAAGGCAAGCAAGCCCTTGAGGCTATCGTCCGTCAGGTATTCGTCGGCAATGTCGGCGACGTTCATCAGCAGCATGCGCAGGAAATCGCGGCCTTCGCTCCGGCCCTTGCGGATGAGGCCGAGGCCGGCGCCGGCGAAGGTGGAAAGGTCGCCCAGCGAAAGGACGCCGATCTGCGGCGGCGGGCGGCGCAGGAAGCGCTTGAGGATGCTCGCCTGGAAAATGAGTTTCGTACGCAGGGCGGTGAAGGCGGCGGCCTCTTCGGCGGCAACGCCGTCGACGCGCTCGCCGTAAGCCCCGTGCAGCGTTACGGCCTTGCCGCTGCCGTCCAGCACAGTGGTCGGCAGCAGCCTGTCGTCGCCGGTAAGGCCGAGGCCGATGTCGCGGGCGACCTCCGCGTCCAGCCGGTTGACGAGATGGGCAAGGCCGGCGGAGCGGAAGCCGGGGGCGAATTCGCGGCCGCGCATTGCACCGCCCGGTTCGTTCGCCGCCTCCAGAACCAGAACCCGCCGGCCGCCCCTGGCGAGGCGGGCGGCGGCGGCAAGGCCGTTGTGGCCGGCGCCGATCACGATGGCATCAAACGACGTCATGGGCTTTGCTCATCTGTTCGGGGGAGCGCTTGAGATCGCGCAGGATTTCGGCGGCGGCGTTGCGGCCGGGCGCACCCATCACCCCGCCGCCCGGATGGGTGGAGGAACCGCACATATAGAGCCCGGATATCGGGCTGCGGTATTGCGCATAGCCGGGCACCGGCCGGTTGAAGAGAAGCTGGTCGAAGGTCAGTTCGCCTTGGAAGATATTGCCCTCGGTGAGGCCCACTTCCGCTTCGATCTCGCGCGGCGTTCGCACCTCCATATGCACGAAGCGGTCACGGAAGCCGGGCGAATAGTCGGCGATCTGGCTGATGACGGATTCGGCGAAGGCGTCGCGGTCGGCATCCGTCCAGTCGCGGCCCTCCACCTTCGGCGGGCAATATTGCACGAAGCAGCTCATGAAGTGTCTTCCCGGCGACGTCATGGTCGGGTCGAGCAGGGTGGGGATCATCATGTCGAGGAACGGATCTGCCGACCAGCGCCCGGCCTTCCAGTCGTCATAGCCGCGTTCCATGCGCTCGATGCTGTCGGTGAAATGCATGTCGCCGCGAATGCAGCTGGATCCTTGCGGCAGCGCCGGGAATTCCGGCAGGCTGTCGAGCGCGATGTTCACCTTGCCGGAGGAGCCGCGCATCTTGAAGTGCCTGACCCGGTGAACGAAGTCGCCGGGAAGGCTCTCCTCGTCGACGAGTTTCAGGAAGGTGCGCTTCACATCGGCATTGGAGACGACGAGACCGGCATTCACCTCGTCGCCGTTCGCCAGCACGACGCCGGTGGCGCGGCCGCCGCGGGTCAGGATTTTCGAGACTTCCGCATCGGTGCGGATGGTGCCGCCGGCGGCCTCGAAGGAGCGGGCGAGGGCCTGCGTGACAGCGCCCATGCCGCCGCGCGCGTAGCCCCAGGCGCCGACCGAGCCGTCCACTTCGCCCATATAGTGGTGCAGGAGCACATAGGCGGTGCCGGGCGACATGGGGCCGAGGGCGGTGCCGATGATGCCGGACAGAGCCAGATAGGCCTTGATGACGTCTATCTCGAAATATTCATCGAGGAAATCGGAGATCGACATGGTCCAGAAGCGTAGCGTTTGCGCCATTTCGTGCGGGCTGAACTCGCCGAACTTCCTGGCGAGGTAGAGCAGTTCGGAAATGTCGCGCGGGCGAAAGCCGAACGGGTCGGGCGCGGTGCGCATCAGCAGCGGCTGGATGAAGCGGCACTGGCGCGTCACGTCGCGGGCATAGCGCTCATAGGCTTCGGCGTCGCGCCTGGAGTAGCGGGCGAATTCGCGGCGGTGGCTGTCATGGTCGCGGTAGGAGGCGAGATAGTCGCCGTCGCGGGTGAAGACGGCGCCGCCCTCATAGGCAATGACCTGGAGGCCGTGCTTCGGCAGTTCGAGATCGCGCATGATCTCCGGCCGGAAGAGGGAACAGACGTAGGAACAGTTCGAATAGAGAAAGCCGGGCGTCAGTTCGCGGCTGGTTGCCGCGCCGCCGACCCAGCCGTTCTTTTCCACGACCATGACATTGAGGCCGGCGCGCTGGAGATAACAGGCCGTGACCAGCCCGTTGTGGCCGCCACCGACGATCAGGGCATCGAACTTCTGCATTTGATGTCTCCCTTGTTGTCAAAAGCTGCATCAAAAGCAAAATGTTGTCCAGATATTCTGAATGATCATTCAGCAAGTATCTTGCAATCGCCTGATTATGCGCTAGAATTTCGATCCATGGAAAAGCGGCCGCAACAGCGGGGAAGCCATGGCGGAGAGTGTCGGGGGCGATGCGGCGGTCGAGCCGGAATATGACGAGGCGGCGATCCGCTTCCTCGCCGTCATGTGGGGCGAGGGCTATCTTTCGCCGGGCGGTCCTGCGGAAGTCGATCGCGTGCTGAGCGGCATCGATCTGGCCGGCAGGGACGTTCTCGATTTCGGCTGCGGCGCCGGCGGCATCACGCTTCACATCGCCCGGACCTATCGTCCGGCCGAGATCGTCGGCTACGATGTGGAGCAGCCGGTTATCGATCGCGCGCGGGCCGCCGCTGCCGTTCAGGGCTTTTCCTCCATTGCCCGCTTCGTGTCCGGCTCGCCCGGGCGCCTGCCGTTTGGCGATGGCGAGTTCGATGTCGTTTTCTCCAAGGATGCGATGATCCATGTGCCGGACAAGGAGGCGTTGTTCGAGGAGCTTTTTCGCGTGCTGAAGCCGGGCGGTGTCCTTGCCGCTTCCGATTGGCTGATCGGCCATGACGGGGAACCGAGCGCCGACATGAAGGGCTATATCGCGGCTGAGGGCCTGCATTTCGGCATGGCTTCGCCGCTCCGCTACCTGCGGGCGATGGCGGCGGCGGGGTTTGTCCATGCGGCCGCCGAAAGCCGCAATGCCTGGTATCGCGACGTGGCGCGCGGCGAACTTGAGCGCCTGAAGGGGCCGCTCTATGCCGAGGCCGTTGCGGCGGTAGGCGAAGCCTATGTCGAGAAGAACATCCGCACTTGGACCGCCATGCAGAAGGTTCTTGACAGCGGGGAGCATTGTCCCGCTCATCTGCGCGCCAGCAAGCCGGTCGAGGGAGTTCGCCCGTGACGGTCACGCTGAGAAATCTCAAAGGCAAGGTAGCGGTGAAGATGCGGGCAGGCGGGGCTGAACAGGGCTCGGGTGACGGCGAGAAAAGGGGGCGCAAGGCCTCCAAGGAAACACGGCGGCAACAGCTCATCGAGGCGACGATCGATTCGCTCGCCAAGCGCGGCTATTCGGATACCACGCTCGCCGATGTTGCCGATGGCGCCGGCCTGTCGCGCGGCATCGTCAACTTCCATTTCGAGAGCAAGGAAAACCTGCTCATCGCCACGCTGCAGTTGATGTCCGAGGAATATGCGGATCATTGGAACGCAGCGCTGGAGAAGGCGGGGCCGAGCTTTGCCGGTCGTCTCTGGGCGCTGGTGCTTGCCGATTTCGACCGCAAGATCTGCACCAAGCGCAAGCTGGCCGCCTGGTGCGCCTTCTGGGGCGAGGCGAAGTCGCGCCCGACCTACCAGGCGCTCTGCGGCGCGCGCGACGTCAAATACCAGGAGACCGTGATCTCGCTCTGCGCGGGGCTGAAGGCCGAAGGCGGCTATGCCTACGAAGTGGAGCCGATGGCGCTGTCGCTCTGCGCGATGCTCGAGGGCCTTTGGCTGCGCCTGATGATGGGCGACGGCACGACACGGGAAAAGGCGCTGGAGGCGGCCATCGCCTTCGTCGTCATCGCCTTCCCGATGCATCTCACGATCCAGGGACCGAAATCACGATAGGGAACCCGAAACGGGCAAGGAGCACGGCATGATGATTGCGAACACCGCCAAGACTTACCTGACAACGGCGCTAGCCGCCGCCCTTGCCCTCGGAGCCGCCTTTCCCGCCTTCTCCGCCGATACGCTCACCGTCTTCGACTGGTCCGGCTATGAGGATCCCGCCTTCCATCCCGCCTATACGCAAAAGCATGAAGGCTCGCCGGAATTCTCCTTCTTCGGCGATGAGGAGGAGGCGTTCCAGAAGCTGCGCTCCGGCTTCAAGGCGGATGTGGCCCATCCCTGTTCGCAGAGCGTGGTGAAGTGGCGCGAGGCCGGCCTGCTGGAGCCCCTCGATACGGCCAAGCTCACCGCCTGGAACGACATCCTGCCGAACTTCAAGGCAATGAAGAACCTGATGACCTCCGATGACGGCACGGCCTGGTTCATTCCCTTCGAATGGGGCAACACGGTTCTCACCTACCGCACCGATACCGTGAAGCCGGAGGAAATCGCCTCGCTGAAGGCCTTCGCCGATCCGAAGTTCAAGGACCGCGTGTCGATCGGCGACAATGTCGACGACGCCTACGCGCTGGCGAGCCTTGCCATCGGCCTCAAGGACTGGACGGCGATGACCGATGCGCAGTTTGCCGAAGCATCCGCCTTCCTGCGCGAGGTGCACAAGAACGTGCGGCTCTACTGGACCGACAACACGGATCTCAGCCAGGCGCTGGCGAGCGGCGAGGTCGACCTTGCCTGGGCCTGGAACGAGACGGCGACGACCTTGCAGGCCGAGAGCCAGCCGGTCGCCATCAAGAAGGATACGCAGGAAGGACTTTCCACCTGGGTCTGCGGTTATGTGCGCCTGAAGGGCGCGGAGGCGAGCGCCGACCTCGCCTATGACTATCTTAATGCCGTCACGGAGCCGGCTGTCGCCGCCTATATGGTCGAAAGCTGGGGCTACGGCCATTCCAACGCCAAGGGCATGGCCGCGGTCGATCCGAAAATCCTTGCCGAGAAGGGCTATGCCGATGTCGACGCCTTCGTCGCCAACACGCTCTTCCAGTCGCCGATGCCGACCGAGCTTCGGCAGAAGATGATCGCGGAATTCGAGAAGATCAAATCGGGGTATTGAGGCGGCGATTGCCTCTCATCCCGCTGCTGCCACCTTCTTTCTGCAAGCGGCGAGAAGGTGGCCGTCAGGCGGGATGAAAGGCCGCTTCACACCCGCGAGACCGGCGGATCCTCTGCCAGCAGCACGAAGGCGTCCGGGTCGTAGGCGAGGCGGATCTCGGCGCCGATCGGCAGGTCGTCCGCGCCGTAATTGTTCGTCTCGACCATGGAGAGCGGCTGTTCCAGCCCGTCGATGCCGACAGTCAGGTGCGTGACCTCGCCGAAATATGCGCGGTTTTCGATACGGCCGGCAAGTTCGTGCGGCGCGCGTTCGTCGTCCCACAGCAGGCGCAGCCGCTCCGGCCGAATGCCGAGGGTGACATGGCCGTTGGTCGGGGAAAAACCCTGCGGCTTTTCCAGGCTGACATTGCCGAAGCGGGCGGCGTCGATGGAGACGGCGTTGCCCTGTTCTCCGAGCACCTTCGCCTGCAGGAAATTCATGCCGCCGAGGAAGTCGGCGACCTTGCGGGTGCGGGGATGCTGGTAGATTTCCTTGGGGCTGGCGATCTGCGCGATGCGGCCGCCGAACATCACGGCGATGCGGTCGGAGAGCGCGAGCGCCTCGTACTGGTCGTGCGTGACGAGGATGAAGGTGATGCCGACGGCCTTTTGCAGCATGCGCAGCTCCACCTGCATTTCCTCGCGCAGTTTCTTGTCGAGCGCGGAGAGCGGTTCATCGAGCAGCAGCACCTTCGGCCGCATGACGAGCGCGCGGGCGAGCGCCACGCGCTGGCGCTGGCCGCCGGACAATTCGTGCGCCTTGCGCTGGCCGAGGCCGGAAAGGCGTACCTGATCAAGCGCATCGCCCACGCGCTTTCTTTCCTCTTCAGGCGAAAGCTTCTGTCGTTTCAGGCCATAGGCGACGTTCTCCGCGACGTCGAGATGGGGGAAGATGGCATAGCTCTGGAACACCATGTTGGTTGGCCGCCTGTTCGGCGGCAGGGCGAGGGAAGGCACGCCGTCGATGAAGATTTCGCCGGATGTCGGCGTCTCGAAACCGGCGATGGAGCGCAGGAGCGTGGTCTTGCCGCAACCGGACGGGCCGAGCAGTGAGAAGAACTCGCCTTCGCCGATGGACAGCGAGACGTCGTCCAGCGCCCTGTAGATGCCGTAGAACTTCGACACGTTCCTGATGTCGATCATCGCGCGGTCGGCCATGGGCGGCTCCTAGGGCAGCATATGCGCCATTTGCGTGCGCCGTTCGGCACGCCGGCGCAGGATTTCAGCAAGGGTGAGCATGAGGACGGAAGCGGCGAGCATGATCGTGCCCAGCGCCAGCACGCCCGGCAGTTTTGCGGCAAAGCGCAGCTGGCCCCAGATATAGACCGGCAGCGTCGGCTCCGTGCCGGAGAGGAAGAAGGCGAGGATGAACTCGTCGAGCGAGATCGTGAAGGTGACGAGGAGGCTCGAGACGATGGCCGGGGCGACGACTGGCAGCGTCACGCGCCGGAAGGTGCCGATGGCGGTTTCTCCGAGATCGTAGGAGGCTTCCTCCAGGCTGCGGTCGAAGCCCTCGAAGCCGGAGACCAGCACGGACATGGCGTAGGGCACGCAGAACACGGTCTGGCCGAGAATGACGGTGACGAGCGACAACTCGACCCCCATCGCCAGCACGATCATCAGCAGCGAGACGGCGACGATGATTTCCGGCAGGAAGAGCGGCGCCATGATGAGGCCGGTGGCGGCCCGCTGGCCGCGAAAGCGATAGCGCGTGATGGCGCGCGCCGCGCAGATGCCGAGGATGGTTGAAAGCAGCGAAACGGAAACGCCGACGATCAGGCTGTTCCAGGCCGCCTGCAACATGACCGAATTGCCGGCGAGCGAGGCGTACCATTTCGTCGTGAAGCCGGCGAGCGGGAAGGTGGTCGTGGCCGCATTGTTGAAGGAGAAGACCGGCAGCAGCAGGATCGGCAGGTAGAGAAACAGGAAATAGACCGCCACGTAGACCGGCAGGAACGGGATGAACCGCAGGCGCTGCGTCAGCACGCTCATCTGATCCTCCGCACGGTGAATTTCAGCGCGAGCACGAAGGCGGCCGCGACAAGCGAGACAAGCACCATGGTCGTTACCGACAGGGCGGCGCCGAGCGGCCAGTTGGCCGCCTTGCCGAATTGCGCCTGGATGGCGGTGGCGATCATCACGCCGTCCTTGCCGCCGACGAGGCGCGGCGTCACGTAGTCGCCGACGGTGGGGATCATCACGATCAGGAAAGCGGCAATGACGCCCGGCAGCGACAGCGGCAGCGTCACGCGGAAGAAGGCGCGCAGGCGGCTGTCGCCGAGGTCGCGCGCCGCCTCGATCAGCGTGCGGTCGACCTTCTGCAGCGAGACATAGATGGGCAGGATCGCGAAGGCCGCCCAGCTGTGCACCAGCGTGATGACGACAGCATTGGAATTGTAGAGGAGCGAGGTCACCGGCTTGTCGATCAGGCCCATCGAGATGAGGCCGGTATTCATGACGCCGCCATAGCCGAGAATGACCTTCCAAGACATGACGCGCAGCAGGTAGCTGGTCCAGCAGGGCACGGTGATGAGGAAGAGCCAGAGGTTCTTGTGCACCCCGCCATGGAACGAGATGAACCAGGCGATGGGGTAGGAGAAGACGACGGTAATGATGCTGACCGTCAGCGAGATCCATAGCGAGCGGATGAAGAGGTCGCGGTAGATCGGCTCCGTCAGGGCCTGCCGGTAGTTTTCCAGCGTGGAGGTGCGGTCGATGTCGAGATAGTTCTGGGTCCAGAAACTGTAGGCAAGGACGATGAGGACCGGGAGAAGGAGCACCGCCAGCGCATAGAGGAAGGTTGGCGATATCATGGCGAGGCCGCGGGCCTCTTCACTCCGCATCCAGGCCCGGGGCCTGACGGGAGAGGGTGTTTCAGCGATCGTATCGAACGCTGTCGCCGTCATCTGCCAGAACTCCAGCCACGACAACTCTCATAGAGCGTGAGATTTCCCGTTCTCATCTTCGCGCCTTTTCGGCTTCGTGTGTTCCCGAAACGAAGCATGCGCCTAAATCTGCGTTGAAATCAAGCCCCAGTTCTGCAATATTGATTGAACGAACATTCAATATGATTGGGAAATGTGAGATCTTTCATATTGTTGCTCGTGGAATCTTTTTCAGGAAGGATATGGAGAGGGACATGGCGGCAATTCCGAAGACGGCGAACGAGGGCATCCCCACCGACGAGGCGTCCGACGATCTCACCCGGCTTGCCGAGCGCCATCTGGTACAGCCATGGCCGGTGTCCGGCTCCATCGGCGCCGAGGCGCGCGGGCGGATCGAAGCGGGCGAGGGTATCTATGTGACCGACGCCGCCGGCCGAAGGCTGATCGACGGGCCTGCCGGCATGTGGTGCGTCAATGCCGGCCACCGCAACAGGGAGCTTGCCGAGGTCATGGCGGCGCAGGCCATGGAACTCTCCTACAATTCGCCCTGGTACACGACGAATGCGCCGTCGGCCGTGCTTGCCGCGCGGCTGGCGGCGCATGCGCCTGACGGCGTCGATCATGTGTTCTACACGACCGGCGGCTCCTCGGCGGTCGAGACGGCCTTGCGCTTCATGCAGTTCGCCAACAACGTGAAGGGCCGGCCGGAGAAGAAGCTGATCGTCTCGCGGCAGGGCGGCTATCATGGCTCGACCTATCTCTCGGCCTCGCTCAACGGCCGGCCGCGCGATCATGACTGGATGGACAGTGCGTCCGACCTCGTCGTCAAGCTCTCCTGCCCGGATCCGTTCCGTCGGCCGGCGGGTATGAGCGTTGAAGCCTTCTGCGATACGCTCGTGGAGGAGTTCCGTCAGGTCATCGAGGAGAGGGGGGCGGAGCGCATCGGCGCTTTCATCGCAGAACCCGTCATGGCTTCCGGCGGCGTCATCGTGCCGCCGCCCGGCTATCTCCAGCGCATGCATGCGATTTGCCGGGAAAGCGACATCCTCTTCATCGCCGACGAGGTGGTGACTGCCTTCGGGCGTCTCGGCCATGTCTTCGCGTCGAAGGACGTCTTCGATTTCGAACCGGACATGATCACCTTTGCCAAGGGCGTCACATCCGGCTATTTCCCGCTCGGCGGCGTGATGATCGCCGGCCGGCTCTTCGAGGAACTGCGCCGCTCGAACCATTCCGAAGCGATGTTCGCGCACGGGCTCACCTATTCCAGCCATCCGGTCGGCTGCGCGGTGGCGCTGAAGAACCTCGACATACTGGAAGGCGGATTGCTGGAGCATGCGCGCGCGGTATCGGATCATTTCCAGCATAGTCTGAAGGCGCTGGAGGACCTGCCGCTGGTCGGCGAGGTGCGCGGTCTCGGGCTGATGGCCTGCGTCGAATGCGTTGCCGACCGTGTCAGCAACAATCCGCTGACGCTCGACCTGGAAGTTGGAAAACGCATCGACAGGCACTGCCAGGAGCTTGGCCTGCTGGTGCGCCCGCTCATCAGCATGTGCGTGATGTCGCCGCCGCTCACCATCTCCGCCGCCCAGATCGACGATATGGCGGCGATCCTGCGCAGGGGCATCGAACTGACGATGGACGATCTGACCCGGGAAGGGCTCTGGAAGGGCTGAGCCTGGGTGAGGTTTTGCGGCTTTGCCGGCAGTCTGGAGGCCCGCAGAAGCGGGCCTCCTTTTTTCGCGGCGGGTGGTGGCTGGTCTAGCCTTTCAGGCCTGCATTGACGCCTGCCATCTCCTTCTCCTCCGGCGCATTCTTCAGCGTCACCACGGGCAGCACCTTGCGCAGGTGATCGTGATGGGTGCGCACGCCATATTCGAGGTCGGACAGGTAGAAGCCGGCAAAGGCGTTCGAGGTCATCGCCTCGTTCGACCAGACGGTGAGTTGCACGTCCTCGGCTTGCGTATCGCGATCGATGCGGAAGGCGAGATAGCGGGCCAAGCGTTGGGCGCGGTCCTCCTCGCGGTAGCGGTAGATGCCGCCGCGCAGCAGCGTCTTGCCGACGGCGACCGGAAATTCCTGGTAGAACTGCACGGTTTCCGGCGTCACGGCGATGACGCAATTCGGAAAGAGGCCGAAATAGATCCAGGCCTTGCGCAGCCGCCCCGGCAGGCGCGGATTCTCCGGCGAAATCCTCACATAGTTGCGCACGCTCCAGCGCCGGCCGGCATGGGGATTGTAGGTCGCGAAGGAGCGACACAGGCCATCGATGAAGGGCTCGTCGTAATAGGTGGAGCCGTAGAGATCCTGCAGGGCCGGGTGCGCCATGGCGACATGGTAGCCCTCGTTGTCGACGTCGCGCACGGACTTCCAGTTGACGGGGGAATCCTGCGTCCAGATATCGCCGGCCGGCACCATTTCCTGCGAGCGGTAGTGCGACAGCTCCTCCTCGAAGGGCTTCATCAGTTCGGCGACGGAGGGTTGCGGACCGGGCGCGAAGCGGATGAAGACGAAGCCCTGCCAGATCTCGCATTCGAGCGATTTCAGCGCGAACTCGTCCTTGTCGAGCGGCGGGAAGCTCTTCGGGCGGGCGGCGCCGCGCAGGGTGCCGTCGAGATTGTAGACCCAGCCGTGGAAGGGACAGACGAGCGCGTTGCGGCATGAGCCCTTCTCGTCCGCGACAAGGCGGGAGCCGCGGTGACGGCAGATATTGTGGAAGGCGCGCACCTCGCCGTCCTGCCCGCGCAGGATGAGCGCGCGCTCGCCGACGACATCCATGGTGAGGTAGTTGCCGGGCTCCGGGATGTCGCTGACGTGGCAGGCGATCTGCCAGTGCTCGCGGAAGACATGCTGTTTCTCAAGCTCGAGCAAGGCGGGGCTATGGTAACACCAGCCCGGAAGTCCGCTCCTGTCCCAGTCGCTCGGAACGGATATGTCGCGGATCATCTCGTTCATGGTGCTCCCCTTGTTTTGCTGAACGTTCATTCAATAAAACCATATTTTTCCTTAAAATGGAATAGGTTGCGGAAGGACGTGGTTTTCAGAACGGCAAATCCCCGGCCGCAGGGCAGCCGGGGAACAGCGAACTTTCCGGAAAATCCCGGTGGCGCCAGCGCTTAACGGCAGACCTTCACGCGCTTGACGACGCGGTGGCCCCACTTGTTGTAGCGCTTGATCTTCTTCCAGAAGCAGTGGCGGTGGTGGCCATAGTAATGGCTGACATGGCCGCCGTGATGGCCGCCCCAGCCATGGCCGCCGCCAATGCCGAAATAGAAACCACCGGCCTGCGAGGGCGCTGCGAAGGATAGCGCTGCGACGGTCGCGACAACGGCGGATAGAATGAATCTGCGCATTTTCGGTCTCCTCTCTTCCAGGGATCGGATGATCCATTTCATCCGGTAGGATCACTCTGGCAGGAGAGGGAGCCGGGCGTTGTTCCGGCGGGAACAGGCGCTTATCTGTCGAGTTCCGGGTAGTAGCGTTCCATGTAGCCTGGCCGGAGCTTTTCACCCATCATGCAGTCGGCCGGCTGTCCGGCTGCGCTGACCACGCGGGTGGGCGGCTCGGCACCGCTGACTTCAAGGATCAGCTTGCGACGAATGGCGACGGAGAAATCCTCCGGTTCCTGCACCGGCAGCACGAAGGCGCCGGGACCGCCGATCACGCAGTTGGAATAGTAGTCGTCGAGCGACCCATAGGCGGCGGAGGGGCGGATCATGATCGCAAGGCCGTTGATGATGATGCCGAGGGCGGTCGCCGCATCGCGCGCGGGTGTGACCGGGGCCCCGAAATTGTTCGGGCCGTCGCCGGAAATGTCGATGACGCGGCGCATGCCGGAATAGGGGCTGGCGTCGAAGAGCTTTGCCCCATAGGCGATGGCGCCGGAAATCGAGGTGCCGCGACGGGTGGCGATCGGGCGCGCTTCCAGCAGGGCGGCAAAGGCGCTGGCGTCCTCGGGGCCGGAAATGATCCGCCAGGAAATGTAGGAATTGTCGCGGATCGTGCCGGCCCATTCGAAATAGCTGATGGCGATCCGGCCGGTCAGCCCGTCTCGCACGGCATCGACGAATTCGGGATGGCGGAGCGCTTCCACATAGCCGGCGCGCTGCACCTCGGCTTCCTCCAGATCCATGGAGCCGGAGACGTCGACCGCCAGTACCAGTTCCACATCCACGTCTTCTGTAGAGGTCGCGGCGATTTCGGCGCCGGCCGTCAGGCTCATCAGCAAGGCAAGCGTCGTCAGCATGACCATCACCCATCCGTGCATATCCCATCGTCAAATATAGCACGCGTGGCGGGAAGATTGGATGCGCGTTCTTCAAAAAATCGGTGAATGGCGGCCAAGAGCGGCGGCGGGCTGCAACCAAGCTCCGTGCGTGCGAATTGACATTGGGCGGCTGGACCTGAGGGCCTGCGACTTCTATTTCTTGGTCTGCCTGCGCGACGGGCGGCCGGCCGCCGCGTGATTGTGCGGGGGCCGGTTTCTGGAGGATCTACCATGGCAAGTGCGTTTCCGATCCTGACCTTCCTCGCTATCCTTGCGGCGGCGCTGAATGCGGGGCTGTTCTTCATCTTCTCCGTCTGCATCATGGCCGCCTTCGCGCGCCTTTCGCCGGCAGAGGGTGCGGCGGCGATGAATGCCGTCAATGTCGTCATCCAGAATCCGTGGTTCTTTTCGGCGTTCTTCGGCGCAGCGTTGTTGTCGCTGGTGCTGGCGGTGCTCGGCTTCACGCAGGGCGGGGCTGGCGGGCTGATGGCGGCAACGGGCGGCATCGTCTTCCTCGTGGCGGTGATCGGCGTGACGATCGTCTTCAACGTGCCGCTCAACGACGCGCTGGCCGCCGCCCCCGCAGGCAGCGCCGAGCAGGCCGCCCTCTGGCAGCGCTATCTCGACGTCTGGACGATGTGGAACCATGTGCGCACCATCGGCTCGCTTGCCGCCGTCGCGCTCTTCGCCTGCGCCCTCCGGCAGGGCGTTTCCCTCGGCTGAGGGCGGGCTGGCGCTTGCCCGTGCGGCCTGCTAGCTCTTGCATCTCACGATTGCCGGAGCCGACCTTGCAGGACATCACCGATCTTTCCGCCCTTGCTCTTTCCGCCGCCATCGCCGAACGCCGGCTCGACTGCCGAAGCGTCATGGCGGCCTTTCTTGCGCGGATCGGGGCGATCAATCCGCAGATCAACGCCATCGTCAGCCTGCGGCCCGAGGAAGACCTCATGGCGGAGGCAGAGGAAGCCGACCGGGCGCTGGCGGCGGGAAACCATCGCGGCTGGCTGCACGGCATTCCCTTCGCGGTGAAGGATCTTGCCGAGGCCAAGGGCATCCTCTGCTCCTTCGGCTCGGCGAACTATGCCGATTTCGTGCCGGACTATGACGATTTCCATGTCGAGCGCATCCGCGCGGCCGGCGCCATCGTCATCGGCAAGACCAACGCGCCGGAAATGGGGCTCGGCTCGCACAGCTACAATCCGGTCTTCGGCGTTACCCGCAATCCCTATGACAGGACGAAGAGCGCCGGCGGTTCCTCCGGCGGGGCCGCGGCGGCGCTGGCCGCCCGTCTGCTGCCGGTCGCCGATGGCAGCGACATGATGGGATCTTTGCGCAACCCCGCCGCCTTCAACAATGTCGTGGGCTTCCGTCCGTCCTTCGGCCGTGTGCCGTCGCTCGGCAACGAACTCTTCCTCGGCCAGCTTGCCGTCAACGGCCCGATGGGCAGGAGCGTTGCGGATGTCGCGGCGCTTCTGGCGACACAGGCCGGGCACGATCCGCGCGATCCGCTGTCCCTGGCCGATGAAGACCTGTCGCTCGACGCAGGCCGCGACCTGTCCGGCGCCCGTATCGGCTGGCTTGGCGATTTCGGCGGTTATCTTGCCTTCGAGCCCGGCGTGCTGGAACTTTGCCATGCGTCGCTTGATGCCTTCCGCCGGATGGGCTGCGTGGTGGAAGAGGTGCCGCCGGGCTTCGACATGGACCGGTTGTGGCAGACCTGGCGCACGCTTCGCCACTTCCTCGTCGCCGGCGGGCAGGCGGCGGACTATGCCGATCCGGCAAGGCGGGCGCGCATGAAGCCGGAAATGATCTGGGAGATCGAGAACGGCCATGGCCTTTCGGCGGCCGATGTCTATGCCGCCTCGCTCGGCCGCAGTGACTGGCATCGCCATGTCGCAGGCCTGTTCGACCGCTACGATTTCCTTGTCCTGCCCTCCGCCCAGGTCTTCCCGTTCGCCGCGGAAATCGACTGGCCGAAGGCGATCGACGGCCGGGCGATGGATACCTACCATCGCTGGATGGAGGTGGTGATCGGGCCGACGCTCGCCGGGCTTCCCGTCGCCGCCATGCCGGCCGGTTTCGGGGCGAACGGATTGCCCGCCGGCATCCAGATCATCGGCCATCCAAGGGGTGACCGCGCCGTGCTTGCCGCTGCCGCTGCCTATGAAAAGGTGACCGACTGGCTCGGCCGGCAGCCTGCGTTCTAGGCAAGCCGGGCCTTGCGGACACGCGAGCGCCGCATTTTTGTGAAAGGGACGCGATGCCGGGTTTGAGGGCCGCCCGGAGAATTCCTTCAAAAACACGAGGCGTCGTTTAGGAATTGCTTACCATATTTCGTCATTCTTTGCTCGTTCGGCAGAGACGGAGGACGCGTGTTCCCGCCTGCCGCCAGCGTAACGGCTCTCGGAGCGTCATTTCCGCGGCCGCGTCGAGTAACGAGTATCGGGTAACGAGTATCATGGCGTCTGTATACGGTTCCGCGCGTTCCGCGTCGAAGTCCCGTCGGGGTCGGTCCGGTGGAATTCTTCTCAGCACATTGCTTGCCTGCGGCGTCATCGCCGGGTCCGCCTGGGCCGTCGTTTCGACGCTCGGCGTGATGCAGGATGCGGCCTCCTCCTTGTCGGAAGGCAAGAAGAGCATTGCCGCCTCGCTTCATACCAGGCCTGTCGTGACCGAGAGGCAACACACCGAGCGCATGGTGAAGGTCGCGAAATTCTCGCGCCTCTCGCAGCCCTCGCAAAGCGATCTTCGCCAGAAGCAGCTCACCACCGAGGCGATCAAGCTTGCCCATCAGCGCAGGATTTCCATCCAGCTCGCCTCCGCCGTCAAGCGCGAGAAGGCGAAAGCCCTGATGCTCGAAGCCGCCTTTGCCCGCGCCGAGCGCTCGGTGGAGGAGGAGAAGGCGCTCAGCGGGCAGCCGACAATGGTCACCGCGCTGCTTCCCGACAATTCCGCCCGCAAGGACATCCAGCCCTTCGGCCTCGTCATGGCCAAGCCGGAAGCCGAAGAGGACGACATCCTCAGCGCAATCCCGCTGCCCGAAGCAAAGCCCGCGCTGGAAACCGTCACCATCGAGCGCAAGCCGGTGGAGGAAAAGCCCGTCGCACGCACGAAGCGCGACGAGGCGAAGGACAAGGAAGACGTCGCCCTTGCAAAGCCCGAGCGGTCGCTGTTCGGCGATCTTTTCAAGGGCAAGGGCAGCAGCACCGGCTGGCTCGGCAAGGGCACGAAGGTTGCGATCTACGACGTTTCCAACGCCACCGTTCACATGCCCGACGGCACGAAGCTGCGCGCCCATTCCGGCATCGGCAAGATGCGCGACAATCCCGACTACGAGCATATCAAGATGAATGGCCCGACGCCGGCCGGCATCTACCGCCTGAAGATGCGCGAGCGGCTCTTCCACGGCGTCGAGGCGATCCGCATGACGTCGATCGACGGTCGCGATCCGAAGAACCGCACGGGCCTTCTGACGCACACCAATCTGCTGCGCGGCCAGAAGGGCTCGCATGGCTGCGTTGCCTTCCAGAACTACGAGCCGTTCCTCAATGCCTTCAAGCGCGGTCGTGTGACCATGCTGGTCGTGGTGCCGGAACTGCCGTCCTCCCGCACGCAGCTTGCCGCGCTCTACCGCAAGGCCGGCGCATAACATTCCCCCCACATCGAACGAGACCGGCGCTTCAGGCGCCGGTTTTTTCATTGAGGACGGTTGGATGCCGTTTCCATGATTTTTCGTCGATGAAAATTTGCCGAACAGTACTTGGTTTATCAAAAGCTAAGAAATTTAGGTCATTTCTAGCCAATATCTGACTGTGGCCGGTTGCAAGACCGCATCGGGATTGGGAACGAAACATGACTGCTTTCGATTTTGGAATGAATGCCCGCGCCGTGCTGGCTGCGATGAACCGCTCGCAGGCGATCATCGAGTTCGATACCACGGGCACGATCCTGCACGCCAACGAGAACTTCCTGAATGCTATGGGCTATCAGCTTTCCGAGATCGTCGGCCAGCATCATCGCATGTTCGTCGAGCCGGAAGAGGCGGCCTCCGCCGACTACGCCGCCTTCTGGGCTGAGCTTGCCGAAGGTCGCTTCGACCGCCGCCAGTACAAGCGCATCGCCAAGGGCGGGCGGGAGATCTGGATCGAGGCGTCCTACAATCCCGTCTTCCGCGGCCGCAAGCCCTACTAGGTCGTGAAGTTCGCCACCGACATCACCGCCATCAAGCGCAAGGCGCAGGAGGACGAGGGCAAGCTCAGCGCGCTCGGTCGCGCGCAGGCGATCATCGAATTCACGCCGAACGGCGACATCCTGGCGGCCAACGAGAACTTCCTGGCGGCGCTCGGCTACGAGCTTTCCGAGATCGTCGGCCGCCACCACGCCATGTTCTGCGCGCCGGATTATGTGGCAAGCGCGGATTACAAGGCATTCTGGAGAAGGCTTGCCGAGGGGCAATTCGTCTCCGACCAGTTCACGCGCCTGGCCAAGGGTGGCGGCAAGATCCATATCCAGGCATCCTACAATCCGATCCTCGACGCGAACGGCAAGGTCTTCAAGGTTGTCAAGTTCGCAACCGACGTAACGGAGCGCGTCCGGTCGATGGAGGAGATCGGTGCCGGCCTCGGGCGTCTTGCGGAATGCAACATCCGTATGACCATCGATTGCGCGTTCGTGCCGGAATTCGAGCCCCTCCGTCGCGATTTCAACAATTCGATCGGTGCGTTCCAGGAGACCCTGTCGAAGGTGCTGGACCAGACCCATATGCTCAACGGAAGCGGCCAGGTGATGCACAGGGCAGCGGAGGACCTTTCCGAACGCACCCGCCGGCAGGCCGTCGCGCTGGAGGAGACCGCCGCCGCGTTGACGCAGGCGACCGTCGCCGTGCGCTCCTCGACCGAGCGCACACGGGAAACCCGCAAACTCGTGCAGGATGCGCGTGCCTCCGCCAATACCTCCGCCGGCGTGGTGAGCAATACCGTGAGCGCCATGCAGCGCATCGAATCCGCGTCGAGCGAAATCGGCACGATCATCGGCGTGATCGACGAAATCGCCTTCCAGACCAACCTTCTGGCGCTCAATGCCGGCGTCGAGGCGGCGCGCGCAGGGGACGCTGGCCGCGGGTTTGCCGTCGTCGCGCAGGAAGTGCGGGAACTGGCGCAGCGTTCGGCCAAGGCGGCGCGTGAGATCAAGACGCTGATCACCAACTCCCGCGCCGAGGTTCAGGAGGGCGTGCGACTTGTCGGGGAGACCGGCCGGGCGCTGCGCGAGATCGAGAACTTCGTCACCGAGATCGACCACAATGTCGATGCCATCGCGACATCCGCCGCCGAGCAGGCGAGCGGACTGGAGGAAATCAGCTCTGCCGTAAGCGATGTGGACCGCATCACCCAGGAAAACGCCGCCATGGTGGAGCGCACCACGACGACCAGCCAGTCGCTGGCCGAAGGCGCGACGACGCTGACGGAACTGGTGAACCGCTTCCAGCTCAATCGCCGGGGCCGTCGCCGCGACGGAAGCGAAATCTGGACGCCGGAAGAGCGCGCAGCCCGTCTTGGCGCCATGCGCCAGGCATCCTGACGGCACGAGGCGGGGCCTTTGGGCCCCGTCACACCCGTTCGACGAAGCCGTCGAGCACGCGTTTCTGGCCGGCCCGGTCGAAATCGATCGTCAGCTTGTTGCCTTCGATCGCCGCCACATTGCCATTGCCGAATTTCAGGTGGAAGACGCGGTCGCCGATCGAAAATTTCGACGGTTCGGCGGTGGTCGACTTGGCCACGAGTTCCCCGTCGATGGTGCGCCCGCGCGGGCCGCTCTCGCCGTAGCCGATGCGTTCGACGGCATGGCCGGAGCGTGAGCCCCAGTTGTCGCGCGTCGCCTCGGTGCGGTTTGCCTGCGCGCGTCGCCAGCCGGGCGTCGAATAGGCGTTCTGGAACGGCTCCTGCTTGTCGAAGCGCGACTGGCCGTAGCCGCCGCGACCGTAACCGCCATAGGATTGCTCCACCTCGGCCACTTCCACATGGCTTTCCGGCAGCTCGTCGAGGAAGCGCGAGGGCAGGGTCGATTGCCAGAGGCCGTGGATGCGGCGGTTCGAGACGAACCAGATGTGGCAGCGGCGCTTTGCCCGCGTGATGCCGACATAGGCAAGGCGGCGCTCTTCCTCGAGGCCGGACCGGCCGCCCTCGTCGAGTGCGCGCTGGTGCGGGAACAGGCCTTCCTCCCAGCCGGGCAGGAAGACCGTCTCGAATTCGAGGCCCTTGGCCGAGTGCAGCGTCATGATCGAGACAGCATCGAGGTTCTCGTTCTGCTCGGCGTCCATGACGAGCGAGACGTGATCGAGGAAGCCGCGCATCGAATCGAAGGCTTCCATCGAGCGAATGAGTTCCTTGAGGTTGTCGAGGCGGCCCGGCGCTTCGGCCGATTTATCGGCCTGCCACATGGCGGTATAGCCGCTTTCGTCGAGGATCTGTTCGGCAAGCTCGGTGTGCGGCATCGTCTCCAGCAACGCCTGCCAGCGGCGGAAGTCGGTGACGACGTCGAACAGCGCCTTGCGCGCCTTCGGCTTCAGCTCGTCCGTCTCGATGATATCCGATGCTGCCGTCAGCATGGGAATGTCGCGGGCGCGGGCATAGTCGTGCAGGTTGCGGATCGTCGTGTCGCCGAGGCCGCGCTTCGGCGTGTTGACGATGCGCTCGAAGGCGAGGTCGTTGGCCGGCTGGCTGACGAGGCGGAAATAGGCCAGTGCATCGCGGATTTCGAGGCGTTCATAGAAACGCGGGCCGCCGATGACGCGGTAGTTGAGGCCGAGCGTGACGAAGCGGTCTTCGAATTCGCGCATCTGGAAGGAAGCGCGCACCAGGATCGCCATGTCGTTGAGCTTGTGCTCCTTGCGCTGGAGCTGCTCGATCTCCTCGCCGACGGCGCGGGCTTCCTCCTCGGAATCCCATGCGGCGTGCACGACGACCTTGTCATCGTCGGGATCGTGCCTGTCGGTGAAGAGCGTCTTTCCGAGGCGGTCCTCGTTGTGGGCGATCAGATGGCCGGCAGCGCCGAGGATATGGGCGGTCGAGCGGTAGTTGCGCTCCAGCTTGATGACCTTTGCGCCGAGAAAGTCCTTCTCGAAGCGCAGGATGTTGTCCACCTCCGCGCCGCGCCAGCCGTAGATCGACTGGTCATCGTCGCCGACGCAGCAGACGTTCTGCGGCGTGCCCTTCGGCCGCTGCGCCAGAAGCCGCAGCCACATGTACTGCGCCGTGTTGGTGTCCTGATACTCGTCGACGAGAATGTAGCGGAAGCGCTGGTGATACTCGGCGAGCACGTCGGGATGGGCGCGGAACATGCGGATCGGGTGGAGCAGCAGGTCGCCGAAGTCGCAGGCATTCAGCGTCTTCAGGCGGCTCTGGTAGGCGGCGTAGAGTTCGCGGCCCTTGCCGTTGGCAAAGGCGCGGGCATCGCCTTCCGGAATCTGCGCCGGATCGAGGCCCTTGTTCTTCCACGTATCGATCATGCCGGCGAACTGCTTGGCCGGCCAGCGCTTGTCGTCGATGCTTTCCGCCTGGAGGAGCTGCTTGATCAGGCGAACGACGTCGTCGGTATCGAGGATCGAAAAATCCGAGCGCAGGCCGACGAGTTCGGCATGGCGGCGCAGGAGCTTCACGCCGATCGAGTGGAACGTGCCGAGCCAGGGCATGCCCTCGACGGCCCCGCCCACGAGAAGGCCGATGCGCTCCTTCATCTCGCGCGCCGCCTTGTTGGTGAAGGTCACCGCAAGGAGCTGGCTGGGAAAGGCGCGGCCGGTCGCTAGAATATGGGCGATGCGGGTCGTCAGCACGCGCGTCTTGCCGGTGCCGGCGCCGGCGAGCACGAGCACGGGGCCGTCGAGCGTCTCGACCGCCTCACGCTGCTCGGGATTGAGGCCGGAGAGGTAGTCCGGCGCACGGTGCGCATCGCGGGCCGCCATGGCGCGGGCGGCAATGCCAAGGCCTTGGCCGCCGCCGGCCGGCTTTGCCGGAGTGCCGGCAAGCTGCGGGTCCTCGTCGAAGAAGGGAATGTCGTCGTAACCGCTGATCATGCGGCTCAATGTAGTGATTCGGTCCGGAAAGGCCAGTTATCCGTTCTGCTTTTATTCCGCGGGCAAAAACAACGGCCAGAAGATTGTGGAAAGTCCCGCCGTTCAGCTCTTTGCGCGGTCCGCGTCGAAGAGGCCGTCCACCGGCACCTGCAGGGCGGTCGCGAGCTGGTTGGTCTTGCCGGCGAGTGAGACGATGGCGAGCAGTTCACCATATTGTTCGTCCGTCATGCCCTTGGCCCTTGCCGCCGCCGTGTGCGAATGGACGCAGTAGCTGCAGCCGTTCGTTACCGAGACGGCGATGTAGAGCATTTCCTTGACCAGCGGATCGAGCGTCGAGGGCGTTGCCATCACTGCCTTCACCTCGGCCCAAGTGCGCTCCAGCAACGCCGGGTCGAAGGCGAGGTAACGCCACATATTGTTGACGAAATCCGATTTTCGCGTGGTGCGGATGTCGTCGAACACCGCCTTGACGCGCGGATCGGCTTCCAGGTCTTCGGCAGGCTGGACGGTGCTCATGGTTTTCTCCTGAAGAATGGGCCGGCGGACGAGCCGCCGGCCGTATCGAACTAGACCAGCGCGAGGACGCGGGACGGTCCTCCCGTGCCGCCGCGCACCTTGGGCGCTCCGACGATGAGCGTCGCACCCTTGGCCGGAAGCTGGTCCAGATTGGCGGCAGCTTCAAGCCCCCAATGGCCGGAACCGAGCCAGGCATAGTGCGTGGCGAAGTCCGGCGAGATCCCGTGGTCGAGCGAAAGCGTATCGACGGCAATGCCGACGGCGCTGGAGTTTTCCGCAAGATACTGCACGGCTTCGGCGTGAAAGCCGGGGAAATGCATCTTGCCTTCGCTGTCGGCGTTCCTGAACTTGTCGGTGCCGAGATGCTTGCCCCAGCCGGAATGCAGCGCCACGCAGGCCTTTTCCGGCAGGTCGCCATTGGCCGAGATCCAGGCCTTGATGTCGTCGGGCGTGAGCTGGGCATCCGGGTTCGCATCCGCCTTCTCGCGGATATCGATGATGGCGAGCGGCACGACGAGGTCGGAAATCGGGATTTCGGCGACGGACTTGCCGTCTTCGGAAAAGTGCAGCGGCGCGTCGAGATGGGTGCCGGTGTGTTCGTTGACGCGCAGCTCGAACAGGTTGAACTTGTGTTCCTTGTAGTTGAATTTCTGCTCGCGCCAGAACTGTTGTTGTCCGAAGAAGGTCGGAAATTCCTCGTGGAGCTCATGGGTGAGGTCCGTTACCTGCGCCGGGGCCTGAGCAAGGGCCGGGCTCAGCGCGCCGGAGCTTGCGGCGGCAAGGGTGGCCGCTCCGGCGGTGGCGGCGCGGAAGAAGCTCCTTCTCGAGAGCATGCGGTTTTTCACGGATTCGATGACGCAGGCATTGCACATGACTTTCCCCTCTCGTTCAGTGTTTTCATGAAGAATGCGGAAATGATGCCGCAGCCCGCAGGCCGCTCGAAAAAGCTACCACAAGGAGAAGGGCCGTCCAGCCTCGGCTATGCTCGCGGAGGGGCGAAACGGGAAGATTTCTCTCTGTTTTCTTACGTTTCTGTAACAGAGCGACCCGCCAATCTTACAATTGCGTAATGAATGGATTCTTTCATTGCCGGTTCATTTCCAAAGCGGGATACTTGCTCTATGCCGCGCTGCAACAGGTACGGTTCGCTTGATTGGAGAGAGTGCGCATGCGGGTTTGGAAACAGCTCCTTATAAGCATTGGCGTCATTGTGGTCGGGGTCTTGCTCTGGGGCCGCTTCGTGCCGGGGGCGAACGCCATGCTGGTGGCTGCAGGCTTGCCGGGTACGCTCGTTGCCGCAATCGCGCCGGCCGGTGAAGGCGAGGCCGCGGGCGGCGGCGAAGGTGGCGCACGTCGCGGCGCATTCGGTGGCGGCCCCGTGCTGGTCTCCACGAAGCCGGTCTCCATGGCAGTCGTCAACGACCGGCTGAACGCCATCGGCGACGGTGAGGCCATCCGCACCGTGACGGTGACGCCCTATTCGACGGGCAACCTTACGGAAGTCCTCGTCGAATCCGGCGACCGGGTGGAGCAGGGGCAGATCATCGCCCGCCTGGACAGCGACGAACAGAAGATCGCCGCCGACCAGGCGCGGGTGAGCCGCGAAAACGCCGAGCAGAAGCTGAAGCGCATCGAGAACCTTCGCTCGTCGATGAGCATTGCCGATCTTCAGGATGCCCAGACCGCCCTGAAGGCGGCGGAACTGGCGCTTCAAAATGCCGAGCTGACGCTGCGCCGCCGCGATATCACCGCGCCCTATGGCGGCGTGGTCGGCATCATCTCCGTCAATCCGGGCGACTATGTAACGACCTCCACGGCGATTGCCCGCATCGACGACCGTTCGGAAATCCTTGTCGATTACTGGGTGCCGGAACGCTTCGCGACGAGCGTGCGTGTCGGTGGAGAGGTGACGGCGACCGCCGTCGCGCGGCCGGGTGAAACCTTCACCGGCGTCGTTCAGGCGATCGACAACCGCATTGACCAGGAAAGCCGCACCTTGCGGGTGCGCGCCCGCATCGACAATCCCGAGGACCTGCTGCGCGCCGGCATGTCCTTCCAGGTCACCATGCGCTTTGCCGGAGACCTCTACCCGAAGGTCGATCCGCTTTCCGTCCAGTGGAGTGCCGAAGGATCCTATATCTGGCGGGTGACGGGCGACAAGGTGGAGCGCGTGCCGATCCATATCATGCAGCGCAATCCGGACAGCGTTCTCATCAAGGCGGACCTTGCCGAGGGTGATCAGGTCGTCACGGAAGGTCTGCAGACGCTTCGGCCGGGCGGCGCGGTGCGCACCGTCGCCGAGCAGCGGACGCCGGCCGTGACGGAGGGTTCCTGATGTCGGGGGAGGCGGGCGGTTTCGATAGCTCCGGCAAGGCAGGGTTCACAGCGCTTTTCATCCGCCGGCCGGTCTTTGCCATCGTCTTGAACACCCTGATCGTCGTCGCCGGCCTTGCCGCCTACAACGGCGTGGAAATCCGCGAATTGCCGTCTGTCGATCAGCCGGTCATCAGCGTGACGACCGATTTTGACGGGGCCTCGCCGGAGACGGTCGATCGGGAGCTTACCGATGTCATCGAGGGGGCGGTTTCCCGCGTCCAGGGCATCAAGAGCATTTCCTCGCAGTCGTCCTTCGAGCGAAGCCGCGTAACGCTGCAGTTTTCCGACACGACCGACGTCAACCAGGCGGCGAACGATGTGCGCGATGCGCTTGGCCGGGTGTCGAACCAGATTCCGGACGGCGCGGATGAACCGCGCGTGGTCAAGGCCGATGCGGACAGCCAGCCGATCATGCGGCTAGCGCTTACCTCCGACACGCAGTCGCTCGAAGATCTGACGCTGCTTGCCGAAAACGAGATCACCGATCGCCTCGCCTCCGTCGAAGGCGTTGCCGACGTTGCCGTCTACGGCGATCAGGAAAAGATTTTTCGCGTCGATGTCGACCAGGCGAAGCTTGCCGCGCGTGGGCTGACGGTGGCGGATCTGCGCAACACGCTGGCGACTGCCGCCTTCGACGTGCCGGCCGGCTCGCTGAAAAGCCGGAGCCAGGACATTACGGTGCGTGCGACAGCCGATCTCACCACGCCCGCCGACTTCGAGAACCTGATCCTCAAGAACCGTGTGCGCCTCGGCGACGTCGCGATGGTGACCATGGGGCCGGACGAGGGCTCGACGGCGCTACGCTCCAACGGACGCCAGGGCATCGGCCTCGGTATCGTCCGCCAGGCGCAGTCCAACACGCTCGACATTTCCGAGGGCGTGAAGCGGATGGTGGCGCAGTTCGACAGCATCCTGCCGGAAGGCACGCAGATCAAGGTCACCAGCGACGATGCCGTGTTCATCGACGGGGCCATCCATGAGGTGGAGATCGCGCTCGTCGTCGCCGTGGTGATCGTGACGCTTGTCATCTATCTTTTCCTGCTCGACTGGCGGGCGACGCTGATCCCGACGATCAGCATGCCGATCACGCTGATCGGCACGGTGGCGGCCATCTACATGGCCGGCTTCTCCGTCAATATCCTCACGCTGCTGGCCATCGTTCTGGCGACGGGCTTGGTGGTGGACGACGCCATCGTGGTGTTGGAAAACATCGTGCGCCGCCGGGCGGAGGGCCTGAAGCCGCGCGCCGCGGCCATCCTCGGCACGCTCGAAGTGTTCTTCGCCGTCATCGCCACCACCGCGACGCTCGCCGCCGTCTTCGTGCCGCTGTCCTTCCTGCCGGGGCAGGCGGGCCGGCTGTTCCGTGAATTCGGCTTCGTGCTGGCCTTTGCGGTGTTGCTGTCGTCCTTCGTCGCGCTGACGCTCTGTCCGATGCTGGCCTCGCGCCTGCTGACGAACGAGGTGAAGCACGAGCGCACCGGCATCCTGGCACGCATCGGCGCTGCGGCCTCGCGCTTCTACCGCTCGACGCTGAGCGCCTGTCTTGGCGCGCCCTTCATCGTCTTCATGGCAGCGCTGCTTTTCACGGCCGCGGGCGCGACCTCCTTCTTCACCATCAAGTCGGAGCTGACGCCGAGCGAGGACCGCTCCATGGTGATGCTGCGCGTGAACGCGCCGCAGGGCGTGTCGCTCGAATATGCGCAGGACCAGATGAAGCTGGTCGAAAACAAGCTTCGCCCGCTCTACGACAGCGGCGAGATCGTCAACGTCTTCTCGATCTCCGGGCAGGGCGGTTCGACCAATAGCGGCTTCATGGTGCTGACGCTCGCCTCGTGGGCCGACCGCGAGCGCACGCAGCAACAGATCGTGCAGGATATCAACGCGGCCGTGGCGACCGTGCCGTCCGTCCGCGCCTTCACCATGCAGCCGAACAGCCTTGGCATTCGCGGGGCCGGCAACGGCCTGCAGGTCGCGCTTGTCGGCAACGATTATACCAAGCTCGGCAATGCGGCGGCCGAACTCGTGCGCAAGATCGAGGACAGCGGCCGCTTCCAGAACGTGCGCCTCAACTACGAGGCCAACCAGGCGCAGCTTTCCGTGACCGTGGATCGCGAGCGCGCCGCCGATCTCGGCATCGATATCACGGGCCTTTCGGCCGCCTTGCAGGCCATGCTGGAAGGCACGAGCGTCGTCGATGTCTATGTCGAGGGGCAATCCTATCCCGTCAAGCTGACCTCCACGACCTCGCCGATCAACGATCCGATGGACCTGGAAAACATTTTCCTCAAGACCGGCGACGGCAAGATTGTGCCCATGTCGTCCATCGCCACGCTGGAGGAAAAGGCCGTCGCGCCGCAGCTCTCGCGTGAGCAGCAGCTTCGCGCCGTGTCGCTTTCGGCCGGCCTCAAGGACGGTCTGGCGCTTGGCGATGCGCTCGCCATGGTGCAGGAAATGGCAGAACCTCTGCTGCCGGAAGGCTCGCGCCTGATGCCGATGGCGGAGGCTGCGACCCTTGAGGAGAATTCGAGCGGCCTTGTCGTCACCTTCGGCTTTGCCCTCGCCATCATCTTCCTGGTTCTGGCGGCGCAGTTCGAAAGCTTCGTCAGTGCGATCATCATCATGGTGACGGTGCCGCTCGGCCTTGCCTGCGCCGTGTTCGCGATGATCCTGACGGGAACGACGCTCAACATCTACAGTCAGATCGGGCTCGTGCTGCTCGTCGGCATCATGGCGAAGAACGGCATTCTCATCGTCGAATTCGCCAACCAGCTGCGCGACCGCGGACAGGATATCCGCAGCGCCATCGAGAATGCCTCGAACATCCGCCTGCGTCCCGTTCTGATGACGATGATCGCCACGGTGGTCGGTGCGGTGCCGCTGGTCGTGGCGAGCGGGGCGGGCGCCGAGGCGCGCATTTCGCTCGGCTGGGTGCTGGTCGGCGGTCTCGGCCTTGCGACGGTGGTAACGCTCTACCTGACGCCGGTCGCCTATCTGGTTATCGCCCGCTTCACCAGCCCGCATGCCGACGAGGAAAAGCGCCTCGCCGCCGAATTGCGGCATGCCGAAATGCTCGAGCGGAAGGCGGACGATGCCCTGCCGCAGGCGGCGGAGTGATCTTCGCTCCGCCCGGCCGGAAATGCTGATGACGAGCCGATATTGCGGCTGGACAGCCGTGCGCCAATTTGCACAGTAGCGCCTCACGAGAATGAGGATTGAACATGGCATTGGCGGATATCAGGAGTGGCACGCGCAACGAGAAGGGTATCGCCGAAGCGCTGCCGCGTCTTGCAGAACGGTTCGGGGCGCGTTTCCAGACGGGAGAGGCGATCCGCGCCCAGCACGCGCACACCACGACCTATATTCCCGCCCAGCTTCCCGATGGCGTCGTCTTCGTTGAAAATTCCGGTGACGTGCAAGCGGTCGTGGCGCTCTGCGCGGAACTCAAGGTGCCGGTCATCCCCTTCGGCACGGGCTCCTCGCTGGAGGGGCAGGTGAACGCGCCGCAGGGCGGTATTTCCATCGATTTCAGCAACATGAAGCGGGTGCTGGAGGTGAATGCCGAAGATCTCGACTGCACGGTCGAGCCCGGCATCACCCGCGAGGAACTCAACACCTATCTTCGCGACACCGGCCTCTTCTTTCCGATCGACCCCGGCGCCAATGCTTCGATCGGCGGCATGACGTCGACCCGCGCTTCCGGCACCAATGCGGTGCGCTATGGCACCATGAAGGACAACGTGCTGGCCGTGACCGCCGTGACGGCGACCGGCGAGGAAATCCGCACGGCCCGCCGGGCGCGGAAATCATCCGCCGGATACGACCTCACGCGCCTCTTCGTCGGGGCGGAAGGCACGCTCGGCGTGCTGACCTCCGTCACGTTACGCCTTCAGGGCATTCCCTCGGTCATTGCGGGCGGCATTTGCGGCTTCCCGACGCTGGCGGACGCCTGCAATGCGGTGATCATGACGATCCAGCTCGGCATCCCGGTTGCGCGCATCGAACTGGTAAATACGTTGCAGATCAAGGCCTGCAACGCCTATTCCGGCCTGACCCTGCCCGAGCAGCCGACGCTCTTTGTCGAGTTTCACGGCAACGCGGAGAGCGTGCGCCTGCAATCGGAAGAATTCGGCGCGATTGCCGCCGAATGCGGCGGCGGTGAATTCCAGTGGACGGCCGATGCGCAGGAGCGTGCGAAACTCTGGAAGGCCCGGCACAATGTCTATTGGGCAGCCAAGGGGCTCAGGCCCGGATACGCCGTCATCGCCACCGATGTCTGCGTGCCGATCTCCCGGCTTGCCGATTGCGTGGCGGAAACGGAGGCAGACATCGACGAGCATGGTCTGCTGGCACCGATCGTCGGGCACGCCGGCGACGGCAATTTCCATGTCAGCATCGTTTTCGACGACAAGGATCCGCTGCATGTCGAACAGGTGGAAGCCTTCGTCGGCCGGCTGAATGCCCGCGCGCTCGCCATGGACGGCACCTGCACGGGCGAACACGGTATCGGGCAGGGCAAGCAGACCTTTCTTCCTCAGGAACTCGGCGGTGCGGTTGAGCTGATGCAACAGATCAAGCGGGCGCTCGATCCCGACAACATTCTGAACCCTGGCAAGATTTTTTCGACTCTGCCGGAGAATTAGACGCTATCCTTACGGCGATGGAACGGAATTCGAGGCTTGCGGCGTGCTTTCTAGGATAATGCTCTTTGTCGGCGGCCTCGTGGTCGTGGCGCTCTTCGTCGCGCTGCTCGCCCCGTTTTTCGTCGACTGGACCAGTTTCCGGCAGGGTTTCGAGCGTGAGGCGAGCCGCATCATGGGCCGCACGGTCGTGGTCCATGGCAGTGTCGATGCGCGCCTGATCCCGTTTCCCTCGGTGACGCTCAACGACGTGCGCGTCGGCTCGCCCGAGGATGGCAAGCCATTGGTCGAGGTGGCGCGCTTCTCGATGGATGCGGAACTGGCGCCGTTCCTGTCCGGCGAGGCGCTGATCTTCGACATGCGCATCGAGGAGCCGAAGGCGCGGATAAAGCTCTTCGAGGACGGCACGCTCGACTGGGCGCGCGGGCGCAAGGCAGACATTCCCGCCCGCACCGTCATTCTCGAAAATGTCTCCATTACCGGCGGCGAGATCGAATTCGTCGATGAACAGACCGGCCGCACGCGCCATGTCACCGGCCTCGATGCGCAGGTCTCGGCAAAATCGCTCGGCGGACCGTGGCGCATTGACGGGCGCGCGGCGCTCGACGGTGAAAGTGGCGCCTTCCAGCTTGCGAGCGGGCAGCTTGAAAACGATACGCTTTCCCTGCGCGCCCGCATCGTTCCCGATCGCCTGACCTTCACCGCCGATCTCGACGGTGCGTTGAAGGTGGTGGATTTCCGTCCGCAATATCAGGGCGGCTTCACGATCTCCGAAAAGCCGCGCCCGAAAGGCGAGGGCGCGGCCGAGCCGATCCGCGTCGCCGGCAAGTTCGAGCTTTCCAACGAGCGTATCCGCGTTCCGGAATACCGTCTTGAAGCCGGTCCGCATGACGATCCCTATGTGGTGACGGGCGAGGCGACGCTCGATACCGGCCGTGCGCCGGAATTCCTGCTGATCGCCGATGGCCAGCAGATCGATGTCAGCCGTATCGGAAACAGCGGGGAGACCGGCAAGACCGGCCGCGACCCGCAGGGTTCCGCCCGCCAGCGGCTGCAGGCGCTGCTGGCGATCGCGGCCGATATTCCGATCCCGCAGGTGCCGGGACGCGCCAGCCTCTTCCTGCCGGCCGTGGTGGTGGGCGATACGACGGTGCGCGAGATCCGGCTCGACGTGAAGCCGGACGGCGACGGCTGGCGGATCGACCGGGCCGATGCATTGCTGCCGGGTCGCACCGCGCTTGAGGCCAATGGTCGGCTGATGCTGCGCGAGAACCGCGGTTTCGTGGGTGACCTGCTGATCGCCTCCAACCAGCCCTCGGGCCTGGCGACCTGGCTTGCCGGTTCCGTCGATCCCGAAATCCGCAAGCTGAAGACGGCGGGCTTTTCCGCCCGGGTGAGCCTGACGGACGAATTGCAGCGCTTCGAAAATCTCGAAATCGCCATCGGCGGCGCGTCGCTGACCGGCCGGCTGGAGCGCGAATCCCGCAGGGAGGCGGATCCGACGCTCTCGCTTCAACTGCGCGGCAACGAAGTGGAGCTGGAATCGCTTCAGGCCCTTGTCGGCCTCGTGGCGGGCGATGCCTCGCTTTCCACCGTGCTCGACCATTCGATCGCGCTCGACCTCAAGGCGGATCGCCTTCTCGCCTTCGGGGAAAGCGCCGAGGGCGTCACCGCCGCGCTTTCGGTGAAGGACGGCCTCCTGACACTGAGCCGTCTCAACATCGCCTCGCTGGAAGGCGCGGCACTGTCGGCGAGCGGCACGATCGGCGGCTCGCTTCTGGCGCCGAGCGCCGGGATGGACCTGACGCTGAAGGCGGCGGCTATGCGGCCTGTCGCCGAGCTTCTGGCGCGGCACCTGCCGGCCCATCCGCTGCTTGCCCGGTTCCTCGCCAATGCCGGCTACTACGACAATGCCGATCTTTCCCTGCGGGCGACCTTCTCCGGTGAGGAGGAAGGTCCGGCGACTGTCACGCTCGCCGGTCCCGTCAATGACGGGCGCATCGAGCTGAAACTGTCGGCGCCGACGCCTGCCGATCTCCTGCGCGGCGGTAATTTCAATCTGGAAGGCAGCCTGTTCAATCCGCAATCGGTGGTGCTCGCCGGGCAGATGGGGCTTGATCCGCTCCCCTTTGACGCCGATCCGGATGCAAGCCTCACCTTCCACGTCACGCAGCCAGGGGAAGGACCTGCCGATGTCTTGGCCGCCTTCAACGCCGGCAGCACGTCGATCACCGCCAAAGGCACGGCCATTCTCTCCGCCGAGGATTTTCTGTCCGGCTCGCTCGCCCTTACGGCGAGAAGCGACGACATCGAGCCCTATCTGATGATGAACGGCATCGCCGTGCCGCAGGCCGGTGCGGGGCTGCCGCTCGCGTTGCAGGCCGCCGTCGCGACGAGCACCGGGGCATTCGCGATTACCGGAATTGCCGGCGAAGCGGACCGCAATGCCTTTTCCGGCGATCTGACGCTCGACCGCACGGCATCGACGCTCAAGGGCACGGGCGCACTGCGCTTCGATACGGTCGATTTCGCCTTCCTTGCGGAGGCTGTGGCTGGCCCCGTGACGGATATCGCAGAGGGCGGGCTGAATGCCGCGCCGCTCACCCAGCCGCTTCACGACGCTGCCGACATGTCCGTCGCGCTGGAAGCCGGGTCGTTCTGGCCGGGCCTCTACGGTGCAGTGGAGGGCTTCAAGGGCAATCTTCTCTGGAAGGGCGGCGAACTGACCTTGACCGACATGGCGGGCGACTGGCTTGGCGGCAAGCTCTCCGGGCGCATCAAGATCGCCAATGCCGACGAGAACGGGCTGTTCGAGGCGCGCGCCGATCTTTCGGGCGTCGACCTGTCGCGGATCGTCTGGTCCGGTCCCGCTGGCGCAGTCGCCGGCGGCAAGGCGGACGTGACGCTTGCCGTCGATGCTTCCGGCAAGAACGTGCGCGCCATGGTCGAGGGGGCCAGCGGCTCGGGCGACGCACGCATTTCCGGTTTCGTCATCCGGGGGCTCGATACGAGTGCGCTACCCACGCTGCTGGCGCAAGCCGATCGCATCGAAGGCGATATCACGCCGGAACGCGTTTCCGGATTCGCCTCCGATGCCATCCTGAAGGGGGAGGCGATGCTGGGCACGGCGCGCATTCCCTTCGCGCTTGCGGGCGGCAGGTTGCGCGTGCAGAGCGTGACGGCGGAAGACGACCGGGCCGCGCTTTCGGGCGACGCGGATGTCGCTCTTGCCGACGGGACGATGACAGGGCGGCTCTCGCTCACCTACAAGGCCGGTGAGGATGCGCTGGCCGGTGCTGATCCGGAGGTGGCGCTCGCCTATCGCGGCCTTGTGGAGGCGCCTGGCGTAGAACTCGACGTGCAGCCGCTCGCCAACTATCTGTCGCTGCGCCGCTTCGAGACCGAGCGGCGACGCGTCGAGACCTTGCAGGCGAATGTGCTGGAAAAACAGCGCCTGCGGCGCGAGGCCGCGCTCTATCGTTCGCGTGCCGAAGCCCGTGCCGCACTTGCCGAGGCCACGCGCCTGCAGGTGGAGGAAGAACAGCGCCGGCGCGCGCAAGCCCGCGAACGGGCCGAGCAGGAACGCACCGTGCGCGAGGCTGCGCAAGAGGCCGAGCGGATCAAGCGAAAAGCTGCGGAAGACGCCCGTATTCAGCTGGAAGGGCAGGAGGAGGCTCGCCGGCTTGCCCAGCAGCGGGCGGCCGAGGAAGCCCGCAAGGCGGAGGAGGCGGCCAAGCGTCGCCGCTTGCCGGTCTCGCCCGACGACGGTGTGGAACGGGGCGGCGAGTTGCCGCCGGTCGATAGCGGTCAGAGCCTGAATTTCGATGCTTTGCCCGGGCTCAACTGACCGGCTGTTCGCCGTTTTTCCGTTTCAGCCATTCCAGCACGAACAGGCGCAGAGCCGAGGAAAGATTGCCGTCCACGCCGCGCGCATCGTCGATCTCCCGCAAGAGGGCGGCAAGCGGCAGGCCGCGCTCGTCGGCAATGGCTTTCAGCTCGTCATGGAAGGCGGGTTCGAGCGAGAAGCTCGTGCGGTGGCC
This sequence comes from Shinella sp., assembly GCF_049651085.1. Lineage (GTDB taxonomy): Bacteria > Pseudomonadota > Alphaproteobacteria > Rhizobiales > Rhizobiaceae > Shinella. The sequence goes on from NZ_JBASBL010000016.1 coordinate 171,337, forward strand.
GTGCAGCGTCGTTGAATATTTGCGGATCATGCCCGTCCTCGCGCACCTGTTCAGGTGATTGGCAGATCGATTCCGGCTTTGCCGGTAAGGGTTTGAAAGGTCAGTCTTTAGCGTCGTCGGGCCGCTCGAGGCGGCCCTGATCGAGCGTCTTTTGCGCCTTGTCGTTGAGCGCGCGCGTCAGGGATTTTTCCGTTTTCGTGCGGCCGAAGGCCACACGGTTCTGCTCGGCCTGCTTCTCCTTGTCGGAGCGCGCCTTCTGTTTGCGGAACTGGCGGAGATTGACGACGTCGCCGCTCATCGCGCGGCCTCAGTTCTTCTTGCGGAACGAATCGAGCGAGACGACGGAGCCACCCTTGTTGTTGTCGTCGCCACCGGTCGGCGGCGTCGGCTCCTCGGCGGGCTCTTCGGCCTTTTCCGCAGGGGTGGGATAGGCGGTGATCTCGGCGGAGTTCTCGTCTTCCTCAACCGCCGGCACGTCGAATTCCAGCTCGAAGCTGACGGACGGGTCATAGAAGCCGCGGATGGCGTTGAACGGGATGACCAGCTTTTCCGGCGTGTCGGAGAAGGAGAGGCCGATCTCGAACAGGCTCTCGGTCACCTTCAGATCCCAGAACTGATGCTGGATGACGATGGTCATCTGCTCGGCATACTTCGCCTTGAGGTGCTGCGAGATGCGCACGCCGGGGGCGTTGGTCAGGAAGGTGATGAAGAAATGGTGCTCGCCGGGCAGATGGCCCGTGACGGCGATCTCGGACAGAACCTTGCGAATGACGCTGCGCAGCGCGTCCTGAGCGAGAATGTCGTAGCGAATGTGGTCTTGCGCCATCCGTTCCTGTCTTTCTTCCTGCCTTTGTCGTCAGGCATTGTAGGGTCGTTCTCATGCTTGCCGGCACGAGTCATGTGGCACAGCTATAGACCATTTCTAGAGATTGGAGAAGGTGAAGGCTTCTGTTGCCAGGTGCCTTCGGACCCCGCCTGCCGGTGCGACCCGTCAGGACTTTGAGTGAAGTGTCACACCGCCATTAGGCAGCGAGACGAGCTTCCGCATAGTTGTCGTTTGCAACTACAAGTTTAGCCCGATAACGGTGGTACAATGCCGAGCAAAAAGTCGATCTTTACGCCCTTGTCGATCCTATTTCGCCCCCATCAAAAGCCGGTCCGTCGAAATGACCGGTTTTTGGTGGAGGCGCCGGGTACCGCCCCCGGGTCCAATGGGTTTATTACACCGCCCGTTTATTGCCATAGCTGCCGAGGCAGCACTTCACATATAGGCACTCTTGCGTCGCAAGAAAAGGGCTTTGTGACAGCGGTTCGGCAAGTTTTCGCCGTCAGGCTGTTTTCGCGGTTTCGCCGTCCGCCGGGATGTGGACGGAAGCCTGGATGGAGCGCGCATTTCGGGCCGCAGCCGGGGCTCGACGCGTTTATTAGTGCTTGACTTGCCATCGCTGCGTGAAAAACATGGTTGCGCGGCGGGACCCCATGACGGTGGCGGCCGAACCATAGAGGAGACACCATGACCGACTATCTCGCAGATGTCCGCAAGTATGACAGCGGTGCCGACGAGGCCATCGTCAAGAAGATCGTGACCCATCTTGGTATCGCCCTGCGCAACCGCGACTCCTCGCTCGTCTCCTGCTCCGATCCGGAAGAACTGAACCGTGTGAAGGAGAAGTGGTGCAGCAAGAAGTTCGGCGTCACCGGCGATCCTGCCGACAAGGCCGTCGAGGCCGTCTGCAAGGCCATGGCCGACGACCGCACCAAGTCGCGCGTGACCTTCTACTATCTCACCGCCAAGGAACTCGGAAAGCTCGGCGCGCTCGCCTGAGGAAAGCCGGGGAAATCCCATTTCATGCTATGGTCGCCGCCGCCCACGCTCTAGTATCTCATGCTGGACAACGAATCGGCGGCGACCATGCAGCAATATCTCGACCTTCTCGCCCATGTGATGGAAAACGGAACTGACCGGGGAGACCGGACGGGCACCGGCACGCGCGGCGTTTTCGGCTACCAGATGCGCTTCGATCTTTCCGAAGGCTTTCCGGTGCTGACCACGAAGAAGCTGCACCTGCGCTCCATCATCCATGAACTCCTGTGGTTCCTGAAGGGCGACACCAACATCGCCTATCTCAAGGACAACGGCGTCTCCATCTGGGACGAATGGGCCGATGAGAAGGGCGAACTCGGCCCGGTCTACGGCTACCAGTGGCGCTCCTGGCCGACCCATGACGGCCGCCATCTCGACCAGATCGCCGCCGTCGTCGGTTCCATCAAGAGCAATCCGAATTCGCGCCGGCATATCGTTTCGGCGTGGAACCCGGCGCTGGTCGACGAAATGGCGCTGCCGCCGTGCCACTGCCTGTTCCAGTTCTACGTGGCGGACGGAAAGCTCTCCTGCCAGCTCTACCAGCGCTCCGCCGACATCTTCCTCGGCGTTCCGTTCAACATCGCCTCCTACGCGCTGCTGACCATGATGGTGGCGCAGGCGACCGGCCTCAAGCCCGGCGATTTCGTGCACACGCTGGGCGATGCGCACATCTATGCCAACCATTTCGAGCAGGTGCGCACGCAGCTGACGCGCCGGCCGAAGCCCTTGCCCTTCATGAAGCTCAACCCGGATGTGAAGGACCTTTTCTCCTTCAAGTTCGAGGACTTCACCCTGGTCGGCTATGAAGCCGATTCAAACATCAAGGCGCCGATCGCCGTCTGATATCCGGAGAGCTGGACCCGCATGAGCCAAGCCAAGATCGTCCTCGTCGTGGCCGTTGCGAAGAACGGCGTCATCGGCCGCGATGGCGACCTGCCGTGGCGCTTGCCATCGGACCTGAAGCGTTTCAAGCAACTGACGCTCGGCAAGCCGGTGCTGATGGGGCGAAAGACCTGGGATTCGATCGGGAGGCCTTTGCCCGGCCGGCCGAACATCGTCATTACCCGTGACGCGACCTTTCGCGCGGCCGGTGCCGAAGTCGTGTCCTCGCTCGATGCAGGGCTGGCCTCAGCCCGGCGCGAGGCGGAAGGGCTCGGCGTCGATGAAATCTGCGTCATCGGCGGCGGGCAGATCTATGCCCAGGTCTTCGACCGGGCCGACATTCTGCACGTTACCCATGTCGAGGCGGATGTGGATGGCGATACGCGGTTTCCGGCGATCGATCTGGCTGTCTTCGAGAAGATCGTCGAGGAGCCCATTCCTCAGGGCGAAAAGGACAGTCACGCCATGCGTTTCGTGACATGGCGCCGCAAGACGGCCGCGTAAACCATAAATCGAGCCGATCACGAACTATTTTGCCGCACAAGCCCGCAAGGCCGCGCGGATTTGTTGAAAGGTGCCGGAGGGATACCTATAACGGGTTCACTTCGTGCAGCGCAGTAAAACGATCCGCGTGCTGTGCAGAAACAGAGCTGGAGTGTTTTTGCGTTTTTGAAGAATGCGAAAATGCTTCGAGGGGATTTGAAAGAAAGAGGTATTGATGCCCTGGAGCAATCAGAACGGCGGCGGCGGCCCTTGGGGCGGCGGTGGCGGCGGCGGTGGTGGAAACAATCAAGGGCCGTGGGGGCAGGGACCGAACCGCCCGCGCGGCGGTGGGGGCGGCAATGGCGGCCCACCCGATCTTGAGGAAATCATCCGGCGCGGCCAGAACCAGCTGAAGAACGTCATGCCCGGCGGCATCAACGGTGGCGTCGTTGTCATCGCGCTGCTGCTCGTCGGCGTCTTCTGGCTGATGAACGCGATCTATACCGTCCAGCCGGATGAACGCGGCGTCGAACTGCGCTTCGGCAAGCCGAAGCAGGAAGTTTCCATGCCCGGCCTGCATTTCCACCTGTGGCCGCTCGAGACCGTCGAACTGGTCAAGATCACCGAGCAGCAGCAGAATATCGGCCGTCGCGCCGCGGCGTCGAATTCCGAGAGTTCGGGCCTGATGCTGACCGGCGACCAGAACATCGTCAACGTGCAGTTCTCGGTGCTCTATTCGGTCACGGACCCGCAGTCCTACCTCTTCAACCTCGAATTCCCGGCCGAGACGCTGCAGCAGGTCTCCGAGAGCGCCATGCGCGAAGTCGTCGGCCGCCGTCCGGCGCAGGACATCTTCCGCGACAACCGTCAGGCGATCGCCGAAGGCGTGAAGACGACGATCCAGGCCACCATGGATGCCTATGGCGCCGGTATCTCGATCAACACGGTCGCCATCGAGGATGCAGCGCCGCCGCGTGAAGTGGCCGATGCGTTCGACGAAGTGCAGCGCGCCGAGCAGGACGAAGACCGTTTCCTCGAGGAAGCCAACCAGTATGCCAACCAGAAGCTGGGCCTTGCCCGCGGTCAGGCAGCGCAGGTTCGCGAAGAAGCGGCCGCCTACAAGGACCGCGTCGTGAAGGAAGCCGAAGGTGAGGCCGCGCGCTTCCTGTCGGTCTACGAACAGTACAAGCTCGCGCCCGACGTGACCCGCAAGCGTCTCTTCCTCGAAACGATGGAAGGCGTGATGAAGAACTCGAAGAAGGTCATCATCGACGAGAAGCAGGGCGGACAGGGCGTCGTTCCCTTCCTGCCGCTTAACGAACTCGGCCGTGCCACGACCCAGCAGCAGCAGAGCACGGGAGGCACTCAGTAATGGGCAACCGTATACCAGCCATTCTGATCGCCCTCGGCGTTCTCCTCTTCATCGGCTATTCGTCGGTGTTCGTCGTCAATGAGCGCCAGCAGGCGATCGTCATCCGCTTCGGTCAGATCCAGGACGTCAAGACCGAGCCGGGCCTCTACTTCAAGCTGCCCTTCGGCTTCATGGATGCCGACAGCGTTCAGTACATCCAGGACCAGGCGCTGCGCTTCGACCTCGACGACATCCGCGTCCAGGTCTCGGGCGGCAAGTTCTACGAAGTCGATGCCTTCGTGGTCTACAAGATCACCGATGCACGCCGCTTCCGCGAGACCGTCTCGGGTGACCGGGAATCGGCGGAAGCGCGTCTGCGCACCCGTCTCGATGCGGCCCTGCGCCGTGTCTACGGTCTGCGTGGCTTCGAATCCGCTCTTTCGGAAGAGCGCGCTTCGATGATGCGTGAAGTCCGTGGCGAACTGACGAACGATGCGTCGAACCTCGGCCTGACGATCTCCGACGTTCGTATCCGCCGCACCGACCTCACGCAGGAAGTCTCGCAGCAGACCTTCGAGCGCATGAAGGCCGAGCGTCTTGCCGAAGCCGAACTGATCCGCGCCCGCGGTAACGAAGCAGGCCAGCGCCGCCGCGCCATCGCCGACCGTCAGGTCGTCGAATTCCTGGCCGAAGCGCAGCGTGATTCGGAAATCCTGCGAGGCGAGGGTGAAGGCGAGCGCAACCGCGTCTTCGGTGAAGCCTTCTCGCAGGATCCGGCCTTCTTCGACTTCTACCGGTCGATGAGCGCCTACCGGGATTCGATGTCGTCGGCGTCGGATACCACGCTGGTCCTGTCGCCGCAGTCGGAGTTCTTCCGCTTCTTCGAGGATGCGGCCGGCACGAAGCCTGCAACGAACGGCACGGCGACGACACCGTCGACCGCAAACTGAGAACGCCATGTCCGATTTCCTGACGGGGATCGCGTTCTTCCTGATCATCGAGGGGCTGGTGTACGCACTGGCCCCTTCGGTTTTGAAGCGCATGGCGGAAATGCTGCCGCAAATCCCGGAAACGCAGTTGCGCATATCGGGGCTCGTTGCCGTTGCGCTTGGCGTGCTGATGGTCTGGTTCATCCGCGCCGCGTGAGCCGCGCTCTTGCGAGCGACCGCGAAGACGGGCAAGACTTCATATCAAATCGGCGTGGCGGACTGATTTTTGCCGTATCCTCGGCAAACACTCGTCACGACTGCCAGCACAGAGGATGCCGAACATGGCTTTGAAGATGAGGTCCAGCGTTGCCCATGCGGCACTCGCGCTTGCGATGAGTTTTTCGCTGGTCGCGGGAGGACCATTCGCCGTTCCGGCCGCCGCCGAGGTCAAGCCTGCCGCCGGCCCGGAATCGGTCGCCGACCTTGCCGAAGGGCTGCTCGATGCGGTGGTGAACATCTCCACCTCGCAGAACGTCAAGAGCGAAGACACGGCACCCGTTCCGCAGGTTCCGGAAGGCTCGCCCTTCCAGGACTTCTTCGACGAGTTCTTCAAGGGCGAGGGCGGTGACGGCTCGAACCAGCCGCAGACCGTCAATTCGCTCGGCTCCGGCTTCGTCATCGATCCGTCGGGCTTCATTGCCACCAACAATCACGTCATCGACGGGGCGGACGATATCGAGGTGAACTTCGCCAACGGCTCCAAGCTGAAGGCGAAGCTTGTCGGCACCGACCCGAAGACCGACCTGGCGCTGCTGAAGGTCGAGCCGAAATCGCCGCTCAAGGCGGTGCCTTTCGGCGATTCGCGCACCATGCGCATCGGCGACTGGGTGATGGCGATCGGCAATCCGTTCGGGCTCGGCGGTTCGGTGACGGTGGGGATCATTTCGGCGCGCGGCCGCAACATCAATGCCGGCCCCTACGACAATTTCATCCAGACGGACGCCGCCATCAACCGCGGCAATTCCGGCGGCCCGCTGTTCAACATGAACGGCGAGGTCATCGGCATCAACACGGCGATCATCTCGCCCTCCGGCGGATCGATCGGCATCGGCTTTTCCGTGCCGACGGAACTGGCGCAGAACATCTTCACGCAGCTTCGCGATTTCGGCGAGACGCGGCGCGGCTGGCTCGGCGTGCGCATCCAGCCGGTCAGCGACGACATCGCCGAAAGCCTCGGCATGAGCGAGGCCAAGGGCGCGCTCGTTGCCGGCATCATCAAGGGCGGACCAGTCGACAACGGTTCGATCGAGACCGGCGACGTCATCACCCGCTTCGACGGCAAGGATGTGGACGAGATGCGCGATCTGCCGCGTGTCGTCGCCGAAAGCCCTGTCGGCAAGGCTGTCGACGTCGTGCTGCTGCGCAACGGCAAGGAAATGACCGTCAAGGTCACGCTCGGCCGCCTCGAGGATGGCGAGAAGGAGGCTGACGCCGAAGACGAGGTGACGCAGGAGGAAGGCACGGCGGGAGAGGGCACGACGCCCGAGACCGGCGGCGCGACCGATCCCACCAAGGTTGATAGGGTGCTCGGCATGGGCATCAGCGACCTTGACGAGGAGGCGCGCAAGACCTTCGAGATCGTCGAAAGCGTCAAGGGCGTGGTGATCACCGAGGTTGCACCGGGCACGGCCGCCGCCGAACGCGGCATCGTACCCGGCGACGTGATCGTCGAAATCGGCCAGGAGGCAGTGACGACGGCGGATGAGGTCAAGAGCCGCGTTGCCAAGCTAAAGTCGGAAGATCGTCGCAATGCACTGATGATGATCGCCAACCGCACCGGTGCGCTGCGCTATATCACCGTGCGCATCGACTGACGGAAAGCCGAGTCCCGTCAGGGGCTTGGCGGCAGCAGGCGAGAGTTTGATTCAGGCCGTTGGAGCTTTGCTTCAGCGGCCTTTCGCTTGCCAGGCGGCGTGGTCGATCGTGTAGAGCACGTGCCGGCGAAGCTCGGCGCGGGCCTCATCGATGCCGGGCATATCGAAGTCGCGCCCGGTATTGACCATGCCGATGCGCTGCATGACGGCAATGGAGCGCACATTGTCTGCCACGGCGAAGGAGACGATCTTGTCGAGCCCCTTGTCCTCGAAGCCGAATTCCAGGAGCTTTTCCGCCGCCTCGGTAATATAGCCGTGGCCCCAATGGCGCCGTGCCAGCCGCCAGCCGATCTCGACGCTGCCGTTCGTCACGTAGGGCTCCTGCTTCGTCGTGCGCGAGAGGCCGCAGAAGCCCATGGCTGCATCCGTCCGGCCATCGGCGAGCGCGAAGAAGCCGAGGCCGGTCTGCGTGATGATGCCGCGGATGCGCTCAAAGGTTTCGTCCGACTGGGCGCGCGTGCGCAGGAAGGGGAAGAATTCCATGACCACGGGATCGGAATTGATCTCGTGGAAGAGGTTCCGGTCCTTGTCTTCCCAGTTGCGAAGAACGAGGCGCTTTGTCGTGGTGATGATCATTCGGGGATCACGAAGTCGGATTTGCGATAGCCCTGCAGGTAGAGCAGGGCGGTAAGGTCGCCGTGGTCGATGCGGATCTTCGCCTCCGCCGCGACGGCGGGCTTGGCGTGCAGCGCCACTCCGGCGCCGGAATGATGCAGCATGCCCAGGTCGTTGGCGCCGTCGCCGACCGCCATGGCGTCCTGCGGCGAAATGCCGAGGCGTTCGGAAATCTCGATCAGCGCATCCACCTTGGCCTGCTTGCCCAGGATCGGCTCGGCGACCTCGCCAGTGAGCTTGCCGTCGGCGTCGAGCAGCAGGTTGGCGCGGTTCTCGTCGAAGCCGAGGGTCGCGGCGATGCGGCTGGTGAAGACCGTGAAGCCGCCGGAGACGAGGGCGGTGTAAAAACCCTTCGCCTTCATCGTCGCGATCAGTTCCTTGCCGCCCGGCGTCAGCGTGATGCGCTTGGCGATCACCTCGTCCACGACCGAGAGAGACAGGCCCTTCAGCAGTGCGACGCGCTCGCGTAGCGCCGGCTCGAAGGCGATTTCGCCGTTCATCGCGCGGGCGGTGATCGTGGCGACCTTGTCCTTGAGGCCGACTTCGGCGGCAAGCTCGTCGATACATTCCTGGCCGATCATCGTCGAATCCATGTCGGCGATCAGCAGCTTCTTGCGCCGCGTCTCGGCCTCCTGAATGGCAAAGTCGATCGGCGCGCCGCCGATGACTGCACGGATCGTGTCGTGCGCTGCATCGATGTCGCTGTCGTCGCGAAGCGCGATGTCGCAGGCAATGCCGTCGGCGAGCCAGTAGAGGCCGGAGGCCCTGAGCTGATCTGCGACCTTTTCGGCGAGGGCGGGCGTCAGAACAGGATTTGACGGATTGGCGACAAGCGTGGCAACGAAAGCCATGATGAAAAACCTTGATCTAATGCGGGACGCGATCCTGATAACCGGCCCGACGGCGAGCGGCAAGTCCGCGCTTGCCGTGCGGCTGGCCGCCGACCACGATGGCGTGGTGGTCAATGCCGACAGCATGCAGGTCTACGACACGCTGAATATCCTGACGGCGCGTCCGCAGCCGCAGGACATGGCGGGTATCGAGCACCGCCTTTACGGCCATGTGCTGGCGGGCGCTGCCTATTCCACCGGCGACTGGCTGCGGGAGGCGACGGCGGTTGTCGCCGAGTTGCGCGAGCGGAAAAAGTGTCCGGTTTTCGTCGGTGGAACCGGCCTTTATTTTCGGGCGCTGACGGGTGGCTTGTCGGACATGCCCGCCATTCCTGATGCTGTGCGCGATCGCATGCGCGGCCTGCTTGCCACTGACGGCGCCGAGATGCTGCACCGGATGCTTGCCGAGCGCGACCCCGAGATGGCGGCCCGGCTGATGCCGGGCGACGGCCAGCGAATCGTGCGGGCGCTCGAGGTCCTGGAGGCGACGGGCCGATCCATTTCCACGTTCCACGCGGCGGCCGGCCCTGCGGTGATCGAACCCGCGCAGGCGGAAAAGATCGTCGTCCTGCCGGACCGCACGGTGCTTGCCGCGCGCATCGGCCGGCGTTTCGGGCAGATGCTGAAATCCGGTGCGGTGGAGGAAGTCAAGGCCCTGCTGGCGCTCGCTCTTCCCGCGGCCATGCCGGTGATGAAGGCGATTGGCGTACCGCAGATCGCGGCGATGCTTGCCGGCGAGCTGAGCGAGGCGCAGGTCGTCGAGCGCGGCGCGGCGGCGACCCGGCAATACGCCAAGCGCCAGATGACCTGGTTTCGCAACCAGCTCGACGAGAGCTGGCAGCGGATCGATCCGTCCGCCGAAAGCGCTGAAAAAGCGTGAGACGCCTTACCGGCGGATGAGGCTGCTCAAAGGCTTCTTGAGAAGCTGCTCGCGAATGGAGCCTTCACGCCGCGGTTCCTGCTGCTCGCCAAAGGCAGGTGCAGGGCGCGCCGGCTGGCGGTAGGGATCTGCGGCCGGCCGCGGCGTTTCGCCCGAGAGCTCACGGCGAAGCGTTTCGAGCCGCTCCTGCGGGGATGCCTCGTAGGCTCCGCCTGCACCGGGCAACATGTCCGGGCGATAGCGTTCTTGGGCGGGTGAAGGTGCGGCCTCGGCTTGAAACGTATCGAGATAGTCTTCCTCGTCCTCGTAGGGTGCATCCTCGTAACCGGTCGTTACAGTGGCGCTCTGTCCCTGCGAGGTGAGGTACGAATTCTGGAAGTTGGAGATGTCCGGCCCAGAGACCGCACGCATGCGCGAGACGATTGACCGGAGGTCGACGCTTTGCGGTGTGTCGTCGCTGGCCTTGATGGTGGTGCCGTTGGCTTTCGGCAGTCGGCCTGTCTCGACGCGGGAAAAACGCATGCGCATCGGCACCGCAACAGCCTCGCCGAAGGCGATGGCTTCGCCATTACCGATCGACGATATGAAGCTCGTCGTCGAGGAGGAAGAGTTCGGGATCGCCGAGCGGATGATCTCCTGGTCGTGGTCATTGGCAAGGCGCATGGCGAAGACTGTCGAGCACTGGGACAGGATCGTCGGGTCGAGTTCGCCGGGGCGCTGGGTAATGATGCCGAGTGAGACGCCGTATTTGCGGCCCTCCTTGGCGATTCGGGCGATGGCCTGGCGCGTCGGCGCAAAGCCGAGCTTCGGATCGGCCGGTACGTAGCGGTGCGCTTCCTCGCAGACGACCAGCATGTGCACGCCGCCATTGCTCCACAGGCCGATTTCGAAGGCCATGCGGCAGAGGACCGAGGCGACCGAGTTGACGACCTCCGACGGAATGCCGGCGAGCTGGAAGGTCGTCACCGGCTTGCCGTCGCCCGGAATGCGGAAGATGCGGGCGATCGTGTCGAGGATCGTATCGGTGATCGTGTTGGAGGAGAACATGAAGTGGTAACGCGGGTCGTTGATCGCCGACATGATCTTGACCTTGAGCGAACGCAGGTGCGGTTTTTCCGCCCGCCCCTCGAGGCGTCCGATGCGCTCGTCGATCAGCGCCAGCAGGTCCGCCATGCGGAAGGGGACCGGCGTATCGGCGGTCACCGAGCTTTTTTCGCTGGTGCGGCGCATGAGACCGTTTTCGACCGAGCCGCGGAAGGCGCGTTTGGCCTCGGGAATGAGGTCGCGCAGGATATCCATTTCCTCCACCAGCGGCGGGCGGCCGCGGAAGATGACTTCGGCGAATTCCTCCAGCTTGAACAGCCAGAACGGCAGGTCCAGCGTATCGGTGTCGATGACCAGTGCAAGGTCGCCGAAGGCGGCGGCGAATTCGTTGTGCGGGTCGAGAATGAGCACGCGCAGCTTGGGATCGGATTGGATCGCCTTGTGCAGCAGCAGGGTGACGGAGGTGGATTTGCCGACGCCGGTCGTGCCGACAATGGCGAAATGCTTCTCCAGCATGGACGGAACGTGGATCGTCGCGTCGATACTCTCGTCCTGTGTCAGCTTGCCGATGATGCAGACATTGTTCTTGCCGGTGTCGTAGATCTTGGCGAGATCGGAGGTGCGGATGCGGTGGGCAATGGCGCCGAGATGGGGATAGTCGGTGATGCCGGCGGAAAATTCCTCGCGCCCGTCCGCGCTGACATGCACTTCACCCAGAAGCTCGACATCAATGCGGAAGACCGTATCCTGATCCTCCAGCCAGTTCTGCTGGTCGGTGGACATGGAGTAGACGAGGGCGACGACGCGGTTGCGGCCCACGGAAATGGAAATGAGCCGGCCGACGGCCCACAATTCCGTGAGCGCCGTCTGGCCTCCCTCGGCAAGTGCGCTGATGGTGGCGCGCGAGCCGCTGCAGGCGACGACGCGGCCAAGCAGTCGGTTTCCAGCCGCAATGTCATCCCGGCGTTCCTGCTCGCCGGCCACTATCGAACTTTGGAAATCACTGTTCAGCACCCGCGGCACTCCTTGCCAGTATTCAAGATATTAACCGGGGCCGCTTAATAAGACGTTTCTGGTCGAGCCGGCTTCCTGCCGTCCTTTGCGCAGGCGGCCAAAAAGCGTGCTGTTACGAAACAGCCGGAAAAGCGTTGACGCGCCGTGCCTTTGTGGCTAACAATCCGCCCCATGAAATATCTGACGGCTATCATTCTTGTGGTGGGAAGGCGCATGGGCAGGGTGGTGTAACCATCCGGCGAAAGCACCCATGCGCGGTAAGCAGGCTCCTCCAGGGGCCTTTTTTTATGCCCAGAAATTCGATAATCACCCGAAATACGAAAAAGAGACGGACGGAAATCCGATGAGCGGAACAGAAAATCAGATGACGGGCGCCGAAATTGTCTTGCAGGCCCTGAAAGACAATGGCGTTGAACATATCTTCGGCTATCCGGGCGGTGCCGTCCTGCCGATCTATGATGAAATCTTCCAGCAGGACGATATCGAGCACATCCTCGTGCGCCACGAGCAGGGCGCCGGCCACATGGCCGAAGGCTATGCCCGCTCCACCGGCAAGGTTGGCGTCATGCTCGTCACCTCCGGCCCGGGCGCAACGAATGCCGTCACGCCCCTGCAGGACGCCCTGATGGATTCCATCCCGCTCGTCTGCCTCACCGGTCAGGTTCCGACCACGCTCATCGGATCGGATGCCTTCCAGGAATGCGATACGGTCGGTATCACGCGCCCCTGCACCAAGCACAACTGGCTGGTCAAGGACGTCAACGATCTTGCCCGCATCATCCATGAGGCCTTCCGCGTCGCCCAGTCCGGCCGCCCGGGCCCGGTCGTCGTCGATATTCCGAAGGACGTGCAGTTCGCGACCGGCACCTATACGCCGCCGTCCGCCGCACCGATCCAGAAGAGCTACCAGCCGAAGCTGCAGGGCGATGCCAGCCAGATCGAGGCAGCCGTCCAGTTGATGAAATCGGCTCGCCGGCCGATCATCTATTCCGGCGGCGGCGTCGTGAATTCCGGCCCGGAAGCCTCGCGCCTGTTGCGCGAACTGGTCGAGATCACCGGTTTCCCGATTACCTCGACGCTGATGGGCCTCGGCGCCTATCCGGCCTCGGGCAAGAACTGGCTGGGCATGCTCGGCATGCACGGTTCCTACGAGGCGAACATGGCGATGCATGATTGCGACGTCATGGTCTGCATCGGCGCGCGTTTCGACGACCGCATCACCGGCCGTCTCAATGCCTTCTCGCCGAACTCCAAGAAGATCCACATCGATATCGATCCGTCTTCCTTCAACAAGAACGTTCGCGTCGATGTCCCGATCCTCGGCGATGTCGGCAATGTTCTCGAGGACATGGTCCGTCTGTGGCGGGCAGGCAACAAGGATTACGACAGGGCGATCCAGGCCGACTGGTGGACCTCGATCGCCAAGTGGCGCGCGCGCAACTCGTTTGCCTACAAGCCGAACGACGACGTGATCATGCCGCAATACGCGATCCAGCGTCTCTATGAGCTGACGAAGAACCGCGACACTTACATCACCACGGAAGTCGGCCAGCACCAGATGTGGGCCGCGCAGTTCTACGGCTTCGAGCAGCCGAACCGCTGGATGACATCGGGCGGCCTCGGCACGATGGGCTATGGCTTCCCGGCGGCGATCGGCGTGCAGGTCGCACACCGCGACAGTCTCGTCATCGATATTGCCGGCGATGCCTCAATCCAGATGTGCATTCAGGAAATGAGCTGCGCCGTGCAGTATAACCTGCCCGTCAAGATCTTCATCCTGAACAACCAGTACATGGGCATGGTGCGCCAGTGGCAGCAGCTCCTGCACGGGAACCGTCTGTCGAACTCCTACACGGAAGCGATGCCGGACTTTGTCAAGCTCGCGGAAGCCTATGGCGGCGTCGGCATTGCCTGCGACAAGCCGGCTGATCTCGACGGCGCGATCCAGGAAATGATCGACGTCAATCGTCCGGTCATCTTCGACTGCCGCGTCGCGAACCTCGCCAACTGCTTCCCGATGATCCCCTCGGGCAAGGCGCATAACGAAATGCTGCTGCCCGACGAGGCCACGGACGAAGCGGTCGCCAATGCGATCGACGCCAAGGGCCGCCAGCTCGTTTGATGAAAAGGAGAGCAATTCCAGCAAAAGTGCGTAGCGGTTTTACTGGAATTGCGTGAGGAAAGAACGACCATGAACGCACACCTACAGCCTACCGGTTCCGCCTATTTCATCGCCAAGGAAACCCAGGTCGCGGAAAGTCACACGCTTTCCGTGCTCGTCGACAACGAGCCGGGCGTCCTGGCCCGTGTCATCGGCCTGTTTTCCGGCCGCGGCTACAATATCGAAAGCCTCACGGTTTCCGAGACCGAGCATGAGGCGCATCTGTCGCGCATCACCATCGTGACGCGCGGCACGCCGGGCGTTCTCGAGCAGATCAAGTCGCAGCTGGAACGCATCATCCCGGTCCACCGGGTCGTCGATCTGACGGTCCGCGCCAAGATCATGGGGCAGGAACGTCCGATCGAGCGCGAAGTGGCGCTGGTGAAGGTTACCGGTTCCGGCGAGATGCGGGCGGAAACGCTGCGGCTTGCCGATGCCTTCCAGGCCAAGGTCGTCGATGCGACCGTCGATCACTTCATCTTCGAGATCACCGGCAAGTCGTCCAAGGTCGACCAGTTCGTGGCCGTGATGAAGCCGCTCGGCCTGTCCGAGGTCTGCCGCACCGGCATCGCGGCGATGAACCGCGGACCGCAGGGCATGTAAGCCAGCGCGGCGAAGCTTTTGGCCTTTCAATGGAGCCTTCCCCTGACGGGGAGGGCTCCATTTTTCTTTCAGATCATCTCCAGCGGCCGCTTGCGGCTTGGCGGCGGGAAGGCCTCGTCCAGCAGGCGGAGGTCCTCCGAGCTGAGGCGGATTTCGGAAGCGCGGAAATTCTCGCGCACGCGCTCCGGCGAGCCGGATTTCGGGATGGCGATGACGCCTGCCTTGGTGAGCAGGAAGGCGAGGGCGACCTGCGCCGAACTTGCATCGTGGATGTGGCCGATCTCTTCCAGCACCGGATGGCCGACGAGCCGCCCCTCGTCGAGCGGCGAATAGGCCATGATCGGGACGCCCTGCATCTGGCTCCAGCGCAGGAGATCGAACTCGATGCCGCGGCGGGCCAGATTATAGAGCACCTGGTTTGCCGCGGGGCGCACGGGCTCGGCCACGCTGAACAGCTCCTTCATGTCGCTTTCGTCGAAGTTGGAAACGCCCCAGGCGCCGATCTTGCCCTGCGCCTTCAGCGCCTCGAAGGCTTCGACGGTCCCGGCCAGCGGATGGTTGCCGCGCCAGTGCAGGAGATAGAGCTCGATATGGTCGGTTCTTAGCCGTTTCAGGCTCGCCTCGCAGGCGGCCATGGTGCCGGCGCGGCTGGCGTTGTAGGGCAGGACCTTGCTGACGAGGAAAACCTCCTCACGCCGTCCCCGGATCGCTTCGCCCACCACCATTTCGGCCCCGCCATCGGCATACATTTCGGCGGTGTCGATCACTGTCATGCCAAGGTCGAGACCGGCGCGCAGGCTGGCAGTCTCCGCCGATGCGGATACGCGGCTTTCGCCCATGTGCCAGGTGCCGAGGCCGAGCGCCGGCACCTGTCGGCCGCCGGGAAGGGTGACTGCGGGTAGTTCGGCTTTCATGCTGCGCTCCGTCTGCAAGGCCATGCATCAATTATCCGATTGTATGCATGACAAGAATTGGCTGGTCGTTGCAAGGAGATGGATTATCAATCGAAAAAGACAAACCCGATACACAAGAGTCTGCATGCAGATCGAAATCTTCCTGGCGCTGCTGGTCTTCGCCTTCACAACCTCCATCACACCTGGCCCGAACAACATGATGCTCTTCGCATCGGGGGTGAATTTCGGCTTCGTGCGCACGATCCCGCATATGTGCGGCATCGGTGTCGGTTTCCTCGTGCTGCTGCTTGCCGTCGGCTTTGGCCTTGGCGCGCTGCTTGAGGCGGTCCCGCTCGTCTATACGGTTCTGAAATTCGCCGGCGGTGCCTACCTTGTCTGGATCGCCTGGAAGATCGGGACGTCCCGTTCGATCGGCGAGGGCAAGACCGGCGCGCGACCCATGAGCTTCCTTGCCGCCGCCGCCTTCCAGTGGGTCAACCCGAAGGCCTGGGTCATGGCCGTCTCCGCCATGGCCACCTATACGAATTCGGCGAACTACACGATGAGCGTGCTGATTGTCGGCGTCGCCTTCGCCATCGTCAATTTCCCGAGCGTTTCCACCTGGGCCGGCTTCGGTTCGGCGCTGCGCGAGTGGCTGTCCGTTCCGGTGCGGCTGAAATGGTTCAACATCACGATGGCGCTGCTGCTCGTCGCAAGCCTCTGGCCGATGCTGCGTTAGAGGATTATGAATAGGCAAAGCCGGAGGAAAACGCCTTGCCGCCGCATGATCACGATCACGACGACCACCACCATCACGACAACCATTTCTCGCCGATGGAAGCCCGGGTGCGCGCGCTCGAAACCATCCTGACGGAGAAGGGCCTGATCGATCCGCAGGCGATCGACGTCATCGTCGAGACCTACGAGACGAAGATCGGCCCGCGTAACGGCGCGCGCGTCGTCGCCAAGGCCTGGGCGGAGCCGGATTTCGCGGACTGGCTGAAGCGCGACGCGACGGCGGCCATCGCCAGCCTCGGTTATACCGGCCGGCAGGGCGAGCATATGCGGGCGGTCTTCAACGACGGTGAGACGCACAACCTCGTCGTCTGCACGCTCTGCTCCTGCTATCCATGGTCTGTGCTCGGTCTGCCGCCCGTCTGGTACAAGGCGCCGGCCTACAGGTCGCGGGCGGTCATGGATCCGCGCGGCGTGCTGGCGGAGTTCGGCGTGACGTTGCCTGCGGGCAAAAAAGTCCGCGTCTGGGATTCGACGGCGGAACTGCGCTATCTCGTCGTTCCGGAGCGCCCGGCCGGGACGGAAGGGCTGGACCAGGAGGCGCTGGCCGATCTCGTGACGCGCGATGCGATGATTGGCACCGGCCTTGCACTTTCGCCGCAGGCGCGGCCATGAACGGGCCGCACGATCTCGGCGGCCTGCACGGTTTTGGCCCCGTCGCACCCGAGCCGAACGAGCCCGTCTTTCATGCCGAATGGGAAAAGCGGGCGCTTGGCGTGACGCTTTCCTGTGGTGCTTTCGGGGCCTGGACGATCGATGAAAGCCGCCATGCGCGGGAGAACATCCCGCCAGCCACCTATCTGTCCGCCAGCTATTACGAAATCTGGATCCGCGCGCTGGAAACGCTGCTCGAGCGCCACGGCTTCGTCAGCGCCGGGGAACTGGCTGAGGGGCGGATGCTGGAGCAGGGCGCAGCGCCGAAGCGTGTGCTGAAGGCGGATATGGTGCCGGCGGTCCTGGCCAAGGGCGGGCCTTGCGACCGGCCGCTCGATACCGCGCCGCGCTTTGCCGCCGGCGACCGCGTGCGCACCAGCAATTTCAATCCGGCAACCCATACGCGCCTGCCGCGCTATGCCCGCGACAAGGTGGGCGTGGTCGAGACGGTGCAGGGTTCCTACGTCTTCCCGGACGATAGCGCGCATGGCAGGGGCGAAAGTCCCCAATGGCTCTACACCGTTGTCTTCGATGGTGCGGACATCTGGGGCGAGGGGGCCGAGCCGGGCCTGACGGTCTCGATCGACGCGTGGGAGAGTTATCTTGAGCCAGTGTGAAACGCCCGCCTCCTCACCCGGCCTGCCGAAATCCGCCGAGGGCGATCCGGTCTTCGCCGAGCCCTGGCAGGCGCAGGCCTTCGCGATGACCGTGCGCCTGCACCAGCAGGGCGTGTTCACCTGGGCTGAGTGGGCTGCGGCGCTGTCGCGGGAGGTGCATCGACCCGGCAGGGCCGGGGATGGTTCGGATTATTTCGACTGCTGGGTCGCTGCCCTTTCCACACTGCTATCCGAGACGGGTGTGGCGAGCGAGGCCGAGCAGGCGGCGCTTTCGGAGCGCTGGTCGCGTGCCGCCGAGGCAACCCCGCACGGCAATCCCATCTATCTTGAAAACGCGCCGGCTTAGGCGCGGTCCGCGACGAACCGCGCGAGCCATGGGCCGATGAGGGTCACGAGGATCAGCCGCGCGGTCTGCAAGGTCATGACGAAGGCGATGTCCACCTTGCTGGCGGCGGCGATGACGGCAATCGAATCGAGCCCGCCGGGGCTGGTCGCGAGATAGGCCGTCAGCGGATCGACGCCGAGGACGAGGATCAGCAGGCCGGCAAGCAGGCCGGAAAAGCTGATCAGCGCGATGATGGAGGCCACTGTCGGCATGAGGGCGCGGCGCGCGTGCAACAGGATCGCACGGGTGAAGCCGAGGCCGATGTTCCAGCCGAGCAGGGTGAAGGCGATGACGAGCAGCCACTGCGGCAACACGATCGTCACCGTGCCGGAGGATGTCAGCACGGCGGCAAGGGCGAAGGGTACGAGAAAGGCGCCGGCCGGGATGCGCAGCTTCTGGCCGGCAAGTCCGGCGAGGATGCCGACCGCCAGCATGGCGGCGAGGGGCAGCATCGGCACCGGCTCGAACCAGGCATGCGGCGGCACGGCCGCGCCGTCATGGCCGCCGAAATGGGCGACGAGCGTTGCAAAGCTCGCAACGAAGACGACGCGCAGATACTGCATGAAGGCGACGAGGCGGGCATCCGCGCCATAGGCTTCCGCCATGATCATCATGGTGGAGGCGGCGCCGGCCGAAGACCCCCAGATCGCCGTCGTGCCGGGCAGGATGCCGGTGCGCGCGATCAGCCAGCCGGAAAGCGTGCTGACGCTGATCACGGAGAGGACGACGAGGAGTATCACCAGCCAGTTTTCGCTGAAGGTGCCGATGAAGTCCTGCGAGACCATGGTGGCGATCATCAGCGCCAGCACCACCTGCACGACGAAGACGAAGAGGCGCGGCAGGCGGATCGTGCCACCGCCCAGCGCCACGACGATGCCCGCGAGCATCGGTCCCATGAGGAAGGCGGCGGGAAAGCCGGCAGCTTCCAGCGGCACGGTGGCGACGATGGAAAGACAGCCGACGAGGCACCATTGCAGGAAGGCGGGCAGCCTGCCGAGACCAGTCGGCGCATTCGTTCTGTCGTTCGGGCTGTGGGCGGCTGGGGGCAAAACGTCGCTCCGGAGGTTATGCCCTCCATACAGCGGCGCGGCCCCGGCGAACAGGGCCAAATCAAGGGGGGCTATTCCTGTGGGAGCCGGGCGAACTGGCGCTGGCCCCCTTGCTTCGCGGCGCCGAATCCTGCCAAGTCCGGGAATGGAATTCGCACCCCAACAGGATGAAGCACTGAAGGCTGTCGCGCGATGGCTGAAGGAAGGCCGTCAGCCGTTGTTCCGGCTGTTCGGCTATGCCGGCACCGGCAAGACGACGCTTGCTCGCCATTTTGCCGAAAATGTCGATGGCGACGTGCTGTTTGCCGCCTTCACCGGCAAGGCGGCGCAGGTGCTGCGCTCCAAGGGCGCGAGCAATGCCAAGACGATCCATTCGCTGATCTATCGCCCGCGCGGCGAGGAAGAGGTGTCGGACGAGGAAACGGGGAAAACCTCGATCTCGCCGATGTTCTCCATTAATCGCCAGAGCCCGGTCGCCAAGGCGGCGCTCGTCGTCGTCGACGAGTGTTCGATGGTGGATGAGGCGCTCGGGCGCGACCTGATGAGTTTTGGCACACCGATCCTCGTTCTCGGCGATCCCGGCCAGCTGCCGCCCGTTACCGGCGGCGGTTATTTCACCAACCAGGAGCCGGACTACCTCCTGACCGATATTCATCGGCAGGCGCGCGACAATCCGATTATCCAGCTTGCCATGCAGGTTCGCGAAGGCAGCGAAATCGGCTTTGGCGATTATGGCGCGGCGCGAGTCATCGGCCGCAATGAGGTCGACCAGTCGCTGGTGCTCGAGGCCGATCAGGTGCTTGTCGGCACCAACCGGACGCGGCGGCGCTACAACCAGCGCCTTCGCGAGCTGAAGGGATTTTCCACAGACTACCCGCAATCCGGCGACAAGCTGGTCTGCCTGCGCAACGATCCGGCCAAGGGCCTGCTCAACGGATCGCTCTGGCAGGTGATGAGTTCATCCAAGGAAACGGTGAAGCCCGGCATCAACCTGATGATCCGGCCGGAGGACGACGACATGGATCGCGGCGCGGCCAAGATCAAGCTGTTGAAGGCCGCCTTCGAGAATCTCGAAGAGGAAATTCCGTGGTCGACGCGCAAGCGCTACGATGAGTTCGACTTCGGCTATGCGCTGACCGTGCACAAGGCGCAGGGCTCGCAGTGGAACAATGTCGTGCTGTTCGATGAGAGTTTTGCCTTCCGCGACACGCGTGAACGCTGGCTTTACACCGCCATCACGCGCGCCGCGGAAACGCTCACCATCGTGCGATAGATAGAGCTTTTCCGCGTATCGCCGAAAGACGCTTTACCTTTGTGGGACTCGCACGACGGGCCGCTCTCAGGAGCGGATGAAAGGGGCCGGTCATCATGTCCGGCCCGTTTACGCCGGCCTCAGTGGCCGACGATTCCGAGCATGACCGCCTTTGCGACGGCCTGGAAACGGTTGTTGCTGTCGAACTTGGCGATGATGTTCTTTTCCATCACCTGAACCTCGCCCGGCTCCACTTCGAGCGCGCGGGCGATGCGGCTTGTGGGATACCCTTCCGACATCAGCGCCAGGCAGCGCAGTTCCACGGGGGAAAGCTGGGCCTGCGGGATGTTGTCGTTCGTCTCGGGTTCGTGCGCGGCTGCAAAGTCCAGCAGTTCGTTGATCTGCTGCATCTGCCGGCGGATCGTCGATTGCTGGGCGGCAAGTTCCCGTTTGCGCGCGTTCATTGCCGCGTGGAAGATGCCATCGGCTTCATCCTGGCTTGCGGCGGCGGCAAGCTGCTCCAGCAGTTCCTGGATCACGGCGACGGGCATGCCCGTCTCGCGGCAGGTATTGACCACTGCCATCTGCTGGATTTCCGTTGCGCCATAGACGCGCATCGGTCCGACGCGGGCTGCGGTGAGCAGGCCCTTTTCCTCGTAGAAATGCAGCGTGCGATGGGTCACGCCGAAGGCGTTGGCCATGTCCGCGATGGCAAGACGCCCGTCCGGCAGGTTTTCCGGCAGCGGTGCAACAGGCAAAAAGCGGATGGTCTTGCGCCCGCCCGCTCGGCCCTCGGCTTTCTTCGACCCATTGGTCATCATGAAAACCGCCTGCAAAAAAGAAGATCGGTCATGTATTACCCCCGGTCGTCGACACGGGATAATCCCTCCTGTGAGGGCTGTTGCCGTGGCGACGGATAGTGCCCTTCATCGCATACGTTCTGCCGGCCTGTGCAATTCCGGTAGAGTGTACACGATTGATCTGTGGTTTTCCGATCCGTGGTCGCACGGCGATGTGCCGGATCGTGAGCTCCTGGCCGTAAATATTACCAGTCCGCCTATTTTCTAAAATAAGCCGGCGATACGCTTATGCATATCGCTATATCTAGGGATTTATTTTTCGTGGCCGTTTGCACGGCAGAGGGCGTGGACAGGGCCTAGCGCACCAAAGGCGTGCTGCGCCGGGCCGGTGCTGCGGCATCCGCATCGGCGAGTGTGTCCGGCGTCTCTTTGGAGCAGCTCGCCAACGGCTGCGGATGGGCTATCCCGCGCGCCGACTGCTGCTCCACTTGCGCCAGGCAGTGCATGAAGGCGCTTGCCGCGCCTGCTCGTATCGCGTGGCGGTAGAGCGCCCCGCTTGCCGAGAACGCCCGTGCCGCAAAGACGACGGCCTCGTAGGCGATGCCCGCTTCACCATGCAGCTGCTCGCGGGTGAAATGCCGGGTAAAGACAGTCCTGCCGGATTGCTCGTGGATCAGCCGGGCATAGATGCCGTAGCCGACCACCCGGTTTTCTATGCGGATAACATAGGATAGCGGTCCGGGTTCGTGTGTTTCGACGAGACGCACGGTCCTGTGATAGCCGGTGGCGTTCGTGATGGCGCGAGCCAGTGCGTTGCAATCGCCTCCCGCCGGCCAGCATTGCTCGATGCGGAGTTGCGGCAGGATCTGCGTCTGGTCGGTGAATGAGGTCTGCACGGAAAGAACGCGCTGCGCTTTCTCGATCGCCGCATTGGTTGGTTCCGGATAGATCGAGGGTGCAAGGAAGATCAGCGGCAGCAAGGAGAAAAGCGCAAGCGGCGAAGAGGCCGGCGCTGGAAGCCAGGATCGGCGCGCGCTTCGTGTCTGCCGGACGGACGACGGAGCGATTGCCGGTTTGTCTGCTACGATGTCCGCTGCCGTTTCCGGCTCCTTGCTGACGAGGCTGTATTCCGGGACGTAACTGCCGAGAGGCACGCGGATGCGGACAATGTCTGAAGCGCCTTCCGTCTCGTAATATTGCTCCAGCAGTTTCCTGAGCTTGCCGGCCTGGACGCGCACCAGGGGGTCGTTGCCGGCGTCGAAACCATGCGAGCGTCCGAAGACGTCGATGCCGATGCAGTAGCCCTTCAGGTGGGTTGCCTTGCCGGATACTTCGTTCTCCACGATATAGGAGAGGAACGAGCGCAAGCGTTCGGAACGGGCAAAGGTCTCGCTGGCGACGATTGTCTCGAGGGTGCGCCGCACGAGATCGCACGTCGGCCTGCCGGTCCCGCTCACGGTGCTGTTGCAGAGAAGACCATCGTCGTTGCCTGATGCCTTTCCGTTCCCCGAACCGTGACGCAGACGCGCCATCCCTAAAAATCCGGGGGAGTTTATCGGAGATTCCCGATCATGGGCAAGGGCGAAGCAGCCGAATGCCGGGCAATTCTTCCGCAAGCCCGCCTCGCGCGGCATTTGTGGCGATTGCCCTTGTGGAAACAACGCGCTAGACGTTGATATAGCAATAGGAGCCCGCGTCGTCATGCCTGCGAAACTGTCGGTCAATCTCAACGCTATCGCCATGCTGCGCAACCGCCGGGACCTGCCCTGGCCGAGCGTCACCGGCCTCGGCCGGATTGCGCTGGAGGCAGGTGCAAGCGGGCTCACGGTGCATCCGCGGCCGGACCAGCGCCATGTGCGTTTCAGCGATCTTGCCCCCATCCGGGCGCTGATCGATACCGAGTTTTCCGGCACCGAATTCAATATCGAGGGCTTTCCCGAAGAGAATTTCATGCGCCTTGTCGAGGAGCACCGTCCCGAACAGGTGACGCTGGTGCCGGACGACCCGGCGCAGGCGACTTCCGACCACGGCTGGGATTTCCGCAAGAACCACAACCTGCTCGGCAATATCGTCGGCCGGTTGAAGAAGCTGGGCCTGCGCGTTTCGGTCTTCGCGGACGGTGAGCCGGACCGCGAGGCGCTGATCATCGCACGCGAGCTGGGTGCCGACCGGATCGAACTGTACACCGGTCCCTATGGCGGCTGCTACGACAACCCGGCAGAGGCCGCGCGCATCGTAGAACTGCTCGGCGAGACGGCGGACATCGCCTTTGATCTCGGCCTCGATGTCAATGCCGGCCATGACCTAACGGTCGCCAACCTGCCGGCGCTCGTCGCCCGCATTCCGCGCCTTGCGGAAGTGTCGATCGGTCATGGCCTGACGGCCGATGCGCTGGAATACGGCATGGCAGAGGCGGTGCGCCGTTTCTGCCGCGCCTGCGGCCAGGATATCTGACGGCCATGCGGCGCTCCAGGAGAGCGCCGCACCCCATTCCTGTCAGCCGAGGAGGGCTGCCTTGTTGGCGGCGATGAAATCCTCGAAGGATGTCGGCGCGCGGCCGGAAAGCGTCTGCGCATCGCCGGTGACCATCGCGATCTTGCCTTCGCGCGTGTTGGCGTCGAAGGAAACGATGGTGGGAATAAAGCCTTCCGGCAGGCCGGCGGCCTTCAGGCCCTCCGCAAGCTGGGCGTCCGTCACATGCACCACATTCAGCGGCTTGCCCGTGGCGGCGGAGACGATGGCGGCGATTTCCTCGGCCGTGCGGCTCTTCGTGCCGGTCAGCGTGTAGGTCTTGCTCTCGCCGCCAGCCTTCAGGGCTGCTCCGGCAATGGCGGCGGCCGTGTCGGCGCGGGTGATGTGGGCAATCCTGCCTTCTCCTGACGAGGTGTACCAGGAGCCGGTCTGAAGCGCGTGCGGCAGCGACATGAAGAGGTTTTCCGCATACCAGCCGTCGCGCAGGATCGTGTGGGGGATGCCGCTCGCCTTGATGGCTTCCTCGGTGCCGAGATGGTCGGGTGCGAAGGTGACGAGCGAATCGTCCGGCTGCGGCATGGACGTGTAGAGGATGTGCCTGGCGCCGGCCTTCTTTGCCGCGGCGACGGCGGCCTTGTGCTGGGCGAGGCGCTTGCCGGGCGCATCGAGCGCGTCGGTGGAGATGATCAGCACCGTGCCGGCCCCGGCAAAGGCGGCGTCGAGCGAGGCCGGGTCGTCGAAGTCGGCGGCGCGTACGGTGATTCCCTTCGCCGCATAGTCGGAGAGCTTGGCGACGTTGCGGCTGGTCGCGATGAGACTGGTAGGCGCGATCTTGCCGGAGGCGAGAAGCGCATCGAGGACGAGGCGGCCGAGCTGGCCGGAGGCGCCGGTGACGAGAAGCGTGTCGGTCATGTCATTCCTTTCAGGCAGGCTCGGCGGGGAGGCGTATCTGATCCTGCTGTGAGTTGGTCTCTTATTGAGACTTGCTCTTATCCGGTAATCTGATAGAGCCTGTAAAGGAGGCAGTTTTTTCTGCGGTGGTTACCTGAAGGGAACCGGCTATGAACAAAATCATCGACCGAGCCGCGGGCGAACGCGTCATTTTGATCGACGGGGTCCCCATGTCTATGGAGGACTGTCCCGTGCGCGATGTGCTGGACAGCGTCGGCGGGAAGTGGACCTCGCTGATGATCCTCGGCCTTGCTGATGGGCCGCGCCGCTTCTCGCAACTGCGCCGATTCATCCCGGACATTTCGCAGCGTATGCTGACGCAGACCCTGCGTGACCTCCAGCGTGACGGCTATGTGGCGCGCACCGTCTATCCGACCCAGCCGCCGAGTGTCGAATATGCACTGACGCCGCTCGGCCAATCCTTCCTTGCGCTCCTGCGCTCGCTCGTGCAGTGGTCTACGCAGAACCATACCGCGATCCGGGCCGCACGGACGGCCTACGATACGCAAAAGGATTGACGCTTCGGCCATCGGGGCCGCATCGGGGAAGGGCATGAAGCCATTGGATATCGGCATTGCCGGCGCGGGGCCTGCGGGGCTCGCTGCGGCACTGTTTCTTGCGCGTGGCGGCCATCGGGTCGAGCTTATCGAACGTTTCGAGCGCCCGTCGCCGGTCGGCTCCGGTCTCCTGATGCAGCCGACGGGACTGACTGTACTCGACGCCCTCGGCCTCTCTTCCAGCATCCACGCTCTCGGCAATCGCATCGACCGGCTGCATGGCGCAGATGCGCGCAGCGGGCGCACCGTGCTCGATGTGCGCTATGATGCGCTGGCAGGCGGCCGCTATGGTCTTGCCGTGCACCGTGCCGCGCTGTTTTCGACGCTGCACGATGCGGTCGTGGCCGAGGGCCTTCCCATCCGCACAGGCATCACGCTCGCCAAGGCAGAAACCCGGCAGGCGCGCACCGCCCTGCACGATCCGGACGGCGAGATCGTCGGCGACTACGACCTGGTGATCGATGCGACCGGCGCGCGCTCGCAGCTCGTTGCCGCGTCCGTCGTTGCCCCGAAGGTCAGGGAACTGCCCTGGGGCGCCTTCTGGGCGACGCTCGATTGTGACGGTGTCGCCCATGATGCACGGGCATTGTCCCAACGATACGATGCGGCGAAGGTGATGATCGGCGTATTGCCGGTCGGGCGCGCGCATCCGGGCGAAGGGCGCAAGGCGGCCTTCTTCTGGAGCCTCAAGACGGCGGATGCAGAGGCGGTGAAGCAGGCGGGGCTTGCACGCTGGAAGGCCGGTATCCTCGATTACTGGCCCGAGACTGCGCCGTTCCTCGATCAAATTGGCGACTGGGAGCAGTTGACGCTTGCCCGCTATGCCCATCGCACCACGCTGCCGCCGCATGCGGACGGCATCGTCTTCATCGGTGACAGCGCCCATTCCACCAGTCCGCAGCTCGGGCAGGGCGCCAACATGGCGCTGCTCGACGCGGCGGCGCTGGCGCACGCCCTTTCCTCGGCCCGGTCACTGGAAGAGGGGCTGGCAGCCTTCGCAAGCGCCCGGCGCAATCACGTGCGGCTGTTCCAGCTGCTCTCCTACGTCTTCACGCCGTTCTACCAGTCGGATTCGCGGTCGATCGCCTGGCTGCGCGACCGGCTTGTCGCGACCGTCGCGAAAATCCCGCCGACACCGCAACTGCTGGCGGCCATCGTTTCCGGCACGCTTGTCGACCCGTTCGCACGGGCTGGCCTGCAGGAATGCCGCTGGCTGGAGAGGCTGCTTCAGGAGGCCTGACAGGCGATGGGCCGCTCTGGCGGCCTTGCCTGAAGCGCGGGCGCTGCAAAAAGCGGACACAAAAAAGGCCGGTCGAAACCGGCCTTTTCCATTCTTGCTGTGAGGCGTTTCAAGCTGCTTCGAGCTGATCGGCCGACATCTTGCCCGACTTGCGGTCACGGACCAGCTCGAAGCTGACCTTCTGACCTTCGTCGAGGCCGGTGAGGCCTGCGCGCTGTACGGCGGAGATGTGGACGAAAACGTCCGGTTCACCGCTGTCCTGCTGAATGAAGCCGTAGCCCTTGGTCGTGTTGAACCACTTTACGGTACCAGTTGCCATGACGAAACCTTTCCTGAGCCGTCAAATCAATCGTCGGTCGCGGTTAGGCGACCATGGGTGGTCGAATTTGAAGGGGAAGTTCGTGAGCTGCGGGCTGGAAACCGGCAAATGCAGAAGACAACGTTCAAATCTCGATGCGCGCAGAAATAAGTGCTTCGCCTCGATGGGTCAAGAGTGGCTGGAGGCAGATACTTCAACGGAAAATCGGGCGTTGGCGGAGGGTGTAAATGGCGCGGATCCCGCCTGCTGGTCACGGTAGAGAGCCGTGCGGGCAATACTGCCGCCCGAAGGCCCCGTTTCCGGGGCCTTGGCGTCGCACTTTCTAGGCGGGGCGCCGTTTGTCGACGCGATGATGGTCGAGGAAGGCGGCGATGGCCGTTTCGCCGCAGAGGCGGCGCTGCTCGGTGAGGGCCGTCGCAAGACGGGCAGCATCGCCGAAGGTGACGATCTCGGCGTCGATGGTCGCCGGGTTGCGGGCGAGCGTATCGGAAACGATATCCGCCATCGTGCGCGGCAGGATATCGGTGCAGTCCCGCATGCTTTCAAACACGGTGCCGATGGGAATGATGTGATCCTCGTAGATCACCATGGGTTCGGCGCGCTCGTCTTCCCAGGCATCGAAAGCCTCGAGAGCATTGCCGAACAGTTGCTGGAGAGTAATGGGAGCATGTCCTTCGTGAAGGACGGGCAGGAAATTCAGCATTTTCTGTCTCCTTGGCGTAAGGGCGTTTCGCTTCGTACTCCTGACTGAGGCCTGGACTGCCGGCACGCCGACGCGTGAAGCGTGGCCTGCTGCACCGCAGGTCTCACAAATCTTAACAAGACGAAACGGATTGGGAAGCGAAAAATATTGTGCAATCTGCAATGAAACGCCTTCCCGCATGGTTTTTTGTTTCTAATCAGGAAGATGGCTGGAAGAAAATTTCTCATACATTGTGCGCCGCAGCAATTTTTGCGTGCAACGAAGTGTCGTTCACAGCCGATGCCGGTGCGCAAATCACTCTCTTCGAATCTCGCGAAGGAAGCTGTTGACCGGACTGTCGAGGAACGCTAGAAGATGCGAACCGTACGGTACGGTACTTGATTTTGCGGGGTGGAGATCTTGCGGACGATGGAGCAGGGAAGGGCTGGCGCAGCTGCTGCGGGACTGACGGAGCGTCAGGGCGTGGTGCTGGAGCATGCGCTCGGCCTGCTCGTCGGAGGAGGGGAGCGCGCGCTGACGACGGCGGGTGTCGCACGTGCGGCGAATTGCTCGAAGGAGAGCCTCTATAAGTGGTTCGGCGATCGCGACGGGCTGATCTCGGCGATGATCACCTACCAGGCCGGCAAGGTGCGCACGGTCGAGGCCGAAGCGGGCAAGCTGACGGCGGAAACGCTGCGCATGCATCTTTCAGCCTTTGCCCGCGATCTGATCGATGTGCTTTCCGGTGACGTCTCGCTGGCGCTCAATCGTCTGGCGATCGGCCAGGCCAGTCGCGAGGGCGCCGGGCTCGGCCGTCTGCTGCAGGAGCGCGGCCGGCGGCAGATCGGCAAGCGCGCCGCCGCGTTGCTGGAAGCAGGCCGCAAGGCGAAGCTGCTTGCATTCGACAGTGCCGACGAGGCATACGGCACGCTCTACGGCCTGATCGTCTCGGACATGCATCTGCGCATGCTTCTGGGGGAGGATGCCGCAGCGCTCAAAAAGGAATTCTCGCCGCGGGCGGAGAAGGCAGTGGATGCCTTCCTGATACTCCACGGTGTGAAAGAATAGGCCGGCAGTTTAACCGCCGGTTCGGGTTTAAACAGACATCAAGGGAAGGAACTACCGATGCGCGTCTATTACGATCGTGATGCCGATCTCAACCTCATCAAGGCGAAGAACGTCGCCATCGTCGGCTACGGCTCGCAGGGCCGTGCACACGCACTCAACCTCAAGGATTCCGGCGCCACCGGCGTCGTGATCGCGCTCAAGGCCGGCTCGCCGACCATCAAGAAGGCCGAAGCCGACGGCTTCAAGGTCATGACCGTCTCGGAAGCCGCCAAGTGGGCCGACCTCCTCATGATGGCGACCCCGGACGAACTGCAGGCCGACATCTACAAGGCCGAGATTGCCGGCAACATCCGTGACGGCGCGGCCATCGCGTTTGCCCACGGCCTCAACGTCCATTTCGGCCTGATCGAGCCGAAGGCCTCGCTCGACGTCGTCATGATCGCGCCGAAGGGCCCGGGCCACACGGTTCGCGGCGAATACCAGAAGGGCGGCGGCGTCCCCTGCCTCGTTGCCGTTCACCAGAACGCTTCGGGCAACGCGCTTGACGTCGCTCTCTCCTACGCCTGCGGCGTTGGCGGCGGCCGTTCGGGCATCATCGAGACCAACTTCAAGGAAGAGTGCGAAACCGACCTCTTCGGCGAACAGGTCGTTCTGTGCGGCGGTCTCGTCGAGCTGATCCGCGCCGGTTTCGAAACGCTGGTCGAAGGCGGCTATGCGCCGGAAATGGCCTATTTCGAGTGCCTGCACGAAGTGAAGCTGATCGTCGACCTGATCTATGAAGGCGGCATCGCCAACATGAACTACTCGATCTCCAACACGGCCGAGTGGGGCGAATATGTCTCGGGCCCGCGCATCATCACCGCCGAGACGAAGGCCGAGATGAAGCGCGTCCTGACGGACATCCAGACCGGCAAGTTCACCTCCGAGTGGATGCAGGAATGGAAGGCCGGCGGCGCTCGCTTCAAGGGCATCCGTCGCAACAACGACGCGCACCAGATCGAAGAAGTCGGTGCGAAGCTGCGCGGTATGATGCCGTGGATCGGCAAGAACAAGCTGGTCGACAAGGCTGTCAACTAATCGTTCCTGCCTTCGGGCAAGACGACGGGCCGGGCGGTTTTCCGCCCGGCTTTTCTATTTCAGTGAACTTTAAATAATGCAGCGCATCCTTCTGAGACGCCGCGGTGCAGCAAGTAATAAGCTTGCTTAACGGGGCAAATGGGAACACAATACACTTGTGTATCGTTCCGCTGTCAGGAGGATAGTGCGATGACCACGATTATCCAATACTTCGCCTGGTTCGATCTTCTCATCCTTGGCAGTATAGCCATGCTGGTGCTGCTGAGTCTCTATGGCGACCGGACAACCTGAGTCCGGGTCGTAACTGGAGTTTCAGTCGGAGCTAAATCGCTCCGACAGGAGTGCCTTTGCGCGAAACCTTGGGCGGTGCGCGGCTTTTCTGGTGCAAATGTTTAGGTCAGCATTATTGACATAAAAACGGCGCCATGATGAGGTGCGTTCAAACAACAAGCCCGAGGAAACCCCTATGTTCAAATGGGAACAGGCCTTCGCGACGCGTGCGTCGCGCATGAAGGCATCCGAAATCCGTGAATTGCTGAAACTGCTGGAGCGGCCCGACATCATCTCGTTCGCAGGCGGCATTCCGGATCCGGCGCTGTTTCCGAAGGAAGCCTTCTCCGCCGCCTATACGGATGTGCTGGCGGGCGAGAATGCATCCGCCGGTCTGCAATATTCGATCAGCGAAGGCTACAAGCCCCTGCGTGACTGGCTCGCCGGCGAAATGGGCAAGCTGGGCGTTCCCTGTACTGCGGACAACGTCTTCATCGTTTCTGGTTCGCAGCAGGGCCTCGACTATCTCGGCAAGCTCTTCCTGTCGCCAAAGGATACGGCGCTCGTCACCTGGCCGACCTATCTCGGCGCGCTTCAGGCCTTCAATGCCTATGAGCCGACCTACGACCGGCTGAACCTTTCCGGCAACCGCACGCCGGATGCCTACCGCGCGACGGCAACGGAAGCCGGCGGACGCGTGAAGTTTGCCTATCTCTCCGCCGATTTTTCCAATCCGACGGGCGAAACGGTCGACCGCGCCGGCCGCGAAAAGCTGCTGGCGCTTGCCGAAGAGCTGGAAATCCCGATCATCGAGGATGCCGCCTATCAGTCGCTGCGCTATGACGGCGAGGCGATTCCGCCGATCCTGGCGCTCGAAATCGCCAGCAAGGGCAGTATCGACGACACCCGCACCATCTATTGCGGCAGTTTCTCCAAGACGCTCGCACCGGGCCTGCGCGTCGGCTACATCGTCGCGGCCGCTCCGGTCATCCGCAAGCTCGTGCTGATGAAGCAGGCGGCGGACCTGCATTCCTCGACCATCAACCAGATGGCGATCGCCCATGTCGCCGAGCGTGGTTTCGACGCGCAGGTCGCGAAAATCCGCGCCGCCTATAGCGGACGTCGCGATGCCATGCTGGCGGCGCTTCAGAAATACATGCCGGAAGGCGTCACCTGGACGAAGCCGGAAGGCGGCATGTTCGTCTGGGTCACGCTGCCGGCCGGCATGGACGGCGCGAAACTGCTCGCCCGCTCCATCGAGACGGAAAAAGTCGCCTTCGTTCCCGGCCAGGCTTTCCATGCGGATGGCAGTGGCGCCAACACGCTGCGCCTCAGCTTCTCCTGCGCCGATGCCGCGACGATCGAGGAAGGCATTTCCCGCCTCGGCCGCCTGCTCGCCAGCGAGCGGCTTGCAGCCTGAAGCCGGACGCCGGGCGCGTTGCCCTCACGATAACCCTCTTCCCGCAGGCGGGGAGAGGGCGGTGACCCGGTTCTCACCGGAATTTCTCTAGTCGTCCAGCCACGTGCGGGCCGCTTCGAAGACGAGGTCCGGCAGGACCTCGAATGTATAGGGCGCATGCACGCGCTCCCATTTCTGATGATAGTCGCGCCCCCACGGGCCGATATTGACCGTCGGGAAGGGCAGCAGCCCTTCCGGCGCATTGTCCGTGAAAGCTGCCGACGGCGTGTTGGCGGCCAGGAGGGCGGTCTCGCCCGCATCCGGCCGGTGGCCGAAGAAGCTCATGTCCGAAATCCCGGCAAAGATCTGCTTGAACTTGATAGAGGTGTCGTGCCGGCGCGCGGCGTCCTGCATCACGCGCTGAAGTTTCGCCTGCATGCCTTCGGCATTGGAGCGTTCCAGATGCACCAGCGGGTAGTGCAGGCTGCCGAAGCCGATGATGACGGCCGGTCCTTCGATGCCGGCTTCCGTCGCCGCCGCCGAGACGATCTCCCGGCTCACCTTCAACGGATCGGTGCCGCCCGATAGCGCCCGGTCCAGCGTTTCGAGCCGCGCCAGCGCCTCCATGCCGCCGCGCTGCTTCACCCGCTCCAGAAGCTCGGCATAGGTCAGCACGAGGCCCTTGGTGCTGGCTATGGCGCGATCCCGGTAGCGCGCGGCGTGGGCATCCTGCGTTTCGAGCGCGGTTTGCAGCGCGCCGGAGACGATCGTGCGGAATTCGCCGAGAATGTCGTTGGCGCTGCGGCGGTGCGTCAGCCAGTTGAAGGAGAGCCAGACGCGGTCCGGCGTCGTCACGTCGTATCCGTCACGGATGTCGCGGGCTTCAAGGCACACCGGCGGCGGCGAGCGTTCGCCGAAGGCTTCGTCGCTGAGTTCCGGCACCGTATCCATGGCGCGGATGATTTCCCCGCTGATACGATGCGCACTCGTGCCGTTGAACGGGTAGCCGGCATGGGTCGGACGGCCGATGACGAAGGCGAAGGGGGCGAACTTGCCGATGGAGCCGAGATAGATTGCCCGGCCTTCCTCGCCGTCGCGCTCGCAGCTCGATGCATCGAGATTGATGCCGCCGACAATGTCGAGGTCGAAGCGGCGGGCGATAGCGGGCAGGGCGTCGCGCAGGCTGCGCATGCCGCGCGAGCGGTTTTCCTCGTCGGGTGTCGCCACGAAGAGGATGTTGCCTTCCAGGTCTTCCAGCCCGGCGAAGCGTTCCAGAACCGCGATGCCGGCGGCAAGGCCGCTCTTCATGTCAAGCAGGCCGCGCCCGGCGATGAAGTCGCCGCTCTCGAAATCCTCGAGCGCCTTGGCCTCCGCGCCGTTCAGCGGGCGGCTGCGCAACTCCTTGACGAGGGCTTCGGTCAGCGGTTCCGGATCGCAGGCGAGCGGCGCAAGCGTGCCGTAATTGGCGATGGAAACCGTATCGAAATGGCCGGCCAGCACCACCGTTCGCCGCCCCTTGCCGCGTACCAGCGCCACAACGTTGCGCGTCAGCGGATCGCCGTGGCTGTCGATGGTGAAGAGCTGTTCGCGATGGCGCTGGAAATAGGGCGTCTCGGCGAGATGCGCCTCGAGCTTTTCGGAAAAGCGCGCCTCGTCGGGCGAGCCGGTCACGCTCGGCCACCGTGTCATCAGCAGGGAAAGCGCGCGGGTGCGCGCGGCGGCGATGCGGAGGGCGGTTTCGTTCATCGGGGACATGGGGCCTGCCGAAAGCTGTTGCGTTGAAGAGACTGCAAGGCTAGCCAAGGACAGCGGCAAGCGAAACGGCAATCTTTTGTGAAAATTGACGCCAATCTTGCCGTTTCGTTATCTCAATCTGGCATTTCGACAGACATGGACACGACCGACCGCAAACTTCTCGCTCTGCTGCGCAAGGATGGCCGCGCCTCGCTTTCGGCGCTTGCGGCAGAATTGAAGGTGTCGCGCGGCACCGTGCAGAACCGCATCGAGCGGCTGACCCGTGATGGCGTCATCGCCGGCTTTTCCGTGCGGGTGACCGAGACGGACGATCCGCATGCGGTGCGTGCGGTCATGATGATCGAGATCACCGGCCAGAAGACGCTGGCCGCCATCAAGGCGCTGCGCGGTATTCCGGAGGTGCGCGCCCTGCACACGACGAACGGCGCCTGGGACCTGGTGGCGGAGCTTCACGCCGAGAATCTCGTCGAGTTCGAGCGGGTGCTGCGCGGCATCCGCGCCATGGACGGCGTGTCGAAATCCGAGACGAGCCTGCTGCTGACGACCCTTTGACGGGCGCTACGGCATCACGATGTCGATTTCCTCGCCCGTCGAGGAATAGGTGACGCGCCCGCCCTTCCAGCCGTCCGGTCCTTCGAGGCGAATTTCCAGCGTCACCTTGCCGTCCGGCGAGGGCACCATGAAGCTGCCGTCGGGCGTCGGCAATTGGCCGATAGAGAAGGTATAGCGCGAGAGCGCCATGTCCGAGCCGACCTTCAACCGGGTAAAGGTGCGGGCCGTCAGTTCGTTCAGCTTTTCCGCCGAGAAAAAGGCAAGATCACTCATCCGGTAGAGCCGCTCCGGCCGGAATTCAGCATCCCAGGGCATCATCATGCTGGAGGCGGTGAGGCCGCGGTCGTTGGCGTTGTAGTCGCGCATCTTGCCGGGCGTATCGGGCACCTCGGCGAGAATGCGCATCGAATCGACATTGATGCTGATTTCGGAGAAGCGTGCATTCTTGCCGAACTGTTCGCCGATCGCCGCCAGCGTCTCCCGCGTCGTTTTCGGTTCGAGCCAGTTGCGCTTCGGCTGGCGCGCGGCAGGCAGGTTGGCGTGGCGCACCGTGCCGTCCGCTGTCAGCTCGATCGAGCCGCTATTGGAAAACAGTGCGAGTTCACCCGGCTGTCCCCAATCGGTGAAATTCACGGTCCAGCGCTGTTCCGGCTTGCCGGGACCGTCCGAAAAGAGCCGCAACATCATGTAGTTCAGGCTGGATTTGTCGTTGCCCCACGCCTTGATCGCATTGTCGCGCACCTTGCCAAGCGGCGCGAAGTCGACATCGGCCAGCGACAGGGCGGGCTGCTGCGCCGTGCCGGGGAACATCGGCGAGGTAATCGCCGAGCGGGTGACGCCGGACAGGTCCCAGGAATAGCCGACCGTGGTCTCCGGCAGGGTCGGGTGGTCGGCCTTCACCTGTATGGATTTCGGGTAGATTGTGATGTCGCGCACGACCGGCCCGGTGCCGATCACCGAGATCAGGCTGTCGAGCGCTGCTGCCTTCGGCCAGTCGTCGTCCTTGTAGAAATCCATGTTGCGGGCGCGCACGGTGTTGGAGAGGTCGCCGCCGATGATCGTGCCTTTTGCGTCGGTGTAGACCGTTGCGCTCTCGCGCGGCGAGGCGACGTAGAGCGTCCAGCGGATATCGCCATAGGCTGGTTTCGGCAGCAGGCTGACGCGCCGGGCGATTTCGATCGACTGGACGATCGCCTCGTCCTGCAGCCTGGCATAGGCGATGGCGCGGGTCGCCACCTGATCCACCTTGTCGAGAGCGATCTCCTCTACGGCGAAGAAGCCGCTTGCGGTATCGGCGACGATGGCCGGGGCCGGCTTTGCCGATGGGCCGCTGACTGTCTCGGCGGCAAGGAGGAAGAAGCGGCGCGCCATCCGCACCCTCCATTCCTCCACGTCGTCCGGCCGCGCCGCGCCGCGTACAAGCACGGTGAGCTCCTTTTCGGTGATTCGGATCGTATGCACCTGCGCCTTGCGGCCGATAGCATCGGCAACGAGGCCCATGGCGTGCACTGCATCGCCCGGCGTGGTGATATAGTGTTCAGCGGCGCGGACCGGCAGGCCGGCAAAGAGGATGAGCGCGAGCCATGCCGCCACAAACGCCCGTGCCAGCTGGATGCAATTGCCATGACCGCTCCCTCCGCCCGTCACCGGAATGCGCATCGCCCGTGAGGAGAAGACGGGAAGGGCGGTCGCTTTATTCCGCCGATGGCGGGCACGCGTGAAAAGGCGCTTTTCATTGCCCGTCACCCGGATACACTCGGCCGGCATTCCCGGAAGGACCTCATGTCGCTACGTCTCGCCACCTTCAACATCGAAAATCTCATGGCCCGTTTCGACTTTACGGGTTTTCGCAACCAGCTTCGCCAGGATCGCGTCCTGCGCCTCTTTGATATTCGCAACGAGGCGGAGTACCAGCGCCTGGAGGAGGCGCGCGCCATTGCGCATACGGATGACGCCCGGCAGCATTCGGCGCTTGCCATTGCCGATGCGGATGCGGACATTCTCTGCCTGCAGGAAACCGACAACATGGCCGCGCTGGAGGCCTTCGAGTATGGCTATCTCTTCCGCATGGTCGGTAGTGGCTACCGGCAGAAATACCTGATCGAGGGCAATGACAGCCGCGGCATCGACGTTTCGGTTCTGATGCGCCAGGAAACGCGTGATGGACAGCGCATCGAGTGCGTCGACATTCGCAGCCATGCGTCCGTCACCTATCGCGATTTCGGCCTCCATACGCCCGAGCTTGGTCAGGGCGTCAAACCGGACGACAGGGTCTTCAAGCGCGATTGCCTGGAAATGGACCTGCGCATCGGCGGGCGGCCGCTCACGCTTTATGTCGTCCACTTCAAATCGATGGGGCCGGGAAGGGAAGGGATGGATGGCCGCCAGTCCACCATGCCGGTCCGTACCGCCGAGGTGCGCGCCGTGCGCCGCATCATCGAAAATCGATTCGGTGCCGGCCATACGGCGGGCAAGTCTTTTGCGATTTGCGGCGACATGAACGACTATCAGGAAAAACTGGCGATAGAGGGCGACAAGCGCAACGGTTACCGCTTCGTGCCGCAGCAGGAGGCGGCGAGCGCGCTCGATGTCTTCAGCGCCGACGGCTTTGCGGTGAACCCGATGCTGCGCCGGCCGGTCGATGATCGCTGGACGCTCTATCACAGCCGCGGGCCGGAGGAGCGGCATCTCTGCCAGCTCGACTATATCTGGCTCTCGCCGTCGCTTGCCGCACGCAACGCGCAGCACGTGCCGGAAATCATCCGCGCCGGCCAACCGTTCCGCACACCCTTCCCGCCGGGGCAGGAGGTAGAACGCTATCCGCGCATCGGCTGGGACCGGCCGAAGGCCTCGGACCATTGCCCGGTGGTCATGACCCTTGATCTGTGAGCTGCAAGCGGCGTCATTTCCGCTTGCCCGCACAGATGCCCTCGGGCAGGTTCAGGCAAATGCCTCGATCAAAAAGTAGAATACGGAGAATGCCTTGACCTGCCGCTACGCCATCTACGACGTCTTCACCGATACGCGGCTTGCCGGCAATCCGCTGGCCGTCGTCTTCGATGCCGACGGTCTCGACGAGGGCACGATGCAGCGCATCGCGGGCGAGTTCAACCTGTCCGAAACGGTCTTCGTGAAGGCGGCGGAAAACCCGGCGCACACCGCGCGCCTGCGCATCTTCACGCCCGGTCGCGAACTGCCCTTCGCCGGGCATCCCACGGTGGGGGCGGCGATCGCGATTGCCGAAGCGGGCGGCAACAATGGGACAGGGGCGCCCGATCAGGTGTCGGTGCTTGAGGAAAATGTCGGTCCGGTGCGCTGTGCGGTGCGGCTAGGCGGCGACAAAGCGGCTTTTGCCGAGTTCGACCTGCCGCGCAAATCCGAGCGTCTGGAGGCGACCTTCGACAGGCAGGCGATCGCCGATGCCCTGAGCCTCAAGCCGGGAGAGATCGGCTTCGAGAACCACACGCCCACGCTCTGGAGCGCTGGCGCCGCCTTCGTAATGATTCCCGTGCACGACCTTACGGCCGCAGCAGCCGTGGAATTCGATCCGGCGCTCTGGGAGCGCTGCGCGCCTTTCGCCGAGGGCCGGCTGGCCCCTGCCTATCTCTATTGCCGCGGCGGCGTGAACCACAATGCGAAGTTCCACAGCCGCATGTTCTCCGCCGACAGGGGCCTCAGCGAGGATCCGGCGACGGGCTCTGCCGCTGCGGCCCTGTCCGGCGCCATCCACTTCTTCGACAAGCTGGTCGATGGCCACCACCCGTTGCTGATCGAGCAGGGCGTCGAAATGGGGCGTCCCTCCCATATCCATCTGCATCTCGACGTAGCGGGCGGCGTCATCGCCGGCGCGCGCATCGGCGGCGAGGCTGTGCGTATCGCATCGGGAACGCTGGATTTGTGACGGCCATTTTGCGCTGCGGAAGTTTTTTTGCTCGAAATCATGTTTTTTTGGACTGCGGTATAGACAAGCCCTGCGAGGCCCATTATACGCCCCATCAGACCGCTGGAGCGGTTGTGTGTGGGTG
This sequence comes from Shinella sp., assembly GCF_049651085.1. Lineage (GTDB taxonomy): Bacteria > Pseudomonadota > Alphaproteobacteria > Rhizobiales > Rhizobiaceae > Shinella. The sequence continues at coordinate 208,799 of NZ_JBASBL010000016.1, forward strand.
ATTAGCTCAGTTGGTAGAGCAGCTGACTCTTAATCAGCGGGTCCACGGTTCGAGCCCGTGATCACCCACCAAATCTTCTTATTTCCGCTGATTATACAAATACTTGCCTGCGGGCGCGCATGATGGCGCGCCACGCGGCATTTGGTTTCCACCGCCTCTTGCCACATCCTCTGACAACGCCATATTGCCTGCTTGGACGAATGGAGGCTTTGGCATGAGCGATGGTGAAATCAGGCAGCCGGAAGAGGTTGTCGGTTATTGGTGCGAGACGCTGACGGCGAAGGACTGGTGGAAGTCGACGCCGCAGCTCGATGCGCAGGTGCGTGAGAAATTTGCCGCGACGCATCTGGCCCTCTCGAGGGATGTCACGCCGCAATGGCGGGCAAGCCCGGAGGCGCGGCTGGCGGCGCTCATCGTGCTCGACCAGTTTCCCCGCAACATGTTCCGCGCTTCCCCGATGGCCTTCGCCACGGACTGGATTGCGTTGCGTGAAGCCCGGCTGGCGCTGGAGGCAGGTGCGGACAAGCTGGTGGACTATGACCGCCGGCATTTCTTCTACATGCCGTTCGAACATTCCGAAGCGCTTGCCGATCAGGACCTGTCTGTTTCGCTCTTCGAGGCGCATGGCGACGAGATGTATCTCGACTATGCCGTGCGGCATCGCGATGTCATTGCCCAATACGGCCGCTTTCCGCACCGCAATCCTTTCGTCGGTCGGATTTCGACGCCGGAGGAGGAGGCCTATCTTGCCGAGCCGGGCGCCGGATTCTAGCCGATCCGCCGTGCCGGTTTAAAATGGCCGCAATCATCGCTAGAAAGAGCAGAATCGCGTGACTGCGATGCGTCGTCTGTTCCAGTCCAACGAGGATGGCCTTTTGCCGATTTTCCGCCTTCTTTCCATCCTTCTGACGGTCCTCCTGCTTGCGGCATCGCCGGCGCTTGCGCAGACGGCGCCCGCGGTGGATACGGCGACGCAACTTCAGCAGGCCAGTGTCGATCTCGACAAGGCAGGCGTACAGCTCAACTCCATCCGCGAGCGGGTCGAGAAATACAAGGAGGATGACGCCCGCCTCGTTGAGCTGAAGCTGGAGGCGCAGACGCTGAACCGCTCGATCCTCGCCACCTCGCTCGCAACGCGGCCGCGGCTGGACGCGATCAAGGCACGTCAGGCTGAACTCGGCGATCCGCCGGCCGACGGTGCGCCGCCGGAGGCGGACGTCGTTGTCGAGGAGCGCAAGAAGCTCGCCGCCGAGCGCAACGAAATCAACGCACTGACGGGGGAGGCGGAAAACCTTTCGATCGAGGCGACGAAACTATCGAACCGCATCACCGAAATCCGCCGGGTGCTTTTCACCGACGCCATCCTGAAGCGTACGGAAGTCAGCTCTGCGCTTTTCACCGAAGCCTCCAGCGCGCTCACCAATGAGACGCACACGCTTCAACGCACTGTGACTGCGTGGTTGCAGTTCGTCTGGAAGTTCAAGAAGATACAGCTTCTGGGGGCGGTCGGCCTGTCGCTGGTGGCTGCACTCGTGCTGCTTTCCGGCAGTTACCGGCTGTTTTCGCCCTATATCACGCGCGCCGCCCGCCAGGAGAAACCGCACTACATCACGCGCCTCTCCGTCGCTTTCTGGTCGACCGTGTTGCCGACCATGGCGGCGGCGGCCTTTGCGGTGACCGCCTATTTCTTCCTGGATGCGTTCAAGGTGCTGCGAACCGATATCGCGCCGATCATCGTGGTCGCGCTTGGTGTGGTTGTAGCGGTCTATTTCGTTGCGCAGCTCGCCAATGCCGTCCTGTCGCCTGGAGACGGGCACTGGCGGCTCGTTCGTGTCTCCGACCGCGGAGCAAGGCTCCTTTGGCTGCTGATCCTCAGCATGGCGATCGTCAACGGCGCCGACTATTTCCTCGGCTCGATCAGCGAAGTGCTCGGCTCGCCGGTGGTGCTGACGGTGGTGAAAAGCTTCGTCGCCTCGATCATCATCGGCCTGCTCCTGGTCGTCACCGCCTTCATCAAGCCGGTGCTGACGCAGGGCGAGAAGCCGGACTCGCAGGGACGTCCCTGGCCGCGGTCGATTTTCGTTCTGCTGATGCTGACGGGCCTCGGCCTCATCTTCGCGTCGCTGTTCGGCTATGTCGGCATGGCGCGGTTCGTCGCCACGCAGATCGTCGTGACGGGCGCGGCGGCAGTGACGATGTATATCGGCTTTCTCTCCGGCCGCGCCGTCTCGGCGACGGGTGCTTTCGCCGAGACGACGGTCGGCAAGAAACTGGAGGAACGCTTCGGCCTTGGCCCTGTCGCGCTCGACCAGGTGGGCCTTGCCGCGGGACTGGCGATCTATGTTCTGATTTTTGTCTGCTTCATGCCGCTGATTCTGTTGCAGTGGGGCTTCCAGTTTGCCGACATCGAGGCCTGGGCATACCGCATCTTTACCGAAATCCGCATCGGCACCATCACGATCTCGCTGGTCGGCATCATTGCCGGTATCCTGCTTTTCGTCGTCGGCCTCGTCGTTACGCGCTGGTTTCAGAAATGGGTGGACGGCAATGTGCTGGCGCGTAGCCAGGTCGATGCCGGCGTGCGCAATTCGGTGCGCACCGCCGTCGGCTATGCGGGTGTGGCGCTGGCGGGCCTCGTCGGCATATCGGCTGCGGGCATCAATCTATCCAGCCTCGCGCTCGTCGCCGGTGCCCTCTCGCTAGGTATCGGTTTCGGCCTGCAGAACATCGTCTCGAATTTCGTCTCCGGCCTCATCCTGCTTGCCGAGCGCCCGTTCAAGGTGGGCGACTGGGTCGTGGCTGGCACGACGGAAGGCTTCGTTCGGCGCATCTCCGTGCGCGCCACGGAGATCGAGACCTTCCAGCGCCAGACGGTGATCGTGCCGAACTCCGTGCTGATCAACGGCCAGGTCGGTAATTGGACGCATCGCAACAAGCTCGGCCGTATCGAGATTCTTGTCAGCGTGCATGGCAGCAACGATCCGCGCCGGGTGCAGGAAATACTCACGGAGGTTGTGCGGGCGCAGCAGGGGCTTCTGCGCAACCCCGAACCGATGGTGGTGTTCCAGGCATTTTCCTCGGCGACGCTGGATTTCGAAGTCCGGGCGTTTCTGGCGGATATCCTGAACGGAACTGGCGTCAAGTCGGAGTTGCGCGCCGCTATTCTCGAACGTTTCCGCCTGGAGGAGATCGCCATCGGTGCGCCGGCGGCAACGGAAGTGCCGGTCAAGATTTCGCCCGAGGGCGCCGCGCTCATCTCCACGCTGCTTGAGCAGGCGACCGAGAAAGTGCGCCTGCCGGCGGCGCGGCGGCCTCGAAAATCGGCCGGAGAGAAGCCCCAGGCCTGATGGCGCGCCTGATTTCCGGCACATGAACGCCGCATTCACGCTGCATTCAGCCGCCCCCTCATAAAACACATGCAAATCCGCTGGGTGGACGTTAGTGTTCGTTCAGGGCTTTGAAGAGGGCGGCGCTCGGGCGCCGGGGTGAAAATGAAGCGAATGATCATGATGCTGCTGGTCTCGGCAACCGTGTCCGCTCCGGCCATGGCTGCCTCGATCACGAACAAGGATGCGGATACGCAGGTTCTCGTCGTCGTCGAGGGCGGCAGCCGTGTGGAAGTCGCGCTGGAGCCGGGTGCGACTGAATCGATCTGCCCTTCGGGCTGTTTTGTCACCCTGCCGAACGGCGACCGCATCGCGCTCAGCGGCGGCGAAGAGGTCGAGATCGAAGGCGGAGCAGCCTCGATCAAGTAAGTTTTCAATCACGGTTTTGCAAAGCGGCGTGCAAGAAGAAGCGCGCCGCTTTACTTTGCTCGCAAGCTCTTTTTCGCGGCGCGGCAATCATGCCTACCGTGTTTTCATGCCTTCGAATTTAACGCTTTTGCAAAGGGTTGCCGCTACCTCTGGATGTGGGGAAAATTTACAATACGAAGGCATATCATGGCGTTTATCGGTATTTCCGGAATGCAGTATTCCGGCGCGTCCATCTCGCATCACCGTATTCTGGTTGCCGAGGACTCGAACGTCTTCACGTCCATGATCTCGAAGCGGCTGAAGGAGCTTTTCGACATCGATGTCGAGGTTTGCCGTAGTTTCGAGGAGCTGGAACTGGCTTATGACAAGTCTAGCGAAAAAATCACCCTGGCGATATCGAACATCAACCTGCCGGGCGCCGAGAATGGCGAAGCGCTGAACTATCTGGTTGATCTTTCCATTCCGACAATCGTGTTTACCGGCACGTTCCAGCAGACGACGCGCGATCAGCTGCTCTCCAAGGAAATCGTCGACTACATCATCAAGGACAATATCTTCGCGGTCGACATGCTGGCCGAATCGGTTTGCCGTTTTCTTACCAATCACGAGCACCATGTGTTGATCGTCGATGACAGCGCGACGGCCCGGGCGCTCCTGACGACGCGCCTCAAGCGTTTCAATTTTCGCGTCAGCGTTGCCGAGAACGGAGCGAGCGCGCTCGCGCTGCTCAAGGCCAATCCGGATATCGCGCTGATGATCACCGACTACAACATGCCCGATATCGACGGCTTCGAACTGACGCGCCGTATCCGCAGCACGCGCGGTTCGCACCAGTTGCGCATCATCGGTGTGTCTTCCTCCACCGACCGGCTGTTGTCGGCGCGCTTCCTGAAGGCCGGCGGTAACGACTTCATCATGCGTCCCTTCATCGACGAGGAATTCTACTGCCGCGTGAACCAGAATCTCGACACGTTGATCCAGATCAGGACAGCTCAGCAGCGCTTGAGTGCCTGAATCCCCGGATTATCGGGCTCTTCCTATTCTTGACTTCCGTTAGGTAAGATATTTCCGCGTGAGTTAACCACTTAGTAAAACCGCTGGTTTGTAATACGGATAGACGGAACATCATCTAGGGTACTGGACGACGTGGGAGTGGATCCAAATCCGCAGCGAGGGCCTGCATTCCTGCGCCATTCCGGCCAGCAGGTCTTGCTCGTGGAGGACTCGCGCATGTTCTCCACCGCGCTCAAATACCGCTTGGAGAAGGAACTCGGTCTTTCCGTTACCCATTGTCCGAGCATGGCGGCGCTTCGCGCGATCTTCCAGTCCGACGCGCCGGAATTCGCCCTTGCCGTTCTCGATCTCAACCTGCCCGACGCGCCCAATTGCGAGGCGCTCGACTACGTGATCTCCAAGGGCATCGCGCCGCTGGTCTTCACCGGTTCGTTCAGTGACGCGACCCGCGACCAGATCCTAGCCAAGAACGTGCTCGACTATGTCGTCAAGGACAACCCGGCGGCGATCCAGCAGCTCGTGCTTGCAGTGGATCGCATCCTGACGAGCGGCAAGACGCAGGTGCTTGTCGTCGATTCGGATCCTGAAAGCCTGCGCCAGCAGATCAGCCTGCTTGCCAAGCAGCGCTTCCAGATCGAGGCGGTGACGAGCGGGGCGGCGGCGCTCGAGGCGCTCGATACCCACAGCGGGATCGACATGGTGGTCTGCGACCTCCATCTCGCCGACATGGATGGTTTCACGCTGCTGAGCGAAATCCGCCAGCGGCATGGCGACGATACGGTACGGGTCGTCGGCCTCTCGACGTCGGAAGACAGGATGGTCGCGGCGCGCTTCCTGCGGGCCGGCGGCGACGAATATATCCAGAAGCCGTTTCTCGTCGAGGAATTCAACAGCCGCATCTTCCACGTCGCGGCCATCCAGAAGCGCGTGCAGTCGCTGCATCGCATCGCCGCGCGGGACTACCTGACGGATATCTACAACCGCCGCTACTTTTTCGAGGCCGGTCCGCGGCTGGTCGATCAAGCCCTGCGGCGCGGCGAGGCCATGTCGATCGCCATCCTCGATATCGACCATTTCAAGCGTCTGAACGACACCTATGGCCATGAGATCGGCGATGTGGTGCTGAAGGCCATTGCGCGGCGGCTCAAGCACCGGCTCGGCGACCGGCACCTGCTGGCGCGCCTCGGCGGCGAGGAATTCGGTGTCATCTTTGCGGGACTGGCGCTCGAAGAGGCGCTGGATTGCTGCGAGCGGCTTCGCATCGAGCTGGCAGCCCAGCCGATCGACGCCGATGGCGAGCCGCTGACGATCACCGTCTCCGCCGGTCTTGCGACCATTTCCGAGCGGGAAACCTTCGACAACTACCTGAATGCTGCCGACCAGTTCCTTTATATGGCAAAACATGCCGGCCGGAACCGGGTCTTCTCCGAGCTTTCGCTGGTCAACGCGCTGGCAAGCTGAAAGCCCCGCCGGCAAGGGCAGAGCTCTTTATCCTTCATCCCGATATTCAGCGTGCGATGGCCGAAAGCGTCAGCTTGCGCTCGGCGCGCTCCTGCTGGGGCGAGCGATTGTAGAGCTCGCGGTAACACTTGGAGAAGTGCGAGGCGGAGACGAAGCCGCAGGCAACGGCCACTTCGACCACAGGCATGGATGACTGCACGAGCAGGTGCCGGGCGCGGTCGAGCCGGATCTCGAGATAGTAGCGGGCGGGCGAGCGGCCCATTTCCTGACGGAACAGGCGCTCGATCTGGCGGCGCGACAGGTCGGCGCCGTCGGCGATTTCCAGCAGCGACAGCGGCTCTGACAGGTTCTTTTCCATCAGCTCGATGATCGACAGCACCTTGGCGTTCTGCACGCCGAGACGGGCGCGCAGCGGCAGGCGCTGGCGATCATGGGGCCCGCGCACGCGGTCGGTCAGCGCCTGCTCGCAGACGCGGTTGACGAGGTTCTCGCCAAAATCCTGGTCGATCAGGTTCAGCATCATGTCGAGCGAAGCGGTGCCGCCGGCGCAGGTATAGATATTGCCGTCGATCTCGTAGAGGTCGGCATAGACATCCGCCTGCGGGAAGGCCTCGGCAAAACCGGGCAGGTTCTCCCAGTGGATCGCACAGCGTTTTCCCGAAAGCAGGCCCGCCTGGGCGAGCACATGCGCGCCGGTACAGAGCGAGCCGACCGCGATGCCGCGGTTGTAGACTTCGCGCAGCCAGGCGTTGACGGACTTGTTGGAGAAATCCTCGACATAGATGCCCGAGCAGACCAGCACCATGGACGGACGGTTCTCGCCGCCCAGATGCTTGCGCTCGTCGGCGAGCGAGGAATTCACCTCGATGCCGATGCCGCTGGACGACAGCACCTGGCTGCCATCCGCGGAGGCAAGCCGCCAAGTATAGGCCTCATAGCCGATCATGCGGTTGGCGATGCGCAGCGTCTCGATGGCGGCCGAAAAGGGCAGCATGGAGAAATTGGGCACGAGAAAGAAAACGAGAGAGCGCTTCTTGACGTTTTGCTTGTTCATCGGAGTGTCCATGCTGGAGCGTGTCGCAATCGTGGCAGGCGCAATGGCCGTCGCGATAGCATTTTTGCGACGAACAAGAGGATGGTTGCGACTGACATGTGCCGCATAACGCTGAAATGCCAGTATCTTCCGGCGAAACTGTGACGCTTGCCGCCTGCTTATCCATTTGCGACCCCATCGCGGGTTTTGCCCGATTGCGACAGGTTGCCCATGGCGCGGGCTGCGCAGCTTCCGGTTTGAACCTGACCGCAAGATCCGCGCGTTGATCTCGGCGTTGCAGTTGCCCAAAAGAAAACCGCCGGAGAGACGTTTCAAGGTCAGCTCCGGCGGTGTTCGGCGTCGTCTTCGTTCGGCAGGGTGCCGTTACAGTCGTCCGTCATTGCGTGTTCGTGTCAAAGGAACGGAAGCCGATATCCTTGCGCAGGTCATACGGCATGCCTTCGAGTTCCCGTTCGGCGCGGCGGCGCTGCCAGGCAGCGGCGATCCGCCCGTAGGTGTCACGGACGAGATGAGACAGGTTGCCGGCATCGCGGCTGCGTGCTGCATGCCGAACCGGGTGGTGTTGCAATGCGATTGCCATTTCAGGGTTCCTTTCGAGCTTGGGAGGTTCGAGAGGTCGCGACCTTGATCGTGACACTGTCGTAGTCTGTTGCATCAATCAAACGAATATATTTGATTGGATTAATCAGTCTTCTTTATGCTTATCGATGGCAGGCCAGTTGATGTCCTGCTTCAGATAGTCCGGCAGTTGCGCCAGTTCCTCTGCGGTGCGGCGAACCGCGACGCGCTTGCGCCGCGCTTCGATGGCCTCGCCCACGAAGCGCCGTATTGCGTAGTAAAATCCGCTTCCACGAACGAGAACGGCGAGATCGGCGCCGTTTGTGAACGTTTTTTGCGTTTTCATTGGCGTTTTTCCTTCCATTCGATGTGTTTGCAGATTGACTATCCGCCCATCTCGGTTTTCAATCAAACGAAATGAAGTGACGCTTTGCTTCAGTATTTTTGATCCAAGGAGGCGGATATGAACCTGCTGATGCGCCAGACACTCCCCTTGCTGGAGCTCGATATCCTGAAAACTTTCGTAGCGATCGCCGAGACGGGAAATTTCACGACGGCCGCCGAGACGGTGCACCGCACGCCGTCCGCAGTGTCCATGCAGATCAAGAAGCTGGAAGAACTGCTCGGCTGCTCATTGTTCCGGCGTGATGCGCGCTCGGTGGTGCTGACCCATCATGGCGAGGTGCTGCTGTCCTATGCGCGCCGCCTGATCGCGCTCAGCAACGAGGCGGTCTCCCGCTTCATGATGCCGGAAATGAACGGTGTCGTGCGGCTTGGCGCGCCTGACGACGTCGGGGAACTGATCCTGCCGGAAGTGTTGCGGCGCTTTGCCGATACCTACCCGTCGATTGCCGTCAACGTCTCGATCGAAACGAGCAGCAGCCTGCGCCGTGCAGTCGCCGAGCGGCGGCTCGATCTTGCCATCTTCAATTCCGCTGACGGATCGATGCCGACACCCGGCGAAGTCCTGTTGAAGGAGCAACTCGTCTGGGCAGGAAAGAATTGCGGCAACGCGCATCTCAAGAATCCGCTGCCGGTATCCGTCTGGGAGGAAGGCTGCATCTGGCGTGCGCGCGCGCTTGAGGAACTGAGCCGTTCGGGCCGTGATTTCCGGGTCGCCTATTTCTGCGCCCATCATATGGGCCAGCGCGCCGCGATCCGCGCCGATCTTGCCGTCGCGCCGCTCGCCCGTTTCCTGGTCGGTGACGACATGGTGGCGCTCGGTGAAAAGGATGGCCTGCCGGACCTCGGCCACTACCTGATCGGCCTTGTCGTCAACGAGGAGGCTGAAACGCCGGCGCTGGCGGTTGCCGATTATATCCGCGCCGCCTTCGCGCGCATCGAGCGCCGGCCGATGGAGATGCTGCAGGTCGCCTGCTGAAACGTGAAGGCCGGGCGCAAGCCCGGCCGTACCGCCTATTCGTAGGTGTAGGACGCGCACATTTCCGCGTTGCTCGCCGGGACATCCTGCGTCGCGAAGACGGCGACGATGGTAGCGCTGTCGTCGCTCGCTCCCCACGAGGCGACATAGGTGACGGGCTCGCCGCACAGCCGGTTGCCGTTGAGGAGAACCGGGTCCTTCGCCTCGGTAAGGCTGTAGACCGAGGCGTTCACCTGCTCGCCGTCCACCACGAACGTATCACCGACCAGTTCGTCGAAGGTGATCTGTTCACCGTTCTCGAAGGTGATGCCGAAATCGTCGAATTCGATGTCGCCGGTGATCGCCATCGCCGTGTTGCTGACGGCCGCATAGGTGTCCGCAAGGGCGGGCGAGGCGATGGCCAGCGCAAGGGTGAGGGCGAGAAGACGGGCGCGGTTCATGGCAATATCCTCGGTATCGGCGACAGCTCTCACCATGCCGATAAACCGCCGAAAACAAAACGGAATTCTCAAGGGTGGTTTACGGGCATGATGCCTGCGGCCGGCTGGCGGCCGCGGGCAGGTACTATTCGCGGCTGCGGCGTCTGCGCCGGCCGCCGCCTTCGCCGCCACCGCCATCGTCGGAAAGCACCTTGCGTTCCGGCAGCGTGACCACCTTGGCGAGTTCCGGGAACGGATCCACCTTGTTCGGCAGCGCCATAGCGTTGACGAAGAGCTGCTGGAAATGCGGCTCCAGCGCCGTCTCGATCTTCTCGATATGGGCGACGGTCTGCTCGATCTCGCGGCGATGATCGCGGTTGAGCAGCGCCATCAGCGCGCCGGTGCCGGCCGCATTGCCGACGGCTTTCACCTGGTTGAGGTCGCAGTCCGGGATGAGGCCGAGCACCATGGCGTATTTCGGATCGATGAACGAGCCGAAGGCGCCGGCGAAGCGGATCGTATCGACATGCTCGATTTCCAGCTTTTCCATCAGGAGCTTGATACCGGCATAGAGCGCGGACTTGGCAAGCTGGATGGCGCGGATGTCGTTCTGCGTCACCGTGATGCGCGGCTCGCCGTCGTGCAGCAGGTAGGAGAAGGTGCGGCCGTTCTGGAGAACGCGCGGGGTTCGCTCCGCCATCGCGCCATCCACCACGCCATCTTCTGAAATGAGGCCGGAGAGGTACATTTCCGCCACGACCTCGATGATCGCCGAGCCGCAAATGCCCGTGACGCCGACGCTTTTTGCCGCTTCGGCAAAACCCTCTTCGTCCGACCATTTGTCCACGCCGATAACGCGGAATTTCGGTTCCAGCGTTTCCGGGTCGATGCGCACGCGCTCGATCGCGCCCGGCGCGGCGCGCTGGCCGGAGGAGATTTCCGCGCCCTCGAAAGCCGGGCCGGTGGGCGAGGAGGCGGCGACGACGCGCTGGCGGTTGCCGAGCACGATCTCGGCATTCGTGCCGACGTCGACGAGCAGCATCATGCTGTCCTGCCGGTAAGGGCCTTCCGCCAGCGTCGCGGCCGCGGCATCCGCGCCGACATGGCCGGCGATGCAGGGCAGCGTATAGAGCCGCGCGCCGCGGTTTACCTCGATATCGAGTTCATGCGCCCAATATTGCAGCGCGCCCGAGACGGAGAGCGCAAAGGGCGCCTGGCCGAGTTCCGTCGGATCGATGCCGAGGAACAGGTGGTGCATGATGGGGTTCGCCACGAACACCATGTCGAGAATGTCGTGCCGGTCGACCTCGCCTTCCTCGCACACCTTGCCGATCAGGCCGTTGACGGCCTCGCGCACGGCCTTGGTCATGGCTTCCCGGCCGTCCGGGTTCATCATGACATAGGAGACGCGGCTCATCAGGTCTTCGCCGAAGCGGATCTGCGGGTTTGAAGTGCCCGAGGAGGCGACGATGCGGCCGGAAAGCAGCGAGACCAGATGCATGGCGATCGTCGTCGAGCCGATATCGCAGGCCGTGCCATAGGCCTCGTTCTTGAGGCCGGGCCACAGGCCGACGATGAAGGGGCGCGAACTGTCCATGTCGCGATGAATGGCGGCGGTGACGCCCCAGTTGCCCTTGCGCAGGATCGACTGCACCTGCGGAATGAGGTGCGGCGCGATCAGCAGATCCTTCCAGCCCCAGTCCTTTTCGAGCATGACCTTCAGCCGGTCGAGGTCGCCGAGCGGCTTGTGCATGTCGGGTTCGTCCACCTCGACATAGCAGAGCTGGATGGCGGCGTTGCGCTCGATGACGCGGTCCGTCGCGGCCTTGCGCACGACCTGGGCATTGATGACGGTATCCTGCGGCACGTCCACCACGAGGTCGCCGAGGATGAGGGCGGAACAGGACAGGCGGCGCCCGTCCGGCAGGCCGCGGATTTTTTCGTAGCGCTCTTCCTTCGGGCCCTTTTCCGAGATGTGGTCGAGCGAGGAGACGATCTTGTGCTTGGCGAAGTTGCCTTCCTGCACCTCGATCTGACAGCGCCCGCAGGTCGCACGTCCGCCGCACACGCTCTCGACATAGACGCCGAGTTTGCGCGCGGCCTCCAGAACGGGCGTGCCGACCGGGAAGCGGCCACGCTTGCCGGAGGGCATGAAGAGGACCAGTGGTTCTTTCACCGAGGCTTCGGTCATGTTGGTCTCTATCTCACCTTCGTAGCGCATCGATCATACTCTTTCTTGGCGGCCGAACCGCAATGTCAGCCCTTGCGGCCGGCGAGGCGCTTTACATTGCTGCGCACCCGCTTGCCGTAGGGTTTCAAGGCTGCTTCCGACACGGCGCGGGCCGTGGCGCCCGGCGAAGCCGCCGTCATCATGGCCTTTGCAACAGCAAAATTGGCTGCCATGACGCTTTCCGTCGCGGCAGCCATCTTTTCGGTGACCATTCGGGTCATCTCGGCGGTGTTCTGCGTCGAACCCGTCAGGGCCGCCATGCCGACCTCTTGGCAGCGCATGGCGATCACGAGCGGGGCCTCCAGCCAGAGGCTGAAGGCGTCGCGGCGAAACTGACGCCCGCCGGTCATCTTATTCTCTCGCAGCGCCGGCGCGGCCGGCACGCCCGCCGCGGCGACCGCCGGCAGCAGCAG
>NZ_JBASBL010000017.1:0-51650 GCF_049651085.1 Shinella sp.
CCCTCGTCCGTCATGCCGAGTCCCATCAGCCGCGCGCCACGGCGCACGATCGATTCCAGTTCCTCGACTGTGTAGAAGTTGAGACGCACCGGAATACCGAAACGGTCGCGCAGCGGTGTGGTGAGCAGGCCGAGGCGCGTGGTCGCGGCGACAAGCGTGAATTTCGACAGGTCGATCTTCACCGAGCGCGCAGCCGGGCCTTCGCCGATGATGAGGTCGAGCTGGAAATCCTCCATGGCCGGGTAGAGGATTTCCTCGACGGCCGGGTTGAGACGGTGGATTTCGTCGATGAAGAGCACGTCGCGCTCTTCCAGATTGGTGAGCAGCGCCGCAAGATCGCCCGCCTTGGCGATGACCGGGCCGGAGGTGGAGCGGAAATTGACGCCGAGTTCCTTGGCCATGATCTGGGCCAGCGTCGTCTTGCCGAGACCGGGCGGGCCGACGAACAGGACGTGATCAAGCGCCTCGCCGCGGTTCTTGGCCGCCTCGATGAAGATCTTCAGGTTGGCGCGCGCCTCCGCCTGGCCGGTAAAATCGTCCAGCGTCTGCGGCCGCAAGGCGGTATCGATGTCTTCGCCGCGCTTTTCCGACGAAAGCAGTCTGTCATCTTCGCTCATTCGGCCCTAATCCCATTGTCCGCCGAAGAAGGCAACCGCATCACCGCGACAACTCCTTGAGGCCGAGGCGGATGAGTTTGGCGCTGTCGGCCCCCTCGCCGCCATTCTTCAGCGCGGCCGCGATGGCATTCGCCGCCTGGTCACGCGAATATCCGAGGTTGGTAAGCGCCGATACCGCATCGCTCACGGGCGCCGAGGCGACACCCTCGCCGATCTCCTGCTTGAGCCCGATGGAGCCCGACGCCTCGCCGGCAAAGGCCGGCGCCTTGTTGCGCAATTCCGTGACAATGCGCACCGCCACCTTCGGCCCAACGCCCGGCGCGCGCGACACGGCGGTCTTGTCCTGAAGCGCGATGGCGTTGGCCAGCTCCCCCGGCGTCAGCGTGGAGAGCACACCCAGCGCCACCTTGGAGCCGACGCCCTGCACGCTCTGCAACAGGCGGAACCATTCCCGTTCCAGCGCGGTCAGGAAGCCGAAGAGCCGGAACTGGTCCTCGCGCACATAGGTCTCGATGAACAGCACGGCCGCCTCGCCGGGCGAGCCGAGCCTGCCGAGCGTGCGTGCCGAGCAATGGGCGATATAGCCGACACCATGCACGTCGAGGATCACGTGGTCGTCGCCGATCTCGTCGATGGTGCCTTTGAGTTTGCCGATCATGGGTGAAGTCCGTCAGGGTGGGTTTCGGGAGAAATGATGTCGAGCGCGGGGAAGTAGGAGCGGTAGCGTGCCACGTTCCGCGTAAGAAGCCGATGGGATCGCACCGAGGCATGCGCCCCGATCAGGAAATCGGGCAAGGTGCGCTCGCGTTGCCCGCCGGCCCGCCGGTAGCGCTGATGCGCCAGCCCCGCCTGATAGGCGGCGGTGAAGGGCAAGGCCTCGCGCACCGGATTGAGGCGTGCAAGTGACTGCGCCAGCACGTCCTCGCCCGGCATCATACCGGCAAGCTCCGCCCAGACGATCGGGGAGAGGATGAACTGCGCGTCCTGCTTCAGCGCCAGAATCGCCTGCGACGACCAGGCCTTGAACGGCGTTTCCGGCCCGAAGACGTCGATGATGATAATGGTGTCAATCAGAACCGAGGTCATCGCGCGATCCCCGAAGCCAATCCATATATTCGTCGGTCGTCATTCCGCCGGTGTCGAACGTGCCGGAGCGGCTCTTCAGCCAGGCCTCGAATTCGTCAGGCTCCGCCGCCTTGCCGCCGGCGACGACGATCAGCCTCGCGCCCTTGTCATCGGCGACGAAATCCACCTCGGATCCCGGACCGATGTTCAACCGGTCGCGAATATCCTTCGGGATCGTCACCTGACCTTTTTCCGTCACACGCATGGTAATACCTCTGAGGTATTACCTACTGGCGAAACCGGAACAAGTCAAGAACATATCAGCCGACGAGCTTGGCGAGACGGCCCGAGAGGCCCTGACGGTTGTGGGCATGGCAGATAGCGATGGCGAGCGCGTCGGCCGCATCGTTGCCCACGAAGGTGGCCTTCGGCATCAGCACCTTCAGCATCATGTGGATCTGCTGCTTCTCGCCATGGCCGACGCCGATGACGGCTTTCTTGACGGCATTCGGCGCGTATTCGGCGACGCGCAGACCCGCGCGGGCCGGAACCAGCATGGCGATGCCGCGCGCCTGGCCGAGCTTCAGCGTCGCCGTCGCGTCCTTGTTGACGAAGGTCTGCTCGACGGCCGCTTCCCCAGGCTGGTAGCTGTGCACCACCTCGGCAAGCCCGTCATGCAGCTGGCACAGGCGCGAGGCCAGGTCCATGTCGCCATCGGAGGTCACCGTACCGGAGGCGACGAAGCGCAGCGAGTTGCCGAGCGTCTCGATGATGCCCCAACCGGTGCGGCGAAGCCCCGGATCGATGCCGATGATGCGAATCGTTTCCTGCATGGCAAAACCCTATTCCTGTCGGCCGGACCCTGCCAGCGAAATGTGAACAAAACAAAAACAAAGCCGACGTACATGAAAACCGTGCGGGGCCTGCTTGGATTTCACAAAACTGAACCTACATGGGAGGACAATCAAAACTGCTCACAAAGAGGCCGTCCCCATGGTGCCCTTCTCCATCCTGGACCTTTCGCCCATCGTCGAAGGCGGCACCGTCGCCCAGTCGCTCGAAAATTCAAGGCGTCTTGCCCAGGAGGCCGAAGCGCTCGGCTACAAGCGTTTCTGGCTTGCCGAGCATCACGGCATGCGCGGAATAGCCAGCGCCGCCACCTCGCTCGTCATCCAGCATGTCGCCGCTGGCACGCAAAAGATCCGCGTCGGCTCGGGCGGCATCATGCTGCCGAACCATTCCCCGCTGGTGATCGCGGAGCAGTTCGGTACGCTCGCCGCCCTCTTCCCGGATCGCATCGATCTCGGCCTCGGCCGCGCACCCGGCACGGACATGATGACGGCGCGAGCGTTGCGCCGCAACCTCGACAGCGCCGCCAACAATTTCCCGCAGGACGTCGTCGAGCTGATGCAGCTCCTGGGGCCGACGAGCCCGGAGCAAAAGATTGTCGCCGTTCCCGGCGCAGGCAGCAACGTGCCCGTCTGGTTGCTCGGCTCCAGCCACTATTCGGCACATCTTGCCGGCATGCTGGGCCTGCCCTTCGCCTTCGCCTCGCATTTCGCGCCGGACATGCTGCTGACGGCGCTCGAAATCTACCGCGAGCGATTCGAGCCGTCGCAATATCTCGACCGGCCGCATGCCATGGTCGGCGTGATGGGCGCTGCGGCCGATACGGATGCGCAGGCCGATTTCCTCTTCACCTCGATGCAGCAATCCTTCGTGCGCCTTCGCCGCGGCACGCCCGGCGCCTTCCCGGCGCCGGTCGACAACATGGATCCGCATTGGAGCGACGGGGAGCGCATCAATGTCGAGCATACGCTGCAATATGCGGTGGTCGGCGGGCCGGAGAAAATCAAGCGCCGCATCGCCGACTTCCTGTCCATGACCGGTGCGGACGAACTGATCGTCTCCATGCCGGTCTACGACATGGGCGCACGGCTGAAATCCGTGCGGCTCTTTGCCGAGGCGCGCGAGACGCTGGCAAAGGCGGCCTGACGAAAAAGGCCGGGGCCTTTTCGGCGCCCGGCCTTCTCGACTGATTGCATTGCGACCGATCAGGCCGAAAGCTTGGCCAGAACTTCGTCAGAGACCTCGAAGTTCGAGTAGACGTTCTGCACGTCGTCGTCGTCCTCCAGCGTCTCGATGAGCTTCATCAGCGACTGCGCCTTCTCCTCATCGACCGGCACGGTGTTCTGCGCCTTCCAGATCGCGTTTACGGTCTCGGCTTCACCGAGCTTGTCTTCCAGCGCCTTGGAGACTTCGCCGATGTCCTCGAAGCCGCAGATGATCGTATGGCCGTCCTCGTCCGTCGTAACGTCCTCGGCACCGGCATCGATGGCCGCTTCCATGACGCTGTCGGCATCGCCGGCGGACAGCTTGTAGGTGATTTCACCGACACGATCGAAGGAGAAGGAGACCGAGCCGGTTTCGGCAAGCGCACCGCCGGCCTTGGAGAAGGTCGAGCGGACGGAGGACGCGGTGCGGTTGCGGTTGTCGGTCAGCGCCTCGACGATGACGGCAACGCCGCCCGGGCCGTAGCCCTCGTAGCGGATCTCTTCGTAGTTCTCGCTGTCGGCGCCGGAGGCTTTCTTGACGGCGCGCTCGATATTGTCCTTCGGCATGGACTGCGCCTTGGCGTTCTGGATCGCCAGGCGCAGGCGGGCGTTCATGGCCGGGTCAGGAAGACCGGTCTTCGCCGCCACCGTGATTTCACGGGCAAGCTTGGAGAACATTTTCGACCGCACGGCATCCTGCTTGCCCTTGCGGTGCATGATATTCTTGAACTGTGAATGGCCAGCCATGGCACCCCTGTCTCGTTTTGGCGCCCCTTCTCGGGTCGCCGGTCGTTGAGCGGGGCATGACGGCCGCGGTGGAACGCCAGCCTGCAGCCCCGATTTTCGGAATGCCGCCTTATAATTTCATTGCCGCCGGACGTCCAGCAGTCCCGCAAACAAAGCAACGCCCGGTTTTCAATCTGCCTTGACGCGGGCGCGGCTCAACAGGAAGGAATGGCCGTCGCTGCGCTCGCAGGTCAGCCCCGTGCGCTCCGAATAGCAGGTGAAGGGGCCGGCGGACCAGGTCTCGCCATAGGGCACGACCGTCTCGGCGCCGCAGCAGCCCTGATCGCCGACATTCGTGCGAACAACCGCCTTGCCGCTTCGCCCCAGCGTGGCGCGCAGATATTTCGGCTCGATACGGTCGCAGGACAGTTCAGGCCCGCCATCGGCCGGCTGATAGGCCTGCGTGCCGCCTTCCGGGATGTAGATGCAGCCGATATTGCCGGACGGCATCATGAACTCCTGCGCCACGCCGAAGGAGCGAACCGGCGCCTTTTCAGCGGGGCGCGTCACCGTCTCGCGCGGCTGGCCGGATTCGGCCGCCGGACCGCCCGGTGTCGGCGCGCTGTTTGCGAAAGCAAGCGCCGGGAAGAGCAACAGGGCGGACGTGGCGAGGAGAAAGCGCATCAAGGGACTCCGGCATCAGACACCGGAGAGAATATGAATCGTCGGCCGCTTCGGCAAGTTGCGGATCGAAACGGTCATCGTCGCGTCGTCGTCCGTCACCGCATCGAAGCCATTCCCGAACATCGAAAGAAACTGGCTGACCGGCGGGCCGCGGCGATGCATGGGCAGGATGAGCGAGGAACGCAGCCGCTGCACAACCCGGCTCATGCTCTGCGCCCCCATGGTCAGCCCGCCATCGACCGGCACCATCAGCACATCGAGCCGGCCGATCTCACCGTACTGCTTCTCCGTCAATTCATGGTGCAGGTGGCCGAGATGTCCGATGCACAGGCCGGCCACCTCGAAGATGAAGATGGAATTGCCGTTCGGTTCCATCGCCCCGCCCCAGCCGCGGATATCGGTGGGCACGTTGCGGATATAGGTGTCACCCACCACCACGTCGTGGTCGGCGCCCTTTTGCGAACCGTCCTGCCAGCCATGCAGCACATATTCGATGCCGGGCTCCGGGGTCATCGTATAGTGGCTGGAATGCGCCTTGTTCATCGTCACCACGGTCGGCAGTGCCGGGGGCTTGTACCAGCCGTTATAGTCGGTGGCGATCTTCACGCCCGCCGGCGTCTCGATGAAGAAGGTCGAGTGGCCGACATAGGTGATGCGGACCTCCTCGTTCGCCTTCGCCTGCACCTGAAATATGTTCTCGGCGGAAAAGCTTGCGAACCTGACGGAGGGCAGGGAGCGGGCGATCATCTGGCACTGGCTGACCGGCGCCTCGGCTTGCGCCAGCGAATTTCGCGGCGCTGCAAGAACTGCAAGGGCGACGGCGATCAACGGCATGAGCAGGAGATGCGGCATGAGCGGCTCCGTTCACAGGTCGGCGGCGACTATGCGCCCGCACGCGGAACGGGTCGAGGCTTGCACGCCGAGCGGTGATCACAATCGGTTGAGCGGCCTTCCCCGACGAATCTCAATCCCGATGAAGAGCCGGATGTCGAAGCAAAGGCGCATCCGACCTTCACCGCCGTTTCTGCCGATCACCTGCGCCAAACGGTCGGGCGCATGAGGATCAGCGCCAGAAATCCGGCAGCGTTTCGGCAAGGCGCGGGCCAAGGCGCAGCGGGGCGATCTTTTCGGCAAGGCCAGTGCGGTCGGAAATCTCCACCGCCAGCCCGCAGATCGTCGCAGGACCGGAAGCCGCCTCGAAACGGCCTTTCGGCATTTTCGAGATGAAGCGATTGAGCGGCTCTTCCTTGTCCATGCCGAGCGAGGAGTCGTAGTCGCCGCACATGCCGGCATCCGACATGTAGCCCGTGCCGCCGTTCAGGATCTGGCAATCGGCCGTCGGCACATGGGTATGCGTGCCGACGACGACGCTGGCGCGGCCATCGACGAAATGGCCGAAGCACTGCTTCTCGCTCGTCGCCTCGGCGTGGAAGTCGAATATGATCGCATCCGCCTGCTCGCCGAGCGGGCAGGAAGCAAGGATCGCCTCGCCCGCCGTGAAGGGATCGTCGAGTTCGGGATGCATGAACACGCGGCCCATGATGTTGGCGACCAGCACGCGGGCGCCGTTGCGGGCGATGAAGAGATTGGCGCCACGGCCCGGCGTTCCGGCCGGATAGTTGGCGGGGCGCAGGAACTGGTCATGCCGGCCGGCAAAGCCGACCGCTTCCTTCTGGTCCCAGACGTGGTTCCCCGTGGTCACCACATCAGCGCCGGCATTGATCGTGCCGAGGAAGATGTCTTCGGTGATACCGAAACCGCCGGCCGAATTCTCTCCGTTAACGACGACGAAATCCAGCTTGAGGTCGCTGATCAATCCCGGCAGGCGCTCCCAGACGGCCGTCCGCCCGGTCTTGCCCACCATATCGCCCAGAAAAAGAAAACGCATCGAACTGCCTTACGAAACCTGTTGGAACATGCCGAGGCCGCTCTCGGTGAGAATGCCATCCAGGGGCACATCGTGCGGCTCTGCGGGTACTGATGCCACTTCCTGGCAGTCGAACGCAATGCCGATCAGCTTCGGCGTGCGGCCTTTCGCTTTCAGCCGGTCGATTGCCCGGTCGTAGTGACCGGCGCCATAACCGATGCGATGGCCAGTCCGGTCGAAGGCCGACAGCGGCACCAGCAGGATATCCGGATCGAGCACGGCGGCCTCCGGCCCCGGCCCGGTCGTGCCGAAACCGGTCTTCACCACCGGCGCGCCGGCGACCAGTTCGCGGAAGAGGATCGTCTCGCGGTCGAGCACGACGGGCAGGCACAGCCGCGCGCCCCGGCTGCGCAGATGCGCCATGAGCGGACGGATATCGGCCTCCGAGCGGATAGGCCAGAAGCCGGAAATCACCGTACCGGGCTCGAATGCGATCTGGTCGCCTGCATGATCGATCATGGCGAGGCTACCCTCGATGCGCGCCTCCACCGTCATCGCGTCGCGCAACGCCAGCCGCTCGTTGCGGATCGCCGCCTTCTGTTCCTTGGGTGTCACGGATGTCTCCAGCCTTTTGGCGCGTGGCTTACCAGCTGACGGTGCCGGAATGCAATTCCCCTTCCTCTTGCGACAGGAAGCGGCCTGTCCCACAACGGGACAAAGGCGCGAAAATCCGCGGAGCCCTGTTAAACATTGCGACAGCTTGCGCTTTGCCCTCCATCGACCAGCCTTTAAGCGGGACGCATGACGCCCCCGGCAAATGATCCTTCCCGCCTTCCCGAACTGACCGAAATCGAAAAACGGTGCCTCGAACTTGCCGCCAACGGCAGGACGGTGGCTGAAATCGTGCTCGAAACCGACCTTGCAATGGCTCGCGTGACGGAGGCCATTCGCAGCGCCATCGACAAACTCGACGCCCGCAATGTCACGGGCGCGATCATCCGCGCCGTACGGCTCGACCTGATCTAGGCAGCTGCCGAGGTTTCCGCCAGCCGCAGCATGGCCTGCGCAGCGCCCTCGTCGGTGATCAGCGTGTTGCAGCCGACGCGCCGGATCGTGGCGCGGATCGCCGGCGCCCGGTGCGCCCCGCCCGAGACGAGTACGATGTGGCGCGCCTTCTTGACCGTATCGAGATCGATCGACATCACCCGGTGGCGGATCGGATGGTCGATCGTATGGCCTTCCGCATCGAGGAAATTGCACATCGTATCGCAGACGCAGCCGGCCGCGATAAGTTCGTCCAGTTCCTGCCGGGCTATGAAATCGCGCGAGAGCGAGCTGGACCGCGGCCCGATGTCACCGCAGCTCACCACGGCGATATCCATGTTTTCAGCCAGATCGAACAAGGTTTTCAGCCCGCATTTCTCGATGAGGCTGCGCTTGGTCTCCTGTGAATCGACAAGCAGCGGCGCAAGAAACAGGTAGCATTCCGCGCCGAGCTGGCTCGCCAGCCGCCAGGTATATTCAATCGGATTGATGTGGTGGGCCTCGACCACTCCGCCAAGCAGCGAAACGACCTTCACCCGCTCGCGCCGCGCCGGGCGGAAGCTGGCGAGCGAGGCCGTCAGCGTGCGCCCCCAGCCGACGCCCACCGTGCAATCATCCGGGATCGCCTCGGTCAGGAACTGGCCAAGCGCCAGCCCGACGCTCCGGGCGGTCGCCTCGGCGCTGCTGGCCGCCGGCACCACCACGGCCTCGTCCAGCCCGTAGGCCTTTTCCAGCCGCACGGCGAGCTCGACGCAGTCGGCAATGCCCTCGTTGATCCAGATCTGCACCTCCGAGCGCTTCAGCGCCTCGTCGAGCATGCGGATGACCGTGCTGCGGCTGACGCCGATCTTCTCCGCCACATCCTTCTGGGTGAGGCCCTGATTGTAATAGAGCCAGGCGGCCCTCAGCCGAAGCGCCGCCGATTCCGAATAGGCCGTATGTGTGTCGCGCCGGAGCCTTGCCACGTCGCCTCCATCTGTCTGCAATCGTTTCCGGGGGCCACCTTATCACGCCAAACAGGAAATGCGACATATGTTCATCAGATTGTGCAAAAGTGCTTGACTTCCTCCCCTGGAGACGATGATAGTCCGCCTCATGTCCGCTGGCGGTTTTCTGCCGGCAGATGATGTGCGAGCACATAAGGCGAGCGAAACGGAAGCACGGTCGCCGGATGCGCTTTCAGGAACTTGGAGGAGGGTCACGCATTTCCCTTGCGGAAGGCGGCCCACAACAACCATTCGGGATTTCGGATATGACGTCCAAGCTTGAACAACTCCGCGCGATGACGACCGTCGTGGCAGATACCGGCGACATCGAAGCCGTCCGCCGCCTGAAGCCGGTCGACTGCACCACCAACCCCACCATCGTCCTGAAGGCTCTGGGCACGCCGGCATTTGCCGATGCGGTGACGGAAGCCATCCGCTGGGGCCAGTCGCAGGGCGGCAATCACGAAGGCGTCGTCACCGCCGTCGCCGATCGCCTGGCGATCTCCGTCGGTGCAGCTCTCGCCGAACTCGTGCCCGGCCGCGTCTCGACAGAAGTCGATGCCGACCTGTCCTTCGACACGCAGGCCTCCATCGCCAAGGCCCGCGAGATCATCAAGGCCTATGACGCGCGCGGCATTTCCCGCGAGCGCATCCTGATCAAGCTCGCCTCCACCTGGGAAGGCATCCGCGCCGCCGAAGTACTGCAGAAGGAAGGCATCGACTGCAACCTGACGCTGCTCTTCAACAAGGCCCAGGCCATTGCCTGCGCCGATGCCGGCGTCTTCCTCATCTCGCCCTTCGTCGGCCGCATCCTCGACTGGCACGTCAAGGCAAGCGGCAAGACCTTCACGGCGGAAGACGATCCGGGCGTGCTCTCGGTCCGCGCGATCTACGACTACTACAAGTCCAACGGCATCAACACGATCGTCATGGGCGCCTCCTTCCGCAACACGGGCGAAATCGAAGCCCTTGCCGGCTGCGACCGCCTGACGATCAGCCCTGCCCTGCTCGAGGAACTCGATGCGGCCCAGGGCACGCTGGAGCGCAAGCTTTCGCCGGAAAAGGTCGTCAAGGTTTCGCCGGTCAAGATCGACGAAAAGACCTTCCGCTGGATGCTGAACGAAGACGCCATGGCCACCGAGAAGCTCTCCGAAGGCATCCGCGCCTTCGCCAAGGACCTCGGCAGCCTGCGCGCCATGATCGACAAGGAACTGAAGGCAGCCGCCTGAGGTTTTCTCTTGCCCGAAATGACGAAAGCCGCCCGTTGGGCGGCTTTTTTCGTCTGGCGACATGAAGGGGAAAAGTGCGATCCACGGCGACCGATGGAGGTTTACGATCCTGGGTGCCTACAAACGTAGGTGGGCACCGTGTGACCAAGCCCACGGGCCGGGTCAGGGACAGCTCCCTTTGGATCGAGTATGGCCCCAGGGATTGTGGTTCCTGTCGAGAAGCGCAGATCGCAATCGATATATAGGCGCAAAACGGGCTGTTCGCCAGTGGCAATTCTGCCGATTAGTTCGCCGGGGGCTTGCCCGACAGTTTTGCAGCCATGCCCTGGATCTGGCTTGTCAGTTCGCCGAGCGCCTGCGCAATCGCGTCCTCGCTCTTGGACACCTCGTCCATCACGCCTTCCCGCCCCTGGCGCAGCTCCTCGGCTTCCTTTTCCAGCTTGGCAAGACGGCGGGTGACGTCGTTCAGCTCATCCATCACCATGATGCCGGCCATGACGGTCAGGCGCAGGTCGCCGATCTCGCCGAACTGCGATTTCAGGTGCCCGACATACTGATCGAAGCCGGCGGCAAGCTCTTCGAGATGCGCCTCCTGGCCCTCTTCGCAAGCCATGCGATAGGCCTTGCCATCAATCTGTACGGTTACCTGTGCCATGCGGAATTTTCCTGATTACGGGGAATGCGGCGCTTAACGGTCGAGCACGGCCCGGATCGTTTCCATGGCCGTGACGAGCCGGCGGGAGACCTCGCGGTTCACCTCCTCCAGCCGGTTTGCGCGGAATTCGGACTGGTCGAGTTCCTGGGCAAGCCGCGAGCGGTCAGTGTTGACGCGCCGCACCTCTCCTTCCACCTCGCCCCGATCGCGTTCGCGATCGAAGCGCATGTCGAGCGCATTGTCGAGGCTCGCGACGGCTCTGCGGAGCTCCTCGATTGCTGCCCTGACTGTTTCCCCGTTGGTCATAAAGCCTTCACCGGCACTCTCAAAAAACACGAATCGCCGCCGCCAGCGCCGGTTCTCTCCCCTTGACAGTATTCAACTGCGGGCATCAGCGTCAACAGCGCGGCGTTACAGGCGGAAACGCCGCTGTGGATCAGCGCTCGAGACAGCCGGAAAAGGAGCCGCCCGGCCTCATTCAGAAATGCTAAAAAAGGTCGCAGGACCACCCTTGAAGTGCCGGAAAACCCGCCGAATTCGTTGACTCCGACGGCGCACCTGCTATGTGTCACCCGCTTCCAACCGATGCTCCGAGCGGCGTCGGCCCCAACACCTCGTAGAATACGGAACAGTCATGATCTCTCGCGAAAAACACGACCGGATGGCGAACGCAATTCGCTTCCTTTCCATGGATGCCGTGGAGAAGGCGAATTCGGGCCACCCCGGCCTTCCCATGGGCGCAGCAGATATCGCAACGGTTCTTTTCACCCGTTTCCTGTCCTTCGATCCGAAGACCCCGTCCTGGCCGAACCGCGACCGCTTCGTGCTGTCGGCCGGTCACGGCTCGATGCTGCTTTACTCGCTGCTGTATCTGACGGGCTACGACGACATCACGATCGACGAGATCAAGAACTTCCGCCAGCTCGGCGCCAAGACCGCCGGCCACCCGGAATACGGCCACGCCGCCGGCATCGAGACGACCACCGGTCCGCTCGGCCAGGGCATTGCCAACGCCGTCGGCATGGCGCTTGCGGAACGCAAGCTGCGCGACGAATTCGGCAACGACCTCATCGAACACTACACCTACGTCCTGGCCGGTGACGGCTGCCTCATGGAAGGCATCAGCCAGGAAGCCATCGCGCTTGCCGGCCACCTGAAGTTGAACAAGCTGATCGTGTTCTGGGACGACAACAACATCTCGATCGACGGCCCCATCTCGATGGCCGACTCGACCGACCAGCACGCCCGCTTCCGCGCCAGCCAATGGCACACGATCGCCATCGACGGCCATGATCCGGATGCGATCACCGCCGCCATCGAGGAAGCACAGAAGTCCGACAAGCCGACCATGATCGCCTGCAAGACGACCATCGGCTTCGGCGCGCCGACCAAGTCCGGCACGCACAAGGTGCACGGCTCGCCGCTCGGCGCCGAGGAAATCTCGGCCACCCGCAAGGCGCTGAACTGGGAATCGGAACCCTTCGTCGTCCCGTCCGACGTGCTGGACGGCTGGCGTCTCGCCGGCCTGCGCTCCGCCAAGGCCTACAAGGAATGGGAAGCCCGCCTCGAAAAGACGGAAGCCGAGAAGAAGGCGCAGTTCGTCCGCCGCTTTGCCGGCGACCTCGAAGGCAGCCTCGATTCGGCAATCTCCGCCTACAAGAAGAAGCTTGCCGAAACCAAGCCGAACCCGGCGACCCGCAAGGCCTCGGAAGACGCGCTTGAAGTCATCAACGGCGTTCTGCAGGAAACAATCGGCGGCTCGGCCGACCTGACCGGCTCGAACAACACCAAGACCAGCCAGACCAAGTCGATCACCCCGACCGACTTCTCCGGTCGCTATATCCACTACGGCGTGCGCGAGCACGGCATGGCGGCAGCGATGAACGGCATGGCGCTGCATGGCGGCCTCATCCCCTATTCGGGCGGCTTCCTGATCTTCTCGGACTATTGCCGTCCGTCGATCCGCCTTGCAGCCCTGATGGGTATCCGCGTCATCCACGTTCTGACGCATGACTCCATCGGTCTTGGCGAAGACGGCCCGACCCACCAGCCGGTCGAGCACATGGCGGCACTGCGCGCCATCCCGAACCTGCTCGTCTTCCGCCCGGCCGACGCCACGGAAACGGCAGAGTGCTGGCAGCTGGCGCTCGAGAGCCACAACCGCCCGTCGGCAATCGCCCTCACCCGCCAGAACCTGATGCCGGTACGCCTGGAATACGAGGAAGAGAACCTCTGCGCCCGCGGCGCCTACGATCTCGTTTCGGCCAGCGACGCCCAGGTCACGATCTTCGCTTCGGGTTCCGAAATCGAGATCGCGGTGAAGGCGCAGCAGACGCTTTCGGCCAAGGGCATCGCAACCCGCGTCGTCTCGGTGCCGTGCTTCGAGCTGTTCGCCGAACAGCCGGAAGCCTACCAGGAAGCGGTCATCGGCAACTCGCCGGTCAAGATCGCCGTCGAAGCCGGCATTCGCCAGGGCTGGGATCACTTCATCGGCTCGGACGGCATCTTCGTCGGCATGTCCTCGTTCGGCGCATCGGGTCCCTACAAGGAACTCTACAAGCACTTCGGCATCACGCCGGAAGCTGTCGTCGCCGCTGCGGAAGCCAAACTCGCCTGAGTGCCGTCGGGCGCGGCCTCCCGTCGCGCCCACACCGCCAACAGATTTTTTGATAGGGAGAGACCCGAAATGACTGTGAAAGTTGCCATCAACGGCTTTGGTCGCATCGGCCGCAACGTGCTGCGCGCGATCATCGAATCCGGCCGCACCGACATCGAAGTCGTCGCCGTCAACGACCTCGGCCCGGTCGAGACCAATGCGCACCTCGTTCGCTACGATTCTGTCCACGGCAAGTTCCCGGGCACCGTCACCGTTACCGGCGACACGATCGACGTCGGCCGCGGCCCGATCCGCGTCACCGCCATCCGCGACCCCAAGGAACTGCCCTGGGGCGACGTCGATATCGCGCTGGAATGCACCGGCCTCTTCACCACTAAGGAAAAGGCATCCGCGCACCTGGCCAACGGCTCCAAGCGCGTGATCGTTTCCGCACCGTGCGACAATGCCGACAAGACCATCGTCTACGGCGTCAACCACAACACGCTGACGAAGGATGACCTGGTCATCTCCAATGCGTCGTGCACGACGAACTGCCTGGCGCCGGTCGCCTACATTCTCGACAAGGCCTTCGGCATCGAGAAGGGCTACATGACGACGGTTCACGCCTATACGGGCGACCAGCCGACCCTCGACACCATGCACAAGGACCTCTACCGCGCCCGCGCGGCGGCCCTGTCCATGATCCCGACTTCGACGGGCGCCGCCAAGGCCGTCGGCCTCGTGCTGCCGCAGCTCAAGGGCAAGCTCGACGGTTCGTCGATCCGCGTGCCGACCCCGAACGTCTCGGTCGTCGACCTGAAGTTCGTCCCCTCGCGCAACGTCACGGCCGAGGAAGTCAACGCTGCCATCAAGGCAGCCGCCGAAGGCGAACTGAAGGGCATCCTCGACTACGTCACCGGCCCGCTCGTCTCGATCGACTTCAACCACGACAGCCATTCGTCGAACTTCGCCGCCGACCAGACCAAGGTCCTCGACGGCAATCTCGTTCGCATCCTGTCCTGGTACGACAACGAATGGGGCTTCTCCAACCGCATGTCCGACACCGCGGTTGCCCTCGGCAAGCTCATCTGAGCTGAGACACCAAGCACCCGGGCAGCGATGCCCGGGTGTTTTTCCATGATTATTCGACAAGTGCAGGATCGGCGCCATGACCTTCAAGACCCTCGACAATCTCACCGACATCGCCGGCAAGCGCGTGCTCGTCCGCGTCGATCTCAATGTTCCGGTCAAGGACGGCAAGGTCACCGATGCAACCCGCATCGAGCGCGTCGCGCCCACCATCCTCGAACTGTCGAAGAAGGGCGCCAAGGTCGTCCTGCTCGCGCATTTCGGCCGCCCGAAGGGTGAGGCCGTCGCCGACATGTCGCTGGAGCAGATCCTGCCGGCGGTGAACGACGTCCTCGGCAAGACCGTCCGCTTCGCCGCAGACTGCATCGGCGAGCCGGTCGCCGCCGCCATCGCCGCCATGCAGGACGGCGACATCCTGCTTCTGGAGAACACCCGCTTCCACAAGGGCGAAGAGAAGAACGACGCGGACTTCACCGCCGCCCTTGCCGCCAATGGCGATATCTACGTCAACGACGCCTTCTCGGCTGCGCACCGCGCGCACGCCTCGACCGAAGGCCTCGCCCATCTCCTGCCCGCCTATGCCGGCCGCACCATGCAGGCCGAACTGGAAGCGCTCGAAAAGGGTCTCGGCAATCCGGTCCGCCCGGTCGTCGCCATTGTCGGCGGCGCGAAGGTCTCCACCAAGATCGACCTTTTGATGAACCTCGTTAAGCGGGTCGACGCGCTGGTCATCGGCGGCGGCATGGCGAACACCTTCCTTGCCGCCCGCGGCACCAATGTCGGCAAGTCGCTCTGCGAGCATGACCTTGCCGAAACCGCCAAGCAGATCATGATCGAGGCGGCGACCGCCACCTGCGCCATCGTGCTGCCGGAAGACGGCGTCATCGCCCGCGAGTTCAAGGCCAATGCCGAGAACGAAGTGGTCGACGTCAACGCCATTCCGGCCGACGCCATGATGCTCGATGTCGGCCCGAAGACCATCGAGGCCGTCAACACCTGGATCTCCCGCGCCACGACGCTCGTCTGGAACGGCCCGCTCGGCGCCTTCGAAATCGCGCCCTTCGACGCGGCGACGGTTGCCGCCGCCAGGCACGCCGCGGCCCGCACGAAGGAAGGCAAGCTCGTCTCGGTCGCCGGTGGCGGCGATACGGTTGCCGCCCTCAACCATGCCGGTGTCGCGGACGATTTCACCTATGTCTCGACCGCCGGCGGCGCCTTCCTCGAATGGATGGAAGGCAAGCCGCTGCCGGGCGTCGAAATCCTGCACCAGCAGAAATAAGCTCGCACCCCTTGCGCTCTGCCGCCGATCGCCTACATTCTGCTTAACGTCAACGTTCAGAAAGGAAGGTGATCCAATGTCTAATGAGATTTCGGTCTTGGCTTCGGGCATGGGAATTGTGGTGAGCGAAACGAGGCAGCCCTCGTTCTGAGCCCACCTTCCTGCGGGCACTTCTGCCCGGGTCCGCACCGGACCAAACCTCATGGGGGCCACCTTCGGGTGGCCCTTTTGCGTTTCGCACGCTCAGTTCATGCCTCGGGCCGTGCCCGCAGGGGCTTCCCTCAGGGACGTATCAGGACCGTCAGCATCATCATCGCAATGGCGACGACCGCGATCTTCCAGAAATCCGCGCGCCGCTTCAGCCCCGGCAGACCGATGGGCCGGATGAGATGCAAAAGCATGACGGCAAGCAGCAGGGCGGGAAGGATTTTCGACATGGCGGCCTTTCTCCGCCCTTCCTGTCACACCTCAGACACTTTTCCAAGCGATCAGCGCAAGGCCTGAAAATCACGCCCCGACAAGCCTTTGCATCTGGCAATCGGCAATAGGTGCGCTATTCCTATCCCATCGATGAAACTGCGGAAATCACATGCGTAAAAACCTCATTTCCGTCTTCGCGCTTCTCATGGGCACCCTGTTCCTGTTCCTCGGAAACGGCCTGCACGGCCTGCTTCTGCCCATGCGCGGCGCCTTCGAGGGATATGCGACCACGATGCTCGGCCTGCTCGGCACGTCCTGGGCAACGGGCTTCGTGCTCGGCTGCCTTCTGGCGCCGACCGTCGTCAAGCGCATCGGCCATGTGCGCGCCTTCTCCGGCTTTGCCTCGCTGATCGCCATCATAGCGCTTCTGACGGGCATGCTGGTCGATCCCATCTGGTGGATCGTGCTGCGCGCCGTCACGGGCTTTTCCATCGCCGGCACCTCGATGATCATCGAAAGCTGGTTGAACGAGCGCGCCACCAACGAGAGCCGCGGCCTGATCTTTTCACTCTATATCGCCATCACGCTGATCGGCACCGTCGGCGGCCAGATGACCGTCGCGCTCGGCGATGTGACGACGCCGCTGCTCTTCATGTTCGCCGGCATTCTCTATTGCCTCGCCATGCTGCCGACGACCCTTTCGACCGCCGCCTCGCCGCAGCCGCTGAAGCAGGTCAGGCTGGACATACCGGCGCTCTACCGCACCTCGCCCATCGCCTGCGTCGGCATCGTGCTGATCGGCATTGCCAATGGCGCCTTCGGTACGCTGGGCGCAGTCTTCGGCGCCAATGCGGGCCTGACCTCCAGCACGATCGCCATCATGATGAGCGTCGCAATCTTCGCCGGCGCCGTCATGCAGCTCCCTGCCGGCCGCATCTCCGACCGGGTCGACCGGCGCATCGTTCTGGCCGTACTCGCCGCCATCGCCGCCGTGGCAGGCCTTGCGCTCGTCGTCTTCCAGCCGGCCTCGGTGACCGTACTGCTGGTGCTGACCGCCCTCTACGGGGCGGCGGCCAACGCGCTCTACCCGATCGCCGTCTCGCACGCCAACGACTTCGCCAGCGCCGAGGACTTCGTGAAGGTTTCCGGCGGCCTGCTGCTGCTCTACGGCGTCGGCACGATCATCGGCCCGACGCTCGGCGGCCCGATCATGTCGGCGGTCGGCCCCTATGCGCTCTTCATGGTGACCTGCTCGGCGCATATCCTCATCACGATCTACGCCATCATCCGCAGCCGCCGTCGCGCCGCCTTGCCCGCCGAGATGCGCGATTCCTATACCACCATCAATCCCGGCACACTTACCACGCCGGAAAGCCTTCAGCTTTCGCCGCGCGCACAGGCCGCCGACGAGCAACAGGAGGAACGCAACCAATGAGCATGCTTGACGACGACCGTTCCGTGAAGAAGCCCGCACACGAGATCGGCAGCGATCTCTCCTTGCTGTCGGTAGACGAGCTTTCGGTCAGGATCGACCTCCTGCGCGCGGAGATCGAACGGCTCGAATCGGAGAAGGCGAGGAAGGGCGCCAGCCGCTCGGCGGCGGAGAGCCTGTTCCGCTAGAGCCGGGGATACCCCTCCCCGAATCACGCCACCCTTCAAAAACGGCCCGTGCCGGATTGCCGCAGTCTTGCCGAAAAGGCACAGGCTCGACCGAACCGGCAATAGAGTTAACCGGCCATTAAGCCTTACATGTTATTACTCGCACATCCGGTCCTTCCGGGTTCAGACATTTTCGTCCTTTGGCGCATCGGTCTGATTTTTCTCCCTGTTTTACCTTTAGAGCCGCTTTCTGCGGCTCTTTTTTTGTTCCCCCGGAATCGGTCTGGAACACCCGCCGTGAAAGAATTGTGGAGATTAACCCTTTCTTAAGAATACCCTTGCGCGAATTAGGTTATGGCATCATCCTCAAGACATAGACCGGCCACTTGGAACACCTCGGGCCAACCTTCCGTTACCTGCATTGTGATGCGTTCAACAGGGATCAAACCATGTCCGAAAGAGGATTGAATACCGTCAGCTTTGCTGGCCACGTTGCGTCTTCGGCGCAATTCAAGTCCCTGTACGCGGAGGGCATGGGCCTGGTCGAAGAGACCGCCAGCTATCTCGACGGCGTCGGTCGCCAGGCGTCCAAGGTCCTGCCGCGCATGGCCTCGGTGCTCTATGCGGCAGAATCGATGCGCCTCACCACCCGCCTGATGCAGATGGCCTCCTGGCTCCTGCTCCAGCGCGCCGTCAACAATGGCGAGATGAACCGCGAGCAGGTCCTGTCCGAAAAGAACAAGGTCCGCCTCGACAGCTTCAACGTCGACAAGACCGCACCCGGCTGGAACGACCTGCCGGAAGCCTTCCGCGACCTCATCGAGCGCTCGCTGCGCCTGCAGAACCGCATCGCCCTGCTCGACCGCGAGATCTACCGCCCGCAGGACGTCCAGACCTTTCAGCCGGACAACCAGAACAGCGTCCAGGCCCAGCTCAACCTGCTGCAGACCGCCTTCGGCAACAACTGAGCGCCAAAGCAGGCACGACGATACGAACCCGGCTCCGGCCGGGTTTTTTGTTGTTCGCGGGGGAATGAGGGGCAGCATTCCCCAAATTCAGGCAACAAAAAACCCGGCCTGAAGCCGGGTCCTTGAAATCGTCTGCGACGCAGAAAGATTAGAGGCCGAGGCCTTCGAAGCGCTTCTTGAACTTGGAAACGCGGCCGCCACGGTCCAGCATCTGCTGGTTGCCGCCGGTCCATGCCGGGTGCGACTTCGGATCGATTTCAAGGTTCATCGTTGCGCCTTCCGAACCCCAGGTCGAGCGGGTTTCGTACTCGGTGCCGTCAGTCATGACGACCTTGATCATGTGGTAGTCGGGATGGATATCAGCCTTCATGACACTCTTCCTGCCTGTTCCGGGGGCCATTTGTCGCAATGGATTGCGGCAGCGCGGCCAAAGACGTAAATGAAGCCGCGGTCGGTCGGACCTACGGCTTCCCAATTCGATGGCGAGCCTATACATGAAGGCCGTCTGGATAACAAGAGCCGAAAGACAATTCGTGCCGCTAGGCACTGGAAACGGGGGTATGGTGTCCACAGACAGAGAGCACGTCGCGCAGGAAAAGCCCGCGCGTCAAAACATTCGTCCGCTGGGCAGGCTTGCTCCCTATATCCGCCGCTATCGCGGCCTGGTCGGCGGGGCTCTGGTCGCGCTCGTCATGGCTGCCGTGACGACGCTGATCCTGCCGATCGCCGTGCGCCGCATGATCGACCACGGCTTCTCCGGCGCCGATCTCGGTTTCATCAATACCTATTTCACTATGCTCTTCGCGCTGGCCGGTATGCTCGCCCTGGCCAGCGGCATGCGCTACTACTTTGTCATCACGCTCGGCGAGCGAATCGTGGCCGATCTTCGCCGCGATGTCTTCGCCCATGTGACCAGGCTCTCGCCCGCCTTCTTCGACGTCAACCAGTCCGGCGAGATCGTCTCGCGCCTGACTGCCGACACCACGCAGATCAAGTCCGCCGTCGGCGCCACCGCCTCGGTCGCGCTGCGCAACCTGATCCTCTGCTTCGGCGCCATCGGCATGATGGTCTATACGAGCCCGAAGCTTTCCAGCCTCGTCATCGCCGCCATTCCCGTCATCGTCTTCCCGCTGGTCGCCTTCGGTCGCTCGGTGCGCCGCCGGTCGCGCGAGGCGCAGGATACGCTTGCCGCCGCCTCGGCCTATGCCGGCGAGGCGATCGGCGCCACCCGCACGCTTCAGGCCTTCAACGCGGAAGAGGCGGCCCGTACGCGCTTCTTCGGCAATGTCGAGAGCGCCTATGAGGCAGCCCGCTCCGCCATCCGCGCCCGCTCGCTGCTGACCGGCTTTGCCATCGCCATGATCTTCGGCTCTGTCGTCGCCGTACTCTGGTTCGGCGCACGGGACGTCCTGTCCGGCACGCTTTCCGCCGGAACGCTCGGCCAGTTCCTGCTCTATGCGGTCTTTGCCGCCGGCAGCCTCGGGGCGCTTTCGGAAGTCTGGGGCGAACTTTCACAGGCCGCCGGCGCTGCCGAACGCCTGAGCGAACTGCTCGCCGAGCCGCCGGCCATCACCGCACCCGCCAGCCCGGTGGCACTGCCGATGCCCGCGCGCGGCGAGATCGCCTTCAGGGACGTCCACTTCTCCTACCCGGCACGTCCCGGCTATCGCAGCATCAACGGCCTCGACTTCGCGGTAAAGCAGGGCGAGACCGTCGCCATCGTCGGCCCCTCCGGCGCCGGCAAAAGCACGATCTTCTCGCTCATCCTGCGTTTCTACGATCCCGATTCCGGCACCGTCCTTCTCGATGGCGTCGACCTGCGCACCGCCGACCCGGAAGCACTGCGCCGCCGCATCGCGCTGGTGCCGCAGGATGTGACCATCTTCGCTGCAACGATCCGCGACAACATCGCCTTCGGCATGCTCGATGTCAGCGACGAGGCGATCCGCGCCGCGGCGAAAGCCGCACAGGCGGAAGAGTTCATCGAACGGCTGGACAAGGGCTATGACACGATGGTCGGCGAGCGCGGCGTCACGCTTTCCGGCGGCCAGCGCCAGCGCATCGCCATTGCCCGCGCGATCCTGAAGGATGCGCCGCTGCTGCTGCTCGACGAGGCGACCTCCGCCCTCGACGCCGAAAGCGAAACCCTGGTGCAGAAGGCGCTCGACGGACAGATGGGCAAGCGCACGACGATCATCATCGCCCACCGCCTCGCCACCGTGCTGAAGGCCGACCGCATCCTCGTCATGGAAGACGGCCGCATCGTCGAGGAAGGCACGCACCAGTCGCTCATCCGGCAGGATGGCCTCTATGCCCGCCTCGCCCGGCTTCAGTTCGACCATGGCGGCCAGGCCTTCCTCGAGGAAGAACGCGCGGTCGGCTGATCGAAGCCCTTGCCGCGCGGCGCTGGCGCCCTATCCTGAGGTGGCGACTTCACGTCACCTCGGGAGGAGAACAACGTGGCATTTTCGACGATCACCCGCCGTACCCTCATTGCACTTGGCACCACCGTGCTCGCATCACTGGCGCTGGGAATACCCGCAAGCGCCCAGCAATTCCCCGACCGGACCATCACGCTCGTCGTGCCGTTTGCGGCCGGCGGCTCGACGGATGTCGTCGCCCGCATCATCGCCCAGAAGATGTCGGAAAACCTCGGCCAGCAGATCGTCGTTGAAAATGTCGGCGGAGCGGGCGGCAGCCTGGGGGCGGACCGCGTGGCCCGTGCCGACCCGGACGGCTACACGATCCTGATGGCGACCGTCGCCACCCATGCGCTGAACCCGCTGATCCTGAAAACCAAGCCTTATGATGCGGAAAAGGATTTTGCACCGGTCTCGCTGCTCGTCATCGTGCCGAACGTGCTGGTGGTCAATCCGGAATTGCCGGCCAAGACCGTCGAGGAGCTTCTGGCGCTGCTGAAGGCCGAGCCGGAAGGCTACAGCTACGCCTCCTCCGGCAACGGCACGCCGCTGCACCTTTCCGGCGAACTCTTCAAGAGCATGGCCGGCGTCAGCATGCAGCATGTGCCCTACAAGGGCTCCGGCCCGGCGCTCAACGACGTGATCGGCAACCAGATCCCCATTATGTTCGACAACCTGCCGTCCTCTTCCAGCCACATCAAGGCCGGCACGCTGCGCGCCCTCGCCGTCACGACAAAGGAACGCGCCGCCTCCTTCCCGGATGTGCCGACAGTCGCCGAAGCCGGCATTCCCGGCTACGAGACCTATACGTGGAACGCCCTCTTCGCCCCTGCCGGCACGCCGGCGGAAGTGGTCGCAAAGCTCAACGAAGCGGCGAACAACGCACTCAAGGACCCGGCGGTCGCCGAACGCATGAAGGAATTCAGCGCAACGATCGTCGGCTCGACGCCGGAAGAGCTCGGCAAACACGTTACGGCGGAGCTTGCCAAATGGAAGCCGGTGGTCGAAGGCGCCAATATCCAGATGGATTGATCGCCAGCCAGTCCGGTCGGCGCTGTCAGGCGCCGACCGCCCTGCCCGCGATGCGGCCGGAAAGGAGGCACCCGCCAAGGAAGGTGCCCTCCAGCGCGTTGTAGCCATGCAGGCCGCCGCCGCCGAAACCGGCCGCCTCGCCCACCGCGTACAGGCCCGGCACCGGCTTTCCGGACAGTTCCAGCACCCGGCCGGACAGGTCCGTCTGGAGCCCGCCCAGCGTCTTGCGCGTCAGGATGTTGAGACGCACGGCGATCAGCGGCCCGGCCTTCGGATCGAGCAGACGGTGCGGCCGCGCCGTGCGCATCAGCCTGTCGCCGAGATAGGCGCGCGCGCCGCGGATGGCGGTGACCTGCGCATCCTTCGAGAAGAGGTTCGCGATCTCGCGGTCGCGCGCCTCCACCTCGGCCCGCACCTGCGCCACATCCAGCAACGGTTCGTCGGTCAGTGCATTCATCGCGGAGACAAGATCGCCAAGATCGGTGCGCACCACAAAATCCGCGCCCTTGTCCATGAAGGCCTGCACGGGGCCGGGCGGGTTGCTGCCGAGACGCTTCAGGAGCAGCGGAATGTTCTTGCCGGTCAGGTCCGGGTTCTGCTCCGAGCCGGACAGCGCGAATTCCTTCTTGATGATCGACTTCGTCAGGATGAACCAGCTATGGTCGTGGCCGGTCGCACGGATCGCCTTCAGCGTCGCCAGCGTATCGAAGCCCGGCATGGCCGGCGCCGGGAACCGCCGTCCGCGCGCATCGAGCCAGAGCGACGACGGTCCGGGCAGGATACGGATGCCGTGGCCCGGCCAGATCGGATCCCAGTTCCTGATCCCTTCCGTATAGTGCCACATGCGGTCGCCATTGATGACCGAGCCGCCGGCCTGCTGCGCAATCCCCAGCATGCGCCCGTCGACATGATCCGGCACGCCGCTCACCATGAAGCCCGGCGGGTCGCCGAGGCGCTCGCGCGGCCAGTTCTGCCGCACCAGATCATGATTGCCGCCGATGCCGCCGGAAGAAACCAGAACCGCGCCGGCCCGAATGCTGAAATCGCCCACGACCTCGCGTGAGGTCGAGCGTCCCCGTTCAGCGCCATCCGGCTTGAGCACCGCGCCGTGCGCGCCGACGACCGCACCGCCCTCGATGATCAGGCCATCGACCCGATGGCGGAAGCGGAATGCGAGCACGCCGGATGCGCGCAGTTCCTCTGCGCGACGAAGGAAGGGCGCCAGCACGCCGGGGCCGGTGCCCCACGTCACATGAAAGCGCGGCACGGAATTGCCGTGGCCGGTGGCGAGCCCGCCGCCGCGCTCGGCCCAACCGACGACCGGGAACCAGCGCATGCCCATGGCGTGCAGCCAGGCGCGCTTCTCGCCGCTCGCAAAATCCAGATAGGCTTCCGCCCAGCGGCGGGGCCAGTAGTCCTCCTGCCGGTCGAAGCTGGCCGAGCCGTGCCAGTCCTGTCGGGCGAGGTCGATGCTGTCGCGGATGCGCATCCGCCGCTGTTCGGGACTGTCGATAAAGAAGAGGCCTCCGAGCGACCAGAATGCCTGACCGCCAAGGTTCTGCTCGCCCTCCTGATCGAGGACGATCACCTTGAGGCCACGTCCGGCCGCCTCCGTCGCTGCAACGAGACCGGCAAGGCCTGCCCCGATCACCAGAAGATCGCAATCCACCGCACCGCCTCCCGCTACATCAGGAAGAAAACTTACGCGCACGTATGCGTAAGATCAACACGCCGGAGAGGGCGCGGCGGATGCCGGGCGATAGCGGCTATCTTTCGGTGAGCTTCAGCTCGATGCGGCGGTTGGTGGCGCGCGCCTTGTCGTCCCCGCCCTCGGCAATCGGCTGGTATTCGCCGAAACCGGCCGCAACGAGCCGGTTGGCCGGCACGCCATTGGCAATCAGGTACTTCACCACCGAGGTCGC
This sequence comes from Shinella sp., assembly GCF_049651085.1. Classification (GTDB taxonomy): domain Bacteria; phylum Pseudomonadota; class Alphaproteobacteria; order Rhizobiales; family Rhizobiaceae; genus Shinella. The sequence continues at coordinate 24,253 of NZ_JBASBL010000017.1, forward strand.
ACGGGCGGACGAAAGCTCCCAGTTGTCGCGATAGCGCCCCGCGCCGGAAAGCGGCACATTGTCCGTATGGCCGTCGACGCGCAGCACCCAGTTGATCTCGGAGGGTATTTCCCGCGCAAGATCGAGCAGCGCCGTGGCCAGCTTGCCCATTTCCGCCTGCCCGGCCTCGTTGAGGTCGCTGCCGCCCGAGGGGAACAGCACTTCCGACTGGAAGACGAAGCGGTCGCCAACGATGCGGATGTTTTCCCGGTCGGAGAGGATTTCACGCAGGCGACCGAAGAAATCGGAGCGATAGCGGTTAAGCTCCTGCACGCGCTGCGCCAGCGCCACGTTGAGGCGTCGGCCGAGATCGGCGATCTTCACCTGCGAGCTTTTGTCCTTGGCCTCCGAGGCCTGAAGCGCTTCCTCCACGGCCGCGATCTGGCTGCGCAGCGCCGCGATCTGCTGGTTGAGCAGTTCGACCTGGCTCAGCGCCCGCGCGCTCATCTGCTTTTCCGAATCCAGCTCGCCTTCCAGCGTCGCGACACGCGCGCTCGCCGCGGCGGATGCGCCCGAACCGCTGTCAAGCAACTGCTGCAAGCGCGTCCGGTCGGTCTCGGACTGGGCAAGCGAAGCCTGGAGATTGGCGAGCACGTCCTCCAGATCCTGCTTGCCGCTCTTTTCCAGCGCCAGAAGTTGCGTGAGCTCGTTGATCTGGCTGGTCAGCCGGTTGAGTACGTCGTCCTTGCCGGAAATCTCGCGGCTGAGGAAGAATTGCGCCAGCACGAAAACCGTGAGCAGGAACATGATGGCGAGCAGCAGCGTCGACAATGCATCGACGAAGCCCGGCCAGTAGTCGACCGAGCGCTGGCTGCGCCGGTTGCGGGCGAGCGCCATGGCTATTCGCCCCCGGCCGTCTGGACTTTTTCAGCGGCGCGATCCGTGCGCTCGGCAGCCTTTTCACCGTTCCGCGCGGCAAGCCGGTCAAGCGTGCGGCGCAGCGCCTTCGATTCTTCCTGCTGCGCCTCGATCCAGTCACGCAGCATCTGCTGCTCGCTACGCATGTTCTTGACGAGCCCCTGGATGCCTTCCGCAAGGCTCGCCATGGCGGCGGTGGAACGGTTGCTCCCGCCGCCCTCGTGCGCAAGCTTCAGGATCTGCTCGGCTAGTGCCTGCACATCGGCGGAGGAGTTTGCCGTCATGTCGCCGACGGGCTGGAATTCGGAGCCCACATCCGTCACCGAGGAAAGCCAGTTTTCCAGTTCCGTATAGAAGCGGTTCTGCGCACGGCCGGCCTGAAGGTCGAGGAAGCCAAGGATGAGCGAGGAGGACAGGCCGAAAAGCGAGGTCGAGAAAGCCGTGCCCATGCCGTCGAGCGGCGCGGAGAGGCCCTGCTTGAGGGCTGTCAGGATATCGTTCGTCGTGCCGCCACCGGCATCGAGCGACTGGATGACCGCGCTGATCGAGCCGATCGTGCCGAGCAGGCCCCAGAAGGTGCCGAGCAGGCCGAGGAAGACGAGCAGGCCGATGAGATAGCGGGACGTGTCGCGCGATTCGTCGAGGCGCGTCGCGATGGAATCTAGGATCGACCGCAAGGTCGTCGTGGAGAGCGCCACCGAGTGGTGGCGGCCGATCAGCGCGCGCATCGGCGCAAGAAGGAGGGGGTCGCGCCCGACCTTCTCGGCGCTGCCTGCCGCGCGGAAGGAATTGAACCAGCGTACCTCCGGCCGAAGCGCCAGCACATGGTTGAACACCAGCAGAATGCCGATCAGCAGCACGCCGAGGATGAGGCCGTTGAGGCCGGGATTGCTGAGAAAGGCCGATTGCGCCTGCCGGAAAAGGATGGCGGCCACGAAGCCGACGATGATGAGAAAGATCACCATCGTCCAGAAGAAGGCCATGGGGCTCGAGAGTTTGTGCGGGTAGTCGTCGCCGGTCTCGGCCGACCCTCCCCAACCCGACAGCGCCAGCTTAGCCATGTAGTCGCATCTCCGCTTCCTCGTCGGGGCGGAGACTAGAGGAAGATTGCGCCGAATTGAAGGGCTTAGCAGCAACAGCGGCGCGTGAAAGCGCCGCCGGCGTCATCCCGTCAGCGCGTCGGCACCGGGCGGTGCAGCACTTCGCGCAGCGCCTTGTGGATATATTCGTTGCCGCAGACGATCGAACCGGTTTCGAACATGCCGTTGCCGCCGTCGAAGTCGGTTGCGTAGCCGCCGGCTTCGCGAATCAGGAGGATGCCGGCTGCGATGTCCCAGGCGGACAGGCCCCGCTCCCAGTAGCCGTCAAGACGGCCGGCTGCGACATAGGCAAGATCGAGCGACGCCGAGCCGAGACAGCGCATGCCGGCGACTTCGCCCATCACATGGCGCTGCTCGATGAGGAACTTGCCATGGTTGCCGCGGCCGAGATGCGGCATGCCGCAACCGATGACGGTATCCGACAGGCTCTTGCGGGCCGCGACGCGCAGGCGCCGGTCGTTGAGGAAGGCGCCGCCGCCGCGCTCGGCCGTGAAGAGTTCGTCCGTCGCCGGGTTCAGCAGAACGGCCGCGACGATCTCGCCATTGCGCTCCAGTGCGATGGAAACCGCAAAGCACGGCATGCCGTGCAGGAAGTTGGTCGTGCCGTCGAGCGGATCGACGATCCAGCGATGCGCGCCGTCCGTGCCGATGATCTCCTCGGATTCCTCACCGAGAAAGCCATAGGTCGGACGAGCCTTCATCAGCTCCTCGCGGATCAGCTTTTCCGCCTTGCGGTCGGCCTGGGAAACATAGTCGCCCGGCCCCTTGAGCGAGACCTGCAGGTTCTGCACTTCGCCGAAATCGCGCGAGAGCGATTTGCCTGCCTTGAAAGCGGCCTGAACCATGACGTTGAGAAGAGCTGAACGAGCCATGTAACTTAAGTCCTTCGGGAATGTCCGGATGCTTCGGGACGGCAGGAGCCGCGGCGCGCAAACGCACCGGACCGAATGTGCGGCTTCAAGACCACAAATTCCTCAAAGTTTCAAGCCTTGCGCCCCTGCGCTGAGCGCAAGGCAGGGGGCACGATCCTGCAACGGGGGAAATGCGGGCGCTCAAGTACCCGTGCGGAACTTGTTCGCCGCCGCCACTCCCGCCTTCTGCTGCTCGTCGTTGAGGCCGAGATAGAAATCTTCCAGCGAGGGATCGTTGAGCCCGGCGCGGCGCGCCAGCACGAACCATTTCGCCGCCTCGACCGGATCTGACTTGGTGCCGATGGCGTGGATATAGAGCTGCGCGAGCTTGCTTTGGGCAACCGGGTTACCGCCCTCCGCCGCCCGCTTTACCCATTTGAAGCCGGCATCGTAGTCGCGTTCGCCGGCGATTCCATTCACCAGCCAGATGCCGAGGTCGAGCTGGGCCGTATCGAAACCGGCGCGGGCAGCACGCAACAGCCATTCGCGGGCCCGTTTCGTCTTCTCTTCCGGCAGGTCCTTCAGGTTGATGTAGATCTGCGACAGCGCATATTGAGCATCCGCAATGCCCTGCTCGGCGGATTTCTCATAGTACGGCATTGCCGCGCGAAGACCCGGCTCGCCGGGGCTGTCGGCCACCAGCACCTGGGCAAAATTGAACTGCGCCGAGGCATTGCCCAGATCGGCGGCCTTCTTCATCAGTTCGTCGGCCTTCTTGCGATCATCCTTCGAGCCGGAACGCTCCATGAGAAGGACGGCATATTTGAACATGCCGGTGGGATCGCCGCCATTGGCGGCCTGCCCGTACCAGAATATGGCCTGCTCGCGGTTGCGCTTGACGCCGAGACCCCGGTCGAGGATTTCGGCCACCAGTGTCTGTGCCGCCGGATCGCCGAGTTGCGCGCGCGGCAGCGCCAGTTCCATCGCCGTCAGATAGCGGCCGCGCTGGAACGCGCCATAGGCTTCATCGACCTTGCCGGTAAAAGGCTTTTCCGCCGGCAAATCCGGCAAGTCCGCCCCCATGCGATCGAGCACGGAGAGGCCGCCGGACGGCCCGTCGGACGGTTTTTCATCGTCCTTCTTCGCCTCTGGCACTTCCTTGGTGAACCCCGGCTGCACGCCGTTCGCCGGGTCTATTGCCGGCGTCGTCGTGTCATCGGCGGTGACGGAGGGACCCTTCCGGGCCGCTTCCGCCAGGGCGGGGGCGGCCGCGAAAATACCGGTGGCGACAAGCGCCATCGGCGCGATACGGCAAGCGTGCGAGAGGACGGCCCTGATCATGCGCGCCTACTATTGCTCAAACCGTGGCGCTTTTTCGTCAAGAAGAGCATTGACGACCGCAACCACATGCGGCGCCTGCGCCGGATCGGCGAACACCGCCTTGTCGAGCGCCACGAATTCCGCGCCGGACTCGGCAACGACAAGCGCCGATTGCGGATCCGAGCCGCCAAGCACGATGCAGGGGATTTCGATCATCGAGGCCCACCATTCGGCGAGCGCGACGTTCTTCGGGTGGGCTTCGGGCTTGATATCGCCGCCGATCTTACCGAAGAAGACGTAGTCCGGCTGTACCTCGCCAACTTCCAGCGCCTTGTGCCGGTCGGTCGCATTGCCGCCGCCCACGATGAACTGCGGCGTGAACTTCTCGATCACTTCGCCCAGTTCCGTGACCCCGCCCGTCACATGAATGCCGTCTGCCTTCACCCGGCCGGCAACGCGCGTATCGCCGGCGACCAGCGCTGCGGCGCCCGCATTCTGCACGATCGGCACCAGGGCTTCGGCATGTTTCTGGAACTGGCCGTCATCGAGCCCGTATTGCGGCAGGATCACCGAGGCGACATCGCCGCCCTTCAGCGCGCCCTCCAGCATCGCGGCGCGCGCGGAAAGGTCCTCGCCCTCGGGGAGGATCAGCACCAGGCGGCAGCGGGTCAGGGCATTGGACATGAATGGGCACTTCCTTGGGTTGGCTATGGTTGGGCTCGTCATAACAGATCAAAGCGGTTAGACGGAAGGACGAACAGGATCAATCGCCTTCCATGTCCATCGACCCTACCATCTATTATGCCGCCATTCCTGCCGTCCTGCTCGTCGGCCTGACAAAAGGCGGCATGGGCGAGGCCCTCGCCCTGATGGGCGTGCCGCTGCTGGCCATGGCCGTGCCGCCGGTGCAGGCCGCCGCCATCCTGTTACCGATCCTCCTGGTGATGGACTGCGTCTCGCTGTGGATCTGGCGCCATCACAATGAACGCACGCTCCTGAAAATGCTGCTGCCGGGCGCGCTTGTCGGCCTTGCGATCGGCTGGGCGACCTCCGCCTATGTGCCGCGCGACGCGCTGCGCCTCATCATCGGCCTCATCACCGTGCTCTTTGCGCTTCGCTACTTCTACAACAGCTGGCGGGTGCGCCACGGCCATGTCATCCACGCCAAGCCGCACCGGCTCGTTCCGGCGGCCTTCTTCGGCACGCTTTCCGGCTATGGCAGCTTCGTCGCCCATGCGGGCGGTGCCCCGTTCCAGGTCTACGGCCTGCCGCTCAAGCTGCCGCCACGCGATTATACCGGCGCGGCCGTGCGCTTCTTCGCCATTCTCAACTTCATCAAGGTGGGCCCCTATTTCGCGCTCGGCCAGCTCGACATGACGAACCTGACGATCTCCGCAACGCTCTTCCCGCTTGCCATCGCGGCAACGGCGCTGGGCGGTTTCGCCGTCAAGCGCATGAAGCCGGATGTCTTCTATCCCTTCATGTATGCCATGGCCTTCATCGCGGGCCTGAAACTCGCCTATGACGGCGCGGCGGCCTTCCTCTGAACCGCCCCTTCGCGGCGCACAAAAACCTTGCCGCAGGTGCTGCTTTGCCATAGCGTTCGGCCATGGCGCACCCGGACCCCTTCGCTGCGATTGCCGATCCCAACCGCAGGTTCCTGCTGGAGGAGTTGCGCCGTGCCCCGCGCACCGTCAACGAACTGTCCGAAGGCCTGCCGATCAGCCGCCCGGCGGTGTCGCAGCATTTGAAGGCGCTGCTCGATTCCAACCTTGTCAGCGTGAAGGCCGAAGGCACCAGGCGCATCTACGCGATCAACGCCAGGGGCTTCGACAGGCTCAATCTGTGGCTCGACCAGTTCTGGTCCTGACCGATCCGGCGTCCCATCCTGAAACAGAACGCCCTGGCGCACCATTGTGGTGGGCCAGGGCGTATCGACATCTATCGTTTCGTCCTTCGGGAGCGGTTTCGCGAAAGGGGCTGCTGCCCTGGTCCTCCCATACAGACCGTTTCTTCCGCGACTGGCTCCCTTTATAAATGCGCTTGGAAAAATCCCTGTCTTTTCAGTGAGCCGAGGAGCGAAGACGCTCCATCTCGTCTTTGATGCGCAGCTTGCGACGCTTGATGTCCGCGATCGTCTGATCCTTGGAAGAGGGACGCGTTATGGCGGCGTGGAGCTCTTCTTCCAGAGCGACATGCTTCTTTTCCAGCGTAGCCAGATGAGCCTCAATCGTCATGTGACAGTTCCTTCCTTTTGCTTGCACCCGGTCATTTTCATGCCGGGTGGTCCAGGTTGCAACAGTTTCAGTGTGCCATGCCATTTTTCATTTGTCGAAGGCGAAAACGTGGCGAAGGATAACTTCCCGTTACCGGGGTTTTCGTGATAGGAGCAGCCTTTCATACAGGCTGGGGAGCACGGGTTAGCCGCGCCTCCGACGACGGGGAACGAATAGCATGGCAGACCAGGATCAGGCTGAATTGCGGCTGGCCGTTGCACGGCTGCGCCAGGAGCACGAAGACTACGACGCCGCGATCAACGCCATGATCCAGATCGGCTGCGAAGCGCTCAGGATCCAGCGCATGAAGAAGAAGAAACTGATCCTGAAGGACACCATTTCCAAGCTGGAAGACCAGATCATTCCCGACATCATCGCCTGAAACGGACGAGTACTTTGGACACGACAGAAACGCCCCCCGTCGCCATCATCATGGGAAGCCAGTCTGACTGGGAGACGATGAAGAATGCCGCCGATACGCTCGATGCGCTCGGCGTCGACTACGAGGCCCGTATTATATCGGCACATCGTACGCCCGACCGGCTCTATAGCTTCGCACGCGGGGCCAAGGCCGAGGGCTTCAAGGTCATCGTCGCCGGCGCCGGCGGCGCGGCGCACCTGCCCGGCATGGCGGCTGCAATGACGCCACTGCCGGTCTTCGGCGTTCCGGTGCAATCCAAGGCGCTGTCCGGCCAGGACAGCCTGCTGTCCATCGTCCAGATGCCCGCCGGCATTCCCGTCGGCACGCTGGCCATCGGCAAGGCCGGCGCGGTCAACGCCGCCCTGCTGGCCGCCGCGGTGCTCGCCCTCAGCGACCCCGAGCTTGCCCATCGCCTCGACGAATGGCGTGAGAACCAGTCGAACGCCGTTGCCGAATACCCCGTGGACGGCCCGCTATGAGCGCCCGCACGATCGGCATCATCGGCGGTGGCCAGCTCGGCCGCATGCTCGCCATGGCCGCCGCGCGCCTCAACCTGCGCACCGTCATCCTCGAGCCGCAAGCCGATTGTCCGGCCGCCCAGGTGGCCAATGCGCAGATCGTCGCAGCCTATGACGACCCGGAAGCGCTCGCCGAACTTGCCCGCCTTTGCGACGTCGTGACCTACGAGTTCGAGAACGTGCCGGTTTCCGCCGCAGAGGCGCTGGCGGGCAGCGTACCGGTGTTCCCGCCGCCACGCGCGCTCGAAGTCTCGCAGGACCGGCTCATCGAAAAGAGCTTCATCCGTGACTGCGGCATCGTCACCGCCGATTTTGCCGCCGTGGACAGCCAGGCCGATCTCGAAGCCGCACTCGACCGCTTCGGCGGCGTGGGCGTGCTCAAGACGCGCCGGCTCGGTTATGACGGCAAGGGACAGCGGCTCTTCCGCTCGCCCGCCGAAAGCCGGGAAGGCGCCTTCGAGGCGCTTGGCGGCGTGCCGCTGATTCTCGAAAGCCTGGTGTCCTTCGAGCGTGAAATCTCCATCATTGCCGCGCGCGACCGCGACGGCACCATTGCCTGTTACGATCCGGCGGAAAACGTCCACCAGAACGGCATCCTGCACACTTCCACCCTGCCGGCCCGCGTCAGCGAGGCGACGGCCGACCAGGCCCGCAAGGGCGCACGTGCGATTCTCGACAGCCTTTCCTATGTCGGCGTCATCGGGGTCGAATTCTTCGTGCTGCCGGATGGCGGGCTCGTCGCGAATGAAATCGCGCCCCGCGTGCACAATTCCGGCCACTGGACTGAGGCGGCCTGCGTCGTCTCGCAGTTCGAGCAGCACATCCGCGCGGTTGCCGGCCACACGCTCGGCGATCCCCGCCGCCATTCGGACTGCGTGATGCAGAATCTCGTCGGCGACGATATCGACGACGTTCCCGCCTGGCTCGCCAGACCCGGCGTGCTCGTCCATCTCTATGGCAAGACGGAAGCAAGGCCCGGCCGAAAAATGGGTCATATCACCCAGATTTTCGACTGACAGAGTCTGGAAAACCGGGCTATATCGCGGAAATTCCGCGGCCTGCGGTTGACAGCGGAAATGCCACAGGTTACATGCCTGCCAACCCGAAAGCGCGCCCGAGACGGCGCGTTTTTGATTGAAGAAATCCGGCGAACTCGAGTCGCCCTGCAATACGCGGATCGAAAAAATGAAGATCAAGAATTCGCTCAAGTCGCTCAAGGCTCGTCATCGCGAGAACCGCCTCGTTCGTCGCAAGGGCCGCGTCTACATCATCAACAAGCAGAACCCGCGCTTCAAGGCTCGTCAGGGCTGAACAGGCGTCGTGGTCGCATGCCCCTCAACCGGGCAGTGATGATCGACAGAATCCTATTTGAAGTTTGGCCATGGCGGTTTACCATAACCGCCATGCGCTTTTTCATGCTTGCTGCTCTCATCCTCTCCCTCTCCTTCATCGGCTCCGCACCGACAGCTGCCCTTGCGCAGACGGCCGACAAGGCGTCTCTGGACGCCTCCGCCAGTGCGTTCACCACGCCGGCCCAGCGGATCGACAAGCTCTTTACCGAGCTGAAGCGCGAGAAAGATGCGGATGCGGCAAAAGGCATCGCCGACCAGATCCGCCGTGAATGGCAGGACTCCGGCAGCGCCAGCATCAATCTTCTCATCCAGTGGGCCGACAAGGCCATGTCCGAGGAAAAGAACGCGGCCGCGCTCGATTTTCTCGACGAGACGATTCGCCTGAAGCCCGACTATGTCGAAGGCTGGAACCGGCGCGCGACCCTCCACTTCAAGATGAACAACTACCGCAAATCCATGTCCGACATAAACCAGGTGCTGCGGATCGAGCCCCGCCATTTCGGCGCGCTCGCCGGCATGGCCGCGATCATGACGCAGAGCGGCCATGACGAGATGGCGCTCAAGGCCTGGGAACAGTTCCTCGACATCTACCCGGCCGAGCGGCAGGCGCAGAAGGAGCTTGGAGACCTCGCAGAAAAACTGACCGGCCAGCGTACCTGACCCCGGCTGGTGATCCACACCGGCGCAGATCCCGTAGCACGGCTCGCTGCCGTCAAGCCCGGACCAATCCTTGCCCCCTTTGCTGATCACTCTCCTTGCCGCTCCCCTCGCCCTGGCGCTCGCCGGCTACGTCTTCACGGCATGGAAGGCGCGCGCCCTCGAACGGCAACATCCGAACACCGGTGAACTGATCGAGATCGGCGGCCTTCGCATGAGCAGCGTATTCGTGCCGGCCGGCGAAAATGCCGACCTGCCGCCCGTCGTCTTCATCCATGGCGCAAGCGGCAACCTGCGCGACCAGATGCATGCCTTCCACGCAAAGCTGAAAGGGCGCGCGGACCTGCTCTTCCTCGACCGGCCGGGCCACGGTTATTCGGAGCGCGGCGGGCCGGAGAACGACCTGCCGGACGGTCAGGCGCGCGCCATCGCCCGGCTGATGGAAAAGCGCGGCATCGACAAGGCCATCATCGTCGGCCATTCGTTCGGTGGCGCCATTGCCGCAAGCTTTGCGCTGGAGCATCCGGAAAAGACGGCGGGCCTGCTCTTCCTGGCGCCCGCCACCCATCCCTGGCCCGGCGGCATCGATTGGTACTACGACCTTGCGAAACAGCCCGTCATCGGCTGGCTCTTCACCCGCATCGTGGCGCTGCCTGCGGGCCTCTCACGCATCGACAGCGGCACGCGCTTCATCTTCTCCCCGAACCCGCGCCCGGGCGACTACATCGAGGCGACGGCCCCGGCGCTCGTGCTGCGCCCGGCGACCTTCCGCAACAACGCCACCGATGTCGCCAATCTCCAGGACTATGTCCGCCGGATACAGCCGCGATATGCCGGCATCCGCACGCCGACGGTCATCGTCACCGGCGACACGGACGGCGTCGTCTATGAAGAAATCCATTCGCGCGGACTGGCGCGGGACATAAGGGGGGCTGAACTGGTCTGGATCCGCCATCTCGGCCACAAGCCGGACTACGTCGTGACGGACCTTGCCATCGAGGCGCTGGAAAAGATCGCCGGCAAGGATCGCAACCTCCAGGAATCGGCAAGGCGGGCCGAAGCCCGCCTTGCGAATAATCACAGCGAATAAACCGATCAGACGCCGCTGACGCCGTCGGCGCCGATATAGGCGATGCGCAGCATGTTCGTTGCGCCCGGCGTTCCGAGCGGCACGCCGGCCGAAATGATGATGCGGTCGCCGGGATTGCCGAAGCCCTCGCTGACCACGATGCGGCAGGCACGGTTGACCATGTCGTCGAGGTCCGTCGCATCACCCGTGACGACGCAGTGCAGGCCCCAGACGACCGAGAGGCGGCGTGCCGTCTCGATGACCGGCGAAAGCGCCAGAACCGGTACATCCGGCCGCTCACGCGCCGCGCGCAGGCCCGTCGTGCCCGACGAGGTGTAACAGACGATGGCCGACAGCTTCAGCGTCTCGGCGATCTGGCGGGCAGCCAGCGAGATGGCGTCGGCACCGGTCGCTTCCGGCGTCGAGCGCTGGGCGTAGATGATGCCCGGATAGAGCGGATCGCGCTCGACCTTGCTGGCAACGGAAGCCATGGTGGTGACAGCTTCGACCGGATAGTCGCCCGAAGCGGATTCGGCGGACAGCATGATGGCATCCGCGCCTTCAAAGACGGCAGTCGCGACGTCCGACACTTCGGCGCGCGTCGGCACCGGCGCGGAAATCATCGATTCCAGCATCTGGGTCGCGACGACGACCGGCTTGCCGGCGCGGCGGCAGGCGCGAACGAGCTGCTTCTGCAAGCCGGGGACGGCTTCCAGCGGCATTTCCACACCAAGGTCGCCACGCGCCACCATCAGTGCGTCGGAAAGCTCGATGATTTCCTCGATACGCTCGATGGCCTGCGGCTTCTCGATCTTCGACATAAGGCCGACGCGGCCGCGGGCGACCTTGCGCACTTCGGCAAGGTCTTCCGGACGCTGGATGAAGGAAAGCGCCACCCAGTCGACGCTGCCGGTCGCCAGCACTGCATCGAGGTCCACACGGTCCTTCTCGGTCAGCGCGCCAACGCCGAGCAGCGTGTCGGGCAGGCTGACGCCCTTGCGGTCGGAGATCTTGGTGCCGGAAACGACGGTGCAGACGATCGACTTGCCGTCGATGCTCTCGGCGCGCAGATGCAGCTTGCCATCGTCGATCAGCAGGCGATGGCCGGGCTTGACCGCTTCGAGGATTTCCGGATGCGGCAGGAAGACGCGCTTGTTGTCGCCGGGCTCGTCCTTGTTGTCGAGCGTGAAGGTCTGGCCGGGCTTCAGCTCTTCCGAGCCGTTGGCGAACTTGCCGACGCGCAGCTTCGGACCCTGAAGGTCTGCCAGAATGCCGATCGGGCGGCCACAGCGGGCTTCCACGGCGCGGATGCGGCTGATCAGCGTGCGCATCACGTCATGGCTGGCATGGCTCATGTTGATGCGGAACAGGTCTGCCCCTGCCTCATGCAGTTTTTGGATCATCTGCTCGTCAGACGATGCAGGTCCGAGCGTGGCGAGGATTTTGACTTTTCTGTTCCGTCTCATCAATTCTGGCTTTCCTGAGTCCCTGGCGTATCGGAAAGCTGCACCATCCAGCTTCCCTGTCGGCCCGTGTCATATTCCTTGAAGCCCATGCGCTGGAACCCGCGTGCAAAGCAGTCCTGCACACCGGTGATCTTGAACTCGTTCTCGGCGACGCACATGTTGACGTCGCCGGTCCAGCGTCCGCCACGGGCGGCGTCTTCGGCATATAGATAGTAGTAACGCGACTGCAGTTCGCCCTCGATCAGCGTGGCGCAGGTCGTGGCAGGCACCTGCCACCAGCCTTCGGTCATCCAGCCTTCCTTGGCACGGTAACCGATGGCGACGCCGACGAGGTTCTGCGTTCCGTTGCAGACGCGGAAATCGGCCTTCGCCTCGTCCGGCACGGACAGGGCGAGGAAACCCGCGAGTGTGAAAAGGCCGGCCTGCAAAAGGCCGCTGGCTTTCGGGAAAAACGGGCTGTGGCTCTTGGCTCTCACGGCTTCCGATGGAACTCCGTTGATTTGAATAAGCGCTTTCTTGCGACGCCGGGACAGGAATGTCAACGCAACACTAATCGATTACATTTTCACAAAATGAGTAGGAATCTTTCCGGCAAGCCGGGCCCTCCCGCCTTGCGGGCCGGATCGCCCCATGTAATCAGTCGCAGGGCACGGTGGAGATGTGGTATTGGGCATGCAGGATCATCCCTCTTTCGAAATCATTGACGGCGACGCGAGCCTCGGGCTTGTCATCCTGGCGGATCACGCAACCAATCTCCTGCCGCAGCGCTACGGTCGCCTCGGACTGCCGGAAAGCGCCTTCGAGCGACACATTGCCTACGACATCGGCGTCGAGGGCGTGGTGCGCGGCCTGTCCAGCCGGCTGAACGCGCCGGTCGTCATGAGCCGCTTTTCCCGCCTCCTCATCGACCCCAATCGCGGTGAGGACGACCCGACACTCGTCATGCGCATTTCCGACGGCGCGATCGTTCCAGGCAATCATCCGATCACGCCCGAAGAATGGCATTACCGGCTCGAAGCCTTCCATCGCCCCTATCACGATGCCGTGTCCCGCACGATCGCCACCACAGCGGCGAAGACCGGCAAGGCGCCCCTCGTCATCTCCATGCATTCCTTCACGCCAGCCTGGAAGGGTGTCGCACGGCCATGGCAGGTGACGGTGCTGTGGGACCGCGATCCCCGCGCGGTGCGGCCCCTGCTCAAGGAACTGGCGGCCCCGGGCGATGTCATCGTGGGCGACAACGAACCCTATGACGGCGCGCTGCGCGGCGATACCATGTTCCGTCATTGCATGAAGCCCGGCATCCCGCATGCCCTCATCGAAATCCGCCAGGACGAAATCGGCAACGAGGCCGGCATCGCCCGCTGGGTCGACCGCCTCGCGCCGATCTTATCCCGGTTGAACGCGGACGAGGCCCTGCACACATACCATATATACCCCTCCCGCACCGGGCCCTATTGAGATTGCAGGAAAGCAAGATGACCGACCTCAGCAAAGAGCAGCAGACCGAATTCGAGGCGGCCGCATTCCGCCGCCTCGTAGAGCACCTTCGCGAGCGCACCGACGTGCAGAACATAGACCTGATGAATCTTGCCGGCTTCTGCCGTAACTGCCTGTCGAACTGGTATCGCGACGCCGCCAACGAGGCCGGCGTCCCCCTCGACAAGGAGGCCTCGCGCGAGATCGTCTACGGCATGCCCTATGAGGAATGGCGCGAGCGCTACCAGCGCGAGGCGACGGATTCGCAAAAGGCCGCCTTCGAAATCAACCGCCCGAAGGAATGACGCCGCTCCCGCGCGAAAATCCTCAAGGACTGCGTGATAGGCCTTGATCTTGCCGGAAGTTCGCGGCAAGTCACGGCACCCTTCGAATTTCTAGCCCATCCAAGGAGAAGACCATGTCGGATGCCCACGGCGTCGCACGCGACCAGCTTCGCGCATTCATCGAGCGGATCGAACGCCTCGAGGAAGAAAAGAAAACCATCGCCGACGACATCAAGGACGTCTATGGCGAGGCCAAGGGAACCGGCTTCGACACCAAGATCCTGCGCAAGGTCATCCAGATCCGCAAGCAGGACAAGGACGAGCGCATGGAGCAGGAAGCGATCCTCGACACCTACCTGCAGGCCCTCGGCATGATCGAGTTGCCGGCCGACTCCGAATAAGCCGTCTTCGCCGGACCACCCAAAGAAAAAGCCCGCCGGATCGCTCCGGCGGGCTTTTTTACTGGGACATTTCCCGTGCTCAGTTCCTGGCGGTTTCGAACTTGCGCACTTCCATGAAGTTCACCGCGGTGCCGCTGAAGCGGCCAGTGTCGATCGACTTTCCCTCCGGCTGGAAGCCGGCAAGGTAGACGGCCGTCGGAGCGGCGCGCAGCGTGCGGCTGACGAAGCGCGGCGCCTTGACCGGCTTGGAGAGCGTTGCAACGCGGCCCTGCGTAAGCGCCCATTGAGAGAGGATCTTCTGCGACGGCTTCGGCTCGGTGCGGATCGCCCCGCGGTTCGCCGCATCGGCATCCTTCTTCTTCGGCCGGCCGCCCTTGGTGCTCGCCTCTTCCGCCGGCTTGGCGTCGAAGGCGTTGCTGCCGGATAGCGCACCGCTGTTATTCATCGAGACGAGCGCGGCCATTTCGACCGGGCTGCCAGCCGCCTCATCCGTCATCGGATCGGCAAGCGCGGCAAGGCCCGAACGGTCAGCCGCAGCAGGCATCGCCACGTTTGCTTCCGCAGCGGCCATCAGTGCGGTCTGCGTCTGGTCAAGCTCGACCTGCGGACGAAGGCCCGGCACCGGCACCATGGCCAGTTCCTCGCCATCTTCGCTCGCGGCTTCCGCGGTCATGATCTCGTTCGCTACGGCATCGCCAGGATTGGTGCGTGCGCCCAGCATCACGGGAAGCGGAATCTTGTAGGCCGCAAGGTCCTCGAATTCAGGCTTCTGCCCTTCGGCCGTGGCCGCCTCGAGGGCCGCAACGGCACCGCTCGTCGTCGGTGCGACAAGGGCAAGTTCGCTGGTCGTCTCGGTCGTCTTGAACGCAGGACGGCTGTCTGGAACCGGCGCGGTGAAGGCGATTTCGGTTTCAGCCTCGCTCGCGGCGGGCCTTTTCTCCTGGACGGCCTTCGCCTTTGCGCCGGCGGACCTGCCCTCGTCGAAATCGTCCGCGATGGTCGCGCTGCTGGCGATCATGTCGGGTTCTTCATCCTCGTCGCCGCCACCGCCGAACAGCGCGGTAAGGAAGCCGCCCTTGCGCTTGGATGCCGACGGGCTCGAGCCGCCACCGGCAACTTCGATCGTATTGGAGCCGACGCGGCGCTTGTAGTCGGCAACCGCCTGCTGGTAGCCCGGCAACGGCTTGCCGTCGGTCGGGACGTGCATGGTCTTGCCGTCCGGGAACAGGCTGACGAGTTCCTGGCGGCTCATGCGCGGCCAGGCGCGCACGCCGCCGATATCGAGATGGATGAAGGGCGAGCCGGAGGTCGGGTAGTAGCCGACGCCGCCAACCTGGAATTTCATCGCGGTGGCGCGCAGCGTCGAAAGCTTGACGCCGGGAATGTAGAAGTCCATCGCCTTGCCGAGCATATGCTGGCTTTTCTTGGCCACGCCCTTGGAGCGCGAGCGCAACATGCCGTTCGTCGCCGGCGAGCGATAGGCGGAAACGACGTTGATATAACCCTTGCCGCCAGCCTTCTGGTAGACTTCCCAGACGAGATCCAGCAGGCGCGGGTCCATCTTGGTCGGCTCGTTGCGGCGCCAGTCGCGCAGAAACTGGTTGACCTGCTTCAGACCACGCTGATCATAGCGCCCGTTGCGCTTGAAGGTGATCTCGGCCTTTTCCTTGGTATGGATGAAATAGAGCTTGAGGGTCCGGTTGCCGCTCTCGGCCTGAACCGTAGCAGGGATTGCCGTCGGCAGGATCAGGGCGGCAGAGAGCACAGCCGTGGACAATGCCTTCGGCAGTTTATGCAGCACTGCTGTGCAAAGGCGGCTCAGGGATGCCCCCTGGCGCTTCATCGATGCGAACAAATTTGCCAACTCTTTCCCCGTCCAAGGGACAACGACCGTCCGTTGTCCCAGATGACTGCCAATTGCGGTGAGAGCATGGCAAATCCGCCACACTCTTCCTCGCGCAACCGTTATAGTGAACAATCCACTAACAGGGAATAAACGGCAATTGAGAAATCCCAAGTGACCGGGATTTCAGATGTTTTTACGCAGCTTCCTTCAACGGATCATCGGGATCGATGCCATAATCCTTGAGTTTGCGATAGAGCGTCGAGCGCCCGATGCCTAATTTGCGGGCAACTTGACTCATCTGGCCATGATAGAATTTCAGGGCAAAACGAATGAGTTCCTCTTCCACATCGGCAAGTTTGCGCACGTTGCCGCCCTTGTCGATGCTGGAAATCGCATTGTCGGGGCCGGAAGCAGTGTCGACCGATTCGCTCGGCCGGAAATCCGGATAGACATTCGGCAGGCGGGATTCGGATGCCGGCTCGGCGGAGCGCAGCTCCACCGCGTCCCAGGTGACGGCGCCGTCCTCGGCAAGGCCGTAGCCGGGCACCTGCGCCGCGATCTGCGGGAAATCGGCCGCCGTCAGCTCTGCCCCTTCAGACAGCACGACCGCACGGAAGATGGCGTTTTCGAGTTGGCGGATGTTGCCCGGCCAGTCATAGGCCGTCAGCAGCGCCATCGCGCCGGCCGAAACGCCGAGCGGACGGGCCAGCTTCTGCTCGCCGGCAAAGCGCTGCACGAAGGCGCGCACCAGAACCGGCACGTCCTCCTTGCGCTTGCGCAGCGCCGGAATGGTGATCGGGAAGACATTCAGGCGATAGTAGAGGTCTTCGCGGAAACGCCCCTCGCGCACCTCGTTGATGAGGTCGCGGTTGGTCGCCGAAATGAGGCGCACATTGACCTTCTGCGGGAAGCGTGCGCCGATCGTCTCGATCTCGCCCTGCTGCACGGCGCGCAGCAGCTTCACCTGCACCTCGAGCGGCAGGTCGCCGATCTCGTCGAGGAAGAGCGTACCGCCATCGGCCTCCATGAACTTGCCGGTATGGCGTTCCGTCGCGCCGGTGAAGGCGCCCTTCTCGTGGCCGAAGAGGATGCTTTCGACCAGATTGTGCGGAATGGCGCCGCAGTTGACGGTGACGAAGGGCTTGTGCGCCCGGTCACTTCCCGCCTGGACGGCGCGCGCCACCATTTCCTTGCCGACACCCGATTCGCCTTCCAGCACCACCGGAATGTTCGACTGCGCGGCGCGACGCCCAAGCTCGATGACGCGCAGCATTTCGGGGCTTGCCGAAACGATGTCATCGAAATGCACGGTCTCGGTGCGGTGGCGGCGGCCGCTGCGGCTGCGCCCTTCCCGCTGATCCACCTTCAGCGCATTGCTGACCGCCGCATTGAGGCGCTCGGGCGAAACCGGCTTCACCACGAAATCGAAGGCGCCGGCCCGCATGGCCATCACCACCGTCTCGATGCCGCCCTGCCCCGTCTGCACGATCACCGGAATGGTGTTCTCGCGTTCGGCGAGCGCCTCGAGGAAGGCCGAGCCGTTCATTTCCGGCATCATGAGGTCGAGCAGGATCACATTGATCAGACCGCCCTTGCGGTCGAGCAGGTCGAGGCCCGCACGGCCGTTTTCCGCCATATGGGCGACATAGCCGGAGCGCTCGATCATGTTCTTCAAAAGCCTGCGCTGGACAGGATCGTCATCGATGACAAGAATATGGGCCGTCACTGGAACCTCCTTGCCGAAGGCATGCGTCATGCACGCCCTAGGGAAACTGGACACCAGCGGAACTTGGCAGAAAGGGTTGAACATGCCGTTTTGAGAAAGGCTTGCATTTTAACCATCGCCGACGCAAGCAATGAACCCGATCTGCCCACCAGCAAGAGAGATAGAAGATGGCCCGAATTTTCCATGAACCCCGCATCGACTTCGCACCGGCCGACGCAGCCGCTGCCGCCGAGCTGGGCGACCTTCCCGGCTGGAACCTCGGCGATCTCTATCCCGCACCTGCCTCGCCCGAATTCCAGAACGACATGAAGGCGGCAGAGGCCGGCGCGCTTGCGTTCGAGGCGAAATGGAAGGGCAAGCTGGACGCGGCGGCCGGCAAGACCGGTGACGACGGCATCGGCACGGCGGTGCGCGAATTCGAGGCGCTGGAAGACCTGATGGGCCGCATCATCTCGTTTGCCGGCCTCACCTATTTCACCAACACGACCGACCCGGCCAACGGCAAGTTCTATGGCGACGCCCAGTCGAAGCTCACCGATCTTGGCGCGCACCTTCTGTTTTTCTCCCTTGAGCTCAACAGGATAGCTGACGAGCGCATCGAGGTTGCCCTCACCAATGATGCGCTTGCTGCACACTATCGCCCCTGGATCGAGGACCTGCGCAAGGACAAGCCTTACCAGCTCGACGACAGGACGGAACAGCTCTTCCTCGAAAAGTCGATGACGGGCGCGGCCGCCTGGAACCGTCTGTTCGACGAGACGATGGCGTCGCTGCGCTTCACGATCGACGGCGAGGCGCTGCCGCTGGAAGTCACCCTCAACCAGCTCCAGTCGCCCGATGGCGAGGCGCGCCGCAAGGCAGCGCAGGCGCTTGCAGCGACCTTCAAGGAGAATATCCGTACCTTCACGCTGATCACCAACACGCTCGCCAAGGACAAGGAAATCGCCGACCGCTGGCGCGGCTTTGCCGACATCGCCGACAGCCGCCATCTGGCCAATCGCGTCGAGCCGGAAGTGGTCGCAGCGCTGGCCAGCGCCGTGCGCGACGCCTATCCGCGCCTGTCGCACCGCTACTATGCGATGAAGGCAAAGTGGCTCGGAATGGAGCAGATGGAGTTCTGGGATCGCAATGCGCCCCTTCCCGAGACGCCGAACGCGGCGATCTCCTGGGACGAGGCTCGCGACACCGTGCTCTCCGCCTACAGCGCCTTCGCGCCGGAAATGGCAGACATCGCCAGGGATTTCTTCGACAAGGGCTGGATCGACGCGCCGGTGCGCCCGGGCAAGGCGCCGGGCGCCTTCGCCCATCCGACCGTGCCCTCCGCCCACCCCTATGTGCTGGTCAACTACATGGGCAAGCCGCGGGACGTGATGACCCTCGCCCACGAGCTTGGCCACGGCGTGCATCAGGTGCTGGCCGGCGGCCAGGGCGCGCTCATGGCCTCCACGCCGCTGACGCTGGCCGAGACCGCCTCCGTCTTCGGCGAGATGCTGACCTTCCGCAGCCTGCTCGACAAGACCAGGGACAAGCGCGAGCGCAAGGCGATGCTGGCCCAGAAGGTCGAGGACATGATCAACACGGTCGTGCGCCAGATCGCCTTCTACGAATTCGAGCGCAAGGTGCACACCGCCCGCAAGGAAGGAGAACTAACCAGCGACCAGATCGGCGAGCTCTGGCTCTCCGTACAGGGTGAAAGCCTCGGCCCCGCGATCCGGATTTCCGAGGGCTACGAGACCTACTGGGCCTATATCCCGCACTTCATCCACTCGCCCTTCTACGTCTATGCCTATGCCTTCGGCGATTGCCTGGTGAATTCGCTCTACGCCGTCTACCAGCAGGCAGAGACCGGTTTCCAGACGAAGTATTTCGACCTGCTCAAGGCCGGCGGCACAAAGCACCATTCCGAGCTTCTGAAGCCGTTCGGCCTCGACGCGACCGATCCGTCGTTCTGGAGCAAGGGACTGTCGATGATCGAGGGGCTGATCGACGAACTGGAAGCGCTTGATAGGGCCTGATCTCAGAATCGTTTGTTTACGCAATTCCAGGGAAAGCCAGACGTCAGCATGACCGACCGCGAACGCTTTGTGCTCCTCAGGGACGACCGTGAGGACCGGACGGTGGTTTTCGCCGACCCGATCGCGGTCGTCACCGTGCGCGAGCACGCCGGTTTCGAGCCGGCTTTCGCGGCCTTGCAGGCTGCCCATGCGAAGGGCCACTGGATCGCCGGCTTCATGAGCTACGAAGCCGGCCATCTCTTCGAGGAGAAACTCGCCCCGCTTGCGGTGGAGAACCGTCCGACGCCGCTGATGAGCTTCGGCATCTTCGAGAAGCCGGCGGACGGCCATCCGCTTTCAAGCGTGCGCCAGCGCGTCGAGAACGAGCCGTTCCTGACCGAGCCGCAAGCCCATTGGGATTTCGAGACCTACCGCAGCCGCTTCGATCGCCTGCACCAGCACCTGCGGCAGGGCGACTGTTATCAGGCGAACCTCACCATGCCGATCCGCGCCCGCTGGAACGGCGATCCGCTCGCCGCCTTCTGGTCGTTGATCGAGCGCCAGCCGGTGCACTACGGCGCCTTCGTCTCGCTCGACGGGCCGCAGCTTCTTTCCCGCTCGCCGGAACTCTTCTTCGACATCGACAGCGACGGCTGGATCGAGACGCATCCGATGAAGGGCACCGCGCCGCGCGGCGCCAATGCGGCGGAGGACGAGCGGATCATCGCCGCCATGCAGGCAGATCCGAAGTCGCAGGCGGAAAACCGCATGATCGTCGATCTCCTGCGCAACGACATCTCGCGCATCACCGAAGTCGGCACGCTGCATGTGCCCAAGCTCTTCGCCGTCGAGACCTATCCGACCGTGCACCAGATGGTCAGCCATGTGCGGGCAAAGCTCCTGCCCGGCCTGTCGATCCGCGATATCTTCTCCGCCCTCTTCCCCTGCGGCTCGATCACCGGCGCACCGAAAATGCGCGCCATGGAAATCCTGCACGACCTGGAGAACGGCCCGCGCGACGCCTATTGCGGCGCCATCGGCTTCATCGCGCCCGACGGCACGATGCGCTTCAACGTGGCGATCCGGACCATCTCGCTCTTCGAAGACGGCGATGCCGTCTTCAATGTCGGCGGCGGCATCGTCTTCGATTCCACCGCCGAATCCGAATATGAGGAATGCCTGCTGAAGGCGCGCTTTGCCGTGGGGGATCAATGGATCTCTCGCTGATCGAGACCCTGCGCTGGGAGCCGGCCGTCGGCTTCGTCCGACTGGAGCGGCATCTGGCGCGGCTGGCGCGCTCGGCGTCCGCGCTGGGATTGCCGGGAGCCGATGCGGCAAGGGCCGCCTTGTCCGCAGCCCTGCCGCAACAGACGCCGCTGCGCGTGCGTCTCGAGCTGTTCGCGGGCGGGCGTCTTGACGTGCAGACGGCCCCCTTCACCCCGCTCGCCCCCGACGCGACATGGCGGGTGAAGCTAGCGGCCACGCCCCTTTTCTCGGCCGATCCGCTGCTGCGCCACAAGACTTCCCGCCGCGATGCCTACGGCGCGGCGCGTGCCGAATTCCCGGCGAGCGAGGCCGACGAAGTGATCCTCCTCAACGAGCGCGGCGAACTGTGCGAGGGCACCATCACCTCGCTCTTCCTCGATGACGGCACCGGCGTGCTGAAGACACCGCCGCTTACCTCCGGCCTGCTTGCCGGCGTGCTGCGCGAGGAACTGCTCGAAACGGGCAAAGCCGTCGAACAGGTCCTGCGCCCGCAAGACCTCGATCGCGGCGCGATCCTGATGGGCAATTCCCTGCGCGGACTGATCCGGAGCGAACGTGCATGAAACAGCCGGCCTATACGCCCTATGACGGTTCCGCCCGCCTCTTCACCATCGGCCTCGGCCCGCTCGACCCGGACCGCTGGATCGAACCGGACGGCGAGATGGAACGCTACCTTCTCGAAAAGGACCGGCTGATCGCCCACCACCGCGACGCCGTCTTCGTCGAGGAAGAGGGCACGCGCGCCGCACAACGGGAAGTCCTGGACCTTCTTTCCGACCATCTGGCGCAGCGCCACCCCGACCGCTACAGCCGCAAGGGTTCGGCCATCTCGGTCGGCGCGCGCAGCATCGAACTCGACAGCGGCGAAGCGCCGCTCGTCACCGCCGGCGCGCTGGTTCAGGAAGACCTCGTGCTGATGCGCCGCGACGATAGCGGCTGGCGGCTCGTTGCGGGTTACGTCGCCTTCCCCTCCTCCTGGTCGCTTGCCGAAAAGTTCGGCCGCCGGATGGAGGATATCCATGCCCCCGTGCCGGAATTCGGCGAGGGCACGCGCAACGCCCAGCTGATCAACCGCATGTTCGACAATCTCAAGGTCGAACAGCCCGTCTTCCGCTTCAACTGGTCGATCAATCCGGATGCCGACCTGCACTATCCGGCCTCCAAGGCGCATGGCGCATTGCCGCAAGGCCACCGACTGTCGCTCGAAACCACCTTCGCCCGCGTCGAGCGCCAGACACTGCGCAAATTGCCCGTCTCCGGCGACATCCTCTTCACCATCCGCATCTACACCGATCCGCTCGCCGCCGTGCGCACCCTGCCCGATGCGGCAAAGGTCGCCGCTGTCTTCGCCGACCAGCTCGAAACGCTGACGCTGCCGCAGGCGCAATACAAGGGACTTGTCGAGAAAAGGGCAGCACTCGTGGCTGAATTGCGGGCGGTCGCAGCCGGTTAAATATACCGCCGCAGAAAACTTCCGCCTCCCTTTATTGTGACAGAAATCTGTGATCTAGCGCTTAGCATGGCAGGACCTTCGAGGGTCCTGTTTTGCGCAAAGCGGCCGTCCGCAGGAGAACCAAATGGCAGACAGCACCTATCCGGTTTATGGCGAAATTACCGGCCCGATCGTGATGATCGGCTTCGGATCCATCGGGCGCGGCACGCTGCCGCTGATCGAGCGCCACTTCAAATATGACCGGAACAGGCTGATCGTCATCGAGCCGCGCGAAGACGAGGCCGACGCCGAAATCTATGCCCGTCATGGCGTGCGCCACATCAAGGCGCATGTCACCAAGGACAACTACAAGGACCTGCTGAAGCCGCTCCTCAAGGAAGGCGAAGGCCAGGCTTTCTGCGTCAACCTCTCCGTCGATACCGGCTCGCTCGACCTGATCAAGCTGTGCCGCAAGCTCGACGTGCTCTATATCGATACCGTCGTCGAGCCCTGGCTCGGCTTCTATTTCGACAAGGACATGAAGAATGCCGACCGCACGAACTACGCCCTGCGCGAAACCGTGCGCAAGGAGAAGGAAAAGAGCCCGGGCGGCACGACGGCCATTTCCACCTGCGGCGCAAATCCCGGCATGGTCTCCTGGTTCGTCAAGCAGGCGCTGCTCAATCTTGCCAACGATCTCGAACTGAAATTCGAAGAGCCTGCGCAGGACGACCGCGAAGGCTGGGCCAAGCTGATGAAGAAGGCCGGCGTCAAGGGCGTGCACATCGCCGAGCGCGATACCCAGCGCACCAAGAACCCGAAGCCGTTCAACACCTTCTGGAATACCTGGTCTGTCGAGGGCTTCATCTCGGAGGGCCTACAGCCTGCCGAACTCGGCTGGGGCACCCATGAAAACTGGATGCCGAAGAACGCCAAGAAGCACAAGAAGGGCTGCAAGGCGGCCATTTACCTGGAACAGCCGGGCGCCAATACGCGCGTTCGCTCCTGGTGCCCGACGCCCGGCCCGCAATACGGCTTCCTCGTCACCCACAACGAGGCGATCTCGATCGCCGACTTCTTCACGGTGCGCGACAAGAACGGCGACGTCACTTACCGCCCGACCTGCCACTATGCCTACCATCCGTGCAATGACGCCGTCCTGTCGCTGCATGAAATGTTCGGCAATGGCGGCCATCAGCAGCCTGTCCTGCATGTGCTCGACGAGAAGGAACTGGTCGACGGCGTCGATGAACTCGGCGTTCTGCTCTATGGCCACGACAAGAATGCCTACTGGTACGGTTCGCGCCTGTCGCTGGAGGAAACCCGCCGCATCGCTCCCTACCAGAACGCAACCGGCATGCAGGTGACCTCCGCCGTGCTCTCCGGCATGGTCTGGGCGCTCGAAAACCCGAAGGCCGGCATCGTCGATACGGACGAGATCGACTACAAGCGCTGCCTCGAAGTGCAGATGCCCTATCTCGGCCCGGTCGAAGGCCACTACACCGACTGGACCCCGCTCGACGGCCGCCCGGGCCTCTTCCCGGAAGACCTCGACACGAAGGATCCGTGGCAGTTCAAGAATATCCTGGTTCGCTGAACCACCCGCGACACCGTCCTCTGTCATGGCAGGCCCGCCGAGCATGACAGAGGAGAGGTCCGCTCGACTTTTCAGCCTTCTCGAACGCCCGCGCCAAGCCGCGGGCGTCTTCGCTTTCAATGGGATAATACTCATTCGCCCCGCCGCGTATCTTGCTTTCGACCTGTCTTCACGGCATGTTCTGCCGAACCGGACGGGTGGTTTGCGCCGCCGTGACCTTGGGAGAACCATATGAAGCCGATCACAGTCCTGAGCCTGCTCGCCGCCGCCGCCGCGCTCGCCTCCTGCCAGACCGAGCGCGCACCGCGCGACATGCCGACGGCCCAGCGGCCCATGCCGACCGGGGTGGAAGGCGCCTGGGTGGATCCGAACGGCATCGTCTCGACCTTCTCGGCCGGCACGTTCACGACGCGCACGACCGACACGAACCAGCTCCTGGCGTCGGGCACCTATGTGAAAAACTCCCCGACGCTGGTCGAGATCAACATGACCTCGCTGGTGCGCAACACCCAGTCCAAGGTCAATTGCGCGCTCGTCAGCCAGAGCCAGCTCAACTGCACCACGGCCGAAGGCGCACAGTTTTCGCTTTCCCGCCGCGCCTGAGCCAGGGCAGATATCCAAAAAGGGCCGCAAGGCCCTTTTTTCGTTTCGGCGCATGGCCACGCTGCCACGCCCCTGTTTTCTCTTGAAGTTGCCGGCAAGCGATGAAAACATCCGCCAGCCGGCTGTCATGTTTC
This sequence comes from Shinella sp., assembly GCF_049651085.1. Classification (GTDB taxonomy): domain Bacteria; phylum Pseudomonadota; class Alphaproteobacteria; order Rhizobiales; family Rhizobiaceae; genus Shinella. The sequence goes on from NZ_JBASBL010000017.1 coordinate 48,942, forward strand.
CGGTCTATGGGAAGAGGCAGCCCCTCCCAGGCGGTCGGTCGCGGGGCAAACGAGGAGAACAGTCCATGACGATTATCCGATCCGGCCTTCTGGCCGCCTCCCTTATCGTACTCTCCAGCGGCTCTGCGCTTGCGGATTACGAACTGAACATCCTGCATATCAACGACCTGCATTCACGCATCGAGGCGATCAACAAGTTCGATTCGACCTGCTCCACGGAGGAGGAAGGCAAAGGCGAGTGCTTCGGCGGCGTCGCGCGCCTCAAGGCAGCGATCGATGCCCAGCGCCAGGCGCTCACCGGCAAGAACGTGCTGCTCCTCAATGCCGGCGACAATTTCCAGGGCTCGCTCTTCTACACGACCTACAAGGGCGCGGTGGAAGCCGAATTCCTCAACCTCATGAAGTTCGACGCCATGACCGTCGGCAACCATGAATTCGACGACAGCGAGGACGGTCTTGCCACCTTCCTCGACAAGGTCCAGTTCCCGGTCGTCACCGCCAATGTCGCAGCCGGCGCAAGCTCGAAGCTCGGCGACCGCATCAAGCCCTTCATCGTGATCGAGCAGGGCGGCCAGAAGATCGGCATCGTCGGGGCCGTTGCGAACGACACGGCGGAACTCTCCTCCCCCGGCCCGAACGTGCTGATCGGCAATGACGTCGCAGACATCACCGCGGCCGTCGGCGAATTGAAGAAAGCGGGCGTCGACAAGATCATCGCGCTGACCCATGTGGGCTATCCGCGCGACCTCGCCGCCATCGCCAAGATCCCGGATGTGGACGTGGTGGTCGGCGGCCATACCAACACGTTCCTTTCCAACACCTCGGACAAGGCGGAAGGCCCCTACCCGACGCTGGTCGACAATCCCGGCGGCTACAAGGTGCCGGTCGTGCAGGCGGGCGCCTATTCGAAGTATCTCGGCAATCTGAAGGTCGTCTTCGACGATGCGGGCGCGGTGAAGGAAGCCTCCGGCGAGCCGATCCTGATCGATTCCTCCATCAAGCCGGACGAGGCCGTCCTTGCCCGGATCAAGGAGCTTGCCGGCCCGATCGATGAGCTGAAGAACAAGATCGTCGCCGAAAGCGCAGAGCCGATCGACGGCTCGCGCGAGGTATGCCGCGCCGCCGAATGCGCCATGGGCAACCTCGTGACGGACGCCATCCTTGACCGCACCAGGGACCAGGGCATGACCATTGCCATCACCAATGGCGGCGGCCTGCGTTCGTCGATCGATGGCGGCCCGGTTTCGATGGGCGAGGTCATCTCCGTCCTGCCCTTCCAGAACACCGTAGCGACCTTCCAGCTCAAGGGCTCGGACCTCATCGCCGCGCTTGAAAACGGCCTCGGCCAGATCGAGGAAGGCGCGGGGCGCTTCCCGCAGGTTTCCGGCATGAAGTATTCCTTCGACAAGTCGAAGCCGGCAGGCAGCCGCGTCGTCTCCGTCGAGGTCAAGGAGGGCGAAGCCTTCGTGCCGCTCGATCCGGCCAAGACCTATGGCGTCGTTTCCAACAACTACCTGCGCGCCGGGGGCGACGGTTATTCGATCTTCGCCAAGTCCGGCATGAACGCCTACGATTTCGGTCCGAACCTCGAGCTGGTCGTCGCCGACTATCTCGCCGCCAACCGCCCCTACAAGCCCTATACGGACGGCCGCATCACCGAGGTCGCCGCAGCGGCATCCACGCAGACCCCGGCGACAGCCGACGCTGCAACGACGCAGACGGACGCGAAGTCGGTCGATGGCGCTGCCGCCGCCGGCGAAGTGGCGGCCACCACCACCGCATCCGAGTCCGCGGCAACGGCTGGCGGCAAGCATGTCATCGCCCGCGGCGACACGCTCTGGGACCTGGCCAAGGCCGCCTATGGCGACGGCACGCTGTGGCGCAAGATTGCAGCAGCCAATGGCAATCCGCGTCCGCGCACGCTGCATATCGGCACGGAGCTGTCGATCCCGGCCAAATAAGGACAATTTGTCTCCACTTTTTATGCCGGTCCGGGCTTTCCCGGGCCGGCATTTCTTTTTAGAACCATTCTGAACGGACCGGCCCCGCCGCGCAGAAGAAGAATGAACGACAACGTACAGGATCGCACCATCATGCAGGACATTGCCAAGCCCACCGCCCATCCGCCCGTCAAGCATGGCAAGGTCGGTGTGCTCCTCGTCAATCTCGGCACGCCTGATGGCACGGACTACACCTCGATGCGCCGCTACCTGCGGGAATTCCTGACCGACAAGCGCGTGATCGAATGGCCGCGCATCGCCTGGTATCCGATCCTGTTTGGCATCGTGCTCAACACCCGCCCCGGCAAGGTCGGCAAGGCCTATGAGACGATCTGGAACAAGGACCGGAACGAGAGCTACCTGCGCACCTATACGCGCAGCCAGGCCGAACTGATGGCAACGGCGCTTGAGGACCATTCCGAGGTCGTCGTCGACTGGGCCATGCGCTACGGCCAGCCGTCCATCGCATCGCGCATGGAACATCTGCAAAAGCAGGGCTGTGAGCGCATCCTCGTCTTCCCGCTCTATCCGCAATATGCAGCCGCAACGACGGCGACCGTCAACGACAAGGCGTTCGAGACGCTGCTCAAGATGCGCTGGCAGCCGGCGCTGCGCACCGTGCCGCCCTATCACGACGACCCGGCCTATATCGATGCGCTCGCCGTCTCCATCGAAAAGCACCTTGCGACGCTCGACTGGGAGCCGGAGC
>NZ_JBASBL010000018.1:0-195814 GCF_049651085.1 Shinella sp.
TCCCCTCCCCTCCCCTCCCCGCCCCTCCCCTCTAGGAAAGCGGTCACCCTGTCGGTAGAATACGGGATCGGCCGCTTGGCCGATGGGAAGCGGAGAGGAGCCGTCATTCCGTGAAGCTGCGATATGCCCTGGCTTTCGCTATCCTGCCGATCGTCGTCGTGCTCGCTATTCTGCAGGCAGGTGCGCTCCTGACGCGCAGCTACATGGATGAAGCGTCGTCGCAGGCAAGTTCAGCTTTGCGGCTCGCCGTTGCGGCGCTCGCCGGACATCTCAGCCGCTATGAGCCCCTGCCCGCGCTGATCGCCGATCATGACGACATCGAAGGACTTCTGCAGGCGCCGGATAACCCGGCCCTGCGCAAAGTCGCGAATCAATATCTTAAGGAAATCAACGCTCTACTGGAATCTTCCGACATCTATGTGATGACCCCGGACGGCAATACGATCGCGGCCAGCAACTATGATACGCCGGGCACGTTCATCGGAGAGAATTTCAGCTATCGTCCCTACTTTCTCGATGCCATCGCCGGAAGCCCGGCCCGCTTCTATGCCTTGGGCACGACCTCCCTGAAACGGGGTTACTATTTCTCGTCACCCGTCGAGGTCGCCGGAAAAATTCTTGGCGTCATCGTCTTCAAGGTGGATATCGATTCGATCGAGAGTTCGTGGCGCGGCGGGGAATACAAGATTTTCGTGGCGGATCCGGAAGGCATCGTCTTCATGACCGGCAGTCCGGAATGGCTCTATAGCGGTATCCTGCCGCTCGATGCGCCGCGTCTTGCCCGCACCCAGACCTCACGGCGTTATGCGGATGCGGTGCTGAAGCCCCTGCCGGTCACCGAATCAGTTTACCACGGTCAACATCTGATGCAGATCGCTGGCGAGGGCACGAGGCGGGAATATCTCCGGCTCTCGCATTATATGCCGCAAGCCGATTGGACGGTGAATGTCCTGTTCGATACGGCATCGGTGCGCACGCAGGCGCGAACCACCCTGATCGCCGGTCTGCTGTTCATCTGCCTTGCGGCACTTGGCGGCGCCGTGCTGTGGCAGCGTCGTGGCCGCGTCGTCGAGCGGCTGCGCCTTCAGGAGGAAACACGCAACGAACTGGAACATCGGGTCGAGGAACGCACCGCCGACCTTGCCCGCGTCAATGAACAGATCGAGCTGGAAATTGCCGAACGGCGATTGACCGAGCTGGAATTGCGCAAGACGCAGGCCGACCTGATCCAGGCCGGCAAACTTGCCGGTCTCGGCCAGATGTCGGCCGCCCTCTCCCATGAATTCAACCAGCCCCTTGCCGCGGCGAAGACCTATGCAGACAGTGCCGCCATGCTGATCGACCGCGGCCGTGTGCCGGAGGCGCAGGACAATGTGCGCCGGATTTCCGGGCTCATCGATCGAATGGCTTCGATAAGCCGCCACTTACGCAACTTCGCGCGCAAGCCGAACGAGAAGCTAGGGCCGGTTCCCCTCCCCGATGTCATAGCCGATACGCTGGAAATCATCGCGCCGCGGTTGAAGGCCGCCGACGCGCAGCTGACCGTCGAGCTCGAAAGCGACGGGATTCTGGTGAAGGCGGGGCCGGTTCGCCTGCAGCAGGTGCTGGTCAATATCATCAGCAACGCCGCGGATGCAGTCGAAGGCCTGCCGGATCGCAGGATCGTCCTTTCCGCCCGGCGCATGGATAGCACTGTCGTCATAGAAGTGCACGATCACGGGGCTGGCGTACCGGCGGCAATTGCCGAGCGCATCTTCGATCCCTTCTTCACCACCAAGGGCGTTGGCAAGGGGCTCGGCCTCGGCCTCTCCATTTCCTATAATATTGTCAAGGACTTCGGCGGAAGCCTCTCCGTTGCGAACCATGTGGAAGGTGGCGCGGTTTTCCGTATTGTGTTGGAAAGCGCGGAGACTGTGCGGGAGGCAGCGGAATGACGGGGGGACGTATTCTCCTGATCGATGACGAGGAGGAGATGCGGCGTTCCTCGGCGCAGGCGCTGGAACTGTTCGGTATTGAAGTCGACACCTTCTCCAGCGCCGAGCCTGTGCTCGAACTTGTCGGCTATGCCTTTGACGGGGTGGTCGTCAGCGATATCCGCATGCCCGGCATGGATGGCATGACCCTGCTGCAGCGGATCCGCGAAGTGGATGCGGAGGTGCCGGTCATTCTCGTGACGGGACATGCGGATGTGCAGCTTGCCGTTAGCGCGATGCGTGCGGGCGTCTACGATTTTCTCGAAAAGCCGTTCACGGTCCAGCATCTCGCCGGCATCATCCGCCGTGCGATGGACCGTCGCAGCCTGGTGTTGGAAAACCGCCGCCTGCGCGCGGTTGCCGGTAAGCGCGACGATATCGAGGCTCGTCTGCCCGGCCGGACGCAGGTGATGGTGGACCTGCGCTACCGGTTGCGGGCCATTGGCGCGACCGATGCCGATACGCTGATCATCGGTGAAACGGGGGCGGGCAAGGAGGTCGTCGCCCGGGCGTTGCACGACATCAGCACGCGCGCCGACAAACCATTCATCGCGATCAATTGCGCGGCGCTTCCGGAAAACCTGATCGAGAGCGAACTCTTCGGGCATGAGGCGGGAGCCTTTCCCGGCGCGCTTCGGCCGCGATACGGCAAGTTCGAACATGGCCGCGGCGGCACTATTCTGCTCGATGAGATCGGCTCTATGCCCTTCGATTTGCAGGCAAAATTTCTTCGGGTCCTGCAAGAACGGGTCATCACGCGGCTCGGGTCGAACGAGCCCGTGCCGCTCGATGTGCGGTTCATCGCGACGAGCAAGGTCGATCTTCAAAGTGAGGTCGCGGCCGGTCGCTTCCGTGCGGACCTGCTCTATCGCCTGAATGTTGCGACCCTGCATGTCCCATCGCTCGCCCAGCGCCAGGCCGATATCCCCCTTCTCTTCTTCCAGCTCGTGCGCGAAGCGGCCGCGCGCTATATGCGCAGCGAGGTCGATGTACCGGCAGAATTGACTGCCGAAATTGCCGGTCGCAGCTGGCCTGGCAATGTCCGTGAGCTGCGCAATGCGGCGGAGCGGTTCGTACTCGGTCTCGACGCCAATCCGGAAAACAGGTTCCAGCTAGGGGAGCCGCAGCGGCTGGCGGACAAGGTCGCGGCGTATGAGCGTGGGTTGATATCGAGCGCACTAGCCGCTCACGGCGGCCGGGTAAAGCCGGTTTACGAGCAGCTCGGCGTGTCCCGCAAGACGCTTTACGAGAAGATGCAGAAGTACGGGCTCGACAAGAACATCAATTCTGCGCCGCTTCAGGACGACGTCTGACGGAAGATTGGGTGGAAATCCACCCGGCTTGCGATCAATTTGTCACCGCTTCCACCCAGCCGGACGGGTTTACTGCCGTAAACTGCGCCGTAAATCCGACCCCCCGCTTGTCTTGGCGCACAATCACGTCCCTTCTGATGCCTCCAGAACCGGCTCGGGAGGAGCCCTGCCGGCTGGGATTTCATCGGGAGGATTTGATGAAGACCTTGAAAGCCCTCGTCGGCGTTTCGGCAGCAATCGCCGTATCGCTGCTTTCTACCTCTGCTCTTGCCCAGACCTATCCGGAGCGCACCATCACCATGGTCGTGCCCTTCTCCGCCGGTGGCCCGACGGACACGGTGACGCGCCTCGTCGCCGAAGCGATGTCGAAGGATCTCGGCCAGCAGATCGTCGTGGAAAATGTCGGCGGCGCCGGCGGCACGCTCGGCGCGGGCCGCGTGGCTAGCGCTGATGCGGACGGCTACACGCTGCTGCTGCATCATATCGGTATGGCGACCAGCGCGACGCTCTATCGCAAATTGGCCTATGACACGCTTGGCGCCTTCGAATATGTCGGCCTCGTTACCGATGTGCCGATGACGATCGTCGCCCGCAAGGACCTGGAGCCCAGCGATCTCAAGGGCCTGATCGACTATATGAAGGCCAACAAGGACACCGTGACCGTGGCCAATGCCGGTATCGGTGCGGCCTCGCATCTTTGCGGCATGATGCTGATGAGCGCCATGCAGGCCCAGTTTACCACCGTGCCCTACAAGGGAACGGGCCCCGCCATGACGGACCTTCTCGGCGGCCAGGTCGACGTGATGTGCGACCAGACGACCAACACGACGAAGCAGATCCAGGGCGGAACGATCAAGGCCTATGCCGTGACGTCCCCTGCCCGTCTCGGCAACCTGCCGGACGTTCCGACGGCAGAAGAAGCCGGCCTACCCGGTTTCCAGGTCGGCATCTGGCACGGCATTTACGCTCCGAAGGGCACGCCGGCGGAGGTGACCGAGCGCCTGTCCAAGTCGCTCCAGCTCGCACTGAAGGACGAGAACGTCGTGGCGCGCTTTGCCGAGCTCGGCACGGCGCCCTCCTCCGAGGCGGATGCGACGCCGGCCGCCCTCAAGGCAAAGCTCGAAAGCGAGATTGCCCGCTGGAAGACCGTCATCGAAGCTGCCGGTCAGTACGCCGACTGAAACGCGTCTGATGGAATCGTGGCGGCGGTCAACACCGCCGCGATTCCTGCCACCTGAGCGGCCTCATCCGGTCGCTGGAAGAGGGGATTCCATGAAACAAGTGCAGTTCGACAGCACCAATGCCATATGCGGCCTGACCTTCATCGCGCTCGGTGGCTTCTTTGTCTACCAATGCCTCAACCTCGAGCTTGGCACCGCGTTCCGCATGGGGCCTGGCTATTTTCCGCTGATCCTTGCGGTCATCCTGACGATGCTGGGCATTGTGGTGCTCGTTCAGTCGGCCCGGGTAAAGGGCGAGCCCATGGGCCCGCTGGCCTTTCGCGGGATGCTTTTCATCCTGCCCGCCCCCGTGTTCTTCGGCCTGACTGTCCGGGGCCTTGGCTTCGTGCCCTCGCTGTTCTTCACGGCGCTGATTGCCGCCTTCGCCTCGCAGCGGATGAAGCCCGGCATGGCGCTCATCCTGGCACTGGCAATCACGATCTTCTCGGCAGCAGTGTTCAGCTATGCGTTGGGCCTGCCGTTCGAGCGCTTCGGCCCCTGGACCCGTCTGTAGGAGGCGCTCGTGGATCTTATCAGCAATCTCGCGCTCGGCTTTTCGACAGCCGCCTCGCCCGCCAACCTCGCCTTCTGCCTTATCGGCGTTCTGCTCGGCACGCTGATCGGCGTATTGCCCGGCATCGGTGCGACGGCGACCATCGCCATGCTCCTGCCGATCACATTCCAGCTTGAGCCGGTCTCCTCTCTGATCATGCTCGCCGGCATCTATTACGGCGCGCAATATGGCGGCTCGACCACGGCCATCCTGATCAACATGCCGGGTGAATCCTCATCCGCGGTGACCGCCATCGACGGCTACCAGATGGCCCGCAAGGGCAGGGCGGGCGCGGCGCTTTCCATCGCGGCGCTCGGCTCCTTCTTCGCCGGTACGGTCTCGACCTTCCTCGTCGCGATTTTCGCAATCCCGTTGACCGTGGTCGCGCTGAAATTCGGTGCGGCCGAGTATTTCTCGCTGATGGTGGTCGGCCTTGTTTCCTCCATTGCGCTGGCGCACGGCTCCATCGTCAAGGCGCTCGCCATGGTCGCGCTCGGGCTGCTGCTTGGTCTTGTCGGCACGGACATCTATACGGGTACGCCACGGTTTACCCTGGGCATCCGCGAATATGCCGACGGCCTCAACTTCGTCGCGGTCGCGGTGGGTGTCTTCGGTATCGCCGAAATCCTGCGCAACCTCGAGGGCGAGAAGACGCGCAGCCTCGTGATGGCGAAGGTCTCGGGCCTCTGGCCGACGAAGGATGATTTCAAGCGGATGTTCGCGCCCGTGCTGCGCGGTACGGCCATCGGCTCGGCGCTCGGCATCCTGCCCGGCGGCGGGGCGATCCTGGCGGCCTTTGCCTCCTACACGGTCGAGAAGCGCATTTCGGACCATCCCGAGGAGTTCGGCCATGGTGCGATTGCTGGCGTGGCAGGTCCGGAATCGGCCAACAACGCGGGTGCCCAGACCTCGTTCATCCCACTGTTGACGCTCGGCATTCCCGCCAATCCCGTCATGGCGCTGATGGTGGGCGCGATGATCATCCAGGGCATCGTGCCGGGGCCGAACGTGGCCTCCGAGCAGCCGACGCTGTTCTGGGGCATCATCGCCTCCATGTGGATCGGCAACCTGATGCTCGTCGTGCTGAACCTGCCGCTGATCGGCCTCTGGGTGAAGCTGCTGACGGTGCCCTACTACGTGCTGTTCCCGATCATCATGGCCTTCTGCTCAATCGGCGTCTACAGCGTGAACTCCAATGTCTTCGACCTCTATGCGGTCGCGCTGTTCGGCCTTGGCGGCTATCTGCTGGTGAAGCTGCGGTGCGAGCCGGCGCCATTGCTGCTCGGCTTCGTGCTTGGGCCGCTGTTGGAGGAGAACCTGCGCCGCGCCATGATCCTGTCGCGCGGCGACCCGATGACGTTCGTCACAAGGCCGATCAGTGCTGTGCTGCTTGCCATCGCGCTCGCGGTTCTGATCATCGTCTTCCTGCCGTCGGTCAAGGCCAAGCGCGAGCAGGTGTTCCAGGAAGAAGAATGACAGGGCTAACCTGCGGGGAAGGGGTGGCGTCAAGCCGCCCCTTCTTCGTTTGGCGATGTTGCGTCGCCGCGCCTTTCGCGGTACAAAACTTGACCAAAATATGAAGGTATATTCGGTCGGCGACATGACGTTCCAGCCCCGCATGCAAAACAGGATCGAGGGCTTTTCCGTCGTGGGCGATCTCAACCGCCGGCAATGGAACGGTATCGTTGCCGATGTGTGGGATGTCGAATGCGCGCCTCATGCGGGCGGATATTATGTCGGACAGGATCCACGGCTCTTCATTCTGCTCGACAAGCGTGGACCGGGCCAATCCCGCATGCGCGTGAAACCGGGCGGCACGGAAACCGTCGAGGACTGGATGCACCGGCCGATCGCCTATATTCCGGCTGACTTCGAGCTTTGGGCCGACCTTGCGGACCATCGGTTCGTGCGCCATCTCGACCTGCATTTTGATGCAGAGGCCATCAGCCGGCGGCTGGCGGAGGACCTCGATCCACAGCGGCTCGCGACGCCGCAGCTCTTCTTCTCCGACGACCGGCTTTATGCTCTGGCGCAACTCATTGCCGCCGAATGCACCAACCCCCAGCCGTTGCACGACCTCTACGGTGACGGCCTGGCGCTTGCGCTGATCATCGACGTCATGAAGCTCGCCAAGGCGCCGAGCCGCAAGCGCAGCCGGCTTGCCGGCTGGCAACTGCGCCGGGCGACGGAGTTCATTGAAGAAAACTGCTTGCGCAATATCCGGCTGGAGGAACTGGCCGCCCTGATCGGCCTCTCGCAATCCCATTTCAGCCATGCCTTCAAGGCCTCCACCGGGGTCGCCCCGCATCAATGGCAGGTCAATGCTCGCTTACAGCATGCCAAGGGATTGATTCTGAAGGGAGAATTATCCCTGACAGAAATCGCCTCTGAGACCGGCTTTGCCGATCAGGCGCATTTCACCCGCGTCTTCCGCAAGAATTTCGGTACGACTCCGGCCCATTGGCAGAAGGTGCAGCTTACCTGACGATGCTGTGGGCGAATTCCCACCTTTCTGAAAATTGCCCAAGAACGTTCAATTTCCGGGGAATGCGACAAGCCCGGCAATTAAAATCGAGTTAATCACTCATCTTATTGTGATTGGCTTGCCCGGTGCGGGGATCGGGCGTGAGTGGGGTTTGTCGGATGGTGCAGAAGTCGAAGAACGAACAACGGTCGAGGCTTGCTCTGGCCTGCGGCACGGCCGCAATCGCCCTGCTTGCGCCGCTGGGCGCGGTTGCGCAGGATGTGGGGGAGACAACACGTCTGGAAGAAATCCGCGTAGAGCAGGGCGCTTCCACCGGGGTAGGGGTCGAGCCCGTGCAGGGCCTCGTCGCCAAGACGACGCGCACCGGCAGCAAATCGATCGCCACGCTCAAGGAAATCCCGCAATCCGTAACCGTCGTCGGGCGCGAGCAGATCGATGCCCAGAGCCCGCAGAAAATAGACGAGGCGCTGCGCTATGTCGCCGGCGTCAATCCGTCCACCTATGGCACGGATTCGGATACGGACTGGCTGTTCATTCGCGGCTTCCAGGCCGATCAGACCGGTGTGTTCCTTGACGGACTGTCGCTGCACCAGAGCGGCTTCGGGACGTTCCTCATCGATCCGTTCTTCCTCGAGCGCATCGAGGTCATGAAGGGTCCAAGCTCGGCGCTCTATGGCGGGGCCAATCCGGGCGGTTTCGTCAACTACATCAGCAAGCGTCCGACGGACGAGCCGCTGCGCTATATCGAGACCGGCATCAACAGCTTCGGCAATGGCTATCTCGGGCTCGACATCGGTGACCGGCTCGGCAGCGACGATGTGGTGAACTACCGCCTGACGGGAAAAATTTCCGGCGGCGGCTGGGAGACCGACAAGGCGAAGGACTTCCGCGGCACCATTGCCCCCAGCCTGACATGGAAGCCCGACGAGGCCACCAGCTTCACCATCCTGAGTTCCTATCAGGACATCGACCTGACCCACACCAGCACCGGCTTCCTGCCCTATGTCGGCACGGTCGTCGATGCGCCCGGCGTCGGACGTATCCCGCGCGACCTGTTCTATGGCGAGCCGGACTTCGACACCTACAAGCGCCGGCAGGCGATGATCGGCTACGAGTTCGAGCACACATTCGACAACGACTGGACGGTGCGTCAGAACCTGCGTTACGCGAATGTCTCGCTGGAGGAAGACGGTCTCTATGGCAACGGCATTTCCGCCGGCATGCTCGACCGTTTCCGCTTCGGGCACGACACCGATGTCGGCCTTTTCGCGGTGGACAACCAGCTTGAGGGCGGTTTCTCGACCGGGGCTCTCGATCACACACTGCTGGTCGGCCTCGATTACCGCAATTACACGATTGAGCAGACACAAGGGGCCGGCGGCGCTGCATCGCTGGACCCGCTCAACCCGGTCTACGGCACGGTTCCGGGCCCGCTCGCGACCTATCTTGATCAGGACCTCAACAAGAGCCAGCTTGGCCTCTACGCGCAGGACCAGATCAAGTTCGGCGGCGGCTGGATTGCGACCTTTAACGGCCGCTATGATTTCGTCTCGACCGACCTCGAAGACAACATCACGGCGGTGAATTCCGTCGATGGAAACGAACGGAAGTTCACGGGTAGGGCTGCACTCGCCTATGAATTTGCAAACGGCCTGACGCCCTATGTCAGCTATTCCACCTCCTTCAATCCGACGACGACGACCGGCGCGGACGGCAGGCTGCTCAAGTCGGAAACGGGTGAGCAATGGGAAGCCGGCGTGAAGTATCAGCCTGGCTTCATGGACGCGATCATCACGGCGGCCTATTTCGACGTCACCCGTAAGAACGCGGCGGCGCCCGATCCGTCGAACCCGCTCTTCCAGGCTGCGCTCGGGGAGGTTCAGTCCCGTGGCTTCGAAACGTCGATACAGGCGAACCTGACGCCGGGCCTGAGGGTGATCGGCGCGCTGACCTATCTCGACATGGAGGTTCTCAGCGAGACCGATTCCACCCCTGCCGGCAATACGCCGATCCAGGTGCCGGATCTCACGGCGTCGCTGTGGCTCGACTATGCCTTCCAGAGCGGTGTGCTGGAGGGTCTCAGCGTGGCGGCCGGCGTGCGTCATATCGGCAAGTCCTGGGCGGATCAGGCGAACACGCTCGAAGTGCCTTCGGCAACGCTTGTCGATGCCGCGATCCGTTTCGAGAAGGACAATTGGGCGATCGCGCTCAATGCCTCCAATCTCTTCGACAGGGACTATGTGGCAAGCTGCAAGGGGACGGGGTCCTGCGGGTATGGCGCCGGCCGGACCTTTATGCTCAAGGCAAGCACGACCTGGTGAACGCGGGCCGCAGGACGGTTCCGGCGTCGCTGAAAACGGCAGGCCCGGCGAAGTGATTCGCCGGGTTTTTCAGTTTACTGCAGGCAACTTAGCGGGCGAGGGTGACGTTGACGCCGGATGTTTTCAACGCGGCGGAAATATCACGCGGCGGGGCCTTGTCGGTGAAGAGATCCGTGAGCGCGCTGAACTCGCAGACGCGCACCAGCCCCTGCCGGCCGAACTTGGTGTGATCTGTGACGACGATGGCGCGCTTGCCGCGCGAAACGACGGCGCGGGCGAATTCTGCCTCGTCCAGATCGTAGTCCATCACGCCGATCGCCGCATCGATTGCGCCGGTGGTGATGACGGCGTGGCCCACGGTGAAATGGCTGATGAACTCGATGGCGGAGATGCCGAACGCGGCCCCGTTGTCGCTGCGCAACTCGCCGCCCGCCATGTAGACGCGGTTGCCGTTGACCGTGGAGAGAGTCCTGGCGATGTCGGAGGAATTGGTGACGACGGTCAGCTGCCGGTGGCTGAGCAGCTCGCGGGCAAGGTAGCTCGTGGTCGTGCCGGTATCGAGCATGATGGAATCGCCGTCACGGATCGTCGCCGCAACGGCAACCGCGATCGCCTTCTTCGCTTCGCTGTTCTCGCGCATGCGTTTTTCGAAGGGCGCTTCGCCGACAACGGAGGGCAAGGCCACGGCGCCATGCATCTTCACGACGGTCCCGCTCGTCGTCAGCGGCTTGATGTCCCGCCGCACGGTTTCCAGCGACACGTCGAGCTTTTGGGCAAGGTCCGCTATGCTCACCGTTCCTTCCTGCTGGAGAAGCCGGAGGATGTCGCTATGGCGCTTGGAATGGTTCATGGCTCTCCGGTCCGCAAGGGTTCTTCTGTTTCATAATCCGTTGCGGGCTGTCTGGCAAGAAAGCCGCAAAATCGGTCACAAAAGCAAGAAAAGCCACATTTCTGGATTGACAGTTTCTTCGATCCGGCATGACATTGACGCTACGCGGCAGCCACAAGACAAACCGGGAACGGCTTCAGCGACAAGCAGACCAGCCTGGCCATCGGTTGCTGCGGGGAGGTGAGTTTGATGGAGGGGCACGTCGAGCTCAGCCGCGCCGTGGAAGACCGCATCCGGGCCTTGCCGTGCTGGAGCGGACGCTTGGATATCACGCCGCTGAAGGGCGGTATCAGCAATGAGAGCTATCTTGTCGGCGACGGAGCGGGGCGACATGTCGTGCGCTTCGGCAGGGACTTTCCCTTTCACCATGTCCTTCGAGAACGGGAGCTGATGACGGCGCGCGCCGCGCATGCGGCCGGCTTCGGGCCGGCGGTACGATATGCCGAGCCGGGCACCATGGTTTCGGCTTATCTTGGCGCCAAAACGTTTGGCGGCCGGGACGTCGTCGCCGAGCGCCGCCGCGTGGCGGATTTGCTGCGCCGCTTCCACCGCGAGATGCCGGCGGCGGTGAGTGGTGCCGCCTTCCTCTTCTGGCCGTTCCATGTGGTGCGTGACTATGCCCGCACGCTGGAGGCGGGTGGCAGCCGTATGATGCCGCATCTAGCCGACTATCGGGCGCTTGCGCAGGAGCTGGAAGCAGCGCAGGTGCCTTTGCCCATCGTCTTCGGCCACAATGACCTGCTGCCGGCAAACATACTCGACGATGGCGAGCGGCTCTGGCTGATCGATTTCGAATATGCCGGCTTCTCCACCGCCATGTTCGACCTGGCCGGCGCGACCTCCAATGCCGGGTTTTCGGCGGAGGAGGCCGAGGATTTTCTGGAAGCCTATTTCGGCGGTGCGCCCGATCCGGCAATCCGTCGTTCCCATGCCGCCATGCAATGTGCCTCGCTGCTGCGCGAGGCGATGTGGAGCATGGTGTCCGAGCTGCACCTTGCCACGCCCGGCGTCGACTATGTCGGCTACACCGCGCAAAACCTTGAACGCCTCGACAGGGCGCTCGACCATTTCAGAACCACATACGGGAAAAGCACAACATGATCCTGCCATCCCATGCCGGGATCGTCGTTATCGGCGGCGGCATCATCGGCTGCTCGACGGCCTACCACCTTGCGCGCGATCACAAGGCGGATGTCGTCCTTCTGGAGCAGGGCACGCTGACCTCCGGCTCCACCTGGCATGCGGCAGGCCTCGTCGGCCAGCTGCGTTCCTCGGCATCGATCACCCGCGTGCTGAAATATTCCGTCGATCTCTACAAGGGACTGGAGGCCGAAACGGGGCTGGCGACCGGCTGGAAGATGACGGGGTGCCTGCGCCTTGCGACCAACCCGGACCGCTGGACGGAGTTCCGCCGCCTGGCGACGACGGCCAGAAGCTTCGGCATGGACATGCACCTGCTGACGCCGCAGGAGGTGAAGGCGATGTGGCCGCTGATGGAAGTCGGCGATCTCGTCGGCGCGAGCTGGCTGCCGACAGACGGGCAGGCAAGCCCCTCCGATATCACGCAGTCGCTCGCCCGGGGGGCGCGCATGAACGGCGCGAAGATCGTCGAGAACGTGCGCGTCACGGGCTTCGACATGGAGGACGGCCGCATCCATCGTGTGCGCACCACGCTTGGCGATATTGCCTGCGAGAAGGTGGTCAATTGCGCCGGCCAATGGGCGCGGCAAGTGGGGGCGATGGCGGGTATCAATGTGCCGCTCCAGCCCGTCAAGCACCAGTATATCATTACCGGGAAGGTGCCCGGCCTTTCGACCGACGCGCCGACCATCCGCGACCCGGATCGCCGCACATACTTCAAGGAGGAGGTCGGCGGGCTGGTGATGGGCGGCTACGAGCCGAACCCGCAACCCTGGACGACGGGTGACGTGCCGGACGACTGGGCCTATCGGCTTTTCGATGATGATTTCGACCATTTCGAACAGCATATGGGCGCGGCGATCGCCCGCGTACCGGCGCTGGAGAACGTGGGCGTCAAGCAGATGATCAACGGGCCGGAGAGCTTTACGCCGGACGGCAATTTCATCCTCGGGGTGGCGCCCGAATGCGCGAACATGTTCGTCGGCGCGGGCTTCAACGCCTTCGGCATTGCCTCGGGGGGAGGGGCTGGCTGGGTGCTGGCGCAATGGGTCATCGACGGCGAGGCCCCCCTCGATCTCTGGGTGGTCGATATCCGCCGCTTTTCCGGCATGCACCGCGATCGCCAATGGGTGCTCGACCGCACGCTGGAGGCCTATGGCAAGCACTACACGATCGGCTTCCCGCACGAGGAATACGAAAGCGGCCGTCCGCGCATCGTCTCGCCGCTCTACGCGCGACTGAAGGCGCAAGGCGCGGTCTTCGGCTCGAAACTCGGCTGGGAGCGGCCGAACTGGTTTGCGCCGGAAGGTGTCGAGCCGAAGGATGTCTATTCGATGGGAAGGCAGAACTGGTTTGCCGCCGTCGGAGACGAGCATCGCCATGTGCGCGAGGCCGTCGGCGTCTTCGACCAGTCCTCCTTCGCCAAATACGAGATGAGTGGGCCGGACGCGCAGAAGGTGCTCGACTGGATCTGCGCCAATGATGTGAGCAAACCGGTTGGGCGGCTTACCTATACCCAACTTCTCAATAGCCGCGGCGGCATAGAGGCCGACCTGACGGTGGCGCGACTGACGGATGAGACGTTCTATATCGTCACGGGCACCGGCTTCCGCACGCACGATCTCGGCTGGATCGCCGACCATATTCCCGCCGGTCTCGACGTCACGCTGCGCGACGTCACCGAGGACTTCGGCACCCTCTCGCTGATGGGGCCGAGGTCGCGCGACGTGCTCGCCGCCGTGACGGATGCGGATGTCTCCAACACCTGCTTCCCCTTCGGCCATGTCCGTGAAATCGACATAGAAGGCCATGCCGTCCGGGCGCTGCGCGTCACCTATGTCGGGGAACTCGGCTGGGAACTGCATATGCCGATCGATGCCATCGGGGGCGTCTTTGACGCGCTGATGGCGGCAGGCGAACCCTTCGGTATCCGCCCTGTCGGCTACCGCGCGCTGGAATCGCTCCGCCTCGAAAAAGGCTACCGTGCCTGGGGTTCAGACATCACGCCCAACGATACGCCCTTCGATGCGGGTCTCGGCTGGGCGGTGAAGTTGCGCAAGAACACCGATTTCCTCGGTCGTCGGGCGCTGGAAGCCGCCCAGAGCGCGCCGCGCCGGAAGGCCTTCGCCGGTTTCACCGTCGACAATCCGGATATCGTGCTCGTCGGGCGCGAAACCATCCTGCGCAACGGAGAGCCTGTCGGCTATCTGACCAGCGGCGGTTACGGCTACACGGTCGGCCAGAACATCGGCTACGGCTATGTCCGTTGCGCCGAGGGCCTCGTTGACGATTTCCTCGGGGATGGCGACTATGAACTCGTTGTCGCCATGCAGCACACACCGGCGAAAATCCACCTCGACCCGCTTTACGACCCTTCCGGCATCCGGGTTAGGGGATAGGCATGAAAGATATTTCATCCTGCACGCTTGATTTCACCGCCACGATATGAAATATATTTCAATGCGTGAATTATATTGACACGCAATGCGCTTTGCAGTTAGCTGCCCATACCGGACTTCGAGGAGGAAATCCGGTCTTCAACGCGATCAGCGGCGTCGTTCCGACGCCCTCGGGCTTTTTGGGAGGGGCTTCGGCCTCGAGGAGGACTTTTGCGCACTTTTCTCAGCACGACCGCGATGGCGGTCCTCGCAGCAACGCTTTTTGCCGGTTCCGCGGCCGCCGAGACGGAGAACCCGTTCCGCTGCAAGCCGGGTGAAAAATATGTCATGAACGTCATGGTTTCGGGCGTCGAATACTGGTTCCCGGTCTATGAAATGTTCAAGCAGGCGGGCCAGCAGCTCGGCTGCGAGACGGAATATACCGGCACGCCGGAATATGACGTCAACAAGCAGATCGCCACCTTCGACCAGGCGCTCGCACAGAACCCGGCCGGCATTCTCGTTCATCCGATGAATTCCGACCCGTTCATCGAGCCGATCAACCGCGCCATCGATCAGGGCACAGCCGTCGTGACCTTCGCGGCCGACTCGCCGCTTTCCAAGCGCGTTTCCTTCATCACCTCGGACAATACCCGCGAAGGCACCTATGCCGCAGACGCGATCGCCGAGAAGATGGGCGGCAAGGGTGAATATGCGGTTCTGGAAAATCCGGGCCAGGACAACCACGACAAGCGCATTGCCGCCTTCGTCGCGCGCATGGAGGAGAAGTGGCCGGACATGAAGCTTGTCGGCCGCGCCGCCTCCAACCAGGATCCGACCAAGGCCTATCAGGGGCTTTCCAGCCTCATCCAGGCAAATCCGAACCTCGGCGCTGTCTTCATGCCGGAAGCGAACTCCGCTATCGGCGCGGCGCAGGCCAACAAGGAAAGCGGCGGTAAGGTCCTCGTCATGTGCGCGGACGTCAACGCCAACATCCTCGACATGATCAAGGCGGGCGAAGTCTTCGGCTCGATCAACCCGAACCAGGGCATGCAGGGCTATATGGGCTTCATGCTGCTCTGGCTCGCCAAGCATCCCGAACTGATCGACCCGATGAACGACGCCAAGCGCTCCGGCTTCAACCCGATGAGCATTCCGGTCGTCGACAACGGCCTGTCCATCGTGACGGCGGAAAATGCCGACGACTTCTACTGGGACAAGTACCTGAAGCGCCGCGGCACCAAGGGCATCGAGGAGTAAGCTCCTGACAAACGCCATCCGCGCCTTCTGGCGCGGATGGTCTGGACGGACAGGGAGGAAGACGATGGCGGAGCCGGTGCTCACCATTCATGGCGTGACCAAGCATTTCGGAGCGGTGAAGGCGTTGACGGATGTCGACTTCACGCTCGAACGCGGCGAGGTCCATGCGCTTTGCGGCGAAAACGGCGCCGGCAAGTCGACACTGATGAACATCATCGCCGGCGTGCTCCAGCCGACCGAAGGCGAAATCCGCGTCGACGGCAAGGTGGTGCGTGTTTCGTCTCCCGCCGTTGCCCAGTCGCTCGGCATTGGCCTGGTGCATCAGGAAATCGCCCTCTGCCCCGATGCGACGGTTGCCGAAAACATGTTCATGGCGGCGACCAATCGCCGGCGCATGCCCTTCATGAACTACCGCGCGCTTGAGCGCGATGCGCAGGCCGTAATGAACAGGCTTGCCGCCATCGACGTTCGCCGCAAGGTGGCGGACCTGCCGATTTCCAGCCAGCAGCTCGTCGAGATCGCCAAGGCGCTGACGCTCGACTGCCGCGTGCTGATCCTTGACGAGCCGACCGCAGCACTGACCGAAACCGAGGCGCAGCAGCTTTTCTCGATCATCCGCGACCTTAAGGCGAACGGCATATCGATCATTTATATCAGCCACCGCATGGCGGAGATTTTCTCGCTGTGCGACCGGGTCACCGTCTTCCGCGACGGTCGCTATGTCTGCACCGACCGCATCGCGGACGTGACGCCGGACGATGTGGTGCGCCGCATGGTGGGCCGCGAAATCACCCAGCTCTATCCCGACAAGCTCGGTGCGTCTGACGCGACCGGCGAAACCATCCTGGAAATCGATGGCATCGGCGATGGCGACCGCTTCCGGAACGTCAGCTTCAGCTTACGCAAGGGCGAAATCCTCGGCATTGGCGGCCTGATCGGCTCTGGCCGTACGGAGATCGCGGAAGGCATCTGCGGGCTCAGGCCCCGCAGCACGGGCGCGGTGCGCCTGCATGGCAAGGCGCAGAGGATCAATGCCTATGCCGACGCCGTGAAGGCCGGCATCGTCTATCTGTCCGAGGACCGCAAGGGCTCGGGCGTGTTTCTCGACCTGTCCATCGCGCAGAATATTTCAGTGCTGGACCTGAAATCACTGACCAATTCCGCAGGCCTGTTGAACAGCCGTGCGGAGGCGGCGCTTGCCGAGGACTTCGCCCGCCGGCTTGGCGTGCGCATGGGCGGCATAGAGGCGCCCGTCAAATCGCTTTCCGGCGGCAACCAGCAGAAGGTGGCGATCGCCAAGCAACTGGCCGTGAAGCCGAAGGTCATCTTGATGGATGAGCCGACGCGCGGCATCGACGTAGGCGCCAAGACGGAAATTCACCGCCTGCTGCGCGAGCTCGCACGCTCGGGCATCGGCATCATCGTCATCTCGTCGGAAATGCCGGAACTGCTCGGCCTTGCCGATCGTGTGCTGGTCGTCCGGGAAGGACATATTGCGGGCGAACTGAGCGCAGGCGAGATGTCGGAAGAGGCCGTGATCCGCCTCGCTTCGGGGCTGGGTACGGCAAGGGCGGCAAATCATGCTGCGTGAAGAGAAATCGGGAGAGAGGGAAATGGCAATCGACACGATGGCGGCAGGCGCGCCGGGAACATCGTCCTTCAAGCGCATCGGCACGATGCGTGAGGCCGGACTGATCGCAATCATCCTGGCGCTCGGGCTGGTCATGAGCTTTGCCTCGCCGCACTTCCTGACGCTCGGCAATTTCCGCGCCATGCTGATGAGCTTTTCGGTGGAGGGCATCGTGGTCGTCGGCATGACGATCCTGCTCATCGTCGGCGGCATCGACCTGGCGGTCGGCTCCGTCGTCTGCTTCGCGATGGTGCTTTCCGGCTCGCTCTTCCTGGCCGGGCTCGATCCGTGGACGGCCTCGCTGATCGGCATCCTGGCCAGTAGCGCCATCGGCGGCATCATGGGCTTCTTCGTGACGGTCGTCGGGCTTAATCACTTCATCACGTCGCTCGCGGCCATGGTGATCGTGCGCGGTCTCTGCCTCATCATCACCAAGGGCACGCCGCTTTCGCTCTTCACGTTGCCCGCCGGCTTCAAGGCGGTGGGGCAGGGCACCTTCTACGGTGTGCCCTATGTCATCCTGATCTTCGTTTCCGTCGTCGTCCTGTTCGATTTCCTGCTGCGCCGGGCGACCGCCTTCCGCAAGGTTTTCTACACCGGCAGCAACGAGAAGGCCGCGCTCTATTCCGGCATCAAGACCAACCAGGTGAAATTCTGGGTGACGGTGCTGTGCTCCACACTCGCCGGTGTCGCAGGCGTCATCTACATGTCCCGCTTCGGCGCGGCGACGCCCACCTTCGGCGTCGGCATGGAGCTCAACATCATCGCCGCGGCGGTAATCGGTGGCGCATCGCTCAACGGCGGCTCGGGAACGATCCTCGGCGCCATCCTCGGCATCGCGCTGCTCTCGCTTGTCACCTCGTCGCTGATCCTGCTCAACGTCTCGGTCTATTGGCAGGACATGATCAAGGGCTGCATTCTGCTCGCTGCCGTCTCCATCGATCACTTCCTGCACAAGCGGAAGGCTGCCTGACATGCCGATCGCCAAGTTGAAACCCAGAACGACAGCGCCGCGCGAGGAGATCGTCATCGCCCGCCAGATGCACCAGGCGCTCGTCCTGCACTTTCTCGAAGGCCTCACACAGGCGCAGATCGCCGACCAGCTTGGCATCTCCCACGCCACGGTCAACCGCCTGATCAAGCGCGGCCGCCAACTCGGCCTCGTCGAGATCAAGATCAAGTCGCCTGTCGAGCCGCTGGTCGACATGGAGGAACGGCTTCTGGCGCTCGGCGGCATCAGCCGCGCTGTCGTGGTGCCGACCGTCTCGGACAATCCGCAGACCGCACTGCAGGCAGTAGGGGAGGCGGCTGCGCGGCTGCTTCTCGAGGAGATCGCCGACGGCGACACGATCTGCATCACCGGCGGCAAGGGCGTCAGCGCTGTCGTTGCCGGCCTGCAGGCGCAGCGCCTCTTCGATATCGAAGTCATCCCGGGCACAGGCTGCGTGCAGGGCAAGCACTATACCGACGTCAATCACGTCTCGACGCTGATGGCCGAGCGGCTCGGCGGGCGCTCCTGGCAGATCCATGCGCCGCTCTTTGCCGACGATGCGGCACAGCGGGCGATGTTGATGAACATGCGCTCCGTCGCGGAAGTCTTCCAGCGGGCGCGGGAGGCAAGAGTGGCCGTGGTCGGTATCGGCTCGATCCTGAGCGCGGATTCGACCTATTACGACCTGCATCCGTCCTCCAGCACCGACCGGTCGGCCATTGAGCATTCCGGTGCAAGCGCGGAGCTGCTCGCCCATCTGCTCGACGGGGAGGGGCGGGTCTGCGACTACAGCCTCAACCGCGCGCTGGTGTCGCTGACGCTGGAAGAGTTCGCTTCGATCCCGACGAAGATCGGTGTCGCGAGTGGATTGAACAAGGCGGACTCCATCCTCAGCGTCCTGCGCGGCAACCATCTCGACACGCTCGTCACCGACGAGGCGACCGGCGCGCGTATCCTTGAACTGGCATCCGAAGAAGGACTTTCCGCATGAGCGGCGAACAGTTGATCCGTCAAATCGGGCGCTCCGGCGTCAACGCCTCGGCCGTCGGCCTTGGCACCTGGGCCATCGGCGGCTGGATGTGGGGCGGCACGGACGAGGCGGAATCCATCGCCGCCATCCAGGCCTCGCTCGATGCGGGCGTGACGCTCATCGACACGGCCCCGGCCTATGGTCTCGGCCGCTCGGAGGAGATCGTCGGCAAGGCGCTTGCCGGGCGGCGCGACAAGGCGGTGATCGCCACCAAATGCGGTCTTGTCTGGCACACGCAGAAGGGCAATCACTTCTTCGACCAGGACGGCAAGCCGGTCCACCGCTATCTCGGCCGGGACGCGATCATCCATGAAGTGGAAGAAAGCCTGCGCCGTCTCGGCACGGATTATATCGACCTCTACATCACCCATTGGCAGGACCCGACGACGCCCATCGAGGAGACCGTCGCGGCACTGGAGGAACTGAAGAAGGCCGGAAAGATCCGCGCCATCGGCGCCAGCAACGTCAACCGGACGGAACTGGAGCAATACATCCAAACCGGGTCGCTCGATGCGATCCAGGAGCGGTTCAGCATGATCGATCGAAAGATCGAGGCGGACCTGCTGCCGCTCACTGTTCAGAACGGCGTGTCGACGCTCAGCTACTCTTCGCTGGCGCTCGGCCTGCTCTCCGGCACGATCGGGCCGGACCGCATTTTTGCCGGCGATGACCAGCGCAAGGACAATCCGCGCTTTTCCGTCGCAAACCGGCAGAAAGCGAAGGATTTTTCCGATGCGATCCGGCCCGTCGCGGAACGGCATGGCGCGAGCATCGCCCAGGTCGTCATCGCCTGGACGCTGGCGCAGCCGGGCGTGACCTTCGCGCTCTGCGGTGCGAGGAACCCGGCGCAGGCGCTGGACAATGCGCGGGCCGGCATGCTCCGGCTCGGGGCGGATGACCTTTCGGCCATCGACACTGCCGTAGCGGCGAAACTGGCCAATATGGACGGATAGCGGACTGCCATCATGAACCGGAAAGATACATTGGACGGGCTCCGCAAGAGCCCGAGCGTGGACGTGTGCGTCCTCGGCGGCGGCATCAACGGGCTCAGCGTCTTTCGTGAGCTGGCGCTGCAGGGTGTCAACGTGCTGCTGGTCGAGAAGGCCGATTACTGCTCCGGTGCGAGCGCGGCGCTCTCGCGCATGGTCCATGGCGGCTTGCGCTACCTCGAAAACGGCGAGTTCAGCCTCGTCAAGGAATCGCTCGTAGAGCGTGACCGGCTGCTGCGCAACGCGCCGCACTATGTGGCACCGCTGCCGACCACGGTGCCTATCTTCGATACGTTCTCCGGTCTTGCCAACGGTATCGTGCGGTTTCTCGGCCTCACCCGCCGTCCGAGCCGGCGCGGCGCCATCGCCATCAAGGCGGGCCTCGGCATCTATGATTTCCTGACGCGCAAGCGGGCGCTGATGCCCAGGCACGAGTTTCGCGGCCGCAAGACGACACTCGAAAAATGGCCTGCGCTCAACCCGGCGATCCGCAATTCCGCGACCTATTTCGATGCCTGGGTCAGCCATCCGGAGCGCATCGGTATGGAACTGCTGCGCGACGGCCTCTCGGCAGGCCAGAATGCCAAGGCGTTGAACTACGCGTCCGTCGAACAGGCGGGGCCGGGCGGCTTCCTGCTGCGCGATAGCGTTTCCGGCGAAACCCTTTCCATCCAGCCCCGTTTGGTGATCAACGCAACGGGCGGCTGGATCGACATTGCGAACGGTTCCCTGTTACCTCAAGGGGCGCGGCCCGCGCCACTGATGGGTGGCACGAAAGGCTCGCACCTCATCGTCGACAATCCGGCGCTTCGCGACATGCTCGACGGGCACATGATCTACTACGAGAACGAGGACGGGCGCATCTGCATCCTGTTCCCCTATCTCGGCAAGGTGCTGGTCGGCTCGACCGATATCCGCGTCGATGATCCGGGCACGGTGCGCTGCGAGGCGGACGAGCGCGACTACATCCTGCAATCGCTCGCCTTCGTGCTGCCGGGCGTGACCATCCGGCCGGAGGAGGTTGTCTTCCAGTTCGCTGGCGTGCGCCCGCTTCCGGCGAGCAAGGACAGTTTCACCGGCCGCATTCCGCGTGATCACTTCTGTACGGTGCTCGAAGGCCGGGACGGCGGGCCGGCGGTGCTCTGCATGATCGGCGGCAAGTGGACGACGTTCCGCTCCTTCGGCGAGCTTGCCGCCGATATGGCGCTGGAGCGGCTCGGCCTGTCGCGCCGGGTCGATACGGCGGATCGTCCGTTCGGTGGGGGCAGGGCCTTTCCGAAAGACCACGGCAACTGGATCAGCGGACTGTCGGCAGTGACCGGACTTGCTTGCGACCGCGTGGCAACGCTTTTCGAACGCTACGGCACGGAGGCGGAGGATGTTGCAGGTTTCGTCACGGCCGGGCCGGATCACCCCTTGCCCCATGCGGGCTATAGCGCACGCGAAGTGCTCTATCTCCTGCGCACTGAAGCGGTCGAGCATCTGGACGACCTGCTGCTGCGCCGCACGACGCTCGCCATCAGCGGCGAACTTTCCCTCGCCATGGGCGAGGCCGTTCTCGATCTCATGGTCACGGAAAAGGCCTGGACGCCGCCGCGACGGGCCGAAGAGCGCACCCGATTTCTCACCCTCATGCGCGAGCGCCACGGCGTCGCGGAGGAAACCCTTTCCGCAAGGAATGAACAAAGGAGTGAACTATGCGAGACACCCGCAAGGTCCGGATGAACCGGCTGTTCGGCAACGGCCGTTGCCTGGACGTGGCGATCGATCACGGCGTATGCAACGAGCCGTCCTTCCTCGACGGGCTGGAGAACATGCCCGCCGTTCTGAAGACGCTGGTCGATGCCAGGCCCGATGCCATCCAGATGAACTACGGCCAGGCCGACCTGTTGCAGGACATCCCCGGCAAGGACAAGCCGGCGCTCGTCATGCGCATCGACATGGGCAACCCCTATAACCGCATCCGTCATCGCGACATGTGGGCCGTGCTGCAGAACGAGGAAGAACCGCTGATCGGGGCCTTGCAGATGGATGCGGCCTGCGTCGTGGTCAACCTCTTCATGCTGCCGGACGAGCCCGATCTCTTCCGCCAGTGCGTGCAGAACATCGCGCGCGTGCGGGCCGGTTGCGAGAAATACGGCATGCCACTGATGATCGAGCCGCTGGTCATGCAGCCCGTCACGGAGTGCGGCGGCTACATGGTCGACGGCGATGCCGACAAGATCGTTACCCTGACGCGGCTCGCCCGCGAGATGGGCGCCGATATCGTCAAGGCCGACCCGACGACCAATGCGGAGGATTTCCACCGTGTCGTCGAGGCTGCGCGCTGCCCGGTGCTGGTGCGCGGCGGCGGCAAGGAGGACCTTCGCGCCGTGTTCGACAAATCCGCCGCCTTGATGCAGCAGGGCGCAATGGGCATGGTCTACGGGCGCAACATCTATCAGCATGCAAATCCGGGCGCGGTGGTTCGCGGGCTGATGGCGATCATTCATAGGGATGCGAGCGGCGAGGAAGCCTTTGCGGTCTATCAGCAGGGCTGACAGACGACACCAACCTTGGGAGGGGTTGCGAATGGGAGAGTATCTGTTGGGGCTCGACGCCGGCAACACCGTCATCAAGGCGGTGATCTTCGACCGCACAGGCCGGGAACTGGCCTATGCGGGGGAGGAGGGGCATAGCCGCATGCCGTGCCCCGGCCATGTCGAGCGTGACCTGAATGAACTCTGGGCCAATGCCCGGCGCGTCATCCGCACCTGCCTCGACAAGGCGGGGATTGCGGCAGGCGATATCGCCGCCATCGGCTGCGCCGGGCATGGCAACGGGCTCTATGCGCTCGACCGGGATGGCGAGCCGCTCATCGGTATCCAGTCGCTCGATACGCGGGCGACTGGCCTCGTCGAGGAATGGGCGGCGGCCGGCGTCGGCGAGCGGGTCTATCCCATCGCCCGCCAGCGTCCCTGGCCCTCGCAGACGCCGACCCTGCTTGCCTGGCTGAAACGCCACCGGCCAGAGGTCTTCCGGCGTATCGGCACGGTGTTCTTTTCCAAGGATTTCGTGGTCAACCGATTGACCGGCGAGCGCGTCAGCGAGATGTCGGACATGTCGGGCGCCGGCCTGCTCGATCTGGCCAACCGGCGCTACGACGGGGCGCTGATGGAGGCCTATGGCCTTGGCGATTGCATGGACCTCCTGC
Source organism: Shinella sp. (assembly GCF_049651085.1). Classification (GTDB taxonomy): domain Bacteria; phylum Pseudomonadota; class Alphaproteobacteria; order Rhizobiales; family Rhizobiaceae; genus Shinella. Next base: position 23,366 of record NZ_JBASBL010000018.1, read on the forward strand.
CGAGGCTCATCGAAAGTGCCGACATCGCCGGACGGGTGACGGAAGAGGTGGCGCGGGAAACCGGGCTTGCAGCCGGAACGCCTGTTGTTGGCGGGCTGTTCGACGTTGTGGCCTCGGCGCTCGGCTCCGGCGTCTCGCGCACCGGCAGCGCCTCGATCATCGCCGGCACCTGGAGCGTCAACCAGGTCATCATCGACAGTCCCGTTCTCGACGGCCCCGTCTTCATGTCCTCGACCTTCGATCGCACCCGCTACATGGCGATGGAAAACAGCGCCACCTCGGCGGCCAATCTCGAATGGCTGGTGCGGGAGTTCATCGAGGGCGATCACCAGGCCGATGTCTCGCCCTTCGACGCCTGCTGCGCGCTGGCGGCGGCGATCGAGCCCGCGGCGGACGATCCGCTCTACCATCCCTATCTCTACGGCGCCCAGCAGGACGGCCATGCGCGGGCGGGCTTCTACGGCATTGCCGGCTGGCACAGCAAGGGCCATCTGGTTCGTGCTCTTTTGGAAGGGGTTGCCTTCGGCCATCGCCAGCACATCGAGACGATCCGCAAGGCGGGGGCGCGTTTCGAGGAGGCGGTCCTGTCCGGTGGTGGCTCGCGCAGCCGGCTTTGGCCGCAGATTTTCGCCGATGCGCTCGGCGTGCCCGTCTGTGTCGCCGTCTCGCGCGAAACGGGCGCGCTCGGCGCGGCGATTGCGGCGGGAACGGGTGTCGGCCTGTTTGCCGACTTCACGGAAGGCGCGGATGCCATGGTGCGGGTCGAGCGGCACTACAAGCCGAACGTCGCACTTGCCGCCCACTACAACCGGCGCTACGCACTCTATAACGATATCGCCGAGGCGATGACGCCGCTCTGGCGGCGATTGTCGGAATCGCAAACCATGGCAGCGGGAGTTGCGGCGTGAACAGGCATGTCAATGAGACGCCGGCAGACGAAGGCACTTACGATTTCATCGTCGTCGGTGCCGGTTCGGCCGGCTGCGTCCTGGCCAATCGTTTGTCGGCTGATCCGAAGAACCGGGTGATTCTCCTCGAGGCGGGCGGTTCGGATCGCTATCACTGGGTCCATGTGCCGATCGGCTATCTCTACTGCATGGGCAATCCACGCACCGACTGGATGATGAAGACGGCGGCGGAGGCGGGCCTCAACGGTCGCTCGCTCAATTATCCCCGTGGCAAGTTGCTGGGCGGCTGCTCGTCGATCAACGGGATGATCTACATGCGCGGCCAGGCGGCCGACTATGACGGCTGGCGGCAGTCCGGCAATGCCGGCTGGGGCTGGGACGATGTGCTGCCCTATTTCCTGAAGTCGGAAGACAATTATCGCGGCGGGTCCGCCATGCATGGCGCGGGCGGCGAATGGCGCGTCGAGCGCCAGCGCCTCTCCTGGCCGATTCTCGACGCCTTCCGCGATGCGGCCGAAGAACTCGGCATCCGGAAGACCGACGATTTCAACGACGGGGACAACGAGGGCTCCGGTTATTTCGAGGTCAACCAGCGCGGCGGCCTGCGCTGGAACACGACGAAGGCCTTCCTGCGCCCCGCCATGAAGCGCAAGAACCTGCGCGTCCTGACCGGTGCGGAGACCGAGCGGCTGGAATTCGACGGCAAGGTCGTGACCGGCGTGCGTTTCCGCCTGAACGGTCGTGTCTGCCTTGCCCGCGCGTCGCGCGAGGTCGTCCTTTCGGCGGGGGCGATCAACTCGCCGAAAATCCTCGAACTGTCGGGTGTCGGCAGGGCGGACCTGCTGGCGGCGCTTGGCATTCCGCTTCATCATGCGCTTGCGGGGGTCGGGGAGAACCTTCAGGATCACCTGCAGATCCGCACCGTCTTCAAGATCGAAGGCGCGCGCACGCTGAACCAGCTCTACCACAATCTTCTGAGCCGCGCCGGCATGGGCCTGCAATATGCAATCAACCGGTCCGGCCCGCTCTCCATGGCGCCGAGCCAGCTCGGGATCTTTGCCAGGAGCGATCCGGCCGTCGCGACCGCCGATCTCGAATACCATGTCCAGCCGCTCAGCACCGACCGGCTCGGAGAGCCGTTGCATCGCTACCCGGCGGTCACGGTTTCCGTCTGCAACCTCCGGCCGGAAAGCCGGGGCACGGTCCATATGACGGCACGCGATGCGGCCTTGCCGCCGGAAATTCGGCCGAACTACCTTTCGACGGTGGGCGATCGGCTGCTTGCGGCAAAATCCATCCGCCATGCCCGCAGCCTCATGCAGACGAAGGCGATTTCGCGCTTCCGCCCGCAGGAAATGCTGCCCGGTGCGGAATTTGCCAGCGACGAGGAACTGATCCAGCGCGCCGGTGATATCGCCACCACGATCTTCCACCCGGTCGGCACCTGCAAGATGGGCAGCGACCCGATGGCCGTCGTGGATGCCAAGCTGCGCGTGCACGGTCTCGACAGGCTGCGCGTCGTCGATGCCTCGATCATGCCGACGATCGTCTCCGGCAACACCAACTCACCGGTGATCATGATTGCCGAAAAAGCGGCGGAAGCTATTCTGGAGCGGACGTAAGCGCCTGATTTTCAGGCGTTCTTCCCGCTCTTGTCACACCTGCTCGGAGGCGCGCTCGAGTGCCTTCAGCATCGTCCGTTCGGCAAGGTTGAGATAGATTTCCATCTGCTCTGCCGCCTCGTGGGGCTTGTTTTCCTCAAGCAGGGTGACGATGGCGTCGTTCATGTCGACGAACGGCGCATGCAGGTGCTCGGGATCGTTGAGAAGACCGAAGCAAAGTCGTAGTTCCGCCGAAATCCGCTCGTAGAACTCGTTCAACCGCACGCTGTCGGAAAGGTCGATGATGGCTGTGTGAAAGATCATGTTGGCGCTGCCGACACCGACCCAGTCGCCCTTTTCACGCTGCTGCCGCGCCATGTCCACCGCCTTGCGCATCACCTTGATGGCCTGATGCTGCTGCCAGGCTTGGCGGAGCGCCCCGCATTCCAGCATTCGGCGCACCCGGTAGATGTCGATGATCGAGGCCATGCTGGGGACAGCGACGAACACGCCGCGATTGGCTTCATGGCGAAGCAGGCCATCCTTGGTGAGCAGGCGGAAGGCTTCCCGAAGTGAATTGCGCGAGACGTCGAAGCGCTCGCTGAAGCTTGCTTCCGACAGCCTCTGGCCAGGAGTGAGTTCGCCCGAGATCAGCAGGGTACGAATGTGCCGCGCCAATCTATCCGCAAGTGGCAGGCCATTCCCGTCGTCGGTCATCTCTTTCCCTCCGATCCCGATTCCATCCGTCGGGCCCCTTTTTCATCGGCTGGCTTAGCACGGATGTGGGAGCAATGGGGGTGAAATTTGCCGCCAATCCCGAGCTATGTGGTTGGAAAAGAGGCTTTAATATGGAACGATATCAAAATATTGTTGAACAATATTGACATTTTTGTGTGGCAAGTCATCATTTAGTCATTCAGAACTCGCGAGGGGCGGGTGGATGAGACCGGAGAAATCTCATGGAACAGAACACAGCAACGCCTGCTGCTGCGGGTGTCGTCGCACAAGGCCTGCACACCGTTAAATCGCGTCGTTCGGCGCTGATCGCCGCGATCTTCCTGATGGCGACCAGTGCCATCGGTCCTGGCTTCATCACGCAGACGGCGACCTTCACCACGAAGCTCGGCGCGGCCTTCGCCTTCGGCATCCTCGCCTCGATCCTCATCGACTTCGTCGTGCAGCTCAACATCTGGCGTATCGTCACGCTGACGCGCATGCGCGCCTCCGATATCGCCAATGCCGCCATTCCCGGTTCCGGCTATCTGCTTGCCATCCTCGTCATCGTGGGCGGCCTGTTCTTCAACATCGGCAATATCGGCGGCACGGGCCTTGGCCTCAACGCCGTCTTCGGTCTCGATCCGAAGATCGGCGGCGCCATCAGCGCAATCTTCTCCATCGGCATCTTCCTGTCGAAGCGCGCCGGCCTGGCCGTCGACCGCTTCATCGTCTTTGCCGGTATCCTGATGATCGTGCTGACGCTCTATGTCGCCTTCGTCTCCGGTCCCCCGGTCGGCGATGCGCTCTTCCAGACCGTCCTGCCCGACACGATCGATTTCGCCACCATCACGACCATCGTCGGTGGCACGGTCGGCGGCTACATCACCTATTCCGGCGCCCATCGCCTGCTCGACCGCGGCATGGTCGGCGTCGAGAACCTGCCGGCGGTCAACCGCGCCGCGTTGACCGGCATCGCCGTGACCGGCCTGATGCGCTACGTCCTCTTCCTCGCCATCCTCGGCGTCGTTGCAAGCGGCGTCGTCATCGACACGGCGAGCCAGGCGGCAAACCCGGCCGCACAGGCCTTCCAGGCCGCTGCGGGTGACGTTGGTCTGCGTCTCTTCGGCATCATCTTCTGGGCGGCTGCAATCACCAGCGTCATCGGCGCGGCCTATACCTCGATCTCCTTCATCACCGTCTTCAAGCAGGACGTCAGTGAACATGCCCGCAACATGGCGACGGTGGTCTTCATCGCCATCTCGCTGGTCTGCTACCTGCTGATGACGACGCCGCCGGCCGCCATGCTGGTCTTCGTCGGCGGTCTCAACGGCCTCATCCTGCCGATCGGTCTCAGCATTTTCCTCTTCGCCGCCTGGAAGCGTGAAGACCTGATGGGTGGCTATCGCTATCCGCGCTGGCTGCTGCTCCTTGGCATCCTGGTTTGCGCCCTGACATGGTATATGGGCTACAAGTCGGCCGGCACGATCTTCGGCCTGCTGGGTCTCTAAGAGGGGAGGACGGATCATGGTAGCGATCGATCTCAACAGCGATCTCGGCGAAAGCTACGGCGCCTGGCGCATGGGCGACGATACGGCGATGCTCGCCGTCGTCTCCTCCGCCAACATCGCCTGCGGTTTCCATGCGGGCGATCCGGCCGGCATCTACCGCACCGTGAAAGCGGCGGCCGGGAACGGCGTCATCATTGGCGCTCATGTCTCCTACCCGGATCGCGTCGGCTTCGGCCGGCGTGATCTCGACGCGACTTCCGAAGAACTGATCGCCGACGTGATCTACCAGATCGGCGCGATCAAGGGCGTGGCGGCAGCCGCCGGCACGACCGTCCGCTACGTCAAGCCGCACGGCGCGCTCTACAATCGCATCGCCTTCGACGCCAGGCAGGGCCAGGCGGTGATCGATGGCATCAAGGCCGTCGATCCGTCGCTGATCCTGATGGGGCTTGCCAATGCGCCGATCCTCGATCTTGCGCGCCGCTCCGGCCTTGCCGTCGTTGCGGAAGCCTTTGCCGACCGCGCCTATACGCCGAAGGGCGAGCTTGTCTCGCGCCGCGAGCCCGGTGCCGTGCTGCACGACGAGGCGAAGATTGCCGACCGTATGGTCCAGCTTGCCCGTGAGGGCACGCTGGAAGCCATAGACGGCAGCACGATCCGCGTCGAGGCGCAGTCGATCTGCGTGCATGGCGACAGCCCCGGCGCAGTCGCCATCGCGCAGGAAATCCGCCGCCGTTTCGAGGCGGAAGGCATCGCCATCCGCTCCTTTGCCGAAAAAGCCTGAGGTGCGGCCATGACCATCCCTACCGCCTATCTCGACCACACCGACGCAACGGCGGCGCGCGAGGCGCGGGCCGTCTATCGCGGCGGCCGCGTCGAGCCGACCTCGGGCGTCGCGCCCGGTTTCACGCAGGCCAACATGATCGTGCTGCCGCGCGACTGGGCCTTCGACTTCCTGCTCTATGCGCAGCGCAATCCAAAACCCTGCCCGGTGCTCGACGTTTCCGATCCGGGCTCGCCGACCACGCTGCTGGCGCCCGGCGCGGACCTGCGCACGGACCTGCCGCTCTACCGCATCTGGCGTGACGGCAAGCTGGTCGAGGAAACCGCGGATGCGACCGCGGCCTGGGCCGAGCGTGACGATCTCGTCGCCTTCCTGATCGGCTGTTCCTTCACCTTCGAAACACCGATGGTGGAGGCGGGTATCGAAATCCGTCACATGACGGACAAGACCAATGTGCCGATGTATCTGACGAACCGGGCTTGCCGTCCCGCCGGGCGGCTGAAGGGCAATATGGTCGTGTCCATGCGCCCCGTTCCGGCCTCGCGCGTCGCCGATGCCGCAACCATTTCCGGCCGCTTCCCGGCCGTGCATGGGGCGCCCGTGCATGTCGGGGCGCCTGAAGAAATCGGCATTGCCGACCTTTCGCGGCCTGAATTTGGCGATCCCGTTCGCATCGAGCCGGGTGAAGTGCCGGTGTTCTGGGCTTGCGGCGTCACCCCCCAGGCCGCTGTGATGGCGTCCGGCGTTCCCTTTGCCATCACCCATGCGCCGGGCCATATGTTCATCACCGATATTCCCGATTCCGCCTATCACGCATGAGGGCATGATGCGCTTTCTTCCCGTCAGCCTGACCACTGTTCTCGTCGAGCTCGCCGATCTCGACGAGACGCTTGCCCTTTTCGCCTCGCTGCAGGCGGACACCATCGACGGCGTCGAGGAAATGGTGCCGGCTGCGCGCACGCTGATGATCCGCTTCCGCCCGGAAAAGGTTTCTTCGACGGAACTGGCCGCCCGCATCGCCACCCGCGACCTTTCGGCGAAGATCGCGCCGTCCGAGCATCTGGTGGAAATCCCGGTGCGCTACGACGGCGAAGATCTTGGCGATGTCGCGGAGCTGACGGGCCTCAGTGTGGAAGAGGTCATCCGCCGCCACGCGGAAAGCGAATTCACCGTGGCCTTCTGCGGTTTTGCGCCCGGCTTCGGTTATCTCGTCGGTGGCGATACGGCCCTGCATGTGCCGCGCCGCAAGAGCCCGCGCACCCGCATTCCGGCGGGCTCCGTGGCGCTTGCCGGTGCGTTCAGCGGCGTCTACCCGCAGGCTAGCCCCGGCGGCTGGCAGATCATCGGCACGACGCCGGTCAAGATGTGGGATATCGATCGCGATCCCGGCGCGCTGTTCCAGCCCGGCTACCGCGTGCGCTTCTTCGACATGGCGACGTCCGGTAGGACGATCAGTATACCCCAGCCTGCCGCGCGCGTGGAACAGGCGGCATCGCCGGATGCGCCCCGGTTCAAGGTGCTTGCAGCGCCCATGCCCGCCGTGTTTCAGGATCTCGGCCGCTTCGGCCAGACGGGGCAGGGGGTTTCGGCCTCCGGTGCGCTTGATCGCGGCGCCTTCAATGCCGCCAACCGCATTGTCGGCAATCCGGCCAACAGGCCGGCCCTCGAAATCACCCTCGGCGGCTTTTCCTTCGAGAGCAATGTCCGCGCGGTCATCGGCCTTGCAGGCGCGTCCTGTCCCGTGACGGTTCTTGACTGTGCCGGGCGCAGTCGCGAATTTTTGACCTACCAGCCGATCGCGCTGGAGCCCGGCGACGTCGTGACCATCGGTCATCCGAAAAGCGGCATGCGCTCCTATCTCACGGTTCGCGGTGGCTTCGAGGTCGCGCCGGTTCTCGGCAGTGCGGCAACCGACACGCTGGCCGTGGTCGGCCCCGAGCCCGTGACTGCGGGAACCGTGCTGGCGCTGAACGGCAGCAAGGACGAGCTCGCCAGCGTTTCCATCGACGAGGCCCCCGCCTTCGACCTGCCGGCGGCGGGCGACGTCGTGACGCTCGATGTGGTGCTCGGCCCGCGCACGGACTGGTTCACGCAGAAGGGGCTCGAGACGCTGACGGCCCAGCTCTGGCAGGTGACGCCTCAGTCGAGCCGTGTCGGCATCCGCCTTGCAGGCGACGTGCCGCTGGAGCGCAAGGACAGTGCGGAACTGCCGAGCGAAGGCACGGCCACCGGCGCGATCCAGGTGCCGCATAGCGGCCAGCCGGTGCTCTTCCTCGCCGACCATCCGCTGACCGGCGGCTATCCCGTCATCGGCGCTGTCGCCGAGTATCATCTGGATCTCGCCGGCCAGATTCCCATCAATGCAAAGATCCGTTTCCGCCCGATCGGCCCCTTCGCCGAAATCGCTGCGACCCGATAGGAGGAATAGCATGAAGAAAATCCTGATCGCCAATCGTGGCGAAATCGCCGTGCGCATCGTGCGCGCCTGCCGCGACCATGGTCTCCAGTCGGTTGCCGTCTATGCCGATCCGGATGCGGACGCGCTGTTCGTGCGCCTTGCCGACGAGGCCTACGGGCTTGGCGGCGTGCGCCCGGCGGAAACCTATCTCGATATCGAAAAGCTGATTGCGATCGCCAGGCGCTCGGGCGCCGACGCGGTGCATCCCGGCTACGGCTTCCTTTCGGAACGCGCCGAATTTGCCAAGGCGGTACAGGATGCGGGCCTCATCTGGATCGGTCCCGACCCGCATGTGATCGAGGCGCTTGGCGACAAGGTAGAGGCGCGCCGGCTCGCGCAAAGCGTTGGCGCGCCGCTCGTTGCCGGTAGCGACGGCCCTGTCTCGTCGGCGGCCGAGGTGATCGCCTTTGCTGAGCAGCATGGCCTGCCGGTCGCCATCAAGGCGGCGCATGGCGGTGGCGGGCGCGGCATCAAGGTTGCGTGGAAGATGGAGGAGATCGCCGATCTCTACGAATCCGCCGTTCGCGAGGCGACCGTCGCCTTCGGCCGCGGTGAATGCTTCCTCGAACGGTTCCTCGATCGCCCTCGCCACATCGAGGCGCAGGTCATTGCAGACAGGCACGGCAACGTGCTGGTGCTTGGCACCCGCGATTGCTCGGCGCAGCGCCGCAACCAAAAACTCATCGAGGAGGCTCCGGCACCCTTCCTGACACCGGAACAGCGCGAAAGGATCCATGCCGCCGCCAAGGCGATCTGCGCCGCTGCCGGCTATTGCGGCGCGGGAACCGTGGAATTCCTGCTCGGCGTCGACGGCACGATCTCCTTCCTCGAGGTGAACACCCGTCTTCAGGTGGAACATCCCGTCACGGAAGAGACGACCGGCATCGACCTCGTCATCGAGCAGTTCCGCATCGCCGAGGGCCTGCCGCTCCGCGTTCTCGAAACGCCGGAACCGCGTGGCCATTCCATCGAATTCCGCATCAATGCGGAAGACCCGGGCCGCGGCTTCCTGCCGACGCCGGGCACGATCACGGCCTTCGATCCGCCCTCCGGCCCCGGCGTGCGCGTCGATAGCGGCGTCGTCAGCGGGTCCAGCATTCCGGGCGTCTTCGATTCGCTGATGGCCAAGCTCATCGTCACCGGTGCGACCCGCGAGGAAGCCCTGCGCCGTGCGCGCCGGGCCCTGAAGGAATTCCGCATCGAGGGTGTAGCGACGGTCCTGCCGTTCCACAGTGCGGCCATCGACACCGAGGACTTCATCGGAACGGACGGCTTCAAGGTGCATACCCGCTGGATCGAGACCGATTTCGCTGCCATGCCGGACGCCATGGCGCGGCCGGAGGCGGTGGCCGATCCGTCGCTGATCCGCACCCATCTGGAAATCGACGGCAAGCGCGTCTCGCTCGCCTTGCCCAGCCTGCTTCTTGCCGGGCTTGGGGCGGCGGGCCAGGGCTCGGCATCGGCTGGCGGCGCCAGCGGCAAACTTGTCGAGGACGGCATTGCCGCTCCGGTTTCGGGCACGTTGCAGTCCTTCAAGATTGTCGATGGCGCCGATGTCGCCGAAGGCGAGCTGGTGGCCGTCATGGAGGCAATGAAGATGGAAACGCAGGTTCTTGCGTCGAAAGCCGGTCGCCTGCGCCTTCGCGTCAAGGAAGGCGACTATCTTCAGGCCGGCGACACGCTGGTGGTTTTCGAGGGCTGACCTCAAGGCAGATGCACGGCGCTCAGGGCGCCGTGCATGCCGCTGCTACATCGTGTGGGCGCCGACATAGCCGAGCGATGCGGCGGCCATCCAGATCGCCATGGCGATCATCATCAGGTTCTCCGTCAGCGAGATGAAGCCGAGCGGAACGTTGCTCGAACCGCCGACGCAGGCGCATTTCAGCTCGCGCTTGTCGATATAGACCGCCTTGAACACCGATGCGGCGCCGATGGTGCCGATGAAGAGCGCGACCGGGATGGACAGCCAGTTGAGCGCACCGGCCACCATCAGCACCCCCGCAAGACCTTCCGCATAGGGGTAGATATAGCTGTAGGGCACCCAGCGCTTGGCGAGCAGGTCGTAGTTGAGGAACATCGTCGCGAAGCCTTCGACGTTCTGCAGCTTCAGGAGGGCGAGCACCACCATCGAGAAGGCGATGAACCATTCGGCAGCCCGTAGCGTGAAGGGCGAGCCGCTGACTGCGAAGCTCGCGGCCATCGCCATCAGCGCCGTCAGCGTGAAGAGCACGATGACCGGGCGGTAGGTGGTCGCCTTCGGGTCCGCGACGGGTTTGCCGAGATGGCGGCGCAGGTCGTCGTAACCGCCGATGCGCTTGCCGTCGATGAAGGACTGTGGGGTGGTGGCGACGTCGTGCTCGGCCTTGAAGGCGTCGGTTTCCTCGCGCGTCGTCAGGTGGCGGTCATCGACCTCGTAGCCCGAACGCTGCAGCAGATCCTTTGCCTTCAGGCCATAGGGGCAGGTGTGGCCCGGCATCACCATGCGGTAGAGAATGGCCTTGCGGCCGGCGTCTTGTACCTTGTCCAACATCTCTCACGTCTCCTGTCTTGTGAAACTGTTGGAAGGACTATAGGTTCCGTACCATGGTACGGAGTCAACACCCTCAAGAGCTGACGATTGGAAAATTTGCGGCCGCCGCCAATGTCGGCGTCGAGACCGTGCGTTTCTACCAGCGCCGCGGCCTGCTTGCGACACCGAAGCGGATCGATGGGACCCGGCACTACGGCGAAGCGGACGTCTCGCGCCTGCGTTTCATCCGGCAGGCGCAGACGGCGGGCTTCACGCTCGAGGAAATCCGCCAGCTGCTGGCGCTCGATTCCGGCGAGGACCGCGCGGCGGTGAGGGAAATGGCGACGAAGCGGCTTGCCGAGCTCGACGCCCGCATGGAAGAGCTGCAACGGGCAAGGTCGTCGCTGCAGACGCTCGTTTCGGAATGTGCCGTCGGCAAGAAGGGGCCATGCCCCATCCTCAAATCGTTCGAAGCGTGACCGGCTGTCTCCGATGACGGCATCCGTCCCCTCCTTTCTGGCAGGAGGACGAGGCACATGACCATCTTAACGATCTGTTGGCCTCATCTCGCAACATGCATTTAGGAGTCTCGCGGCTATGGTATCGGGCAAGTGCGGCGCCTTGGTGCCGCTGTTCATGTCCGATGGCCGTGTCGTCTGCGGGGCTGTCGAAAATCTCCGGATCTGGAGGAGCGTGTTCGCGATGGATGCGAAAACCATACTCACAACCGCATCGGTGATGGTGCTGGCCAATGGCGCGATTCTCGCGATCATCGGCCGCGAGCTTCCGGCAAGCCTCCGGTCTTCCGCCAGCCATTGGTGTCTTGGTACGCTGCTCGTTGCGCTTGGATGTGTCGTTTTTGCCTTTGGCGGGCCGCTACCCCGGCCGCTCGTGCTGTCGATCGCCAATGCTGGCTTCGCCTTCGGGCTGACGGCCTACTATGTGTCGATCCGCCAGTTTCTCGGCTTGAAGGTCGCGCCCTGGCACTTTGCGCCCGCCGTCGTGGCGACGGGCGCGGTGATCTGGTTCTCCACCGTCGACCCGAATTTTCATATCCGCATGGCCGCCGTGTCCGTCGCCTGGATCTGCGTGATGCTGATGTGCCTGAGAGATCTCCTCGACAAATCGAGGGGGCATGCCTCGCTGGCTCGGTCCATTCTGGCGGCGATGTTCATTGGTATCGCTCTCTATTCCGCCGCGAGGGGCGTGTTCTATCTGTCTCGAAATCTGCCGGAGAGCTTTGCCGTCGAGGCGGGCGGGAACTGGCTGAACGTTTTCTCTGCGCTTTTCCTGACCATGCTGCCGGTGATGGGAACGACGGCTTTCCTGCTGATGTGCTCGGATCGCCTGAGGCGCGGATTGGAACGCGCGGCGTCTACCGATTACCTGACGGGCCTGCCGAACCGGCGCAGCCTCGCGGAAATCGCCATCGATGCCTTCCACGAGGCCAGGGCGAAGGCCGGCGATTTTGCGGTCGCGGTTTTCGATGTCGACAAGTTCAAGGTCATCAACGATAGCCATGGCCATGATGTCGGCGACCGGGCGCTCGTCCATGTCGCGAACCGGCTGCGCGGGGAGCTGCGCCCGACGGACATGATCGCGCGTACGGGCGGCGAGGAATTCGTCGTGCTCTTCCGTGATCTTGCCAAGGCTGACGTGCTTTCGATTGCCGAGCGCATGCGGGTGGCAATCGGGAACAGTGATTTTTCGGTGAACGGCAGGAGGATCGAGCTCACCATCTCGGCAGGACTGGCTTTTGCCGAGACGGAGGATGCGGTCTATGACGACGTGCTCCGCCGGGCCGACAACGCGCTTTATCGGGCGAAGGCAAATGGCCGCGACCGCCTTGAGACGGCCTCGGCCTATGCACCGGACGGGCGGGTCGTGGTCGCTCCGCCCGCCATGTTGGCAGAAGGTTGGCCTTCGCCGAGCGCGGACCCGCAGATCGGGTCCGCCTCCGTTCAGATATCGAGATAGGACGAGATGATCGCCGCGATCTCGGACTGGGGATCGCTGGCCGCCTGCGACATGTCCGGCGCCGCACCGCTGTCTTCGGTCGCTTGCGTCGTTGCCGCGTTCGTGCCGGAAGTCTCGAAGCCCCTTGCCGCAGGCCCGGGGCCGCGTGGCAATGCATCGATCTGTGCCGAAGTCATCGCGGCAAGCTGGCCGGGCGTGAATGCGTTCGCCTGCTCGTTGGTGAGGCCGGCAAGCGCGGCCGTGCTCAGCCCCGCGATGGCGTTCGAGCCGAGTGCGAGAATGTGCTCCACGGAGAAGGTGCCGAGATCGTCGGCGCCAAGGGCGGCCGCCTGCGTCGCCGTCAGCGCGCCCACCTGATCGGTCGACAGCGCGCCGACCTGCGATGCGCTCATGGCGTTCATCTGGCCGTAGGTGAGGGCGGCGATCTGGCCGCTCGTCAGTGCGGCAATGCTGTCCGACGACATTGCGCCGATGATTGCGGCCGACAGGCCCTTGATGGCCGAAGGGCTCATGGCGGCAAGCTCTTCGGTGGAGATCGTCTGCATTTGCCCGGGGGTCAGGCCGGCGGTGCCGGGCATGCTCAACGCGCCGATCTGGGCGAGCGAGAAGGCTTCGACCTGGTCTGTCGACAGTGCGGCGACCTGTGCGCTGCTGAGGCCAGAGATGGCCTCGGTGCTGAGTGCGGCGATCTCCGCTTCAGAGAGCGTCGCGAGATAGCCCGGCGGCAGGCCCTTGATGGCGCTTGAGCCGATTGCCGCAAGCTTTTCCGTCGAGAAGGTGTCGAGGGCCTCGCTGGAGAAGCCGCCGAGCGCAGCGGCGGTAAGCGCCGCGATCTGGCTGGTGGAGAGCGCTTCGGCCTGCTCGAAGGTGAGGCTCGCGGCGTGCATGCCGGTAAGGCCGGCGATACCGCCCACGCTCAGCGCTGCGACCTGGCCGGGCGTCAGGGCTGCGATGTCCTCGACGGCAAGGGCTGTCACCTGCTTGGAGGTGAGGGCATTGATCTGCGCGGAGGAAAGGGCCGCAACCTGGCTTGGGTTGAGCGCCGCGATCTGGCCCGTGGTCATCCCGCCGATGCCGGCCGGGCTGAGAGCCTCGATCTGTTCCGGGGTAAAGCCGGCGAGGATGCTGGACGAAAGGCCGCCGATCGCCGCCGCGCTGATGGCGGAGATTTCCGCCGTGGTGAACAGGGCGATGTCGCTGGCATCGAAGGCCGCGATCTGCCGCGAGGTGAAGGCGCCGATCTGGGCGGCGGACAGCGCCTCGACCTGATCGGCATTGAGCGCCATGATCTGCTCGCTCGACAGGCCGGAGGCGCCGGCCGTGCTGAGCGCCGTGATCTGCGCCGTGGTGAGCGAGGCGATCATGCCCGTGGAAAGCCCGGCGATCGCCCGCGAGCCGATGGCGGCGATGTCACTGGCCGAAAACAGTGCGAGATCGTCGGTGCCGAGCGCTGCGATCTGCCGCGAGTTCAGCGCACCGACCTGCGTGCTTGTCAGGGCTTCCGCCTGGGCCGTGCTGAGGGCGTTTATCTGCTCGGTACTGAGGGCGGCGATGCCGGCGGTGCTGAGCGCCGCGATCTGCTCGGGCGAAAAGGCAGCGATGTCATCGGTGCTGAAGGCGGCGATCTGGGCGGACCCGAACGCGGCCATCTGCAGGCTCGTCAGGGCGTCAAGCTGATCGCTGCTGAGGGCGGCGATCTGGGCGCTCGTCAGGCCCGCCGTGTTGATTGCCGATACCTGAGCCGTGCTGAGCGCGGCGATCATCGCCGTGGGAAGGCCGGCGATGGCGCGCGAGCTGATCGCTCCGATCTCGGCGGTCGTGAAGGTGTCGAGATTCGCGGTGCTCAGCGCGGAGACCTGCGTCGAGTTCAGTGCTGCAATTTGCTCACCCGTCAGCGCCTCGGCCTGGGCCTCTGTCAGCGCGCCGATCTGTGCCGTCGTCAGGCCGGCGATGCCGGCAGAGCCGAAGGCGGCGATCTGTGCCGGTGAGAGCGCGGCGATATCGTCCGTACCGAGGGCGGCGACCTGTTTCGAACCGAGAGCGGCGACCTGCGCCGTGGTCAGCGCCGCGACCTGGGCGCTCGAAAGGGCGGCGACCTGCTCGCTCGTCATGCCGGAGAGGCCGGCCGGCCCGAGGGCGGCGATCTGGCTCGTCGTCAGCGAGGCGAGCATGGCTGTCGAAAGGCCGGACATCGCACTCGAACTGATGGCCGCCATGTCGGCGACGGAGAAGGTGCCGAGCTTGTCCATGTCCAGCGCACCGAGCTGTCGTGCAGTGAGGGCGGCGACCTGCTGCGGGGTCAGTGCCTCGGCTTGCGCGGTCGTGAAGGCGGCGACCTGTTCGGTCGAAAGGCCGGCGATGGCGGCGGTGCTGAGGGCGGCTATCTGCTCCGGTGAGAGCGTTGCGATATATTCCGGACCGAGCGTGGCGATCTGCCGGGCGTCGAGCGCGCGGACCTGCGCCGGGGTCAGCGAATCGAGCTGTTCGCTGGTGAGGGCAGCGATCTGCTTTGGCTCAAGCCCGCCTATGGCGGCGGTGCTTAGTGCGGCGATGTGGGACGTGGAGAGTGAAGCGATCGTTTCCGCGGACAGGCCGGTGATGGCGTCTGCACCGATGGCCGCGATCTCGCGGGTGGTGAAGGTGGCGATTTCGTCGCTGGAGAAGGCTCCAAGCTGGACGGCGCTGAATGCCCCGATCTGGCTCGTCGTCAGCGCTTCGGCCTGTGTAGCGTTGAGCGCGGAGATCTGTCTGGTGGTCAGGCCCGGAATGCCGGTGGCGCTGAGCCCCGCGATCTGCGCCGTCGAAAGGACTGCGATCGCATCGGTCGACAGGCCCGGCATTGCGCTCGATGTGATGGCGCCGATTTCCTGGGGGGTAAAGGTCGCGATTTCATCCGGCCCGAAGGCGGCGATCTGCGTCGAGTTCAACGCGGCGATCTGGGTTTTGGTGAGCGCCTCGGCCTGGGCTGTGGAGAGCGCTGCGATCTGCTGGGTGGTCATCGCGCCGATAGCTGCGGCGCTGAAGGCCGCGATCTGCACGGTGGAGAGCGAGGCGATCATTGCCGCCGACAGGCCCCGGATGGCGCCGGAGGTGATCATCGAAATGTCCTTCGTGGAGAAGGTTGCGATGTCCTCGGTGCCGAATTCGGCGATCTGTTCGGAGCTGAGCGAGCCGACCTGGGCGCTGGTCAGGGCTTCGGCCTGGCTGGTGCTGAGCACGGAGAGCTGCTGCGATGTGAAGCCCGCAATGCTGCCCGAATTGAGCGCGGCGATCTGCGCGGTCGTCAGCGCCGCGATCTTGTCCGTGCCGAAGGCCGGGATCTGCGACGAGGTGAGCGCCGACATCTGCTTTGTTCCGAGCGCGCCGATCTGTTCCAGGCTGAGGGCGGCGATCTGGCTTGAGGTCAGACCGGCAATGCCGGAAGCGTTGAGCGCTGCAATCTGGGCGGTCGAAAGCGCGGCGACGTCGCTGGAGGAGAGCGCTGCCACCTGCCCGGAGGAAAGCGCGCCGACCTGGGCCGTCGTGAGGGCGGCGATCTGGCTGGCACTGAGCGCGCCGATCTGGTCGGCACGCAGTCCGGCGACGGCGGCCGGGCTGAGGCTGGCAATCTGCTCGGAGGAGAGCGCCTTGATGTCATTGTCGAGCCCGGCGGCCTGCGCGGCGGTCAACGCCTTGAGCTGTGCCGTGGAAAGCTGGCTTACCTGGAGCGAACTCAGCGCCTCGATCTGGTCTGCTGTAAGGCCGGTGAAGCTGCCTGTGCTGATCGCCCCGATCTGCTCGGAAGTCAGCGAGGCGAAGGTATCGGGTGCGAAACCGGAGACGGCGCGGGTGGAAAGGGCCGCAATCTGCGCAGTCGAAAGGGCCTGGATGTCCTCCGGCGTCAGCGCTGCGACCTGCGACGAGGTGAAGGCGCCGACCTGCGCGGGAGAAAGGGCCGCGATCTGGGCGGTGGACAGCGCATCGATCTGATCGGCGGTCATGCTGGCAAGCGTCGTGCGGTTGAGCGCGGCGGTCTGCGTGGCGGAGAGCCCCTTGATCGCCTCACCGGTCAGGCCCCCGATGGCCTTGCTGGTGATCGCCGCAATGTCGTCGGTGGAGAAGGTTGCCAGGTCCGCGGCGCTAAGTGCGCCGAGCTGGGCGGATGTCAGGGATTTGACCTGCAGCGGCGACAGGGCCTCGATCTGCGCCGTGGTCAGCGCCTCGATCTGGTCGGGTGTCAGGCTCGCAATGACATTCGTCGCGATGGCGGCAATCTGTCCGGTGGTCAGCGAGGCGAGGAAGTCCGCGTCGAGACTGGCGATCTGCGACGGTTTCATGCCGCCGATCTGCGCGGTCGTCAGAGCCGCGATCTGCTCGGCGGAAAGCTCGGCGAGCGTCGCGTTGCCAATACCAGGAATGGCCTTTGCGCTGATCGCCGCCATGTCCTCGGTGGAAAAGGTCGCGATACCCTCCGGCCCGACCGCCGTCAGCTGTTTGGCGCTCATTCCACGGATCTGCTCCGGTGTGAGCGCTTCGATCTGCGCGGTGCCCAACACGCCGATCTGAACGGTGGAGAGGCCGGCAATGACGCTCGGGCTGAGCGCGGCGATCTGCTCGGGCGAGAGAGCGGCAATGGCTGAGGTCGGCAGGCCGGCAATAGCCTTGCCGCTGATGGCGCCCAGGAGTTCCGGCGAAAGTTCCGCGAGTATTGCAGGGTCCATCGCCGCAAGGTGAGACGACGTCAGCGCTGCCATTTGTGCGGGCGACAGGGCATCGATCTGCAATGCGCTCATCGCGCGAATCTGGGCAGCCGTGAAGCCTGCGAGCGCGGCGGGGCTGATGGCGCCGATCTGGTCGGGCGAAAGTTCCGCGAGCGCGGCAGAGCCGATGCCGGTAACAGCCCGGTTGTTCAGCGCGGCGAGATCGGCCGTCGAGAACGTCGCGAGCGCATCAGGAGACAGGGCGGCAAGCTGGGCCGCATTGAGGGCCTTCACCTGCGCCGGTGTCAGGGCCTCGACCTGTTCTGTATCGAGTGCGGAGATCTGCGTGGGCTTGAGCGCGCTGATCTGGCCCGTGGTCAGGGCCATGATTTGCCCAGTCGTCAAGGCGGCGAGCGCATCGGCGCCAAGGCCGGGCAGGGCCTTGTTCTGGATCGCGGCGATGTCGGAGCTGGAGAAGGTCGCGAGCGTCGAGGGTTTGAAGGCGCCGATCTGCGCGGCCGAAAGCGCCCTGATTTGCACGGGGACGAGCGCCTCGACCTGGTCTTCGTCCAGCATGGCAATCTGCTGCGGCGTCAGCCCGGCGATGGCCTTGACGCTGAGTGCTGCGATCTGAGCCGGGGTGAGGCCGGAAATGGCGTCGGGGCTGAGGCCCGAAATGGCATTTGCCGAAAGCGCGGCGATATCGGCGGTGGAGAAGGCCGCGATGCCGTCGCTGTCGAGGGCTCCGATTTGCTGGGCGGTGAAGCCCTTTATCTGCGTTGGCGAGAAGGCGGCGATCTGCTCGTGGCTCATGGCGCCGATCTGCGCGGCTGTCAGTCCGCGAACCGCGTTGCTGTTGAGGGCGGCGATCTGGCTGGTGGACAACCACTCGATATTGTCCGGGTGGAGGGCGGCGACCTGCCGGGCGTCAAGGGAGGCCATCTGGTTGGGCGTCAACGCCTGAATCTGTCCCGCGGTGAGCGCGGTAATTGCCGCCGCGCTCAATCCCTTGATGGCCTTGACGGATATGGCGGCCACGGCTTCGTCGGACAATTCCACGATATCATCGGCGCTGAACGCAGCGAGCTGTGTTGCGCTCATGGCGGCCATCTGCGCCGGCTTCAGGGCCGCGGTCTGCTCCGGGGTGAAGGCGGCGATCTGGGCGGCTGTCAGGCCCTGGATGGTCTGGACGCTGAGCGCGGCGACCTGTTCCGTCGTGAGATCGGCGATGGCCTCGGTGCTGAGGCCGGAGAGCGCCTTCCTGGAGATCGCGGCAATATCCTCGGGCGAGAAGGTGGCGAAGGCCGCGGGGCTCATGGCGGCGAGTTGCTGGGCCGAAAGGGCCTTTACCTGCGAGGGCGTCAGGGCCTCTATTTGCGAGGTGCCCAGCGCGCTGACTTGCCAGGGTGCAAGGCCGGTGATGGCGCTGGTGCTGAGCGCGGCGATCTGCTCTTCGGAAAGGGCGGTGACGGCGGCTTCGCTCAAGGCCGCGATTTGCGCGGGCTTCAGGAGCGCGACCTGTTCGGGCGTCAGAGCCCTGATCTGATCGGGCGTCAGGCCCCCGGCCTGTGACTGAGTGAGGCCGGCGACGGTCAGCGGGCTGAGCGCGCCGATCTGGCCGTCGGAAAGCCCCGCGAGCGCCGCGTTGCTGATACCCTGCACGGCCTTGTAGCTGATCGCGGCCATGTCCTCGAGCGAGAAGGTCTGGAGGTCTGCCACGCTGAGCGCCGCAAGCTGCGCCGCGCTCATGACCTTGACCTGCGATGCCGTCAGCGCCTCTGTCTGTTCGGGCGTCAGCCCGCCGATCTGGCTCGCGCTCATGGCGGCGATCTGCGCGGCGGTGAGGCTTTCGATCTGGCCTTCGTTGTATTTGTTGAGCGCGCCGATCTGGTCGAGCGACAGGCCGATGACGGCGCCCTGCGCAATGGCGCTGATCTGGCCGGCGCTGAGGATTTCGATGTCCTCCACGTCCAGCGCGGCGATCTGCCGGGACGAGAAGGCGCCGATCTGGCTGGAGGAAAGCGCCGCCACGTCGTCGGTCGTCAAGCTCTGGATCGCCGTCGTCGAGAGCTGCCTGATCTGGCTGGGGCTAAGCGAGGAAACGATCGACGTCATTGGCAAAGTCCTGGGAAAACAAGCGGAAGATCACGCAAATTACGGTACGGCAGCTTGCTCGATACAGGGGTGAGCTTGCCTGAACCTGTAAGTGTCTTCCGTCCGGATTTCTCGGACCCGGCTCAGTGGCCGGTGATGCTGTCGGCAATGGCCGCGAGTTTGGAGGTTTGCGACAAGCCGGCGAATTCGCGTTCGTCGGCGATGCGGTAGAGCTGGTACATCGAATGCACGCCGAGCCAGCGGAACGGCTCAGGCTCCCATTTGCGCACCGTGCGGTTGACCCAGGGAAGCCGCGTCAGTTCCGTCTCGCGGTTCAGCACGAGGTCCGCCAGCGTTCGCCCGGCGAGATTGGAACTGGAGACGCCCAGGCCGACATAGCCGCCCGCCCAGCCGATGCCGGTCGCGCGGTCGAAGCCGGCGGTGGTGCACCAGTCGCGCGGCACGCCGAGCACGCCGCACCATGCATGGTCGATCTTGAGCGACTTTGTTTGCGGCAGCAGGCGCGTCAGGATGTTGTGCAGGGCGTCGATGGTCGCCTGCTGGGTCTGGCCGTTGACATCGGTCTTCGAGCCGAAGCGATAGGGAACACCGCGCCCGCCCATGGTGATGCGGCCTTCGCGGGTGCGTTGGGCGTAGCAATAGGCGTGCGCTGCGTCGCCGAGCAGTTCATGGCCCTCCCAGCCGATCTCCTTCCACAGAGCATCCGGCACTGGCTCGGTAACGATCTGCGCGCTGTTGAGCGGCAGCCATGTGCGTTCCTCACCCGGCAGGCCGGCGGAAAAACCTTCCGTGGCACGGATGATGAAGGGCGCGCGCACGGTGCCGCGATCCGTCGTCACGCGGCCCTTCTCGAAGGTCGTGACGGATGTGCTCTCGAAGATCGAAACGCCAAGGCTTTCGACCACTTTCGCAAGGCCGCGCACCAGTTTTGCGGGCTGCACGCGCGCCATGTCGCGGATGACGAAGGCTCCCTGGACATCGGCGATGCGGATGCGTTTTGCGGCCTCCGCCGCCGACAGCATCTCGATCTGGTCTGCCGGCATCTGCCAGTCGAGATAGAACTGGTATTCCTCGCGGGCGCGGTCGAGCTGCGGCTGGTTGGTGGCGACGGTGATGTTGTCGGCGCGCAGGATGTCGGCGTCGATGCCCTCGGCCTCGCTTACGCGGATCACCTCGTCCACCGTGCCTGCCATGGCGCGCTGCATGTCGACGACCGCGCCGCGCGTGGAGGTCTTGAGATATTTTTCCCGCGACCAGCCGAAACCGCCGGACAGCCAGCCGCCATTGCGCCCGGAAGCGCCGAAACCGGCGAATTCACGCTCGACGATGATGATGTCGAGGCTCGGATCGGCCTTTTTGAGGTAGTAGGCGGTCCACAGGCCCGTATAGCCGGCGCCGATGATGCAGACATCGGTGTTGCGGTCGCCGGGAAGGGCTGGACGCTTCTTCGGAATGCCGCCGATATCGGCATACCAGAAGGAAACGTTGCCGTTGGTCTTGACGTCCATATGTGTGCTTTCAGTTCATGGCGGCGCGGGATGCGGGCGCGGCGGGCGATTCCAGCCGCGCGGCGTCGAGGATTCGATGAGTATGGTGCACCGTTCGGCCGGCATCAACCGCCGCCCTCGCTATGTCTCCAACAGCGCGGCACGATCCCTAGTGCTGGTCGAGCGCCCGCGTCAGGCTGAGAGCGGCAATGGTGCAGATCGCACCGGAGATCAGGTAGCCGCCGATGAAGATGATGCCGAAGCTGGAGGCAAGGCCGAGCGCGACGAGCGGTGCAAAACCAGCACCGACGAGCCAGGCGAGGTCCGACGTCAGCGCCGCGCCGGTATAGCGATAGTATTTGGTGAAGCGTGAGGAGACGGCGCCGGAAGACTGGCCGAAGGTAAGGCCGAGGACGAAGAACCCGATCAGGATATAGGCATCCTGCCCCTTGCCGCCGGAATCGAGCAGGAAGGGGGCCGAGAAGGAGAAGATCGCGATCAGGATCGCGCCGATCATCAGCTGGTTGCGCCGGCCGATCCGATCGGCGATGACGCCGGAAAGCACGATGGCGACCGCGCCGACGGCCGCGCCTGCCACCTGCACCCAGAGGAATTCTGCCACCGACTGGCCGCCGTAGAGCATGATCCAGCTCAAGGGGAAGATGGTGACGAGGTGGAACATGGCGAAGCTCGCCAGCGGCACGAACGCGCCGAGCACGACGTCCATCGCATGCTTGCTCAGCATTTCGAAGACCGGGCGGGCTTCCAGTTCCTGCGCTTCCATGGCCGCGCCGAATTCCTTGCTGGCGACGATACGAAGGCGCGCGAAGAGCGCCACGACGTTGATTGCGAAGGCGACGAAGAAGGGATAGCGCCAGCCCCAGGCGAGGAAGTCAGCCTCCGAAAGGCTGGTGACGAAATAGCCGAAGAGCACGCTTGCAAGCGCAAAGCCGATCGGTGCGCCGAGCTGCGGGATCATGGCGTACCAGCCGCGGCGGTTCGGCGGCGCGCTGAGGTTCAGCAGCGAGGCAAGCCCGTCCCAGGCCCCGCCCAGCGCAAACCCCTGGCCGAGCCGGAAGAGCGCGAGCAACGCCACCGCCCAGTAGCCGATCGTGTCATAGCCCGGCAGGAAGGCGATCGATGCGGTCGAGCCGCCGAGGATGACCAGCGCTACCGTCAGCTTGGTGCCACGCCCGTAGTTGCGATCGATCCACATGAAGACGAAGGAGCCGACCGGGCGCGCGAGGAAGGCCAGCGGAAACAGCGCGAAGGACATCAGCGTCGCGGACACCGCGCTTCCCGCAAAGGGGAAGATCAGCTTCGGGAAGACGAGGATGGAGCCGAGGCCGTAGACGAAGAAGTCGAAGAATTCCGATGTACGGCCGATCACCACGCCGATGGCGACGCTGCCCGGGGAGAGCGGCTTGTCGTCCTCGTGCATGCGGCGGGCGTCGCGCTCCAGGCCGGACGATGTCGGGTTGGTGGCCGTAGTCATGAACTCCTCCACAGGGATTTGCGTCATGTCACTAGAATGTTGATCAAACCGCGCCAGATATCAAGGACAGGCAGGTCACTTCGACAATGGCACGAAAATTGACAACATGCATTTCTGTTGCGCTAATACAAACACGCATGGACAGAAAGCGTTTCATGGCTTGCCATGTGCGACAGATTGCTGCGCTGCGACGATGGACCTCATTCCACGTGCCACAGTGCCCGATTATTGCCGACTAGACAGAACGCAAGTTGAGGCCGAAATG
The DNA here is from genome assembly GCF_049651085.1 of Shinella sp. Classification (GTDB taxonomy): domain Bacteria; phylum Pseudomonadota; class Alphaproteobacteria; order Rhizobiales; family Rhizobiaceae; genus Shinella. The sequence continues at coordinate 45,869 of NZ_JBASBL010000018.1, forward strand.
CCGAAGCAATTCAGTTTAGCCCGACGCTCCACAATTCTGGCCCTGATGCTCGCCACCCTCTCTGGCTGCAATATGGTCGTCATGTCTCCGTCTGGCGATATTGCGGCGCAGCAGAGAGACCTGATCGTCATCTCGACGGTCCTGATGCTGATCATCATCGTGCCGGTGATCTTCCTGACACTGTTCTTCGCCTGGCGATACCGCCAGTCGAACACGGCGGCCAAATACGACCCGGAGTGGCATCATTCCACGGGCCTCGAAGTCATCATCTGGTCGGCGCCGCTCGCCATCATCATCGCGCTCGGCGCGATCACCTGGGTCAGCACCCACAAGCTCGACCCCTACCGTCCGCTCGACCGGATCGATGCCGCGCGGCCCGTTTCGGCAGAAACCAGACCGATCACCGTCGAGGTCGTGGCGCTCGACTGGAAATGGCTGTTCTTCTACCCGGACTACGGCATTGCGACGGTCAACGAGATGGCCGCGCCCGTCGACGTGCCGATCAATTTCAAGCTCACCGCCTCCTCGGTGATGAATTCCTTCTACGTTCCCGCACTTGCCGGCATGATCTACACGATGCCGGGCATGGAAACGAAGCTGCACGCCGTGATCAACAAGCCCGGCGAATATGAAGGCCTGTCGTCCAACTACAGCGGCGACGGCTTCTCCCACATGCGCTTCAAGTTCCACGGCGTGGACCAGGCCGGCTTCGACCAGTGGGTCGCCCGCGTGAAGCAGAACGGCACGGCGCTCAACCGCGACGCCTACCTGAAGCTCGAAAAGCCGAGCGTGAAGGAGCCGGTGCGCTACTACGCCACTGTCGCGGACGGGCTCTACGAGGCGGTTCTCAACATGTGTGTGCGGGAAGGGCAGATGTGCATGAAGGAGATGATGCATATCGACATGATGGGCGGCGCGGGCGTCGAAAGCCACGACAACAAGGCCCGGCTCCAGCACGACAACCGCCACGCCGAGGAGGAGGCGCCCGCCGCCACTTTCCCGGAAACCGGCAATCCCGCGCGCAGCGAGGAACCGGCCGAAGGCATCGAGGAGCGGCCGGAAGAGCCGGCCAAGATGAACCACGACATGCACGAGATGTAATGGGCTTCCCGACGCTCGCCGGCTCCGGCAGGCGTCCAGTGCCCTCATGAGCCTCAGGGCCCGCATTCGAAACGATATTGGACGATCCCATGTTCGGCGACATCAGCCTCACGCAATTCATCTTCGGACGGCTTACCTTCGAAGCGATCCCCTATCACGAGCCGATTCTCGTCGTGACCTTCGCGGCCGTGGCGCTGGGCGGCCTCGCGGTCCTCGCCCTGATCACGAAGTTCAAGCTCTGGGGCTATCTCTGGCACGAATGGTTCACCAGCGTCGATCACAAGAAGATCGGCATCATGTACATCATCCTGGCGATCATCATGCTGCTGCGCGGCTTTGCCGATGCGATCATGATGCGTATCCAGCAGGCGATCGCCTTCAACGGCAACGAGGGCTATCTCAACCCGCATCACTACGATCAGATCTTCACCGCCCATGGCGTGATCATGATCTTCTTCGTGGCGATGCCCTTCGTCACCGGTTTCATGAATTACGTGGTGCCGCTGCAGATCGGCGCGCGCGACGTTTCCTTCCCCTTCCTCAACAACTTCTCCTTCTGGATGACGACGGCGGGCGCGATCATCATCATGATGTCGCTCTTCGTCGGGGAATTCGCGCGCACCGGATGGCTCGCCTATCCGCCGCTCTCCGGCGCGGACTACAGTCCGGGCGTCGGCGTCGATTATTACATATGGGGCCTGCAGGTGGCGGGCGTCGGCACCACGCTGTCGGGCATCAACCTCATTGCCACCATCGTCAAGATGCGCGCGCCGGGCATGACCTTCATGAAGATGCCGATCTTCACCTGGACGTCGCTCTGCACCAACATCCTGATCGTCGCGACCTTCCCGATCCTCACCGCCACGCTCGCGCTGCTGTCGCTCGACCGCTATGTCGACACGAATTTCTTCACGAACGACCTCGGCGGCAATCCGATGATGTATATCAACCTCATCTGGATCTGGGGCCATCCGGAGGTCTATATCCTCGTCCTGCCGGCATTCGGCATCTTCTCCGAGGTGGTGGCGACCTTCTGCGGCAAACGTCTCTTCGGCTATGCCTCCATGGTCTACGCGACCTGCGTCATCATGATCCTGTCCTACCTGGTGTGGCTGCACCACTTCTTCACGATGGGCTCGGGCGCCTCGGTCAACGCCTTCTTCGGCATCACCACCATGATCATCTCGATCCCGACGGGGGCGAAGATGTTCAACTGGCTCTTCACCATGTATCGCGGCCGCATCCGCTACGAGCTGCCGATGCTGTGGACCATCGGCTTCATGATCACCTTCGTCATCGGCGGCATGACGGGCGTGATGCTGGCCATCCCGCCGGCCGATTTCGTGCTGCACAACTCGCTGTTCCTCATCGCCCACTTCCACAATGTCATCATCGGCGGCGTCCTGTTCGGCCTGATGGCGGGTCTCGTCTACTGGTGGCCGAAGGCCTTCGGCTACAAGCTCGATCCCTTCTGGGGCAAGATGAGCTTCTGGTTCTGGCAGATTGGCTTCTTCTTCGCCTTCATGCCGCTCTACGTGCTCGGCCTCATGGGCGTCACCCGCCGTGTCAGCCAGTTCGAGGATCCGTCTTTGCAGATCTGGTTCGTCATCGCCGCCTTCGGCGCCGTGCTGATTGCGATCGGCATTGCCTCCTTCATCATCCAGATCGTCGTCAGCTTCCTGAGGCGCGACCAGCTGCGCGAGACGTCGGGCGACGCCTGGGACGGCCGTACCCTCGAATGGTCGACCTCCTCACCGCCGCCGGAGTACAATTTCGCCTTCACGCCGGTCGTGCACGATCATGACAGCTGGTACGACATGAAGAACCGTGGCTACGAGCGCCCGCTCGGCGGCTTCAAGCCGATCCACATGCCGAAGAACACCGGCACGGGTGTCATCCTGGCCGGCATCAGCGTCGTGCTGGCCTTCGCCCTGATCTGGTACATCTGGTGGCTGGCGGCCGTCTCCTTCATCGCCATCATCGCGGTGTCGATCGGCCATACCTTCAACTATGACCGCGACTACTTCATCCCCGCCGAGACCGTGACGGCGACGGAAGAGGCCCGCACGCAACTGCTTGCAGAACGGACCTGAGCCATGAGCGCGACCCAAGTCCAGACCGACGAAAAGCCGACCTTCTACCTGACGGAAGACCACCACCCGGAAAACAGCACCATGCTGGGTTTCTGGCTCTACCTGATGAGCGACTGCCTGATCTTCGCCATGCTGTTCGCCACGCATGGCGTGCTCGGGCGCAACTATGCGGCAGGACCGTCGCCGGCCGACCTGTTCGACCTCTCGCTCGTCGCCATCAACACGGCGATGCTGCTGCTGTCCTCCATCACCTACGGCTTCGCCATGCTCCAGATGGAGCGCGGCGCCAAGATGGAGACGCTGGTCTGGCTCGCCATTACCGGCCTCTTCGGCGCGGCCTTTCTCGGGCTGGAACTCTACGAGTTCTATCACCTGATCCTCGAAGGCGCCGGTCCGACCCGTTCGGCATTCCTGTCGTCCTTCTTCACGCTGGTCGGCACGCACGGTCTGCACGTCACCTTCGGCATCATCTGGCTGATCACGCTGATGGTGCAGGTGCACAAGCGCGGCCTGATCCCGGAAAACCGTCGCCGTCTGATGTGCCTGTCGATGTTCTGGCACTTCCTCGACGTCATCTGGATCGGCGTCTTCTCCTTCGTCTATCTCCTGGGAGTTGTCGGATGAGCACGCATCCCACCCACGAAAGCGCTTCTGAAACCCATCATGCGCACAGCCACGGGCACGGCGCCGGGCATGGTACGTTCAAGAGCTATATGATCGGCTTCATCCTGTCGGTCATCCTGACGGCCGTTCCCTTCTGGCTGGTCATGGGCGGCGTGCTGGACAGCAAGCTGCTGACCGCGGTGCTGGTCATGGGGATCGGCGTCGTGCAGATCGTCGTGCATATGGTCTATTTCCTGCACATGAATCCGCGTTCGGAAGGCGGCTGGACGCTGATGGCGCTGATTTTCACCCTCGTCATCGTCGGCATCGCGCTTGCAGGTTCCCTCTGGGTCATGCATCACCTCAATGTGAATATGATGCCGATGACCCATGAGATGATGAAGAACATGCCGTGAGGCGGAACACGTTTTGATGAATGTCGATCACCAGCCGGCTCCGAACGGGACAGGACCGTCCCCGCGCGCCCGGCGGGCGCTGACGGGCTTCCTGCTGATACTCGCCGCCATCTTTCTGGCGCTCGGTACGTGGCAGGTGCAGCGGCTGTTCTGGAAGCTCGACCTCATCGAGCGCGTGGACGCGCGCATCCATGCCGACGCCGTGCCCGCGCCATCCCGCGCCGAGTGGAGTACCGTGAGCGCGGAACGGGACGAGTACCGCCGTGTCAGCGTGACCGGGCTCTTCCGGCACGAAAAGACGGTGCTGGTGCAGGCCGTGACGGAGCGCGGGGCGGGCTTCTGGGTGCTGACCCCGCTCATCCTTGCCGACGATACGGCCGTTCTCATCAACCGTGGTTTCGTGCCCGCCGACAGGCGCGATCCCGCAGCGCGGGTGGCGAGTGAGCTTGCCGCTGGCCCTGTCGGGATCATCGGCCTCCTGCGCATCAGCGAACCGGGCGGCGCGTTCCTGCGCTCCAACGATCCGGCAAACGATCGCTGGTTCTCCCGCGACGTCGCGGCCATAGCCGCCGCGAAGGGGCTGGCCGATGTTGCCCCCTATTTCATCGATGCGGACGCAACCCCCAATCCGGGCGGCCTGCCGGTCGGCGGCCTCACGGTCGTCGCTTTCCGCAATACCCATCTCGTCTATGCCCTGACCTGGTATGCGCTGGCGGCCATGAGCGCCGTGGCCGCTTCGTTCGTCCATCGCCGGCGGATCGGCTAGGCGGCCGGATGCCGCACGCAGGAAACGGCGCGTTTTGCGATGGTCGTCGGGTCGTGAGGAGAAGAGAAAAAAGAGCCCCGCACGAAGCGGGGCAGCAAGCGCCACGGTTTGGCTCCCAATGACGCGGGGAAGCTCGCGGGTTGCGCGAGTGCTTCCCAACTAGGGTTTCCCCTGTCACCAGGGAAGGTCTGATTCGGTGAATCCGGTACGGTTGGGTAAATAAACTGCACATTCGGCGGTTTTCATCGCCTCCATGCCCCGGGAAGCGGCCAAAAGGGCGGCACAGGCAGGGTGTCAGGTTTCCTGATCGGCCATCAGGCGGTAGCCGACGCCGGGCTCCGTGCGCACGATGGTGGGGCGGGTCGGGTCACGCTCGATCTTCTGGCGAAGCTGGCCGATGAAGACGCGAAGATAGTGCAGGTCCTCGCCATGCGCCGGCCCCCAGACGGAGGTGAGCAGGGTCTTGTGCGTGACGACCCTGCCGGCATGGCGGGCAAGCAGCGTCAGGAGATCGTATTCCTTCGGCGTTAGCCGGATCGCCTCGTCGTTCCGTAAAACCAGCCGCTTTATGGTGTCGATGACCAGCCCGTCGGTGGAAAGAGCAGCCGGTGCCGCCGCCGCGCGCTCGCGGTGCCGCAGCGCGGTGCGGATGCGGGCCGTCAGTTCGCCGATGCCGAACGGCTTTTCGATATAGTCGTCGGCGCCGAGATCGAGCGCGGCGATCTTCTCGCTTTCCCGTTCGCGGGCGGAAAGGATGATGATGGGAATGGTCGTCCAGCCGCGCAGGTTGCTGATGACCTCCTTGCCGTCCATGTCCGGCAGGCCGAGATCGAGGATGACGAGATCGGGCGCGGTGGTCGCCACCGCCTTCAGCGCTTCGCCGCCGGTACCGGCCTCCACCACCTCGTAGCCCGCCGCCTTGAGGGCAGGTTTCAGGAACCGCTGGATCTGCGGTTCGTCGTCCACCACCAGAATGCGCTCGCTCGTCATTTCGCCCTGTCAGCCTTCGTCTTCTCACCCGTCGGGAAGCGGATGACGATACGTGTGCCCTTCTTCTTCACCGCCGGACTTTCCGCATGAATATGGCCGCCCATCGCCTCGACGAAGCCACGGGCGATGGAAAGGCCGAGCCCCGTTCCGGGCGCACGGCCATCCGGCTTGCCGCGACGATAGAATTTTTCGAAGACACGGTCGATCTCGGAAGGTGGAATTCCCTTGCCGAGATCGGTCACGGAAATCAGCACGTCCTGCCCGTCGCGACGGGCATAGACGTTGACCGGCTCGTCGCCGCCGTACTTCACGGCATTGTCGAGCAGGTTGAACAGGACCTGCCCGAGCAGCACGCTGTCGCCCTCGACGAGCGGCAGGTCGGGTGCGATACCGCTCTCGATCGGCTTGCCCGGAAAGTATTTCCGCGCCCGCTCGATGGCGGTCTGCACGACATCGGAAACGTCAACCCAGTCGCTCTTCGGCTTCAGCGTGCCGGATTCGATGCGCGTCATGTCGAGGAGGTTGGAGACGAAGCGGCTCATGCGGCTGCCCTCCTCCTCGATCGACTGGAGGAGGTCGGTGCGGCTTTCGGGTGTCATCTTGTCGCCGAGCTGGCGCAGGCTGGTGACGGCTCCCATGATGGTGGCGAGCGGCGTGCGCAGGTCGTGCGAGATCGAGGACAGCAGTGCCTCCCGGTAGCGTTCGCCCTCAAGCTTGGCCGCCTGCGCGACGCTTTCTTCCGAAAGCCGCGCACGGTCGAGGGCGATGGCCGTCTGGTCGAGGATCGCCGAGAGGGCGCGCTCGGCGTTGAGGTCGAGCCGTTCCTCTACCTGCTGGATGCCGCAGACGCCGACCAGCCCGTGCGGGCCCATCAGCGGGCGGAACTCGAAGCGGCTGTTCGGTAGCGTGCCCGTGCCGAAACCGGCGGTTTCCTGCTTGTCACGCGTCCAGCGCGCCGCCGTGAAGTCGGTCACGTCAAGGTCCGTGTCCGGCGGCCAGACGGCGGCGATCTTGAGATCGCTCTTGTCGGGCAGAAGCAGCACGATGTTGCGCTTGAGGCTTGCCTGCAGATGCGAGACCGCCACCCAGATCGCGTCGTCCGCCTTGGCGGTCGTCGAAAGCTTGCGCGAGAAATCGTAGAGCGATTGCAGTGCGGTGGCGCGCACGCGGGCAACCCCTGCCTGTTCCTTGATGCGCGAGGCAAACCCGCCCGCGATGATGGCGACGGACAGGAAGACGATCAGCGCGAAAACCTCGTGCGGCGCGGTGATCGTGAATGTGTGCAGCGGATCGATGAACAGGAAGTTATAGGCGAGCGCCGACAGGAGGGCGGCGATGAAGGCCGACGCATAGCCGCCGAGCACTGCCGCGCCGAGAACGGCGAGCAGGAAGAGCAGCGAGATGTTCGGCAGTTCCGCAAAGACGTAGACAAGCTTGCCCACGATTGCGGTGGCGGCGGTGAGCCCGGCGGCGATCAGGGCGGACTGGCGGAAGGATGCAATGTTGAAACGCGGGAAACGCACCGGTGCCGGCGGCTTCTCGTTCTTTTCCGGCGTCACGAAATAGACGCCGAGGCCGGCGGCGCGGCGCGAGAGCGCGTCCGGCAGCGACGGCGAAAGCAGCCGCGTCCAGCCGCGATGGCGCTTTGCACCGATCACGATCTGGGTCGCATGCTCGCGGCGGGCCAGCTTCAGGATTTCCTCGACGAAATCGTTGCCGACCACCCGGCGGGTTTCCGCGCCGAGCTGTTCGGCCAGCCGGAACAGCGCCTCCATGCGCTGCAAGTGTTCAGTCGTCTCCATTTCACGGTCTGCCCGGTCGATGGAGACGACGATCCACGGTGCGTTCAGGCCGGAGGCAAGGCGACTTGCCACGCGCACGACCTTTTCCGACAGATCGTCCGGCCCGACGCAGACGAGCAGCCGCTCGCCGGCCGCCCAGGGGCCTTCGATGGCGTTCTGCTTGAGATAGTCGACCATCTGGTCATCGACCCGGTCGGCCGTGCGGCGCAGGGCAAGTTCGCGCAGCGCCGTCAGGTTGCCGAGACGGAAGAACCGGTCGACGGCGCGACTTGCGCTTTCCGGCAGGTAGACCTTGCCTTCCTTCAGCCTCTCGATCAGTTCCGTCGGCGGCAGGTCGACCAGCACGACCTCGTCGGCCTTTTTCAGGACAGTGTCCGGCACCCGCTCGCGCACGGTCACGCCGGTTATCTGCGCCACGAGATCGGCGAGGCTTTCGAGATGCTGGATGTTGAGCGCGGTCCACACGTCGATGCCGGCGGCGATCAGTTCCTCGATGTCCTGATAACGCTTCGGATGGCGGCTTCCCTCCGGATTGGAATGGGCAAGCTCGTCGACCAGCACGATGCGCGGGCGGCGGGCGAGCGCGCCGTCGAGATCGAATTCCTCGAGTTCCTTGCCCCGGTGGGTGGCGCGCAGGCGCGGCAATATATCCAGACCCGCGATCAGGGCGGCCGTTTCGCTTCGCCCGTGGGTCTCAACGAGGCCGACGACGATATCCACGCCTTCGGCCTTCAGGCGGCTGGCGCGCGCCAGCATGGCGTAGGTCTTGCCGACGCCCGGCGCAGCCCCCAGGAAAACAGTCAATTTGCCCCGGCGGTCTTTCTCCGCCAGGGCAAGCAATGCATCGGGATCCGGTCTGCGACTGTCGTCGCGGTCGTTGTCCGTCATTCGCGGTCTCATGTTCCGTGTGCGTCAAGCGCCAGATTGAGTTGTAGCACATTCACTCTTGGCTCGCCGATGAAGCCGAAAAGCCGATTTTCTATACGGTTTTCGACAAGGTTGGCCACGTCCGTTTCCGAAAGGCCGCGGGCCAGGGCCACCCGTGCGATCTGCGCCCGTGCAAAGGCGGGGGAGATGTGTGGGTCGAGGCCGGAGCCGGAGGTCGTTACCGCCTCCGCCGGGACGGGCGTCGCGATATTTGCGGCCTTCAACCGTTCGATATCCGCCTCGACGCGTTCCTTGAGCTTGGCCGACGTCGTGCCGAGATTGGAGCCGGAGGAGGCACCAGCGTTATAGGCATCCGGACCTGTCGCCGAGGGGCGCGGCCAGAAATACCGCTCCGTGGTGAAGGCCTGTCCGATCAGGGCGGAACCGACGACGGTCCCGTTCCTTTCGATGAGCGAGCCGTTGGCGGTGGCCGGCAGGAGAGCCTGCGCCAGGCCGGTTACGGCAAGCGGGTAGCCGAGCCCGAGAAGCGCGGTCAGGGCGAGGACGAGGGTGATGGCCGGGCGAAGATGATTCAGCATGATTACACCAGATGTAGGGCGCTGACGGCAAGGTCGATAGCCTTGATGCCTGCAAAGGGCAGGACGAGGCCGCCGAGGCCGTAGACGAGGAGGTTGCGGCGAAGAAGGGCAGCCGCACCGGCCGGGCGGTAGGCGACGCCGCGCAGAGCCAGCGGAATGAGCGCGACAATGATCAAGGCGTTGAAGATAACGGCCGAGAGAATGGCCGATTGCGGCGAGGCGAGGTTCATGATGTTGAGCGCGTCGAGGGCCGGGTAGGTCGCCACGAACAGCGCCGGTATGATCGCGAAATATTTCGCGACGTCGTTGGCGATGGAGAAGGTCGTCAGCGAGCCGCGCGTCATCAGCAGTTGCTTGCCGATCTCGACGATCTCGATCAGCTTGGTCGGGCTGGAATCGAGGTCCACCATATTGGCCGCCTCGCGGGCTGCCTGCGTGCCGGTCTGCATGGCGACGCCGACATCCGCCTGGGCAAGGGCCGGCGCGTCATTGGTGCCGTCGCCGCACATGGCGATGAGGCGACCGCCTTGCTGCTCGCGGCGGATATAGGCGAGCTTGTCTTCCGGCGTGGCCTGGGCGAGGAAATCGTCGACGCCGGCTTCCGAGGCGATGGCGGCGGCGGTGACCGGATTGTCGCCGGTCACCATGACCGTGCGGATGCCCATGGCGCGCAGCGCCGCGAAACGCTCCTTGATGCCCGGCTTCACCACGTCCTTGAGATGGATGACGCCGAGGAGGCGGGACCCGTCGGCCACGGCGAGCGGCGTGCCGCCGCTGCGGGCGATCATCTCGACGGCGCGGCGGAAGTCGGCCGGGGCCTCGCTCTCCTCAAGCCCGGCAAAACGCAACACCGCATCGACCGCACCCTTGCGCAGCCGCCGGCCGGCGACATCGACGCCGGACAGGCGGGTTTCTGCGGTGAAGTCGATCACCGCGTCGAAGCGGGTTTGCGGCACGGCGATGCCGAATTCGCCGGAGGCGAGCGCCACGACCGAGCGGCCTTCCGGCGTTTCGTCGGAAAGGCTGGCGACGAGCGCTGCTTCCGCAAGATCGGACGGCGAGACGCCCGGCGCCGGCAGGAAGTCGCTGGCCATGCGGTTGCCGAAGGTGACGGTGCCCGTCTTGTCGAGCAGCAGCGTATCGACGTCGCCGGCAGCTTCCACGGCGCGGCCGGAGGTGGCGATGACGTTGAAGCGCACGAGACGGTCCATGCCGGCAATGCCGATGGCCGACAGCAGGCCGCCGATCGTCGTCGGAATGAGGGTGACGAGCAGGGCGGCAAGCACCGTGACGCTCAGCACCGTGCCGGAATAGCCGGCAAGGCCCCAGATGGCGACGCAGACGAAGAGGAAAATCAGCGTGAGACCCGAGAGCAGGATCGACAGGGCGATCTCGTTTGGTGTCTTCTGCCGCTGCGCGCCTTCGATGAGCGCAATCATGCGGTCGACGAAGGAGGAGCCGGGCGCGACGGTGATCTTCACCTTGATCTCGTCGGAGAGGACCTGCGTGCCGCCGGTGACGGCCGAGCGGTCGCCGCCGGATTCGCGGATCACCGGGGCGGATTCGCCGGTGATGGCGCTTTCGTTGACCGAGGCGACGCCTTCGATCACCTCGCCGTCGCCGGGGATCAACTCGCCGGCTGCGACCAGCACGACATCGCCGACCGCAAGGCGGGTCGCCGGGATCGCCTCCGTCACGCCGGCCGCCGTGAGCCGCCGGGCGACGAGTTCCGATTTGGTGCGCTTCAGGCTGTCGGCCTGCGCCCGGCCACGTCCTTCGGCCACGGCTTCGGCGAAGGTGGCGAAAAGCACGGTGAACCAGAGCCAGGCGGCGATCTGGCCGGAGAAGCCGGCCTGCGCGCTGCCGGTGAAAAGGTCGCGCAGGAAGAGGACGGTGACGACCGCCGCGACGGCTTCGGTGACGAAGATCACGGGGTTGCGCACCAGTTGTCGCGGGTCGAGCTTGACGAAAGCGTCGCGCGCGGCCGGAAGGAGGATTGCGGGGTCGAGGAGGCTGGGAGCGTGATGGACCTTGGACATGGCTCTTTCCTTAGAAGGTCTGGCCAGCGAGCATCGCGAGGTGTTCGACGATGGGGCCGAGGGCGAGCGCGGGGAAGAATTGCAGGCCGCCGAGAATGAGGATGATACCGATGAGGAGGCCGACGAAGAGCGGGCCGTCTGTCGGGAAGGTGCCGGCGGACGGCGGTACCTTGATCTTGGCGGCAAGCGATCCGGCAATCGCCATGACCGGCACAACATAGGCGAAGCGGCCGAGCAGCATCGCGATGCCGAGGGTCGTGTTGTACCAGACAGTGTTGCCGCTGAGGCCACCGAACGCCGAGCCGTTGTTGCCGGCCGCCGAAGTGTAGGCGTAGAGGATTTCCGAAAGCCCGTGCGGGCCGGGCGTGCCGATGCTTGCCACGGCGACGGGCAGCATGGCGGAAACCGCGGTGAAGCCGAGAATGGCGAGCGGCAGGACGAGCACGGCGAGCATGGCATATTTCATCTCGCGGCCCTCGATCTTCTTGCCGAGGAATTCCGGCGTGCGCCCGACCATGAGACCGGCAACGAAGACGGAAAGCAGCGCGAAGACGAGCATGCCGTAGAGGCCGGAGCCCACGCCGCCCGGCAGCACTTCGCCAAGCTGCATCAGGAACATCGGCACGAGGCCGCCGAGCCCGGTGAAGGAGCCGTGCATGCCGTTGACGCCGCCATCCGAAAGGCCGGTGGTGACGGCGGCATAGAGCGCGGTCATCGCCTGTCCGAAGCGGACTTCCTTGCCTTCCATATTGCCGGATGCGGCATCGACGCCGAGCGCCGTCAGGATGGGATTGCCCTGGGATTCCGCCCAGTAGATGACGGCGACACCCGATATCAGCAGGATCGCCATGGCGCTGATGATCGCCCAGCCCTGGCGGCGATTGCCGACGAGCTCACCGAACGTATAGACCAGCGCCGCCGAGATCGACAGCATGGCGAAGATATTGAGATAGTTGGAAAATGTCGTCGGGTTTTCGAACGGATGGGCGGCGTTGACGTTGAAGAAGCCGCCGCCATTGGTGCCGAGCTGCTTGATTGCTTCCTGCGAAGCGACCGGGCCGAGCGAGATCGTCTGATTGACGCCTTCGAGTGTCGTTGCGCTTACGGCAGCGTCAAGCGTCTGCGGCAGGCCCATGGCGACGAAGGCGAGGGCGACGACCAGGGCCATCGGCAGGAGCACGTAGAGCGTTGCTCTTGTCATATCGACCCAGAAATTGCCGAGCGTGGCGACCTTGGAACGAACCAGCGCGCGCGTCAGCGCCACGGCGAGCGCCATGCCCGTTGCGGCGGAAAGGAAGTTCTGCACGGTGAGGCCCGCCATCTGGCTGAAATGGCTGAGCGTCGTTTCGCCGCCGTAGTTCTGCCAGTTGGTATTGGTGACGAAGGAGACCGCCGTGTTGAAGGCCAGGTCCGGCGCCATGCCGGCAAAACCCTGCGGGTTGAGCGGCAGAAAGGCCTGAAGCCGGAGGATCGCGTAGAGCGCGGCAAAACCGGCAAGCGAAAAGACCAGCATGGAGACCGTATAGGCAAGCCAGCCTTGCTCCTTGGTCGGCGCGATGCCGGACACGCGGTAAAGGTCAGCCTCGAGACGCCCGAGAACCGGCGACAGCACGGTGCGCTCGCCGGCAAAGACTCGGGCCATATAGAGGCCGAGCGGTTTGATCGTGATCAGAACCGCGAGGAAGAAGATGGCGATCTGTAGCCACCCGATCATGGTCATGGAGTTTCTCCTGGAGGCTCAGAAGCGTTCGGGCCGCAGAAGCGTGACCACGAGATAGACGCCAAGGGCGAGGGCGACGAAAAGACCGAAGAGAGGTTCAAGCATTGCTGTTCCTCAGAGCCGGTCGAGCGCGCGGGCATAGGCGGCAACGACGATGAACGTGCCGCAGCCGAGCGCGAGAAAGATGAAATCGGACATATCCGTTCTCCTGTTGTGCAGGATGAGACTACGCCCGGTAGAAGTCAGGTTTCGATTGGGAAGGCGTGAGGGCGACGTAAGGAAAAGATAAAGAGGCCCGGCCTGTCGATCCGTCAGGAGGCTCGTTTCATCGCTGTCGCGAGAACGTCGTAGACGCGGGGCTCGATCATGTGGGCGACGTTGAAGCGCATGAAGCCGGCAGCGCCTTGCGACACGCTGAAGACGTTGCCGGGAGCGAACAGGACGCCATCGGCAACGGCTGCCTGCGCCACCTGCGCAGAATCGAGCCCGTCCGGCAGGCGGCACCACAGGTTGAAGCCGCCGCGAGGCAGGAGCCAGGGCTCGATGCCCAGCCGATGCAGCCGGTCCGCCGTCTCGCGGCGGATGCGCACGAGCCGACGCCGCAGCTCCTCCATGTGCTTTCGGTAGCCGCCGCCGCCCAGCATATGCGCGATGATTTCGCTGGAAATAGGGTTGGGGCCGCCGAAATTGGTGGCGATCTGCAAGTCCACCAGCCCCTCGATCCAGTCCGGCCGTGCAGCGATATAGCCGCAGCGCGCCGATGCCGAGAGGGTCTTGGAAAAGCTGCCGATGCGGATGACGCGGGAAAGGCCGTCGAGCGCCGCAAGCCGGGTGGACGGTTCGGGCTCGAAATCGGCGAAGATGTCGTCCTCGACGACGGTCAGGCCGCTGGTCGCTGCGGCGTTCAGCAGCCGGTGCGCGACCTGCGGGGAAAGCGTTGCGCCCGTCGGATTGTGGATCGCCGAATTGGTGATGTAGAGCCGGGGTTGCTCGGCGGCAAGCGCTGCCTGGAAAGCCGCGACGTCCGGCCCCGACGGGCCATAGGGTATGCCGACGACCTTGACCTGATGGGCCTTCAGGAGCGCCTGGAAGTTGAAATAGCAGGGATCGTCGACAAGGACCGTATCGCCCGGCCGCAGCAGGAAGCGGCAGATCAGGTCGAGCGCCTGCGTGCCGGTATTGGTCAGCATCAGATGGTCCGGCCCGATCTCGATCCCCTCCTCGGCGAGCCGCCCGAGCAGCAGGCGGCGGAGCGCCGGGGAACCGCGCGTGCTGCCATAATAGGCAAGGAAATCGCTGTCGCTGCGCGCGAGGCTGCGGATGGCGCGACGCAGCGCGTCGTTCGGCATCCAGTCCGCCGGCAGCCAGCCGCAGCCTGGTTTCAGCACCGCATCGTCCGCGTCGAGCGCCTGCCGCGACACCCAGAACGGATCGACCGCCCGCGCCTTCGGCGTTTCCGCAGCAAGCTTCAGCGGCGGCAGGGCTGCGTTGGAAACATAGAAGCCGGACCCCCGCTGAGCCCGGATCAATCCTTCTGCCGCAAGTCGGTCATAGGCCTCCACCACCGTCGAAGGGGAGACGTGCATCGTGCTGGCGAAACGACGGATCGAGGGGAGCCGGTCGCCCGGTGCAAGGGCGCGACTGTCGATCCGGCCGCGGATCGCCGCCATGATATCCGACGTCCGGCTTCCTGCACGATCTCCCAGCATGGTTGCTCCTATTGTATGAGTTTGTTGGCCATACAGTTCGCCAGAAGTGTATTGCTTTGTTCCTGCCTTTGCCAAGCCCTTGCCTGTATCGAGGCGGGATAGATTGTGAGGGACGATGAAAACATCCATGGACGGTTGGGGCAGCGGGCTGCTCGGGGTCATCATTTTCAGCGGGTCGCTGCCGGCGACCCGCATTGCGGTGGCGGATTTTTCACCGATGTTCCTGACCTCGGCGCGGGCGGTCATCGCGGGGCTTCTGGGCGCGGCGCTGCTGCTCGCGCTGCGCCAGAACAAGCCGTCGCGTGACGATCTCTTCTCGCTGTGCATCATCGCGCTCGGTGTCGTCGTCGGCTTTCCGCTGCTGACGGCGGTGGCCCTGCAATACATCACGTCGGCGCATTCCATCGTCTTCATCGGCCTTCTGCCGCTGGCGACCGCCATCTTCGGCGTGCTGCGCGGCGGGGAGCGGCCGAAGCCGCTCTTCTGGCTGTTCTCCTGCATCGGCAGCGCGACGGTGGTGGGATTTGCGCTGAATGCCGGCGCAGAAGTCTCGCTGGTCGGCGATCTGCTGATGGTTGCCGCCGTTGTCGTCTGCGGCCTCGGCTATGCGGAGGGTGCAAAACTTTCGCGCACGCTGGGCGGCTGGCAGGTCATTTCCTGGGCGCTGCTGCTGTCGCTGCCGGCAATGGCCGTCATCATGCTTTTCTCGCTGCCGGGAACATGGGAGGGCATCGGTGGCGGCGCCTGGGCAGGGCTCGCCTATGTATCGATCTTCAGCATGCTGATCGGGTTCATCTTCTGGTATCGCGGGCTTGCGCTCGGCGGCATTGCGGCGGTGGGGCAGTTGCAACTGCTCCAGCCCTTCTTCGGCCTTCTGCTCGCCGCCGGGCTGCTGCACGAGAAGGTCAGCCCGCTGATGATCGTCACGACGCTCGCCATCGTTCTTTGTGTGGCTGGCGCGCGCAGGTTCGCGCGTTGATCAGAACACGCCGACGACCGCCGGGAGGTCGTTCAGACGTTCCCGGCGGTAACGGTGCGGTCGGCAAGGATATGCCGATGATCGGGGTTTTCTCGTTCAGGCGCCCTGGGGCACGTCGGCGGATGCTTCCAGGCCGGCGGCCTGCTCGCAATATTCCACATGCCGCGCCAGTGCCTGGTTCGATAGCACCGCGCTGATCGTGGTGATGTCACGGCCCTGGTATTTGGGCATCTGCTGGACTGCTTTCAGCCTCTCCAGAAGTGCAAAACGGGTCATGACATTCTCCTTCAATCATTATTGATGCGTCATTGGGCTCCGGGGGGAGCCGGTCGGTGGGGTCCTGTGGTCCTTCGAGGTATCGGGTCGTCGCCGGCTTTTGGGGCTGCGCGGCGTGCGAAGCGGATCGTCAGGCGGCCTTCTTCTCGGCGTCGAACGGGATTTCGATATCGACGGCAAGTGTCGAGACCTTGGCGCCGCGCTCCATCGTGATGCTGACCTTCTCGTCGTCGACCTGCATGTGCTTGGAAATCGCCTTCAGGATTTCGTCGCGCAGCTTGTTGACGAGGTCCGAGTCGCCGGTGGAGGCGCGCTCATGGGCAAGCAGCACCTGCAGCCGTTCCCGGGCTGCCGGAGCCGATTGGCCACGGGAGAAGAAACGGAACAGGTTCATGCCGCTTTCCTTCCGAAAATCTTGCCGAGGAAGCTGCGCTTTTCGCCGGGAATGGTCACCGGCAGGTTTTCACCCTTGAGGCGCCGCGTTGCTTCAAAATAGGCGAGCGACGGGGGGCAGCGGCCGTCCGCCAGCGTGACGGGAGCGCCGACGTTGGATGCGCGCAGCACGTCCATGCTTTCCGGGATGATGCCGAGCAGCGGGATCGAGAGGATGTCGAGCACGTCGTCGACCTTCAGCATGTCGCCGCGTTCGGCGCGGGCGGCGTCGTACCGGGTCAAAAGCAGGTGCTTCTCGATCCGTTCGCCGTTTTCGGCCTTCAGCGTCTTGGAATCGAGCAGTCCGATGATGCGGTCGCTGTCGCGCACCGAGGAGACTTCCGGGTTGGTCACGACGATCGCGACGTCGGCATGGCGCATGGCAAGCGTCGCGCCGCGCTCGATGCCGGCGGGGCTGTCGCAGATCACCCAGTCGAAAGCGCTCTTCAGGGCCGCGATGACCTTTTCGACCCCTTCCGGCGTCAGGTTGTCCTTGTCGCGGGTCTGCGACGCGGGCAGCAGGTAGAGCGTCTCGACGCGCTTGTCGCGGATCAGCGCCTGGGTGAGCTTTGCGTCGCCCTGGATGACGTTGACGAGGTCGTAGACCACGCGTCGTTCCGCACCCATGACGAGGTCCAGGTTACGCAGGCCGACGTCGAAGTCCACAACCACGACCTTCTCGCCGTTCTGCGCCAGTGCGGCGCCAAGTGCAGCCGACGACGTCGTCTTGCCGACGCCGCCCTTGCCCGATGTGACAACGATTACCTTGCCCATATACGTCTCCAGTAAGTTGGAATTCGTCTGCTGTTCAGCCGAGTGTCGCGGCCTTGATCGTTTCGCCGTCGAGCCAGATCTGTACGGGTTTACCGCGCAGTTCAGGCTCCATGTCGTCCGCCGTCTTGTAGAAACCGTCGATGGCAATCAGCTCCGCTTCGAGCTTGCGGCAGAAGATGCGCGCCGAAGCATTGCCTGTTGTGCCTGCCATGGCCCGGCCGCGCAGCGGTCCGTAGACATGGATCGATCCGCCGGCGACGATTTCCGCGCCCGATGCGACCGAGCCAATGATGGTGACGTCTCCTTCAGGGAAGAAGATCGACTGGCCCGAACGCACAGGCCTGGATACGACCAGTGACGGTGTGACCTGGCCGGTTGCCGCTACCACCGGAATTTCCGGCATGGTGGCTTCGACGGGCTCGGCCGAAGGCGTGGTCTCGGCTCGCTCCGTTGCCGGCGCCTCGATGTCGGCCGCCGGGCGTCCGTCCATCATGGCTGGCGGCATGTCGGGACCGAGCAGCGCGGAGCGCGCGCCCTCGACGCCCATGACCCGCACATTGCGGGCGTTGAGCTGGTCGACGAGGCTGCGAAGCTCCGAGCGGTCAATGTCCAGACCCTCGACGTCCAGCACCACTGGCCGACGAAGGAAGAAACCGGCCGAACGGGCAGCCAGATCGTCAAGGCGCATCAGCCAGTCCTCGAAGGGAAGCTCCGGGGTCAGGGCAAGCGCAAGGAAGGACCGCCCCTTGAGGCGGATCGGCCGGGGTTGAGTTAACACGTCAGTCATCTTGATTAATTTTCAGTTGCTTTGGTGTAGCGGCCGAATGGTTAACAAATGGTTAATTTCGGGGTCCGGGCGGCGCGAAGCCTGCTGCCGAGGGCTGATATTGCCGATGCCGGGGACAGAAGAAACGCACAGGTAGTCGGTCGAAGCAGGGCACGCCTGAAGCGGGTGCAGAATGAGGCGGCCGGCGGGCAAGGGAATGCCGTTCAGCGCACTGATTCGATGTAGGAAGCGGGAGGAAAACGATTCGAGCCAACCGGTGGCAGGGTGCTGAATGCACGTGGCCTTCGCGAGTTGTGTGCCGAAGGCAGGCCCGGGCGTCCTTCTGGACGCCCGGGCGGATTGCTTGATCAGCCGATGGCCATCAGGCTGGCATTGCCGCCGGCGGCGGCCGTGTTGATGGAGGTGGAGACCTCCTCCAGCAACCAGTTGAGGCAATAGGCTTCCGGATCGTTGGCCAGCTCTTCGCTCGTTGCTGCCTGCACCAGAACGAGCGGGCCGGGAAGGGCGGCGATCTTCCGGTTGACGTGGCGCACGTCCTCGGCCTCGCCCTCGACCAGCGCGCCAGCGAACGGACCGTCCTTCTGCCAGTCGGTCGTCCACGAAATGCGGGCGGCGACGGAAGAGGGCAGGTCCGCCAGGACGGACTTCAGCGGTTCGACGCTGTCGATGACGAGCTGGTTGCCCGTCGCGAGCGCCGCCGCGACCTGACGCAGCAGGCCGGCTTCGGTCTTCGGCACGAGGAGAACGGTGCCGCGCGGATGCAGCGCATAGAGATTGCGCTCGCCGACGGGGCCGGCAAGTTCGCGCAGCAGCCCGAGCGCCGAGCGGTTGGCAAAGCCGCGCGCCGTCTCGCCTTCGCCCGTCCTGCCCTTGCGGTCGAGCCAGGTGATGTAGTCGCGCAGCACCGGATCGGTGTGCACCGAATCCTGCTGCGGCGGCACGGGGGCCTTCTGCACGAGGCGGCCGATATAGAGCGGGCCGCCGGCCTTGGGGCCGGTGCCGGAAAGGCCGCGCCCGCCGAAGGGCTGGACGCCGACGACCGCGCCGATGATGTTGCGGTTGACGTAGAGGTTGCCCGCCTTGATGCGGCTGGTGACATGCGCGATCGTTTCGTCGAGGCGCGTGTGCAGGCCGAAGGTGAGGCCGTAGCCGGACGCGTTGATGTCGTCGATCAGCTTGTCGAGATCGGCGCGACGGAAGCGGATGACATGCAGCACCGGGCCGAAGACTTCACGCTTGAGGTCCGCGAGCGACTTGATCTCGATGATGGTCGGCGGAACGTAGGTGCCATGTTCGGCGATGGCCGGCAGCGACACCTGCTCGACCTTGTTGCCGAGGCCGCGCATGCGTTCGATATGCTGGTTGATGCCGTCGCGCGCCTCGGCGGTGATGACCGGACCGATATCGACGTTGAGGCTGTCGGTGCGGCCGAGCGTCAGTTCCTTGAGCGCGCCCTTCAGCATGGTGAGCGTGCGGTCTGCGACATCGTCCTGCAGGCAGAGCACCCGCAGCGCCGAGCAGCGCTGGCCGGCGCTGTCGAAGGCCGAGGCGATGACGTCGCCGACGACCTGTTCGGCAAGGGCGGAGGAATCGACGATCATACCGTTCTGGCCGCCGGTTTCGGCGATCAGCGGGACCGGCTTGCCGGTCGCCGAGAGGCGTTCGGCAAGCTGTGCCTGGATCAGGCGGGCAACTTCTGTCGAGCCGGTGAACATGACGCCGGCCGTCTTGTCCGCGCCGACGAGGGCCGCGCCGACGCGCCCGCCGCCGGGCACGAATTGCAGCGCACCGGCCGGAACGCCGGCTTCATGCAGGATCTTCACGCTTTCATGGGCAATGACCGGCGTTTCCTCGGCGGGCTTTGCCAGAACGGCATTGCCGGCCACGAGAGCGGCCGCGACCTGTCCGGTGAAGATGGCGAGCGGGAAGTTCCACGGGCTGATGCAGACGATCGGACCAAGCGGCAGGTGGGCAGGGCCGAGCGTGCGGCGGGCCTGGTCGGCATAGTAGCGCAGGAAGTCGACTGCCTCGCGCACTTCGCCGATGGCGTTTGCCGCCGATTTTCCGGCCTCGCGCATGATGATGCCCATCAGCGGCTCGATACGGGCTTCCATGAGGTCGGCCGCCCGGTCGAGGCAGGCGGCACGGTCTGCCGGTGAAACGGCGGCCCAGGCCGCGACGCTGTCGGCGGCGAGGCCAACGATCCGCTCGGCATCCTCGGCCTTCACCTCGGTGACACGGCCGACGATATCGCGGTGATCGGCCGGGTTGAGCACGTCGCTCGTCTCGCCGGCGGCAGAGCCGTCCGCAAGCAGCGGCGCGGCATGCCATTGCATTGCCGCAGTGCCGGCAAGCTCGGCCGACAGTTCGGCGAGCGTCACTTCGTTGGAAAGGTCGAGACCCCTGGAGTTTTCGCGGCTCTTGCCGAACAGGGCATTCGGTAGCGCGATCTGGTCGTGCGGTGCACCGACGACCGGCATGGCGGCGACGATGTCGACCGGATCGGCGATCAGCGATTCCACCGAAACCTTCGGGTCCGAAATCCGGTTGACGAAGGAGGAGTTGGCACCGTTTTCGAGCAGGCGCCGGACGAGATAGGCGAGCAACGTCTCATGCGTGCCGACCGGCGCATAGATGCGGCAGGGCCGGTCGAGCTTTTCCTTGCCGACGACCTCGTCATAAAGCGGTTCGCCCATGCCGTGCAGGCACTGGAACTCATACTTGCCAACGGCGAAATCCGGGCCGGCGAGTTGGTAGATCGTGGCGAGGCTCTGCGCGTTGTGGGTGGCGAATTGCGGGAAAACGGCATCCGGCGCGGCCAGCAGCTTGCGGGCGCAGGCGACATAGGCGACGTCGGTGTAAATCTTGCGCGTATAGACCGGGAAGCCTTCGAGGCCGTCGAGCTGCGCGCGCTTGATCTCGGCGTCCCAATAGGCGCCCTTGACGAGGCGCACCATGACGCGCCGGCTGGAGCGGCGGGCGAGATCGATGATGTAGTCGAGCACGAAGGGGCAGCGCTTGCCATAAGCCTGCACGACGAAGCCGAGGCCGTCCCAGCCCTTGAGAGCCGCGTCGAAGCACAGGCCCTCGAGCAGGTCGAGCGACAGTTCCAGCCGGTCGGCTTCCTCGGCGTCGATGTTGAGGCCGATGTCGTATTTCTTGGCGAGCGCCGCGAGCGCCGTCACCTTGGGCAGCAGTTCGCTCATGACGCGGGCGGCCTGCGCGCGGTTGTAGCGCGGGTGGAGCGCGGAGAGCTTGATCGAGATGCCGGGGCCTTCATAGATGCCGCGGCCGGCCGATGCCGTGCCGATGGCGTGGATCGCCTTCTCATAGTCGCGGTAGTAGCGGTCGGCATCGGCCGCGGTCGTCGCGGCCTCGCCCAGCATGTCGTAGGAATAGCGGAAACCGCGCGCTTCGAGCGGCTTGGAGCGCTTCAGCGCCTCCTCGATGGTTTCGCCGGTGACGAACTGCTCGCCCATCATGCGCATCGCCATGTCGACGCCGCGGCGGATGACTGGTTCGCCGGCCCGCGCGATAAGGCGCGTCAGGGCGGCGGAAAGGCCGCGATCGTTGACGGTGGAGGTAAGCTTGCCGGTGACGACGAGACCCCAGGTGGCGGCGTTGACGAAGAGCGACTTGCCGCCGCCGATATGGGAGGTCCAGTCACCTTCGGCGATCTTGTCGCGGATCAGCGCGTCGCGCGTGTCGGTGTCCGGAATGCGCAGCAGCGCCTCGGCAAGGCACATCAGCGCCACGCCTTCCTGGCTCGACAGCGAATATTCCTGCACCAGCCCTTCGACGCCGGTGCCCTTGTGCTTGGCGCGCAGCGCCTCGATCAGCGTGCGGGCGGTGCTGCGGATGTCGTAGCGCTGCGTTTCGGTAACGCGCGCTGCTGCAACGAGCGGCGGCAGGCACTCGGTCTCCGGGCGGCGATAGGCCGCCGTGATCGTCTGGCGCAGCTCGCTCTGCGGGCGGATTGGTGAGGCGAAGTCGGCGAAAGGTTTCTGCATGGCGGGACCTATGAGAAGCGGTTTGCATGATATCCGGGAAACTGGCGCGGACAATATCACGACGTAAAAAAACAAATGGACTTCAAATCGCGTTCAATTAGGCTAGTTGCATCTATTTTTTGAACATTGGAGGGTGATTTGCCCGATATTTCCCAGTCTGATGGGTCGTTGGATGCGTTCGACCGAAAAATTCTCGAGGAACTCACGGAAAACGGCCGTATCCCGGTGGCCGAGCTTGCGGAGAAGGTGGGCCTTTCCAAGACCCCGTGCCAGAACCGCTTCAAGCGGCTCATCGCGGAAGGCTTCATCCAGGGCTTCAAGGCGATCCTCAACCCCTCGAAGATGAACCTCGACCATATCGCCTTTGCCGAGGTGAAACTCACCAACACGCAGGAGGATGCGCTGATGAGCTTCAATGCGGCGGTCAAGAAGATCAAGGAGGTCGAGGAGTGCCACATGATTGCCGGCCGCTTCGACTATCTCCTGAAGATCCGCACCCGCGACATCAAGAAATACCGGCTGGTGCTGGGCGAGCGCATCTCGAACCTGCCCTATGTCGCCAATACCTCGACGAACGTTGCGATGGAGACGGTCAAGGAGCGCGGTTGAGGGTCCTCCGCGACAGCGGGCGATAGAAATCCGGCTGACCCTGGTTGCTCAGGCTTCGGTGTATCCACGCTTGCGCCGCCTTGCGATCTGGCGCGCCAGCGTCTTTTCAGCCTCGGCCAATGTGGAATGCAGGCTGAGGGCCTGCCGGCCGCGCGTGCCGATGCGGCCCCAGTGGCGAAGCACGGCGACCTCGCCGAACAGTGTCGGCTCCAGCGAAAGCAGATAGAAGCGGGCCATGTCGCTTGCCGCATCGATACGGCGAAAACAATGGATGTCCGGCAGACGGGGAAGGGTGTTCTTCATGCGCCTCAGTCTGCTGGAGCGCGGAATCACCGTCCAATGAAAGCTTTGAATCGATCCGGCCGGATCGATTCATCCGCGTGATGCGTTGTCAGTCCTTCGGGCCGCGTGGGCGCTCACAGGGGGGGAGTGCGGCGAGCGTGCGCCAGGGTGGTCGCCTTGATGGTTGCAAAATGGACGGTTACATTTCCAACCATCAGATAGGGAGCTTCGCAGAGGAGGCAAGCCATGCCGGATCGCACCCTGGAGAGCGCCAACAGCCTGAAATACATGCCAGGCTTCGGCAACGATTTCGAGACGGAATCCCTGCCCGGCGCGCTGCCGCAGGGCCAGAACAGCCCGCAGAAATGTGAGTATGGCCTCTATGCCGAGCAGCTTTCGGGCTCGCCCTTCACCGCCCCGCGCGGCACCAACGAGCGCTCCTGGCTCTACCGCATCCGCCCGAGCGTGCGGCACACGCGCCGCTTTCCCATGCCGCCTATCCGCACTGGAAGACCGCGCCCTGCCTCGACGATCATTCGCTGCCGCTCGGCCAGTTGCGCTGGAGCCCGCTGCCAGCCCCGAAGGAGACGCTGAACTTCCTCGAAGGCATCCGCACCATGACGACGGCCGGCGACGTGCTGACCCAGGTCGGCATGGCTGCGCACGCCTATACGTTCACCGCCGACATGGTGGACGACTATTTCTTCAATGCCGACGGCGAATTGCTCGTCGTGCCGCAGCTCGGCGCGATCCGCGTCTTCACCGAGATGGGCATCATGGATGTCGAGCCGCTGGAGATCTGCCTCATCCCGCGCGGCATGATGTTCAAGGTCTCCCGCATCGGGGAGGGCGATGTCTGGCGCGGCTATGTCTGCGAGAATTACGGCGCGAAATTCACCCTGCCGGACCGTGGGCCGATCGGCGCGAACTGCCTTGCCAATCCGCGCGATTTCAAGACCCCCGTCGCCGCCTACGAGGACAAGGAGACGCCCTGCCGCGTCCACGTCAAATGGTGCGGCAAGTTCTATGTGACGGACATCGGCCATTCGCCGCTCGACGTCGTCGCCTGGCACGGCAACTATGCGCCGTTCAAATACGATCTCAGAACATATTCACCGGTCGGCGCCATTCTCTTCGACCACCCCGATCCGTCGATCTTCACGGTGCTGACGGCGCCGACGGAAGAGGCGGGCACCGCCAATATCGACTTCGTCATCTTCCCGCCGCGCTGGCTGGTGGCCGAGCACACCTTCCGCCCGCCGTGGTATCACCGCAACATCATGAGCGAGTTCATGGGCCTGATCCACGGCCAGTACGACGCCAAGGAAGAGGGCTTCGTGCCCGGCGGCATGAGCCTGCACAACATGATGCTGCCGCACGGACCGGATGCGACGGGCTACGAAAAGGCGTCCGGCAGCGAGCTGAAGCCGGTGAAGCTCGACCACACCATGGCCTTCATGTTCGAGACGCGTTTTCCGCAGCAACTCACCCGATTTGCGGCCGAACTGGAGACGCTGCAGGACAACTATATCGAATGCTGGGATGGGCTGGAACGCAGGTTCGACGGCACGCCGGGCATCAAGTGAGGCCCCGGCATCGTGCAGGAACGACGACCCTAGCCGCCCTGCCAGGCCTTCACCGATTCCAGCGGCCAGACGAGCATGAGGATATTCAGCGTCAGCCCGTCACGGATCAGCCAGGTCGTCGTCGCCTCGAAGATGATGATGATCGCGATGCTTGCCCACACCGGCAGGCGTGCGGCGAGGAAGAAGCCGACGACCATGGCGAGGATATCCGCGCTCGAATTGATCACGCTATCGCCGAAATAATCGAGCGAGATCGTCGCTTCGCGATAGCGGTTGATGATCATGTCGGTGTTTTCGAGGATTTCCCACGCGCATTCCACGACGAGCGAGAGGGCGAGCCGCACATTGATGCTCGCCTTCCTGAAGATCAGGGTGAAAAAGCCGAAGAACAGAATGCCGTGAATGATGTGGCTTGGCGTATACCAATCGGACAGGTGCTGCGAATTTTCCGAAGAAACCACAACGCCATGCCAGAGTTTCACATATCCGCACTTGCAGATCAGTGGCTGACCCATCGTATAAAGGATGGCGGCCGTTGCGGCGGTAAAGGCGGCAACGAGCAGCAGGGAATTTCGGACCGTTCGGTTCAAGCGGGATTTCCTCGAAAATGCGATGCGCCGTGGGAGCGGCGCACGAGGGTGGAGATACGGGCCGGAAGATGACACGATCCGATGGCCGGAAACAAGATCGGGAGAGAAGCGTATGAAGCTTGCGACATTGAAGGATTCCACCCGCGACGGCCGCCTGGTCGTCGTTTCGCGTGACCTGACGCGCTGCTCCGAAGTGGGGCATATCGCCCGCTCGATGCAGGCGGCGCTGGACGACTGGGCGCATGTCGCGCAGCGGCTGGAGCGGGTCGCCGAGGGGCTGGAGACTGGCTCACAGCCGATGATGCGCTTCCACGAACATGATGCCGCCTCGCCTCTGCCGCGCGCCTATCAGTGGGCGGACGGTTCGGCCTACGTCAATCATGTCGAACTCGTGCGCAAGGCGCGCAATGCGGAAATGCCGGAGAGCTTCTGGTCCGACCCGCTGATGTACCAGGGCGGCTCAGACAGCTTCCTCGGCCCGCGCGACCCCATCCTGGCGGGTGACGAGACCTGGGGCATCGACATGGAGGGCGAGATCGGCGTCATCGTCGACGACGTGCCGATGGGCGCGAGCGTGGAGGAGGCGCGCGACGCGATCCGCCTCGTCATGCTCGTCAACGACGTGTCGCTGCGCGGCCTCATCCCGGCCGAGCTTGCCAAGGGCTTCGGCTTCTTCCAGTCGAAGCCGTCCTCCGCCTTCTCGCCGGTCGCCGTAACGCCGGACGAACTGGGCGAGGCCTGGAAGGACGGCAAGCTGCATCTGCCGCTGCTCGTCTCCCTCAACGGCAAGCTTTTCGGCAAGGCCAATGCCGGCGTGGACATGACCTTCGACTTTGGCCAGCTCGTCGCCCATGCGGCCAAGACCCGGCCCCTCGTCGCCGGTTCGATCATCGGTTCCGGCACGGTTTCCAACAAGCTCGGCGGCGGCCCCGGCAAGCCCGTTTCCGAGGGCGGCGCGGGCTATTCCTGCATCGCCGAGGTTCGCACTATCGAGACGATCGCGACCGGCGCACCGAAGACGCCCTTCATGAAATTCGGCGACATCGTGCGCATCGAGATGAAGGACAAGGCCGGCCATTCGATCTTCGGCGCGATCGAACAGACCGTGCAGCGTTACGAAAAGAACTGAGCGATGAGCGAAGACATTGTCCTTTTCGACTACTGGCGCTCTTCCGCCAGTTACCGCGTGCGCATCGCGCTCGAAAGTCTCGGCCTCGCCTATCGGCGGGTCTCCGTCGATCTTGTGGCGGGCGCACAGCGCTCGCCCGAGCATCGCGCCCGCAATCCGCAGGGCCTGGTTCCGGCGCTGGTGATCGACGGGCAGACGCTGACGCAATCCCTCGCGATCATCGAATATCTCTCGGAAACGCGCCCCGAGGCGCGTTTCCTGCCCGCCGACCCGCTCGGACGGCAACGGGTGCGCACGATCTCCTGCGCCATTGCCATGGAAATCCACGCCGTCTGCAACAGCGGCGTCGTGGGCCATGTCATGGAAATTACCGGCGGAGGGGAGGAGGTGCGCGTCGGCTGGATGAAGAAGTTCATCGGCGAGGGCCTTGCCGCCGTCGAAGCGCTGCTCGACAATCCTGCCACCGGCGCCTTCTGCCACGGGGATACGCCCACCATGGCGGATTTCTGCCTCGCGCCGCAGGTCTACAATGCCGAGCGCTGGGGTGTGGATATCACCCATCTTGAACGGGTGTGCCGGATTGCCGAGACCTGCCAGTCGCTCCCGGCCTTCCAGGCGGCGCATCCGAAGGCGGTGAAACCGGCCTGATCTTTCAGGCAGGGGCACCCCATGCTATATATGCCTCCTGAAAGGGAAGGATATACCGTGCCGCTTTATGTTAAGGACCAAGAGGTCGACCGGCTTGCCGAACGGCTGTCCAGGCTGCGCAAGGTCAGCAAGACCGAGGCGGTGCGGCAGGCGCTAGCGCATGAACTGGCGCGGGTCGAGAGCGAGCCGACGCTGGTGGACAGAGCCAAGGCCTTCATCCGCGACCTTGACGCAAAATACCCGAAAGTGGGGCCGCCCGCGGACAAAGCCTTTATCGACAGCCTCTACGAGGATTGACGGATGTTCGTCGATGCCTCGGCGCTTGTCGCGATCCTGGCTTCAGAGGACGGAGCGGACGCGCTGCTGATGAAACTTCAGCAAGCCGATATCAGGCATACGTCTCCCATGGCCATTTGGGAGACGTCGCTTGGGCTGGGACGCCATCGCAAGATTGCTCCCACCGATGCGCTCGCACTTGTCATGGATTTTCTGAAGCTGTTTCCCGTCGAGGTCATGCCAGTGGATCGCGACGCGGGTGAATTGGCCGTCATCGCGTATTAGCGCTTCGGCAAGGGCCGGCATCCTGCTGGCTTGAACATCGGCGACTGTTTCGCCTATGCCTGCGCCCGGCAGCTTGGCGTGCCGCTGCTTTATAAAGGCGATGACTTCTTCAGGACGGATATCGACGCGGCATAGGTATCGCCCCGCACGAGGCGGGGCGATCTTGGATCGTCAGGCGACGTCGCCCATGCAGATATATTTCATCTCCAGATAGTCGTCGGCGCCGTGGGCGGAGCCTTCGCGGCCGAGGCCGGACTGCTTGATGCCGCCGAAGGGGGCGGCCTCGGAGGAGATGATCCCGGTATTGACGCCGACCATGCCGTATTCCAGTGCTTCGGCAACCTTCCAGACCTTCTTCAGGTCTCCGGCGAAGAAGTAGGCGGCAAGGCCGAATTCGGTATCGTTCGCCTGCTCGATCACGTCCTCGACCGTATCGAAGCGGAAGAGCGGGGCGAGCGGGCCGAAGGTTTCTTCCTTCGCGACCGCCATGCCGCGGGCAACGTTCTTCAGCACCGTCGGCTGGAAGAAGGTGCCCTTGCCCTCGACGCGCTTGCCGCCGGCAACCACGGATGCGCCCTTGGAAACGGCGTCGGCAATGTGCGCCTCGACCTTGTCGATCGCGGCTTCCTCGATCAGCGGGCCGATGGTCGTGCCCTTGTCGAAACCGTTGCCGACCGAAAGTTCGGCGACCTTCCTTGCAAGCTTCTCGGCGAAGGCGTCATAGACGTTCGACTGCACGTAGAGCCGGTTGGCGCAAACGCAGGTCTGCCCGGCATTGCGGTACTTGGAGGCCATCGCGCCTTCGACGGCCGCGTCGAGATTTGCGTCGTCGAAGACGATGAAGGGCGCATTGCCGCCGAGTTCCAGGCTCACCTTCTTGATCTGGTCGGAGCACTGGCGCATCAGGATGCGACCGACTTCCGTCGAGCCGGTGAAGGAGATCTTCCGCACCTTCGGATTGAAGCAGAGCTCCTTGCCGATAGCCGGGCCGTCGGTGCCGAGGATGACGTTGAAGACGCCGGCGGGAATGCCGGCCTTTTCGGCGAGCACGGCAAGCGCGATCGCCGAAAGCGGCGTCTGCTCGGCCGGCTTGGAGACGACCGTGCAGCCGACGGCAAGCGCCGGGGCAACCTTGCGGGCGATCATCGCTGCCGGGAAGTTCCACGGCGTGATGGTGCCGACGACGCCGACCGGCTGCTTGATGACCAGCATGCGCTTGTCGACCGACGGGGCGGGGATCGTCTCGCCATTGATGCGCTTGGCCTCTTCCGCGTACCATTCGACATAGGAGGCGGCGTAGAGGATTTCGCCGCGTGCTTCCGGCAGCGGCTTGCCCATTTCGGCGGTGAGGATCGCGGCCAGCTCGTCGGCATTGGCGACGATCAGGTCGTTCCACTTGCGCAGCAATGTGCTGCGGTCCTTGGCCGGGCGGGCTGCCCAGGCGGACTGTGCCTTGTGGGCCGCGTCGATGGCGGCAGCGGTCTCGCTCGCGCCCATTTCGGGCAGCGTCGCGAGCTTTTCGCCGGTCGCGGGGTTGAAAACGTCGAAGGTCGCCGCGCCGTTGCCGCCGATCCAGTTGCCGTTGACACAGCCTGCATCACGCAGGAATTCGGTCGACTTCAAGTGCCGGGTGAGAGCATCGTAGAAGGCCATGATTTTGTTCCTTCCGGAAATGAAAGGGCGTTCACCCGGAGCATGCCCCGGGTGTCGCCTTGTGGGAGATCAGGTTCAGTCGTTTGCGACGCCGGTCAGGCGGCGCGGGCTTCGATCATTGCAGCCTCGAGGATGTCGAGGGCCTCGGCAAAAACCTCGTCCTGGATGGTGATCGGCGCGAGGAAGCGGATGACGTTGCCATGGACGCCGCAGGTGAGCAGGATCAGGCCCTTTTCAAGAGCTTTCAGGCGCACCTTGTTGGCGAAGTCGGCGCTTGGTTGCTTCGTTGCGACGTCGTTGAATTCGACGGCATTCATGAAGCCCGGACCGCGGATATCGACGATTTCCGGAACCTTGTCCTGCAGCGAGGCGAGGCGCTGCTTGAGGCGCGCGCCGAGGTTTTCGGCGCGGTTGCACAGATCCTCGTCCTTGATGACGTCAAGCACGGCATGGGCCGCCGCCACGCCGAGCGGATTACCGGCATAGGTGCCGCCAAGGCCGCCCGGGCCGGGCGCATCCATGACCTCTGCGCGGCCGGTGACGGCTGCGATCGGGAAGCCGCCGCCAAGGCCCTTGGCCATGGTCACGAGGTCCGCCGCAATGCCGTAGTGCTCCATGGCGAAGAGCTTGCCGGTGCGGGCAAAACCGGTCTGCACCTCGTCGGCGATCAGCAGGATGCCGTGCTGGTCGCAGATCTCGCGCAGCGCCTTCATGAAGCTGACCGGGACCGGATAGAAGCCGCCTTCGCCCTGCACCGGCTCGACGATGATCGCGGCGACGCGGTTCGGGTCGACATCGGCGGCAAAGAGCTTCTTGAGCACGCTAAGTGATTGCTCGACCGTCGTGCCGTGCATCTCGATGGGGAAGGGCGCGTGGAAGACGTCGCCCGGCATCGCGCCGAACCCGACCTTGTAGGGCACGACCTTGCCGGTCAGCGCCATGCCCATGAAGGTGCGGCCGTGGAAGCCGCCGGAAAAGGCGATGACGGCCTGGCGCCCGGTCGCGGCGCGGGCGATCTTGACGGCGTTCTCGACGGCTTCCGCGCCCGTCGTGACGAAGATCGTCTTCTTGGCGAAGTTGCCGGGCGTGATGGCGTTCAGGCGCTCGGCCAGCTCGACATAGTTTTCATAGGGCACGACCTGATGGCAGGTGTGGGTGAAGCGGTCGAGCTGCTTCTTGACTGCCTCGATGACGCGCGGATGGCGATGGCCGGTGTTGACGACTGCGATGCCGGCGGCAAAATCGATGTATCGATTGCCTTCCTTGTCCCAGATCTCCGCATTTTCCGCACGGTCGGCGTAGATCTGCGTTGTCATGCCCACACCGCGCGAGATGGCGGCGTTCTTGCGGTCTGTAAGCGGCGTGGCGGTCATGGCGCTGTCCTGAATCTGGAGGCTTCGTTCAATAACTTGTATTTTTTCTGCAAGTCTCGAAGGGAATTCCTACATTTTTTCTGCAAGAATGCAACGGCCATTTTACGCGTCGAGCAAGACGGATTTGCAGGCCCGGTCGCACGGCCGAAAAGGAACGATATCGCTCTTCGCGCGGGCATGACAAGACGCTGCATCTGGCTGCCTGCCGTCGCCGGCGGCGGCCGGTCAGCCGATCTTTTCGGCGATCGGCGGTATCTGCACGACGGTCAGGTCGGTCGCGCCGGAATCGATGATGGCGAAGACCGCTTCAAGCATTTTCGGCACGTCCTGCCGCATCATCTCGATATGGTCGCCGAGCATGGCGACGAAGGGATCCCAGTCGAAGCAGCCGAGCTGCGGCACGCGATCCGCGTAGTGGCCTGAGCTGCGGATCCAGCGCATCACGCCTTCCAGCGAAATCGTCGAATTGACGAACATGCCGCGCGGCAGGTTGCTGGTGCGCCCGGCCAGTTGCTTCATGGCGTTTTCCGCCTTTTCGGGGGCGTAGCCGCAGGTCAGCACCAGCGTTTCGTCCAGCACGACGCCCGCTTGCGCATGGGCATCGCGGAATCCCCGCACGCGCTCCATCGTGTTGTGGTCCGTGCCGCGGCCGCCGACGAACAGGAGAGGGGTCTTTTCGCCGTATTCCTTCTCGCAATTGGCGAGCACGCGGCGTGTCAGTTCGAGCGCGCCGCCGTAGTTGTCGGATATGACGGACGGTGCGCGCGCGCCGGGCAGGTCGAGATTGATCGTCCTGACGCCGGCGGCGGCGCACAGGTCCATGACGCGGTCGGGATCGGTGGCGCCGGTCGCGACCAGGCAGTCGACCTGATAGGACAGCATGGCGCGCGCCGCCTCCAGCTCGAGCGCCGGATCGCGCCGCGTGCAGGTGATGATCGGGAAGAGGCCGCGCTCGCGGGCAAGCGCCTCGAACTGCTCGACGATGGAGCCGAAATAGCGGTTGTCGTATTTGGGGACGATCATGCCGATGATCTTGGAGCGATCGCGCCGCAGGACGCTGGCCTGCATGTTGAGCGCATAGCCCTGTTCCTCGGCGAGCTTGGTGATCTTCTCGGCGAGCTTGACGCTGATGCGCCGTTTCTTCCAGTTGCCGTTCAGCACGGCGCTGACGGCACTGGCCGAGGTCCCCGCCAGTTCCGCCAGATCGTAGATCGTCGTCCTTTTCGTCTGCGGCGTCCGATTCACATTTCATCTCCGTTTCGTGAGCCACCTTGACACCAATGGGGATTGGTGGCAATTCTTGCTTCATCGATTGAGCAAGAGTGCTCCATCGATGAAGTTGCCTGAACAGCAAGGCTGGCCCAAGGGAGGAGTCAGACGGAGCACCGACGAACCGGACGTTGCGGCATCGCCGTAGCGAACGATGATCTGCGCGTCCCAGGCGCGTGGTTGGAGGTCGGGCTTGTCGCCCTTGGCGGCCTGAGGTCGCCGGCGATCACGAACTTGAAAATCAACCGTGGAGGAACCCAATGAAGACGCTATCTTATCTGCTCGCATCGACCGGTCTCGTCCTGTCGCTTGGCAGTGCCGCCCTTGCCCAGGAAAACGCGACCGTCGCCTTCCTGATGCCTGACCAGGCTTCGACCCGCTACGAGCAGCACGATTATCCCGGCTTCAAGGCCGAGATGGAGAAGCTGTGCGCGAGCTGCACGGTGATCTACCAGAACGCCAATGCCAACGTGGCGCTCCAGCAGCAGCAGTTCAACTCGGTGATCGCGCAGGGTGCCAAGGTCATCGTGCTCGATCCGGTCGATTCGGCTGCCGCCGCCGCACTCGTCGAGATCGCCCAGTCGCAGGACGTCAAGGTGATCGCCTATGACCGTCCGATCCCGGACAAGCCGGCCGACTATTACGTCTCCTTCGACAACCAGGGTATCGGCAAGGCCATCGCGCAGTCGCTCGTCGACCACCTGAAGGCCAAGGGCGTTCCGGACGGCGCCGGCGTGCTGCAGATCAACGGTTCGCCGACCGATGCGGCTGCCGGCCTTATCCGCGACGGCATCGATTCCGCGCTCGACGCTTCGCCCTACAAGACGCTTGCCGAATTCGACACGCCGGACTGGGCGCCGCCGAAGGCACAGGAATGGGCGGCCGGCCAGATCACCCGCTTCGGCGACGAGATCAAGGGCATCGTGGCGGCCAATGACGGCACGGGCGGCGGCGCGATTGCGGCGCTGAAGGCGGCCGGCGTCAAGGAAATGCCGCCGGTGACGGGCAACGACGCGACGATCGCGGCGCTCCAGCTCATCATCTCCGGCGACCAGTACAACACGATCTCCAAGCCTTCGGAAATCGTCGCGGCTGCTGCCGCCAACGTCGCGGTGCAGCTCCTGAAGGGCGAAACGCCGGAAGCGACCCACAAGCTCTACGAAACGCCTTCGCAGCTTTTCGTACCGGCAGTGGTCACGGCGGAAAACATCAAGGCGGAGATCTTCGACAAGGGCATCAACAAGCCGGAAGAAGTCTGCACTGGCGAATATGTTGAAGGTTGCCGCAAACTCGGCATCATCAACTAATTCCGCCCATCGTGTCCGGCCGCTTGACGCGGCCGGACATCCCGATCAGTCGAAAGGTCCGAGGGCCATGACAGCCACGCTTCAAAGTGCTCCCGCCAAGGGGGAGTCGGTGCTGCGCCTCAGCGGCATATCCAAGAATTTCGGGGCCGTATCCGCGCTGACGGATATCGAGCTCGACGTGAAGGCCGGCGAAGTCGTCGCGCTCGTCGGCGACAACGGCGCCGGCAAATCGACGCTGGTCAAGGTGCTTGCCGGCGTGCATCAGGCGTCTTCCGGCACGATCGAATTCTGCGGCCAGCAGGTGACGCTCGACAGCCCCGCCAAGGCGCTCGACCTCGGCATTGCGACGGTGTTCCAGGACCTGGCGCTCTGCGAAAATCTCGACGTGGTGGCAAACCTGTTCCTCGGGCATGAAATGTCGCCCTGGGCGCTCGACGAAGTTGCCATGGAGGTGCGCGCCTGGACGTTGCTGCGCGAGCTTGCCGCGCGCATTCCTTCGGTGCGCGAGCCCATCGCATCGCTCTCCGGCGGCCAGCGCCAGACCGTCGCCATCGCGCGCTCGCTGCTGCTCAATCCGAGGCTCATCATGCTCGACGAGCCGACCGCCGCGCTCGGCGTCGCCCAGACCGCGGAAGTGCTGAACCTCATCGAGCGCGTGCGTGACCGCGGCCTCGGTGTCATCATTATCAGTCACAACATGGAAGACGTGCGCGCCGTCGCCGACCGCATCGTCGTGCTGCGGCTGGGGCGAAACAACGGCGTCTTCACGCCTGACTCGTCCAATCAGGAACTCGTTTCCGCCATTACGGGCGCGACGGACAATTCCGTCTCGCGTCGCGCCGAGCGCAAGTTCGGTGAAGCACAGGAACATCACGGGGGAGCCGTATGAGCCAGAACCCTTCCAACAACGCCCAGCCGACGCTGGACCGCAGCGACGAGCGCGTGCGCCACGATGACAGCCTCGCCGCCATGGCGAAGGGTTTTGTCGATCGCGTGCGTTCCGGCGATCTCGGCATGCTGCCGGTCGCCGTTGGCCTCGTCGTCATCTCCGTCGTCTTCTCGGCGCTCAACCCGATCTTCCTTGCACCCAACAATCTGGTGAATCTGCTGTTCGACTGCGCGACGGTCGGCGTCATCTCGCTCGGTGTCGTCTGTGTGCTGGTGCTCGGTGAAATCGACTTGTCCATCGGCTCGATGAGCGGGCTTGCCTCGGCCATTGTCGGCGTGGTCTGGGTCAATATGGGCTGGCCGATCGCAGGCGCGATCATCGCGGCGCTGGTGATCGGCGCGGGTGTCGGGATGCTCTATGCCACACTATACAATCGCCTCGGCATGCCGAGCTTCATTGCAACGCTTGCGGGCCTGCTCGCGCTGCTCGGCCTGCAGCTCTACATTCTGGGACCGACAGGCTCGATCAATCTGCCCTACGCATCGCCGCTGGTCCGCTTCGGCCAGATCCTGATCATGCCCGACTGGCTGTCCTATACGCTGGCGCTCGTGCCGGGCCTTGTCATGATCGCCCGGGGATTGCGCACCCGCAGCCAGCGTCTTGCGGCAAACCTTTCCGCCCAGCCGATGCGGGCGCTGATCCTCAAGGCCGCCGTTCTGACGGTCCTGCTGGAAGTCGCCGTCTACTACCTCAACCTCGGCCGTGGCCTGCCGTGGATGTTCGCGCTGTTCATCGCGCTCGCCGTCATCCTCAACTATGCGCTGACGCGCACCAAGTGGGGCCGCTCCATGTTCGCCGTCGGCGGCAACAAGGAGGCCGCGCGCCGCTCCGGCATCAATGTGCGCCGCATCTACATGAGCGCCTTCATGCTCTGCTCGACGCTGGCGGCCCTCGGCGGCATTCTCTCCGCATCGCGTCTTGCCTCGTCGAGCCAGCAGGCCGGCACGGGCGACGTCAACCTCAACGCCATCGCTGCGGCGGTCATCGGCGGCACCAGCCTGTTCGGCGGTCGCGGCAGCGCCTATTCGGCTCTTCTCGGCGTCATCGTCATCCAGGCGATCTCGAATGGCCTGACGCTGCTCAACCTCTCGTCGTCGCTGCGCTACATGATCACCGGCGGTGTTCTCGCCATCGCTGTTATCGTCGATTCGCTTGCCCGTCGCTCCCGTGTCAGCCACGGCCGCGCCTAACGAATACTGGAATGGAGTTTTTGACCATGGCTGACCTCATGAAGGGCAAGATTGCCGCCATCACGGGTGCCGCATCCGGCATCGGCCTCGAATGTGCCCGCACCCTCCTTGCCGAAGGCGCGAAGGTGGTACTCGTCGACCGGGCGCAGGACAGGCTGGAACAGCTCTGCAAGGAGCTGGGACCCAATGCGCTTCGACTCGTCGTCGATCTGCTGAAGCCGTCCGATGTCTCGGGAATGCTGCCGCGTATCCTTGAAATCGCCGGCGGGCTGGATGTCTTCCACGCCAATGCCGGCGCCTATATCGGCGGGCCGGTGGCGGAAGGCGATCCCGATGCCTGGGATCGCATGCTGAACCTCAACATCAATGCGGCCTTCCGCTCGGTTCATGCGGTCCTGCCCTACATGATCGAGAAGAAGACGGGCGACATCCTCTTCACCAGCTCGATCGCCGGCGTCGTGCCGGTCGTCTGGGAGCCGATCTACACCGCCTCGAAATTCGCGGTGCAGGCCTTCGTGCATTCCACGCGCCGCCAGGTGGCGCAGCACGGCGTTCGCGTCGGTGCGGTCCTGCCGGGTCCGGTGGTGACGGCGTTGCTCGACGACTGGCCGAAGGAGAAGATGGACGAGGCGCTTGCCAATGGCAGCCTGATGCAGCCGAAGGAAGTGGCCGACGCCGTGCTCTTCATGCTGACGCGGCCGCGCAACGTGACGATCCGCGACCTCGTGATCCTGCCCAACAGCGTCGATCTTTGAGGCGAAAGCGGCGGGCGGCATGACGCCGTTCGCCAGAAACATTCCTGATTTCAGGCGGTAGAACCATGAGCAACATCTCCTCCGCACGTCCCGCGGACGGCGAGCGCTACCTTGTCGGCGTCGACGTCGGCACGGGAAGCGCCAGAGCCGGTCTCTTCGATCTTGCCGGCCATATGCTGGCCTCCGGGAAGCGCGACATTTCGCTGTTTCGCGAGGCGGGCGCGATGGTCGAGCAGTCGAGCACGGAAATCTGGGCTGCCGTCTGCGCCTCCGTGCGCGAGGCTGTCGCCAAGGCCGGTGTTGCGCCCGAAACGGTCGCCGGCATCGGCTTTGATGCTACCTGCTCGCTGGTCGTGCTGGGCGCAGAGGGCACGCCGCTGCCCGTCGGCCCGTCCGAAGACCCGCAGCGCGACATCATCGTCTGGATGGATCACCGCGCGGTGGACCAGGTCGAGCGCATCAACGCCCTGGGGCACGAGGTGCTGCGCTATGTCGGCGGGCGCATATCGCCGGAGATGGAGACGCCGAAACTCCTGTGGCTCAAGGAAAACCGGCCGCAGGTCTTCGATGCGGCTTGGCAGTTCTTCGACCTTGCGGACTTCCTGACCTGGCGGGCGACGGGCGATCTTGCCCGCTCCACCTGCACCGTTACCTGCAAATGGACCTATCTCGCGCATGAAAAGCGCTGGGACCCGAGCTATTTCCACGGCATCGGCCTCGGCACTCTGGCGGACGAGAACTTTGCCCGGATCGGCCAGCGCGTCGTTGAACCGGGCACTCCGCTCGGCTCCGGCCTGACGGTGCAGGCGGCGGCAGACCTCGGCCTTGCCGTCGGGACGCCGGTCGCCGCCGGCATGATCGACGCTCATGCGGGTGGTATCGGCACGGTGGGCGTCGACGGGCCGCCGGAAAACAATCTCGGCTATGTCTTCGGCACGTCTTCCTGCACCATGACCTCGACCCGGGAGCCTGTCTTCGTGCCGGGCGTCTGGGGGCCGTATTTCTCCGCCATGGTGCCGGGCATGTGGCTGAACGAGGGTGGCCAGTCGGCGGCAGGCGCTGCCATCGAACAGCTCCTGTCCTTCCATCCTGCTGCGGACGAAGCCGCGGTCCTTGCCGGGACGCGCGGTGTTTCCCTGCCGGTCCTGCTCGCCGAGCTGGCATCGCAGAAAGCAAAAAGCCTCTCCGAAGTCGCTGCACTGGCGGACAGCCTGCATGTCGTCCCCGAATTCCTCGGCAACCGCGCGCCCTTCGCCGATCCGCATGCCCGTGCGGCCATCGTCGGCCTCGGCATGGAGCGCGACCTCGACAATCTCGTCGCGCTCTACATCGCCGGTCTCTGCGGCATCGGCTACGGCCTTCGCCAGATCATCGAAACACAGGCGGCGGCAGGCGCGCCGATCGACAGGATCGTGATCAGCGGCGGTGCCGGCCAACTCGATCTCGTCCGCCAGTTGCTTGCCGATGCAACCGGGAAGCCGTTGCTGGCAACCAGATCCGAGGAGCCGGTGCTGCTCGGCGCCGCCATTCTCGGTAGTGTGGCCGGCGGCGCTTTCCCGGACATGCGTTCAGCGATGGCGGCGCTTTCGGCGACCGACCGCAGCTACCAGCCGGCCGGCGGCGAGATTGCCGCTCTCCACGCCAGACGATACGACGCCTTCACACGGCTTCAGGCGCTGGCCCGCGAGATCCGCTAGCACGGATCGATAGTCCGATTTCTGGTGGCGGATCGGGGTCGTTTTGCGACGCCGGTCCCGCCGATCCTGTCTCCCGGTTCGCCGCTTGACAATCGTCCAGGTAGAGCTACGCTTCAGGTGTGGCTTCAATTTCGGCTCCCGAGGCTCGGGGCGCCAATTTTCCGACCTGCTCGGCACGCACGCTCGTTGCAGCGGGAAGCTCGTGTTGTTTTCCCCATAGCCTATCGGAAATTGCGTTGGTTTCACCGCAAGCGGCGTTTGCACCCCGGCGGGATGAAGCGCGGGCTTCATCTGAATCCGGTCGTTCGTCGACCGGATTTCTTCCTGACATCTACCAAGGACAGGGCGTCCTTGCTGTGTTCGTTGTCGCTTCAGGCAATCCCTGATGGGGAAGCCGAAGGGCGGTCTGGCATTGTTGGCAAGAGGAGGAAAGAGACGATGATCATTCGGCGTGAATTCCTGGCTGGTGCAGCGGCCTGTTCTGTGACTGCATTGATGCTGCCCGCAGCGGCGAAAGCCGCAAGGCGGTTTGATCCGCAACCGGGCGATTGGCGCACCTTCAGCGTCACCACGCGCATCGACCTGCCTGAAAAGAGCGGCGTCGCGCAGGCTTGGGTGCCGTTGCCGTCGCTGCACGAAGACGAGTGGATGCTCCCCGTCGGCGACGAATGGAGCGGCAACGCGGTCTCCGCCGAAGTTGTGACCGATCCGAAACATGGCACCCGGATCCTCCGCGCAAGGTTCGAGCCGGATCGGGGCGCGGCGGTGCTTGAGGTCAAGAGCCGGATCAGGGTGCAGAGCCGCGCGGCGTCCTTCGGAGCCGCCACGCAAATCCAAGGTTTGAGCGATGCCGAGCGGCAGCTCTATCTCGAAGCGACGGACTGGATGCCGACCGATGGCATCGTCAAGCAAACGGCGGACGGCATCACGCAGGGATTGTCTTCGGATCACGACAAGGCCCGGGCGATCTATGACTGGGTTGTCGAGAACTGTTCCCGGGACGGCGCGGTTCGTGGTTGTGGCACGGGCGATGTCGTTGCTCTGTTGAACTCTGCCGATCGCGGCGGCAAGTGCGCGGATCTGAACGCGCTTTATGTCGCGCTTGCCAGAGCGTCAGGGGTCCCGGCACGGGATGTCTACGGGGTTCGCGTTGCGCCGTCGCAGTTCGGCTACAAGAGCCTCGGGGCTGGTTCGGCAAACATCACCAAGGCGCAGCACTGTCGCGCGGAGGTGTTCCTGTCGGACTTCGGGTGGATCGCGGTGGATCCGGCGGATGTGCGCAAGGTGATGCTGGAAGAGCCGCCGCGCGACAATGCGATCGACTCCCCGGCGGTGGTCGCGGCGCGCGAAAAGCTGTTCGGGGCATGGGAGGGCAACTGGCTCGCCTACAATGCCGGCCATGACCTGGTGCTGCCCGGCTCCTCCCATAAGGTCGCGTTCCTGATGTATCCGCAGGCCGAGACCGGCGGCGTTCTGCTCGACAGCCTCGATCCGGACGCTTTCAGCTACGTCATCACGTCGGCCGAGATAACGGCCTGAGCCGCAAGCGCCACACGGGAACGGGTTTGCGAGATCCGTTCCCGTACAGCGAGCAGGTAAACCAGATTTAGCCGTGAACACTTTCTGCCATTGGAGGCCGTCCATGAATGTCCAGGGTTCCCCAACAAGCGGTGCGCAGCCGGTCACTGAACCGCTACGCCTGACCGACCTCGCCCATGGTGGCGGCTGCGGCTGCAAGCTGGCGCCTTCGGTGCTCCAGCAATTGCTGGGCGGGCAGGCGGAAACCAGTTTCACCCAGCTTCTGGTCGGCACGGAAACGGGGGACGATGCCGCAGTCTGGCAGGTGGACGACAACACATGCGTGGTTGCCACCACCGACTTCTTCATGCCGATGGTCGACGATCCGCACGATTTCGGGCGCATCGCCGCGACCAACGCCATTTCGGACATTTATGCGATGGGGGCGAAGCCGATCATGGCGCTCGCGATCCTGGGCATGCCGCTGGAAAAGATGCCGGTCGAAACCGTTCGCGCAATCCTCGCCGGCGGCCGGGCTGTCTGTGCCGAAGCCGGGATCCCGGTGGCGGGCGGCCATTCCATCGATACGCCCGAGCCGATCTACGGGCTGGCGGTGATCGGGCTTTGCCGGCCCGGCCAGGTGCGGCGAAACCGCAACGCCCGGCCGGGCGATGCGATCATCTTGACCAAGGCGCTTGGCGTCGGGATCTATTCGGCCGCCATCAAGAAACGCCGCCTTGCCGAGGATGGCTATGACGAAATGATCGGCTCCACGACGCTGCTCAACCGTGTCGGCAGCGAGCTTGCCGACCTTGCGCATGTGCATGCGATTACCGATGTGACCGGCTTTGGTCTTTTGGGGCATGCGCTCGAAATGGCGCGCGGCGCGGGCGTGACCATCGCAATCCGCGACGGCGCCGTGCCCCTGTTCCGTCAGGCCGAAACGCTTGCCCAGCAGGGCTG
This sequence comes from Shinella sp., assembly GCF_049651085.1. Lineage (GTDB taxonomy): Bacteria > Pseudomonadota > Alphaproteobacteria > Rhizobiales > Rhizobiaceae > Shinella. The sequence continues at coordinate 85,911 of NZ_JBASBL010000018.1, forward strand.
CGTGACCGGTGCGTCCATCCGCAACTGGAAAAGTCACGGCGAGGGCGTGTCGCTGCCGGACGAGATGCCGGAATGGCGCCGCCATCTCTTCACCGATCCGCAGACCTCCGGCGGCCTGCTGATTGCCTGCGCCGTGGAGCAGGCTGACGCGGTGCTCGAAACGATCCTTGCGGCCGGCTATCCTTCGGCAGCCATCATCGGACGTGTCGAGGCCGGCGACCCCCTGGTGAGGATATTGTCCTAGGGGGGAACCGGTGAGGCTCCGGTCTTGCCGGGGCGGCTCACGGCCGCAATTCTGTCGCCTCGTCAATACTGCAATTTTTTTGATAGTATAGTGCGAATTATTCCATTTGTCTGGCGTCTCCTTTTGAACGTAGTCTGATGAAGGCGCGCTCCATGATGTTCAGTGCAAGTATTTTTTCCTGACAATCGAGTGCAAGTATATGTATGTGTGTTCGCGACCGCAATATTTTTTATTGAGCTGTCGCAGCATATTGAGCGGTTTTTATGTTCTTTATTTTGTAGATGTTCTTACGTGGCTGGAAAACTTGACGGCCCCCGGGCGGGTCCAAGGTGGAGGGAAGAATGAATCTGGATCTCTCACGTCGCGCCTTTCTGAAGGGCGCAAGCGCAGGCATCGCGAGTACGACGCTGGGCGCGTTCGGGTTCGGCGGACTTGCCGATGCCTATGCTGCGACCGTGAAGCCGTTCAGGCTGAACAAGACCAGGGAAGCGCGCAGCTCCTGTCCCTACTGCGCCGTCTGCTGCGGCATGATGATCTTCTCGGAGGAGAGCAAGGCCGAGCCCGGGAAAATGGAGGTCACCCATATCGAGGGTGACGTCGACAGCCCGGTGAATCGCGGAACGCTCTGTCCCAAGGGTGCGGCGGCGATCGACTACATCCGCTCCAAGACGCGCGTGAAGCATCCGATGTACCGCAAGCCTGGCGGCCACAAGTTCGAGCAGGTGACGTGGGATTTCGCCATGGAGCGCATCGCGAAATTGATGAAAGAGGACCGCGACGCCAATTTCGTAGAGACCAACAATGATGGGGTTCCGGTCAATCGCTGGACGACGATGGGCTTCCTGTCGGGCAGTTCGGTGACCAATGAAACGGGGTGGATGACCTACAAGGTCGCCCGCGGCCTCGGTATCCTGCAACTCGAGAACCAAGCACGAGTTTGACACGGACCGACGGTGTCCAGTCTGGGCCCAACATTCGGTCGCGGTGCAATGACAAACAGCTGGACGGACATCAAGAATGCCGATGTAGTCTGGATCATGGGCGGTAATGCCGCCGAGGCGCATCCCTGCGGGTTCAAATGGGTCACCGAGGCGAAAGCCGAGCGTGGCGCCAAACTCATGGTCGTCGATCCGCGGTTCAACCGCTCGGCGGCTGTCGCGGACCACTATGCGCCCATCCGTCCCGGCAGCGATGTCGCGTTCCTGTCGGGGGTTGTGCATTACCTGCTGTCCAACGACAAGATCCACCACGAATATGTGCGCCACTACACGAACGCTTCCTACATCGTGCGGGAGGATTTCGACTTCGAGGAAGGTCTGTTCACGGGCTACGACGAAGAGAAGCGCAGCTACGACCGCAGCACATGGGAATACGAGTTCGGTCCGGATGGCTTTGCGCTTCGGGACATGACGCTCGCCAATCCGCGCTGCGTCTTCCAGCTGATGAAGAAGCATTTCGAGGCCTATACGCCCGAAATGGTGGAGCGCATCAGCGGCACGCCGAAGGAAAAATTCCTCACGGTGGCCGAATGGGTGGCGTCCACCGCCAATGGCAAGCGCGCCATGACCATCATGTACGCGCTTGGCTGGACGCAACATTCCAGTGGCGCCCAGAACATCCGCACAGCGGCGATGATCCAGTTGCTGTGCGGCAATATCGGTATCCCCGGCGGCGGCGTGAACGCGTTGCGCGGTCATTCCAATGTCCAGGGCATTACGGATGTGGGAACGCTGACGGCGGCAATTCCGGGCTATCTCGCCCTGCCGACTGACAAAGAGACGACGCTCGAGGCCCATCTCGGCAAGCGGACGTTCAAGCCCCTGCAACCGAACCAGACGAGTTACTGGCAGAACTACCGGAAGTTCTATGTGAGCTTCCTGAAGAGCTACTTCGGTGCAAAGGCGACGAAGGAAAACGACTACGGCTTCGACTGGCTGCCCAAGGTGGACGTACCTTACGACGCCTTGCGCATGTTCGATGTCATGTATCAGGGCAAGACCACGGGACTGCTCTGCCAGGGCTTCAATCCACTGATGTCGATCGCCGATTCACGCAAGTCGCTGGCCGGGCTGTCGAAGCTAAAGTTCCTCGTCAGCATGGACCCGATCGAGACGGATACGGTCCGGTTCTGGGAAAACCATGGCGAGTTCAACGACGTCGATACCGCCAATATCCAGACGGAAGTGTTCATGCTTCCGGTGACATCGTTTGCCGAGGAGGAGGGCAGCTTCACCAATTCCAGCCGCTGCATCATGTGGAAGTGGCCGGCCGCCGATCCGTATTTCGAGGCGCGCAAGGATATCGACATCCTGGCCGATCTCTTCACGCGGATTCGCAAGCTCTACGAGACGGAGGGAGGCACGGCCGCCGAGCCGCTGATGGCCATCGACTGGAGCTACGAGGATCCACTCAAGCCGAGCCCGGATGAGCTGCTGCGGGAGCTGAACGGCAAGGCGCTTGCCGATGTCAGGGACGCGGAAGGCAATGTCATTCGCCGCGCGGGCGAGCAACTCGCCAGCTTCGGTGAAATGCGTGACGACGGTTCCACGGACGGTTCGATGTGGATCTATACCGGTGTCTACGGGCCGAAAGGCAATTTCTCCCAGCGGCGCGACAACAGCGATCCGTCCGGGCTGGGTGTGTTCGGTGACTGGGGCTTCTCATGGCCGGCCAACCGCCGTCTGCAGTACAACCGTGCTTCCGCCGATCCGGACGGCAAGCCATGGAGCGAGGAGAAGAAATACATCTACTGGAACGGCGAACGCTGGACCGGACCGGACGTGCCGGACTGTGTGCCGACGATCCCGCCGGATCAGGCCACCGGTCCGTTCATCATGAACGCGGAAGGCGTGTCGCGCCTGTGGGTTCGCGGGTTGATCGCGGATGGGCCGTTCCCGGCCCACTACGAGCCGTTCGAATCGCCGGTCGCCAATCCGATGTTCCCGAAGATCAAGGGCAATCCGGTGGCGCGCGTGTTCAACAACGACATGGGGATTTTCGGCGATTCGGCGACATTCTCCATCGTTGCAACCACCTACCGCATGACGGAACACTTCCACTACTGGACCAAGAACGTTCACACGAATGCGGTCCTGCAGCCGGAATCCATTGTCGAAATGTCGGAGCAGCTTGCGAAGGAGAAAGGCATCGCGGCCGGACAGATGGTTCGGATCTGGTCGAAGCGCGGAGAGGTCAAGGCCAAGGCGGTCGTCACCAAGCGGCTGACCCCGCTACAGGTCGACGGAAAGACGGTCCATACGATCGGCCTGCCTCTGCATTTCGGCTTCATCGGCGAAACGAAGAAGGCCTCGCCGATCAACTCGCTCACGCCGCCTGTTGGCGATCCAAACTCGCATACGCCGGAGTTCAAGGCGTTTCTTGTCAATATCGAGCCCATAGCCGGGCCGGTGGCATAGGAGGAGGGGGCGATGTTTCCACCCATTGAAAATCCGACCACGGAACCCGTCTCCGCCAAGTTCGGCGAGGCGGACCTGCTGCGCCGCTCGGCCTCGACCATCACACCGCCGGCCGCACGGCAGACGGAAGTGGCGAAGCTGATCGATGTGTCCAAATGTATCGGCTGCAAGGCATGCCAGTCGGCCTGCCTCGAATGGAACGAACTGGTCGAAGACGTCGGCGTCAACACCGGCGTCTACGACAACCCGCACGACCTGACGCCGAATACATGGACCCTGATGCGGTTCACCGAATTCGAGAATGCCGACACGGGCAATCTCGAATGGCTGATCCGCAAGGACGGCTGCATGCATTGCGAGGATCCGGGCTGTCTCAAGGCCTGCCCGGCGCCGGGCGCCATCGTGCAATATACGAACGGCATCGTCGATTTCGTCCATGACAACTGTATCGGCTGCGGCTACTGCGTGGCGGGCTGTCCCTTCAACATTCCGCGTATCTCCAAGGTCGACAACAAGGCCTACAAGTGCTCGCTCTGCGTCGACCGGGTGGCTGTCGGTCAGGGGCCGGCCTGCGCGAAGGCATGCCCGACCCAGGCGATCGTTTTCGGCACCAAGGAGGAAATGAAGCAATATGCGGCGACCCGCATCGAGGACCTGAAGTCGCGCGGCTTTGCCAATGCCGGGCTCTACGATCCTCCGGGCGTGAAGGGCACGCATGTCATGTATGTGCTGCATCACAACGATCGGCCGGAACTCTATGCCGGCCTCGCCCACAATCCGCGTATCAGCACCGCAGTCAGCGCCTGGAAGGGCCTGACCAAATATGCCGGCCTGACGGCCATCAGCGCATTCGCTGCTATCGGCTTCCTTCACTATCTGGTTGCAGGCCCCAACCGGGTTTCGCCGGAGGACGAAGAAGCCGCAGAGCGCCTCGCGGAGGGTGAAAAGCAATGACGACCCGGACCGAAACCCAAAAAGGCGACAGGATAGAACAAGGCACGCCGGTCACCGTTCATCGCTATACGGCAGCGGCGCGCATCAATCACTGGATTACCGCGATCAGCCTCGTGCTGCTCGCCCTGTCCGGGCTCGCATTGTTCCATCCCAGCCTGTATTTCCTGACCGGCCTTTTCGGTGGCGGACCGCTGGCCAGGATCATCCATCCCTTCATCGGCGTGGTGCTGATGCTCAGCTTCCTGGGGCTGTTTGCCCGGTTCTGGAAGCTCAACCTGTGGACGCGCACGGACAATATCTGGCTTGGCCGTGTCAAGGACGTGCTGGCCGCACAGGAAGGCAGCCTGCCGGAAGTCGGCAAGTACAATGCCGGCCAGAAACTGGTGTTCTGGTCGATGTCGATCCTGATCGTTCTGCTGTTCGTCAGCGGCATCGTCATCTGGCAGCAGTATTTCAGCGCCTACTTCACGATTGACCAGCGTCGCATTGCCGTTCTGAGCCATTCCGTGCTGGCTATCGTGGCCATCTGCGTGTGGATCGTCCACGTCTATGCGGCCATTTGGGTCCGTGGTACCGTCGGGGCGATGACCCGTGGCAAGGTGACAGGCGGCTGGGCCTGGCGACACCATCGCCGCTGGCTGAAGGAACTCGCCAAGCGAAAGCCGGAGGCCGATCCGACGTCATCGACACCCGCCGAATGAATGACTGCCTGACAGGAACAGGAATGCAAACGTGACCCGTGTGGTTCGTGGGAGAGTGTATTGAGAAAGTTCCATGACCTGAAGGCCGATCCCACAAAGATCGGCAATATTGCCAAGCCGCCATTCGTGCAGCTTCCCGATCCCGATGAACTCTTCGCCGCCCGCGCGACCCGGTTCCGTCAACTGGCGGTAGGGCACGATCTCGGCCCCTATCTGGAGTTCCTTGCCGGTGTTTGCGAGGTGCAGGCTGCCGTGCAGGATGATCTGCCGGAGCCGGTCATGCCGGCGCCGGAAATCCTCGAGCGCGCCGCCATCCATGAAATGCCGCCGGTCTCCCGGGCCGATTTCGTCGCCGACGAGGCCTTCTCGGTCCTGTTCGATCGCCTGACGTCGGCTGCGTCCACGCTTCATATGCCGCCGGAAGGCCATGTCGCGCTTTCGCAGGTACGGGCTGCGGACCGAGAGAAACGTGAAGGGATCATCGGCAATATCCTGTCGGACTTCGTTCCGGCGGATGCGGTGGCCGAACATGTCTTCGTTGCGGCGGTGATGCAGGTCCATTTCGCCCGGCTGGCCGCGCGGCTCGATCCCACGGTGCTGAAACCGGTCGGCGACGGCGTGTGTCCGGTCTGCGGCGCGCCGCCGTCCAGCAGCATCATTGTCGACTGGCTCGGGGCGCAAGGCGCGCGCTTCTGTTCGTGCTCGCTGTGCGGCACGTTGTGGAACTATGTCCGTGCCAAATGCACGCTCTGCGGATCGACCAAGGAGATTTCCTATCAAGCCATCGAGGCGGAGCCGGAGGGGGTGAAGGCCGAGACATGCGCCGCTTGCCAGGGCTATGTGAAGATCGTCTATCAGGACAAGATCCGGGCAGTCGATCCTGTCGCCGATGATGTGGCAACGCTGGGGCTTGACCTGCTGGTGCGCGAACTCGATTTCCGCCGCGGCGGGGTCAACCCGTTCCTCATCGGTTATTGATCCGCCATGGACGCATTTGGAAACAGTGTACCCTTGCGCCGCCTTCCTTCCGTCGACCAACTGATGCGCACGGAAGCGGCAGAGGCTGCCGTCGAGCGCTTCGGTCGTTCGCTGGTCGTGGCGTCCGTCCGCGAGAGCGTGCAGGCAGCCCGTGCTGCAATGCGCGACGGCGGCGTACCCCTGTCCGGCGTAGACAATATCATGGCCGAAGCCGTGGAGCGCCTTGAAGCAGCGGCCGTGCCGAAAGTGCGGCCTGTCTTCAACCTGACCGGCACCGTGCTGCACACCAATCTCGGCCGCGCCGTGCTGGCCGAAGAAGCCATCGCGGCCGCCACGCAGGCGATGCGCCAGGCGCTGGCGCTGGAATTCGATCTGTCCGGCGGCAAGCGCGGCGAACGTGATACGCTCGTGCGCGACCTGCTGGTCGAGCTGACGGGCGCAGAAGACGTCACCGTCGTCAACAACAATGCGGCCGCGGTGCTGCTGACCCTCAACACCTTCGCCGACGGGCGCGACGCCATCATTTCGCGCGGTGAACTGATCGAGATCGGCGGCGCTTTCCGCATGCCGGATATCATCGCGCGCGCCGGTGCGCGGATCGTCGAGGTCGGCACCACCAATCGTACGCATTTTCGCGACTATGCCGAGGCGCTTGGGCCGCAAACCGGGCTGGTGCTGAAGGTACATACGTCGAACTACCGGATACAGGGTTTCACCAGTGAAGTCGGCGCGGGAGAGCTGGCGCCGTTGGCGAGAGAACGAGGTGTCCTCCTCGTCAACGACCTGGGATCCGGGACGCTTGTCGACCTGTCGCGATACGGCCTGTCGAGGGAGCCGACCGTTGCCGACGCGATGAGCGAAGGCGCCGACATCGTCACCTTCTCCGGCGACAAGCTGCTGGGCGGGCCGCAGACCGGGTTCATCGCAGGCCGAAAGGAACTGATCGCGCGCATCAACCGGAATCCGATGAAGCGGGCGATGCGGGTGGACAAGATCCGGCTGGCGGCACTCGAAGCGACGCTTCGGCTCTATCTCGACCCGGAGCGTCTGGCAAAGCGGCTTCCGACCTTGCGGCATCTGGCACGCCCGCAAGCGGAGATCGAGACGCTGGCAAGACGGTTCGTGCCGGCAATCGCAACGGCAGTCGGCCCGCAGTTCGCGGTCGAGGCAGCCGCCTGCGCCAGCCAGATCGGCTCGGGCGCCCTGCCGCTGGAGACGATCCCCAGCTTCGGTGTCGCCGTCCGGTCCGCCGATCCGAGAGCCAGCGGACAGGCGATAGCCGATCTGGCCTCTGCGTTTCGCGCATTGCCAATGCCCGTCATCGGCCGCATCGCCGATCAGGCGTTCCTTCTCGACTTCCGCTGTCTTGAGGATGCCCCTGCGTTTTCGTCCAATCTTGGCCATTTGCGGCCGAATGGAGGGCGCTGATGGGATTTGTCGACCGCTTGCTTGGCCGTGCAGCGAAGGCCGTACCGACATGGCAGGAACAGATGGAGGCCGCCCTCGGCGCGGCCCAGAGGGGCGACTATGCAGCGGCCCTGTCGATCTGGGGGCCTCTTGCACATCAAGGGATTGCGCGGGCACAGAACAATATCGGCGCCTGCTTTTCGGCAGGTCTCGGTGTCGAGCGCGATGCGGAACTCGCAGTGAAATGGCTGAGCCTTGCGGCCGAGGCGGGTGATCCACTTGGGCAGCGCAATCTCGCCACCGCCTGTTTCAAGGGGGAGGGGATTGCAGCCGATCCGCAGAGGGCGGCCGATCTCTATCGGCGGGCGGCGGAAAGCGGCGACGCGCAGGCGCAGGACATGCTGAGCTGGATGCTCCTCGAAGGCGAACTCATCATTGCCGATCACGACGAAGCGCTGCGCTGGGCGAGGGCCGCTGCAGATCAGGGTATCGCCTCGTCGATGGCACGTCTCGGCATGATGTATCACAATGCGCTCGGCGTGGCGCGCAATCCGGCAGAGGCCGTCCGCTGGTGGGACAGGGCGGCGGCTCGCGGCGAGGCGGACGCGCAGGCGATGCTCGGCGCGGCGTTCCACCTTGGCGCCGGAGTGCCGCGCAACCCGCCCGTCGCCATGATCTGGCTGTGCCGCGCGCAAGCCGGCGGCAGCGAGCTGGCGGCCCCGTTCATGAATGCGGCGCAGGCGTCTCTGTCGGCAGTGCAACTGGCTGAAGCACGGCGTCTTGCAGCCGACCCTTTACCGGAGCCTATGGCATGATCGTTGGCACGGCAGGCCATGTCGACCACGGCAAGACCTCGCTGGTGCGGGCGCTGACCGGTGTGGATGCGGACCGGCTGAAGGAGGAAAAGGCGCGCGGCATCACCATCGATATCGGTTTTGCCTACATGCCGGGGATGGAAGGCAGCACCATCGGCTTTGTCGATGTGCCGGGCCATGAGCGCTTCGTGCACAACATGCTGGCGGGGTCGACGGGGATCGACTTCGCGCTGCTGGTCGTGGCCGTTGACGACGGCATCATGCCGCAGACGCGCGAGCATCTAGCCATTCTCGACCTGCTGGGCATCGAGCGCGGCATCGTCGCCCTCACCAAGGCGGACCTGGCGGAGCCGGACAGGCTGGCCGCGGCCTGCAACGAGGTTGCCAACGCCCTGATCGGCACGGGACTGGAGGGTTCCGCGGTCGTGCCGGTCTCCACCGTCAACGGCATGGGCATCAAGGAACTGCATGGCCGGTTGCTCGATGCCGCTGCTGCCCGCCCCGCGCGCAGGCGGCAGGACGGTGCGTTTCGCCTCGCAGTCGATCGTTCTTTTTCGTTGTCTGGTGTCGGCACCGTGGTGACCGGCACGGTGCTTTCCGGCTCGGTGACGGTCGGCGATCAGCTTGTCGTCAGCCCGACCGGTCTTTCCGCCCGTGTCCGGAAAATCCGCGCCCACAATGTCGAGAGCGAACGGGGCCTTGCCGGTGATCGCTGCGCGCTCAATCTGGCGGGCGAGGCGATCTCGAAGGATGCGATTTCCAGGGGCGATATGGTGCTGGATGCCCGTATCCACGCGCCCTGCGACCGCATCGATGCAAGATTGCGCGTGCTGGGGTCGGAGACGAAGCCTGTCTCGCAGTGGATGCCGGTGCGCCTGCATCACGGGGCGCTGGAAGTCGGAGCCAGGATCGTTCTGTTGGGTGACCGGCCGATCCAGCCCGGCGAAGAAGGCTATGTGCAACTGGTGCTGGAGCAGCCTGCGGCGATGGCGTCGGGCGACCGGTTCGTGGTGCGCGATACGAGCGCGCAAAGGACGATTGGCGGCGGCGTCCTTCTCGATTTGCGCGCACCCGCGCGCAAGCGGCGCACGCCGCAGCGAATGGCACAACTCGCGGCCTATTCGGGCGGCGACCCCGAGCATGTCCTGTCTGCCCTGCTGCAAGGCGCGCCGCACTATCTCGACATCAACAGTTTTCAGCGTGACTTTGCGCTGCTGCCTGGGCAGGCCGAGGTGATGGCCGGACGGCTGGGGCTGCTGCGTTTGCGCGCAGGTGACACGGCGCTGGTGATGGCGGCAACGACGTGGCCACGCTTGCGGCAGGCGGTTCTGGAGCGATTGCAGCGCTTCCATACGGAAAACCCTGACCTGCCTGGCATCGGTACGGAGCGCCTGCGCCTGCAGATCGAACCGAGGCTGCCGGCGCCGGCCTTTCTTTCGGCGTTGCGTGCGCTCGCTTCTTCGGGCGACGTGGCCATGGACGGCGCGTGGGTCAAGCTGCCGGGCCATGTGGTGCAGTTGATGCCGCAGGACGAAGCCCTGTGGGAGGGGATCGAGCCGCTTCTGGGCGGTGCGGCGCGTTTCCGCCCGCCGCGGGTGCGCGACATTGCCGAGATGCAGGGCGTGCGCGAGGTCGAGGTGCGAAGCCTGCTCAAGCGCCTCGGCCGCATGGGGCGCGTCGATGAGATCGATCACGACAATTTCCTTCTGCGCGGCACCATCGCCGAAATCGTCGAGATCGCCGCGGAGCTGAGCGCGGCGGCCAGCGACGGGCAGTTCAGCGTTGCCCAGATGCGTGACCGGCTCGACAATGGACGCAAAGTGACGATCCACATCCTTGAGTTTCTCGACCGACACGGCGTAACGTTCCGGCGCGGGGATGCGCGCCGGATCAACAGGAGGCGGCTGGACCTTTTTGGCGCGCGGGAGCCCGCCAATACGGTCGAGCCGAATGATGCAACTGGAAGAGATGCGTCCCCGGTGGGGCGTCCGGACTTCAAATCCGGGAGGGGCCGTGAGACGGTCTTTGGTGGGTTCGACTCCCACTCTCTTCCGCCAGCAACCTAGGGAGCGCGCGATGACCAGCGGCGGCTATGCAACCTATATCGGCGATCTCGACCGCATCGCGCGCGCGGCAAGCGCGGCCGAGGAGCAGTTCCGCAAGCAAGCGGCGCGCAGGGCCGAGGAACTGCGCAAGGAACGGGTGTTCGCCTTCCGCCGGCTCAACCTGCTGCGCGCGGTCGGCAACGCCGTCCGGTCGGCTGACAAGGCCGAAGAGGCGCAAGCGAACGGCCGGCACGTCTTGTCCCGCGAGGCTGGGTGGAGCGGGGCAACGCCGGCGCAGCAGGAAGCTGCGGACCGGTTCGCGCCCGTCACCCTTTCGATATGGGCCGCGACGGGTGAGGGCAGAGAGGGCGATGGCATTTCCACTGCCGACGCCATGGCGTCCTTTGAAAAATGGTTCGAGGAAAGCCGCAAGACGGCCTTCCTCAACCTGATGGAACGGGAAGTCGTGGAGTTGCCGCTTGTCGAAATCTCCTAGGCCCACGCGGTTCGACGACTGGATCGGCCAGGAATTCCGCAAGACGGGCGGCTTCACGGCGCTGGTTGTCCTGGTCTCTATTGGCGAACTCAGCATCACGCCGCTTCGCTCGACGCATTTCCACGTCATCGGCGACGACCTGGACTGGACGCAAATGGCCGGCTTGTTTTCCAGCGCGGGCGCTGTCTGGGACGGGGCGATGTTCGCGACGATGGCCGCCAAGGACGGAGGGCCGGTTGCCGATGCCATCGCGCGGCAGGAATTGCAGGCGCTGGCCGGGCGGCTGAAGGAGAACCGGCTGGTCCTCAACGAGAACCATTTCTTCGACCGCTGGGGGCGGCGGCTGAGGATCGACGAGGTGATGCTGCAGTGACGCAAGCGCGAAGTGGCGCTTGCCCCTTGTCCATGAAGCGGGCCGGGCGGGATGAATTCTGCAGAACAAGCCCCGACCGTCACCGGCCGGGGCTTTATCGCCAGTTCAGTAATCGATCACCCGGCTGTCCTGCGGGTCCGCCCAACGCGTGTTCGGCACGGTCGAAAACCAGCCGGGCCGCGATGGGTCGCGGTCATAAGCGTAGCCGCCAAGCGATTTGAAGAGTTCCGCATACTGGCCGAGCTTGTCCCGGTCGAGCGAGACCCCAAGGCCGGGACCGGTGGGGACTGCGATCTTCCCGTCGATATAGCGAAGAGGCCCCCCGGCGATCACGTCGTCGACAAGCTGATGGTAGTGCGCGTCGGCGGTGAAGACGAGGTTCGGCAGGACAGCGCCAAGATGCAGCATGGTCGCAAGCTGGATGCCGAGTTCGCCGGACGAATGCACGGCAATGCCGAGCTGGAATGTCTCGCAGACAGCCGCCGCCTTGACGCATGCCCGGATGCCGCCCCAGAAGGTCGTGTCGAGCAGGATCACATCGCATGACGGCGAAAGGACATTCGTCGCCAGCTGCTCGAAATTGATCACCACCGTGTTGGTCGCAAGCGGCATATGGGTGTTCTCGCGCACACGCCGCATGCCGTTGAGTCCCCAGGTCGGGTCCTCGTAATAGTCGTTGTTGAGGTCCTCGATTCCCTTGGCGAAGCGGATCGCTTCCTCGACGGTGAAGGCGGCGTTGGGATCGTAGCGCACGCTATCGGTGCCGACCGCCTTGGCGAGTGCGCGGTAGACCTCCAGCTCGTAATCCGGCGGGAAGACGCCGCTCTTCAGCTTGTGCGCGGTAAAGCCGTGCGTCTTCTTCAGGGATAGCGCCTGCTCGATCAACTGGTCGGCGGTGCGGATCTCGCCGGCGCCGGTGTCCTTGTTCGGCAGGCGGAAGAACAGGTAGCTGGCAAAGCCCACCTCGTCGCGCATCTTGCCGCCGAGAAGGTCGTAGACCGGAACGCCGAGGAATTTGCCCATGATGTCGAGGCAGGCGAACTCGATGGCCGCATGCATCTGGGTGCGGTTGTTGTAGAGGCTGGCCGTGGGATTGCAGATCTTGAAGCGAAGCTGCTCCAACTCAAACGGGTCGTGGCCGACGAGATAGGATTTGAGCGCCTTGAAGGCGGCCTCGGCGCTTTCGCCGCCGCCGCCCATTTCGCCAAGGCCGACGATGCCCACATCCGTCTCGACCTCGACGATGGTGCGCACGAAACGGCCCCAATGCGCCCCATTGGAATGGCGGAGCGGGGCTTCGAGCGGCACCGTCACTGTGGTGGCGCGGATATCGGTAATGACGGGCCGCTTCATTCTAATTCTCCGGTTTGAAACTACTCGGGCAACACGATGCCAAGCTTGGCCATCGTGCCGCCATCGATCTTGATGTCCGCGCCCGTGATGAAGCGCGCCTTGTCGCTTGCGAGGAAGGCGACGAGTTCGGCGATTTCCGCCGGTTTTCCGACGCGGCCGAGCGGATGGCCTTTGCCCCAGAGCGCGATCATCTCGTCCTGGGTTTTCTCACCCTTCCAGAGATCGGCCGCCCAGCGCAGCATCGGCGTATCGACGGAGGCGGGGCATACGGTGTTGACCGTGATGTTTTCCGCCGCATGGTCGAGCGCCATCGCTCGCACCAGCGCATTGATCGCGCCCTTGCTTGCCGTATAGGCGGCGACGCCCGCCTGCGAGGCGTAGGCCTGCACGGAGGAAATGGCGGCGATCGCGCCACCGCCACGCCGGCGCATCGCGGGAATGGCGAAGCGGGAGGCGAGGTAGATGCCTTTCACGTTGATGTCGAGAACGTCGTCCCAGACGTCCTCCGGCGTATCGACCACGGTGCCATAGCGTTGGATGCCGGCGCAACAGGCCAGCACGTCGACGCCGCCATGACGCGTCACCGCCTGGGTCACGGCCTCCTCCATGTCGCCGGCCTTGCGCACATCGCCGACGAAGCCGGAGGCATTGGGGCCGATCGTCGCGACGGCGGCGTCTACGGAAGTCGCGTCATTGGCAACGATCAGCACGCGCCCGCCGGCACGGGCGAAACGCTCGGAGCAGGCGAGGCCCATGCCGAGGCTGCCGCCGGTGACGATGATGCTCTTGCCGGAAAATTCTTGCGCAGTGCTCATAGCCGTCCTCGTGCCCGTTTTACCTAGCTAACATTCTACCATACCAGTTCGTCAACCGAATTCTGCCGCCCTCTGTCAGCCGAGGAATTTCGGCTCCGCGATCCCTCGCCCCGCGTGCTCTACAGCCATCAGGCTGCCCTCGGCCGGATGCGTTGCCAGATGCTCCGGCGTCATGGTGAAGCGGGCTGAAGTGACGTAGAGCGTGGTGAGGTCCGGGCCGCCGAAGGTGCAGCTCGTCGGCCAGGAGGCGGGCAGTTCGATCAGGTCGAGCAGCGCGCCGTCGGTGCTGAAGCGCGCCACAGACGCTCCGTTTACCACCCGGCAGTTCCACAGCCGGTCCTCGGCGTCCAGGCAGGAGCCGTCCGGCAGGCCGCGCTCAAATCCGGAGACGATGGTCTTGCGATTGGTGAGTGCGCCGGAGGCAGGATCGTAGTCGAACAGGTAGATTTCATTGGCGGGCGTATCGGCAAAGAAGAATCGGTTGTCGCTCGTCCAGGCCATCGTGTTGGTGATGCCGTATTCGCGCGGTGTCAGTTGCGTGACCGTGCCGTCCGGCGCGATTCGGTAGATCGCGCCGGATTTGCGATCCATTGCGCGCGGCGAGCCGTCCGGGTTGAGGTTGCTCTGCATCGTCGAGATCCAGAAAGCGCCGTCGGGTGCGACGCGACCCTCGTTCAGGCGGTTGTCCGGCAGGTCCGGTTCCGGCACGGCGAAGGTTTCGAAAGAACCGCCCGGCCGCCAGAGGCAGACCTCGCGCCGCAAGCCGACGATGAAGCCTCCGTCTTTCCGCAACCCGATCGACGTCGGGAAATCCGGCGTTTGCCAGGCGGCATGCGCACCCGTCTCGGGATCAAGCCGCTGAATGCGCCTGCCGCCGATATCCACCCAATAGAGCGCCTGCTCGTCGGCAGACCAGATGATGCTTTCACCGACGATATCGCCGGCAGCCATTTGAACCCGTGCCTTCACATACCCCTCCAGACGCTCGCAATTTCCCGTTGACAATAGTTGGACGCGAATCTAATCAAGGTCAAGTAGTACCTATATGATAGGTAGGAGGATAGCTTGACGGAAACCAAGGCAGAGGCGGCAGGCATTCTTGCCGACCGGCCGAGCGGCGAGGGCCTGCTTGGCGGCGTGATGGCCGCAGTCAATGCCCATATCCGGCAGAACGGCTTGCAGGTCGGCGACTCGCTGCCCAGCGAGGGCGCCTTTGCGGCCGAGCTTGGCGTGTCGCGGGGCGTCATGCGCGAGGCCTATCGCTCGCTGTCGGCGCTGACGTTGATCGACATCGGCAATGGCCGTCGTCCGCGCGTTACCGCGCCGAGGGCGGATGTGCTGGCGCTGGTCACCGACCACGCGGTGCATACCGACCACGCGACGATCCAGCAGATCTTCGACGTGCGGCGCACGATCGAGCGCCGGACCGTCGTTCTGGCCGCGATGCGGCGCACGGACCGGGAGGCGGCGGAGATCCTCGCGCTCGCCGAGGCAATGCAGCGGGATTTCGACGATCCGCAGAAGGTGATGGAGCACGATATCGCGTTCCACGAGGCCATCGGGACGGCGTCGCGCAACCCGATGTTCGCCCTGCTCGTCGGCTCGTTCCATGTGGTGACCCGCTACACCTGGCCGATCGGCTGGGCGAGCCGCGCCAGCAACGAGACGCGGCAGGAAAGCGTCGACGGCCACAAGACAATCGCGAAGGCCATTGCCGATGGCGACCCGGTGACGGGCGAACAGGCAATGGCTGAACATTTCGACCTGACGGTAAAGGCGCTGCTGGCGGCGGGAGTTTATTGAGAATGAAAATTACGGCGCTCGAAACGGTCCGTGTCAACGATTTTCCGAACATCCTCTGGGTCCGCATCCATACGGACGAGGGCATCGTCGGTCTCGGCGAAACCTTCTTCATGGCGCAGACAGTGGAAGCCTATATCCACGAGGTCGTCGCACCGAAATTGATCGGCCGCGACCCGTTGGAGATCGACCGCATCTCCAAGGACCTGACCGGCTATCTGGGCTTCCGTTCAACGGGGGCGGAAATGCGCGGAAATTCCGCCATCGACATCGGTCTCTGGGACCTGTTCGGCAAGGTGACGAACCAGCCCATCGCCCAGCTGCTCGGCGGCTTTTCGCGCCGCAAGATCCGCACCTACAACACCTGCGCCGGCAACACCTACATGCGTGACGCCAAGGGCCAGCAGACCGCAAATTACGGTATCGGCGGCCCACGGCGCGACTATGACGACCTCAACGCCTTCCTGGAGCGGGCGGACGATCTGGCCGAGGACCTGCTCAGCGAAGGCATCACGGCCATGAAGATCTGGCCGTTCGACATCGCAGCCGAAAAGACCGACGGCCAGTACATTTCCGGCCCCGACCTTCGCAAGGCGCTGGAGCCCTTCGAGAAGATCCGCAAGCGGGTCGGTGACCGCATGGATATCATGGTGGAATTCCACTCGATGTGGCAGCTGACGCCAGCCATCCAGATCGCGCGGGCGCTCGAGCCCTATGCCACCTTCTGGCATGAGGATCCGATCAAGATGGATTCGCTTTCGAGCCTGAAGCGCTATGCCGCCGCAAGCCGTGCGCCGCTCTGCGCCTCCGAAACGCTTGCCACGCGCTGGGCGTTCCGCGACCTGCTGGAGACGGACTCGGCCGGCATCATCATGCTCGACCTTTCCTGGTGCGGTGGCATTTCGGAAGCCAAGAAGATCGCGACCATGGCGGAGGCCTGGCATCTGCCGGTCGCGCCGCACGACTGCACCGGGCCGGTGGTGCTGGCCGCCTCGACGCACCTGTCGCTGAATGCGCCGAACGCGCTCGTGCAGGAAAGCGTGCGCGCCTACTACCGGACCTGGTACGCCGACCTGACGACGCAGCTGCCGACCGTCACCAACGGCATGATCACCGTGCCGCCGGGGCCGGGCCATGGCGTGGACCTCGCGCCCGACCTCGACCGGAAGTTCGATGTCGTCCGTCGCATGTCGACGGCGCAGGATTGAATGGGGCGCTTGACTTGTATGGTAGTATCCAAGTAGCGTTGTGGAGGATGGGGATGAAGGGAGGGCCGCTATGCAGGGCATGAAAACGCTTCGGGTTCTCTCGTCTGCAGAGGCCGTTGGCCCGCAGGTCTATCGCATCCTGCGCGAGCAGATCATTCAGGCCGAGCTGACCCCGGGCGAGCGCATATCCGAGTCGGAAATCGCCAAAAGCCTGTCGATCAGCCGGCAGCCAGTCCGCGAGGCCTTCATCAAGCTGTCGGAGGAGGGGCTGGTCCAGGTCCTGCCGCAGCGCGGCACCTATGTCACCCGAATCTCGACCGCTTCTGTCATGGACGTGCGCTTCGTGCGGGAGGCGATCGAGGCCGATATCGTGCGCCAGGTCGCAGCGGAGCACGCGACCGCCACCATCGAGGTCCTGCGCGACCAGATCGCCCGGCAGAAGCAGGTGCCGCATGACGATCGCGCTGCCTTCCTGCGGCTCGATGAACTGTTTCATCACACGCTCGCCGCCGCGGCCGGGCGCGCCTATGCGTGGAGCGTCATCGAGAGCGTCAAGGCACAGATGGATCGCGTCCGCTTTCTCAGCGTCGACGACATCCAGATCAATCGCCTGATCGAGCAGCACGAACGCATCGTCGACGGCATTGCTGCCGGCGATGTGAGTGAGGCCGAGCAGGCGCTGCGCACGCATCTGCGCGAAATCGTGAAATCGCTGCCCGAGATCGCACGGTCGCGGGCGGAGTTCTTTGACGGCGCGGGGTGAGCGCGCCGCCACCACATCTTGGATTGTTCAACGGGAGGAATAGAACATGATCCGGAAACTGGTAGCAGGAACAGCCCTCGGGCTGACGATGATGGCCTCGGGCGCCAGCGCCGAGGGCCTCAATATTGCATTCATCAGCCACTCGTCGGCCTCCAACACCTTCTGGCAGTCGGTGAAGAAGGGCTATGACGACGCCTGCGAAAGGGTCGGCGCCACGTGCCAGCTGATCCTGACGCAGACGGAAGGCGCCGTCGAGCAGGCCGTCGCAAACCTGCAGGCGGCTATCGCCTCCAAGCCGGATGCGATTTTCGTCGCCATCGTCGACAACAATGCCTATGACAACGTGATCAAGGAAGCCGTCGATGCCGGCATCCTCGTGCTCGCGGTCAATGTCGATGACAGCGAAGGCGCCAAGGGCAATGCCCGCAAGGCCTTTGTCGGCCAGGGCTTCACGGCGGCCGGCTATTCGCTCGCCAAGGCCCAGTCAGAAAACTTCCCGAAGGAAGGCCCCCTCAACCTGCTGGTCGGCGTGAACGCGCCCGGTCAGACCTGGTCCGAGCAGCGCGCCGGCGGTGTCATGAAGTTCCTCGAGGAATACAAGGCCGAGCACGACGATCGCGAGATCACCATCACCCGCATCGATTCAGCGACCGACCTTGCGCTCACGGCGGATCGTATCGGCGCCTATCTCAATGCCAACCCGGAAACCTCGGCCTATTTCGACACCGGCTACTGGCATGCCGGCGTCGCGCGGGTGCTGAAGGATCGCGGCATCGAGCCGGGCAAGGTTCTGCTCGGCGGTTTCGACCTCGTGCCGGAAGTCCTGCAGCAGATGGAAGCCGGCTACGTTCAGGTGCAGGTCGACCAGCAGCCCTACATGCAGGGCTTCATGCCGGTCATGCAGGCCTATCTTTGGAAGACCGCCGGCCTGACGCCCTCCGACATCGACACCGGACAGGGCATCGTCACCCCCAAGGATGTGCCGACCATCCTCGAAATGGCGAAGCAGGGTCTTCGCTGATCCTGCGTCCGACATGAAACCGGCGTCTTGCCTTGGCGGGCAAGACGCCGAACCACGAGTAGCAGCCCATGAAGCGGTTTCTGAAAATCTATCTGGACAAGCCGGAACTTGCCGGTCTCGCCCTGCTGATCATCCTCCTTGTCGTCTTCCAGGTGAAGTCGAACGGTATTCTCCTGTCCTTCGAAAACGTTCGCGGCGTCATGGGACTCCTGCCTGAAATGGCGCTCGTCGCCATCGGTGTGACCATCCTGATGATCTGCGGCGAATTCGACCTTTCGGTGGGTTCGGTCTTTGCGCTGATGCCGATGTCGATGGCGGTGGCGCTGACCCATGGCGTGCCTTTCCCCGTCGCCGTCCTTATGGGGCTGTCGATCTGCGCGATGATCGGCTTCGTCAACGGCTATCTCACGCTGCAATTCTCGATACCGAGCTTCATCACCACGCTGGGCATGCTGTTCATCGCGCGCTCGCTCACCATCGTCATTTCCGGCGGTTTCCCGCCGCTTCTGCCGAACGATCTGCCGACCTGGCTTTTCACCGACTACCTGTGGCAAGGCTCGCTGTTCCGCATGTCCTTCGTCTGGTTCGTGGTGATTGCGGCGCTGGCTGCCGCCCTGTTGTCGCTGACCAATTTCGGCAACTGGATCCGCGCGACCGGCGGCTTCAACGAGGCGGCCGCCTCGATGGGCATCCCGGTCCGGCGCGTCAAGATCATCTGCTTCATGCTGTGCTCGGTTCTGGCTGGCTTTGCCGGGCTGCTGCAGGTGCTGCGCCTCGGCTCGCCGCTGCCCTCGATCGGCGAGGGACTGGAACTGCAGGCCGTCGCAGCAGCCGTTATCGGTGGCACCGCGCTCGCCGGCGGCATCGGCACGGTGTTCGGCGCGATCATCGGCACGCTGCTGATCCGCACCATCGACAACGGCCTGGTCCTGTCGCGGGTCGATGCCAACTGGTTCAAGTTCGCAATCGGCGTGCTGACCATGTTCGCCGTCGTCGCCAATGCCTGGATGGGCAAGATTTCCCGCAAGATCAAAGTGGAATCGCACAAATGACCACCCCGATCATCGAGTGCCGCAACCTGCAGAAATGGTATAGCGGCGTCCACGCCCTGAAGAACGTCAATCTCACGATCTATCCGGGCGAGACCGTCGGTCTCGTCGGCGACAACGGCGCGGGAAAATCGACGCTGATCAAGATCCTGTCGGGCGTCCACCACCAGGATTCCGGTGAGGTGCTCATCGAGGGGCGGCAGGTCGAGCTGCGCACTCCCAAGGATGCGATGCGCCACGGGCTGGAGACCATCTACCAGTACAATTCCATGGTTCCGTCGATGTCGATCGCGCGCAACCTCTTCATCGGTCGCGAGCCGATGAAATGGTCGCTCTGCGGCTTCGGCATCATGGACCAGAAGCGCATGCGCGCCGAAAGCATAAGGGCCATCGCCGATGTCGACCTGCATCTGCGCTCGCCGGACGCGCTGGTCGGCGAATTGTCGGGCGGGCAGCGGCAGGGCGTGGCGATCGCCCGCGCCATGCACTTCAAGTCGAAGGTGCTGATCCTCGACGAGCCGACCAACCACCTCTCGGTCAAGGAAACCGACAAGGTGATCGGCTTCGTGCGCGGCCTGAAAGCGCAGGGGCTGACGGGCGTCTTCATCTCGCACAACATGCAGCACGTCTTCCAGTCCTGCGACCGTATCGTCGCCATGGCGCGCGGCGAGATCGTGTTCGACAAGCCGACCGCCGACACGTCGATCGACGAAGTCCACGCGCTTCTGTGAGGGAACCATGACTGACCTGACCGGGAAAACCGTCCTGCTTACCGGTGCGCTCGGCACGCTCGGGCGCGCACAGGCCGAGCGGCTGGCGCGCGCCGGCGCTACCCTTCTTCTGCTCGACCGGCCAGGGGCCACGGCAGGCGGGCCCTTTGCCGAGGAGATCGCCGCTGCGCACGGCGTCAAGGCACTCTATATCGGCGAGGACCTGAACGATCTGGCCGCCGCCGAAAAGCGCGCGCTGGAACTGGCGGATGCGCATGGCGGCATCGACATCCTCATCAACAATGCGGCTCTGATCATCAACAAGCCCTTCGAGGATTTCTCGATTGCAGAATACGAAGATCAGGTGCGTGTGAATTCATCCGCCGCCTTCGCGCTCGCCCGCTCGGTCGCACCGGCGATGAAGGTGAAGCAATATGGAAAGATCGTCAACTTCTGCTCGGTCACGCTCAATGGCCGATGGGACGGCTATGTTCCCTATGTCGCCTCGAAGGGGGCCATGCTCGGCCTGACCAAATCGCTTGCGCGCGAGCTCGGCCCCTATGGTATCAGCGTCAACGCCGTTTCGCCGGGCGCTATCGTCTCGCAGGCGGAAGAGCGTGTCTTCGGTGAGCGTCTGGAGGAGTACAACAGGTGGGTGCTGGAGAACCAGTCGCTGAAGACCCGAATCCAGCCGGCCGCTGTCGCCGACCTCGTGCATTTCCTCGTTTCGCCGGCATCCGACATGATCTCCGGCCAGAACATCGCAGTTGACGGCGGATGGTGATGACGGCGGTCGAGCTTGCCAATGACAGGGCGCGTATCGTCGTGCGCCCCGACCTCGGTGCGGGGCTCACCGCGTTCGAGGTCTTGAGCGAGGGCATATGGCAGCCGATCTTCCGCACGGTCGATCCGGCGACGGCCCATCCTTTCTCCCTGTCCAACATCCTGCTGGTCCCGTTTTCCGGGCGGGTTTCCGGTGGCGGTTTCTCGTTTGACGGCACCTTCCATGCGCTGCCGCGCAACATGGAGACGGAGCGCTATCCGATTCATGGCAACGGCTTTTTGGCTGCCTGGCAGATCGCGTCGCAAGACCCGGTCTCCATGAGCCTTGCTCTTTCGGCGGAAGGGCCGGGGCCGTTCCGCTATGATGCGGCCATGTCCTACAGGCTCGACGGTGCCGCGCTCACCATGGAACTCGAAATCGTCAATCGCGCGGCGATCCGCCTGCCCTATGGCGCGGGTTTCCATCCCTGGTTCGTGCGCGATGCGGACACGACGCTCACCGCACCTGCTACAGGTGTCTGGCTGGAGCGGGACGACCATCTGCCGAAGGCCCTTGAACCCGTCACCTCGCATCCGGACATGGATTTCAACCGGCCGAAGGCGCCTCCGGGCCGTTGGATCAACAACTGGTTCAATGGCTGGGACGGCAAGGCTCGGATCGTCTGGCCGGGCCGGGGGCTGGCGGCGGATATCGAGGCGAGCGAGGCGCTGCGCCAGTATGTCGTCTTCTCACCTGCCGGCGATGCCGATTTCATCTGCTTCGAGCCGGTGACCCATCCCGTGGATGCCTTCAATCTTCCTGGCGAGGCGCAAGCGCACGGCCTGAAGGTTCTGGAGCCGGGCGAAAGCCTGGTGATCTCCACCCGTATCGCCATCGATCTTGGATGAGGGGTCGGGGCCGGTTGGCTCACTTCGCAATCCACTATCAGGGACTTCGGGCAAAGTGATTTTCGCTGACGGTCGTCTTCGCTGATCCTCTCCGGGGAGCGAGGAGAGAGCATGAGCGATTTTGACCTGATCATCACCGGCCGCGTTGTCGGTGCCGACCGCGTTCGTGAAAACGGCTATGTCGCAATACGCGGCGGGGTGGTCGAACGGATTGGCGAGGGCGAACCGCCGGCCGGCCGGGAGCGGCATGATTTTCGCGATGCTTTCGTCATGCCCGGCGCCATCGACGCGCAGGTACATTCCCGATCGCAGCACGGCCAGGAAGATTTTATCTGGTCGACGCGCTCGGCAGCCGCTGGCGGCGTCACCACCATCGTCGACATGCCCTACGATGACGGCAATCTCATCTGCACTGGCGAGCGGCTTGCCCGGAAGGCACGCGAGGCGGGCGAGCAGGCGCGGGTCGATTTCGCACTTTATGGAACGGTGCACCCGGCCGACGGTCCAAAGCACATTGCCGACATGGTCGCCGCCGGTGCCGCCGCCTTCAAGTTTTCCACCTTCGGAACCCATCCCGAGCGTTTCCCCCGCATTCCGCCCCAGACGCTCTACGCTTGCTTCAGCGAGATCGCCCGGCATGGGCTGGCTGCCGGCGTCCACAACGAAAACGACGAGATGGTGCGCGCGGCCGAGGCTGCCGTCGCCGCATCCGGCATCACCGACTACCGCGCCCACGGTCTGTCGAGGCCGCCGGTCACCGAGGCGCTTGCTACCGCCGAGGTCTATGAACTCGGCGCGGCGTCCGGCTGCTCCGCCCACATCGTTCATTGCTCCATCGGGCGCGGCTACCAGATTTGTCGCGACCATCGTTCGAACGGCTTCGACGCGACGATCGAAGCCTGCATCCATTATCTGGTGCTGGACGAGGAGAATGACGTCGCACGTCTTGTCGGGAAGGCCAAGATCAATCCGCCGATCCGGCCGCGCGCCGAGGTGGAAGCGCTTTGGCGTCATCTCGCGGCGGGCAATGTCACGGTCGTGTCGACGGACCATGTCAGCTGGTCCGAAGACCGCAAGCTCGACCCCGTGATGCTCAACAATGCTTCGGGTGTGCCGGGCCTGGAGGTTCTCTATTCGCTTCTGCTGAACGGCCTGCTCAAGCGCGGCCTCAGCCCGGTCTGGGCGGCGCGACTGCTCGCAGCCAATCCCGCGCGGCTCTTCCGGCTTGGCCACCGCAAGGGCGCTCTGGAGGCGGGGCGTGATGCCGATATCGTCGTGATGGCTCACGATCCGCGCCGCTACGACGCTGCCGCGAGCGGCAACAATGTCGTGGGATGGAGCCCCTACGAGGGTATGGAGCTGGCATACCGGCCGGTCGCCACTTTCCTGCGCGGCCGCATGGTCTTCGATGGCCAGCATGTCCTTGCCGAGCCCGGCTTCGGTCGCTTCGTGACGCCGTCCCTGGCGGTGGCATCGTGAAAAAAGCAGCGGTTGGACCGCAGACGAACCTCCCTATCGACGGTGACAGGCTCTGGTCCGACCTGATGGAACTGGCCGCGATAACCGATCCCGGCATGCCCTATACGCGGCGCTCGTTTTCTCCGCGTTTCCTGGAAGCGCGGGCGTGGCTGGCCAACCGCTTTTCCGAGGCAGGCCTTGCCGTGCGCATCGATGCCGGCGGCAACCTGATCGGACGCATGGAAGGCGCCGATGCGCATGCGGGCACGATCATGATCGGCTCGCATTCCGACACGGTTCCTGCAGGCGGGCGCTTTGACGGCGTCGCCGGCGTGGTGAGCGCGCTGGAAATCGCCCGGTCCCTGTGCGCCGCCGGCCGCACGATCAGGCATGCGATCGAGGTCGTGGATTTCCTTGCGGAAGAGCCCAGCGAGTTCGGGCTTTCCTGCGTCGGCAGCCGCGCCATGAGCGGCATGCTGACGGCAGAGCAGCTCGGCTATCGCGACCAGACCGGCGAAGTGCTTGGCCATGCGATCGGACGCGTCGGTGGCGATACGAGCCGGCTCGAAACGGCGAGGCGCGATGACGTTGCGGCCTTCTTCGAGCTGCATATCGAGCAGGGCATCGTTCTCGAGCAGGGTGGCATCGACCTTGGCATCGTCACGGCCATCGCCGGTATCGCTCGTGTCGAGGTGATCTTCGAGGGCCGGGCCGACCACGCCGGAACCACGCCGATGGATCTGCGCAGCGACGCCGGCCTTGCGGCGGCCTTGACCGCCGCCTTCGTGGCGGAACGCGCCGGACAGGACGCACGGGGCGGAAACGGCCATTTCGTGGCGACAACAGGGGTCGTCGAAATTGCGCCCAATGCGGCGAATGTCGTACCCGGGCGGGCGCGGCTTGTCGTGGATATCCGCGCAGAGGATCACCGGGTCACGGAACGGTTTCTTGCAGCGCTCGAGCAGCGCACGCAAGAGGTCGCGCACGCTTGCCGGGTGAACCGGAGCGGGTGGGCGGTCCTCTCGGATACCAATCCGGCGGCTTGCGACGGACGCTTGCAGGTGATGCTTTCGCATGGCGCGGGCGCGCTGGGCTACTCGACCATGCCGATGGCATCGGGTGCCGGCCACGACGCCGCCTTCATGACGCATATCGCACCGAGCGCGATGATCTTCGTGCCTTGCCGGGACGGGCGCAGCCATGCGCCGGAAGAGTGGGCCGAACCGGAGGTCATCGCCGCCGGCGCGGCCGTGATCCACGACGCCATCCTGTGCTTCGACGCGTCCGAATCCCTGACGCCAAAGTCGCCCGGCATCAATTTGACAGACCACGCATTCGACTGAAAGGTTTT
This sequence comes from Shinella sp., assembly GCF_049651085.1. GTDB lineage: Bacteria > Pseudomonadota > Alphaproteobacteria > Rhizobiales > Rhizobiaceae > Shinella. Next base: position 110,539 of record NZ_JBASBL010000018.1, read on the forward strand.
GACCATGCGCCAATTCAACACGACCTCCGGCTCCACCCTGCGCTGCAAGGGATGGCGGCAGGAAGGCCTGCTCCGGCTACTGGAAAATGTTCTGGCCGTCGGCGAGGACCCGGAAAATCTGATCGTCTATGCAGCGCTGGGCCGCGCGGCTCGCGACTGGCCTTCGCACGACAAGATCGTCGAGGCGCTGAAGACCATCGAGGACGGCCAGACGCTCATCGTCCAGTCGGGCAAGCCGATCGGTATCGTGCGGACCCACGCCAAGGCGCCGGTCGTGCTCATGGCCAACTGCAACATGGTCGGCCAATGGGCCAAGGCCGAGAACTTCTACAAGTGGCAGAACGAAAACCTCATTTGCTGGGGCGGCCTGACGGCCGGTGACTGGCAGTATATCGGTTCGCAAGGGGTCATCCAGGGCACCTACGAGATCTTCATGCGCATCGCCGAGCAGAATTTCGGCGAGGACCTTGCCGGGCGTTTCGTGCTGACGGCCGGCCTTGGCGGCATGGGCGGCGCACAGCCTCTCGCCGGCGTCATGGCCAAGGCGGCGATCCTGTGCATCGAGATTGACGAGGCGCGTATCGAAAAGCGCATCGAGGTCGGCTATCTCCACAAGAAGGCCGCGACGCTTGACGAGGCCCTTGCCCTGATCCGCGAGGCGCAGGCTCAAAAGAGCGGGCTGTCCGTCGGGCTATGCGGCAATGCGGCCGACATCTACGAGGAAATCCTGTCGCGCGGCATCATTCCCGACGTGGTGACCGATCAGACATCGGCCCACGATCTGGTCTATGGCTACGTGCCTTCGGGCCTCAGCCTCGGCGAGGTGCGCACCATGCGTAGCGAAGCGCCAGAGCAGCTGATGGAAGCATCGACGCGCTCCATCGTTCGGCACGTCACGGCCATGCTGGGCTTCCAGAAGGCGGGCTCGGTCGTGTTCGACAATGGAAATCTCATTCGCACCCAGGCGAAGAATGGCGGCGTCGACAACGCATTCGACATCCCGATCTTCACCGAGGCCTTCCTGCGCCCGCTATTTGCGCGCGCCATCGGCCCGTTCCGGTGGATCGCGCTGTCCAACGATGCCGACGACATTCGCAAGATCGACGATTTCCTGCTTGAACATTTCAAGGACAATGCGGGCGTGACGCGCTGGATCAAGCTGGCGCGCGAGCATGTTCCGGTTGAAGGCATGCCGGCGCGGATCGCGTGGCTCGGCCACGGCGAACGCACCCAGCTCGGCCTCGCCGTCAACCGCATGGTGCGGGAGGGTACGCTCTCGGGGCCGGTCGCGTTCACGCGCGACCATCTCGACGCCGGCGCCATGGCGCATCCGAACATCATGACGGAAAACATGCGCGACGGTTCCGACGCGATAGCCGACTGGCCGCTTCTCAATGCACTGGTCAATTGTGCCTCGCAGGCGGATCTGGTCGCCATTCATTCGGGCGGCGGCGGCTATTCGGGCTACATGACGAGTTCAGGCGTGACGCTGATCGCGGATGGTTCCGCAGAGGCCGATGAACGGCTGGAAATGACCCTGACCAACGACACTACGACGGGCGTCATGCGCTATGCCGACGCGGGCTACGAGGAATCGTATGACGAGGTGGCAAAGAAGAACATCGATCATTTCCGCCTCCCCACCAATCCGCGGAGCGCCCGGTCATGAGCATGGCACCCGATCAGAGCATGCGCGGTTTCCTGGCCGCGCTCGAGGCGGCCGGTGATCTGCACCGTGTCGACCGGCAGGTCGATCCGCGTTTCGAAATCGCCTCGGTGATGGCGCTGCGCGAGCGCGGCCCGGCCCAGCTTTTCGCAAATGTCGTCGGCCATGCGATGCCGGTCGTCGGCAATCTCTATAACAGCCGCGAGCGCTTCGCCCGCGCGCTCGGTATCCCGGTATGCGAACTGGATGCCCATTGCCTTGCGGCGCTGCGCCGGCCGATCAAGCCGGTGATCGTCGATGCAGCCCCTGTGCAAGAGATGGTTCACATGGCGCCGCTCGATGTCGGCGCGCTGATGCCGGTGCCGCACTGGTTCGAGAAGGAAGCCAGCCCCTACATCACGGCGGGTGTCATCGTTGCCAAGGACCCGGAAACGGGGCGGCGCAATGTTTCCATCGCGCGGCTGCGGCTTGAGGGTGGCACGCGTCTGATGGCGGGCATCGCCAAGAACCACCATCTCGCCATCATGGCCGAGAAGGCGCGCAGGCTCGGGCGCGATCTGGAGATTGCGATTGCCGTCGGCAACAATGCGGCCGTACTGCTGGGCTCCCAGCTTTACCTAGACCTCGGCGACGACGAGTTCGACAATGCGGGCGCGCTGCTTGGCGCGCCGGTCGAACTGGTGAAATGCCGGACGGTCGATGTCGAAGTGCCGGCCCATGCCGAGATCGTGATCGAGGGCGTGCTTCGTCCCGACGACTTGATCGAGGAAGGTCCTGTATCGGAGTTTCCCGGTTTCTACGTCAACTACGGGCCGGGAATCGGTGTGGAGGTGACCTGCGTCACCCACCGGGCCGACGCAATCTACCAGGCTATCCTGCCCGGATACGCCGCCGAGCACTGCCTGCTCGGCGCGGTGGCCATCGGCACCACGCTGACACGGGATTTGCAGCGCGCCATTCCGGCAGTTCGGCGGGTGTTCATCACCGATGGCGGAATGGGCCGGCTGCACGCGGTCGTGACCATGCATCGTCCACGGCTCGGCGAGGGCAAGCGTGCCGTTCTCATGGCGATGGGGTGCGTGAACCTGCTCAAGCTTGTCGTCGTGGTCGAGGATGATGTGGATCCGGAGGACTGGCGTCAGGTGGAATGGTCGCTCGCCGCGCGCTTCAGGGCGCACGAGGACCTGATTGTCCTGCCGGGCGTGAAGGCCGATCGCTGCGACCCGGTTCATGAGGATCTGGTCGTAACGAAAGTCGGCATGGTGGCCACCACGCGGCCGGGTGACGGCGAGGCCGGAGGGCGTTCCGAGTTCGTGCGCCCGCCGATCGATATCTATGAGCGTGTCAGAAGCGAGCTGGACCTCTATTAATGCCCACTGTCGAATCTTTGCAAACCCTGGCTGTGGCCCAAGAGGAGTTCATCAAGGCATGAAAAAGCGTTTTGTCGTCGCGATCACCGGAGCATCGGGCCACGTCTATGGCATTCGTCTGCTGGAAGCGTTGCGGGCCCTGGAATGCGAGACGCATCTGGTGATGTCACGCTCGGCGGTCGTCGCGCTCGCCTATGAAACGGACATGAAGCTCGCGCAGATACATTCGCGCGCCGATCACGTCTATTCGAACGACGACGTCGCTGCCGCGATATCGAGCGGCTCCTTCCGCGCGCACGGGATGTTTATCGCTCCCTGCTCTGCAAAGACGCTCGGCGAGATTGCGTCGGGAGCTTGCGGAACGCTTGTTTCGCGTGCGGCCGACGTCACGCTCAAGGAGCGCAGACGGCTTGTGCTCCTGTTCCGCGAAACGCCTTTGCATCTGGGGCATTGCCGCAACATGGTCTCCGTTACCGAGATGGGAGCAATCGTCATGCCGCCGGTGCCGGCCTTCTATCCGAGGCCGGAAACCGTGGAGGAAATCGTCGATCATACGGTTGGCAGGGCGCTCGACCTGTTCGATTTCGATGCCGGACTGGTCAAGCGCTGGAAGGAATAGTTTTGCGCGCAAAGCCTCTTCGTCTTTTGTGATCGGTCAGTTCCTCAAAACTTATTTCAGTGAAAGTGCCTCCTGCCTCGATAGTTTCAATCTGCAACAGAACCTGAATTTCTAATCAGGACCAAAGCCAAAGAGGGTGAACCAAAATGAAGACCATGAAGTTTCTAACGGCAACCGCAATCCTGTTCGGCGCGGTATTCATGTCGCCGGCGCTGGCGCAGGAGCCTGTCGTGCTGAAGTTTGCCAGCGCCTTCCCGCCTGGTAGCAAGACCAACTCGGTATCGGTGCCGGCCTTTATCAAGGCGGTCGAAGAGGCCTCCGAGGGAACGCTGAAGATCGAGCACTATCCGGGCGGCACGCTTGGAGCGAGTCCCGCGACCCAGCTCAAGCTGGTCGAGGACGGCGTCGTCGATATTGCCGAGGTCGTTGCATCCTATACGCCCGGCCGTTTCGCCGAACTTGAAATGTTCGAGCTGCCCTTCGTGTTCGAGACGACCCGCGAAGCCAGCCTGACGGCCTGGAAGCTCTATGAGAAGGGGCTGCTCACCGGCTTCGACAATCTTGAACTCGTCGGCATCGCGGAAGTTGGACCGTACTACCTGCACAGCAAGGAGACGGTGGAGCAGGCTTCCGATATTGGCGGGCAGAAACTGCGTGCCGGCGGTCCCCTGCAAGGTGCGGTTATCCAGGCCATGGGCGGCGTTGCCGTCGGTGGCATGCCGGCGACCCAGATTGCGGAAAACATCTCGCGCAGCGTGGTCAGCGGCACCTTGATGGATCTCGGCAACCTCTACAATTTCCGCATCGCGGACGCGGCGACCCATCACGTCATCAACGTTCCGCTTGGCAACGTCACGGTGATGTTCCCGATCAGCAAGAAGAAATATGAAAGCCTGCCGGAGAAGGCCAAGGCGGCGTTCGACAAATACCGCGGTGCCTGGTTCTCGACGCTCCTGGCGGAAAATCTCGACAAGCAGAACGACGAAACGTTGGAGCGCCTTAAGGCCGAGCCCAAGCACAAGCTGGTCGAGTTCTCCGAGGCGGACGTTGCTGGCCTCAAGGAGAAGTTCGGTTCGCTGAAGGACAACTGGGATGCCGACAAGGGCGGCGTCAATCTCTACCAGGAAATGCTGACTGCCCGCGACGCCGTGCGCGCTGGCGAGTAACCAGCTGGCGGTCGTGGCAAGCCGCGACCGCCTTCCTTGCCTCGCTGACGAGGCCTCAATCCGGAAGATTGTCGAATGACCCTGCTGGCAGGTATCCGCAGATTCGCGAAATTCGTCGCTACGCTCGGCCTTGCAGCCCTTGTGCTGCTGTCGATCATCATGATGGTCGATATTGTCGGCCGTGAATTGTTCCATACGCCGCTGACCGGTTTCAGTGATGTCTCAGATCTGATCATCGTGATCGCGGCGGCAGCCTGCTTCCCGGCCTCGCTCGCCAACAAGCAGCATGTCGCGGTCCGCTTCGCCGGAATGGCGCACTGGCGGTTGCGGGAGGGCCTCGATCTTCTCGGCCACGTGACCATGCTGGTCGTGTTCGTGATCATCGCGCAGCAGTTGTGGATCTACACCATCGATATTCATGCGACGGGTCAGACGACCTGGCTGCTTTACATCCCGGTCTGGCCGGTCTGGGTGCTGACGACCGCGATATTCGTGCTGTGCGTCCCCGTCCAATTGTCTCTCGTCATCAGTGCGTTCGGGCGGTTCATCTCGACCACGGCGCTGGCGGACGAGTCTGAAATCACTGAGCCGGCGCCGGTCCGTGCCTCCGAGGGAGAATGATGTCCATGGGACCGATTGAAACTGGCATTCTCGGCCTCTTCTGCCTTATCGCTGCGATCCTGCTCCATGTGCCGGTGGGAATCGCAATGGCTGCGGTTGGCGGCGCCTGCTATCTCTTTCTGACCGGCAACCTGGCCGGCATGCTCTCGCTGTTCGGCACAGAAACGGTGAACATGCTGACGAACAAGGATTTTTCCGTCGTCATGGCGTTTCTTCTCATGGGAGGTTTTGCCGGTACTGCGGGAATCTCGGCAGATATCTACCGTGTCGCCAATGTGTGGATCGGACATTTCAAGGGCGGCCTGTCCATGGCCACCATTCTGGGATGCGCAGGCTTTGGCGCGATTGCCGGGTCGTCGATCGCCACCGCCGCGACCATGTCCAAGATCGCGCTGCCCGAAATGGAAAAGCGCAACTACAATCTTGCGCTATGCACGGGTACGCTTGCGGCAGGGGGCACGCTGGGCTCCCTGATCCCGCCATCGATCATCATGGTGATCTACGCGGTTCAGGTCGAGCAGTTCGTGGTCGATCTGTTCCTGGCCGCGATCATTCCCGGCATCCTGTCGGTTATCCTGTTCATCATCGCCATCCGGGTTCAGCTGGTCCTGACGCCGTGGATGGCCGGCAGGGGCGAGCGTGTCGCATGGCCGGCGCGGGTGCGGGAGACCGGTCGTGCATGGGGTGCGATCAGCATTATCGGTGTCGTGATGGGCGGCATCTATACGGGGCTCTTCACGGTCAACGAAGGCGCTTCGGTCGGCCTGGTCATGACGCTCATCTTCGCGCTTGCCCGGCGGACGATGACGCGCAAGTCCTTCTTCGACACGTTGTTCGAATCCGCCGGTTCGATTGCGATGCTCTACATGATCGTGATCGGCGCAAACATATTCGGCTACTTCCTGACGCTGTCGCATATGCCGAGCGAAGTGGCCACCTGGGTTCAGGGGCTCGATATCCCGCCGCTGGCGGTCATCTTCATCATCATCGGCATGTATGTCCTGCTTGGCTGCGTGTTCGACGCGCTGGCCGGTATGGTGTTGACGCTTCCCTTCGTCGTGCCGATCGTCAGCGGCCTCGGCTATGACCTTGTCTGGTGGGGCATCGTCAATGTCATGGTCATCGAGATCGGCATGATCACGCCGCCGGTCGGCATCAACGTCTTCGTCATCAAGGGGCTGCGTCCGGATATTCCGCTGGGCACGATCTTCCGGGGCATCACGCCCTTCCTTGTCGCCAATGTCGTTGCCCTGCTCCTCGTGGTTCTGTTCCCGCAGCTGGCGACCTGGCTTCCCGACCTGATGCGCTAAGGCAGCTCAGACCGCTTACTGGAGATATAAATGTCCTCTACAAAGCCTTTTGCGGGCGTGACCGTGCTTGACTTCAGCCGTGTTCTCGCCGGCCCCTTCTGCACGGCCATGCTGGCCGATATGGGGGCCAGCATCATCAAGGTGGAACCGCCGTCAGGCGATGACCAGCGCGCGATGGGTGCCTTCAAGAATGGCATCAGCGTCAGCTTTGAGCTGACCAATCGCAACAAGCGAAGCATCAGGCTCGACCTGAAGAGCGAGGAAGGGCTGGAGATCGCCCGGCAGCTCGCTGCCCGTTGCGATGTGGTCGTCGAGAACTTCCGTCCGGGCGTGGCAGACAAGCTTGGCATCGGTTACGCCGATCTCAAGCGCCGGCGCGAAGACCTGATCTATTGCTCGATCTCTGGGTTCGGGCAGTCAGGGCCGCTTGCCAGCTTCCCGAGCTATGATGTCATCGCTCAGGCGCTGTCTGGCCTGATGAGCATTACCGGGACGCCTGCGGGGGAGCCGATGATTGTCGGCGATTCGGTCGGCGATACGGTTTCCGGCATCTTTGCTGCGTGGGCGATCGCCTCGGCCCTTTATCGCCGGGCGACCACCGGCGAAGGCGCCAATCTCGATGTGGCGATGTTCGATTCACTGTTTGCCTTGCTGCCGACGGCGCTCGCCCAATTGCAGGTGTCCAACGAAGCGCCCGTCCGGCATGGCAATCAGCATCCGCTGTCGGCCCCGTTCGGCGCTTACACCGCCGCGGATGGAAGCCTGATCATCGCCATTGCGAACAATGCCCTGTTCGCGCGCTTTGCTGCCACGATCGGAAAGCCTGGTCTTTCCAGCGACGAGCGTTTTGCGACAGACAGGCTGCGGCGGAGCAACCGGGACGAGCTGCGGGCCGAAATCGAGGCGTGGACCGGTTCGCTGGCCGCCGCCGATGCCGCCAGAATCCTCGGCGATGCCGGCATTCCCGCATCCGTGATCTGGGATGTCGCCGAGGCGGCGAACAGTCCGCAGGCGCAGCACCGCGCGCTTTTGACCACTGTCGAGCATGATGTGGTCGGATCCCTGCGACTGCCGGAGCAACCGGTCCATATAACGGGGCTTGCCCGTGGCGAGGTATGCCCGGCCCCCAAACTGGGTGAGCACGGTGCCGAGATTTTGCGTGACCTGCTGGGCAAGGACGAGGGCGAAATTGCCCGCTTGCAAGACGCCGGCGTGATCTGACGCCAAGGAGCGAGAAAGAAATGACTCTGACGTTTTCCGAAGAAGACAAGGCCTTCAGCAGGGAGGTCGGCGACTATCTGCGCGATAATCTTCCCACTGCGCTGGCAGACAAGGTGCGCCTCAATCAGCGCTTGACGCGCGAGGACTACGTTGCCTGGCAGGATGTTCTGGCCGCGCGCAACTGGTATGCCATCGGCTGGCCGAAGGAAGCTGGCGGCCCCGGTCTTACCCAGACGCAGCGCTACCTTTTCGAGCGTGAATATGGCGCTTTGTCCTGTCCGCATCCCTGCCAGTTCGGCATCGCGATGGCCGGTCCGGTTATCTTCACCTTCGGCAACGAAGAGCAGAAAGCCCGCTTCCTTCCGGGGATACGCGAGAACAGGGACTTCTGGTGTCAGGGATATTCGGAGCCGGGCGCCGGCTCCGATCTGGCGGCACTGAAAACCACGGCAGTCCGCGATGGCGACGACTACATCGTCAATGGACAGAAGATCTGGACGACGTGGGCCAACTGGGCAGACTGGATGTTCTGTCTGGTGAAGACCGATCTTTCGGTCAAGCCGCAGCGCGGTATTTCCTTCCTTCTGATCGACATGCGCTCGCCGGGCATAACGGTGCGGCCGATCAAGACCCTCGACGGCGAGGCGGAGTTTAACGAGGTGTTTTTCAACGACGTGCGCGTGCCCGTCGAAAACCGCATCGGAGAGGAAGGCCAAGGCTGGACCTATGCGAAATTCCTGCTCGAATTCGAACGGTTCTCGATGTCCGGCTCGGGGCGCTCGAAACGGGTTCTTGCCGAATTGCACGATGAGGCAAAGGCCCTCGGCAAGATCAACGATGCCGTTCTGGCAGATCGCCTGACCCGGCTCGAAATCGAGCTCCTGGCGCTGGAGCACATGGAACTGCAGCTTCTGGCGCGAAGTGTCGGCGGTGAAAATCCCGGCCCCGAGGCGTCCAAGCTGAAGATCCGCGGCACGGAAATCGCGCAGGCATTGTCCCGCCTTCGCGTCGATCTTCATGCGGATGCGTGCCTTGCCTATTCCGAGGCCTTTCTCGACGCGCAGGAAACCTCATCGCGGCCCGAAGCATCCGGTGCGATCGCGACATATCTCAATCAGCGCAAACTCACGATCTGGGGAGGCTCGAACGAGATTCAACGCATGATCCTCGCCAAGCAGGTTCTGGAACTAGGATAATCTCCGATGAGCAACATTCTTGACGACGAAATGCGGATGCTCGGTGAGACGGTCGCGCGCTATGTCTCCGACCGCAAGGGCACAACGCCGGCGGCCTCCGATGGTGATTGGCAGGAGCTTGCCGACCTCGGCTGGCTCTCCCTTCCCTATGCCGAGGAGGTAGGCGGCCTTGGCTTCGGTATGCCGGGCGTTGCGGAGGTCATGAAGGGGCATGGCAGCGGGCTGCTGAAAACGCCTTATTTGCCGTTCGTGGTTCTTTCCGGCGGCGTTCTGGCGCGCTGCCCGAATGGCGCCGAGCGCCTTGCGGAGGTGATGGCCGGCGAATTGAGGGTGGCGCCTGCCTTCCGGATAGCCGGAACGGAGCGCGAAGGCGGTGCGCCGAAGCTGATCGCGACCCCGGATGCGGACGGTTTTCGCATCAACGGCGAGGAGGTACACGTTCTCTCGCTCGAAGAGACCGATGCCGTGCTCGTGCCGGCCCTGATCGAGGCAAGCGGCAAGATCGGCCTGTTCCTCGTGTCGTTGGACACATCCTGCCTGACGAAGAGTATCCATACGCTGGTCGACGGGCGGAGCGCCGGCTATGTCTCCTTCGCCGACGTTCATGTGCCTTCGACGGCGCGTGTCGATGGGGGCATCGACGTCCCTGCCGTTCTCGATGCGGTTTGGGCGGAGGCGCTGATTGCCGCCGCTTCGGAAAACCTCGGGGCGATGGAGCAACTCTACGAGCAGACGCTGGACTACGCCAAGTTGCGCCAGCAGTTCGGACGTCCGATCGGGTCTTTCCAGTCCTTGCAATTCCGGCTGGTGGACATGTGGATCAAGCTGGACGAGGCGCGATGCCTGGTCGCGGCCGCTGCGGCAACGCGGGACGACAAGGAGATCGCATCGCTTGCTGCCGCCGCCTGGATCCAGACGGTGTGGTCGGGACGGCTCATCGGCGAGGAGGCGATCCAGATCCACGGTGCGATCGGCATGACGGAGGAAGCCGCCGTCGGTCAATATTTCAAGCGCGTGCTGGTCAATGAACTTCTGTTCGGCGCGCCGGAACGTCATCTTGCCCGTTATCGCTCGCTTCGAGTGAATTGAAGTCCACGGAAACCAGGTGGCGCCGGAGCGTTCCAACGAGCGCGCGTTCGATCTCGGTCAGGCTGCGGTCGGTCGAGAAAAGGATCGACAGCCGGCGGTAGATGACCGGATCGACGATGGGGTTGAACTGGAAGATGCCTTCTGAAACGAAGGGGCGGACGGATGCTTCGGGCATGACGGTGACGAGCTGCATTCGCCGCACGAGCGCCAGGACCATGGGAAGGGAGTTCACTTCCATCTGAGGCGTGATTGCAAGCCCGGTGCTTTCGGCGGCACGGTCGAGCAATTGCCTGAGGCCGAAGATCTCGCTGGGCAGCACCAGCGGCATGGTCGTGACCTGCGCGAAGGTAACATCGCCCGGCGGCAGCAGCTTGCTGCCGGCCCCGGCGACGACCACCAGCTTGTCCTGGCTGTGCAGATCGAGCTGCAATGAGCGCGACACATGCGCCTCGACTATCCCGAAGCTGATCTGGCCCGCTTCCACCCAGCGCCGCAGGGCGTTCGCCGGTGCTTCGACGACTTGCAGCTTCACGCTCGGGAATGCGTTTGTCCATTCGTCCAGTGCACCAGCAAGCGCCTCGACGAGCGCGCCGTTGTGATTGACGAGCGGAATGACGCCGATCGACAACCGTTCGCCCTGGGCCGAGGCGAAGCGGCTTGCCCGCGACGCCACGTGCTCGCACTTCTCCACCGCCGTATTGAAGAGATAGGCGAGTGCATGCGTGCCCGATGTCGGCTTCAGGCCGGTGCGATGCCGTTCGAACAGCGGCTTGCCGACGACGGATTCGAGTTTGCGCAACTGATTGGACAGAGCCGGCTGGACGACATGCAGCTTGCGCGCGGCCGCAGTCATGTTCAACTGGTCGAGCAGTGTCAGAAAATAGCGCATCTGCCGCAGCGTTATACTCGGATTGTAGAGAACCGATCTGTCGGGCTCCTTGAGGATTTTCTGGAGCAGCTGGAGATAGGCCTTGGCGGAGGAACTGCCTGCGCAGGCGCGGGCGACAACCGGGCTGGTGAGTTCGGCGGGCAGGCTGACGTGATCGAGCTGAAGCCGCGAAAGCCCACCGGCGACAAGGCTGCGCGGGGCCAGCAGGGCGAAGGGGCGTGCATCGCGTGAGAGCCTCGGAAACGTCCCGACATCCTCCTCGATGACGACAGGCGCCGGCAGGCCGTGGCGCAGGCAGTAGTTGCGGGCGTGCTGTATCTGCGCCGGAAGCAGCGGGGGAAGCAGCAATGGCAGGCCGCGCAGGTCTGCAAAGCCGATGACACGGCCCTGTTCAGCGCTGCGGTTGAAATTCGTGATCGCGATCCAGTCATCCTCAAACAGCAAAGTGTCCTGTCCGAGATCGTGCTCTCCCGCATAATCGATGGTGATGTTTTCGACCGGTTGCCCTTCGGCTTGCCCCGGCACGGCGCGTGCCTTTTCGCCAACGATTGCGTCGGCGCGAAAGCGTACGCGCGCCACGACCTGCGGATGCTCCTCGCGCAAGGCCCGCACCGCAAGGCTGGCGGCGCGCGACAGCCGCCCCAGCATGAACTGTAGCGGCGTCGTTATCTCCAGACGGCTGAACTGGGCGGGGTCGTCGAAGGGCAATGCCGATTCTGCGGTCTCGACAAGCTGCAGCACTGGCTCGACATTCTGGTAAAGCCAGCGCGCGGCTTCGCTGGGAAAGTGTCCGATCGGTCCGCGCTGAAACAGTTTGATCCCCAGTTCCTGCTCCAGCAGGTTGAGGTTTTCGCTGAGAGCGGAGGCCGATATGCCGGCCTGAGCGGCTGCTTCGGCGTGGTTCTTGTGCTGGCAGGCCAGGATGAAATAGGAGAGTTGCCGCAGTTCCATCTGTCTTGCCCTTCAAATCCGGCTCTCCCGCCTGCAGCACGCCTGTTTGCGTCAGAAGGGGAGTTCAGTGCAAGCACCACTTAGCACGCGATTTGAATGAAAGCAGTTGCTGTTTGACGCCGGAGGAGAGCCAAAGGGCAGGACGTTGGCGGCCGGGCGGCAGGCCATCATCCGGCGGGGCTGTTTCGCCTCGCCGGGGTCCGATCGTCCACTGTGATCTACATCATGCCGTACGTGATCGGAACGGTCGTGCGGTGATCGCTGACGGCGCGAACGCCGGGGATGTTTTCAGCCAGAATATGTGTGGCTTTCCGCTCTTCTTCCGAGATGCATACGCCCCAGAATGCGACGATCCCGTCGCTGACGGTTACGTTCGCATCCGCTTCGGAGAGCCAGGCTTCCGAACGCAGGGCATCCATGATGTCCGTGTGGATGCGGCTGTCGTCGGTCTTGTCCACGGGGCATGAAGAACGCCCCGCGGCGAGGATCGCCTTCACGAGGTCCGTCTTGCTGACCATGCCGACAACCTGCTCGTCGCGCATGACCGGAACGCGTCTGATCCGGTTGCGCTCCAGCAGGGCGATAATGTCGGCGACCGGCGTCGTTTCGGTAACCGTCACGACGTCCGCCGTCATCACATCGGCGACATGCACGGAGTGAGACTTGATATAGTCCGCCGCCAGGACGGCATTGCCCTTGAAAAACCGGAGCCACCAGGGGCGAGACTGGAGGTCCGTGCCGATTTCCATTCGATGGAGCAAGTCGCCTTCGCTGACGATCCCGCGCAGCACGCCGTTGTCGATCACCGGTACACCGCTTATCCCGTGCGATATGAGGATGTCGGCGACCTCCGCCACAGTGCTTTCCAGCCCCACCGAAACGGCCGACGATGTCATGATATCTTTCGCGATCAACATCTTGTTCCCTTTCTCCAAGACAGTGTGTTGCCTGTCGTTCTGTCTGGCAGGCGAGTGGGCGTGAATACAGATTGCGTGGTGAATTTCCCTCGCATGGAAGGAACAGGCCACCAGATCGCGGCGGCGGTGCCGGGCGCTTTTGCGGCCTTGTCTGCAAGGGAGGCAATCATCATCGTTACTCCGCAGATGCCCGTTGTTCGGCAACCTCGGGCGATCAGCCCGGAATTCGAGGCTGCCGAGGGAGTTTTTCAATGCAGCCTGAAAACATAGTCCACCCTCTTTGAGGGCAAGGCAAATGAATTTTATTTCCGGTTGAGGGCAGTATTCTTGCACTGAAATACGAACTGCAAATGTCGATATCCGTGCGTCCGAGGGGATTTTCGCCCGCTACAATCGACTGGCGCCAATTGGGCGAACCGGCAGCCAGCGGGGATTGCCTGCCTGATCCGGAGGAGTGCCATGACCACATGGGAAGACCTGAGCGCCGATGAGCAGACGGCTCTCAAGCGCATGAACCGCGGCCCCTATCCTGCGCTCTCGAAGGACCTTGCGGCGCGCTTGATCGTTCTCGGATTGGCGGAGGAAAGGCCGGCCGGAATCGGCATCAACCGGGCGGGGCGCGAGCTGGTCATCAACCACCTGATCGGCGCGGGCAAGGACTGACGAGGCCGGCCGCTCCCGAATTATGAAACGGCTTGCCAGTCAGAGGAACTGCCGTTTCGCATTTGCGGCTCGCGATGCATCTACCACCGCCTTCAGTCCGTGCAGGGCTTCCTTCAGGTCGGCGCGGCCCTCGCTCGCTTCCGGATAGACGGCATAGGCCGGGTAGGTGAATTCAGGCGAGCCCTTGACCGCCTCCAGTTCACCCGATTCGATGAACGGCTGTACGGCGCCCTTGCGGAAATAGCCCATGCCGCCGGCTCGCAGAATGTAGCTCAAGCCGAGCGGCCCAAGGCCGACCATCAATCCTGGCTCGTCGGTGGATGTCGATCCGGCATCGAGCTGCGTCGCGAACAACGGTCCCCAATCGACGTGAACGTACTGCCTTGCCGCGTCCGGTCCGCCCTTGTCGCTGGTGCTGCGCACGAGCATCAACTGCTCCTCCTCGATGAGTTCCACGCGAAAGCCGGAAAGCAGTTTCGGCGCGTAGACCACCGCGAGGTCGAGAACGCCGGTGCGAAGCTGCTCGAAAAGCTGATCCGGCACGCCGACCTGCGCCCGCAGCGCGATTTCAGGCTTGCTCCGCTTCATCCAGATCAGCCAGTCGAGCAAAAGCGGATTCCACAGGCTGAGCTCACCGCCGAGGGCAATCATGCTTGTCTGGCCCGCAGGTATTGCCAGTTGGTGGCGGGCCCGTTCCCACACCTGCACGAAAGACACGGCAAACCGCTCGAATTCCTTTCCTGCGGCCGTCAGATGCGCGCCATTGCGATTGCGCACGAACAATTGGCGGCCGAGTTCCTCCTCAAGCGTGCGAATTCGTGCGCTCACCGTGGTCTGGGTAACGTGCAGTCGTTCCGCAGCCCGAAGGAAGCTGCCGACATGTACAATCTCAAGAAACGTCCGCGCCCGATCGATATCCATCCGCTTCCCCCTTGCTGCAAATTTATTGCATGGATGCAGCAGTTAATTCTGTTTGTTTTCTGCTTTCAAGGGGAGCGCTCTGACCGGGGCGGTTGTGCGGGGAGCAGGCTGGGGCGATCCGGCCGGACTCAGGCAATGTCCCGAAGGACGCGCGCATCAGTCAGGCGCGGCGCGGCTGGCCTGAAAACGGGCCGGGAGCGCGCAAATAATTCGACAATTTTTCAACAGCTTGGATGAGCCTTCCGCACGCGGCATTTTTGTCGCGTCGCAACGCAAGTTAATGTGGTATATGATTTACCACATTAACAGGGAGGGTGTTCATGACGGATGATGAGACGCGCAAGCCAGGTGTTTTCTCAAGCGAGCAGGTGAGCGGAAGGGACCTCGATGGCAGCAGCCTGATGCCGATGCTCATCGTAGGGCTTATCCTCGTATCGGTCGGCTATTTGGCGCTGATGGCCTTTTTCTAGGTTTCACCGTGGGCGACGAAGCGCTGAAACGAGGCGAATGAAACCGAACTGGCGGCCTTTGGCCGGCATCGGGACGTCCGGCATCCCGTGCATGACGCCTTCCCCGCTTGAATGAGGGGAAGGCGTTGTTTGGTCGATTGAAGGATCAGGCAGCCAGATCGAAACGATCGGCGTTCATGACCTTCGTCCAGGCGGCAACGAAGTCCATCACGAACTTCTCCTTGTTGTCGTCCTGGGCGTAGACTTCCGCATAGGCGCGAAGGACCGAGTTGGAGCCGAAGACCAGGTCGACGCGGGTCGCCGTGTACTTGGCCGCGCCGGTCTTGCGGTCGCGGATTTCATACCGGTTGTTGCCGGTCGGAACCCAGGAATAGGCCATGTCCGTCAGCGTGACGAAGAAGTCCGTCGTCAGCGCCCCGGCCTGCTGCGTGAAGACGCCGTGCGCGGTGCCGGCATGGTTCGTGCCGATGACACGCAGACCGCCGACGAGGGCCGTCATTTCGGGCGCCGTCAGGCCCATGAGCTGGGCGCGGTCGAGCAGCAGCTCTTCCGGGCTCACCACATAGTCCGCCTTCTGCCAGTTGCGGAAACCGTCGGCCAGCGGCTCGAGCGGAGCGAAGCTGTCCGCGTCGGTCTGCTCGGCGGTGGCATCGCCACGGCCCGGGGCGAAGGGCACCTGGATGTCGAAGCCTGCGGCCTTAGCTGCCTGCTCGACGCCGTAATTGCCGGCGAGCACGATGACGTCGGCAAGGCTTGCGCCCGATGCAGCGGCAATCGGCTCCAGCACTGCGAGGATGCGGGCCAGACGTGCCGGCTCGTTGCCCTCCCAGTCCTTCTGCGGGGCAAGGCGGATCCGGGCGCCGTTCGCGCCGCCGCGGAAGTCCGAACCGCGGAAGGTGCGGGCGCTGTCCCATGCCGTGGCGACGAGGTCAGCGGCGGCAAGGCCGGACGCTGCGATCTTCGCCTTGACGGCCTGAACGTCGTAGTCCGTGCGGCCAGCCGGAATCGGATCCTGCCAGATAAGATCTTCAGCGGGAACATCCGGGCCGAAATAGCGGGACTTCGGGCCGACGTCGCGATGCGTCAGCTTGAACCAGGCACGCGCGAAGGCGTCCGAGAACGCGGCGAAGTCGTTCATGAAACGCAGCGAAATATCGCGGTAGATCGGGTCTACCTTCAGCGCCATGTCCGCATCGGTCATCATCGGCATGACGCGGATGGAGGCATCCTCGACGTCGACCGGCTTGTCCTGCTCGGCGATGATGATCGGCGCCCACTGGGCTGCGCCTGCCGGGCTGTGCGTCAGGGTCCACTCATGCTTGAACAACATTTCGAAGAAGCCGTTGTCCCACTTGGTGGGCTCGGCCGTCCAGGCGCCCTCGATGCCGGAAGCGACCGTGTCGCGGCCGATACCGCGGCCCTTGGTGTTCATCCAGCCGAGGCCCTGGAATTCCGGGCCTGCGGCTTCCGGAACGGGGCTGAGATCGCCTGCATTGCCGTTGCCATGGGACTTGCCGATGGTGTGGCCGCCGGCGGTGAGGGCGACGGTTTCCTCATCGTCCATGCCCATGCGGGCGAAGGTCTCGCGCATCTGCGCTGCCGTCGCCAGCGGATCGGACTTGCCGTTCACGCCTTCCGGGTTGACGTAGATGAGGCCCATCTGCACGGCGGCAAGCGGGTTTTCCAGCGTTTCGGGCTTGGTGACGTCGCCGTAGCGGCCGTCGCTCGGCGCCAGCCACTGCTTCTCATCACCCCAATAGACGTCCTTTTCCGGGTGCCAGATGTCCTCGCGGCCGAAGGCGAAGCCGAAGGTTTTCAGGCCTGCGACGTCGTAGGCAATGGTGCCGGCAAGCGCGATAAGGTCGGCCCAGGAGAGCTTGTTGCCGTACTTCTTCTTGATCGGCCAGAGAATGCGGCGGCCCTTGTCGGTGTTGACGTTGTCCGGCCACGAGTTGAGCGGGGCGAAGCGCTGGTTGCCGGCGCCGGCGCCACCACGGCCGTCGGAGGTGCGGTAGGAGCCCGCAGCATGCCAGGAGACGCGCGCCATCATGCCGACATAGCTGCCCCAGTCGGCCGGCCACCATTCCTGGCTGTCCGTCATCAGCGCGCGCAGGTCTGCCTTCAGCGCTTCGACGTCAAGCTTCTTGAGTTCGTCGCGATAGTTGAAGCCCTTGCCGAGCGGATTGGTCTTGACGTCGTGCTGGTGCAGGATGTCGAGGTTCAGGGCATTCGGCCACCATTCCATGACGGATTTGCCTTGGGCGGTCGCGCCGCCATGCATGACCGGACACTTGCCGGCGGTGTTCATCTTCGTATCCATTTGATCCTCCAACGGATTTTCTTGGTTCTACAGGAGACAGCGGGGAGGCTTTCAAGGGCGAGTCTTTTCGATCGGCCTCGCCCCGAGCCGTCCGGGTGAAGACGGTGTAGCAGAGCCAATCCATAAATTCCAATTGTAAAAACTAAAGGCAGTGATAGGCTAAGATTATGATTGGATTGACCATGAAGCATCTCCGCTATTTCGAAGCGCTTGCCCGGATCGGGCATTTCGGCCGTGCGGCGGAAAGCTGTGCCATTTCGCAGCCCGCGCTGTCCGTGCAGATACGGGAACTGGAGGGTCTCCTCGGCGCACCGCTTGTGGAAAGAGGGGGGCGGCGCATCCGGCTGACTGGTCTTGGCGAGGAGTTTGCCGGGCGCACCCGTGCGATCCTGCGCGCTGTCGATGAACTGGAAGACCTCGGGCGGGCCGCGCACGGGCCGCTCGTGGGCCGCCTTCGTCTCGGCATCATCCCGACGATCGCGCCCTATCTGCTTCCGGGCGTCATAAAGGCGCTCACGCAGCTTTATCCCGGCCTCGATCTGCGGCCGAGAGAAGCGGTGACGCAAAGGCTGATCGAAGACCTGACCGAAGCGCGGCTCGATGCGGCAATCGTGGCCCTGCCGATTTCGGAGCCGGCTCTGGAGGAGGTGCCGCTCTTCGACGAAGAATTCGTGCTGGTGCGCCCCCTGGAGGATGCGGGCAAGCCCGTTCCGGCTTCCGACAGGCTTCACGAGATGCGTCTGCTTCTTCTGGAGGAGGGGCATTGCTTCCGTGACCAGGCGCTTTCGGTCTGCAACATTGCCGCCTCTTCGACGCGTGACCTGATGGAAGGGAGCTCGCTTTCGACGCTCGTTCAGATGGTCGGTGCCGGTATCGGCATAACGCTCATTCCGGAGATGGCGGTCGATACCGAAACACGGTCCTCCTCGGTATGCGTGTCCCGGCTTGCCGGATCCAGGCCGACGCGCAAGATCGGGATGGTGTGGCGCAAGACCAATCCCTTGTTGGCGCAGTTCGCCCGCATTGCCGATATCGTTCGGGAAACCGGGCTGAGGCAGAGGCAACTGAACAACGCCGCTTGAATTGGAATAGCGTCATCAGCCTTTCCGAGGGCGGCCGTTGAGGCAGCAGTGCCGGCCCCGGTCATTCGAACTGGAGGTTCTCCTTGAGCAGGACTTCTATGCGGATGCGTTCCTGCGAGGCGACAAGCTCCCGGTGATCGGAGCGCGCGCGCATGATGCGTAGCGCGCTTCTGACGGCGTGGCCGGGATCCTGGGCGATGACGGCGTCGATGCGCTCGTCCATCAGCGCCTGTTCGCTGAAGGGCGTGCGCTCATGCGCGATGACGGTCAGCGGGCGGGAGCCCTGCGCATTCCAGACGGCGGCCAGCGGCGCCCTCGGCTCCGAACTCAGGACATAGACGGCAACGGTATCCGGGTTGTGCTGAAGGGTGCGCCGGATGATGAGGTCGGCGCGCGCTTCGTCGGCATAGGTCTCCAGCGACGGCAGGCTCTGGAGATGGGGAAACCGGGTGTTGACGATGCTGTCGAAGCCGCGGCGGCGCTGGATGCTGTCGAGGGCCATCATGGTTTCCGCCACGACCATGATCTTGCCGGGGCGCTCGCCGACGAAGCGGCCGGCGATCTTGCCGGCGGTCGCCCCGGCGGCAAAGTTGTCGATCCCCACATAATCCGCACTCTCCAGCCGTTCCTGGCCCGAGAGGAACTGCACGACCTTTACGTCCCGCTCGACAAGGCGAACCAGCGCGTCGCGTACCTGCGGCGATTCCGGCGCCATCACGGCAACGCCGTCGACGGCGTCGTGGTCGATGGTGGTGAGATATTTGGCGATGCGGTGCGGGTCGTTCATCGGGATCCGCACGGCCTCGACCTCGGTCGAATCGGCGCGCAGTGCCTCCTTCGCCTCGTTCACCCGCGCAAGCAGTTCCATCAGGTACTGATCGCCCGAGGTCGGCAGGACGAAACGGAAGCGATAGGTCTTGTTGCGCGCGAGCGCGACCGCGGCGGGGTTGCGTATGAATCCGATTCGCTCGATGGCCTCGGACACCTTCCTTGCAGCCTTCGGGCTGACATTCGGCCGCTCGTTGAGGACGCGGTCCACGGTCGCAAGGCTGACGCCCGCGGCTTCTGCCAGATCTTTTGCGGTTGGCCGCATTCTCCGCTCTCTTTCACGACGACGTGATCCTTTCGCGATTTCTCTAGCAAAAGCAGGCGAAAAGCAACGATTGATGTGCGCACCTCAAAAATCACTTGCATTGAGGTGCGCACCTCAATATGACTCCTGTCGTGGCCACCGGGAGGAACGGCAAGCCACACAGGCGGCGCGGAGGAGGCTGGCTCGCATCAGGGCCATCGGAGGTCATTTCGCGTCTGTTGCCCGCAAAGGGCGTTGTCAGCCTTCCGATGGGGTCGGAAGGCGAGGGAGGAGGTCCCCGCCATGAAATTTCGCCATGCCACGTCAATGGCCGCTTTCGCTGCGCTTCTGGCCGCCGGTACAAGCCAGGCCAGTGCAAAGGATTTGACTCTTTGCTGGGCCGCCTGGGATCCGGCAAATGCGCTCGTCGAACTCAGCAAGGATTTCGAGGCCAAGAGCGGCGTCAAGATGAAATTCGAGTTCGTGCCCTGGCCGAACTTCGCCGACCGCATGCTCAACGAGCTGAATTCCGGCGGCAAGCTCTGCGATCTGATGATCGGCGACAGCCAGTGGATCGGCGGCGCGGCGGAGAACGGTCAGTACGTCAAGCTCAACGATTTCTTCGACAAGGAAGGGATCAAGATGAGCGATTTCATTCCGGCGACCGTCGTCGGCTATGCCGAATGGCCGAAGAATTCACCGAACTACTGGGCGATGCCGGCCTTTGGCGATGTCGTCGGCTGGAGCTACCGCAAGGACTGGTTCGCCCGGCCCGAACTTCAGGCGGAGTTCAAGGAAAAATACGGCCGCGAACTGGCCGTGCCGAAGACCTTTGGCGAGCTGAAGGACATCGCCCAGTTCTTCCAGAAGCGCGAGATCGACGGCAAGACGGTCTATGGCGCTGCGATCTATACCGAGCGCGGCTCCGAGGGCATCACCATGGGCGTCATGGATGTGCTCTACAGCTTTGGTTTCAAATACGAAAATCCGGACAAGCCCTATGATCTGCAGGGCTATGTGAACTCCGCCGAGGCGGTGAAGGGCCTGGAGTACTATAAGGAACTCTACGACTGCTGCACGCCGCCCGGCCATTCCGACGCCTACATGTCGGAGGATATCGACGCCTACAAGTCGGGTCAGGTCGCCCTGCACATGAACTTCGCCTTCACCTGGCCGGGCATCCATGCCGATGCCAATGTCGGCGGCGATAAATCGGGCTACTTCCCCAATCCGGCGGGACCCGATGGCGCGGCCTATGCCCAGCTCGGCGGCCAGGGCATTTCAGTCGTCTCCACGTCGGAGAAGCAGGAGGATGCGCTGGCCTACATCAAATGGTTCGCGCAGCCGGAGGTCCAGCAGAAGTGGTGGCAGATGGGCGGCTATTCGGCGCTGCTCAAGGTGGTCGAGGACCCCGGTTTCGCCACCAGCCAGCCCTATGCGCAGACCTTCCTGGATTCCATGGCCATCGTGCAGGATTTCTGGGCGGAGCCTAGCTACGCCTCGCTGCTGCAGGCGGCGCAGAAGCGCTTCCATGACTATGTGATCGCCGGCCAGGGCTCCGCTCAGGATGCGCTCGACGGCCTGGTCAAGGACTGGACGCAGGTCTTCGACGACGAAGGCAAGTACTGACGCCATCAGCCGTGTGCCCGCGCCTCCCAGCGGGACCGGCGCGGCTGGAGCCGGGGTTCTGCCCCGGCTCTGTCGCCGCCCAAGCTGAAATCAGGGGAATACCATGCTGAAATCATCCGTGGACCGGGTCGCCGAAGCGACGCCGCATGCCATCGCCAAACGCATGCACGGCCTGTCCGACCGCGCGCTCGCCTGGCTTTTCGTTGCTCCGTCGATCGTGCTGCTTCTTGCAATCAACATCTTCCCGCTTATCTGGACGATCCGACTGAGTTTCACCAATTTTCGGGTCAATCGGCCCAATGCCGAGGTCGAATTCGTCGGGCTCAAGAACTACCTGAATATCCTGTCCGACAAGGATATCTGGTTGACGATGCAGGCGACGGCCCATTTCCTGATCTGGACGATCGTCCTGCAGGTCCTGATCGGCTTCACGCTTGCCTATCTGATCAACAAGAAATTCCGCGGCAACGACCTGTGGACGACGATTATCGTGCTGCCGATGATGCTGAGCCCCGCGGTGGTCGGCAATTTCTGGACGTTTCTCTACCAGCCGCAGATCGGCCTCTTCAACTATGCGGTCGGCTTTCTCACCGGCGCGGATCCATCCAGCTTTTCGATGATCGGCGACGTGTCGCTGGCCCCCTGGGCGATTGTCATCGTCGATACCTGGATGTGGACGCCCTTCGTGATGCTGATCTGCCTTGCCGGCCTTCGCTCCATTCCGGGCAGCATCTACGAGGCGGCCGAATGCGACCGGGCCAGTAAGTGGCGGCAATTCTGGACGATCACCATTCCGCTTGTCCTGCCCTTCCTGATGCTCGCCGTGCTCTTCCGCGGCATCGAGAACTTCAAGATGTTCGATCTCGTCGTGCAACTGACCGGCGGCGGGCCGGGCTCGATCACCGAGCTTACCTCGATCAACCTGAAGCGTGAGGCCTTCGAGAAGTGGCGCACGGGCTACGCCTCCGCCTATGCCGTCATCCTCTTCGTCACGGTCTTCGGCCTCGCCTCGATCTATGTCAAAGCCCTGAACAAGGTGAAGCAACGATGAGCACCTATTCCATCACCGAGCCGTCGCTCCGGCAGAAGTGGTTTGCCGGGAGCCTGGTCGTCCTCTACGCGCTGATCACCATTCTGCCGCTCGCCTGGATCATTGCGACGAGCTTCAAGAGCCCGTCCGACGCCATCGCCTATCCCCCGAAAACCTTCTTCACGCCCACGGTGGAAGGCTATGTCAACGTCTTCACCACGCGCACCCGCCTTTCGGAAGAGCAGTTGCAGGCGCTGGGCGAGCCGCAGACCTGGTACGACAAGCTGGTGCGCAAGGATGGGCTCGTCATTTCCGGCCCCTCGCGTTTCGCCGAGCGTTTTACCAATTCGGTGATCATCGGCTTCGGCTCGACGGTGCTGTGCATCGTGCTCGGCACGGCGGCGGCCTACGCCTTCTCCCGTTTCAAAGTGCCGCTGAAGGATGATCTTCTGTTCTTCATCCTCTCGACGCGCATGATGCCGCCGATCGCCGTTGCCATCCCGATCTTCCTGATGTTTCGTTCGCTCGGCCTCAGCGATACCCATGCCGGCATGATCCTGCTCTATACCGCCGTGAACCTCTCGCTCTCGGTCTGGTTGCTCAAGGGGTTCATCGACGAGATTCCGATCGAATACGAGGAGGCGGCGCTGATCGACGGCTATACCCGCTTCCAGGCCTTCTACAAGGTCGTGCTGCCGCAGGCGGCGACGGGCATCGCCTCCACCGCGATCTTCTGCCTGATCTTTGCCTGGAACGAATATGCCTTCGCCGTGCTGCTCACGTCCGGCAATGCCCAGACGGCGCCGCCCTTCATTCCCACCATCATCGGTGTCAGCGGTCAGGACTGGCCGGCCGTTGCAGCCGGGGCGACCCTCTTCCTCGTGCCGGTCATGGTGTTCACCATTCTTCTGCGCAAGCATCTCCTGCGCGGCATCACCTTCGGAGCAGTCCGCAAATGACAAGATTTCTCACAGGCTTGCTGCATTTCAGGCGGAGTGCCTGGGAAATGCTGGCCTCCGTGCTCATCGCAGCCGGCGTCGTCATGCTCATGCAGCCTTTCGCTCTCGTGCTCTATTCCTGGTCCTTCCTCGTAACCTTGCTGGGCACGGTGATGTTCATCGTCGTCAGCCATTTCCCGGAGTAGGCCGATGGCTCAGATCAGAATCCAGAACGTGCGCAAGGAATTCGGCGCCTTCACCGCTGTCCGATCCTCCACCTTCACCATCGAGGACGGCGAGTTCTTCATGCTGCTCGGCCCCTCCGGCTGCGGAAAGACGACGACACTGCGCATGATGGCCGGCCTCGAACTGCCGACGTCTGGGGAGATTTTCATCGACGGCGAAGAGGTCGGCATGAAGCCGGCAAGCCAGCGTGACATCGCCTTCGTCTTCCAGATGTTCGCGCTCTACCCGCATATGAATGTGCGCAAGAACATCTCCTATCCGCTGGTGAGCCAGGGCATGAAGCGCGAGGACGTGAAGACCCGCGTCGCCGAGGTCGCCCGCATCCTCAAGATCGAGCATATCCTCGACAGGCCGGTCGGCGGGCTTTCCGGCGGCGACCGGCAGCGCGTGGCGCTCGGCCGCGCCATCGTGCGCCGTCCGAAGGCCTTCTTCATGGACGAACCGCTCGGCGCGCTCGACGCCGAATTTCGCGAGCACATGGCCGAAGAACTGCGTGCGCTGCACGATCGCATGGGCGCCACCACGGTCTATGTGACGCATGACCAGCTTGAAGCGATGCAGATGGGCGACAAGATCGTGGTCATGAACCATGGCGTGGTGGAGCAGTTCGGCCGGCCGCAGCAGATCTATGATTGGCCGGCCACGAAATTCGTCGCCCAGTTCATCGGCTCCCCGTCCATGAACTTTCTGAATTTCGAGGGCATGATCGGCATCAACGGCGACAGCGTCGATCTCGGTGCGGTCAAGGTGAAGGTTCCAGCCGCGCGCGAAGGCCGTGCCGGCCAGCTGACGCTCGGCGTTCGGCCGGAGCATGTGAAGTTCCGGGACGATGCTTCCTATCGCGGCCGCGTCATCGCCGTCGAATATCTCGGCACGACGCAGATCGTGACGCTTGTAACCGAACACGGCGAGGTGAAGGCGCGCATTCCATCCAGTCATGTCGTGCGTGAGGATGAACTGGTCGGTCTCGATTTCGATGCGCGAACCCTTTCGCTCTTCGATGCCGAAAGCGGCAAGGCGCTCGTCTCCGAGGCCAATGAAGGAGTGCTGCGACATGGCTGAAGTCGTCCTTGAAAATGTGACGAAGACTTTCAATGGAACCGTCGCCCTCGACAATGTATCGCTGACGGTCCCGGACGGCTCCTTCGTCGTGCTGCTCGGTCCGACGGGGGCGGGCAAGACGACGACGTTGCGCATGGTCTCGGGTCTCGATGCGCCCGACAGCGGCGAAGTCTATATCGCCGGGAGATCGATGAAGGGGCTGTCGCCGGCCGAGCGCAATGTCGCCATGGTGTTCCAGCAATACTCGCTTTATCCGCACCTCACCGTTCGCCAGAATCTGGAGTTTCCGCTGAAATCCCCGCTTCTGAAAACGCCGAGGGCGGAGATCGACCGGAAGGTGAAGGAAGTCGCAGAAGTCCTGCAGATTACCCACAAGCTGGACAACAAGGCGACGGCGCTTTCGGGCGGGGAGATGCAGCGTGTCTCCATCGGCCGCGCCCTGGTGCGAAACCCGCAGATATTTCTTATGGACGAGCCGTTGAGTTCGCTCGATGCGAAGCTGCGCGCGGACCTGCGCATCGAATTGAAACGCATCCAGGCGAAATTGGGCGCGACCCTCATCTATGTCACCCACGACCAGATCGAGGCGATGACCATGGCCACCCATGTCGGCGTGCTGAACGAGGGGCGGCTGGTGCAGTTCGGCTCGCCACGCGAGGTCTATGAGCAGCCCGTCAGCGTCTATGCCGCGACCCGCCTCGGCCAGCCGCGGATCAACATGCTGCCGGCCGAGCTTTTCGCCGGCGCTCCGGCGCAGGCAAAAAGTATCGGCCTTCGCCCGGAGCATATTACTCAAGGCGAGGGGGAGGAGGCGCTGGTCAAGCGCGTCGAGCATCTCGGCGACCAGACGCGCCTGCACCTTTCCTTCAAGAGGCACGACCTCATCACCGTCACCGACGCCCACACGCCGCTCAAGGGCGGCGAGACCATCCGCATCCAACCCTCTCGGCCGCTCTACTTCGATGCGGCGGGCATGCTTCTAGCTTAAGGAGATTTCCATGGCGCAATTCATCAACAAGCGCGAAGACGTCGTCACCGAGGCGATCGACGGCGTGCTGGCTCTTTCGGGCGGCGCGCTTACCCGCCTCGACGGCTATCCGCATATCCGCGTCGTACTGCGCAGCGACTGGGACAAGTCGAAGGTGGCGATCGTTTCCGGTGGTGGCTCCGGGCACGAGCCCGCCCATGTCGGTTTCGTCGGCAAGGGCATGCTGACGGCGGCCGTCTGCGGTGATGTCTTCGCCTCGCCGAGCGTCGATGCCGTGCTGGCCGGAATCCTGGCGGTGACCGGGCCGGCCGGGTGTCTCCTCGTCGTCAAGAACTATACGGGCGACCGGCTGAATTTCGGCCTTGCCGCGGAGCGGGCCCGTGCCTTCGGGCTCAATGTCTCGATGGTGATCGTCGGCGACGACATCGCGCTTCCCGACCTGCCGCAGGCCCGTGGTGTTGCGGGCACGCTCCTCGTGCACAAGATCGCCGGTGCGCTCGCCGAACAGGGTGCCGACCTCGAAACGGTGACGGCGGCGGCAAGGCGCGTCATCGCCGGCACGCGCTCTATCGGCATGTCGCTCGATACCTGCCGCGTTCCCGGCTCGCCGAAGGAGGATCGCATACCGGAGGGCAAGGCCGAACTCGGTCTCGGCATTCACGGTGAAGCCGGCGTGGAGCAGATCGATTTCGCCGGCGCCCGTTCCTCCGTCGCAACCATGGTGGAGCGGCTTGCCGCCGTGATGGGCGAGGGCCCGCACGTCGCGCTGATCAACAATCTCGGCGGCACTTCCGTCCTGGAAATGTCGGTGCTCGCCCACGATCTCCTCGGCTCGTCCGTGGGCGCAAGGATCACGCATGCAATCGGCCCGGCGCCGCTGATGACCTCGCTCGACATGCAGGGATTTTCGATCTCCGTCTTTGCTGCCGATGCGGCCGAGCTGGAATTGCTGAAGGCTCCCGTGCCGATCGCGGCCTGGCCGGGGATTTGCGAGGTTCGTCCGATCGCGATCGCCTCCCTGCCGGATGGCCTAACGCCGATTGCGCCGATGCCGTCGGACCACGCGGCGACACGCCAGTTCCTGATCGATTGCTGCAACGTGCTCGTCGCCGCCGAGCGCGATCTCAACACCCTTGATGCGAAATCCGGCGACGGGGACACGGGATCGACACTGGCGGGGGCCGCCCGTGCGCTGATCAATGCGATCGATCGCCTGCCGCTGTCGGATCATACCCAGCTGCTGCGCGCCATCGGGCAGGAGCTGAGCCAGACGATGGGTGGCTCCTCCGGCGTGCTGCTTGCCATCTTCTTCGCCGCCGCCGGCGATGGGGCGTCCAGCGGCCTGCCTATGCGCGAAGCCCTGCGCGCCGGCCTTGCCCGCATGCAGGAAATCGGCGGCGCTGAGATCGGCGACCGGACGATGGTCGACGCCCTTTCTCCGGCGCTCGATGCGCTCGGTGAAAGCCTGTCGGCCGCCGCGGGCGCGGCGCGGGAGGGGGCGAACTTCACCGCGACCCTCACCCGCGCGAAAGCCGGTCGCGCGGCCTATATCAATGCGAAGCAGCTCGAGGGTCACGTCGATCCCGGTGCGGAAGCAGTCGCCCGCCTCTTCGAGCATCTGGCGTCCTGACGAATCAATGCTTGAGGCAGGGGGCGTACAGTGTTTCCCGAGCCCGCGCGCCCTGCCGCGCGGGCCCGCAACCCTCAACCAAAGGGAGGGGGCGGGGATGGAAAGGGAGTAGACGGAGTAGGTGTTTCAGGCAAATTTCACCTTCACGTCACACGCCTCGACCTTTTGCTCAAATGTTGGGCGGCGGCGTCAAACGCTATGCTTGCATCGTCGTCCATGCAACCTGACCACTCCAGGTGAGGGCATCGGCGCGACTGCTGGGGCGTCAGATGATTTTCTTGCTGCTCGAAAGCTCGGCGTCTCTCATGCTGAGCGCGTTTTTGGTGGTGTTGTTGCGCTGGCTGTCGGCGCCGCTCCATCTGCTCGACCTGCCCGATCATCGGAAGATCCATGAGGGCGCGGTTCCGCTGTGCGGCGGCATTGCCATCTTCCTGGCGTTCTCCGTCACCAGTCTGTTCATTGTCAGGCCGATGGATCTCGGACCCGGTTTCTGGGTGGCGCTGCTGCTTGTCGTCGCGCTCGGGGTGGCCGATGACCGCTTCGCGTTGACGGCGCGTTTCCGCTTCCTGGCCCAGGTCGTGATCGTGACGGGGTTGATCGCCGCGGAAGGGCTTGGGCAGATTTCGCTTGGCAATTTTCTTCCTGCGGATGCTTTCGGTAGCGCCGCCGTTCTCCTGATCATTTCCGTTGCTTTCGTCGTCGGGCTGGTCAATGCCTGGAACATGGTGGACGGTGTCGATGGCCTTGCCGGCGGCAGCGCGGCCGCCGCGCTCGTCTGGATACTGGTTCTTTCGTTCCATGCCGGTGCGGACGGGCTCGTCTTTCCGGTGGCGACCCTGCTTGCGGCGGTCGGCGGGTTCCTTCTCTTCAACATGCGCGGTCCATGGCGCGCTCGCGCGTCGGTCTATCTCGGCGATGCCGGCAGCACGGCGCTGGGCGCGATCATCGCCTATCTGATCCTGCGCCTGTCGAACGGGGCGGACGGACTGCCGTTCCTCTGCCTGTTGTGGCTGGTGATCGTTCCGGTGATCGACACCCTGAGCCTCATGGTGCGCCGCCTGCTCGACCACCGCAGCCCCATGTCGGCGGACCGGCGGCACCTGCATCACCTGTTGATCGATTCCGGTTTTTCGCCCGCGGCAACAAGCTATATCATTGTCCTGGTGTCTTTCCTGTGCGGCGGCATCGGCTGCCTCGGCGTGCTGCTCGAGGTGCCGGCCCCGGTGGTGGCGGCCGGCCTGCTGCTCGCCGCAATCGCTCATACAGCCTTCGTGCTTTCCATCGAGGCTGCAACGCAACGGAGGGGCCTCCGGGCTTCCCATTCCTCCGTCAAGTTGCAGATGTGAAGCGGAAGGAAGATCGCCATGTCCATTTCCGTATTGATCATGACCCTCAACGAGGAGAAGAACCTTCCCGCCTGCCTTGCCTCGCTGGACTGGTGTGACGACATCGTGGTGCTCGATTCCTACAGCACCGACAGGACGGTGGAGATCGCGCAGGCCGCTGGCGCCCGGATCTACCAGCGGGTGCACGACACGGAGTCCGGCCAGCGCACCTACGGGCTGAAGGAGATCAAGTACAAGTATCCCTGGGTCTATACGCCCGACGCCGACGAGGTGACGCCTCCTGACCTGCGTGACGAGATGCTGGCGGTCGCCCGCGATCCGGAGCGGCCCGAAAGCTCCTTCCGCATCCGCTACAAGAACATGTTCATGGGACGCTGGATCAAGCACAGCAGCCTCTATCCGACGTGGATCACGCGGCTCGTGAGGCCCGATCGCGTGCGCTACGAGCGCGAAGCGCATTCGCGCTGCCTGCCCGAAGGACCGGAAGGCCGGCTCAACGCCCATTTCATCCACTACAGCTTCAACAAGGGGCTGAACGCCTGGTACGACAAGCACAACCGCTATTCCTCGTCCGAGGCGCGCGAGACGATGATCAGCCTGCGCGAGAAACACGTGCCTTGGCGCGATATCCTGAGCCGCGTGCCGGAGGTGCGCCGGCGTGCCTTGAAGGAGCTTTCCATGCGCCTGCCGTTCCGGCCGGCCGCGCGCTTCCTCTACATGTATGTCCTGCGCGGCGGCTTCCTCGACGGACGTGAGGGCTACCACTACTGCCAGCTGCTTGCCGCCTACGAATACATGATCGTCATCAAGACGGAGGAGCTGCGGCGGCGGGAGGAAGGCTTGCCGGTTTGACCGATCATCGCCTTGCGGTGGTCTTCCCGCAGACAGGCCGACCGCATCCAGCCGTCCCCTCCATGCAAGGAAGGCCTGTCCATACATGAAATCCCGTTATGACGATCCGCGTTTCGACGATCTGAGCCTCGCGTCGCCGCTGCTGGGCGGGCCGACATTCGCCCTGCGGTTTCGTCTTATGCGCCTTGCTTGGCTTGTCGCCTGGCGGTGTCTTGCCGCCTGGACGCCGTCGCCCTTCCATCCCTGGCGCAACCGGTTGCTGCGCCTGTTCGGTGCACGGCTCGATCCGACCGCGATCGTGCATGGCAGCACGGTCATCTGGTGGCCGGGCAATCTCGTCATGGGGGCGAACGCCTCGATGGGGCCGGGCGTGATCTGCTACAATGTCGCGCCGGTGACACTCGAGGCGATGGCCATCGTGTCGCAGCGTGCCCATCTTTGCACCGGCACGCACGATATCCAGCAGCCGTCCTTCCCGCTCGTGGCGCGGCCCATCGTGTTGCGCCGCAATTCGTGGGTCGCCGCGGAAGCCTTTGTCGGCCCCGGAACCGAAGTGGGGGAGGGTGCGGTGCTTGGTGCGCGCGGCGTCGCGGTAAAGGCGCTGGATCCCTGGATGGTCTATGTTGGCAATCCGGCGCGCGCCGTCGCCAGCCGCCGGCACGGTGCCGGCAACGCCTGAGCCGGTCAGGAATATCCGTTGACGGCGGCGGCGGAGAGGCTGACGGGCGCTCTTGCCGGCGTGTAGGCCTCGTAGAGGCCGATCGTCAGCTGGGCGATGCGCGGCCAGGTGTAGTTATCGAACACCAGCCGCCGGCCGTTCCGTCCCATGGCCGTGGCCGCGAGTGGATGAGACAGGATGCCGGTCATCGCCGTCGCTATGTCCATCGGGTCGAGGCTGACGACCGCGCCCGCGCCGGCATCGGCGACTTCGGGAAAATGGCAGCCGTCGGTGATGACGACCGGCGTGCCGCAGGCGAGCGCTTCGGTGATCGCGATGCTGAAACCTTCCTGCCGGCTGGGCAGGCAGAAACAGGCAGCCGCCACGAAGGCCTGCAGCTTGGTTTCGCCATAGAGCGGACCGACCATGAAGACCCGCCTTTCAAGCCCGAAACGGCGCACGAGATCGCGGAAATCGTCTTCCGCTCCCCCATCCGGCCCCGCGACGACGAGATCGACGTCCGGGCATTGCCGCGCCACCAGCTGGAAGGCGTTCGCCAGCAGGTCCAGGCCCTTCTTGTAGTGCAGCCGCGAAAGGAAAAGGACGAAGCGCCGTTCGGCCGGCAGGCCGATCAGTTCGGAAAAGTCCTCCGGCGAGGGAAGACTTTCAAACTCTTCGACGAAGACACCGTTGGGAATGATTTCGGCCGGCGTCTTCAGGTGGAGCGGCCGCATCAGCTTCACCTCGTCGCGGTTGAGCGCGTGTATGAAGGCCGCGCCTTCAAGCATCCGGCGGCAGCCGAGCGCCAGCGCCAGGCGCTTTTTCCATGGTTTCTGCGCGAGGCTCCAGGTGTCGAGCATGCCGGCCGGGCAAATGCAGTAGGGCACACCGTTGCTCGCCGCGATGGCTGCGGCACAGGCAAGGATCGGCTCCCAGACCCCATGCAGGTGCACATGCCGGGCGTCTGCGAGGACCCGCGCCAGAAAGGGGCGGGCCCGGATGCACAGCATGGCCTCCATCAAGCCGGGAGGTGGCAGGATGTGCCAGACGACCTGCGCGAAGCCGGGGATCGCCGCGCCGAGCCTTGCGACATGGGCGAGCGTCTGGTCATCCGCCTGGCTTACCACATGCACCGAATGACCGAGATTGGCCTGTGCCGCGGCGAGCCGCATCACGACCGCCTGCGGCCCGCCCTTGTCCGGATCGATCGAGGTGATGACATGGACAATCTTCATTGGGTACCCCCATGCCGTGCGTGTAGCTGCGAGAGAACGTCGAGAAGGCGGGCGCCGTATCTGTCCACCGTGTATTCGCTGGCCCGGAGCCGGGCGTTTGCCGCCATGCTCGCACGCACCTGCGGGTTGTCCGCAAGGTAGCGCACCGCATCGACGATGGCCTGCGGGTCGCGTTCCGGCACGATCAGGCCTTCGATGCCGTCCCGCACGACACTTCCCGTGCTGTAGGTGGTGATGACCGGAAGGCCCGATGCCAGCGCCTCATAGACGACGGTTGCCGATCCCTCGCAGAGCGAGGGTAGCAGGAAGACGTCCGCCCAGCGGTACTCCTCCGCAATGTCGGCGCGGGGCACGATGCCCCTCAGTTCTATCGAGCGCTCCATCCGTCGGCGGACCTGCGGGGGAAGACGGTCGGGCCCGGCCATTCGCATCCTGACGGCGGTGCCGAGGCGCTCGGCGGCCTGAAGCACATAGGGCGATCCCTTCCGAAGGCCCACTTCGCCGATCGTCAATACGTGCAGCGGGCCCGGTGCGCGGAAAGCGGCGTCCGAGCGGTCCTTGGCATCGACACCGTAGGGGACGACGACACATCGCTCCGCCGGCCCGCCTTCCGCAACCACATGGTCGCGAACGAAATCGGACGGGCAGATGATACAGTCCGCGAGCGCCCATTCGGCACGCTCGCGGGCCGCGAATGTCTCGGCGTAGGGATTTGGCTGCGGCGGGCCCGTCCATTCGGGAAAGCGCCGCATCTCCTCGGCCAGGACGGCCTCCACCACGGTGCGCGGGGCGATCATCTGCTCGACGGCAATCCACATGCCCTGCTGCCTGGCCGCGCGCATCTGTTCCAATGCGTCGCCGCTATAGGCGTAGAGGCCGGCGGCATTGTGAAAGCCGTTGGCTGCGACAAGCGTCGAGAAGCGGCTGCCGGCCCAGACGGCATGCGAGGTCTCTTCCGTAGCGTCCGCGATGCGCAGGCGCCTGATGGCGGAGCGAACGCCGAAAAGCGGAAAGTCGGTGATCAGGTCGGGCGGGATCCCGTTGGGAACCCGCCCGACCAGCCGCTGCACCGGCGGGGGCAGAAGGGCCGGTGGCAGCGTACGGAGAAGAGCTGGCCAGCTCTTCGTGCCGCAGATGTCGGTAAAGAAATGTCCGAGCCGGCCTTCCTGCGCCAGGATGCGGGCGACGGCGTAGTGCATGCGGGCGCCGAGCTGGCTGACGACGACGGTCTCGTTCATGACGGTTCCTGCTCCAGCACGACGGCGCCGGCGGGAACGCGCTCCACTTCGGCAAGGTCGCGCAAAAGGGCGTTCCAGGTGACAAGGGCACGGTCATACGCATAGTCGGCTTCGAGTACGGCCCGCGCCGTCGCCCCCATCGCGGCGACCTCATCAGGAGAGGCGGCGAGATGGGCGATCGTCCGGGTGAGTTTCTCGACCTCGCCGATCCCGATGCTCACGCCGCAACGCTCGACGGCGATGACCGCCGCGACGCTGCCCTTGGGGTCGCCGATGAAGAGCGTCGGCCTGCCGGCCGCAAGGATGCCGTAGAACTTGCTGGGGATGATGCAATGTTCAAGACGGGGCAGCAGCGAGACGACGTGCAGGTCCGGTACGCCGAGGCTTTCGGCAAGCTGCTCTGCCGGCTGCAAGGGCTTGAAGGCGACATTGGCAAGGCCCCGTTCCCGCACGGCGTCCTTGACAGCGTCCAGCTTGTGCCCGCCCCCGACCATGAGGAAGCGGATATGCGGGTGATTCTTCAGAAGGGTTGCCGCCTCGATGAGGGTCGAGAATTCATGGGCGCGGCCGAAATTGCCAGAATAGCCGACAACGAATTTGCCCTGGTAGCCCCATGCAGCCCGCAGATCGTTCCGGTCCCTGGGCACGGGCGTGATCTCGCTGGCGTCGGACCAGTGATGCAGCACGCGGATACGATCGGCCGGCAAGCCGCGCGCCAGCAGGTAGTCCGCCATCCGCTCGGTCGGACAGATGGTGAGCCGTGAACGTGCGATGGACCGGTCACGCAATGCGGCGGCAAGCCGCCCGAGGTACGGTGCGGAAGAGAAGAGGCCAAGCTCGACTGCGGTCTCGGGAAAGAGGTCCATGACCCAGTTGACCATCTGCGCACCGCGCAGCCGGATCGGCAGCGCGCAGGCGAGCGAGATCAGCGGCGGATCGGTGCATACGACGACCACGTCGTCACGCCGGACATTGCGAGCGAGCCAGGCAAAGGCTGCAAGATGGAAGGACAGGTAGTCGGCCGTTCGCCCGGGCAGGGTGCGGCGTCCGAAACGCGAAGTGGAAAGGCGGACGACATCCACACCGGAACAGGTTTGCCGACCGGAAAGCGTGGTGTCGGCGCGGTCATGGCGAGTGCGGCTGGCGACGACCGTGACCGCGCCGCCCTGTCGGGCTAGTCCGAAGGCCAGCGCGGACACCATGCGGCTCGTTGCCGACTGGTCGGGATGGAAATACCGGTTGATGAAGATCGTCCTCATGAGCGGCCCCGCATCGCAAATCCTGTGGGGCGATCCTGCCAGTACGCGGGCGGGCGACAAGCTCTCCAAAGGCGCTAGGGGGCATCCCGCAACCCCCACCCGGCCTACGCCTTCCGCACGAAGGACATAGACATTCGTTGCGGGTGTGCATGGCCTTGCCTGACGCGGGAGGAAGCCGGGCGTTCTCGTTCACCGAACGGTTACCTTGTGGACTACCCCGTCCCGCCGCTACCTCTCGATATCACGGGGCCACGATCGGTCGTGCCCGATATTCCAGGTACGAAGGCGCGCCCATGTCTGAAAAAACAGCCCTGATCATCGGTGTCACCGGCCAGGACGGCTCCTATCTGACGGAGCTGCTGCTCTCCAAGGGATACCGGGTGCACGGTCTCAAGCGACGCTCGTCGTCCTTCAACACCGCCCGCGTCGATCACCTCTATGTCGATCCGCGAACGCCAGGCGTGCGGTTCCAGATGCATTTCGGCGATTTGACGGATGCGACGAACCTCGTCCGGGTGATCCAGGAGGTGCGTCCGGACGAGATCTACAATCTCGGTGCCCAGAGCCATGTGCAGGTGAGTTTCGAGGCGCCGGAATACACCGCCAATACCGACGCGCTGGGGACGCTGCGGCTGCTGGAGGCCATGCGTCTGCTCAAGCTCGGCGAGCATTGCCGCTTCTACCAGGCATCGACCTCGGAACTGTTCGGCGGCATCGGCGACAAGCCGCAGTGGGAAGGAACGCCGTTCCATCCGCGCAGCCCCTACGCCGCCGCCAAGCTCTATGCCTACTGGATGACGGTCAACTATCGCGAAGCCTACGGTTTCCACGCCTCGAACGGCATCCTCTTCAACCACGAAAGCCCGCGGCGGGGGGAAACCTTCGTCACGCGGAAGATCACGCGCGCGGTCGCGGCGATCGAGTGGGGACTGCAGGACAAGCTCTACCTCGGCAACCTCGATGCGAAGCGTGACTGGGGACATGCGCGCGACTATGTCGAGGGCATGTGGCGGATCGTCCAGCAGGACGTGTCGGACGACTATGTGCTGGCCACGGGCGAAACCCATACCGTGCGGGAATTCGTCGAGCGTGCTTTTGCGGTTGTCGGCAAGGGCATCGATTGGGACGGAAGCGGCGTCGATGAGGTCGGCTACGAACGCAAGAGCGGCAAGCCGCTCATCGCGATCGATCCGCGCTACTTCCGCCCGGCGGAGGTGGACATTCTGCTCGGTGACGCGAGCAAGGCGCGGGACCGGCTCGGTTGGCGCCACACCACCTCCTTCGAGGATCTGGTCTCGGAAATGGTGGAATCGGACCTGCGCGTTGTCACCAAGGAGGAAGGCCGCAATGATCTCCACGGGTGACAAGGCCACGGTGCCGTATGACCTGCGCGGGAAGCGTGTCTGGATTGCCGGACATTCCGGCATGGTGGGCTCGGCCCTGCTACGCCGGCTGAAACGCGAGCGTTGCGACATACAGACGGTCTCGCACGCGGATGTCGACCTGACGCGGCAGGCGGATACCGAAAACTGGATGAAGAAGGCGCGGCCGGAGGCGATCTTTCTGGCCGCCGCGCGCGTCGGCGGCATCGGGGCGAATGCCCGCTATCCGGCGGAATTTCTTGCCGAAAACGCGCTGATAATGGTCAATGTCATCAGGACCGCTTCGGAACTGGGCGTCGAGAAGCTGCTTTGCATGGGGTCCAGCTGCATCTACCCCAAATACGCCGATCAGCCCATCGTCGAAGAGGCGTTGCTGACGGGTAGTCTGGAGCCGACCAATGAAGCCTATGCGCTTGCCAAGATCGCCGGGATAAAGCTTGCCGCCGCCTATGCGGAGCAATATGGGCGCCGCTTCATTTCCGTGATGCCGACGAACCTCTACGGGCAGAACGACAATTTCGACCTCGACCATTCGCATGTCATTCCGGCGCTGATCCGCAAGATGCATGATGCCAAGGTCAGCCACCGTGACAGTGTCGTCGTCTGGGGAACGGGCACGCCCAAACGGGAATTCCTGCATGTCGATGACCTGGCCGATGCGTGCGTTTTTCTGATGAAGGACTATGAGAGCCCGAAACCGATCAATGTCGGATCGGGAGAGGAGATTTCGATAGGTGAACTTGCGTTCCTGATCGCCGACATCGTCGATTTTCGCGGCCATATCGTTTTCGACGCCTTCAAGCCGGATGGCGCGCCGCGAAAATTTCTCGACAGTTCCCGTCTCCGCGCTCTCGGATGGTCGAACAAGATCGCGTTGCATGCGGGTATCCAGGAATTGTACGATCGCTGGAAAAGCGGCGACCGCAAGGCCCAGATGCAGCAGGGCTATTCCTGATCTTCGGTTGCCCCGCTTTGCGCAAGCATCACCAGGCGCGCCAGTGCGGGAAGGGATCCAACCTGCATCCGCCTCATGATCGCTGCCCTATGCGCTTCGACGGTGCGTTGGCTGAGGTCAAGATCCAGCGCGATCACCTTGTTGGGCTGACCGGCAAGCACCCGGTCTAGAATTTCCCGCTGGCGTTCCGTCAAGCGCGTCAGCCGGACTTTTGCCTCCTGCTGCCGACTGTCCTGTTTGCCCGCGTCGCGGCTGTTTTCGATCGCCCGGGAAACGCTGGCCAGCAATTCGGACGGCCCGATCGGCTTCTCGATGAAATCGGAGGCGCCTGCTTTCATCGCCAGTACGGCGGTTCCGACATCGCCGGCGCCTGTGATCATGATGATGGGCAGCCTGACCCCGCGGCCGCGCAACGTTCGCAGCACCTCAAGGCCGCTCAAGCCGGGTAGTTTGACATCCATGACGAGACATCCGGCCGATACCTCGCGGAAAGCGGCGAGAAAGGCCTCACCATCGGAAAATGCCTGCACCCAGCGCCCGTCGGCTTCGAAGGTCGCCCGCAGCGCCTCGCGCGTCGTGCGGTCGTCGTCAATGACGAAGATCGCCGGCGTGTCGGGCGAGGGTGGTTGCGCCTCGTCCCGTTGCTTGTCTTCTGGTTCGACCGTGCCTGGGCGCAGCAGGAGCCGGATCGACTTCAGGAGATCGCTCAGGCTGACCGGCTTCGGTATATGCAGACAATCCTCCGCCGAGAGGTTGCGCAATGTCTCTGCGGTGATGTCTCCTGTCAGGATGATCGCAGGAATGCTGCGGCCGAGGACCGAGCGAAGCTGCCTGGTGACATCGATGCCGTTCACCTCGTGCGGGAGGTTGTAGTCGGCGAGGATAAGCGAGGGAACGACCGTGCCGCTGGTGACGAGTTCGATTGCGGCCGCACCGTCGTCTGCGGAATAGACCATATGGCGTTCGTCACGCAGCGCGATCTTGATCAGGTCGCGAATCTTCTGGTCGTCTTCCACGATGAGCACGGTGCCATGCACTGGCGATTCCCGTTCTGCGTCCGTATTCTTGTCGATTGCCGGCTGGTTCTGGTGCGGGTCTTCCAGCCCGAGCGCTACATGGATCGAGAAGGTCGAGCCCTTGCCGGGAATCGAGCGCACCTGAATCCTGTGGCCGAGCAGCAGGCTGAGGCGCTTGACGATGGACAGGCCCAGGCCCAGGCCAAGTTCTGTCTCTGCTTCTTCGGTGGCGACCTGATGGTATTCGTCGAATATGACGTTGAGCTCGTGGGACGCGATGCCCACACCACTATCCCAGACCTCGATGGTGAGCGCGTTTCCGTGCCGCCGACACCCAAGCAGGATCTTTCCCTGTTTGGTGTATTTGAGTGCATTCGCCAGCAGGTTGCGGATCATCTGCTCCAGAAGGCGCGGGTCGGTGCGCACGAGCAGGCTTGACGGCACGAAACGAAGGGAAAGCCCTTTCTCCATTGCGCTGTAGCTGAACTCGTCGCTCAGCCGGAGCAGGACGTCATTGACCTTGCACGTCACGATGTGCGGATAGACGGTCCCTGCCTCTATCTGATTGATGTCGAGAAGGGCGTTGAGCATGCCCGCCATCGAATCCAGCGTGTCACGAAGGCTCTTGATCAGCTTCCGCTGCTGCTCGTCCAGCATCGATTTCTCCAGCAGTCCCTGGAGCAGAACCAGCGATTGCAGGGGCTGGCGAAGGTCGTGGCTTGCTGTGGCAAGGAAGCGGGACTTTGCGGCATTGGCGCGCTCGGCCGCTCGTTTTGCCCGGTCCAGTGCGTCGTGAGCGCGGTGCTGTGTGGTTACATCCGCGAAGGTGATGACCACGCCTTCCGTACCCCCGTCCTGGTTGCTGTAGGGCATGACGCGGCGCAGGTACCAGAGGCCGCCTGCGGTTCTGACCTCGCGTTCCTTGGTGGCGCTGCCCTTCAATATGGCAGCGGCATCGCCGAGCAGGGTGGGATCGGGAACACGCGAGTTGAGATCCGCCAGCGGCCGGCCGATATCACTCATGATGATGTTGAAGACCGAGCGCGTTGCCGGCGTGAAGTAGCGGATGTTCAACCCGGGGTCGAGGAAGATTGTGGCGACATCCGTGCTGTAGAGCACATTTTCGAGGTCGTTTGCCGTTGCGCGCTGGCGCTCCAGCGCCTCCTGGAGCTGGACATTGAGGGTTGTGAGTTCCTCGTTCAGAGACTGGAGTTCCTCCTTCGAAGTGAGGAGTTCCTCATTGGCCGATTGATATTCCTCATTGAGCGAGAGGGCTTCCGCATTGATCGCCCTCTGCTCTTCTGCGGCAATTTCCAGGTCGCGGATTGCAGCGTGAAGTTCGGTTCGCGTGGCGGCAAGCTCCCGCTCCAGGATGCCGGATCGGCCGTCTTGGGCAAGCGCCGGGCCGTCATCGGCACCGGATGGCTTGGCAATGTCGAGGAAGCTGACGAGGAGCAAGTCCTCGCCATCGCTGGTGATCGGCTGGACTACGATTTCGTAGGGTGACAGGGCGTCGTCCGTGTTGTGGTACAGACCGGTCGCGACCGTGCGTACTTTCTCCTGCAGCGCGTGATTGAGAGCGGCGCGGAGCTTCGTGTGAACGCTACGCGGAGTGACCGTGAAAAGATCATGGGTCGGATAGCCGGGTGCGATGCGCAAGTAGCGCTGCACGGGACCGAGCGAATAGAGGCATTCGAACTTCCGGTTGATCAGCACTGTGGCCGGGGCATAGTGGTCGAGGATGATGCGGCGGCAGAGATTGGCCAGCCCAGCCTGTCCGCCGGATGCCCGGGGCTGCACTGCGCCCTTATCGGGCGCATCGGCGGCGAAGCCATAGCCGCCGCGGCGGCCCCTGCGGCGGAAGATCCTTGCGGACTTATCGAGTACCTCGAAACGGTCGTTGCCCGTTCCAACCGTTTCCGTATTGCCAAGCAGGAGGATGCCGGCTTCATTCAAGGCAAAATGGCAAAGACCTATGACCTTCGCCTGTGCTTCCTGCTCGAAGTAGATCAGCAGATTGCGACAGGAGATGAAGTCGATGTTGGAAAATGGCGGATCGCTGAGGACGTTCTGGACCGTGAAGATGATGGTCGACCGCAGCTCCGGCGCGACCCGGTAGCCATGTTCCTCCAGCGTGAAGAAACGCTGCAGCCGCCCCGAGCATATCTCTGACTCGATCGTCTTCGGATAGAGGCCGGTGCGCGCAAAGGCGATCGCCTCTTCGTCTGCATCGGAGGCGAAGATCTGCATACGGATGCCGCGCTTGGCCTCCGAGATGCATTCCTGCACGATCATGGCCAGCGAATAGGCTTCCTCGCCGGTGCTGCATCCCACCACCCACAGGCGCAGGGTTCGTCCGGACGGATGGGACTTGACGAGTTCCGGCACGATGCTCGAGCGCAGCCGCTCGAAAATCTCGGGGTCGCGGAAAAAGCTCGTAACGTTGATCAATATGTCGGTTGCGAGTTGGGAAAGCTCCAGCTCGTTTTCCTCGAGAACACTGAGATAGCGCGCCGTATCCGAGGAGGGGAGCCCTGCCATGGTCATGCGCCGTTCCAGCCGCCGGTGCAGCGTTCCCTGCTTGTAGAGGGTGAAATCCTTGCCTGTCGACGTGCGCAGCATGGCAAGGATCCGGTCAAGGATCGCCTGTTTCGAGGATGTGGCGTCGTTGTTTCGGCCCGGCGGTGAGCGTGGTCCGTACAGCGCCTGCGCAATGGCTGCCAGGGACATGACGTGCTCGGCCATTCCCGAGTCGATCGCGCTGTTCGGCATGCCGTTGAAGTCCGCTTCGTCCGGATCCTGGACATAGACCCTGCCACCCACTTCGCGAATGAACCGGATGCCGATGCTGCCATCCGTGCCGGTGCCGGACAGGACCACCGCCGTCGCGCGCGCGCCGTATTCGGTGGCCAGCGAATGCAGCAGGACGTCGAATGGCATGTGCGCGCCGTGGAGCATGGGCGGCGTGGTGAGCCGTATCGTATCGGCATACACCGAGACGGAGCGGCCGGACGGAATGATGTAGAAGTGGTCTGGCTTCAGCCTGTGGCCGTCCTCGGCCCAGATTACCGTCATTCCGGTGTGGCTGGATAGAAGCTCGGCCAGCATCCTTCCGTGAGCGGTATCGAAATCCTGGACGAGGATGAAGGCTTTGCCCCTGCCCGATGGCATGGCGTCGAGAAGGGCGCGACAAGCATCGAGCCCGCCGGCCGATGCTCCTATTGCGATAGTGCCCGTGACAGGGCCGCCAGAAATCCCGTCGAGCCCGGCTGGAGGGCTTGAGGAAGGGTGGCCTGAACTCATGGATGCAATCTCAAGGATTCTGCACACATTTTGAGCGATCAACCCGCGAATATGGAGTTATGGTGCAATATAGATCGCATCACCCTGATTTCATACCCTCGGCTGTACGTATTTTCCGAATCTGTTCTCAGGTGTTTTTTTTGTTATAGATTTAAGATTGCAAAAATTGGCGGTAATCCAGAGTATTATTGTTTAGAATTGTGTCTGGTGGTTGCAATTTTTTATGGAATATTTCCCGCTGGTTGAGGTCTATCTGGGTCGTCGCAATTGAACTGGAGATGAATAGTCAATTCCGAGGGGGCTGCTATGGTAGAGGTTGGAGGAATAAACGGCTTGAACTACCGGAGGGCGCCCAACGTCGCTTCGCGACCGGCGGCTTTCAGATCGATCAATCCGATGAGGAATGGACTCGGTAGTATACGGGTTCTCGATATCATCGATGAACGCGCACTTGATCGCGAGTGCCTTTCCCAAAGCCTGGTGTCGCACGGTCTCGACATGACGATCGTGCTTTTCAATTCCATCGAGACCTGGCTTGCGAAATATGCCGAAGCATCAAGCGGCGTTCTGATCAATGTAGGTAGCCGAGATTGTACCGAACCCCGCATCGAAAAGGACATTCGCGCGCTCGTCACGCGGTTTCCCAACCTTCCGGTGATCATTCTTTCCGACAACCATGACCTGCGGCAGGTCCTGACGGCGCTGGAATTCGGCGTGAGGGGGTTCATACCCTCGGCGGTTGGCATTTCCGTCTGCGTGAAGGCGATCTCGCTGGCGCTATCCGGTGGTATCTTCATCTCGACGGAGAGCCTGCCCGAACTGCGCCAGTTGATGTCTGTCGCCGATCAGCAGGAGCGCAAGCGCGCGGAAATATTCACCTGCCGGGAAGAGGACGTCATCGCGATGCTCAAGCTGGGCAAGGCCAACAAGATCATCGCATACGAACTCGATCTGCGCGAAAGCACCGTCAAGGTTCACATCCGCAACATCATGAAGAAGCTCAAGGTCCGCAACCGCACGGAAGTGATCTTCAAGCTCAACGAGTTGTTCGACTGAACCCTACGCCTATCGGTCATCTCTCCATCCACCAATAGTGCGGATGCGCCTGTCGCGGATGCGGTGATAGTGGCCGGACAGGCGGGATGGGAGAGGAGACGGCGATGGACGGCCTCATTCAGAACTTCGAAAACTCGGACAAGCTTCGCCAGCGCGCGCACTGGATCATCCCCGGCGGGGCGCACACTTACGCCAAGGGCGACGACCAGTATCCGCTCCT
Source organism: Shinella sp. (assembly GCF_049651085.1). Classification (GTDB taxonomy): domain Bacteria; phylum Pseudomonadota; class Alphaproteobacteria; order Rhizobiales; family Rhizobiaceae; genus Shinella. Next base: position 152,125 of record NZ_JBASBL010000018.1, read on the forward strand.
TTCTCCCGGCTTCATCGTGAACGGCTACGGCTGCCATGTCTGGGACGTCGACGGAAATGCCTATATCGAATACGGCATGGGCAACCGGGCTGTCGGTCTCGGGCACGCCTATCGCCATGTGGTGGAAGCCGTCGCGCGCCAGCTGGAATTCGGCTGCAATTTCACGCGGCCCGCGCGCATCGAGGTCGAATGCGCCTCGACTTTTCTCGAGATGGTTCCCGGCGCGGACATGGTCAAGTTCTGCAAGGACGGGTCGGATGCAACTTCGGCGGCGGTCCGCCTGGCGCGGGCGGCGACGGGCCGGGATCTTATCGCGCGTTGCCGTGACCATCCGTTCTTCTCGACCGATGACTGGTTCATCGGCACGACCGAGATGAATGCAGGCATTCCGCAGGCCGTTCGCGATCTGACGCTAGGTTTCCGTTACAACGACCTCAACGACGCGCGTGATCTGTTCGCCCGTCATCCCGGAAAGATTGCCGCCCTCATTCTCGAGGCCTCGCGCGGCGACGAGCCGGCGGAGGGCTATCTTGGCGAGCTTCAGGCGCTGTGCCATCAGAACGGCGCCCTGTTCATTCTCGACGAGATGATCACCGGGTTCCGCTGGGCGCGCGGCGGTGCGCAGGATTATTACGGATTGCGTCCGGACCTTTCCTGTTTCGGCAAGGCGCTGGGCAACGGCTTCGCCATTTCGGCGCTCGCCGGCAAACGCGAATTCATGGCGCTCGGCGGCATCGAGCAGGTGGACAGCCCCCGCGTCTTTCTGCTTTCCACGACCCACGGCGCCGAAACCCACGCCATGGCGGCGGCGATTGCGACGATGCACGTCTATGCGCAGGAGCCGGTCATCCAGCACCTGTGCGCCCAGGGATTGCGGCTCAAAGCCGGTATCGAGGAGGTGATTGCCCATCACGGCCTCCAGCGCTTCGTCGGGATAACCGGCCATCTCGCCTGCCTCTCCTACTTCACGAAAGACAGGGCGGGCGCACCTTCACAGGCCTTCCGCACGCTCCTATTGCAGGAAACCATTCGCCGCGGCGTGCTCGCGCCGTCCCTGGTGGTGAGCTACACGCACGGCAATGACGAGATCGACCAGACGATCGAGGCCTTCGACGGTGCGCTTGCCGTCTATCGTCTCGCCCTCGAGCACGGCGTCGAAAACTATCTGGTCGGACGCCCGTCCAACGTCGTCTTCCGGCGCTACAACACCGCGCCGGACGCCTGGGAGGCGAAGACGCAGATCGCCTGAACGTGCCCGGAAGCGGTAGGATCTTCCGTCCGCTAAGTCGTTCGGGTGTGCGTCACGGTCTTTGTTGTCAATCGTGATCCGCCCTTCGCCATCATAGCATCCCTCTACCAAGAAACGGGGAGATACCGACATGAAGGTGCTTGTAACCGGACACCGGGGCTATATCGGCGCGGTGATGGTGCCCATTCTCCAGCGCGCCGGGCACGACGTGCACGGTTATGACAGCCGGCTCTACCGGCGCTGCACCTATGCGCCCGGCGGTGCTATGGCCGAGGTTGCCTCCACGCTGAAGGATGTCCGGGACGTGACGCCCCGGGACCTCGAAGGCTTCGACGCCGTCATCCATCTGGCAGCGCTGTCGAACGATCCGCTGAGCAATCTCGATCCGGATGTGACCTACGATATCAACCACAAGGGCAGCGTTCGCATGGCGCGTGCGGCCAGGGAGGCAGGCGTTGGCCGTTTTCTGCTTGCGTCCTCCTGCAGCAATTACGGTCTTGCCGGTGAGGATCTCGTTGACGAGAACGCACCGCTCAATCCGGTTTCGGCCTATGGCCGGTCCAAGGTGATGGCTGAGGCGGACATCGCCGGACTTGCGGATGCCACCTTTTGCCCGGTCTTCCTTCGGCCGGCGACGGCCTACGGTCTGTCGCCCATGCTGCGCTTCGATATCGTTCTGAACAACCTCGTCGCCTGGGCCGTCACCCAGCAGCTCATCCTGCTGAAGTCGGATGGGACGCCATGGCGGCCGATCGTGCATGTGGAGGACATATCCGGCGCTTTCCTTGCGGCGCTCGAAGCGCCGAGGAAAGCGGTCTTCAACGAAGCGTTCAATGTCGGCCGGACCGAGCACAATTACCAGGTTCGCGACATTGCCGATGTGGTGGCGCGGACCGTGCCGGGTTGCCGGCTCGAGTATGCCAGCGAAGCCGGGCCGGACGCACGGTCGTACCGCGTCGATTTCGGCAAGATCGCGCGCGTCCTTCCGGCCTTCCGGCCGAAATGGGACGTCGTCGCCGGTGCGCAGCAGCTCTATGACGCCTATCGCGGCGCGGGCCTGACGCTTCAGGAGTTCGAGGGACCGCGCTACCAGCGCATCAGCCATATCCGGGAGCTTCTCGCCAGCAACACGATCGATCGGGACCTCCGATGGTCCCTGCCGGCGGAGGTTCCCGCGGACATGCTGGCGGCACACGCCTGAGGGGCTGCGATGAACGAGGCTGCCTGGTTCGATGAGGCGCGGTTGACGGAAGCGGCGGCCGATATCGGCGGTGAACTTCATGCGCTGGTCTCCCGGCTCTATCCGATCTGCCGCAGCATCACCGGCGCGGGCGTGCGTGATACGCTCGCCATCCTGTCGGAGCATGTCGACATCGCGGTGAGGGAGGTGCCGTCGGGGACTCAGGTCTTCGACTGGACGGTGCCGCAGGAGTGGACCGTCCGCGACGCATACATCTGCTCGGCAAGCGGCAAGCGAGTGGTCGATTTCGCCAGGTCCAACCTGCATCTCGTAAGCTACAGCGCGCCGGTCGCGCGCCGCATGCCGCTTTCCGAGCTGAGACCCCATATCCATACGCTGCCGGACCAGCCCGACCTGATCCCTTACCGGACGAGCTATTACAGCCGGGACTGGGGGTTCTGCATGGCGCATCGCGATTATCTCGCGTTGGAGGAGGGGGAATACGACGTTCTCATCGATTCCACCCTTGCCGACGGGACGCTCACCTATGGCGAGGTCTTCCTGCCCGGCGCGACGGAGCGCGAGGTGCTGCTCACCGCCCATATCTGCCACCCGTCGCTTGCCAACGACAATTGCTCGGGCCTTGCCGTTCTCACACTCCTTGCCAGGGTGCTTGCGGGGCGGCGCAACCGGTTCGGATATCGGTTCCTCTTCGCTCCCGGCACGATCGGGGCGCTTTGCTGGCTTTCTGGAAACGAGGGCAGGCTTGACCGTATCGACCACGGTCTTGTCGTTTCCTGTGTCGGCGACGGCGGTGGGCCTGTCTACAAGCGCAGCCGTCGGGGCGATGCGACGATCGACCGGGTGATGGAAGCCGTGCGATGTGCCGGGCGAAAGGCGACGATGCTCGATTTCAGTCCTTACGGATATGACGAGCGGCAGTTCTGTTCGCCGGGCTTCGATCTTCCTGTCGGCCTTCTCCAGCGTAGCGCCTTCGGGACCTTTCCGGAATACCACACCTCCGCGGACGATCTCGCTTTCGTCCGGCCGGAACATCTTGCCTCATCCTTTCGCATGATCATGGATGTCGTCGATGTCCTAGAGACTGACTGGCGGCCCCTCAACCTTTCACCGAAAGGCGAGCCGCAGCTTGGTCGGCGCGGGCTCTATTCCGCGACAGGCGGCCACAAGACGACCTCCGACATCACGATGGCCTATCTCTGGGTGCTGAACCTTGCCGACGGCGGCAATAGCCTGCTCGATATGGCGCGCCGTTCCGGATTGCCATTCTCGGATATCGCGCATGCCGCCATGCGGCTCAGGGAATGCGGGTTGCTCGGCGAAGCTCAGATTTGATGTTGTGCTTGCGAAAGCAACGGCCAGTTCCTGTCCTTTTCCGACATCACGGCCGGTGTTGCCGGCCATTCGATCGCGATCGCGGGATCGTCATAGCGTATGCCGGCAGCCGTTGCCGGATCATAGCGCGCCGATATGAGATAGCCTACCGCGACATCGTCTGTCAGTGACAGGAAACCGTGCGCGAAACCTTCGGGAATATAGAGCTGGCGCATATTCTCGGCGGTGAGTTCCGCCGCCGTCCAGCGACCAAAAGCTGGCGATTGCGGCCTGATGTCGACGGCAACATCCCAGATCGCTCCCTTCAGGCAGGAGACCAGTTTCACCTCCCGGTGCGGCGCGTGCTGGAAATGCAGGCCGCGAAGCGTGTGCTTGCGGGTGGAGCGGGAAAGGCTGTGCTGGACGAAGCGGGTTTGGAGCGCGTGGCGCTCCATCTCGTCGGTGCAGAAGGTTCGGGCAAAGGAGCCCCGCTCGTCGGCGGCGGGGCGGGCTTCGATCAGCCATACGCCGTCGAGATCGGTCTTGGTGAACAGCATCGGCTCCCGCCTTTCTTGTCTTGTCTCGATCCTGCCTGACCTGGCCTGTCTGCCAAGTGCTGTTTCCGGCGTACCGTGAAGGGCAACGATATGATGTGGTTAGGAAATGTTTACGCGCGTGTCAGAACGCTACGCCTTTCGGATAGGGTGTTATGTTCGCATGGTTGTATCGCGGGTTTCGTATTGCACGCTTAATCTGGAACCAAGTCGAGAAACGGTCCTGTTACGGAAAGGCTATCTTCAATCGCCTCCTCCTTCGGTGTGGACCGATAATCCTTGGAGGCATTGCCATGAATTTTCGGGCCGGCCATTCGCTCTCGGATTCCCCAAGCCTGTCGCTACGACCAGCCTGCCGGCTGTGCAGCAGACCCTTGCAGCACACCGTTGTCGATCTCGGTATGTCGCCGCCGTGCGAAAGCTTCCGCCAGGAAAGCGAGCTCGGCCTTATGGAAGCGTATTATCCATTGCATGTGCGTGTGTGCGAGGAATGCATGCTCGTGCAGCTGGAGGAATATGTCAGCCGCGAAAGCATCTTCGAAGAATACGCCTATTTCTCATCCTACTCCACCAGCTGGGTGGCGCATGCGGAATTGTACTGCGAGCGGATGATCGATCGCTTCGCGCTTGATGCGCGCAGTTTCGTTGTCGAGGTCGCAAGCAATGACGGTTACCTGCTCCAGCATTTCGTGGCACGCGGCATTCCAGTCCTTGGCATCGAGCCGGCGGTCAATGTCGCGCAGGTGGCGATTGCCAGGAACATTCCGACGAAGACCGCATTTTTCGGCAAGCGGCTGGCAGGGGACATGGCGGCGGCCGGCCAGAAGGCCGACCTGATCGTCGCCAACAACGTGCTTGCGCAGGTGCCTGATATCAACGACTTCCTTGAGGGCATGACGCGCATTCTCAAGCCGCAGGGTGTCGTGACGCTTGAGTTTCCCCACGTCGCTACGCTGATCGCACAGAACCAGTTCGACACGATCTACCACGAGCATTTCTCGTATTTCTCCCTGTTCACGGTGCAGATCGCCGCCCGGCGGCACGGGTTGGAGATATTCGATGTCGAGGAGCTGCCGACCCATGGCGGTTCGCTTCGCGTCTTTCTCGGCCATGCCGGCAGGTCGGGTGTCATCGGTCCGAATGTCGCAAGGCTTCTGGAACAGGAGCGCCGGTCCGGTCTGCATGGCGTGGAGGCCTATACGTCTTTCGCCGCCCGGGCCCGGCAGGCCAAGCGCAACCTTCTCTACTTCCTTATCGGCGTGAAGGAGCGCGGCGGCAGCATTTGCGGCTACGGCGCACCCGGCAAGGGCAATACGCTTTTGAACTATTGCGGGATCGGCACGGATTTCCTTGATTTCACCGTGGACCGAAACCCCTACAAGCACGGCCGGTTCACGCCGGGCATGCATATTCCCATCCTGCCCGTCGAGGAGATCGATCGCCACCGGCCGGACTATATCCTGATCCTGCCCTGGAACCTGAAGGCCGAGATCATCGCCCAGATGCGCCATGTCGGCGAATGGGGGGCAAAGTTCATCATTCCTATCCCTGAAGTCAGCGTCGTCGATCCGCAGGAGGATATGTCATGAAGGTGGTGCTCTTCTGCGGCGGGCGAGGAACGCGCATCCGCGAATATTCGGAGGCCATTCCCAAGCCCATGATCCCTCTCGGCGCGCAGCCGATCCTGCGTCACGTCATGCAGTACTACGCCTCCTACGGTCACGACGATTTCATTCTCTGCCTTGGCTACAAGGCGAACGTCATCAAGGACTTCTTCCTGAACTGCCGGCCGCAGACGTTTTCGGATTGTATCGTGTCCGGCGAGGGCAGGGTCGAGCTTCTCGGCGACGCGCAGGAGCATTGGCGCATCGCCCTGATCGACACAGGCATCTGGCGCAATATCGGCGAGCGTCTCTGGGCGGTGCGCGAGCAGGTCAGGGGCGAGCGCATCTTCCTGGCCAATTACAGCGACGGCCTGACTGACGTCGACCTCGACGACATGGTTGCGCGTTTCGAGGCAAGCGGAAAGATGGCCTGCTTCCTCGCGGTCCGGCCGCCGCTCACCTACCACCTCGCCGATATCGACGAGACGGGACGGGTCCGCGAATTCCGCTCGTCCGACACGTCGGAGATCTGGATCAACGGCGGCTATTTCCTGATGCGCGGCGAGATATTCGACTACATGCGGGAGGGCGAGGAGCTTGTGCTCGAACCCTTCGAGCGGCTGATCAAGGACGACATGCTGATGGCCTACAAGCATGACGGGTTCTGGCGGTCGATGGATACTCTGCGCGACTGGCAGGTGCTGGAGGAGATGGTCGAGCGCGGAGAAATGCCGTGGGTCCGGCAGACGGAGGGCGAGCGCATATCCAGCCTTCGCAGGGTAGGTCGCCCATGAAAACGCTGCCCATGGCCCTTGCTGGACACCGGTTGCGGATTCTCTGTCTTGGCGCGCATGCCGACGACATCGAGATCGGCGCCGGCGGCACGATCCTCAGCCTGATTGCTGGCGGGGTTAAGCTGGAGGTTCACTGGTGTGTCATGAGTGCCACCGCTGAGCGGGCGGCCGAAACGCGCCGGTCGGCGGCGGCTTTTCTCGAGGGTGCGGTCGCTTCCACGGTCGAGGTCTGTGCGTTCGAGGACAGCTATTTTCCGAGCCAGAGTCGCGAGATCAAGGCTTTCATGCTGACGCTGCGCGACCGGGTGGAACCGGATGTCATCTTCACCCATAGCCGTCTTGATGCGCACCAAGATCATCGAGAACTAAATAAGCTAACCACTAACGTATTCCGCGATCATTTTGTGCTAGAGTACGAAATCCCTAAATGGGACGGGGACATCACGCAACGCAATGCCTATGTGCCGCTGCCTTCCGGTGTCATCGATCGCAAGATCGATCTGCTCATGGAGCACTTCGCGACACAGAGGTCAAAGGACTGGTTCCACGCGGATGTTTTTCGGGGAATAGCCCGCATGCGCGGAATGGAATGCCGTTCGCCTTCGCTGTTTGCGGAGGCCTTCACGGTGCGCAAGATGGCCCTGGCCTAGCGGCGGGTGGCCATGGAGCGAACGCAGCTCGAGACTCGTAATTCTGACCAGGAAATTGGTGAGGGACTATGGCGAGAGATGACGATGTAGACTTCGAGAAGGAGTCGATCAATATTTTCCGGAACCGGAATTCTGCCGGCATCGATATGCGCGCAGAATCCAGGGGATATGTGGACAGGCAACCGCAGGGATACGCCCAGAGCGACTATGTCGCGATCTTCGACAAGCGCAATCTCGATCGGGAATGCCTCGCGAACAGTCTTGTTTCGCATCGGATCGGCATCAGCGTCCATACCTTTTCAGGTGTGGCAAACTGGCAGCAGAACAGGGCGAGCCTTGGCACCCTTCGCGCAGGCCTTGTCAACATGGGCAGCAGGGACATAGCGGACCCGGAACTCAGGGACGAAATCACCCAGCTCGTGACATCGCTGGAACCCGTGCCGGTGGTCGTGCTGTCGGACAACCAGACGCTCGAACATGTGCTGCAGGTCATCGATCTCGGCGTGCAGGGGTTCATTCCAAGCTCTGTCGATATCGATGTCTGTATAGAGGCGATCGGATTGGCGATCGCCGGTGGGCAGTTCGTTCCGGCGGCCTGCGTGCTTGCGACCCGCAACCTTCTCGGCATCTATTCGCACAAGGTCTGCGGCCATTCAGCCTTCACCGAGCGCCAGGCCGCCGTCGCCGAGGCGTTGCGCCGCGGCAAGGCGAACAAGTTGATCGCCCGTGAACTCAATCTCTGCGAGAGCACGGTGAAGGTGCATATTCGTAACATCATGAAGAAACTCGGTGCGACCAATCGGACCGAGGTCGCCTGCAAGGTGGGTGAGATCATGTCGGACGAGACCTATCAAAACAGCCGGGCGTAGGCCCTTTTCGCAACGGGAATCCAGTCATGATTTGGTCTGAGAAACCGGCCAACCCCGAGGAATTCGCCATTCCTCGGGTCCTTACGGGCATTGTGGAACGCCGATGGCTGATCCTCGGCTGCGTGGCAGCTGGTGTGGCGGTCGCGACCGTCGGCTATCTCGATCAGCCGGCGCGCTACCGCGCCGAGGCGGTGCTGGCGCTGGACGTGCGCAAATTCCAGGTGCTGCCGACGGAATCCGTCGTTTCGCCGCTGCCGCAGGAAAGCCCGGTGCTGCGCACCGAGGTCGATATCATCAGCTCTCGATCGATGGCCGAGCGGGTGCTGGCCTATCTGAAGAGCACGGGTGTCGATGTTGCCAAGGGCTTCGGCCTGGCGCCGGAAAAGGCGACCGGGCAAGCCGCATCGAACAACCTGCACGTCGATCGGCGCACTCTTCTCGACAACCTGACCTCCGGCGTCCGTGTCACGAATGACGGCCGTTCCTACACCATCTATGTCGCCTTCACCGGCATGGAACCCGAATTCACGGCGGCAGTCGCCAATGCCTATGCCGAGGCCTATATCAACTATCAGGTCGATCTCCAGACGACGGCGACCCGGCGGGTCAGCGACTGGCTGGGGACCCGGCTGGTCACTTTGCGAAGCGAGCTGGAACGCTCCGAGCATGCGGCAACCTCGTTCCGCGAGAAATCGGGCATCGCCAAATCGAACGGCACGACCTTGCTGTCCCAGCAGATCGCCGGGCTGAACGCGGAACTGGCGAGGCTGCGAGCACAACTCGCGGGGTCGGTTGCCCGTCTGGCGACGGCGCTCGACGTGCCCGACGGACAAAGCGGTCTGGCCCTTGTCGAGGTCCTGAACTCGCCGGCAATTCAGCAATTGCGAAGCGAGGAAGCCCGGCTCAAACGCCAGCTTGCATCGATCAGCGAAAGCGGCGCGGTCAAGAACCCGCAGATTCCCGATCTGACCTCGCAGCTCGAGACGATCCAGGCGCAGATTGGTTCCGAGGTGGCGCAGATTGTCGACAGTCTGCGCACCGAGATCGAGGTTTCCCGCCGCCAGCAGACGGGACTTGAAGCCAACCTGAAACAGTTGCAGGCGGAGATGTCGAACGCGAATGAAGCGATCGTGCAGGCCGACCAGCTCGACCGTGAAGCGAGCGCGAACCGAGCGATCTACGAGAGCTACCTGACGCGTTACAAGCAGACGATCGAGCAGGATGGTATCGCGATGGCGGAGGCACGCATCATTTCGCGCGCCGTGCCGTCCTGGTCGCGGTCAAGTCCGAGCGCCTCTGCCTGGCTACTCGGCGGGCTCATGTTCGGCCTTGCTGGCGGGTTGCTTGCGACTTTCCTTCTCGAATTGCGCGCCAGCTTCCTGCGTCGTCCCGATCCGCATGAAAGCAGCGTCGGCATTCCGATCATCGGGCGCATCCCTGAACTTGCGGTGCAGCAGCGTTCGGGTGTTGCGGACCTGATGCGACACTCTCTTTCGCCGTTCGCCCATGCGGTGGCCGACGTGCAGGGCCGTTTGCGGCTCTCGGCGCGGAACAGAAACGTGCAGGTTATCTCCGTCACGTCCGCCGGCGCCGGTGAGGGCAAGACGCTTGTTTCGTCCTGTCTTGCCCGTTCGCTTGCGGCGACGGGGCTGCGGACCGTGCTGGTGGACGCAAATCTGACCAATCCGGCGGTTGCAGAGGAATTTGGTGTCGAGCCGCTGGATGCCGCGGAAACATTCGGCTCTTACGAGAATGTCCGGCTGGACGACCTCGTCCGCCATGATGGTCCGTCGGGTGTCGACCTGATCTGCACCGCTGCGGCGAATGTGCCGTCCGAGCATATTCTCGGTCGTGACGGCTTCGCGCGGCTCCTGTCCACGCTCCGGCAGACCTATGATCTCATCATCATCGACTCGACGGCCGTATCGAACGGGTCGAGCGCCTTGCTGGTTTCCGCCCTTTCCGACAGAACGATTCTGGTCGTTCCCGAGGGCGCGGACCCCGCCAGCACCTCGCGGGCCATCCGCAAGTTCGAGACAGCCGGCATCGCGGTCGACGGTCTTGTCGTCAACTGTGCGTCTCGCACCACGCTGGAGCGCCGGAACGTCGTTCCCTTCGTCGCGGATCATTCCGGCCCAGCGACAGAGGGAAGAAAACGCGTGGATATGTCCATCGACACGCCGTCCGCCGTCGGGATGTGAGGTCTGAAGCGCCATGGCACAGGTACAAGCCGTCTTGCGGGCATGCCATCGGTCCGTGCGCCGCGCCGCATGGCTGGCTGTGTTCGCCTGCCTTCTGCTGGCAGGGGGGGCGACCACGCCGGCCAGCGCCCAGGAACCAGGGTATGTGGTGTCGAGCGGCGACATCCTTCGCGTCACCGTCTATGGCGATGCCGGACTGAGCGGATCCTTTCCCATCGGTACGGATGGCACGATCGGCTATCCGCTGCTCGGCAACGTCCCCGTAAGCGGAAAGAAAATCGATGAAGTCCGGCAGGCCATCGATAACGGGCTGAAGGTGCACATCGCCAACCTTTCGGTGGCGGTCGTCGTTGAAACCTATGCGCCGGTCTTCATTGTGGGCGAGGTGCAGAGGCCTGGCGGGTACGCTTTCCGCCCCGGCATGATCGCGCTCGAACTGTTCGCGCTCGGGGGCGGGCAGAAGGAGGTGCTGTCGCAGGGCGAAAATGCCGGCATGCGGCTTTCCGGCCTGCGCCAGGACTATGCCGATCTCGTCGTGCAGCTTCTCGGGCAGGATGTGAAGCGGGTGCGCCTGGAGGCGGAGCTGAACGGGCAGCCCTTCAATTATTTGCCGGGCGAAGAGATCGGCACGCCGGATCCGCGGATCGTCCGCCAGGTCGTGGAGGCCGAGCGTACGCTGTTCGAGCTTCGTCGCACGAGCCTTGCCGGCGAGCTGAAGAGCCTGCAACAGCAAAAGATCAGCTATCTGGAGGAGATCGACACGCTGGAAAAGAGCGGCAAGCTGCGCGATGGCGAACTCGCTTTGCTCGACGAGGACGTCAAGGTCGCCAGAACCATGGTGGAGCGCGGCCTGACGCCGAAGACCCAGCTTCGTGACAAGCAGCGCGAAATATCCGCGACCAACCGCGACGTGCTGGAGTTTGGCTCCTTCCTGGCGCGCGCGCGTCAAAACCTTACGGTGATCGAAGGGCGGCTCGCCTCGCTCCGTGATCAGCGGCGCGGAGAGGCTGCGGCAGACCTGCGCGAGGTGAACCTCGATATCCTGCGTCTTCGCCGCAAGATGAGCTACAGCCTGCAGGCGATGGCCGAGGCGGGCATCGCGCTTGAAAAGAAGGATGGCAGCCGGCAGGCAGCCTTCCGTTTCTCTGCAGTCCGGCTGATCGATGGCAAATATCGGGAAGTTGACGTCGGCCAGACAGATCCGGTGCGGGCGGGCGACATCCTGCGCGTGAGCCTCATCCTGGATGAAGGCGACGTGGCAGAGCGCTGAGATCCTATTGAAAAGCCCTGGCTATGAGGGATCGCATGCGCGGCATCGTGTCGGGGCGCTGCAAGAGGTAGCCGAGCGGCGGCAGCACGGCCGTCGCCGGCGCCAGGCGGAAGGCGAGCATCAGCAGCTTCCAGGCCTGCCTGTTTCCGCGCAGGGCATGCGAGACCGCCGACCAGTAGGCGCGCTCGGCAATACCGCGCCGCGCACGTCGGCGTAGCGCCTCCGCTCCTTCGAGCCACCGGCCTTCATGATGAAAGAAGCTTTCGGCCGCATCTGCCGTATGGAGGATGTGCAGAATCTGCCGGGCCCAAAGATCTGTCGATCTGTTTGCGTCGTGCGTCCGGATGCCTGCCTGGATACAATCCATTTCGGCGACGCTTCCGTGCATGGCGAGCCGCAGCCAGAGCTCGTAGTCGTCGCTGTGCGGAAGGGCGGGCCGATAGTGCCCGGCACGCTTCTGCACGCTCGTGCGCACGACAATGGAGGGGCCTGGAATCTGGAAGACGCCGAGGCGGCAGAACCGTTCGATGAAGGCCCGTCCCGTCATCAGCCTGATCGGCGGCGTGGCAGGCTGCGCCTCGATTTCGGGGATAAGCGCGTCGCCGCGGATCGCCACGTCGCGGCCGTAGCAGAACGCGATACCGCGATCCTGCTCCATGATGGCGGTTGCCCGGCGCAGCGCGCCCGGTACGGAAAAATCGTCCGCGAAGAGCAGAAGGAAATAATCGGCGCGCGCCCAGTCGATCCCGGCATTGAAGGAAGCATGCGGCCCCAGGTTTTCCGGCCGGAGCAGCAACTCCACTCGCGGGTCCTCTTTCGCCAGGCGGGTGGCGATCGCCACGCTGTCATCCGTGGAGGCATTGTCAACGATCAGGACGCGCATCTGGCCCATATCCTGGGAAAGCACGCTTTTCACGCAGGCTTCGAGATAGCGGGCGTAATTGTAGTTCGGGATAACGACGTCGATGCTCGTCATGGTTCAGGCTCCCGATGTGGCCAGAAACCGCCTGAGGCGACGGGCACGGGCGCGGCCAGCGCTAAGCAGGATGTGGAGTTCGGCCAGGAACAGGTGGCGCGTGACATGCAGCCCTATCAGCCATCCGCCGCCGGCAAGAAGGATCGCGACGGTAAATCCGGGCAACCCCGTCTCCTGCCCATGCAGCGCCAGAAGCGCCAGCGGACCCGCCAGCGAGAATCCGGTGACGATGGCGCTCGGCACAAGCGCAGCGATGAGGGCGCGGGGGGAGTAGGGAAGGTGGCGGTGTACGAAGACGAGCGCGACCAGCATCTGGAGGGGAAGCGAGACGAACTGGCTGAGGGCCATGGCGGTGACGCCGTAGAGGCTGGCGGCGCAAAGAATGGCGGATGCAAGGCAGCGCGAGATCAGACTGGCCAGAAAGGCATCCCGGTTCCGGCCAAGCGCGAGGAGAAGCGGCCCGGTCACGATGACGGGCAGCCAGAAGACGGCGGAAAGGCCCAGAATGCGCACGATCGGTACGGCTTCCTCCCACTGCGGGCCAAGCACGATCGCAACGATTGACGGCGCGAGCAGGGACACCAGCACCACGCCCGGCCAGTAGAGTACAGACAGGTAGGCGAGTACGCCGAAATAAGTCTTCTCGATGTCATGCCCCTCGCGAACACGGTTTGCCAATGCCGGAAAGGCCATGCTGTAGAAGGCCGACATGACGATGCGGTCGGGGATGCCGCACAGGGCGTTCGAACGGTTGTAGAGCGCGACCGACGTCATGGATGCGATCTTGCCGAGGATCAACTGAGGCACGGTCTCGTGGAGACGCTCCACCACGAGCGCGGCTCCCTTGAAAAGGCCGAATGCCAGCGCCTCGCGCCAATATCTAAGATCCGGGCGGAAAATCGTCACAACCGGCAGCGGTGAGCAGTACAGGGCCAGGGCAGCGAGTGTGAACGCCCCCGCCAGCATGCCCCACGCGAAGCTTACGGGGCCGAAATTCAAAGCGGCGAGCACGATCGTGACGAGCGCGGTTACAAGGGAAACCACCGTGCGGATGATGGCCAGCGCACCGAAACTCATCTCGCGGCGCAGAAGCGCGACAACCGGCTGGGCGAGCGCTTCGATGAACCCTGCAATCGCAGCCAGAAAAAGGAAGAAGGACAGGGCCGGCGTCGCATAGAAGTGGGCAATCAGGCCGGACAGGGCAACAAGCGCCGCGGCGATCACAGCGCTGACCACGACCTGAAGCGTCAAAGCCGTGCGCATCGCCGCTGCATCGACGCTCTGGCGCTGGATAAGGAATTCCGAGGTGACGAATTCACGGGTGGAGAAGGCGACGACGGCGATTGCCAGACCCGTTACCGCTTCGCCGATTTCGCCGGGCGTCAGAACGCGGGCCATCGTCATCAGCACCGCCAAATTGATGACAAGAGCGAGATATTGTTCCAGCGATGCCATCACGTAAGCGCGTCGGACCATGTGGCTCACGCTTTCCGAGTGTCGCTGGGGGACAATGACAGTGCCACAGGCCTGCCGCGCGCTTCTGGCCTCAAGTTCATGTGCTTCACTCCGCCGGTTGTAACGAGGATAGGCGCGCGTGAAACAATGGCCACTTGTCCATTTAGCGTAGGGTATCCTGTGCAAGTGGTAGGGTCTTACCGCTACGATCAAGCAATATCCCGGAGAGCAGCAGGTCCTGTTGACGGACAAGCTCCGCGCGGATCGTCGCATTGCGCTGGGCGATCGTGTTCCGCGCGGCGGCGAGGTCCCCCAGCGTCATATGCACCTGTCGCAGCACCTGCTCCACGTCGAAGGTCTCGATATGCTGGCAGAACATGGCCCGGCCGAATTCGGCCATCAGTTCGTCATTTTTCTCCGCGTAGCCGAGCGATACGGCCGGCCGGCCGATTTTGAGGGTGCAGAGCAGGTTGTGATAACGGGAGACGATGGCGATATCGACCTTCAGGACTTCCTCCATGACCTCTTGCAGTGTGACGGTATAGGTGCCCGAAAGGCGGCCTTTCCGGTCGCCAGTGGCGACGGCAAGAATCTCGCGGATGTCGTTGAGTGCCTTTGTATCGGACGTGTCGCCCATGAAGAGGCGCACATCGTGTCCTGTGTCGAGCAGCCGGTTCGCCAGGACCGCGATCTTGTTCACATAGGTTCGATAGATGGTCTCCGCGTTTGCATGATTTCTCTCCCATCCCCGGTATCGCATGCCGCCGATGCCGATCGTCACTCGCTTTGGTCCGTTGTCGTTCTCGGGGCGGGTGGGCTCGCGCAATCCGAAGGCAAGATCGGGAAACCGGTGATCGGAGGACGTGTCGATCCCGAGACCCTGGACATAGTGGAGCGAAAAGTCGTCGCGGTAGGAGCGATAGGCGGCCATCCGCACCGCCGATTTAAGGAACCAGCGGCTGAGTGTGCCACGGATCGGACCGGCGCCGATGCTGACAAAGGCAATGCGGGCGCCATGCAGTCGGGCGGCAAGGCACCACCAGAAGACGATGAAAGGCCATCCGAATGGCGTTTCCTGGAAATCGTCGAGAATGCCGGTTCCGGGAATCACCATCACATTGATGCCGCTGGCCGCCCGAAGGATCGCGACGAGGGCGGCAAGCCGGCCGGGAAAATGCAGGAGGACGGCGTCGAGCCACCGCAGGAACGGACGGGTGAAGGCGCCGCCGCCGCGAAGGCCTGACACCTCCAGCGAGAAGCGGTCGCGGATCGCTGCCGGATTGGAGCAGATACATAGCAGGGCCGCGTCGGGGCAGGCGCGACGTAGAAAGACGAGCATCGCCTCCAGCGAGCCGTCATTGCCCGAGTTTCCGGACCCGAACTGCCCGAGCAGGCCGATTTTCATGGATGTCCACCGCTATCGTATGGGGCTGGCGAGGCTGCCGAAGCCGTCGAACTATCGCGCCGCGGCACAGCGTGGAAAACGCGGACATTCTGCTTCCGGCCTCAGGCGAAAGGGGTAGGTGTTCGACCCTCTCCCGCAAAGGGCGGCGGCCGCTTTCCAAGGCCTAGCTTCCGCGATTGCCCATTCGCCGCGACAAAAGGCGGCTGAGGATCGCCCATGAAGATTGCCTATTTCGTCCAGCCGCATCTTGGCGGCACCTATACCGTGTTTCGGCATCTGCGCGGCGGCCTGGCGCCGCACGGGATCGAGCTTTGCTGGCTCGGTCTGTCCTCGGGCGGGCAGGGCCTTCCTGCCGGTCTGGAGCGCGAGGCCGCGTTCGGCTCGTTCGTCGAAACGTCGGGCGCGGAGGACGGAAAGAGCATCGCGCGCCGGATGGAACGGGCAATTCTGGCGGGGGGCTTCGACGGTGTCGTCGTCAACGTGCTCAGCGACAGGGTGCAGACCAATATCGTGCGTTATCTTCCGCCCGAACTCTTGCGCCTCATGGTCGTGCACAACATCACGCCGGGCACCTATGCCGCGGCGCAGGCTATCCGGCCCTATGTGCACGCGACCGTTTGCGTCTCGCAACGCTGCCGCGACGATCTCGTCAAGCGGCATCATTTTTCGGCCGATCGGACCTTTGTCGTTGCCAACGCCGTCTCGACGGCCGCCTTCCCCGAGGTCGACCGGTTGCCACGACCGATCGGGGAGGGGCTGCGCATCCTGTTCCTAGGGCGGATTGAGGATGCCTCCAAGGGCGTGATGTGGCTGCCCGATATTCTGGAGCGATTGCCGGCGTCCGCGACCTTGACGGTCGCCGGGGACGGCCCGGATCTGCGGCGCCTCAAGGCCGCCATGCCCGGAGGGACACCGCGTGTCGTCTATGCCGGAGCCGTTGCGGCAGATGCGGTGGCGGGGGTTATGGCAGCCCATGACATCTTCCTCATGCCGTCCCGCTACGAGGGCCTTCCGCTCGCACTGGTGGAGGCGATGGCGGCCGGCTGCGTGCCCGTCGCCTCGGCGCTTCGCGGAGTCACCGACATGATCGTGGATGACGGGCGGGACGGCATGCTCTTTCCGGTTGGCGATCCGGCAAAGGCCGCAAGCCTCCTTCGCGTGTTGGACAAGGACCGGGCACGGCTTCACCGTCTCTCCATCGGCGCGCGGCGGAAGGTTGCGGGAGCCTTCACGGTAGAGCGCATGGCGGAGCGATATGCGGCGTTGCTTTACGATATCGAAGCGGCCCCGCCACCGATCGCAGCGCCCCTTTCGATGGACCGCTGGTCGCTGCCGTCAGGTCTGCGCGCCGGGCTGCGCACTTTCCTGCCGCGGCCGTTGAAAAACTGGTTGCGGGTCGTGCGGGAGCGGCTCTGAACCGCGATGCCGACCGAGGGAGCGAATACGATGCGAACCATCATTCTTGCCATATGGCTCTTTCTCCTGGCCGTTGTCCTTCTGCCCGGCCATGTGGCGCTTGCCGGGGGAAAGGAGCGCTTCCCCCTGCGCATCGCCGCCGAAGGCACCTATCTGGAGGACGCGACCGGTAAGCCGTTCCTCATCACCGGCGATTCAGCCTGGTCGCTGATCGCCGATCTTCCACCCGAGGATGCCGATCGCTATATCGCCGATCGCAAGGAGCGGGGCTTCAACACGATACTGGTCTCGCTGATCGAGCATCAGTTTGCCCGCAACGCGCCCAACAATGCCGCAGGCATTGCGCCATTCCTGACGCCTGGCGATTTCGCGCGGCCGAACGATCCCTACTTTGCCGCTGCCGAGCATGTTCTGGACGCTGCGCTCGAGGCCGGCATGCTGGTCCTGCTTGCGCCCGCCTATGCCGGCGCGAATGGCGGGCCGCAGGGCTGGTATGGCAAGATGGCGGCTGCCGGCCCCGAGGCGCTTCGCACCTACGGCCGCTATGTCGGGAAACGGTATGCCCGCTATCCCAACATCGTCTGGGTTCAGGGCGGCGACTACGATCCGCCGGATCGCGGGCTGATCGAGGCGCTGGCGGAAGGCATCGAGGAGGGTGCGCCCGGCGCAATGCAGACGGTTCACGGCAGCCGCGAAACGGCGTCCGCCGCCTATTGGCCCGATGCAAAGTGGCTGGTGCTTGATACGGTCTATACCTACGAGGATACCGCTGCCGCGGCGCTGGCGCGCTATCGTACAGGCCCGCACCAGCGCCCTTTCTTCCTGATCGAATCGCGCTATGAGCAGGAACATGGGGTGGTGGCGGCCGAGGTCCGCAAGATCGCCTATGGCGCTCTTCTATCGGGCGCCAGCGGGCAGGTCTTCGGCAACAATCCGGTATGGCATTTCGGCGGCCCGGCGCTTTACGACACGCCGATGGGCTGGCGGGATGCGCTTGGCAGCAAGGGGGCCGAAAGCATCGGGCATCTGGCAGAACTGTTCGCGCGCTTAGCCTGGTGGAAACTGAAACCGGATGAAGGGCGATTCCTGCGCAATGTGGAAGGCGCACCATCCGCCGCCGCCGTCTCCTCTGTCGCCGGCGACGGGACCTTCGCCGTCATCTACATCTACGATGCCGCCACGATCGATCTGGATCCTGCCGCAATGGCTGCCCCCGCCTTGACGATGGAGTGGTACGATCCCTCGACGGGTGCGCTGGTCGGGTCGGCACAAGGGGGTAACGTGCCGCGACTGGCGGTTCCCGCCTCGTCCAATGCGTCGGGGGACACGGATTGGCTTCTGATCGTGCGGGCAGGGAGCGAGTGACGGGGCCGGTATTTCGGGTTTTACTTTCGCAAGACGCTGTGCCGCCACGCGATCCCGGTCACCTCTTCCCATGACGTCCCGAAGCGCGAGGAGGGGCTGGCAGGCCCGGTCTTCGATCCTGCCGGGATGCGCAACTGCTTGATATAGCCACTTGAATTGCCGGGCGATTCTTCCGAGAGTGCGCGCGCCGCGCCATCGCGGCAGCATAAAAGGACCTATCCATGACATCACGCCCGTTCCCCGCCGCCATGGAGGCGACGCTCTCCGAAATATTGCCAGCGCTGCGTGAGACGCGGCAGGATCTCCACCGCCATCCGGAAATCGGCTTCAAGGAAGTGCGCACTGCCGCCATCGTTGCCGGCAGGCTGCGCGAACTGGGGCTGGAGGTTGCGGAAGGGATCGGCGGAACAGGGGTGGTGGGGACGCTGCGTGCGGGCAACGGCAACCGCGCCATCGGATTTCGCGCCGACATGGATGCGCTGGCGATGACGGAGGCGACCGGCCTGCCGCACGCTTCCACGGTGCCGGACATGATGCATGGCTGCGGTCATGACGGGCACACCACGATGCTGCTCGGCGCGGCCGAGGTGCTGGCCCGGAGCCCTGAATTTTCCGGCACGATCCACTTCATTTTCCAGCCTGCCGAGGAAGGGCTGGGCGGCGCGCCGGCGATGATGCGCGACGGGCTGTTCGAGCGCTTCCCGGTCGATGCCGTCTATGGCCTTCACAACAAGCCGAACCTTCCCGAAGGCTCCTTCAACGTTACGCCCGGCGCGATGCTGGCCGCAGCGGACATCTACACGGTGGCGTTCGGCGGGCAGGGTGGCCATGGTGGCTCCGGTCCTCACCTGTCGATCGACCCGACGCTGGCGGCCTCGCAGTTCGTGATGAACCTGCAGGCGATCGTCGGACGCAATATCTCGCCGTTCGATCAGGGCGTGATCAGCGTCGGCCATATCGGCGGCGGCAACTACAATGCGCCCAACGTCATTCCCTCGCGCGTCGTGGTGCGCGGGACGACGCGCAGCTTCCAGCCGCAGACCCGCGACCTGATCGAGCGCCGCCTCAACGAAGTGGCGCGCGCGGCAGCCGATGCTTTCGGCACCACGCTGGAGGTCGTCTATGACAGGATGTTCCCGTCGTTGCACAACCCGGCCGATACGACGGCGCGGATTTCGCAGGCGCTGCGCAGCCGTTTCGGCGGCGAGCGCGTCAATGACCGAGTGACACCCGGCATGGGGGCGGAGGATTTCGCCTATATGCTGGAACAGTCGACCGGGTGCTTCTTCTTCCTCGGTTCCGGCGACGGTCCCGCGCTGCATTCGGATCGCTACGATTTCAACGACAAGCTGATCGGCGATGGCGTGCGCTACTGGATGACGATCGCGCTGGAAGAACTGGGCGAGTGAACCGGCACCGGCGCATAGCGCTCCCGGTGCCATGACGTCCAGCTATGCCACGACGGCTGCGCGACACTTCAACGTGCCGCAGCCGTCTTTCCGGGTGCTGTCACGCGTGACAGCGCGGGTGAGCCGACACAGGTGGATCGGCTGTGCGAACCGATTATCCTATTGGCCGGGCAGAATGTTTCCACAATCGAGGTCGCCGATGCACCTGCGGATCGTGGTGTCTCGGATGGGGAGATCGTGTCATAACATTTCGTAATGGTCTCCTGCACTTATTCTATTTGCTCTGCCGGGGAAGCGTCGCCAAAGTCCGACGGCGCGGCCGGACTGCGGCATGTCACTTGGTCGGGAGGCGGCGGATGGCTCATAAAAAACCTGAAGGTTCTTTCGATCGGCCCACCCTGTCGCCTGGCGGCGGAGCCTTCTGACCATGGAGAGGCGGGAGGGGAACATGAGACTGGCGGTCGCGGGCTTTCAGCACGAAACCAACAGTTTTGCCGGTACGGTTGCGACACGATCCGATTTTGACCGGCCGGGCGGCTGGCCGCCGTTCTGCGCAGCGGGGGATATGGCCCGCATTATCGCGCCTTCCGGCACCCCGGCGGCGGGAGCCATGGGAGAAGCCGAACAGGCCGGCGTCGATATCGTGCCGCTTCTCTGGTGCATCGGCCTGCCCTCCGGCCCGGTGGAAGACGACGCCTTCGAGGACATCGCCGGCGATATCTGCAGCCGCTTTCGGGCAGCACTCTCCGACGGGCTCGACGGGCTCTACCTCGATCTGCACGGGGCCATGGTGACGCCATCCTTCCCCGATGCGGAAGGCGAGCTTCTGGCGCGGTTGCGGCGCATCGCGCCCGCACCGTTTCCGATCTCGGTATCGTTCGACCTGCATGGCAATATTTCGCAATCCATGGTGCGCGATTGCACCGTTCTGGAGTGCTACCGCACCTATCCGCATGTCGATCTGCGCGAGACGGGCGCGCGCGCCATGCGCCGGTTGATCGGCGTGCTTCAGGGCGAGGCGGCGCCTCACATGGCCTATCGCCCGGTGCCCTATCTGGCCTCGATCAATGACCAGTGCACATTCGTCGAGCCGACGCGCGGGCTGTTGGGCAAGGCGGAGGAACTGGAAAGCGGCGAGGGTATCGACCGCATCAGTCAGTTCTTCGGTTTTCCCCTGGCAGATGTTCCGGATTCCGGCCCCGCCGTCGTCGTGCAGGGCAAGGATGCCGGCAAGGTCGAACAGGTGGCCGATACGATGCTGGCCGCGTGGCTGGCCGCCGAGCCGCATTTTGCCAATGAGCTTGCGCCTGCCGCGGTGGCGGTCGCCGAAGCACGACGGCTTGCCGCCGCGCCGGGCAGCGGACCGGTGGTGATCGCCGACACGCAGGACAATCCCGGCGGCGGCGGCACCGGCGATACGACCGGCATGCTGCGCGCCCTGCTTGCAGGGGGTGCAGCCGGCGCGGTGCTTGTCCATATCGCTGACGAGGCAGCGGCCCTTGCCGCCCATGCGGCCGGCGAAGGCGCCACGCTCGATATTGCAATCGGCGCTTCGCTGTCGCTGTCCCACGGTGCGCCGGTCGAAGGGCCCTGGCAGGTGGTTCGTCTGGGGAGCGGCAGCTTTACCGGCATCGGCCCCATGTACCGGGGCAATCCGATTGCGCTTGGTCCCGTGGCGCTGCTCGAACACGGCGGTGTGCGCGTGATCGTCGCGCCCCGCAAGATGCAGGCCTCCGAACCCGGCCTGCTGATCCATCTCGGCCTTCAGCCCGAAACCCTGCCTATTCTGGTCGTGAAAAGCTCGGTGCATTTTCGCGGCGCCTACCAGCAGATGGCGCGGGCGATCATACCTGCCATCGCTCCCGGCGCTGTCGAGGCCGATCTTTCCCGCCTTCCCTATCGCCATGCCCTGCGCAAACCCGCGCGCGCTCTTGTCCCGCCAGTAGAAGAGGTCATTCCGCAATGACGACCATACGCAGTCTCACCCGTGTTCTCGGCCTGTGCGCCACGCTTGCCGCCGGCACCGCCCTGTCTTTCCCGGCCCATGCGGCACCGGACGACAAGTCCATCACGATCGGCATGGGCGAGGATTTCCCGACCCTTGACGGCTATGTGAACACCTCGCGCGACGGCGTGGTCATCACCATGCATCTCTACGACACGCTGGTGTACCGCAACCCGAAGAGCTTTGAATATGAGCCGCTTCTGGCCACATCCTGGAAGCTGGTCGATGACCTGACCTGGGAGTTCAAGCTGCGCGAAGGCGTCACCTTCCATGACGGCTCGCCGCTCACCGCCGAAGACGTCGCCTTCACGCTCAACTACTGGGCGGACCCGGCCCACGGCGCGCGCTCGCAGGGCTCCGTGTCCTGGATCGACCGCGCCGAAGTGGTGGACGACCTGACAGTGCGGCTGATCTCCAAGACGCCTTTCCCGGCGGCAATGGAGTTCGTCGCCGCCTCGCTTCCCATCTATCCGTCCGACTATTTCCAGTCGGTCGGCCCGGAAGCCTTCGGTCGCAAGCCTGTGGGCGCCGGTCCCTACAAGCTGGAATCCAATGACGGCGGTACCATCAAGCTGGTCGCCCATGAGGGATATTACCAGGGCGGAGCCAAGCGCACGCCGTCCATCACGACGGTCAACTGGCGCATCATTCCCGATACCGCCACCCGCATTGCCGAAGTGATCGGCGGTGGCGTGGACTGGGTCTGGAACGTGCCTTCCGACCAGGTGGAGCAGCTCGAAGTGGTGCCGACGCTGGATGTCGCGCTTGCCTCGACCATGCGCATCTCCATGGTCGCGCTGGACGCGGCCGGACGCACCGGCGACACGCCCCTGAAGGATGTGCGCGTGCGTCAGGCCATCAACCATGCCATCGACCGCAAGACCATCGTCGACAATCTGGTTGGCGGCGACGGCGAATTGCTCAACGCCCCGTGCCATCCCAAGCAGCTCGGCTGCGACCAGTCGGCCGCCGTCGTCTATGACTACAATCCGGAAAAGGCGAAGGCGCTGCTGGCGGAAGCCGGCTTTGCCGATGGCGTTTCGCTCAAGATCGGTAGCTACCGCGATCGCGCCCGCGCCGAAGCGGTGCAGGCCTATCTGGCGGCTGTCGGCATCAAGGCCGAACTGGAAATGCTGCAGGCCAGCCCGTCGTTCTCCGGCTGGCGCGAAGGCAAGGTCGGCGCGTGGTATGGCGACTGGGGCTCCTTCTCGCTTGCCGACAGCTCGGCCTCCATCGGCTCCATGTTCGATGGATCGAGCAATGACGGCGCGCGCGACGAGAAGGTGATGGCGCTGCTTAAGGACGCCGCATCGCTGATGGACGTGGGCGCACGCCAGGCAAAATATGCCGAGGCGATCCGCATCATCACCGAGCAGGCCTATTGGGTGCCGATGCACACCATCGTCATGGGCTATGCCTATACCAACACGCTGAACTTCGAGCCGACGGTGGACGAACTGCCGCGCTTCTACGACGCAAGCTGGAAGTAAACGCCTGAAAAATGCCGGGCAATGCCTGCAGGGCTTGCCCGGCCCGCAAGGAAATCGCAAGCGAAATGCTGACCTATCTTTTGAGGCGAGCCACTATGGCGGTGGTGGTGATGGTGATCGTTTCGGTCATCTGCTTCGTGCTGAGCAATGTGGCCTCCGACCCGGCGGTCGGCATTGGCGGCGCGCAGGCGACGGATGAAGACCTTGCCCTGATCCGGAAAACCTACGGCCTGGACCGCCCGCTACCGGTGCGCTACGTCGAATATGTCAGCAGTCTGCTTCAGGGCGATTTCGGCACCTCCTATCTGGCCAAGCGCCCGGTGTTGGAAATGATCGCCGAAAGGTTGCCGGTCACGGCGTTGCTGGCGTTCCTGTCCATGGCGCTGGCGTTGGCCATTGCGCTGCCGCTCGGCTGCGCCGCCGCGCTCTGGCCCAACACCATCATCGACCGTTTCGCCCAGTTTCTGGCTGTCGCCGGGCAGGCCATTCCGAATTTCTGGGCCGGCCTGCTGCTCATCGTGGTGTTTGGCGTGCAACTGCGCTGGCTGCCGATTTCCGGCTCGGATACGCTGGCCCATTTCGTTCTGCCGTCCATCACCCTCGGCACGTTCGCTATGCCGCCCCTGATGCGGCTGATCCGCGCCGGAATGATTGACGTTCTGGCTTCCGACTACATTCGCACGGCGCGTGCCATGGGCATCCGCCCCGTTGCGCTGACCTTCAAATATGCGCTCAAGAACGCCGTCCTGCCGGTCATCTCGCTGGCCGCGGTGCAGCTTGGTTTCATGCTCGGCGGTTCGATCGTTGTGGAATCGATCTTTGCGCTGAACGGTGTCGGCTATCTGGCCTGGCAGTCCATGTCGCGCTCCGACATGCCGGTGATCCAGGCCATCGTTCTCCTGATCTCGATGATCTACATCGTGCTCACCCTGGCCGCGGACCTGCTCAACGGCTTCATGGACCCCAGACTGCGGAGCGGCCGTAAATGAGCATGTCGACCTCGACCGCAGCCCAGCCCGAACACGAAACCGTGCTGCCTCGCCGCGGGTTCTGGAGCAAGGCGCTCCGCCATCGCACGTTCCTGTTTTCGGGCATCATCCTGCTTGCCATCCTGCTCGTCGCCGTGTTCGCGCCGCTGCTTGCCCCGCATGATCCGTTCATGCAGAGCATCGCGCTTCGGATGAAACCGCCCTTCTGGCACGACAAGACGGTGGCGGAGCATCTGTTCGGCACCGACCAGCTCGGACGCGACTATCTGAGCCGCCTCATCTATGGCGCGCGCATTTCCATGGCCATCGGCATCGGCGCGACCGTCATGTCGGCGCTCATCGGCATCACGCTCGGCCTGCTTGCCGGCTACTACGGCGGCTGGATCGACACGGCCATCTCGACGGTCATCACCACCCGCCTGTCGATGCCGATCATCCTGATCGCGCTGGCCGTGGTGGCCATTGTCGGCCCGTCGCTGACGGTGGTGATCGTGGTGCTCGGCCTGTTGCTCTGGGACCAGTTCGCCGTCGTCACGCGGGTTGCCACGCAGCAGGTATGCACGCGCGACTACATCACGTCCGCGCGAGTTCTGGGCTGTTCCCTGCCGCATATCCTGTTTCGCGAGATCCTGCCCAATATCCGCGCGCCGCTGATGGTGGTGGCGACGGTGGAAATGGCGCATGCCGTCCTGCTGGAGGCTGCGCTGTCGTTCCTTGGCCTTGGCGTGCAGTCACCGCTGCCGTCCTGGGGGCTGATGCTGTCCGAAGCCAAGACCGCGATGTTCTTCAGCCCCTGGCTGATCGTGTTGCCCGGCGCCTGCCTGTTCGTGCTGGCGCTCGCCATCAACCTGATGGGCGATGCCATGCGCGACCTGACGGCGGGAGGGCGGGGCTGATGCTGCTCGACATACGCAATCTACAGGTGCGCCTGCCCGATCAGGGCCGCAAGCTGCACGCCGTTCGCGGGCTCGACATTACGGTTGAAGCCGGTGAGACGCTGTGTCTGGTCGGTGAATCCGGTTGCGGCAAGTCGATGACGGCGCTGGCGCTCATGGGGCTTTTGCCGCCCAGGGCCGAGCGCAGCGCGGACCGTCTCCGCTTCGGCGATACCGATCTCGACCGACTGTCCGAAAGAGCGATGTCTGGGCTTCGCGGACGCCGCATGTCGATGATCTTCCAGGAGCCGATGACGGCGCTGAACCCGGTTTTCACCATCGGCGACCAGTTGCGCGCGGTCTACCGGCGTCACACCGGCGCGGGCTCCGCGGCGGCCCAGACCCGTGCGATCGAGGTGCTGGAAAGCGTGGGCCTGACCAATGCCGCGCTGCGGCTGAGCCAATATCCCCATCAGCTTTCCGGTGGATTGCGCCAGCGCGTGCTGATTGCCATGGCGTTGATCTGCGAACCTGAGCTGATGATCTGCGACGAGCCGACGACGGCGCTCGACGTGACCACGCAGGCGCAGATCCTTCATATCCTCAAGCAGGCGCAAGAGGCACGCAACATGGGCATGATCTTCATCACCCATGACCTCGGCGTCGTCGCCCGCATCGCCGACCGGGTCGCCGTGATGTATGCCGGGCATGTGGTGGAGGAAGGCACGCGGGAAGCGGTCCTGCGCAAGCCCGCCCATCCCTATACACGAGGCCTCATCGCTTCGGTGCCGCGCCCGCAGGGCGCCGTGCCGGGCTCGACGCGGCTCGCCAGCATTGCCGGAAATGTCCCGGCCTTCCACCACGAGGACGCGCGCTGTCCGTTCCTGTCGCGCTGCACCAGCAAGCTCGCCATCTGCGCCGAGGCGCCGCCAGTGGTTCGCACGGCCGTTTCGGGACAGAAGGTCGCCTGTCATCTGCAACTGGCATCGTCCACCGGGGCCGGGGAGACATTGTCGGCATGACCACACTTCTTGAGGCCCGCGGGCTTACTCATATCTACCATCTGCGTCAGGGCCTGCTGGGCAAGTCGACGCCGTTGCGGGCGCTGAACGAGGTGTCGCTCTCCATAGCCAAGGGAGAGATCCTCGGCATCGTGGGCGAATCGGGCTGCGGCAAGAGCACGCTCGCGCGCATCCTGCTCGGTCTGGAAACGCCCACTTCAGGCGACGTGCAACTCGAGGGCCGCCCGGTCTCCAGCTATTCGCGCAAGGAACGGGCGCTGGCCGTGCAGCCCGTCTTCCAGGACCCTTACGGCTCGCTCAATCCCTCCATGTCGGTGGAAGAGCTGATCGCCCTGCCGCTGCATGTTCACAGCGTCGGCGTGCGTGCGGAAAGAAGCCGGCGGGTTGCCGTCATGGCCGATCAGGTCGGTCTGCCGCGCCGCGCCCTGTCGGCCCGCCCCGGCGAGCTTTCCGGCGGCCAGCGGCAGCGCGTGGCCATTGCGCGCGCGCTGGTGGCCGGTCCGCGGCTGGTCATTTGCGACGAGCCCACGTCCGCGCTGGACGTGTCGGTGCAGGCGCAGATCCTCAATCTGCTGCTCGATCTGCGGGCGGAACATGGCGTGGCGATGCTGTTCATCTCCCATAACCTGTCCGTGATCGAACACATGGCGGATCGAATGATGGTGATGTATCTCGGCCGTGTGGTCGAGGCCGGATCGACGCAGGCGATCTTCGAGCGGCCCCGCCACCCTTACACGGGTGTGTTGCGCGATGCGGTGTTCAGCCCCGACGACGAGGGCGGGGTGCCTGATCTCGGCCTCTACGGCAATTTCCCCAATGCCATGGATATACCGGGCGGTTGCGTGTTCCATCCCAGATGTCCCTCGGCGCAGCCTCGATGCGCCATTGAGGAACCTGCTCTGTCCGATGGAAATGAGATGAAGCGCGCCTACGCCTGTCATTTCCCCTTGTGACGGCGGCGGGCCTTGCCCGCCGGTTCCGTTTGAGCGCGCTGGCCTCTTGCTGATTACGTTCCGTCGCGCTTGGTGCGCTCGGAACTGACCTTTGCCTTTTCGAGATGGCTCTTCATCAGATCGGCCGCGCGGGCGCGGTCGCCCTCTTCCAGCGCCGTCACGATGCGCAAGTGCTCCTGACACCATTCCCGCACGCGCCGGCCGTTGTTGTAGCTGGCGAATTCCAGCAGGCGGCGTAGCCGGTTCTGGTGCTGGATCGACTGCAGGAGGAACGTGTTGCCGGAACACTCCGCAATGGTCTCGTGGAAGCTCGCATCAAGCTCGAACAATTGCCGCGCCGGAAGATTGTTGATGTCTGGTCGCGACAGGAGGTTCAGGTGCTCCAGGCGAATCTGTTCGAGCGCTGCGGGATGGGCCCGGAAGCTTTCCATCAATATTCCTGACGGCTCGATGACCCGCCGGAATTCATAGCTCGCATCGAGCGCGAACTTGTTGTCCAGCGTCGGCTGGAAGGTCCAGTTGCGCCCCGGTCCCCGCGTGACCAGGCCGTCGGCCATGAGTGCCGACAGGGTCTTTTGGAGCACGCTGCGATCGACGCCGTATCGGCGCGAAAGCTCGGTCTGGCCGACCATCTCGTCGAGCTGATGCGTCAGCCGGTCTTCGACAATGCTGGCATAGAGGTCCTGCTGCGGTGAGGAAGGGACCTCGACTTCCGCCCGCCCGAGTTCCTCCGCGCCGATCTTCATGAAGAAGCCCTTGTTCTTCCGGGCCTCCACCATGCCTTGTTCCTCCAGCAGCATCAGCGCCGCCCGGATCGGGGTGCGCGACACCTGGAGCATGTCGGCGAGCTGTTGCTCACGCAGATGATAATCCGCCTGGAACCGCGAAGCGCGGGCCAGTTCGATGATGCGGTTGGCGAGAAGGTAGCGATTCTGACGGGGATTTTTGTCCATGACCAAGATAAGATTGTATTGTTAATGGCCTATCATACATGAATTCTAAGCGGCTTTCAAACTTCTCGTTGCTGCTTTCCCATAGTCTTACACCGTAAACGGGATAATGGAAGAGGCCGTTTCCCGCGATTGTGGCCATGTATGACAGCGAGAGCATAACCGACCCACCTTTCATTTTCCTGACATGAGGCGGTTGACGGGGTGGAATTGCAATTGTACATGTTGGTCAATTAAAAACAATGAGGCCGCCGCCAAGGTGCCTGGTCTGCAATCGATGCTTCTGCAACCGAATGGGGAACTTCGCATGAACCATAGTCTTCGTACCCTTCTTCTCGTATCCGTGCCGCTGGCGGCGATCTCTCTTTCCGGCCCCGCGGCCGCCCAGTCTCTCGAGGGCGTCACACTCGTCGAGGACGGCAAGCTGACCTACGGCGTGGCGGCCAGCTTCGCGCCGTTCGAATATGTGCTCGATGGCAAACTCACGGGCTTCGACATCGAATTCATTCAGGGGCTTGCCGAAAAGCTCAAGGTCGAGGCCGCGGCGATGAACATGGAGTTCAAGGGCCTTATCCCGGCCCTGCGTGGCGGCCGCATCGATCTCATCAACTCCGCCATGTACATCAACCCAACCCGTTCCGAGCAGGTCGATTTCGTGCCGTATATGGAGATCGGCAACAACGTCATGGTTCAGGCGGGCAATCCCAGGGGTATCACCGGGCGTGACGACACGATTTGCGGCAAGGTCATTGCCGTGACGCTGGGCGGGATTTCCGAAAGCCAGGCGCGCGCCGACGGAGATCGTTGCAAGGCCGCTGGCCTCGGCGAGGTGACGGTGCTGACGCTGCCGACGGCGCAGGACAGCGCGCTCTCCCTGAGCCAGGGCCGCGCCGATGCGAACTATGAAAGCACGCCGGGCGCCGTCATGGCGCTTGAAAAGATGCCGGGCGTTTTCGAGATTGCCGGTGAGCCCTTCGAGATGGACACGCAGATCGGCCTTGCGACCCCGAAGGGCGCCACCGAACTGCAGGCCGCGCTTGCCTCCGCCATCAAAGCCATGGCCGAAGATGGTTCCTATGATGCGCTGATCGCCAAGTGGAAGCTGCCGCCGTCGGTGTCGCTGTTCGACTGAGCCGCATTGCCATGCCGGAGGCCGTCGTAGCGCCTCCGGCCCCTTCTATTCCTAGTCGGTTGCTATCTCGCGCCGCCTGAAAAAACAGGGAAAGCTGACTGATGTCACTTGATCTGGTCCTCCAGTATCTTTTTTCGCCGACGTTCTTCCATGGCGCGTTGATGACCCTGCTGATCACCGTCAGCTCTCTCATCTTCGGCCTGCTGGCCGGCTTTTTGCTCGCCCTGGTCAATCAGGTGAAGTTTCCGCCGGTAAAATGGCTCGCCGTCCTTTACCTCTGGCTGTTTCGCGGCACGCCAGTCCTGTTCCAGATCATTTTCATCTACAACGTGCTGCCGACCTTCGGTATCCGGCTCTCTGCCTTCGCGTCCGGTGTGATCGCGCTCTCCCTGAACGAGGGGGCCTATATGGCGGAGATTATCCGCTCGGGCCTCCAGGCCATCAAGAGCGGCCAGCGGACCGCCGGCATGGCGCTCGGAATGACCAAGCTCACGGTCATGCGCTACGTCGTGTTACCCCAGGCTGCGCGCATCATGCTGCCGCCGATCGGCAACCAGACCATCGGCATGCTCAAGACCTCTGCGCTCGTTTCCGTCATTGCCGTGGAAGACCTGCTGCTCGTCGCCAACCAGTCCGCATCCGCTACTTTCCGGTACTTCGAGGCGCTGTCTGCCGCGGGCATCTACTATCTCGCCCTGACCACCATCTTCATGGCCGGCCAGTACTGGATGGAGCGCACGCTCGAGCCCAAGCGCAGCCGCGCGCCGAAGCCTTCCACTTTCTCCATCCTGTCGCAGCCCGCTGCCGAGAAGAATTGAGGCGACCAGATGAACGATTCCGCTTTCCTCGATGTCAATGGCGTCCACAAGCATTTCGGTGCCCTGCACGTGCTGAAGGACTGCTCCTTCTCCGTCGACAAGGGCCAGACCGTGGTCCTGATCGGCCCCTCCGGCTCCGGCAAGTCCACGCTGCTGCGCTGCCTCAACCTTCTCGAGCCGCCGAGCGAAGGCTCGGTCCGCTTCGAAGGTCGGGAAATCACGACGGACCTGCACAATGCCCACAAGCTGCGCGCCCAGATCGGCATGGTGTTCCAGAACTTCGAGCTGTTCCAGCATCTCAATGCCGTCGAGAACATCATGCTGGCGCCGATGAAGGTGTTGGGCCTGTCGCGTCTCGACGCGCACGATCTGGCGATCGATCTTCTGAAGAAGGTCCATATTCCCGACCGGGCCGATCACCTGCCGGACGAACTGTCCGGTGGACAGCAGCAGCGCGTCGCTATTGCCCGCGCCCTGGCCATGAAGCCCAAGCTGATGCTTTACGACGAGCCGACCTCGGCGCTCGATCCGGAAATGATCCGCGAGGTGCTCGATGTCATGGCGGAGCTGTCGGCCGATGGCATGACGTCGGTCTGCGTGACGCATGAAATGGGTTTTGCGCGCCGGGCTGCCGACCGCATCATCTTCATGGAGCGCGGCGAGATCATCGAGAACGCATCGACCGATGTGTTCTTCAGCGGTGATGCCAGCGAGCGAACCCGGCAGTTCCTCAACCAGATCCTGCACTGAACCTTACGTTTCCAGGGAAAGTCCGACATGAATTTCCATCCTGATGCCGCTCACATGAAAAGCGAGCTGGGCGAACTCGTCTCTATCAATTCCGAAAACCCGCCGGGCGGCGAGGGGGCGGTCGCGCTCTGGACCCGTGACAGGCTCGCGCCGCTGGGGTTCGGCGTCGAACTCATCGAATATGCGCCGGGCCGGTTCAACGTCGAGGCCCGGCTGGAGAACGGTCCGGGTCCGGTCTTCGCGTTCAATACCCATATGGACACGGTGCCGGCGGGTGATGGCTGGACTTCCGACGCCTTCACGCTGACCGAACGCGACGGCCGCCTCTATGCCCGGGGCAGCTGCGACTGCAAGGGGCCACTGGCGGCCATGATCGAAGCCGTGCGGATGCTGGTTTCGGCGAAGGAGGCGTGGTCGGGTACCCTGATGGCCGTCTTCACCGGCGACGAGGAGGTGGCGAGCGCCGGCGCACGCCACTATGCGGCATCGAAGCCGAAGATCGACGCGGTGGTGGTGGGAGAGCCGACGGGCAATGCCTGCTTCTCCGCCCACAAGGGTTCGTTCCGGCCCATCGTGCGGGTGCAGGGCAAGGCGGCGCATTCCGGTAGTCCGCATCTCGGCGAAAACGCCATTTTCCGCGCGGCGGAACTCATGCCGCTGCTGTCGGCCTTCCACAATGACGTATTGGCGCACCGCAGCCATCCGCTCGTCGGCAATCCGAGCCTGACCGTGACGCGGATCAAGGGCGGCCATGCGGACAATGTAATCCCCGCGGAATGCGAACTGCTGCTCGACCGACGCCTCATTCCCGGCGAGACCGATGCCAGCGCCGAGTTGGAAATCCGCGCCCTTCTGGCCGATGCCGAGAAGACGCACGGCATCCGCGCCGAGATCGTCGGCTACAACGCCACCACGGGCGGCGCGACCGACACGCCCGAAACCGCGTCTGTCGTACAGGCCGCAATTGCCGCCTGCCGGGCGGCGGGCATAGACGAGCCTGGCCCCTTCGGCTTCCAGGGGGCTTGCGATCTCGTGCACTTCATCGAGGCGGGCGCCCAAGGCGTGGTGATCGGCGCGGGCGATATCCGTGTCGCCCATCGCCCGGACGAGTTCGTGCCGACAGACGAGTTTGTCGCCAGCGCGGCCATCTACGCCGATATCGCTCGCCGTATCCTGAAGGCCTGATCATGCAAGCGCGCCTCTATCGCAGCACGTTGACCTATGCCGGCCTGACGGTGCACACCGCAAGTTCCGGGCCCGTGGCGGGCCTGGATGCGCTGTACCTCGAACTGGACGACGGCCGGCATCGTGCCGTCGGCGAGGTGCGCATCAATTGCGCCTATCTGAACGGCTATGAACCGGATTACCTGCTGGCGCGCGCAAAGACGGCTATTGGCGATCTCGACTGGCAAGCCCCGCCGGAAACGCTTCGCGCCGAGGTAGCTGAAAGCCAGTTGCCGGCACCGGTGCGGATGCTGTTCGACATAGCGCTTTGGGACCTCAGCGCCAGGCGCGCGGGCGTGCCGCTCGCCCATCTCCTGGCGGGGGAGGCGCGTTCGCTTTCGCATGCCACGAACCAGACGCTGTTCCTGTCTGCGGACGAAGCGTTCGACCGGCAGGTGGCGCAATATGTGTCGCGTGGTTTCCGTGACCTGAAGCTGCGCGTCGGGCAGGATATCGAGGCCGATTGCGCCCGCCATGCACGCATCCGCGCCGTCTACGGCGAGGCTGTCACGCTTGCCGCCGACGCGAATGGCGCCTGGACGCCGGCAGATGCTCCCGCGCGGCTCGCGGCGCTGGCGCCCTACGGTCTTTCCTATGTGGAACAGCCGATTCCGGCGGGTGACTGGGATGCGATGACGCGGCTTGCCACATCCGCGCCGGTACCGGTCATGCTGGACGAGAGCCTTGCCACGAGCGGGGACGTAGGGGAGCTGATCGCGCGTCGCGACGCAGGCGCGGGCAGGCTTCAGGGACATCTGAAGCTGATCAAGCTCGGCGGCCTGACCCCGGCGCTCGCCGCTGCCCATGCGCTGAAGCGCGCAGGAATTGCCTTCATGATCGGCCAGATGAACGAGGGCGCCATCGCCACGGCGGCGGCGCTGCATCTGGCCGTCGCGACGCGTCCCCTCCATGCCGAACTCTACGGCGCCGACGGGCTCGTCAACGACCCGGCCGAGGGGCTGACCTATGCGGACGGGCATGTCGCCGTTCGCGAGGCCCCCGGCCTCGGACTGAATTTCCGGGCGCCTTCCGCGCCCATTTCCCTGGGAGAATAAGATGGATACCGCAGGTGTCGTTTTGGGACAGGAATCGGCCTTCCCGAAGGAGGAGTATGAGATCAGGCAGGCCCGCGCACGGGCGGGCCTGGCGCGCGCCGGCCTCGACGCGCTGGTCATCACCGGGCCGGAGAACATCTTCTACCTGACCGGTCAGCAGACGCCGGGCTACTATACGTTCCAGGCCCTGGTCCTGCCGGCCGAAGGCGACCCGGTCTTCGTGATCCGCCAACTGGAATACTTCAATTTCATCGCGAACACGTTCATTTCCGATGCCGAGGTCTATCAGGACAGCGAGGACCCGATCGGGTTCCTGATGAAGGTGATCACGCGCAAGGGCCTTTCCGGCAAGCGCGTTGCGATCGACAAGCGCGGCTGGTTCCTGCCGATCGCCGTCTACGAGACGCTGCAGTCGGCCCTGGGTACGATCCATGACGGCGCGGGCATCGTCGAGGCGCTACGGGCGGTCAAGTCGCCGCTCGAGGTGGAAAAGCTGGAAAAGGCCGCGTCCTATGTGGATGCGGGCATGCGGGCCGGTCTGGCTGCCGTCAGGGCGGGCGCGACCGACAACGATCTGGTGGCGGCGATGATGGAAGCCGCCATCCGGGCGGGCTCCGAATATATGGGAATGGAGCCGCTGGTCTCGACCGGCCGCCGCACAGGCGTTCCGCACGGCACCTGGCGCCGTACGCCGCTGACGGCTAACGATCCCGCCTTCCTCGAAATGGCCGGCGTGCACGATCGCTACCATGCAGCGCTGATGCGCTCCGCCTGGGTCGGCGCCGTGCCGCGCGAAGCCGAGGAGATGATGAAGGTCTGCCAGGATGCGCTTGCCGCAGCTCTCGCGGAAGTGAAGCCCGGCGTTGCCTGCGAAGTGCCGCACATCGCCTGCCAGAAGGTCATCGACGCGGCCGGCTTTACCGACAATTTCCGCAAGCGGCTCGGCTATTCGGTCGGCATCTCCTTTGCCCCGGACTGGGGCGAGGGCGCGATCCTTTCGCTCAACACTGGCGTCAAGACCGAGCTTCAGCCTGGCATGACGTTCCACCTGCCACCGGCGCTGCGGATCTACGGCCGCTTCACCGTCGGCGTCTCGGAAACCATCGTCGTGACGGAAACCGGCTGGCGTCAGCTCGGCTCGGTGTCCCGCGACCTTACCCGTATCGACGCCTAACCCAATCAGAAGGAGAGTTTTCATGAAGGACATGGAAGAGGCGCGCGCACGCCTGAAGGGTATTTTCAACATCACCATGACCCCCTTTGCCAAGGACGGCGCGCTGGACAAGGCGGGGCTTGCCCGCAATGTCGAGCGCGTGATCGAACTCGGTTACGACGGGGTGCTCATTGGCGGCACCTATGGCGAGTTTCCGGCCATGACCGCCGCCGAGCGGGCGGAGATGTTCACGCATGTCATGGACGTGATCGGTGACCGCATTCCGGCAATGCTGTGCTCCACGGGATCGGATCCGCGCGACGTCTACGCGCTGACGAAGCTTGCCGGTGATCTGGGCGGCGTGCCGATGGTGACCGCGCCCTACGTTTCGGAGATCACCGACGACCAGATCGTCGAGTTTTTCCGCGACGTCGCGCCGCTGTCGAAGACGGGGATCATCATCTACAACGCGCCCGGCATCGGCATCACGCTTTCGCCGGCGCTGATCAATCGCCTGGCGGATATCGACGGCATGGTCGGCCTCAAGCAGGGCGACCTCAACCCCGCCGCGATCGACCGCATCGCAAACGACATGCGGGGACGGGTCAAGACGTTCTGCGCCTCGGACCTGGCCTTCCTCGGTCCGGTCATGGCCGGCTTCGACGGTTTCTCGACGACCAACAGCGGTGCGC
Organism: Shinella sp.; assembly: GCF_049651085.1. Classification (GTDB taxonomy): domain Bacteria; phylum Pseudomonadota; class Alphaproteobacteria; order Rhizobiales; family Rhizobiaceae; genus Shinella. The sequence continues at coordinate 186,965 of NZ_JBASBL010000018.1, forward strand.
TGCCGGAAATCATTTTGGCGACCTACCGGGCGCTCGAGGCGGGCGATTCCCTGAAGGCTCGCGAATTGCACGCGCTCTGGTACGACTACCGCGTCCTTGCCCGCGCCCATGGTCAGCCGCAACTGGTGAAGGCGGCGATGAACATGCGCGGCTTCGATGGCGGTTCCGTCCGCCTGCCGTTGCGCGACATCCCGGCGGCCGTGCAGCCGAAGCTGCGTGCGGTGCTCGAAGCGCTGGCGGCGGATGCCCGTACCGGCGTCAAGCTGGCGGCCTGATCGACAGTCTTCCGCAGCCGAAGCGATATCGCTTCGGCTGCGGAAGACATCAAGAAACCCCGCCGCGTCGCCGCGGCGGGGTTTTTGTTCGTGCATGCGGCTAGGCGAGTTTGCCGAGCGCTTCGGCTACGCGGGACAGGGCGTCGGCCAGCCGCTTGTCGTCGATGGCATAGGCAATGCGCAGGTGGCCGGGCATGCCGAATGCCGAGCCGTGCACCATGCCGACATGGGCCGCTTCCAGAATATATCCGGCGACATCGAGATCGGAGGCAAGCACCGTTCCTGCAGGCGTCTTCCTGCCAAAGAGGCCGGCGCAATCGGCAAAGACATAGAAGGCGCCGGGCGTGGCGATTGCGGAAAGGCCGGGGATCGTCTGGACAGCCGCCATCACCTGGTCGCGGCGCGAAAGCAGCGTGCGCTTCCAGTCGGCCAGGAAGGACATGTCGCCGTCGAGCGCGGCGATGGTGGCCGCCTGCGAGATGGTCGAAGGATTCGACGTGCTCTGCGACTGCAGCACATCCATGGCGCGGATCAGCCACTCCGGGCCGCCCGCATAGCCGAGCCGCCAGCCCGTCATCGAATAGCCCTTCGAGACGCCATTGATCGTCAGGACGCGGTCGAACAGTCGGGGCATGGCAGCGGCCGGAGCGGCGAAGCTGTCGTCATGGACGATGTGTTCGTAGATGTCGTCCGCCATGACGAGCGTGTCGTGCCCTGCAAGAACCTCTTCCAGCGCGGCAAGCTCGGCGTGGCTATAGACGGCGCCGGTGGGGTTGTTCGGCGAATTCAGGATCACCCAGCGGGTCTTCGGGGTCAGCGCCGCGGCGAGCGCCTCGACCGTCAGCTTCCAGCCGTCCTCGGCCCGGCAGGGAAGGATGACCGGCTGCGCGCCGGCAAGGCGGATCATGTCGGGATAGCTTACCCAGTAGGGGGCCGGCACGATGACCTCGTCACCCTCGCTGAGCGTTGCCAGGAAGGCGTTGAAGATCAGTTGTTTGGCGCCGGTTCCTGCAATGATCTGTGAAGGCGTGTAGCGAAGGCCGTTCTCCCGTTCGAACTTGCGCGCGATCGCGGCCTTGAGGGCAGCCGTGCCGGAGACGGCCGTGTATTTCGTATCGCCCGCGCGGATCGCCTCGATGCCTGCCTGGCAGACATGGGCCGGGGTGGGAAAGTCCAGCTCTCCTTCGCCCAGGTTGATGACATCGGCGCCGCCGGCTGCGAGCACCCGCAGCTTGTTTGATATTTCCGCGGTTGGCGATGCTCCGACGACGGCCATGCGGGGGGATAATCTGGCATTCATGTACGTTTCTCCATAGTGGCTGCTGCATTGTCTATAATGATAAAAAAAATACAATGTATGACTTGAAGTTTTTCCGGAAAACTGGATAAATCGAATTGAAATATGGGTCTTGGATTGTTCATTTTATTAAATCTGATGCACCATATAGACAGTAGTGGAGCCTTCCCATGACGCGCGTCATTCTCGTTACGCATGAAACGGAGCATCCCGCCCTCTATGGTGCGGCGGCGGCGCTGGTTGCGGCGCGGGAAGGCGGCCGGGTGTTCTGGCTGCCGGCGCGTTTCGATTTCGACCGTCATCCGGACGCCGCGCAGCATGTCGCCGATGAAGGTGCGCTCATTCCAAGCGGCCTCATCTGGGCGGACCGCCTGACCGGCCAGCCGGCCCGACCGCTGGCTGATCGCGCCGACGAGGCCGTGGCGGTTGTGCCGGTGCATCCCGCATTTCTTGCCGATGGCGATGCGGTGGCGCGCCTGCTTGCTGCTGGCGCTGAAGAAAAGACGGTGCGGCTTGATGCAGGTCGGTTCATCGACGAGCAAGGCCTCGCCATCGGTTGGCGCGACGCGTCCGGGCGGGTCATGCGCGAGCAGCCGGAAGGCGTCGATCCGTCCGGCCTGGTCTTTGCAATCGCCGGTCCCGAGCGGCAATTTCTGGAGACCTGCCCGGCGCCGTTGGCCGCCCTTGCAGATGCGATCGATGCCGAGGCCCCGGGTAGCAAAATCCGCTTCCTCGATCCGCGTCAGTTGCCGTCGGCTCCCCTCGACGGCATCGACGGCATTCTTCTGCCGGGTGGTTCGGAAATGTCGTCCGTCCCGGGCCAGATCGCGCTGGCCCGTGCAGCACGCATGCAGGCGCTGCCGATCGTCGGCCTGTGCCTCGGCATGCAGAGCATGTCGACGGCCGTGGCGCGGGAGCTTTCCGGCTGGGAAGACACCGACATGGCGGAGGCGGCCCCGGCGGCCAGCCGTCACAGCTTCATTCGCATCGAAACGGGCGAGTACCGGCTGGGATTGCGCAGGACGCGTCTTTCAACGGGCAGTCGCCTTGCCCGAATCCTTGGCGCTGAAAGCGATATCGCCTGCAATCACCGTTACAGGTTGGCGCCGGCGCTCCATGCGGGGCTGGCCTCGCGCGGGGTGCGGGTGTCGGCGCTCGGCGGAGCGCCGGAGCAGGACATCGCCGATGGGATAGAGGCTGAAGAGGGCTTCTACATGGGCATGCAGGGGCACCCGGAGCTGGCTTCCCGCCCGGGACATCCCCACCCGCTTATCCGTGCCTTCGTGGCCGAAACCTTAAAATATGCCCGCGATCGGCGGGCCTGACAGGAGAATATGATGGATCTTGAACTCGATCGCCGCACCGCCCTCGTTCTCGGTGCTTCGGGTGGCCTTGGCCGCGCCATCGCCGAGAGCCTTGCGGCCGAGGGGGCGAATGTGATCCTCGGTGGGCGTTCCGCCGAACGGCTCGAACCCGTGCGTGGCGCAATCGCCGCCACCGCGAAGGGAAAGATATCGACACTGGTGGCGGATCTTGCTGATCCCGCGGCGGTGGATGTGGCCATCGCCGCTTTGAAAGCGGGCGATATGCCGGATATCCTCGTGCTCAACGGCGGTGGCCCTGCGCCGGGGGCGATGGCCTCCCTGGATGCCGATAGCCTTGTGCCGCAATTCCGCGCCATGGTCGAAGCGCCGATCCGCATCGCCACAGCGCTTCTGCCGCATATGCGTGAGCAGCGATTTGGTCGGATCCTGGTGCTCCTGTCGTCCGGCGTGGTGCAGCCGATCCCCAATCTCGGCCTTTCCAACTCCCTGCGTCTTTCCCTCGTCGGCTGGGCCAAGACGCTCGCGGCCGAGGTCGCTGCCGATGGCGTGACGGTGAATGGCTTGATTCCGGGGCGCATCCACACGGACCGGGTGGATCAGCTGGACGCGGCCGCCGCCAAGCGGACCGGCAAGACACCGGAAGAGGTTGCCACCGCATCCCGCGCAACCATACCGATGGGACGTTACGGCGCGCCGCGCGAATTTGCCGACGCCGCCTGCTTCCTTTGCTCGGGTCGGGCGGGATATGTTACCGGCACCAGCCTCCGCGTGGATGGCGGAATGTTGCGCAACCTGTGAGGCCGAGACTTTCATGAGCGACTACGTTATCGATCCTCCAGCCGCCGTGAGCCTGCCTGTCGCGGGCTCCGAGGCGCGCTTTCCCGTGCGCCGCATCTTCTGCGTCGGGCGCAACTATGCCGACCATGCCCGTGAGATGGGCCATGACCCGGATCGTGAGCCGCCCTTCTTTTTCGACAAGCCGGCTGACGCGTTGATTGCCGGTGAGGCGGCTATTCCCTTTCCTCCCCGGACCGATCAGCTCGAGCACGAGGTCGAACTTGTGGCGGCGCTCGGCGGCGGTGGTCGGGATGTGGATCCGGCTGACGCACTGGGTCTCGTCTGGGGTTATGCCATCGGCAACGACCTGACGCGGCGCGACCTCCAGGCCGAGGCGAAGAAACTCGGGCGACCCTGGACCATGGCAAAGGGATTTGACGGCTCGGCCGTCTGCGGGCCGGTTCACCCCGTCGCCGATGTCGGGCACATCGCGGCAGGACCGATCACCCTGCATGTGAACGGAATCCTGCGGCAGGCAGGCGATATGTCCCAGATGATCTGGAGCCTGCCGGAGGTCATTGCAGCGCTGTCCCGCTTCGTGGAACTGAAGCCGGGAGACCTGATCTACACAGGCACACCCGCCGGGGTCGGGCGTCTGGTGCCGGGCGATGTGGTGGAAATCAACATCGCCGGGCTCGGTCAGCTCGAAAACCGGATTGCCTGAGAGGTCCGGGACAACTGAGCCGCTGGACAGGCGAGCGTTTTTGACTGGCAGAACGAGGCCCTTTATTGAAGCCTTCCTACAATCATAAGTATAGTAAAGAAATTCTGCCGCGACAGTATGAAGAAATCCGTTATTAACCAGCCAGAAAGTCGACTTGAATACGATAAATATTAGGATAGCATGGAAAAACCTCACCCCGTGGTGGGCGGCTGGAGTCTAGTACGCTAGCCAAGTATCGAGCATCAGGAAGGAAGGCGATGGCGCCGGATGTCAGTTTCCTCTCGCTCGGGGCAGCAGGCAAAGGGCGATTGCGGCTTACCGATCCGCTGATGCTTGGTGCAGTCGTCTTTTGTGCTTGTCTGTTTGGTATCTATACGCGGCCGGTCGGGTTTCTTGCTACCCTCTGGCCCGCCAATGCTGTCATGCTTGGCTTCATGCTCCTCAGGCCTGAATCGGCCCGCCCATTGGGCTGGCTTGCGGCGGGCGCTGCCTATCTTGCGGCCGACCTCCTCACGGGATCGTACCTGCTAAAGGCGGTGCTCCTTAATCTGGCCAACCTTGCCGGGGTGGCGACGGCCTATATGCTCTGCGTTCGGTTTCCGCCGGATGCGATCCGTCTTCGCCAGCCGAACTCGATGTTCTACGTCGTTCTGGCATCTGCCGCAGGGGCGGGCGCTGCGGGTCTGGTCGGCGCAGTGGTCAACCCATTCCTGTTCGGGGGTGGATCCATCAGCGGAGGCTTGCTCTGGTTTGCGACCGAGTTCGTCAACTATCTCACGATCCTGCCGGCCATACTGTCGTGGCCGCCCTCCGGCAAGCTGTCAGTGGCCCTGCGTAAAATCCTGTCCGGTCGGGAGGACTGGGCGACCGCGTCATTCGCTCGCTCCGGTCTTCCGGTGGCGGCGCTCGTGCTGTCCTGTCTGCTCGCGCTAATCATCGGAGGGCCGGGGGCGGTTGCCGTTCCTGTTCCTGCACTGCTGTGGTGCGGCCTGGCTTATCCGGTATTCGCGACGGCCGTCCTGACACTGCTGTTCGGGTGCTGGTCGCTGATCGTCATTTCCTCCGGATATTTGCCGAATCCGATCGGAATTGCCGATGAGATGACGCTTGTATCCATCAGATTGGGAACATCCCTCGTCGCGATCGCACCCGTCACGCTCGCCAGCGTGATGCAAAGCCGTAACGAACTGGTGGAGATGCTGCACCGGTCGCGTCGGCGGTTGGATCTAGCTCTGGATGCGGGCGGCATCGTCGGCACATGGTCTCGCGACATCTGCTTACCGCCGGCCGGCAGCGACGATACGTTGGCGAGCGTGCTCGGCATGAAACGGGAGGAGACGCTTGGCGGCGTCGATGCATTGTTTTCCGCTTCGATCCATCCTGCTGACCGGGATCGTGTTTTGTCTTCGCTGGACGCGGCGGTCGCAAGCCGAACGGATTATCAGTGTCGGTTTCGTGTCGTCACGGGGCAGGGGGAGGTTCACTGGCTGATTGCCTCCGGCAAGCCGGTCGGGGGCAAGCAGGTGCCTGCGAAACGGATTGCCGGCGTCGTGATCGATGTCACCGAGCACGCCGAAACCAAAGCGGCTCTTCACCAGAGCAATCTGCGTTTCAATGTGCTCACGGAAGCCCTTCCGCAAATTGTCTGGAGCACGGATGCGGACGGGAAACATGACTACTTCAACCATCGCTGGGTGGAGTTTACGGGTGTCGAGGTCGACCCGACAAAACCGGAAATCTGGAAGACGCTTGTCCACCCGGACGATCGGGCCACTGTCGATACGGCATGGCTGGAGAGCCTTGCCACGGGAAAGGACTACGATATCGACTATCGGTTCCGGCATCGTGACGGCGCCTATCGCTGGCTGAAGGTTCTCGCCAGACCGATAAGAGACGCCGATGGGAACATCACGCGGTGGTACGGAACTTCGACGGATATCGATGACGCAAAGCATCTTGAGCTTGAGCGTGAGCTTGTTGCCCATGAGCTTGATCATCGCATCAAGAACTTCTTTACGCTCGTCAACGGGCTCGTCGGCCTCTCGGTGCGGGAGGAGCCCGCATTGCGCCCTCTGGCCGGACCTTTCGCCGCCCGCCTGAACGCGCTCCATCAGGCTCACGATCTTATCGGCGGCAAGCCAGGCTCCGGTGGCGGTACCGTGCAGGGACTGTTGCGGCGACTGCTGAAACCCTATGAGGAGCCGGCGGCAGGCAGGATCACTATCAATGGTGCGTATGTCGTCGTCGATAGCGGTGCGTTCAGATCGATGGCCCTGATCATGCATGAGCTGATTACCAATTCGGCGAAATATGGTGCTCTTTCCCAGAAGGAAGGCAGGATGCAGGTGGGCTTCCAGGATGAGGGAGGTCGCCTCCTGATTACATGGGAGGAGGCGTTCTCAGACAGGCCAGAACCTGAAGAGAAAAGCGGATTTGGCACGAAGCTGATCAAGACCATTGTCGAAGCTCAGCTTCGCGGCTCCCTGACGCTCGATCTACGCAGGGACGGGCTGACCGTCACGATCGACCTGCCGCAATCGGCAATCGCCCCGCGCGAGCCGGGAAAGCCTGAAACATAGAGATCGCGACTGGCGGCAGACTTGCCGCATGAGACTGCGCTGGACGCGTTCCTTGCGTCAGAACCGCTTGCTCGCTGACGCCCGACCGCCCACAGACTTGCCGCCATCGCCGTCTATATTGAAGAGCAGGCTGGCCTCGAGCATCCAGAAGTCGGCGGACTGCAGCGCAAGACCGGCGGTGAGCGAGCCGAAGACGCCCGATCCGTCGCCGCCGGCATATCCCGCGGTTGCGCCGAGCTTCGGCGTGAGGGTCGATCCGTTTTCAAGCACGAAGGAACGCTCAATCTCGGCCCCGAGGCTCACCCGGAACTGCTCGGCATTGAAGCCGTCGATGGTCATTTCGTCGCCTGCATCGTTCCGGATCGAGTAATCGTCCACCGTCTCGGAGAAATAGACGGCCCGCAACTTCGGCGTCAGCACCGTGGCGTCGTCGATTTGCCACCGGCCCTCGATCGCGGTGTCGAAGATCCATCGCTTCGTGTCGAAATTTCCGTCCCAGAAGGCCGTGTCGATATCGTTCGCCGAGCCGCCGAAAAGCAGGCTGCTGTCCCAGAAAACACCCTTGCCCAGTTCGAGCGAGACATATGGCCCGGCCAGCCAGCCTTTGCCGGTCAGCTCGGCGTCCTCGTTGGTCGGGTCGCTCATCCGGTCATAGTGGAAGGAGAAGCCGGCGAGCGCCCTTTCAGACAGGAGATAGTCCGCCCCGATATTGATGATCGCGAAACTGCCCCACTTGCCGTTGTTTTCGTCGCGCTTGTGCGCCAGCAGGGCGCCGTCGATCCAGATGTTGAACGGTGAGGTAGCCCCGCCGGTGATGCCGTCCGCATTGTCGCGGGCGGCCTCTATCTGCGCAGTGCTCGTGGAGAATCTGGCCGTCGTGCCGTCTTGCGACGGAGTCATGCGCGCGGTGACGGCATCGGTCGCCTGTCCCATCTGCCGCCGCTCAAGCAGCCCCGGAACGTAGATGCTGGTGGCGATCAGGTCCTGCCGTGTCTCGACGAAGCCGCGCACCAGCGCGTCGATGTCCTCGGCCACTTGCTGGGCGTCGAAGCTCAGACTGTAGGTGACGGAACCGGTATTCGACGTGCCCAGCGCGCTGGTGAGGCGATAGCCGACCACCACCTTGCCCTTGAAGCCCGGGTTGGGTGCGAACTGGAGATACCAGCCGCCCAGCTTGGTGACCGGGCCGACCTGCGCCAGTTCGCCCTGGATGATTGTCGCCGTACCGGCATTGGCGGGCTGGACGAAGGTGGCTTCCGCGGAAAGGAACGGTCCGCCCGTTGCGCCTCGGTTGAGATAGACATTGGGCGGCGTCGCGCCGGCTGGAACGTTGACGACCAGGTCGGAGACGGTGACATCGCGCGGGGTGACCGTGAGGCTGTACGTCCCGGACCCGATCGCGCCATGGTGGTCTTGCGCCTGGATGGTGAAGGTGTATCCGCCTTCGCTGCCGACGCCGAGCGGCCCGGTCAGTTCCCCGGTGGAAACGTTGAGGACCATGCCCGCCGGCAGCTGGCCGGAGGTCACGCTGTACAGTATCGGAGCCTGCCCGCCCGTTGCTGTGATCTGCTGCTTGTAGGCCTCGCCCGCCATCGTTTGACCGAGGGCTCCCGGCGTCGGTGTGAAGGTGAAGGCCGGTGCGGTGACGGTAACGGTCACCGTCGCCGCCGTGGAGGTGCCGGCCGCATTCGTGGCCGTATAGGTGAAGCTGTCGGCTCCGGAATAGCCGGCCGTGGGCGTATAGGTGATGGTCGTTCCCGTGGCGCGTGCCACGCCGTGGCCGGGCGGCGTGGCGATCGCGACGCTGTCGGGCGCCCCGTCGGTGATGTTCAGCGTGATCGGATTGGCGGACGAGTTCGCGGCGACTGTCGTG
>NZ_JBASBL010000019.1:0-97265 GCF_049651085.1 Shinella sp.
CATGAAGGATTCGAAGGTCATCGTGGCGATCAACAAGGACGAGGAAGCCCCGATCTTCCAGGTCGCCGACTACGGCCTCGTCGGCGATCTCTTCGACATCCTGCCCGAACTCGAAAAGGCTATTTGAGCCGACCTTGGTCCCATTTCGCGACGATGATTTCACTGGAAATATGCGTCGCGTGGCTTTATCACTTCATCGGGCCGGTTAGACCGGCCCGATGTTTTTTTACCTGCGCCCAAAGCGCGGCGCTGACATGACGGGACGACTGGTGTGATGATCAAGAACGTCGGTATTGTGGGTGCAGGCCAGATGGGCTGCGGTATCGCGCATGTCGCGGCCATGGCTGGCTACAAGGTCCATATCTACGACCTGTCCGCAGAACGCATCGAGGCCGGTCTTGCCACGATCAACGGCAACCTCGCGCGCCAGGTCTCGTCCGGCAAGATGTCCGACGAGGACCGCAAGAAGGCGCTGGCGCTGATCAAGGGCTCCTCCGACATCAACGATCTGTCCGATGCCGACCTCGTCATCGAGGCGGCCACCGAGGACGAGACCGTCAAGCGCAAGATCTACGGCCTGGTCTGTTCCGTGCTGAAGCCGGAAGCGATGCTCGCCACCAACACGTCCTCGCTGTCGATCACCCGCCTTGCCTCCGCCACCGATCGGCCGGAGCGTTTCATGGGCATCCACTTCATGAACCCGGTTCCGGTGATGAAGCTGGTCGAACTCGTGCGCGGCATCGCCACCGGCGAGGAGACCTTTTCCGCCGCCAAGGAATTCGTCGCCCGTCTCGACAAGACGATCACGGTCGCCGAGGATTTTCCGGCCTTCATCGTCAACCGCATCCTGCTGCCGATGATCAACGAGGCGATCTATACGCTCTATGAGGGCGTCGGCTCCGTTGAAGCCATCGACACGGCCATGAGGCTTGGCGCCAACCATCCGATGGGCCCGCTCCAGCTTGCCGATTTCATCGGCCTCGATACCTGCCTTTCGATCATGCAGGTGCTGCATGACGGGCTTGCCGATTCGAAGTACCGCCCGTGCCCGCTGCTGGTGAAATATGTCGAAGCCGGCTGGCTCGGCCGCAAGTCCGGCCGCGGTTTCTACGACTATCGCGGCGAGGTACCGGTTCCCACCCGCTGACCGGCGGAAGAATCTGCCAGGCTCCCCTTTCAGGAAAAAATGTTTCGCCTGCCGCAAATGCCGTGACAGGCCATGCCTCGGATAGCGTCCGGCCGGTCGCTATTGTCTGCCCCAATTCTTCTCGCATTGGGGTTTCCAGATGAAACGTTTGCTCCTTCTCGGCGTGGCTCTCCTCGGCCTCGTCGCTCCCTTCTCCGCGCAGGCCGCCGACAAGCTGCTGAATGCCTCCTATGACGTGGCGCGCGAGCTTTTCGCCGCCGAGAACGAAGCCTTCGTGAAGGCGCATCCGGGCGTCACGGTCGACCAGTCGCATGGCGGCACCTCCAAGCAGGCGCGCGCCATCGCCGAAGGCCTCGAGGCCGACGTGGTGACCTTCAACCAGGTGACGGATATCGACTTCCTCGTGAAGAACGGTTTCGTCGCGGAAGACTGGCAGAAGAAGTTCCCGAACAATGCGTCGCCCTTCTACTCCTTCCCGTCCTTCCTCGTTCGCGCCGGCAACCCGAAGAACATCAAGGACTGGTCCGACCTTGCCCGCGACGACGTGAAGGTCGTCTTCCCGAACCCGAAGACCTCGGGCAATGCGCGCTACACCTATCTTGCAGCCACGGCCTACGCGAAGGAAGCGTTCAACAACGATCCGGTGAAGGTCGAGGAGTTCGTCACCAAGATCTTCGACAACGTGCCGGTCTTCGATACGGGCGGCCGTGCGGCGACGACGACCTTTGTCGAGCGCGAGATCGGCGACGTCATCATCACCTTCGAGGCGGAAACCAAGTCGATCGCCAAGCAGTATGGCGAGGACAAGTTCGAGAGCGTCGTGCCCTCCGTCTCGCTGCTGGCCGAATTCCCGGTCGCCGTCGTCGACAAGGTGGCGGATGCCCGCGGCAGCCGCGATCTTGCCAAGTCCTATCTCGACTTCCTCTATGCGCCGGAAGGCCAGAAGATCGCTGCCGAATTCGGCCACCGCGTTCTCGACGAGAAGGTCGCCGCCGAGTTCAAGGACCAGTTCCCGGAAATCCGCCTCGTGAATGTCGAAGACGTCTTCGGCGGCTGGAACAAGGTTTCCGAAGAACACTTCGCCGAAGGCGGAACGCTGGACAAGATCTACGGCAGCCGTTGATCCACCGACCTCATGCTTCGGGCGACCGGCGGACATTGGTTCCGCCGGTTGTCGCATGCAAGATCCCACCCAATTCCGGCCGGAAAACCGATCCGCACGTTTCCTGGAATTGCCTTCGAAAGGAAAGCGCGTCTTGAGACGGCGTGTACTGCCCGGATTGCCGCTCGCGCTCGGCATAACCCTCGTCTATGTGGCCATCATCGTGGTGCTGCCGCTGGCTGCGCTCGTCTTCAAGGCGGCGAGCCTCGGCCCGGAAGACTACTGGCGCATCATCTCCTCCGAGCGCGCCTTTGCCAGCTACCGCGTGACGGTGCTCTGTGCACTGGCCGCCACGGTCTTCAACCTCTTCTTCGGCCTGTCGCTCGCCTGGATCCTGGTGCGTTACCGTTTTCCCGGTCGCCGCCTCGTCGATGCGCTGGTCGATCTGCCCTTCGCGCTGCCGACGGCCGTCGCGGGCATCGCGCTCACCACGCTGTTCGCCACGAACGGCTGGTTCGGCGGGCCGCTGTCGCATCTCGGTATCAAGGTTGCCTATACGCCGCTCGGCATCATGGTCGCCATGAGCTTCACCAGCATTCCTTTCATCGTGCGTACCGTGCAGCCGGTGCTGGAAGAGCTTGACCCGGCGCTGGAGGAGGCGGGACAGACGCTCGGCGCCAGCGACCTCTCCATCTTCGTCGGCGTCATCCTGCCGCTTCTGACGCCGGCGCTTCTGGCCGGCGTGTCGCTGTCCTTCGCGCGCAGCCTGGGCGAGTTCGGCGCCATCATCTTCATTGCCGGCAACCAGCCGTTCTCGACGGAGATCACCGCGCTCCTGGCCTTCATCCGGCTCGAGGAATACGATTATCCCGCCTCCGCCGCGATTGCCTCGGTCATGCTGCTGACGGCCTTCCTGATGCTGGCCCTCACCAATCTCATGCAGGCCCGCGCCCTGCGCTACACGGCAAGGGGCTGATCATGACGCAGAACCGAAAGGGCAAGCCGCCCCGCGTCGGCGACAATCCGTTTTTCCGTCGCAGCCTGCTTGCAATCGTTCTCCTGCTCGTCGGGCTGATGATCGTCGCGCCGCTCGTTGTCATCGCCGTCGAGGCCTTTTCGCGCGGCGTCGGCTATTTTGCCGAATCGATCGCCGAGCCGGATACGCGGCATGCCATCCTGCTGACGGTCATCACCGCGCTCATCGCCGTGCCGATCAACACGATTTTCGGCGTGGCGGCGGCCTGGGCCATCACCAAGCACGACTTCCGGGGCAAGCGGCTCCTGACGGTCGTCATCGAACTGCCCTTCTCCGTCTCGCCCATCGTCGCCGGTGTCGCCTATCTCTTCGTCTTCGGTCTGCAGGGCCTGTTCGGCCCCATGCTGCAATCGGCGGAAATCAAGATCCTCTTCGCGCTGCCTGGCATCGTGCTGGCCAGCATGTTCGTGACGGCGCCCTTCGTCGCGCGCGAGCTGATCCCGCTCATGCAGGCGCAGGGCCGCGATCTCGAAGAGGCGGCGACATCGCTCGGGGCGAGCGGCTGGCGCACCTTCTTCTCGGTCACGCTGCCGAACATCAAATGGGCGCTGCTCTACGGCGTGGTGCTCTGCAATTCTCGCGTGATGGGTGAATTCGGCGCCGTCTCGGTCGTCTCGGGTAACATTCGCGGCCAGACGAACACGCTGCCGCTGCATATCGAGCTGCTCTACCACGACTATAACGCGGCCGGATCCTTTGCCGCCGCATCCATTCTCGCCGGCCTCGCCATCGTCACGCTCATTGCCAAGGTGGCGCTCGAGCGGCAGGGCGCGGGCCGTGTCCAGCGTCCGACGGCCCTTGCCGGCGCCGACAGCATCCTTCCGGAGGTCAAGCCTTGAAGATCCGCCTCGACAATGTGGTCAAGACATTCGAGACCTTTCGCGCCGTGCACGGCGTTTCGCTGGAAATCGAGAGCGGCGAGCTTGTCGCCTTGCTCGGCCCGTCCGGTTCGGGCAAGACGACGATCCTGCGCATGGTCGCCGGTCTCGAATATGCCGATGGCGGCGCGATCTATTTCGGCGGGGAAAATGCCACCGATATCCCCGTGCGTGAGCGCGGCGTCGGCTTCGTCTTCCAGCACTATGCGCTCTTCCCGCACATGACGCTCGGCCAGAACATCGCCTTCGGCATGAAGGTATCGAAGGTGAAGCGCTCGTCGCAGGCGATTGCCGAACGGGTCGAGGAATTGCTCGATCTGGTGCAGTTGAGCGGCCTCAAGGATCGTTTTCCCGGCCAGATTTCCGGCGGCCAGCGCCAGCGCGTGGCGCTCGCCCGTGCGCTTGCTGTGGATCCGCGCGTGCTGCTGCTCGACGAGCCGTTCGGCGCGCTCGATGCGAATGTGCGGCGGGACCTGCGCCGCTGGCTGCGCAAGATCCATGACGAGCTTGGCATCACCACGCTCTTCGTCACGCATGACCAGGAAGAGGCGCTGGACCTTGCCGACCGGGTGGTCATTCTCAACAAGGGAAAGATCGTGCAGGAAGGGACGCCCGAAGCGGTCTGCCGCACGCCGGCCGATGCCTTCGTGATGAATTTCCTCGGCGACGCCAACCGGCTCGACGCGGATATCCGCGGCGGCAAGGCCTATGTCGATGACGTGGCATTCGAGGCCGACGGCGTTGCGGATGGCAGCGGCCAGATCCTCTTCCGCCCGGCGGACGTGACCTGGCGCGAGGACGGGAACGGCATTGCCGCGAAGATCATGCGCGTCATCGACCGGCCGGATTCGCGCCGCGTGCTGGCGATGACCGGCAGTGGCCAGCCGATCGAGTTCGACACCGCGCCGGAATTCCCGCATCGCAAGGGCGATACGGGGTTCATCGGCATTCGCCGCCCGCGCGTCTACGCGGCGGCGTGAGGGTCAGCTCTTCGGCGCCGCCAGCGCGGCGTTGATCAGGGCCTTGGCGTCCTCGCTGTCCCAGGCGGCCGGGCCGTTCATCGCGGAGATCAGGCAGCCCTTGTCGTCCATCAGCAGGGTCACGGGAAGGCCGAAGGCAAGGCCTTCCTTCTTCAGTGTGTTGAAGACGCCCATCGAGGCATCGCGGTAATAGGCAAGTTCATTGACGCCGGTCTCGGTCAGGAAGCTTTTGGGCTTCTCGTCGTCACCGGTATCGATGTTGATCGCGACGACCTCGAACCTGTCGCTGCCGAGATCCTTTTCGAGCGCGTTCAGCGCCGGCATTTCCTCGCGGCAGGGCACGCACCACGTCGCCCAGAGATTGATGAGCAGGGTTTTGCCGGCAAAGTCGGCGATCGTCTTCTTCTTGCCGTCCGGCCCGTCGAAGATGAGGTCAGGCAGCGGACGGTGTTCGTCGACGGTGCGCATGGCTGCGACCTGCCCCTTCGAGAAGGGGGTGAGTGCCTCGGCCTTGGCGGCCGCGGCGCTGCAGGCGGCAGGATCTGCGGAGGCGACGATGCCCGCGCCATTGCCAGACATGCTCTCCTTCACGTATATCGCTGCGGCACCGGCGAGAAGTCCGGCTAGCCCGGCAATGGCGATCAGCTTGGTTGCGGGCAGGCCGATTTTCTTCTTCACTGACATTTCATTCTCCAGGACAGGCACCATGGCTGACGGCAATTCCGAGACGAAATCCTCGAACCAGATGTGGGGCGGCCGCTTCGCCTCGGGGCCGGATGCGATCATGGAGGAGATAAATGCCTCCATCGGCTTCGACAAGAAGCTTTATGCCCAGGACATCCGCGGCTCAAAGGCGCATGCAGAGATGCTCAGCCATCAAGGCATCATTTCGGCAGAGGATAAGGAAAAGATCGTTCACGGTCTCGACACGATCCTGTCAGAGATCGAAAGCGGTGCTTTCGAGTTCTCGCGCAAGCTGGAAGACATCCATATGAACATCGAGGCGCGGCTGGCGACGCTCATCGGCCCGGCCGCCGGCCGCCTGCACACGGCCCGTTCGCGCAACGACCAGGTGGCGCTCGATTTCCGCCTCTGGGTCAAGGAAGAATTGCAGAAGACCGAGAAAATGCTGACGGGTCTCATCGCGGCCTTCCTCGACCGTGCGGAAGAGCATGCCGAAACCGTCATGCCCGGCTTCACCCATCTCCAGACCGCCCAGCCGGTGACCTTCGGCCACCATTGCATGGCCTATGTGGAAATGATCGGCCGCGACCGCCAGCGCGTGCGCCATGCCATCGAGCATCTCGACGAGAGCCCGATCGGTGCCGCCGCGCTTGCCGGCACCGGCTATGCCATCGACCGCCACATGACGGCGAAGGCGCTGGGCTTCCGCGAGCCGACACGCAATTCGATCGATACGGTTTCGGATCGCGACTTCGCGCTTGAATTCCTGTCGATCGCCGCGATTGCCGCAACCCACCTCTCGCGTCTTGCCGAAGAGATCGTCATCTGGTCGACGCCGCAATTCGGCTTCATCCGCCTGTCGGATGCCTTCTCGACCGGCTCCTCGATCATGCCGCAGAAGAAGAACCCGGATGCGGCCGAGCTGGTGCGCGCCAAGACGGGTCGCATCAACGGCTCGCTGATCGCGCTGCTCACCGTCATGAAGGGCCTGCCGCTCGCCTATTCCAAGGACATGCAGGAAGACAAGGAACAGGTCTTCGACGCTGCCGAAAGCCTGGAGCTTGCCATTGCGGCGATGACCGGCATGGTGCGCGACATGACGATCCGCACCGACAGGATGAAGGCGGCGGCCGGCTCTGGCTATTCCACCGCGACGGACCTTGCCGACTGGCTGGTGCGTGAGGCGGGGCTTCCGTTCCGCGATGCCCACCATGTCACCGGCCGCGCCGTGGCGCTTGCCGAGAGCAAGGGTTGCGACCTCGCGGACCTGTCGCTCGAGGATTTGCAGGCGATCCACGCCGCGATCACCGCCGACATTTTCAACGTGCTGACGGTCGAGGCTTCGGTCGCCAGCCGCAAGAGCTATGGCGGCACTGCGCCGTCGGAAGTCAGGAAGCAGATCGCCTGGTGGCGGCAGCAGAACTGATCAAGGCGCTTGCAGGACTCATCACCAGAATCAGGGTGCACAAGAGCGGGCGAATTCGCTAAGGATGGAGCCCACTCGACCACCGGTATTTCCAGGGAACGCTTCATGACACGCATCGACATCGGCAGGCTGGCTCTCGTGCTTTGCCTTTCCGCAGCGGTTCTGACTGCCTGCGGGCGCAAAGGCGATCTCGAACGGCCGGGCGCGCAGCCGGTGGTGAAGACCATCGATGGCAAGCAGGTCGAGCAGGTCGAAGACAAGCCATTCATCCTCGATCCCCTTCTCTAATCGTACCAACGCGCTTCCGGTTCTCGCCTTTGCCTGAATCGCTCTGGAGGGACCAGACTCTTGAATCATTTTGAGCATCGTGACGGCGTTCTCCATGCGGAGGATGTGCCGGTACCGGAAATCGCCAAGGCGGTGGGCACTCCCTTCTATTGCTATTCGACGGCCACGCTGGAGCGGCACTACAAGGTGTTCTCCGAAGCGTTCGACGGCCTGGATGCGATGGTCTGCTACGCCATGAAGGCGAATTCCAACCAGGCGGTGCTGAAGACGCTCGCCCGGCTTGGCGCCGGCGTCGATGTGGTTTCGGAAGGGGAACTTCGCCGGGCGCTTGCCGCAGGCGTTCCCGCCTCGCGCATCATGTTCTCCGGCGTCGGCAAGACGCCGCGCGAAATGGATCTGGCGCTTGAGGCCGGTATCTACTGCTTCAACGTCGAATCCGAGCCTGAGCTGGAAATCCTGAATGCCCGCGCCGTGAAGGCCGGCAAGGTCGCGCACGTCTCCTTCCGCATCAATCCGGATGTCGATGCGCGCACGCATGCCAAGATTTCGACGGGCAAGAAGGAAAACAAGTTCGGCATTTCCTGGGAGCGCGCGCGCGCCGTCTATGCCCGCGCGGCAAGCCTGCCGGGTATTGAGGTGACCGGCATCGACATGCATATCGGCAGCCAGATCACCGAGCTGCAACCCTTCGAGGATGCCTTCCGGCTGCTGCGCGAGCTCGTCGAGACGCTGCGGGCCGATGGCCACACGATCGATCACGTCGATGTCGGCGGTGGTCTCGGCATCCCCTACAAGCTCGACAACGCGCCGCCGCCGCTGCCGGATGCCTATGCGCAGATCGTCAAGGACCAGCTGAAGGGCCTTGGCTGCAAGATCGTCACGGAGCCGGGTCGCCTGATTGTCGGCAATGCCGGCATTCTGGTCACCGAAGTCATCTATGTGAAGGATGGCGGGGAAAAGACCTTCGTCATCGTCGATACGGCGATGAACGATCTCATTCGCCCGACGCTCTACGAAGCCTGGCACGAGATCGATCCGGTCATCATTTCCGCGGCCAACGCGCCGCGCATCCGCGCCGATGTCGTCGGTCCCGTCTGCGAAACGGGCGATTATCTGGCGCAGGACCGCGAAATGGCGCAACCGAAGCCGGGCGACCTCTTCGCCGTCGGTTCGGCCGGCGCCTATGGCGCGGTGCAGGCCGGCACCTACAACAGCCGCCTGCTGGTGCCGGAAGTGCTGGTCAACGGGTCCGAGTTCCACGTCATCCGGCCGAGGACGTCCTATGACGACCTGATCGGCCTCGACTCCACGCCGGACTGGCTCGCCTGAGCCGTCCGCGCGCGGGAAAGCCGTTCACGATTTTGCGCGTGCCCTCGTCTTCGCCACAAAGCATGTTATCTTTTGGCGGCGACAACCCGCGGCGGAGAATGATGAACGATGGCGATTGAAAGGCAGCGTAAGACGGGGGCGACGGGCAATCCGCTGGCACGCCGGCTTGCGGGCAAACGCCTTGCAGCGCGCACCATCCTCTATCTGGAAACGCTCGCTCCGCGACTGCTGCCGGTTCTCCTGCTCGTCGCCGGTTTCCTGGCGCTGACATGGTTCGGATATTTCCGCCATGTGCCGGCCTGGCTGCATATCGCGACGCTTGCCGCCTTTGCGCTTTGCCTTGCCGGGCTGCTTCTGCGCCTGCGGGGTCTCGACTGGCCCTCCGTCGACAGGGCCGACCGGATGCTGGAGGCGCGCAATGCGCTGGCGCATCAGGCGATCCGTGTGCAGGATGACCAGCCGGCAGGCGGCGATGCCTTTGCCGAGGCGCTGTGGCGCGAGCATCAGGCTCGCATGGCGCGGATGATCGGCTCCCTGCGGACAGGCACGCCCGAGCCCGATATCGCCCGCCATGACCGCCATGCGCTGCGCGCCATTCCGGTGCTGCTCGTCGTCATCGCCTTTGCCTTTTCCTATTCCAACCGTGCCGGCATGCTGGCCGATATCGTTTCCTTCCGCCCGGCGGCCGAGACGACGCCTGACATGCGCATTGACGCCTGGGTGACGCCGCCGGCGCATACATCGCGTGCGCCCGTTTTCCTCACCGGCAACGGGCAGGGCCAGCCGGCCGAAGCGGCGAAGGACGAGATCCGCATTCCGCAGTTCAGCGAACTCACGGTGCGCGTGACCGGCGGCAGCGGCGACGAGCAGGTGAGCTATCAGGCGGCCGGCGAGACCGCGGCCACGGCCATCCGTCCAGAAGAGGAAAAGCCGAAGGACGAGAAGGGCGCAGCTTCCAGGACGGATGCGAAGGCGCCGGTTGCTGCCGTCAATGGCGCCAGGACGATGCAGTATAAGATCCTGAAGGATGGCACGCTGACGGTCGATGGCCGCAGCTGGGTCTTCTCGGTCATTCCGGACCGGGTGCCGGAGATCGCCTTTGACGGCATTCCGAAGAAGACGGTGGCCGCAGCGCTCGAAATCAGCTTCATCGCCAAGGACGATTACGGGCTTCAGGACGCCCATGCGGAGATCGTGCCGGTCGATCAGCCGAAGGACGCGCGACCGCTCTATCCGCTGCCGGATTACAGGCTCGACCTGCCGCGCCGTGCGGCGCGCGACGCCAAGGGCACGACCAGCCGTAACCTCTCCGAGCATCCGCTCTCCGGCAAGCGCGTGAAGATTACGCTCGTCGCCAGGGACGCGGCCGGGCAGGAAGGGCGCAGCCAGCCGGTCGAGATGATCCTGCCGGCCAAGACCTTCTTCGAGCCTCTTGCGGCTGCGGTCGCCGACCAGCGGCAGGTTTTCGCGCTCGACGCCAATCAGCTTGCCTATGCGATCGCGCTCAACGAGGCGCTGACCATCCGGCCGGAAGAGACGATCCCCAACCTTACGCATTTCCTCCTGCTGCAATCGGCCGCCGCGCGCATGAAGCTTGCCCGCACGGACGACCAGATGCGCGAGACGGCGGATTATCTCTGGGAAATCGCGCTGGGCATCGAGGACGGCAATCTCTCACTCGCCGACCGCCGTCTGCGCGAGGCGCAGAAAGCGCTCTCCGAGGCGCTGGAGCGCAACGCCTCCGACGAGGAGATCGCCCAGCTCATGAAGGAACTGCGCGAGGCCATGCAAGCCTATATGGAAGAGCTTGCCCGTCAGGCCGCCAAGAACGGCCAGATGCAGCAGAATGCCCAGCAGCAGGGCCAGATCCTGCGCCAGCAGGATTTGCAGCGCATGATGGACCAGATCGAGAATCTGGCACGTTCCGGCGCGCGTGAGCAGGCCCAGCAGATGCTTTCCGAACTCCAGCGCATGATGAACAACCTGCAGGCCGGACGCCCCCAGCAGGGGCAGCAGGGCCAGCAGAACGATGCCATGCGCCAGCAGATGGACAAGCTCGGCGAGCTGATGCAGAAGCAGCAGCAGCTGATGGAGCAGACCTTCCAGTTCGACCAGGCCCTGCGTGACCGCCAGCAGCTTGGCGACCCGATGCCCGGCGAGGACGGTGAACAGCAACAGCCGGGCGACAACGGCGCCGGCCAGCCGAGCGACAAAAGCGCCGGCCAGCCGACCGACCAGATGACGGCCGAACAGTTGCGGGAAGCGTTGAAGAAGCTTCAGGAGCAGCAGGATGGGCTCGGCAAGCAGCTCGGTGAGCTGCAGGAGGCGCTGAAGGGCATGGGGCTGGAACCCGGCGAAGGGTTCGGTCAGGCCGGTCGCGAAATGAAAGGTGCCTCTGAAGCGCTTGGCGAAGGGCAGGGCGAAGCGGCCGTCGGTAGCCAGGGCCGCGCGCTGGAGGCGCTACGGCAGGGCGCGCAGAACATGATGAGCCAGATGCAGGCCATGGGGCAGGGCCAGGGGCCGGGCGAAGGCATGCCACAGGCCGGCCGAAACGGTCGCGACCCGCTCGGCCGTGAGCACAACGCCAACGGTCAGGGCCCTGATTTCGGCGGGCCGACGAAAATTCCGGAAGAGATCGACATCCAGCGGGCGCGCGAAATCCTCGACGAGATCCGCCGCCGGCTCGGCACGGGCGCCGCACCCGGCTTCGAGCGGGATTATCTGGAACGGCTGCTGGGCATCCGCTGAGAACTCCAGCGGAACGGCAAGGTCAGGCAGCGAGCGCCTGCGCGACGGCGCGACGGATGTCCGGCAGGCTGAAGGGCTTGCTGACGACATCGACGATTTTCGTCGCAAGGTCGTCGGCCCGTTCGCGCTGGTCGGCATAACCGGTCATCAGCAGGATCTTCAGCGCGGGATGTGCGGCGGATGCCTTGTGGGCAAGCTCGATGCCGTCCATCACCGGCATGCGGATATCGGAAAGCAGGAGATCGAAGCCGCCGTCGGTCAGGGCATCGAGCCCGGCAGCGCCATCCGGTGCCTCGACGGTTTCATGGCCATCCAGTCGCAGCGCGCGCGCCACGAAGATGCGCAGCGAATCCTCGTCCTCGGTGATCAGAATCTTCGCCATTGGTTCCCCTTCTCGGTCGTCCGGAAACGAAAAGACCAGACTTTCCTTGTCGATCGGTAAACGTCCGATGGCAATTTGGGGGAGCCACGGCGCATCCTGGCGGGATTGCCTGGAGCAATCCGGGTGAAAACCGGATCGCTGCAATTGCTCCAGGGTTTTGTTTTTGCCGCATTATCCGACGCCGAAGCGATGCTGCTTCGGCTGGAAATGCTTTAGTCCGCGTCACCCGTCACGATGCCCACGAAGGGGAGTTCCCGGAAGGCATAGGCGACGTCCATGCCGTAGCCGACGACGAAGTGGTCGGGGCATTCGAAGCCGACATAGTCGGCCTCCAGATCCGTCTTGCGCTTCTCGCGCTTGTCGAGCAGCACGGCGATCGTGACGTTGCGCGCACCGCGCTCGTACATCAGTTCCTTGGCGAAGGTGAGCGTGCGGCCGGATTCGAGAATATCGTCGATCAGCAGGATATCGCGGCCGTGCACGTCGCTGTCGATGTCCTTGACGACCTTGACGCCCTGCGAGACGGTGCCGGCGCCGTAGCTCGACAGCGTGATGAACTCGACTTCGGGCGCAAGGCCTGCCGTATGCAGCGCGCGGGTGAGGTCGGCAGCGAAGATGAACGAGCCCTTGAGGACCGCAATGACGAGAAGATCCTTCGTCGGTCCGTTTGCAATCGCTGCGGCCAGCTCCGAGTTGCGCGCGGCAATCTGCCCGGCGTCGTAGAGCGTTTCGATCTTCTTTCCGCGGACAATCTGCATCGCGAGGCGTTCCTTCGTGTCGACAAGGCAATTCCGGCAAAGCCGCTGGCGGGCTTGCGTGGAAACAAAGGAGCCGATTAGCACAGTCAGTTGGCCGGTGCACCCTCGGTGTCAAGGGAAACCGAGACTTTGGGCACTTTTCCGCCGCTATGGGGAATATGCAGCGCGAAGTGCTCGCTGCTGCCGGGGGCGAGCATCGCCGTCTCGAGCGCGACGCGCCGTTCAAGCTTCTCGCCCGCGCCCTCGACACGGATTGCCAGCGGCGGGACGGCCTGCGTGCCATTGCCGGCATTGTCGATGCGGCCGTAGACGGAGAGCACTTTCATGCCGTTCCGGTCGCTTATCGCCGTGGTGATGCCGGCGACGCGCAGTGCGGCCGGCGGATCGCTCGCCGGAAGCGTCGCCATGAGCGCCGAGAGGCCGCCGGCATAGGCGAAGACGAAAATGAAGGTTGCGGTGACGAGGCCGGCGAAGGCGCGACCGGGAAGAAGCTGCAAGCCTGCCTCGCAGAGCCGGGCGCCGGCGGCCGCGATTCGCAAGGCGAGGTGCTGCGCGGCCGGCCGGGCCTGAGCCGGACGGATCGGTCGATGATTGTCGTTGGACGTTCGCGCGGCGCTGCCGCGAATCACCACGAAATCGGCATCGACCGCTTCGGGGCGGGCCGGAAACGGTCTTGCGTGCTTGCGGGCGGGCGCCTTCGGCTCCGGCGGGAGCAGATCGATGCGGCCTTTTGCCTGCTGTTTCGCTCTGAAGGCGTTCATCGCGAACTCCTTGCTTGCCGGCCTTCGCGCAAAAAACATTGGCGAAAAGTCGGGCATTGAATGAAATCCTTACGAAACGTAAACCATAACGGTTAATGCTTTGGAAACCTGACCGTGAAAGAGCCGCTTTCCTATGCGACGTCGGCCGCGGTATCGCGGCGAGACCGCTTCTAGAACCGGATTGGCCATTGATTCACTTCGAGAATGTCGGACTGCGCTACGGGATGGGGCCGGAGATTCTCCGCGACCTGACCTTCGATATTCCGCGTCGGTCCTTCCAGTTCCTGACGGGGCCGTCGGGCGCCGGCAAGACGACGCTTCTGCGCCTGCTCTTCCTGTCGCTCCAGCCGACGCGCGGCATCATCCGTTCCTTCGACCGGGAAATCTCGACCATCGCGCGTGACGAGCTGCCGATGCTGCGCCGGCGCATCGGCATCGTCTTCCAAGATTTCCGCCTACTCGATCACCTGACGACCTACGAGAATGTCGCGCTGCCGCTGCGCGTGCGCGGCAAGGAGGAATCGAGCTACCGCGCCGACGTTCTGGAACTTTTGAAATGGGTCGGGCTCGGCGAGCGAATCAACGTGCTGCCGCCGGTGCTTTCGGGGGGCGAGAAGCAGCGCGCGGCGATCGCACGTGCGCTGATCGACCGGCCGGAACTGCTGCTTGCCGACGAGCCGACCGGCAACGTCGATCCGCCCATGGCGCGCCGGCTGCTCAGCCTCTTTCTCGAGCTGAACCGGCTCGGCACGGCCGTGGTGATCGCCACGCACGATCTGTCGCTGATGGATCAGGTCGAGGCGCGGCGCATGATCCTCTCGCAGGGACGGCTCGACATCTATGACTGACGCGCTCCGCGAGACCCCACAGGACACCCAGCCGGCCCGCCGGCCGGAGATGCGTGTGCGCCCGACGGCGCCCATCGTGCCGCAGGCCAACGTGTCCGGCAACGCGCTGATGCTCGTCATCGCCATCATGGCCTTCCTGGCCTGCCTCACCTTCGGCGCTGTCAGCATGGTGCGCGCGACGGCAGCGAGCTGGCAGAGCCAGATTTCCCGCGAGATCACCATCCAGATCAAGCCGGACGAAAATTTCGACATGGAACAGGCGCTCAGGGATGCGCGCGACCTCGCGCTCACCTTTACCGGCACGCGCGACGGCACGATCGTCGACAAGGCGGCGACGGCCCGCCTTCTGGAGCCCTGGCTCGGCGAGGGGCTGGACCTCGATGAACTGCCGGTGCCGCGCCTCGTCATCGTCACCATCGACGAACAGAGCCCGCCCGATTTTGTCGGCATGCGCGCGGCGCTTGCGGAAAAGATCCCGCAGGCCTTCCTTGACGACCATCGCACCTGGGTGGATCGCCTCGTCGCCATGGCGCGCACGACCGCCTTCATCGGCACGGGCGTGCTGGTGCTCGTCTTTTCCGCCATGGTGCTGACGGTGATCTTCGCCACGCGCGGCGCCCTTTCCGGCAACCGGCATATCGTGGAAGTACTGCACTTCGTCGGGGCCGAGGCGGGCTTCGTCGCTTCCGAGTTCCAGAAGCATTTTCTGAAGATCAGCCTCAAGGGCTCCCTTGCCGGCGGGCTCCTTGCGGCATTGTTCTTCGCCATTGCCGGTTTCTGGCAGGGGCGCTCGATCGCCACCCCCCAGAGCGACCAGGCAACGGCCCTTTTCGGCACCTTCTCCATGGGGTTCACCGGCTATCTCGGCATCGCCGCGACCATCGCCGTCATCGCGCTGTTGACGACCTTGACGGCGCGCTTCACGGTGATGCGGACGATTCACGAAATCGACCTCATCCGCTCCGATCCGTCGCGCACGGATCAATTGCCCGACACATGACGCGGGTTGGACGGATCATCGCCGCGAAACGGACTATCCGTTGCCGCAATCGGGTTCTATGGACGGAATCATGAACGCGCTGGAACGGGAAAAACCGGGGCTGTCTGAAGGCACCCGGCCGGAAGGGAAAAGGGGGCGGCGGCGTATGCGGCCGGCCCGGATTGTCGTGCGTGTCGTTCTCGCGTTCATCCTGCTGGCCGTCGTGGCGAGCGTTGCCGGTTTCCTGCAATTCGCCGAGACGGTCGCCGCGCTGGACGCACCCCGCGAACCGAAGGCCGACGCTATCGTCGTCCTGACCGGCGGCTATCAGCGCATCGACCGCGCCATCGGCCTTCTGAAGAACGGCGCGGGAGAGCGCCTGCTGATCTCCGGCGTGAACCCGACCACCAGCGGGAACCAGATCCGCAAGCTCACCCAGAGTTCCTCCGCCCTTTTCGAATGCTGCGTCGACATGGGCTACGAGGCCGTCGATACGATCGGCAATGCCAATGAGACGGCACGCTGGATCAGCGATCATCAGTTCCGCCGTGTGCTGGTCGTCACCAACAACTATCACATGCCGCGCAGCCTTCTGGAGCTGAAGGCCAGCGATACCCGGACGGAATTCATCGCCTATCCGGTCGTCAATTCGGACCTGAAGAACGGCAACTGGCTGCGCCAGCCGGGTGTCGTCAAAGCGATGCTGTCGGAATATCTGAAATATTGCCTTGCGCATCTGCGTGCCTTTGCCGGCGCGCGCAGCTGGTCGGGGCTTCGCGGCGACATGGCCGGCAGCTGAGATCGCTGCAACGGGAGTTTCCCCGCCCTGGATTATCGTGTAGGGCGAAAGGACGCGTCCCGCTTACAGGCTCCCGATGATCGTTCTCCGCTCTGTCATTTTCAATATCGTCTTCTACCTGAATCTCATCCTGCAGATGGTCGTCCTGACACCGGTCTATTTCCTGCTGCCGCGCAAGAAGGCCTATATGGTTCCGAAGAACTGGGCGAGAAGCAGCCACTGGCTGTTCGAGAAGATTGTCGGCACGACCTTCGAGATTGAAGGGCTGGAGAACATTCCGCAGGGCGGCTACATCGTCGCGCCGAAACACCAGTCCTTCTGGGATGCCTATGCATTGCTGCCCTGGCTCGACGATCCGCTCTACATTCTGAAGCGCGAGCTTACCTGGATCCCGCTGTTTGGCTGGTACATCAAGAAACAGCGCATGGTGCCGGTCAATCGCAACGCGCGCGGCAAGGTCATGGCCGCGGTGATGCAGCGCACGAAGGAAGAGATGGATACCGGCCGCCAGCTCATCATCTACCCGGAAGGCACCCGCCGTCCGCCGGGCGCGACGCCGGAATACAAGTATGGCATCGCTCGCCTCTACCGCGATCTCGCGACGCCGGTCCTGCCGGTCGTCATGCATCCGGGCCTGTTCTGGCCGCGGCGCAAGTTCATCCGGTATCCCGGCCACTTCAAGGTGCGCATCCTGCCGCCGATCGAGCCCGGCATGGACCCGGACGCCTTCCTCGCCCACCTCGTCGAGGTGATGGAGACGGAAAGCGACCGCCTGCTTGTCGAAACGATCGAGGCCAACCCGCATCTTCCGCTGCCGCCGACCGCCAAGAAGCGGCTGGCGGAACTGAAGGCGCATGCCGCCTGATCAGGCGGAAGCGCGGGTGTGCAGGGTTTCCGCCGCCCGGCCGACATCCTCCAGCCAGTGATCGCGGATACCCATTTCACGCAGATGTGCGAGCGTGTTGCGCAGGTAGTCCATGTTGTGCCCGGACTTGCCGATGGCGGCGCTGATGGTGGCTGCGGCTTCGTCCACCGACAGCGAACCGGCAAACTGATGGTGCGCCCGGTCGCAAATATAGGCAAGCGTCGTCACCCGCCGTCCATTGCCAAGTGTCGCGGGGAGCGAACGCTCCTGGTAGACATGCGTTACCAGTTCCCGCTCGCGCAGATAGTCGACCACCGCTTCCCGGCTTTCGGGCGCCACGCGAAAGGCGACGCCACGGCAGGAGCCGCCGCGGTCGAGGCCGAGCACGAGGCCGGGCCGTTCTTCGGTGCCGCGGTGGACCCAGGAGCGCACACACAGCGCCCGGCGAAACCCGAAGAGATGGGCGGCCTGCCGCTCCTCGAATTCGAAGCCCGGATTCCACATCAGCGATCCGTAGCCAAAGACCCAGAATTCGTTCATATCCACCGTCACTTGGATCATCTCTCAAAAAGCCGCCGCAATTGCCGGCTTTGTCGCAGGGCAGTTTCGACACGAATGCGAAGCGGTTTGCGTCCGCAAGTGCATGTCAGGTAACCAGATAAAGCGATTTCGCGATTCGAGGAAAAGCGGAATTGCTTCAGCGGGCAAATCATTACCCGTCACAATTGGAGAACACTATGGCATCGTCAAGCCGCGCAGGCACGTCCGGAGTTACGCGCAAGCTGGTCTGGCTTGCCATTGCCATCGTTGTCTTCGGAGCGCTCTATACGGGTGGGTGGTTCTATGCTGCGGGCCGGCTGAAGGATCGGCTGACGCAGCAGCTTGCCGCCTCCGAAGCGGGCATGCATTCCGCCTCGTGCAGCAATCTGTCCGTTCGCGGCTACCCGTTCCGGATTGGCGTCTTCTGCGATTCGGTCGGTATCGACGACCGGCCCACCGGCCTGTCGGCGAGCTTCGGGGAACTGCGCTCGGCCGCACAGGTCTATCGTCCCGGCCACGCGATCATCGAACTCGACGGACCGGCGCAGGTGCGCGTGACGCCGGACTTCGCCCTCGATGTGAACTGGGATTTGCTGCGCGCCAGCACCGTTGCCTGGACGGACGGGCTCGACCGTGCCTCGGTCGCCTATGACGGGCTGAAGGGCAGGCTCAACGCGCCGTCCGAAGGGCTGTCGGTCGGCATTGCCGCCACCCATGGCGAAAAGCATCTCCGCCGGTCCGGTGAAGCGCTCGACGTCGCTGCCTCGCTCGATGGGCTCGCGCTCGAACTGGGTGGGAAGGTGCTGCCGCCGTTCAACCTCGCGGTCGACGTGACGATCGCGGATGCGGCCAAGTGGATGTCCAGCGAGGGCCCGCCACCCGCGATTCCTTTCGGCACGAGTGCGGAACTGCGCGCCTTGTCGCTCGATCTGGGAGACGGCAAGACGATGACGCTTTCCGGGCCCGTCAAGGTCGGCGACGACGGCACGCTCTCGGGCACGCTCGATCTCACGATCGAAGGCATCACGGCCTGGCGGGATCGGGTGTCGGACGTGTTCCCGGATGCGGCCAAGACCGCAAAGCGCGTGGCGAGCGCCATCAAGGGGCTTTCAGGCGGGCAGGATCGCGCCGTGGTGAAGCTGAATGTTCAGCAGGGCACGGTCTATCTCGGTCCCTTCCCGATCGCGGAAATCCCGCCGCTCTGATCAGCTTTGTTTCTTCTCTTCCACCGGGCGGCCGAAGTTCGGTGCGGCGGTGTCCTGTCCGGCGTCGATGATCGAGCGGCGGATGGCGCGGGTGCGCGTGAAGAGGTCGAAGAGCTTGTCGCCGTCGCCCCATCGGATGGCGCGCTGGAGATAGGCGAGGTCTTCCGAGAAGCGCGACAGCATTTCAAGGATTGCGTCCTTGTTGTGCAGGCAGACGTCGCGCCACATGGTCGGGTCCGAGGCGGCAAGGCGGGTGAAGTCGCGGAAGCCCGAGGCTGAATATTTGATGACTTCCGATTCTGTCACCGTCTCCAGATCGTCCGCCGTGCCGACGATGTTGTAGGCGATGATGTGCGGCAGGTGCGAGACGATGGCGAGCACCTTGTCGTGGTGCTCCGTATCCATCTCGTCGACCTTCGAGCCGAGCGCCTCCCAGAAGGCGGAGAGCCTGCGCTTGGCCTCCTTGTCGGTGCCGTGCACGGGCGTCAGGATGCACCACCGGCCCTTGAAGAGTTCGGCAAAGCCGGCATCCGGGCCGGAGTGCTCGGTGCCCGCCAGCGGGTGGCCCGGAATGAAATGCACGTTCTTCGGCATGTGCGGCAGCATCTGCGCCACGACGGAGGCCTTGGTGGAGCCGACATCGGTGACGATGGCGCCGGGCTTCAGGTGCGGGGCGATATCCTGCGCCACCTTGCCGGAGGCGCCGACGGGGACCGAGACGATGACGAGATCAGCCCCTTCCACCGCCTCGCCGGCGTCGTGGATGTAGTCGGTGCCGAGATCGAGTTCGCGGGCGCGCTCGAGCGTTTCCTGGCTGCGGCTCGAAATGGTGACGGTGCTGGCAAGGCCCTTTTCCTTCACCGCGCGAGCGATGGAGGAGCCGATCAGGCCGATGCCGATCAGCGCGATCTTGTCGAAATGTACGTCCGTCATGTCCGTCGCCTCTTTTCTGCCGTTTCGCTCTAGCGACCGTCCCGGCATTTGTCGAGGGGATCAGCGCGACGTACCCTCGCGCGTCGTCGGCACGCCCTGCGGCGCCAGCACGGGCACGAAGACGCGGCGCGAGGCACGGGCGGCAACGGGCAGGCCCTGGTAGAGCCGCTTCTGCGCCTCAACGATGATGACGCCGGAGAACATCGGCCATAGCGTGCGCCCCAGCCGCTCGAAGGCGCTGCGCAGCTTCAGCACGCCGCGCAGCTTGGAGGGCGGAAAGAACAGCGCCTCGGCACTGGCGCCGGGCGTGAAATTGGTCTCGCGCAGCAATGCCGTGAGCTGGCCGCGCGAATAGGGCCGGCCGGAGCCGAAGGGCGTGTGCTCCATGCGCGCCCAGACGCCGCGCCGGTTCGGCACGACGATGACAAGGCGGCCGCCCGGCGCCAGCACGCGCCAGAGTTCCTTCATCGTCTCACGCGGGTTTTCCGCAAATTCCAGCGAATGCACCATCAGCACCCGGTCGACCGAAGCGTCGGGCAGGGGCAGTTCCTCGTCGAAGACCAGCGCCGTCGAGGAGAGCTCGTTCGGCGGCCAGTTCACCGCGCCCTGTCCGGCCGGCATGAAGGCGAAGGTCCGCTCGGTATCCGCGCGAAAACGGTCGAGATAGGACACGGCATAGCCGAGGCCCACCAGGCGCTCGTCGGGCAGGCGCGCCCAAAGCGATGAAAGCGCCATGGCGATCGACTGATCGGCAAGGCGGCCAAGCGGCGAGTGATAGAATTCCCGGAGGTCGACGATATCGGCATGCATGGCGTGAATGTTAGCGATGGTCCGGTGGACTTCAAGGGTGATTGCCTTACATTCCGCGCGACACCGACCGATATGATGAGGAATGCGCCATGACCGCCCTGGAAATCGAGCTTTTTGCCTGCCGCAGCGATAATTTCGGGGTGCTGCTGCACGACCCGGCGACGGGCGCTACCGCAAGCATCGATGCGCCGGAGGAACAGCCGATCCTCGATGCGCTCGCCCGTCGCGGCTGGACGTTGAGCCACGTCTTCACGACGCATCATCACAATGATCACGTCGAGGCCAATCCGGCGCTGAAGGCGCGCTTTGGTGTGACGATCGTCGGGCCGGCGCGCGAAGCGATTCCCGGCATCGACCGCAAGGTGGATGGCGGCGACAGTTTCGACTTTGCCGGCCGCCGGGTGGACGTCATCGCCACCCCGGGCCATACGCTCGGCCATATCTGCTTCCACCTGCCGGAAGAAAAGCTGCTTTTTGCCGCCGATACGCTCTTTGCGCTCGGCTGCGGCCGCCTCTTCGAGGGCACGCCGGCACAGATGTGGCAATCGCTTGAGAAGCTTTCCGCGTTGCCGGACGAAACCGTCGTCTATTTCGGCCACGAATACACGCTGTCGAATGCGCGTTTCTCCCTGACCGTCGACCCGGAAAACGCCGCCCTGGCGAGCCGGGTTGCCGAGATCGAGGCACTGCGGGCGGAGGGGGCCTTCACGGCACCCACGACGATCGGCCTCGAGAAGGCGACGAACCCGTTCCTGCGTGCGGCCGACCCGGCGATCCGCCGCCATCTCGGCCTGGAGACGGCGAGCGATGCGGAAGTGTTCGCCGAAATCCGGGCGCGAAAAGACCGGTTCTGAAAATCAGGCCGGAGCTGCGGCGCGCTTCCTGAGGATCATGTCCTTGGCGGCCAGCACCGCCCCGCCCGTCACCAGAAGGCAGGCAAGAGCGATGTTCCAGGACGGCTCGGCAAAGCCGGTCAGGATGAGCACCAGCGTCGAGAGCAGCGGGGCGGCATAGCTTGCCGCGCCGAGGATCTGGATGTCGCCGTTCTTAACGCCGAAATCCCAGGCATAGAAGGCAGCGCCCACCGGCAGGAGGCCGAGGCCGGCGACGGCGAGCCATTCGAAGTTCGTCTCCGGCCAGACGGTGGTTTCCAGCATCAGGTGGCAGAGCAGCGACAGGATGGATGTAGCGAGGCAGAAGCCGGTCACCACATCGGTCGAGACCGCCTCGAAGCGGCGGGTGATCAGCGAATAGCCGGACCAGGTGAAGGCGCAGAGGAAGGCGGCGCCATAGCCGATGAGATAGGCCTCGTCGAAGGCGAAGCCATTGCGCCCGACGATCAGCACCGTGCCGGCGAGGCCGAGCAAGGCGCCGACGATATGATTCCATTTCAGCGTCTCGCCCGGCAGCAGCGCCGAGCCGACGACGATGAGGAGCGGCCAGAGATAAGCGATGAGGCCGGCTTCGACGGCTGGTGCGTTGCGCAGGGCCGTGAAGTACAGGAAGTGGTAGCCGAAGAGGCCGAGGATGCCGGTGATCCAGACCTTCGCCGGCTGCCTCAGAAGGCGCGTGCGTTCCGGCCGGGCGGCGAGCACGAGGATGCCGGGCAGGCTACCGATGAGGAAGCAGATCGCGGAAAGCTGGAAGGGCGGCATCTTGCCGGAGGCGGCGGTGAAAAGCGCCAGCAGCGCCCACATGAGGATCGCGGAAAAGCCGATCAGGGTTGCACGCATCTTCAAGGCTCGTCACTCCGGTCTGCCGACCGGGCACGTCAGCCGCCGAAGCGCGTGGCCGAGACGGTGACAGGGCCGAGCTTGGTCGGAATCTGTACATAGACCGGAGCATATACATTTGCTCCTTCGGCCTTGGCAAACCAGATTTCCATCGTCCGCAGCTTGCGCAGATATTCCACGTCGTCGCGGCCCTTCCTGTAGCCGGATTTCGGGATGAAGCGGACGCCGCAGACCACGGCCTCGCCCTCGAAGCCCTTGGTGGAATAGGACTTGGTGCCCTTCGACGTCAATTGCAGGTCAAGGCGCGATTCCCCGTCGAAGATCGGCAGCGTCTTTGGGCAAATGCGGTTTCCTGCGGGAATGATGAGGCTCGAGATCGGGTCGAGCACCGCGCGCATGTCGGCGCTGGAGACCGGCACCCAGTTGTCCGGCTTCTTGCGCGCCGGCACCATGCTGGCATGTACGACATTGCCGTTGCGGAAGGTCACGTCGATGGCGCGCCCTCGCTTGCCGCTCTGGTAGGTCACCGAGTAGGACTGGGCCCGCAGCTTGTCGCGGCTGACGATGCCGGAAACCGACGTCGTGCCCTTCGTGCGGGCAAAGATATCCGCAAGGCCGGCGGAATGCAGGCTGCCGGAGATGGAAAAACGGTCGCCGTTGAATTGGGAGTGGAAGCTGGCGGTCGCGACGGGCAGGCCGGAAAGACGGATGGCGTAGTCCGTGCGATGCAGGATTTCGGCGGATGAAAGCGGCGTCGCGCTCACCGAAAAGGCAAGCGCCATGGCCGCACCGGCAATCCAACCCCGCCCGATCATCTTCACGACTCCCATAGAGACGCTCCGCCTAGCCTGCCATTGCGGCGATTCTACGCCATGGAGATTTGCTGAACATCCTGCTATTGCCCGTAAATCGCGATGTTTGGCAACTGATTTCCAGCGCCGCTACAGGTTTGGCTTGACGCCGCCGCCCAGTGTGACTATAGAACCGCAACTTTCCAAAAAGGCCATACGGACTGCGGCCGGTTTCGGTGCCGGAAACGTATTGTCCTGAGCAAGAAAAATAGGTGTACCATGTCCCGTAGTTGTGAATTGACCGGCAAGGGCGTCCAGTCGGGCAACAATGTGAGCCACGCAAACAACAAGACGAAGCGCAAGTTCCTGCCGAACCTGTGCAATGTCACGCTGATTTCCGATGCTCTCGGCCAGCGTTACCGTCTTCGCGTTTCCGCAGCTGCCCTGCGCACTGTCGAGCACCGCGGTGGCCTCGACGCCTTCCTGCTGAAGGCCGAAGAGAACGAACTGTCGATGCGCGCTCGCCTGCTGCGCCGCCAGATCGCCAAGAAGACCGCTGCTGCTGCCTGATTTCAGGCACTAAGCCAGACCGTTTTCATTGAGGCTTGGCCGGTTTCCGGGCAGGCCTCAATGTTGTGCGCATATCATCGTTTTAAATCGCAATTCCAGGCGGGAAGCCGTGTCACGCTTTTCCCGGAACTGCTTCGTCCCTCCAACTGGTGGCATCACCCAGGATAAAAAAATGCTAGCGAACCGTACTACCCTTATCTATGTCCTCCTGATGACCGCCGTGGTCGTCGCCTCCAACGTGCTGGTGCAGTACCCGCTTTCGGGCGAACTGTTCGGTATCGCTCTCGGCGATCTGCTGACCTATGGCGCCTTCACCTATCCGGTCGCCTTCCTCATCACCGACCTTACCAACCGGCAGTTCGGACCGCGCATGGCGCGCCGTGTCGTCGTGGCCGGTTTCCTTGTGGCGGTGGTCATTTCCTTTGCGCTTTCCACGCCGCGCATCGCGATCGCTTCGGGCTCGGCCTTCCTTGCCGGGCAGTTGCTGGACATCTCCATCTTCAACAGGCTGCGCCGGCAGACCTGGTGGCGCGCACCGCTGATCGCCTCGCTGATCGGCTCGGTGCTCGATACGATGATCTTCTTCTCCTTCGCCTTCGCACCGTTCTTCTCGATCTTCGGGCCGAACGATGCCTTCGCGATCGAATGGGCGCCGGTGCTGGGTGTCTTCAGCGCAGAGGCCCCGCGCTGGCTCTCCTGGGCGCTCGGCGACTTCTCCGTGAAGCTGCTGGTCGGTCTCGTCATGCTGCTGCCCTATGGCGCGCTGATGAGCAGGCTGAAGCCGATGCCGGGCGTCGAGAAGATCGCCTGAAACAAGGAAAAGTTCTGAAACAGAAAGCCGTCCGCTCAACCAGCGGGCGGTTTTTTCATTTGAGGCGGAATTCCAGCATCAGGTTGCGCTGGAGGATGGAGTTGTTGTCGTCGGAAACGACGATCACGCGGATGTCGTTTTCCGCCATCACCACCACGTCCAGCCCCTCCATATTGTCGATCTGCTGGCTGAGGTCGGCGTCGATCAGCACTTCGCCGTCGACCACGGCGCCCGGACGGATAGTGTCGCCGTCTATCCGGCGGATGCGCATGCCCATGCCGTCCGAAAGGCGGAAGCGGCGCTCCAGCAGCAGAAGGTCACCGTTCGGCAGGAAGGCTCCGTCGGTGATGTCCCACGGGTCGGAGCGCTTGACGGAGAACAGGCCCTTGCGTGGGCCTTCCAGCACTGCGGCAAAGACATTGCCATCGGCATCGAGGCTGCGCTCGGTCACGGCCACCGGCGTTGCGCCGAGCGGTCCTGCTGCCGGCGACATGGCAAGGGTCTCCAGGCCGCGATTGATGCGCATTTCCCACAAAGGGAAGGGGAAGGGCAGTTGCCGCTTCGGCTTTTCAGCCATGAAGCCCGGATCGGGATAGACCTCGATCCGGTGAAGCACCTCGAAGCTGACGAGGAGTTCGCCCTCGCGGATCGCAAGGCCCTCGGCATCCATCTTGAACTTGATATTCCCGTTCTGCCCATCCTTGTCGAGCATCGAGCGGATTTCCACATCGGCAAGGCCGCTCAGGCAGCCTTCCGCGTCGCGTTCGACGCGCCCGGTCAGCCAGTGGCCGGTATCGAGCGCGGCCACGAAATTCTGCCCGTCCTCGCGGAAGCGGATGGCGGAGATGGAGCCGAACCGGGAATCGCTGGAGGAAGCGCTGATGCCACCCAGGAATTCGAGCTTGCCGAAGGTGCGCTGGTCCGAGCCCGCCATGAACCCGGAAATGGCGTGGCTGGTAACCGGCATATCGGCGCTGTCGGCCACAGCCGGCCGGCCGACGGGCAGGCAGAGCAGGGCGGAAAGAAGGATGGCGCGAAGGCCGCTGGCCGGAAACGTCCGCTCAGCCCGCACGACGGCGGCCGGACGGGCGACGGGAGGTGGCCTCGTCGGCAAAGAGCGAGGCAAGCTGCTCGGTCATCGCCCCCGCCAGTTCGTCCGCATCGACGATGGTGACGGCGCGGCGATAGTAGCGGGTCACGTCATGGCCGATGCCGATGGCGAGGAGTTCGACCGGCGAGCGCGTCTCGATCTGATCGATGACGGCGCGCAGGTGCCGCTCCAGATAATTGCCGGGGTTCACCGAAAGCGTCGAATCGTCGACCGGCGCGCCGTCGGAAATCATCATCAGGATGCGACGCTGCTCGGGGCGTGCGAGCAGGCGGTCATGCGCCCAGATCAGCGCCTCGCCGTCGATGTTTTCCTTCAGCAGACCCTCGCGCATCATCAGGCCGAGATTGCGCCTGGCGCGACGCCACGGGGCGTCTGCGGCCTTGTAGACGATGTGGCGCAGGTCGTTGAGACGGCCTGGCGATTGCGGCTTGCCGCTGCCGAGCCACTTCTCGCGCGACTGGCCGCCCTTCCAGGCCTTGGTGGTGAAGCCGAGGATTTCGACCTTCACGCCGCAACGCTCCAGCGTGCGGGCGAGAATATCGGCGCAGGTGGCAGCGACCGTGATCGGCCGGCCGCGCATCGAGCCGGAATTGTCGATCAGCAGAGTGACGACCGTATCGCGGAAGGTCGTGTCCTTCTCACGCTTGAAGGAGAGCGGCTGCATCGGATCGATGATGATGCGCTGCAGGCGGGCGCTGTCGAGATAACCTTCTTCGAGGTCGAATTCCCAGGCGCGGTTCTGCTGCGCCATCAGGCGGCGCTGCAGGCGGTTGGCAAGACGGCCGACGGCGCCCTGAAGGTGGGCGAGCTGCTTGTCGAGGAAGGCGCGCAGGCGGTCGAGCTCGGCTTCCTCGCACAGTTCCTCGGCGGTGATCGTCTCGTCGAATTCCTGCGTGAAGACCGTATAGTCGACCTTCTCGTTGAAATCGGTGAAGGGATGGTTCGGGCGGCGGACTTCGCCGGGCGTTTCCGTGTCGTCGCCGTCATCCTCGACGAGATCGTCGTCGGAGATTTCCGCGCCGTCCATCTCGCCTTCGTCCATCTGCTCGTCGGACGTCTCGTTTTCGTCGGCAGGCGCGGAATCGTCGCCGGCATCTTCCTGGCTGCTGTTTTCTTCCTGCTCGTCGCTCCGCGGCTGGTTCTCGTCCTCGGGCGTTTCCGAATCGTCCTGTTCGGTGTCGTCCTCGCCGTACTGCTCGGCGACGTTCATGGAAGCGAGCATGTTGCGCACGACACGCGAGAAAGCCTGCTGGTCGTTCATGGCGGCGGAAAGCCCGTCCATGTCCTTGCTGGCCTTGTCCTCGATGAAGTCGCGCCAGAGGTCGAGCACCTTGCCGGCCGAGGCCGGCGGGGCCTGCCCCGTCAGCTTTTCGCGCACGATGAGGGCGACGGCCTCCTCGAGCGGCGCATCGGCCTGGCGGGTGATCGCACCAAAATTCGCCTTGGCGTATTTCTCCGTCAGCATGGTGGTGAGGTTCTGCGCCATGCCGTGCATGCGGTTGGAGCCGATCGCCTCGACGCGCGCCTGTTCGACAGCGTCGAAGATCGCCCGCGCATCCGCACCCTGCGGCGACATGGTCGCGTGGATGCGGGCGTCGTGGCAGGCCTTGCGCAGCGCCATCGAATCGCCGAGGCCGCGGGTGATCGCGACTTCGGTCGGTGAGGGGCGCTTGGCCAGTTCCGGCAGACGAATGCGCTCGCCGGTCATGCCGGGGCGCTCGTTGGCGAAGGTAACCTCCACCTCCGCATCGCCCGAGACGGCGCGCACGCAGCCCGTTACCGCACGGCGGAACGGTTCCATGTCGACCACGCCGCCGGGCCTCGGCTTCGAATTGTCTCCGCGAGCTGCCATGCGCTTCACCCTGCCGTCAGGCCGTCGCTTCCAGGACGATATTGGCGGCGCTTTCCTTCAGTTCCACGCCGAAGGCGCGCTGGTAAAGTTCGGCAACCAGCGTGCGTTCCAGTTCGTCGCACTTGTTGAGGAAGGTGACGCGGAAGGCGAAAGCGAGATCGCCGAAGATCTCGGCGTTTTCCCCCCAGGTGATGACCGTGCGCGGGCTCATCACGGTCGAAAGATCACCGTTGATGAAGGCGGCGCGGGTGAGATCGGCGACGCGCACCATGCGCGAAATCGTGTCGCGGCCATCCTTGCCGGCAGCAAGGCGCTTCACCTTGGCGGCAACGATGCTGACTTCGTTTTCATGCGGCAGGTAGTTGAGCGTCGTGACGATGGACCAGCGGTCCATCTGCGCCTGGTTGATCTGCTGCGTGCCGTGGTAGAGGCCGGTCGTATCGCCGAGGCCGACCGTGTTGGCGGTCGCGAACAGGCGGAAGGCGGGGTGCGGACGGATGACGCGGCTCTGGTCCAGCAGCGTCAGGCGGCCGGAGGATTCCAGCACGCGCTGGATGACGAACATCACGTCCGGGCGGCCGGCATCGTATTCGTCGAAGACGAGCGCGACATTGTGCTGGTAGGCCCAGGGCAGGATGCCGTCTTTGAATTCGGTGACCTGAAGCCCGTCCTTGACGACGATGGCGTCCTTGCCGACGAGGTCGATACGGCTGACATGGCTGTCGAGGTTGACGCGCACGCACGGCCAGTTGAGGCGGGCGGCGACCTGCTCGATATGGGTCGATTTGCCGGTACCGTGGTAGCCCGACACCATGACGCGCCGGTTGTGGGCGAAGCCTGCGAGAATCGCGAGCGTCGTCTCCCGGTCGAACAGGTAGTCCGGGTCGAGGTCCGGAACATAGGCGTCCGGCTTGGAATAGGCCGGGACACGAAGGTCGGTATCAATGCCGAAAACCTCCCGCACGGAAACCGTGGTGTCCGGGAGGTTGGAAATGTCGAGATCCATCTTGCTCATCACGTCTCCGCAGCAGCCGCCACCCGCGCGCCCGCCCATATGTCCTGTTATACGCCGACTATGCTGTTCTTCTGACCGCATGTGTGCGACGCCGGGCGATTCCGTCCGGTTGCAAAAATGCTCTAGCAGAAGCCGGCCTGCTTTAACAATTGATATGCTTGGATGACCGCGCGAAAACGCTCCTCCGAGCCTCTATCTCCGCCATTTGCATCCGGGTGATGCTTTTTGACAAGCGCCTTGTAGGCGGATTTTATGTCCTGCGTCGTCGCATCGGCGGCAAGGCCGAGCGTATCGAAGGCTTTCGCCTCGAGGGTTTTCAGCTTTCTGGCGCGCGGTTCCATGCGGGGGCCGCGCCCCTTGCCTTCTCCGAACAGGCCGAACGGATCGCGGATGCGCTGATTTGCCCCGGCCGTGCCGGAGCGCGCCGTGCCCTGCGCCGGGCTGTTCTTGGCGGCTTTGTTGACGCCGATCGTCCAGGTCGGGCGGTGGCCGGTGATCGCTTCCTTCTGGTAGCGTGCGATCTCGCCGTCCGAGAGACCGGAGAAGTAGTTGTAGCCCTTGTTGTATGCCTTGACGTGTTCGAAGCAGAACATGAAATACTGCCCCTCGGCATTGCGGCCGACGGGTGCCCGATGCACGGCGTTCTCTTCGCAGCCATCCCACTGACAGGACGGCGCGGAACGTTCGGGACGCTCCACGCGCCGCTTCGTGCGGATGTGATCGAAGTATTTGGAATCGAGT
This sequence comes from Shinella sp., assembly GCF_049651085.1. GTDB lineage: Bacteria > Pseudomonadota > Alphaproteobacteria > Rhizobiales > Rhizobiaceae > Shinella. The sequence goes on from NZ_JBASBL010000019.1 coordinate 29,123, forward strand.
TTCATGGTGCCCATTATGGGGTTCTGGAGGGCCCACAACAAGAATTGACAAAGCGGATTGTTGCTGGCTTTGTGGAACCATTTTCGTGTCGCGCCGCGCGACCTGCGTCCCGCAAGCGGGCCTTCAAAGGTTTTCCATGTCGATCAAATCCAGCATAACCGAGAAGCTCGATGCGGCGTTCTCGCCAGAGCGTCTTGAGGTCATCAACGAAAGCCACCTGCATGCCGGCCATCAGCCGGGCTATGACGGCGAGGGCGAGACGCATATGCGCATCCGCATCGTCTCGTCCGCCTTTGCCGGCATGAGCCGTGTGGCTCGTCACCGGGCGATCAACGATCTGGTGAAAGCGGAGTTCGATGCGGGGCTGCACGCGCTTGCCGTCGAGGCGGCAGCGCCCGGCGAAGCGACCCGCTGGTAATCAGCGGCGTGACGGCTCCGGCTCGACCGGGCGGATGCGCAGCTTGGTGATACGGTTCTTCACCCGCTTCATGACGATGAAGCGCTTGCCGTAGAAGGTGAAGGCCTGCCGTTCTTCCGGAATGGATTTCGATTCGTGGATGACGAGGCCGGCAATGGTCGTCGCCTCTTCGTCCGGCAGGCTCCAGTCGAAGGCACGGTTGAGGTCGCGGATCGCCACGCTGCCGTCGACGACGAGCGAGCCGTCGGCTTCCTGCCGTACGCCCTGCATGTCGACGTCCTTCTCGTCGGAAATGTCGCCGACGATCTCCTTCAGGATGTCCTGAAGCGTGACGAGGCCCTGCACCTCGCCATATTCATCCACCACCGTCGCGAAATGCTCCTTGCGGCGCAGGAAGGCGGCAAGCTGCTCCTTCAGCGTCGTCGTGTCCGGCACGAACCACGGTTTCTGCGCGACCCTGGTGATGTCAAGGGTCTTTGGCTCGACGCCCGGTTCGGTGAGGGCGCGCAGCAGATCCTTGGCGTGTACGACGCCGACGATATTGTCCACCGAGCCCGACCAGAGCGGCATGCGCGTATAGGGGCTTTCCAGCACCGCCTTGACGATCTCCTCGGGCGGATCGCCGGCATTGAGCGCGCGCATCGTCGTGCGGTGGATCATGATGTCGGAGACTTCCAGCGCCTCCAGATCGAGCACGCTGGGCACCCTGTCCCGGTCGGATTTCGCAGGCGCGCCATCCCGCGAGGACTGGCCGGTCCGGCGATCTCCCTCCGCCTCGCGGCTCTCCTGATGCGAACGCCACAGCGCGGCGATCGATGAGCGCGAAAGAAAAAGAACGACGGCAAGAACGGCCAGGCCGAGGATGAAAGCGATCCAGGGCCAGGAGAAGGGAGCGAGTGCAGCGGACGTGTCGCCGTTCATCTGGGCAGCTTTTCCTTGAGGAAAGCGATGACTTCGGATTGCGGGACATCATCGGCGACGAAGGACTGGCCGATGCCGCGCGTCAGGATGAAAGTCAGCTTGCCGCCCTTCACCTTCTTGTCCTGTGCGATGGCGTCCATCAGTGTTTCCGCCGGCGGCAGGCCGCCTGGAATCTGATTCATGGAGGTGGGAAGGCCGACTTCGCCAAGATGCGCCACGACGCGCTTGGCGTCGTCGGGGCTGGCAAGGTTCATCCGGGCGGAGAACTGGTGGGCGAGCACCATGCCGATGGAAACGCCCTCGCCATGGACGAGGCGCGTGCTGTCATATTGCGTGGCGGCTTCCAGCGCGTGGCCGAAGGTATGGCCGAGATTGAGCAGCGCCCGCTGACCGTTTTCCCGCTCGTCGGCCGCGACGACATCGGCCTTGGCCTGGCAACTCGTGGCGATCGCCTCGATGCGCGCCTCGCCGCCGGCAAAGATGTCGCGCCAGTTCTTTTCCAGCCAGGCGAAGAAGTCCGGCTTGTCGATGAGGCCGTATTTGGCCACTTCCGCATAGCCGGCGCGGAATTCGCGCGGCGAGAGCGTGTCGAGCACGTCGGTATCGGCGAGCACGAGGTCGGGCTGATGGAAGACGCCGATGAGGTTTTTGCCGTGCTGGGTGTTGATGCCGGTCTTGCCGCCGACGGAGGAATCGACCTGCGCCAGCAGTGATGTCGGCACCTGGATGAAGCGCGAACCGCGGCGCGCGATGCCGGCGGCAAAGCCGGTGAGGTCACCGATGACGCCACCGCCAAGCGCGACCACCGCGTCGTTGCGCTCGATACGGGCGGCCAGCACGCTGTCGCAGACGCTGATCAGGTGTTCGAAGCTCTTGGTCTTCTCGCCGGCCGGCAGCACGAGCGAGACGGCATCGATACCTTCCGCCTTGAGTGCGCCCATGAAGCCGTCGAGATAGAGCGGTGCGACGTGCTCGTCGGTGATGACGGCGATCTTGCGCCCCTTCAGGCGGCTTGCGATCTCGCGGCCGGCAGCGGCGATGAGGCCGGGGCCGATCAGGATATCGTAGGAGCGGTCGCCGAGATCGACCCGCACGGTGCGGCGGGCGGTAGCAGTGGCAGTCATGGTCATCTCGTCAGGTTCTGCGGCGGGCGGTGGTGATCGCGGCGAGCACCTCCTCCACCATGGTTTCCTTTTTCACGTCGCGCGACAGCACCGTGAGGTCCGCTTCCGCATAGATCGGATAGCGGGCGTTCATGAGATTTTCGAGCGTCTGGCGTGGGTTCTCGGTCTTCAGCAGCGGGCGGGTGTCGCGCTTGTTGACGCGCTCCCAGAGCACGTCGAGATCGGCTTTCAGCCAGACGGAGAGCCCGCCGCGCTTGATATGCCGGCGGGTATTCTCGTTGATATAGGCCCCGCCCCCGGTGGAGACGACGCGCGGGCCCGAACGCAGCAGCCGCTTGATGACCCGGGTTTCGAGCGCACGGAACTCGGCCTCGCCATAGGCGGCGAAAAGATCGGTGATGGACATGCGCGAGACGCGCTCGATCTCGTGGTCGGAATCGACGAAGGGAATGCCGAGCGTCTGCGCCGTCATGCGGCCGATGGCCGACTTTCCGGCCCCCATCAGGCCGATCAGCACGAGGTTACGCCGGCCGAGCACTGCACGAGCCTGCTCGGCGAGCGTAGGAGGGGCCGGTTCGATCAGCTCGGTCATTGCTTTTTCCGGGTTTTCGCTTTCCTCCGTATCGACAAAAGCGCCGGAAGCGTCAAGTCTGCCGGAGAGGCCATCCTCTGTGCCGGCCTTGCGCTCGGCGTGGGGCGGGGCGATATAAGAGCCATCTTCCCGGAGTGCGCCATGCCGACCCTGTTCCGTTTCCTGTTCATCTGCGCCGTGATCGCCGGGTCGATCTACGGCACGATGGTGGCGCTGGTGACCTTCGTCGAACCGACCGAGCGCGAGGTGACGATCCGCATTCCCTCCGAACGGGTGAACCAGCAGCCATGAGGGATCCCTCCGCGCTACAGGTCGAGTCCTTTCTCGAGATGATGAGCGCCGAGCGCGGTGCGGCAACGAACACGCTGCAATCCTATGAACGCGATCTGGAGGATGTGCGCTCCTTCCTCAATGAGCGGAGCGTGCGCCTGACGGCGGCGACGCCGGACGACCTGCGCGCCTATCTCGGGCATCTCGCGAGGCAAGGCTTTGCGGCGTCCTCGCAGGCCCGCCGGCTTTCGGCCTTGCGGCAGTTCTTCAAGTTCCTCTACGGCGAGGGCCTGCGCGGCGACGACCCGACCGGCATTCTGGATGCGCCGAAGAAGGGGCGGTCGCTGCCCAAGACGCTGAGCATCGACGATGTCGGCCGCCTCATCGCCCGGGCGGAAGCAGAAGCGATGGAGCCGGGCGGCAACCTCCTTCTCAAGCGTCGCATGCATCTGCTCGTCGAACTGCTCTATGCGACCGGCATGCGCGTCAGCGAGCTGGTCTCGCTGCCGGCAAGCGTGCTGGCGCAGACGGGACGGTTCCTCGTGGTGAAGGGCAAGGGCAACAAGGAGCGGATGGTGCCCCTGTCGCGCGCTGCTGTTTCTGCGCTCGAGACCTATGGCGAGACGCTGGCGGCGGCGATCGGCGACGATCCGGCGACGGGCATTTTTCTTTTCCCGGCGCAGAGCAAGGAAGGCCATCTGCCGCGCCAGGTTTTCGCCCGCGACCTCAAGGCGCTTGCCGGACGGGCGGGAATCCGGGCCGCGACCCTCTCGCCGCATGTCCTTCGCCACGCCTTCGCCAGCCATCTCCTGCAGAACGGCGCGGACCTGCGCGCGGTGCAGGAATTGCTGGGCCACTCGGACATTTCCACGACACAAATCTATACACATGTGCTTGAAGAACGGCTGCACCAGCTCGTTCAAACCCATCACCCTCTTGCCAAACAGGCAAAAAAACCGGATTAGGACCCCCGCCGCTTGCGACTGGCCTCTTGGCCGACGATAGTCTGGCGCGGTTTGAGCAAACGATCGGAAACGCATCTCATGCACAACTACCTCGATTTCGAAAAGCCCATCTCGGATCTTGAAGGCAAGATTCACGAGCTGAGAAAGCTCGCAGAAGAAGATGAGAGCATCGACACGACGGATGAGGTCGGCAGGCTGGAAGGCCGCGCCCGCGAGGCGATGGCCGACATCTATTCCAAGCTGACCCCCTGGCAGAAGACGCAGGTCGCGCGCCATCCGCAGCGCCCGCATTTCGTCGACTACGCGCGCCAGCTCTTCGAAGAGTTCACCCCGCTCGCCGGCGACCGCAAGTTCGCCGAGGACGAGGCGATCCAGGCTGGCCTCGGCCGCTTTCACGGCGAAGCCGTCGCCGTCATCGGCCAGGAAAAGGGCAGCGATACCAAGTCGCGCCTGAAGCACAATTTCGGCAGCGCCCGGCCGGAAGGCTACCGCAAGGCGATCCGCGTCATGGAAATGGCTGACCGCTTCGGCCTGCCCATCATCACGTTGATCGACACCGCCGGCGCCTATCCGGGCATCGGCGCGGAAGAGCGTGGCCAGGCGGAAGCCATCGCCCGTTCCACGGAAATGTGTCTCAACGTCCGCGTGCCGATCGTCTCGATCGTGCTCGGTGAGGGCGGCTCGGGCGGCGCGATCGCCATTGCCACCGGCGACCGCGTCTACATGCTGGAGCATGCGATCTACAGCGTGATCTCGCCGGAAGGGGCGGCCTCCATCCTCTGGCGCGATTCCACCCGCGCCAAGGAAGCGGCGAGCAATATGAAGATCACGGCGGAAGACCTGAAGACCTTCGGCATCATCGACGGCATCATTCAGGAGCCGGTCGGTGGCGCGCATCGCGATCCTGCCGCGGTGATCGGCCGTGCGGGCGACGTCATCGCATCCGCCCTCAAGGAGCTCGGCGCCAAGACGGGCGACCAGCTGCGCAAGGATCGCCGTCAGCGCTACCTCAATATCGGGCGCCAGCTCTGATCCCATGGCCGTTTGGCGGCGCCTTGCGCCGCCAATGCCAAATCTCGGCCACAATCCTTGTGTCTGAAACGGATGCGGGTCGCCGGCAGCCTCGCGAAAGAATTTCCAGTTAAGAATTTATGAAGTATAAGCCGGTTACGACTGCGCGTCCCGCCGCCGGCGCGACGGCTTGCGATCTCACGATTGTTGACGGACCTTAGGAATGCGCCTGACTGTTCTCGCCGCCGTATCGCTTCTCGCCGTGGCCGCCGCCGGTTGCACGAACGAGACGCTCGATTCCTTCGACAAGGTCGATGTCGATCTTGCCCGCGTTTCCAGCAAGACTGGCTACCAGCTCTCGCCGGCCGTGCTGAGCAAGCTCTCGTCGATGAATATCGACCGATCCTCCCCGATGGTGCTGCGCATCTTCAAGGAAGAGGGGCGGCTGGAACTTTGGAAGTCCGACCGCACGAACCGCTTCAAGCTGGTGCGCAACTACAAGATCTGCGCATGGTCGGGTAAGCTCGGGCCGAAGACGAAGGAAGGCGACCGCCAGGCGCCGGAAGGCTTCTACCCGCTCTCGCGGGCGAATATGAACCCGAATTCGAGCTACTATCTCGCGATCAATACGGGGTTCCCGAACAATTATGACCGCGCCAACAAGGCGAGCGGCACCCATCTGATGATCCATGGCGCCTGCTCGTCGTCCGGCTGTTACTCGATGACGGACGAGCAGATGGTGGAAATCTTCGCCTTCGCGCGCGACGCCTTCGATGGCGGTCAGTCGGCGATCCAGCTCCAGGCTTTCCCCTTCCGCATGACCGCGGAAAACATGGCGCGCCATCGCAACAATCCGAACATCGAATTCTGGAAGATGCTGAAGGTCGGCTACGACCATTTCGAAGTGACGAAGCGTCCGCCGGAGGTCAATGTCTGCGAGAAGAAGTATGTCTTCAACCAGCAGGCCGACAAGCCCTTCGCACCGGCCGGCGCATGCCCGGCAATGACGACGCCGGCGGCTCTGGACGTTGCGCTCGGCAGCTACAACAAGACCTATGCCGCCGCCTATGCCAAGGCGATGGGCAAGTATGAAGGCACCGTCTGGGTCGAGCCGTCGGAAGCCCAGCGCAAGGCGATCGTCGCCGACCAGCGCAAGGGCAGGGAGCTTGCCTATGCACCGACCGGCAATTCGCTCGATGCCGGCAAGCTGATGACGGAACGCGAGATCGAGGCGCAGAAGCGCAAGGCTGAAGAGGCTGAGCAGCGCAAGATCGCGGCCATCGAACGGGCCAAGCAGCAGGCCGAACAGGCCAGGCTCGATGCCGAGCAGCAGAAGATCGAGGAAGCCGAAGCGCTCGCCGCCGATGTCGCTGCCGTGAAGGCGCAGAAGGAAGCGCGCGGCGCAGGCGCCATGCCGGTGCCGGAAGAAAATCCGGGCGTCGCGGTCATCGAGAAGAAGGAAAAGAAGCCCTTCTGGAAGCTCTGGGCCAAGGAAGAGGCGCCGCGCAGCGTCGAGCCGGCGGAAAGCGTGACGCAGGGCGGCGAGCAGGCAAAGCTCGATGCCGGCCAGGAGACCCGCAAGGAAGCGAGAATCCCGACGGCCGAAACTGCCACCCGCAAGGTGGAAAAGCCGGTCGAGGGTGCAGGCACGCTGCCGGTGCCGGAGGAGAACCCGGGCGTTCAGGTCGTCGAGCAGACGGCGAAAAAGCCCCTCTGGAAATTCTGGCAGAAATGACGGTCCCGACGACGCATTGCGAAGCCGAGATTTATGACCTGCGCGGACTGAAATGCCCGTTGCCGGTGATGAAGGCCCGCAAGCGCCTTTCGACGATGGCGGCAGGCGCCAGCCTCTGGGTCGAGACCACCGATCCGCTCGCCGTCATCGATATCCCCCACTTCTGCCATGAGGACGGCCACGCGCTCGAAGCAAGCGAACGGGTCGAGGCGGGGCATCGCTTCCTGATCCGCAAGAAAGCCTGAGCGACTCAATCGCCCGAGCCCTTGGCTATTCCGGCCGTTGAGGGTATGTTGTCTCCTTAGGCAGAAGGAGATTGATGCGCAGAATCCCGATTGGAGCCGCTTTCGCGGCATAGCAAGCGTCCTCAGGGCGCTGTTTCTGTGCACTCTATTTTTCCGGAACATCATGAAAAACATGGATCTATCCATCCGCGCCTATGACGAGGCGGCGGATCTAAAGAAACTGTCCTCTATCTGGTTCTCTGCCTCCCTGCATGCGCATGCCTTCGTCGGAGAAGAGCGCTTGCGGGCACAGCGCGTCGAGATCGAGACGATCTATCTGCCCCAGGCAGAGACCTGGGTGGCGTGCCACCAGGGGGAACCGGTCGGCTTCATCAGCCTCCTCGACAGGTTCATCGGCGGCTTGTTCGTTGCTCCTGAACGGCAAGGGCTGGGCGCCGGACGGGCGCTGGTGAGCCATGCCCTCTTGCTGAAGGGCGAACTCTCCCTCGAGGTCTATACCGCCAACAGGCAGGCCTGCGGCTTCTACCGAGGTCTCGGCTTCGAGGAGGTCTCGCGCCGTCCGGTGGATGATGAAGGCCTGCCCTTCGAAAACGCCTGCCTGCGCCTTTCGGCCTGAACGATCGGCGGGGCGACGCACGTCGTCCCGCCGATTTTGCTAGAGTTTGAGGCCCGGTATGGCGAGCGGGTTGTCGGCCAGCGCCGCCCGGTCCGGGCGGTCAATCTTGGGTGTGCCGGTAAAGGCATCGAAGAGGTCGCGAACGAAGGCTTCCGGCAGGTCCCTGGTGATCAGTACCAGCCGTGTACGGCGGTCGGAGGGGTCCGGCCAGGCGGCGAGGCGCTCGGGCGGGTGAAAGACGCTCTGCACGCCCTGCAGCACCAGCGGGCGCTCCGGATTGTTGGACATCAGCACGATGCCCTTCATGCGCAGCAGCTTTTCGCCATGCGCCGAGCGCAGCAGATCGATGAACATCTCCAGCGCCATCGGATCGACCGGGCGGTCGTGAATGATGCTGAAGGAACGGATCGTTGCATCGTGGCGCGTCACGTCATGGCCATGCTGATGGCCATGGTCGTGATGATGGTCGTGTCCATGATGGTGGCCATGATCGTCGTGGTGATGATGATCGTGCGCCTCCTCGTGCAGCCAGCGGCGGACATCCGGGATCTTGCTACCCGGATCGTAAAGGCCGTTTGCCAGAAGATCGGGAGTAGCAAGGCCCGGCGCATCGACATCCGAAATGCTGGCGCGCGGATTGAGCGCGGCGATCTCGCGCCTGACCGCTTCCAGCGTCGCAGCGTCGGCGAGCGACGCCTTGCTGATCAATACGCGGTCGGCCACGGCGACCTGCTTGACCGCCTCCGGGTGGTTGGCGAGTGTCGACAGCCCGTTGACTGCATCGACCACGGTGATGACGCCGTCGAGGCCGAAGGAATGAGCGAGCACGGGATTGCCCATGATCGCCTGCAGCACCGGCGCGGGATCGGCAAGGCCCGTCGTCTCGATCACCACGCGCTTCAGCGGCTGGATCTTGCCGGTCTGCATGCGGTCCATCAGGTCGGCCAGCGTGTCCACCAGTTCGCCGCGGATCGTGCAGCACAGGCACCCGTCGGAAAGCTCGATGATGCCGTCGCCCGACTGCTCGACCAGCAGGTGGTCGATGCCCACCTCGCCGAATTCGTTGATGATGACGGCCGTGTCGGTAAGCGTCGGATCCTTCAGGAGCCGGTTGAGCAGGGTCGTCTTGCCCGCGCCTAGAAATCCGGTCAGCACGGAAACCGGCACGCGCCGCTCAGCGAGGGTCATGGTCGTTCCTGTCTATATGTGGCCTGTCAGAAGGAAGGGCGCGGGATCGGGATGGGCACGTTGGCGACGTCGCCCATATCGCCGGCCGCGACCTTGTCGTTGCCGGCGGACTTTGCAGCCTCGCCAGCCAGAAGGCCGGCAAAGACGAACTTCAGCGGCCGGCTCAGCTCATGGATATAGGGTGAAGCCAGCTTCTGGCGGCCGGCCTCGTCGCGACCTTCGCTGCGCACCTTTGCCGCGTGTTTCGAGCAGATTTCCTCGGAGATGTCGGCGACCACGTTGCGCGTTTCGCCGTATGGGCGAAGCTGGCCGAGCGTCGTCCCCTTGGCGGAGCGCATCGTCAGGCCCTTTTCCAGCATGCCGGCCGAAATGTCCGCGCGGGCGCCAAGGCTCTCGGAACCGAGCACGACGGACACGACGCTGCGGCCGTTGCGGGTCGCCGAGGAGACCTGGTTGAAGCCGGATGCGCAAATGAAGCCCGTCTTCATGCCGTCCGCGCCGTTGAAGCGGCCGATCAGCATGTTGAAGTTCGGATACTGCTTCTTGCCCGTGGTGAAGCCTTCCAGCGCGAAATAGGACGAATATTGCGGAAACTCGCGCTTCAGCGTCACGGCCAGCACCGCCAGGTCGCGCGCCGTCGTATACTGGCCCTTGCCGGGCAGGCCGTGCGGATTGATGAAGTGCGAAGAACTCATGCCGATACGGGCGGCTTCCGCATTCATGCGGTTGATGAAGCCCTGTTCGGAGCCGGCAATCGATTCGCCGATGGCGACCGAGACGTCGTTGGCCGACTTGACGAGGATGATCTTGAGCGCGCTGTCGAGCGTCATCTTCTGGCCGGGCTTGAAATACATCTTGCTCGGCGGTTCGGCGGCGGCATTCTTGGTCATGGTGACCGGGCTTTCCAGAGTGATCTCGCCGGCCTTGATGGCGCGGAACACGGTGTAGGCCGTCATCAGCTTGGTGAGCGAGGCCGGATACCAGCGCTGGAACGCATCCTCGTGCTCGATGACCTGAAGGGTGTTGACGTCCACCAGTATGCGCGGGTTGGCCGTGGCCGTGGTTGCCATGAGGGAAGCTGTGAGCAACAGGGCGGAGCCCAAAAGCCGTGCGCTCCGGCGCGTCGTTCGTCCGTTCATCTGCAAGGGTCTGTCCTCGAAATCGGGAGTTGTCTCGAACCGTCGCCCTATTTAACCTATATGGCACCGTGATGGCAAAGCCATCGAACAGCGACGGCCAAATTTGCGGCCGAAATGACAGGACGTGTTGCATGCCCATTCTGAACCGCGCCGCAGAAATGCAGGACGAAATCGCCGAATGGCGCAGACACATCCACCGCGAACCGGAACTTCTCTTCGCCGTGGAGAAGACTGCGGCCTTCGTGGCGCAGAAGCTGCGGGAGTTCGGGGTGGACGAGATCGTCACCGGAATCGGCCGCACCGGCGTCGTCGGTATCATCCGCGGCAAGGGCGAGGGGCGCGCGATCGGTCTTCGTGCCGACATGGACGCGCTGCCGATCGACGAGACGAGCGGCAAGCCATGGGCTTCCACGACCAAGGGAAAGATGCATGCCTGCGGCCATGACGGCCATACGGCCATGCTGCTCGGTGCGGCGAAATACCTCGCCGAGACGCGCAACTTCACGGGCAATGTCGCCGTCATCTTCCAGCCGGCCGAAGAAGGCGGCGGCGGCGGCAACGAGATGGTCAAGGACGGCATGATGGAGCGCTTCGGCATTGCCGAGGTGTACGGCATGCACAACCTGCCCGGCATGCCGGTCGGTTCCTTCGGTACGCGCTCCGGCCCGATCATGGCGGCGACCGACGAGTTCGCCATCACCGTCAAGGGCCGCGGCGGCCATGCCGCGCTGCCGCACAAGACGGTCGATCCCATTGTCATCGGCGCGCAGGTCGTGGGCGCCCTCCAGACCATCGTGTCGCGCGTTGCCGATCCGATCGCTTCCCTCGTCGTCTCCGTCACCAAGTTCAATGCGGGCTTTGCCCACAATGTCATTCCGGAGGAGGCGAAGCTTGCGGGGACGGTGCGCACGCTGAGCCCGGGCATGCGCGAGGAGGCCGAAGCCCGTATTCGCCAGATCTGTGATGGTCTTGCCGCCGCCCATGGCGCACAGATCACGGTCGCCTATCACCGCAACTATCCGGTGACGGTGAACCATGCGGACGAGACGGGTCATGCCGTCTCGGTGTTGCACGAGATCGCCGGCGAAGCCCTGGTGGATGCGTCGCTCGATCCGATGATGGGGGGCGAGGATTTCTCCTACATGCTGGAGGCCCGGCCCGGCGCCTTCATCTTCATCGGCAACGGCGATACCGCGGGCCTGCACCACCCGGCCTACGACTTCAACGACGATGCCATCCCCCATGGCGTGACCTATTGGGTCAAGCTCGCCGAAAGCCGGCTTGCCGCCTGATAAATAGAGCCCGGTTGAAGGGACATCAACCGGGCAAGTCGGGGAAGGGCGGCGAAGAGAACGGTCAGCGGCAGACGCGAACCTTCCTGACGATGCGGTTGCCCCACTCGTCGTAGCGCTTCACCTTCTTCCAGAAGCAATCGTAGCCGTAGTCGTCATAGACCCTGACATGGGCGCCATGACCGTGGCCGTGGCCCCAGCCGCCGTGGCCGAAGCCGAAACCGATGGACAGGCCGCCGGCCTGCGAGGGGGCTGCAAAGGAAAGCGCCGCGACAGTTGCGACGACAGCGGACAGCAAGATCTTGCGCATGGACATTCTCCTCTGGGTTTAGCGAATGGAGCCATCTCCATTCCATGAACCGAATGTCTCATGTCCCGTTGGTCCGTGCTGTTCCGCATGGAACTTGCCGGCAGCGCCCCCCGAAAATCGCTTGGCTTAGAGCTCCGGCTTTTGTATGGGTGCAGTCAGTGGTCCCGTAGCTCAGCAGGATAGAGCACCAGATTCCTAATCTGGGGGTCCCGCGTTCGAATCGCGGCGGGATCACCAATCACTCCATGAAGTGTTAGCCTTCGAGGCTTTTCGAATAAATGGAATCGCTCAAATGGTTTGTCCCTACGGGCGCTGATATGTCCCTGACGCTTTGATAGGCTTGTCCCTGAAGTCAAAACAGTCGATTTTTACGATTTTCTCGAAATCCCAGCCTTCGAAATAACGGCTGAGCGAAGACCTCGTCTCTATTGCTTACACGCCCTGCGGTTACTACATTTTTCTTCAAATTGTAGTGGAGACTCGGGCATGAATGATTTCGAGAAGCGGAATGCCGGGTTCTCCGGTTTGGCGGGACTGTTCAACCAGGAGCCGACGCCGCCGGACCCGTTTGGACTTAGCTCGCTATTTGATGCGTTAAAGCAAGACTCCGTCAGGACCCGCAGTTCGTGGAATGACCGATTCTCCCACTGGGAGACCGCCGAGAGCACCACGGAGACGAAAGCGATTGAACGGGCGCGTGACATGGTCCACAGCGCCCTTCGCGAAAACAAGTGGCTTGCAAACGAGGGCGTGGTGTTCGGCCCGCAGGGCAGTTTCACCAACCGCACGAACGTCAGGAACGAGGCTGATATCGACCTGCGAGTGCAGCATCCGTCGCTTCGGATCGAATGCGACGCCAATGTCAACTTCCAAGCGGCTTACCAGGCTGGCACCTACTTCGACACAGGAAGGTCTTTCGCCGAAATCGCCCAATATATGCGTACCGAGATATCGCGCGATCTCAAAGCCTGCTTCGGCAAGGGTGCTGTGGACGACACCGGGAAGAAAGCGATCCGTGTGGACGGCGTCGACGGTAGCCGCGGCGAAGTGGATGTAGTCCCTTGTTTCACCCTCCACCATATTCGCGCCAGTGCTGGCTTCGTACCGTTCAACACCGTTCAGGGCGTCGCCATCCTTTCTACAGACGGCAACTGGACAATGAACTACCCAGATCAGCACATCGCGAACGGTCGGCTGAAACGCACGACAACAGGTCACCAGTTCAAGCGAATAGTCAGGATCGTGAAGCGGCTCCAGACAGACATGGAGGAGTACGGCGTTCTCGAGGAGCGTGTACCGTCGTTTCTGATTGAATGCCTTGTCTATCTCGTCAAGGACCATCACTTCGTCTACAACGAAGATCGTTATGACCGCGTAAAACGTATCCTCGGCCGTATTTCCGAAATCCTGTCGCAGGGAGGCTTCCTGTCCCCGCACCTGCTTCTCGAAATTAACGGCGTCAAGCCGCTTTTCGGTGGCGGCCAGGCTTGGACACTGGAAAAGGCCCAGCGGTTCGTGAACTCGGCGCTTCGCCATCTTGGCAATCGCTGATGTGGTCCCTTTTTCAGCGCAAGACCCAGTTGCTGATCATCGTTCCCGCTTCCATCCTGGCGGCTTGGGGACTTGAAGCCGCTTGGTTCTGGTACTTCGGAGAGCAAACGACTCCACTGAAATGGATTTCGTTCGTTATATCCATCGTCGGCGTCGTCATGGTGGCCGCGGCTGAACTGCTCTGGTTCAGGCTTGCTCGCGTTGCGCCCCTCATGCAGACAAAGATGTTCCCCGATCTCAACGGCGAGTGGGTCGGGCATCTGAAATCCACCTGGATCAATCCAGAGACGGGGACGACTCTGCCGCCTATTCCGACCAGCCTGAAAATAAGCCAGACCTTCTTTACGACCAGCGTCACGTTGAAGACGGGAGAATCGTTCTCGAAATCGACGCGCGTGTTCCTCGAACCGGACTATGAAAACCGTCGCTACCGTGTCTGGTACAGTTACAACAATGATCCGCAAGCCCAATTCAGGCATCGGAGTTCGCAACACGAGGGTGTCGCGTATCTTGATCTGGACTGGGACTCGGATAGGGATAGACTTACGGGTACGTACTACACCGCACGAAAGACCACCGGCGATATGGATTTTCGTCGAATTTAAGGATCGACTTCCTCCCGCGTACGGGAGAGCAGACTGGCATTCGCTGCCTTCACCCATCGCTACAGCAAAAGGCCTCGACTACAGGCGGAGGTTATTTTTAAAATCAGATTGTGGCTAGACCATTAATCAAAAACTGATTTTTCCATCGTACTACCGATGATAGAAGCTCACCTAATAGCAGCCCCGGATGCATTCAATGGCATATCTGATAGATGTATCAAACATGGTCTTGGCCGCCCTTTTCTTTGCCTTCCTCTGTGGTAACAGAGCGCATGCACTGCTGCTTTTTTTAGTCTATTATTCAGCACTGAAGTGGGCGGCATATGAAAATACCGGCATCTCGTACACATTCACGGCTCATTTTGAACTTTTTGCATTTGTATTTTATCTTGGGCTCATCTACTTTTCGCCAAAGATTTTCCTCGCGTTTAAAACTGAGATAGTTGCGCGCTTTAACGGCCTGAGCCTTCTTTTTGATGATAACCGGGGCATCTTCATCTCGAAATTGTGGACATCGACAGTCGTAGCGACGTCCACGATGGGCTACATGCGCTACCATGGGTTTACTTACCCTTCGGAGAACTTTTACGTCTCATGGGCAGTCAATGTCGTTTTCTTTAGCGTGATCGGCCTTGCAGCCGCATTGCTCAGCTTACGGCTACCGCACAAAGAGGAATTTTCGAGCCGTCTCGGAATTCTATTCGCAGGCGCAGAAAATGTAGACAACGAGTTCCGCCAATCGGCCTTGTCGCACATATCAAGTGAAGTCAAAAAACTTGGCCTTGCCGTTTCCAAAATAAACCGCCGGATCGTGATAGAGGCATATGACCCTGATTACGACGCTTACCGCGCTACCGTTACCATTACTACGACGATGGTAAGCCTTTTCGGCGACGTTGATGCACAAGATCAGGTGCAATTCACAGTTACGCCGGACAAGTTCGAGGGGTGTAAGCGTACCCCTAACCCCGTCGGCCAAATCATCTCGCTTTTCGTGAATGGAGAGGAGAAAATCAGGGGCAACCCACAACCGATTTTGCTGGGCCAGGGCAACGGCTATCCGGAAGTTTTTACGGTCGGCAAAGATGAGCAGGTATTCACGTTTAAATATTGGTGCTGGTTTCAAACGGGCGAAGACTTCACATATCATTCAAAACGATTCTGCAGGGAATTTAATGTAAGAGTCATAAACAGAATGCTCGACGAAAAAGAGAGTAAATTTTCTGTGCGTCGACCACGGCTCGGAAAAATTGGTGAATTCGATAGCAAGACACTAATTTATGGAGAGGAATGGGACATTGTAAATTTCAAGGACCTTGAGCCGAACGTTATGACAACATTATTTACTATAGAACGTCCTAGTGCCGCATTGGCGGCAGAAACTTCTCTCGATGGGGCGACAAGTGCGACATCTACCGGCGAAAACGCTTGATAAAATCTGCTGTTCGAATAACATGAAACCAGCAGCCTTCGGGTTCGTTGATACATAGGCCAGTCGAGCGTGGAACGAGCGCCGAGTGAGAATAAACGAGGTCAACAATGTCCAGAAGCAATGAAACTAGCATCTAAAAGGATGCGCGCGAAATAAAAAAGGGTCGCTATGCGGCCCTTTTTTCGTCTAGCAGTAAGGTAGCATTGCCGCTTTGTCGTTCATAACGAACCATCCCCTCGGTGTCGCATTGCGATGGTCTAAATGCTAAAAAGCCCTTCAAGTTCGTCAACCAAGCGAAAAACCTCGAACTCCTCCCTGAGGTCTTCGAATGACATCGGATCGCACCCGTAGATGCCGACGTCGGCGAGAGTGGCAAGGTGGTCTGACATGATGCGATTTGAAATGAGCATGACAAGCGTCTCCTGTCCCGCGCGCAAAGCGGGGATCGTTTTGAATCGGATGTGAGAAGCGTCGATCCCTCTCTGGATACGCGACTTATTCGAAACGGGAGACGGGCTACGGACATGGTGAATGCCCCTATGAAATGACGAATGCGGAAAACGCCTTGGCGGCGTCAGCCTACAGGGTCATATTCGCACGCTATTCCTGCGAACCTGGGTCATCGATTTTGTCCTTTGAGCGGAATGGTCGTCGCTCAGGCCGTCGACAGAAAAACCGGAATTTCATCGTATCAACCGGGCCTTCCCGGAAAAGTTGCCTGCAGAAAATTTCACAGAGCCCGGTTGACTCTGAAATTTTGTTCGCTAAATGTTCACGCATGCAAAACAGCCCTCGCCACCTCATACGAATAGGTTGACCCTCGCTGCCGCGATGACCGCGGCGACGACCAACCGTTTTTGTCAGAGGATGCCATGGGAATTGCCAAGCAGGCCGCCACGTTGCGCGCGGCCAGAAACTCCTCGTTGATCAGAACCTATCATCCGGCCGGCACGGTAAAGTGTGACGGCGTACGCCTGTTCCGCTCTCAAGCGGCCCGCGATATTGGATGTCTTCTCGATGTGAACCCTTCGGTCACAGCCTGGCGATGTATGCCATCACCATTCGGTACTGGCGGGATCGCCCATATCACCGATTTCCAGGTCTTCGACGAGGACGGTACCGTCCTGTATCTCGACGCACCTGATCGCGCTGTCTCTGTCGATGTCGCCGCCATTGCGTCGGAAGCCATGCGCATTAACGCCCGCTACCGACTCCTCGAGCGTGCCGAAATCTACGACGGTTTCAGGCTAAGGAACGCCAGGGACCTGTTGCGCTACGCCGCTCATGTCACGCCTCTCGGGGATCGGCTTCGCCTGCTGGCAGCACTCGATGAACACGGTTCCCTGCCGCTCGGGGAATGCCTCAAGGCCTTCCAGGAAACGAGGCCCGTTCCGGGGATCGCATCTCTCATTCTCCATGGCTTCGTCGAGGTCGATCTCGACGACGCACCGCTCGGTCCCGAGACGGCTGTGAGGCGGATACCGCGGTGAGACCGATACCGCCGCCGTCCCGTCGCCTATGGAGAACCTTTCAATGTCGTACAGATCGCTCAGTGCACCGAAGTCGCCGCCACATCTCGCTATCGCAGTTGCGCGATGCGGTGTCCGCAATGCTCTTCGGCCATTCCTGCACCGCCAGAACCTCGCTTTTATCGCTGTTCTCATCGCCCCCGAGAACACGGCTGACTATTATCGCCGGGCCGTGTCGAGTCTCATCCAGGACCCCGCGAATGCGGATGAATATGGCAACGATCCCGCCGTTGTATTCACTGTCAGCGAGTCCACCATTGAGGGGAGGTCGGTCTATGACCGCATCAAACACGCTCGCCAAGTCGTAGTCGTCACTGAAGAGCGAGACTACCTGCCCGCGGATTTCCTCGCGGGAGCCGATCTGGTCGCCGACATCGCCAGGCCGACAACCGAACACTTCATCGCGGCGGCGCGGGAGGCGAAGGTCCCAGGCATGACCGAGGCGCATGCTAAATTCCTGTCGACGAAGTCATTCGACGCTATCCTGGTAGCAGTTAGGCATACGCGCCCGCTCATGAGTTCGGTACGCCAGATGAAGCGAATGGAGGCTAAATCCGTCGAGCCGGAGCCGGTTGCGAAAGCACCGTCCGCAGTGGGTCTCCAGGACATGCACGGCTATGGAAAGGCCAAGGATTGGGGCATTCAACTGGCCGAGGACCTCGCCGCATGGCGGGCGGGGGAGATCAATTGGGAGGACGTTGATCGCGGGGCGTTGCTCTACGGCCCGCCGGGCTGCGGCAAAACCTCTTATGCCAAAGCCTTGGCGACGACATGCAGTGTAGAGTTGGTAGTCGCTTCTGCAGCGAGGTGGCAGTCGAAAGGTCATCTCGGTGATTTGCTGAACGCGATGAGGGCGGCCTTCGCCGAAGCCACCAAGAAGGCACCCAGCGTGCTCTTTATCGATGAGTTCGACTCGTTCGGTGACCGCGATGGCCCCACCTCCGATGATCATCATCGCGACTACCGCCGCCAGGTGATCAACGGTCTACTTGAATGTCTGGACCCGTCCGAGGGCCGTGAAGGCGTGGTTGTCATCGGGGCAACCAATAATCCAGACGGCATCGACCGAGCACTCCTGAGATCGGGGCGGCTCGAAACCATGATCGAAATTCCGCTGCCAGACGCGGCGGCCAGAGTGGAAATCCTGCGCCACCACTTGAAAGGCCAGGAGATCGACGGTGACCTGAGAAAGGTCGTTGCAGCAACTCGGTCGTGGTCTGGTGCCGATATCGAGAAGCTTGCCCGTGACGTTCGGCGTCTCGCACGACGACGACATAGCACAATCACCGAGAGCCTGCTCCTGGAAGTGATGCCGAAGCAGTATGTTATGGCCGAGAACGAACTGCGACATGCGGCGGTACATGAGGCCGGGCATGCGATTGTCGGCGTTCTTTTGGCATGCGACGTGCTGACCGGGGTCTATGTCGAGCGAGAGGTGTCCATGAATGGTGCGCGGCAGAGTGCCGGGCGCGCTAGCTTCGAACCCGCCAGGGGCATCATCAGGACGGCCGCGCATTACGACGACAGGATCGCGATGCTTCTTGGCGGCATCGCGGCCGAGACCGTCGTGTTCGGTTTTCACGCCGATGGCGCAGGAGGAGCGCCTACTTCGGACCTTGCTCTCGCCACTGATTTGGCGACGCGCACCGAACGCCATTATGGCCTTGGCGCGACGCTGTCGGTGGAACTCGGCCACGGCAGCCATCCGCTGGAGAGCATCCGTAAACGTGATCCCGAACTTCGGCGACTGGTCGAATGCCGCCTTCGGAAGCAGTTCGACCGTGCCGTCGGCATTCTGACCGAAAGGCGTGCCGACCTCGCTGGCGTGTCTGATGTGCTTGTAAGCAATGGGCGAGTCACGGGGGACGAGGTTCGGGCAATGTTGTCGACAGGCTCCAGAGATACCGCATCCGTCGTCCCTTGACGGCTAGCGGCGGTGCCGAGTTTCGTCTCCGGAGGCTCGGCACCGAAAAAGTTAATAAAGCACGCGTCCACGGTTCAGACTTTAAGAACCTGTTAACTTCTGACGCGTAGGTAGCCGGTCCCGCCCAAGTACACCAGAACAGTGCACCATGTGGCTCAGGATCAAACCGCCTCCAACCGGGCGGCACGAAAACGGAGAAGCAGAATGCTCATACTACGAATAGGAGGTTTTGACTTCTCCGAACGAGGCTAGTCCTCTTTGTGAAAAGGCATCTCCTCCAGCCAATCTTGTGTGTCGCGTAGTGACAAGGTGGAAGGAGCCGAGCATGAACATTGCCCATACGGTCGCCCGTAACATTGCGCTCAAGAAGGCCGGACTCGGCTTTGTTGTAGATGGCCGCCGTGCGCCTGTGCCAACGGCAGCGTCTTCGCGCAACTACGAATCTCCTGTTCTCCAGCTGAAGGTCAAGCACGGCCGCACTGAGGCAGGGGGCTGTAAAATACCGCGGCGGCGCTGACGCCAGTCAGAGCCGCGACATTCCGCTTTACTGGAACGAGCCTACCGAGGGACACGCAACGCGGCGTCCGGCGCTTCGCCAGGCAAAGACCGCGCGCGGTTTCACGATGTTCAACGGCAACGTGGTGTTCCACGAAAGCGAGCTTGAACACCGCGTCTCCACGGTCATCCAGGCGCGTTCGGACGTTCGCGAACTGCATTCCCAGTTCCCCGTCCTGCCGTTTGCAGACGACGATGGCGTGATCCACGACCACACGTTCGATTACTATGTGGTCTTCGACGATGGCTATCGTGTCGCCGTCGCGGTGAAACACGCCCGCAAGCAGGCGCAAATCCTCGACATGTTCGACCGGATCGCAAGGCATGACTTCTCCCATGTCGCAGACGACCTGCGCCTGATGACGGACGAGGATGCAACCTACGAGGCGTTCTACAACGCCCATGACATCCTGCGCGCCCGGGAGCATTTCGACGAGGTCGAGTGCCAAAACACCCGGTCCATCGCCAGGCGTCTCGTCGGTCGCTTTCACTTCGCAGAACTGCTGCGCGGCTGCCGCCATGTCGGGGCGCGGCGCGATGCCGTGTGGCAACTCATCGACCGCGGCGATCTGGTCCCGCTCTCCCCAGGGCGCATCTCCGACCTGAGCTGGCTGACCGTGCCGTCCTGACCGAACTCTCCCGCGCCGCGCCATCGTTTCCAACGGAGTAAAGAGATCGCAATGCCGAATTATGCCTTGCCCGCACGCGTATACCACCACTCGATCGTCGAGATGGACGATACCGATCGCTTCACCAGCGGTGGCCAGAATTATGTTCCGTTGCGCGCCGATGGCGATGGCTACGTGATGCGGCACGAGGATGACGGTCGAGAGATTTTCATGGGCCACGCGGAAATCCATCGTTGGCTGACGGAGAAGCGGGCGGCCATTCGCTACGGCTACAACAGCGTTCCCGAACAGAAGCTCCGCCTCATCTGGGGCGACGAGACCTTCGAAGGCCTCGATCCCGAAAAACGCATCCTGCCCAGTTTTCGCGAGAAGCTCATCCTGCGCTACGAGGACGAGTGCATGAAAGCAGGTAAGGCGCTCCCCCGCTCGGAAAAGAAGCTTCAGCCTCTGCTCGATGCATGGGCTGATGAAATCCTGAAAGGCGCGAAGGGAAAGCGACGCAAGCGCAGTGATCGCGGCACTACTTCGTTCGGGGCACCGACGGTACGCCAGTTCAACCGCGACTATGCCGATTACATGGCATGCGGCAGGAAGACGCTGGCGCTGGCGCATCGTCATCATGGCCCAGGAAAGCGCCTCTTCATGAGTTGCACCGAGAGCTTAGCGGTCGCCCACCGTGGCGCGCGTCGGTATCTGTCGCGCAAGAAGCCCACCAAGGCCCACTGCTACCTGTTGTATCGCGCCGAGCTTTTCGAGATCAACCAGACGCGGACCACGAAGCTGCACAAGGTTTCGCGTACCAAGTTCGAGTCCATGATCAACCGGTTCGACGAGTTCGAAAAGGACGCGAGCCGCCACGGCGAGAAGTGGGCGATCGATAAGTACGCCCGGAACCTGCGGACCTACGATATCCTCACCCCCGGTCAGCGTGTCGAGATCGATGAAGTCAATGTCGATCTCATGACGCTTCTCGTGGAAACGGGGCTGTACGAGGGCCTCCCCGAGAAGGTGCGCGCAAACATCCCGAAGGTGCGCATCTGGTTCGTGGCGGCGATCGATGTGGCAACCAGGTATGTCCTGGCCTTCAGGGCGGCATTCAATCCGACTGCGAACGCCGCCATCTCGGCGCTTCGCATGATCATGTCGGACAAGCGACTACTGTCGCAATCGGTGGGTGCGAAGACACCCTGGATCGGCATGCTGAGACCGAAGGAGGTCTATTCGGACAACGGATCGGCGTTCATCGCCGAGCGCACGCGCGCGGTCTTCAAAGCCGCGCTCGTCGGCACGACATGCCCGCCTGCAGGAGACCCGGCGCGTCGTCCGTTCATCGAGAGCCTTTTCCATTCGATCGGTCCGATGATCGCCCAGTTCTTCGACGGGCGCACCTTCGGTTCGGTTGCAGAGAAGGGCGATTACAAGCCGGAAGACTTCGCCTCCCTGACCACGGACGAGTTTGTCCGGATGTTTACCTACGCGATCTGCGACATCTATCACAACAAGCCGCATGCCTCGCTCGGCGGAAACTCCCCGCACAACGCGTGGGTACGCGCCACGCAGGAGTGCCGTGTTCGGCAGGTTCCATCGGACGAGGAGATGCTTCACGTCTTCGGTGAACCTTCGAACCGTCCGATCTCCGACGACGGTATCACCTATCAGGGCATCACGTACGGGAGTGACGAACTCAACGTCCAGCGCATGCGCCACGGCAAGAAGGAGTTCGAGATCAAGAGCGATCCCGAGAATGTCCGCTGGATTGCCGTGAAAGGCGACGAGGGATGGTTCACGGTGGAAAACACCGTGGGCCTCAATGACGACCTCACGCTCGCGGAATGGATCGCGGCCCGCAAGGAGGAACTCGCACACAACGCCACGGAGGCCGAAGAGGGCATGGCGGCGATGTACGATGCCGTCAACAGGCTGCGGCGTGCGGGGGAAAACGCGACTGTCCGCGCTCATTTGACCCCTGCCATCCCCGATGCCGAGGAACATGAGCGGATGGAGCGGGAAGTCATGCGCGGGTGGAAAGCCGGCACGCGACGTGCGGGGCCTCTGCCCGAACTCGTGCCGGAGATGTCGCCGCCCGCCGATCCTCTCCGCGGTCCCCCGAGGCGCGCCTTGCCCATCAACCACCTGAAATCCGGCCCAGCGTTGGTCGCACCCTCGAGCGAGGAAGCGCTTCCGACCCGGCCGATCCCGATCGTTTCCACTCTCGACTACAACGAGGACGACTGACATGACCGACGCCACGCCTATCGAAACTTCGGTCTTCGCCGCCATCAAGGCCAGCGTCCGTGCAAGCTATTTCACGACGGGCCGCGACGGAAAGCTCGCGTCCTATCTCCGTGAGATGGCCGTCAACGTGACGGACTGGGAACGGGGTGCCGGCTCGAAACGGCGTGCTCTTTTTGTCATCGGGGACTCGGGTAGCGGCAAGACCCGCTCGCTCCAGCACCACTTCGCCGCGATGCCGGAATTCCGCCCGCACAGAAACGAGCACGGTGAAGTCGTCTCGCCTGTGTTGAGCATCGACGCGCCCCAGCCCTGCAATACCAAGGCGCTCGCGATCACGATCCTGACGGCCATGGGACTGCCTACCCGGGAGCGCATGACAGAACACGCGCTCTTCGCTGTCCTCAAGGCCCAGCTTTGCGAGCGGGGCGTGAAGTACCTTCATATCGACGAGATGCAACACGTCATGCGGCACAACACTCCGAAAGCGATCAGCAACGTCCAGGACACGCTCAAGAGCCTGATCCAGGTTGCGGACTGGCCGCTGCACACGATTTACTCCGGCGTGCCCGAGCTCGCGGAACTGCTCAAGGGTGATCCCCAGCTTGCCAACCGTTCCCGCGTCCTGCGCTACGACGCGCTCAACTGTCCCGCGGATGCTCAATGGATCACGAGCATCCTGAAGAAGGTGGCCAACGATGGATGCGGGTTGGCCTTGTCTGCGGAACTTCTCGATGAGGTTTTTCCCGAGAGGCTCTGCGTTGCAAGCAACGGCGCATTCGGATCGATGATCGCGATGGTGCAAGAGGCATGTTTTCGCGCACTCGTGCGAGGTCGAAAATCGGTCACGAGCAAGGAGTTCGCCCGCAACTACGAGCGCGATACCGGATGCATGCCCCGTGACAACGTATTCACCGCCGCGCGCTGGCGCGACCTCGCACCGGGTCACGCGCTGGCAGACCTCGCCTGAACAGAACCTGCTTCGCAAAGGAAGCCCGATGAAGCTGCCTGTCACGATCCCGTTCCACGACGATGAAACCCCGCTTGGTTTCGTATCTCGCCTCGCGGCGGCGAACGGGTTTCCTTCCCTGGAAGTATTCCTGAATTGCACGGAAACAAGCGCACTCGCGATCATGCGCGGTGAAGCAGGCTCAATGGCACTGCTGGAGTCCTGGACTGGGGAGAAACGGGACAGGCTGGGTCGCTTCGCCGTGCGCCGCGCCGACGAAAAGCTGCATTTCAGGTTGGGTAACGCGGTATTCGGCCGCGACCATCGCCGCGGCAACACACACCGCTTTTGTGTCCAGTGCGTTCAGCACGACCTTCGGATTGAAGAAGGCCGCAAGGTTTCACACCCGTACGTACGGGTGTGGTGGGAAACAAAAGCCATCGGGACATGCCCGATCCACGGTTCGCGGATTACCGACGTCGCTTGCGACAACAACAAGGATGACTTCGCTCTCTTTGTTCGGTCCAACGCGCATCTGTTTGCCGACGATCATGGAGACGCGACGAGCCGCCCGCCGCGGGAGCTTGACAGATACTTGATCGGACGCATTCAAGGCGCAATCGTCAACCCTTTCCTCGATAGCCTTGAGGCATACGTGGTCGCAGGGCTCTGCAAGTATTTCGGCCGTTTTCTGCGTCGATATCGCAGCGCTGCGGTCAGCGAAGACGGATCGTTTGAGACCCTTAACGATGCGGAGTACGGATTCAACGCCGTAAAGCTGGGCGAAGCGCACATCTCGGAACTGGTCTCTGAGCTTGTACTCGGTGAAAGCGCCTTAGTGGAAGACGGGGCTTCCCCGATGGACCCGATCACGCGCTGGCTTCGGCGCAATCACGATGTTCCGGCCTACGCAACCCTCGTCGAGTTCTTTCAAGACCTGGCCGAAAGAAACATGCCGCTGGGTGAAGGCCAGATTTGCATTCTGCCTACGCGCAGGCGTTACCGTCACACCGTACGCTCGGCGAGTGTCGAATACGGCCTGAGGGAGCAACGCATTGTCGGGCTATTGACGAAAGCTGGCATTCTGAAGGTGGAAGAGGCGACAACGGCGAAGATTTCCTTTGACGCGGAACAAGCAAAGCCCATTCTCGAGGCCGCGCAGGATGCTCTATCCCTGACCGAGGCGGCGGCTATTCTCGGTTTGAAGGGACCGCGGCTCCACGAGATCATCGACGCTGGCTTTCTGCCCCGCGTCGAGGCGGATCGCGGCGATCTGCGCATCTACACCCGCATCTGGAGGCAGGACCTGATTGATTTCCAGCGCCGCTTGTTCGAGCGAGCGAAGACCGAGATCGATCTCGATGGCTACCTGCCGATCGTAAAGGTGGCCCACAGGTGCAACTGCCAGGTAAGGGAAGTGGTCGGAATGATCTTTGACGGCCAGCTTGATGGTATTGCGCGATCCGGCAACGGTATCACGTTCGCTAATCTGTTAGTGAATTTGAAGGAAGCCCAGGGGAAGAGGCGTCTTGTCGTCAGACAGGAGATCGGAACCGATCTGCTGTCGATCGCGGAAGCCGCGGAGTTGTTGAATACCGCGAAATACAAAACCTATCCCCTGGTCGCCACCGGAGTCCTTTCGTCGGTCACGAGACTCAATCGTACGTCACGTCGGATGCAACCGTTCATCGAGCCAAAGGCTCTAGAGGATTTCCGACGTCTTCATATTTCAGTTGCCGAAATCGCCTCGCTGTACGGCACACGCGCCGACGTAATTGTTCGACGCATGGAAGCGCTCGGTATTGAGCCGAGCTTCGACCCTGGTTCCCGACCAGGAAGGTATTATTGGCGGAGCGATCTGGATAAGTTCACTTTCGACCGGGCATCAGCTTAACACTGGTTTCATCATGCGACGTTTCAGAGGCTCCGGTTCCGGGGCCTTTTTTGTTGCCCGAAATTCACGAGCATCATGCTGGGGACATATCAATTGAAACGTCAGGGATACACCAAATCTAACAACCGAAAATATCCCAATAGAATCAGTGTGGGTGTAGCCGCTCTGGGACAAACCTACTGAACCGCGCCAATAAATGAGCGCTTCAACGACGGTCGCGGTCTGGATCGGACGGCTGATTCTGCGTCCGATCGAGGTGCGTGCGGCGCACATTCCCGGATCGCTGGTGTGAATTCGAAATGCTGCGCCACTTTTCAGGTTGGCAGCATGTCTGCGCCGACGGGCCGGCCTGGCCTCGTCTGCGGGCCTGACGGCAGGCCGTCAGACGTCCTCGGTCTCGCGCTCGGGCGTGACGACGCGCGGCTTGGTGCGCACGGAAGGCACGATCGACGGCTTTGCGACGATCTTCGGCGGTGGCGCCTTGATGCCGAGCATGCTGCGGATGCGGTCGGAGACGAGGGGGCGGAAGCGGCTGGCGCGGAAGGGCATGTCGGTGGCGCCGTAGCCTTCCGGACCGTCGTCCTTGCCGCGATAGAGTTCCACCAGCTTGATGCCGTAGAAGTCGCCATCGACATAGTGACGGTAATGGCCGCTCCAGCGAACGGTGTAGACTTGGCCCTTGCGGATGCCCTGATCGATCGAGACGTTCTTGAAACGGTCGTTGATGCAGACGACTTTCTGGCCGACATGAAACGTGGGCATTCCGTTTCCTTTTCCCTCAGCGATTCCCGCAAACGTTCGGCCGTTTTACGTGAAAGCTCAGCTTGTCTTGCGGCAGGTTACGCCCGGTGCGTTCTCGCCCTTCGTCAGGTCGTAGAGCGTCGCCTCGTCACCCTTGGTCCACCACTCGTACTGGCCGCCGGCATATTTGGCGCCAGAGGCCGCAAGCACGTTGGCGGCGATGATCGTCTCTTCCGCGATCGTCAGTACGGCCAGCGAATTTGCGCCGACATTGATGTATTCGACGACGACGCGCTGCTCGGCGTCGCATTGATAGTTCAGCGTCTCGCGGACCACGCTCTGTTCCGGGCCTGGCAGGCGGATGACGACGTCCGTGTTGTTCTTGAGTGCGGCGAGGCGGATTGCCGGTGCGCCTTCCTTGGCCGTCAGGTGCAGGATGCCGTTTTCGAGCCTCCACGAGGTGACCGTGCCGAGGGCGTCGAAAAATTTCTGCTCCTGGTCCATGATGGCCGGAGCGCACATCTTGCGGGTCGCGGCGGCGGGGGCGAAGGCGATGTTGCCGTTCTGCACCTTCAGCTTGCCGCGATAGGTGTTGCAGCCACCATTGCCGCCATAGGAGCCATCCGGCTTGATCTCCAGCGTGGTCTGCAGGTCGTCGATGACGCCGTTGCCGCTGATGTCTTCGGCCAGCCATGTGCCGCCGAGACCACCCGGGACCGGCTCGTCGGCATAGGCCGGAGCCGCTGCCCAAAGGGCGATGCAGGCGAGGGTCCATACTCTCAGGCGTCGGTGCACAGATTTCTCCAATCGTCAGCGCGGAAGACCGCTTTGCGGGGACGTTATGGCCGTCCGGGCGAAAAGGTCAAGCCAAGGGTTCCAGAAGTCTTGTCAAGCACCCGCTTTACAGCATTTCGATGACTTGTTGCAGGCGTCTTTCGCCTGTAGAGCCTTCTATCGATAAGAAGAAAAACGCGGAAATGATCATGGCTCCCGACGCGCGGCAGATGCGCCGCATCACCATTCTCGGCTCCACAGGCTCCATCGGCACCAGCACGCTTGACGTGGTGCGCCAGCTTGGCGGGCGCGAGCGCTATGAGGTGCTTGCGCTGACCGGCAACGGCAATGTCGAACTGCTCGCCGAACAGGCGAAGGAATGCGGCGCGCAAATGGCGGTGACGGCGAACGAGAGCCGCTATGGCGCGCTCAAGGATGCGTTGTCCGGCAGCGGCATTGAAGCTGCAGCGGGGCGCTCGGCGCTCATGGAAGCGGCCTCCGGCGATGCGGACTGGGTGATGGCGGCGATCGTCGGCACTGCGGGCCTCGCCCCGACGCTGGCGGCGGCAAACAAGGGCGCGGACATCGCGCTTGCCAACAAGGAATGCCTCGTTTCCGCCGGCGACCTGTTCGTCGATGCGGTGGCGCAGGGCGGCGGGCGGCTGATTCCGGTCGACAGCGAGCACAGCGCCATTTTCCAGTCGCTGGAGGAAGACCAGCGCCATGCCGTCGAGCGCATCGTGCTGACGGCGTCCGGCGGACCCTTCCGCACCTGGAGCCGCGAGCAGATGGCCGGCGTTACCGCCGATATCGCGCGCGCGCACCCCAATTGGTCGATGGGCCTCAAAATCTCGATCGGCAGCGCTTCGATGTTCAACAAGGCGCTGGAAATGATCGAGGCGAAGCATCTGTTCGATGTGCGGCCGGACCAGATCGAGGTCGTCGTGCACCCGCAGTCGATCATCCATTCCATGGTCGGCTATGTCGATGGTTCGGTGCTGGCGCAGCTCGGCGCGCCCGATATGCGCACCGCCATCGGCTATGCGCTGACCTATCCGGAGCGCTCGCCGCTCAATGTCGACCGGCTGGACTTCGCGAAGCTGTCGCGGCTCGATTTCGAGGCGCCGGACGAGGTGCGGTTCCCGGCGCTCCGCCTTGCCCGCACAGCGTTGGAGCGCGGCGGCTTGCAGGGCGCGGTGATGAATGCGGCTGAGGAAGTTGCCTTCAACGCGTTCGTCGGCGGACGCATCGGCTTCCTCGCCATGGCTGACATTGCCGAGCAGGTGATGGACAGGCTTGCCCACCTGCCTGCGGCATCTTCGATGGACGATGTCTTTGCGGCAGACGAAGAAGCCCGGCGGGTGGCCGCCGGGCTCATCGGATAGTTCTGCCTGGGTCGCTTTTTAGGCGACGGCGCGGGCCAGCGCACAGCGCGACCAGAGCGAATGCAGGGCGCCGACCAGATGGTCGATATCGGCATCCGTGTGGAGCGGCGTCGGCGTAATGCGCAGGCGCTCGGTCTTCTTCGGCACCGTCGGGTAGTTGATCGGCTGGACGTAGATGCCGAAATTGTCGAGCAGCAGGTCCGTGATCCACTTGCACTTGGCGGCATCGCCCACCATCACCGGCACGATATGGCTCGGATTTGGCATGTGCGGAATGCCGTTGCGGTCCAGGGCCGAACGCAGGCGACGGACACGCTCCTGATGGGCGAAGCGCTCGGTCTGGCTTTCCTTCAGGTGCCGGATTGCCGCGCATGCGCCAGCGGCAATCGCCGGCGGCAGGGAGGTCGTGAAGATGAAGCCGGAGGCGAAGGAACGGACGAAGTCGCAGAGCGCGGCCGAACCCGCAATATAGCCACCCATGACGCCGAAGGCCTTGCCGAGGGTGCCCTCGATGAGGGTCAGGCGATGCATCAGGCCTTCGCGCTCGGCAATGCCGCCGCCGCGCGGGCCGTACATGCCGACGGCATGGACTTCATCGAGGTAGGTCATCGCGCCATACTTGTCGGCAAGGTCGCAGATTTCCTTGATGGGAGCGATGTCACCGTCCATCGAATAGACCGATTCGAAGGCGATCAGCTTCGGCGCCTTCGGGTCGGCGGCGGCGAGCTTGGCTTCCAGGTCCTTGAGGTCGTTGTGCTTCCAGATCACGCGCTCGCACTTGGAGTGGCGGATGCCCTCGATCATCGAAGCGTGGTTTCCGGCATCGGAGAAACAGATGATGCCGGGGATCTTGGAACAGAGCGTGCCAAGGGCTGCCCAGTTGGACACGTAGCCCGAGGTGAAGAGCAGCGCCGATTCCTTGCCGTGCAGGTCGGCAAGCTCGCGCTCCAGCAGGACGTGGTGGTGATTGGTGCCGGAGATGTTGCGGGTGCCGCCGGCACCGGCGCCACACTGGTCGATGGCGGATTTCATCGCGTCGGTGACTTTCGGGTGCTGACCCATGCCGAGATAGTCGTTCGAACACCAGACCGTGACGTCCTGGATACCGCTTGCCGTATGACGGGTGGCCTTCGGGAAGTTGCCTTTCTGGCGCTCCAGGTCGGCGAAGACGCGATAACGGCCTTCCTGATGCAGGCCATTCAGTTCGTTCTGGAAGTAGGTCTCGAAGTCCATCCGGCGTCTCCAGTCCGGCAATAACCCGGACGTCATCATCGTTTGCGGTCGTTCAAACGGCTACACCCAGTGTCGTCTTGCTGCAACGGTATCCGCTGCGGCAAATCGAGCCACCTTTGAACCATTCCAATGTATCCTAGCCTGCCAAAGGCCATTTCCTGTTGATGCATGTCAAGTCTGCATGAAAAAAGGACGGCCTCAATCGTCCTTTTAATCGAACAGTTTCAGCTTTTTCCGCGCAGTCAGGTGGCTGCGACGGCGCGCTTGGCCATGACCTTCACGAGATTCGCGCGATATTCGGCGCTGCCGTGGATATCCGCCAGCAGGTCCGAAGCATCCACCGTGACGCCGGAGGCGGCATCCGCCGACCAGTTGGTCGCCAATGCCTTCTCCAGTCCCGCATGGCGGAAAACGCCGTTGGAGCCTGCGCCGGTCACCGCCACGCGCACGCCGCCATCTGCGGCCTTCGCCACGAAGACGCCGGTCATCGCAAAGCGCGAGGCCGGGTTGGCGAACTTGGAGTAGCCCGCCTTTGCAGGCGCGTCGAAGGTGACCGCGACGACGAGCTCACTATCCTCCAGCGCCGTTTCGAAGAGGCCGAGGAAAAAGTCGTCGGCGGGGATTTCACGGGCATTGGTGATGATCGTCGCGTTCAGTCCCAGCATGGCGGACGGGTAGTCGGCGGCCGGATCGTTGTTGGCGATGGAGCCGCCGATCGTTCCCATGTGCCGCACATGCGGGTCGCCGATAAGGGCGGCAAGGTGACAGATCGCCGGGCACACGGCTTTCAGTTCGGCCGAGGTGGAAACCTCGTGGTGCGTCGTGCCCGCGCCGATGCGCACCCGGTTGCCGCTGACGGATATACCCTTCATCTCGGCGACATGCCGCAGGTCGACAAGCTCCGGAGGGGCGGCCAGCCGCTGCTTCATGGTGGGAATCAGCGTCATGCCTCCGGAGAGGTATTTTGCCTCCCCGGAAGACGACTGAAGCTTGACGGCGTCAGCGACCGAAGACGCGCGGTGATAGTTGGTTGCGTACATGGCGTCCTCCGTCAGTTTGCCGTCAGCCGTGCAGCCGCCCAGACCTTCTGGGGCGTTGCCGGCATGGTGAGGTCGTTGTTGCCGATGGCATCGGTGATGGCGTTCATCAGCGCAGGCGGCGAGCCGATGGCGCCCGCCTCGCCGCAGCCCTTGATACCGAGCGGATTGCTCGGGCAGGGCGTGAGCTGATGCGACAGCTTGAAGAAGGGCAGGTCGTCGGCGCGCGGCATGGTGTAATCCATGTAGCTCGCGGTCAGCAGCTGGCCCGTCTCGGGATCGTAGTGGACGCCTTCAAGCAGCGCCTGACCGACGCCCTGCGCGATGCCGCCATGTACCTGGCCTTCGACAATCATCGGATTGATGATGTTGCCGAAGTCGTCGGCGGCGACGAACTGCACGATCTCGGTCTTGCCGGTCTCCGGATCGACCTCGACCTCGCAGATGTAGCAGCCGGCCGGGAAGGTGAAGTTGGCCGGATCGTAGAACGCACCCTCCTTGAGGCCCGGCTCCATGCCGGATGGCAGGTTGTGGGCGGTATAGGCGGCCAGCGCCATCTGGAACCACGGAACCGACTTGTCGGTGCCGGCGACCTTGAGGGCGCCGTTCTCGATGACGATGTCGCTCTCGTCGGCTTCCATCAGGTGGGCCGCGATCTTCTTGGCCTTGGCCTCGACCTTGTCGAGCGCCTTGGCGACGGCCGACATGCCGACCGCCCCGGAGCGCGAGCCATAGGTGCCCATGCCCATCTGCACCTTGTCCGTGTCGCCATGCACGATGGAGACGCTGTCGATCGGCACGCCGAAGCGTTCCGTGACGAGCTGGGCGAAGGTCGTCTCATGGCCCTGGCCGTGGCTGTGCGAGCCGGTCAGCACTTCGATTGTGCCGACCGCGTTGACGCGCACCTCCGCCGATTCCCAGAGGCCGACGCCGGCGCCGAGCGAGCCGACTGCGGCGGACGGCGCGATGCCGCAGGCCTCGATATAGCAGCTCATGCCGATGCCGCGCTTCATGCCGCGGCTGGCGGCTTGCGCCTTGCGGGCGGGAAAGCCGTTCCAGTCGGCAGCCTGCATCGCCGCCTCCAGCGAGGCTTCGTAGTCGCCGGCATCGTAATTCATGATGACCGGCGTCTGGTGCGGGAAGGAGCGGATGAAGTTGATGCGGCGAAGCTCGGCTGGCGAGACGCCGAGTTCGCGCGCCGCCGTCTCCATGGTGCGCTCGAGAAGGTAGGT
The DNA here is from genome assembly GCF_049651085.1 of Shinella sp. Lineage (GTDB taxonomy): Bacteria > Pseudomonadota > Alphaproteobacteria > Rhizobiales > Rhizobiaceae > Shinella. Next base: position 60,651 of record NZ_JBASBL010000019.1, read on the forward strand.
CGCTTCAGGTCGGCCGGCACCACGATAGGCGTCGACCACGGCCGTATTGGTGTAGACGGCCCGCACATTGGCGTGAATCGCCGGGAAGGCATACTGGCCGGAAAGCAGGGTCGCATAGAGATAGGTCGGCACGGCCGAAGAGAAGAGCGACATGTAGGCGCCGAAATTGGCGATCGTATCGACCTTCAGGGCCGTGACGCGGTTGTTCGCGTCGAAGGCCATCTTGACCGTCGAGACGTGGTCGCGCCCGTGTGCGTCGGTCAGGAACGCCTCGGTGCGGTCGCTCGTCCATTTCACCGGAACGCCGGAGCGCTTGGAGGCCCACAGGCAGACGATCTCTTCCGGGTAGATGAAGATCTTCGAGCCGAAACCGCCGCCGACGTCCGGTGCGATGACGCGCAGCTTGTTTTCCGGCGCTACGTTATAGAAGGCGCTCATGACGAGGCGCGCGACATGCGGGTTCTGGCTCGTCGTGTAGCAGGTGTAGTGGTCTTCGGCCGAATCGTAGACGCCGAGCGCGGCGCGCGGCTCCATCGGGTTCGGCGCGAGCCGGTTGTTGACGATCTTCATCTCCGTGACATGGGCGGCCGCGGCAATGGCGGCGTCCGTCGCGTCCGCGTCACCGATCTGCCAGTCATAGATCAGGTTGCCGGGGGCCTCGGGGTGAAGCTGCGGCTGTCCGGCTTCCAGCGCCTTCACGGCCTCGGTCACGGCGGGCAGAACGTCATAGTCGACGACGACGGCCTCGGCCGCATCGCGCGCCTCGCCCATGCTGTCGGCTACCACTACGGCGACCGCATCGCCGACATAGCGCACCGTCTCATGCGCGAGCGGCCGCCAGGCGCCCATCTTCATCGGCGAGCCGTCCTTGGAATGGACCATCCAGCCACAGATCAGGTTGCCGATGCCGTCGTCCAGCATCTGTTTCCCGTTGAGCACGGCGATCACGCCGGGCATGTCCTCTGCCGCCGACGTATCGATGCTCCTGATCTTCGCATGCGCGTGCGGCGAGCGCACGAACGCGGCATAGCGCATGCCCGGTACGACCATGTCGTCCGTATAGCGGCCCTTGCCGGTCAGAAACCTCTTGTCTTCCTTCCGCGCGACGCGCGCGCCGATGCCTTCGACACCCATCTTCATCTCCTCCCGAGATATCGTTCGCGTGATTTGCTGAAGGCGGTCGGCCGGGCGGCGTGCGCACACGCATCGCAACCATCGGCAGGAACCGCCGTCCGCGCGCTATTCCGCAGCCTGACGGCCTGCCGCGCCCATTTCTTCGGCGGCGGCGAGGATGGCTTTCACGATGTTGTGATAGCCGGTGCATCGACAGATATTGCCTTCGAGATTGTCGCGGACCGTCTTCTCGTCGAGCTTGGCGCCATAGCGGTTGATCATGTCGATGGCGGTCATCACCATGCCGGGCGTGCAGAAGCCGCATTGCAGGCCGTGATTGGCCTTGAAAGCCGCCTGCACCGGGTGCAGCTCGCCGTTTGCCGCAATTCCTTCGATGGTCAGGATATCCGAGCCCGCGGCCTGCGCCGCGAGGATGGAACAGCTCTTCACCGACTTGCCATCCATATGCACGACGCAGGCCCCGCATTGGGACGTATCGCAGCCGACATGGGTTCCGGTGAGGCTGAGCTGGTCGCGCAGGAAATGCACGAGCAGGGTGCGGTCCTCGCACTCCTTGCTCACCTTCCTGCCGTTGACGGTCATTGCCACTCTTGTCATTCGTTCCTCCCTGGCGGTTGCGTCCGCTGGGCCGGTCGATCCGACGTCACATGCAGCAGGCGTCCTCACGACGCGGGCCGGGGATCAAACGACACCAGCATTTTCTGTTCGCGTGCATTGTACTTCGACAATGAAGTTGCGACGGCGATTCCTCCCCTGCCGGTGCAACCTCAACAATCATATCATTTGACTTTTTAGAGCGCCGATCAACCGGTACTTTCAGGCAATTGCGAAATTTCTCAAGATTGGTTCAGCGACCAGTCAAAACGAAATGGAAATGAAATTTATTCGGGACGCAAAAAAATAGTTTATTGCCATGGACTTCCCAATCAACGGCGATATTTTCATCCTCGGACAGACCTGACCGTCGTTGACGGCCCCGGTATGTTACTGAGTAGAAGGGGATAGGGTGGACCGTGAAAACGCGGCCGCCGCTCAACTTTGGAGAACATCTTCATGAAGAAAGTCATTGCGCTCGTTCTGGTCGGCCTTGCTGTCGCCAGCTGCACGCAGACGGAAAAGGGTGCGGGCATCGGCGCCGTCTCCGGCGCGATCATCGGTGGCGCAGTCACGGGTAACGTCCGTGGTGCGGCTGTCGGCGCGGCCATCGGCGGCGTTTCCGGCGCCGTCATCGGCAGCGTCTCCGAGCAGCCCGGCCAGTGCTACTATCGCGACCGCTACGGCCGCCGCTACATCGACCGTTGCCCGTCGGGTTACTGATACCTGCACACGCAACCTATGCGAAGCCCCGGATGTTCTCCGGGGCTTCTGCTTTTCGGCTTCCGTCAGAAAATGTGGACCGGCGCTTCAAATCCCGTGCACCTGCGTGTAAAACCGCCGTTAACATTACGGAAAACCTAACACGTTAGGGTCTTTTCCTGCCTGAAAGCTCCGGATGGATCGGAGCGCCTGAAGTCTGTGCCGGAAGCTGTCGGTCTGCCGCACGCACCGCACCTGAAGGAGAAAGGCGACGGATAGTAGCGGATGCGGGATAAAGTGAACCGGCCGGAAAAGAGTTATGCGTTTCTGAAGGCTGGCACCGCGCTCGCGGTTGCTGCTGCGCTTGCGTGCGGCCCGTTTGCCGCCCAGCCGGCGTCTGCCTTCGAGATCTTCGGTATGAAATTCTTCGAAGACGAGGAAGAAGCGGTCGCGGTCATCGATCCCGTCGACTATACGCTGACGCTCGATCCTGGCGCGGACGAGGACCTGAAGGACGCGATCGAGAATACCGCGCGCCTCAAGCAGGACGAGGGCAAGCCGGTCTCCGGCGATCTCGGCCTCGTCATCAAGGCGCGCGACGACCGCGATCGTATCCTCGCCGCTCTCTATGAGCATGCGCGCTACGGCGGTGTCGTGAACGTCACCGTCAACGGGCAGGACCTCGATTCGCTGCCACCCAATCCGGAATTCAACCACAAGGGCCCGGTGCCGGTGACGATCAGCGTCATTCCCGGCCCGGTCTTCACCTTCGGCGAGGTCGGCTTTTCCGGGGATGCGGAAGGCCGCAATCCTGCGGATTATGGGCTGGTGCCCGGGGCGCGGGCCGATTCAACCCTTATCCTGAAAGCCGGTGAAAAGGTCGTCGTCGACCTCAAGGCCGAGGGCCGGCCGCTGGCGAGGCTCGTGGAGCGCAATGCCACGGCGGACCACAAGACGCAGACCGTGGATGTGGTGATCGCCGCCGAAGGCGGACCGGTCGCGCCCATCGGCGAGGTCGGTGTCTCCGGTACCAAGACGGTCGATCCGAATTTTGTGCAGCGTTATTCGCGCATCAATGCCGGCCAGCCCTATTCGCCCGAGGCGCTTGGAAAGGCGGGCGAGCGGCTACGCCAGCTCGGCGTTTTCTCCAGCGTCACGATCCGCGAGGCCGACAAGCTGGCACCGGATGGCTCACTGCCGATGACCATCGAGGTTTCCGAGGGCAAGCACCGCTATTTCGGCGCCGGTGCGCAATATTCGAACACGGACGGTGTGGGCCTCCAGGGCTATTGGGGGCATCGCAACCTGTTCGGCCAGGCCGAGTCGCTGCGTATCGAGGGATCGGTCAACCGGATCGGAGAATCGGACCTTGGCGACCTCGACTATTCGACCGCCATTCTTTTCTCCAAGCCCGGTGCGTTCGGCCCGGCCTCGACTTTCAATGCCAGCCTCAAAGCCTCCATCGTCGATCCCGATGCCTACAAGGCGTTTACGACCACGGCCGCCGCGGGCGTCAGCATCGAGCTTTCCGACCGCGATACCGTGAGCGGCGGCGGCGAGGTCATGTGGAGCGATGTCGAGGACGCCTTCGGCAAGAACAAGTACCTGACGGTCAGCCTGCCGATCGAATATGTGCGCGATACCCGCGACGACAAGCTGAACCCGACCGAGGGCTACCGCTTCCTGATCAATGCGAAGCCGAGCTACGAGAATTATCGCGGCACGTTTTTCTCGAGCTTCGAGGGCGCGATCACCGGCTATCGGGCACTTGGCACCGAAGACCGGTTCGTGCTGGCCGGCAAGCTTTCCGCTGGCACGATCGTTGGCGGCAACGAGCTTTCCGACATACCGGCCACGCGCCGCTTCTTCCTTGGCGGCGGCGGTACGGTGCGCGGCTATGGCTATCAGGAGATCTCGCCGCGCAATGCTGACAACAAGCTGCTCGGCGGCCGCTCCTATGTGGCGGCCTCCGCAGAGGCGCGCATCGGTATCACCGAGACGATCGGTATCGTTCCCTTCATTGATGTCGGCACAGTCTCGACCGACGAGGTGCCGGACTTCAAGGATCTGAGGGCCGGTGCCGGCGTCGGCATACGCTATGCGACGCCGTTCGGGCCGCTCCGGCTCGATGTCGCGGTGCCATTGAAGAAATACCCTGGCGGAACCTCCTTCGGGATCTATGCCGGCATCGGCCAGTCCTTCTGACTGTCGCCCCAATTTTCATCTAGGCTCTTGATCCGTTGCGCGATTGAGATTCTAGACGTTGAGGAGCGATTCCGCGCTCCCCGCACGCGAAATGGATGAAGCATGAACAGGCTGTCCCGAATTCTCCGCGCCACGCTCCGCTATCTCGGCTACGGCCTTGCCGTTCTGCTCGTGCTTGCTATCGCTGTGCTGGGCTTCGTCGGGTTTACCGATACGGGCGCGCGGATGGCCGTTTCCTATGCGCAGAAGATCGCGGCCGCGAGCGGGCAGGTGATTTCCATCAGCGAGCCTTCCGGCTTGCTGACCGGGAAACTGCGCGCCGGCGCCGTCACGCTCGGCGACGAGAAGGGCACCTATGCGGAAATCCGCGACCTCGCCGTCGACTGGTCGCCGCTCCAGCTTCTGTTCTTCAACTTCGACGCGTCGCGTGTGTCCGCGTCCACCGTGTCCTTGCTGCGGCTGCCGGAATCAAAGGCGGAAGCGGAGAAATCCGACAAGCCATTCTCGCTCCCGGTCGAGGTGCATATCGGCTCGCTGGCGATCCCGGAGCTGTTCGTGTCTGGCGCAATCGCCGGGCGTGACCAGCGCATCGTCGTTTCGGGTCGCGGTAACGCCACGGCCGAAAGCGTTGCGGTCAAGCTTTCGGCTTCCGAAACGGCGCGGCCAGATGCGCGGATCGCCGCCGATATCGTCTTCAATCCCGCTGAGAACGTGCTTCGGCTCGAGGCCGATGTCGCCGAGCCCAAGGGCGGTATTCTGGCTGGCTTGCTCAAGCTGCCGAACGATCCTGCCGTCTCGCTCCACCTGACGGGCGACGGACCGCTGTCGCAATGGAAGGGACGCCTTTCGGCCGCCCTCGACGGCACGGAAATGCTGCGCGTCGATGGCCGCCATGATCTTGCCGCGAGCGGTCTCCACACGGTCGCCCTCAAGGGCGGCGGTACGTTCGATGCCCTGATGCCGCCGCAGCTTCGCCCGCTCTTCGCCGGCGAGACCGGGATTGACGTGGTCGCGGCCTTTGACGGGTCTGACATGTTGCGGATCGAGAAGGGGTCGATTGCGACGGGTGCGATGACGCTCGCCGCCTCGGGCACGCTGAGCGCCAAGGGGGCGAACGATCTCGACGTCAAACTTGCCGGCAAGGATGGGCCGATCGATTTTCGCTGGCCGCTCACGGAGGGCGATGCGCGCGTCCTGATCGAGGGCGCGGATCTTTCCCTGACGGGTGAGGCGAGTGCGGCGGCGCTTGAAGTCCACGCGGCGGTTGCTTCGGCCGAGCTTCCGGCCGGCCGGATAGAAAACATCCGCCTGACGGCGAAAAGCGATGCCTTCAACGTTGCGAGCCAGTCCGGCCGCATCGACGCCACGCTGGAAACCGGCTTCACGGCCTTCACCAATCCCGATCTCGACCGCGCGGTAAAGGGGCCGGCAAAGCTTGTCGCGACGCTGGACGTCTCGCCGCAGGAGATCGCCTTCGATCCCGCGACCCTCGAAAGCGCCAGCATCGGCGGCACGCTGTCGGGGCGCTACGGGCTCGAAAGCCGCGAGGCCGACGTCAATTTCCGCCTGTTCGCGTTGCCGGCCGTTCTGCCGCCGGCCCTTTCCGGCAAATTCGATACGACGATCGCCATGGAAGGTCGCGTTCAGCTTGCCGGCGATGGCCGACTTCAGGTGTCCGGCCTTCAGGTCAAGTCCGGTACGCTGGAGGCGGCGGGCAATGTCTCGCTTGGCAAGGGCAATCTGGAAGCCGCGCTTGCCGGCAAGGTGGTGAACCTCGGCAAGCTGCTTGCCGATGCAGCCGGGGAGGCCGAATTCGACGTCTCCGCCACTGGTCCTGTCGATGGGCTCGATGTTTCGGCCAAGGTCACTTCGAGCGGTGCGACGCTGTCCGGCCGTACCCTCAGCGATCTCGTCGTGACGCTCAAGGGCAAGGCCGTGGCCGACAGTCCATCCGGCGAGCTGACGGCGACCGGCGCGCTCGACGGGCAGGCGATCAACGTGCGCTCCAGCATCACCTCGGAGGGCGGGCGCATCTCCGTGCCGGTGCTGGAGGCGGAGATCGGTCCCAACACGCTGAAGGGTTCGCTTGCCCTTGCGCAGAACTTCATGCCTGATGGTACGATCCGCTTCAACTTCCCCGATCTCGGCCTTCTCGCCGCCATGGCGGGCCAGCAGGCGGCCGGCGATCTTTCCGGCCAGCTGGAAATCGCGACCGCCGGCGGCAAGACATCCGCGACGATGCAGGCGTCCGGCTCTGCGATCCGCCGCGATGCTGTCAGCATCACCAAACCGGCCGTCGACCTCACCATCACGGATCTCGCCACCGCCGCGATCACCGGCACGGTGCGCGCCGAGCGGGTTGCGTCCGGCGAAAACCGGATCGAATCCCTGAAGCTCGATTTTGCGCGCGAGGGGCAGGCGACCATTTTCGACCTTACCGGCCGTCTCGATGGCGCGCCGCTGGTGACGAAAGGCAAGATCCTGCAGCGCGACGGCGGGCTCGAGGTCGCCCTGCAAACCGTCGAGGCTGCGCCACGGCGCATTGCGCTGAAGCTGGCGAAACCTTCGACGATCACCGTCGCGAACGGGATTGCAACGCTCGATGGCCTCACCATCCAGGCCGGGCGCGGGTCCGTTGCCATTTCCGGCAAGGCGGGCGAGACGCTGGACCTGTCGGTTCGACTCAACGCATTGCCGGCTGCGCTCGTCAATAATTTTGCCGCGGGGCTCGATGCGGACGGCACGATCGGCGGCACGGTGTCGGTCAAGGGCAAGGCGACGGCACCCGTCGTCAATTATGCGCTTGACTGGAAAGGCGCGGTGACGAGCCAGACCCGCGGTGCGGGCATAGGCACACTCGACATCAATGCAAAAGGTGAACTTGCCAACAACCAGTTGCGGCTCGACACGGTTCTCTCCGGCGCGGGTGGTCTTTCCTTCCGCGGCGGCGGCACGGTCGGCATCGGCGGGGCGACGCCGCTTGGGCTCAAGTTCAACGGCACGGTGCCGTTCGGCCTGTTGCAGGGCCAGCTTTCCGCGCAAGGTTTCGTGTTGACCGGCAATGCCAATGTCGATGTTGCCATCGGCGGCACGGCCGCGGCGCCGTCCGTGACGGGCAGCATCACGGCAGGCGGTGCGCGCCTCGTCGATGTGCGCCGCAATCTTGCAGTGAACGACCTCACCATCCGCGTCACCATGGACGGGCGGCAGGCTGTGATCGAAACCGTTTCCGGCAAGCTGGCGAGCGGCGGGCAGCTTTCAGCAAGCGGCACGGTCGGCATCGATCCGGCGAGCGGCTTTCCCGTCGATGTGGCAGTCAAGCTCGGCGATATCACCTATGTCGACGGAACGCTGGTGACGGCGAATGTGACGGGCGACCTCACGCTGAAAGGCCCGGTGGCCGCGCTTGCGCTGGCCGGCAAGGTGGTCATCAACAAGGCGAGCATCGTCATCCCGCAGAAGCTGCCGGCCTCGCTGTCGGAAATCGACATCAAGCATCGCAATGCGCCGGCCGATGTGAAGCGCATGACGGCCGATGTGCAGCGTGAGCAAGGCAGCAGCAACGCCTCGCGCGGCATTGCGCTCGATCTCACCATCACGTCGCCCGGCCAGCTCTTTGTGCGCGGACGCGGCATCAATGCGGAAATGGGCGGCAGCCTGCGCATCAGCGGTACGTCAACGTCTCCGGTCGTCTCCGGCGGCTTCGATCTGGAGCGCGGGCGCATGGAGATCCTGACGCGCCGGCTCGATTTCACCAGCGCTCATATCGGCTTTGCCGGCGGCCTGGTGCCAACTGTCAATCTGGTCGCGGCGAGCACGGCGGGTACGACGGAAATCACCGTGACTGTGGCGGGCATTGCCAGCAACCCGACGGTCACCTTCGCGTCCTCGCCCTCCCTGCCGCAGGACGAGATTCTTGCCCAGCTGATCTTCAATCGCTCGATGTCGAACCTGTCGGCCATGCAGATCGCGCAGCTTGCCTCTGCCGCCAGCCAGCTTGCCGGAGGCAAGTCGACGGGGCTGCTCGACAGTCTGCGCAGCAAGCTCGGCGTCGACGACCTCGACATCACGACGGACGCGGAAGGCCGGGCGGCGGTCTCTGCCGGCAAATACCTGAACGAGCGCACCTACATCGAATTGAAGCAGGATCCGGAGACCAACGGCGCCAAGGCGGTGATCAACCTCGACGTCGGCCGCGGCCTCAAGCTGCGCGGCGAGGCAGGCAGCAGCGGCAGCGCGGGTGCGGGCATATTCTACGAGAAGGAATATTGAGGGCAGGCGCCGGCACTTTGTTGCATCCGGCGTCTTCATGCCGAGGCGTCATCCTCTGGCCTGCTCCTCGCGGCGCGCGAGCCCGCACGCCACTTCCCGTCAGTTCCGCTCCCGTCTTGATTTGCGGTGACGCGGGGCCTTTTGCATGCCGGGATACAGCAAACGGTCCGGCGTTTGAAAGATTTTAACCAGGACGTGCATAGGATCGGGACACGACGCAGATCAAACTGGAAAGAGTTCCGATGACCTCCATCAAGACGACCGGCTTCACCGGCGATACGCTCGAAATCATCGCATTCCGTCTGCATGAACAGGAGTTCTGCGTGAAGACGACGACGATCCGCGAAATCCGCGGCTGGGCGCCGTCCACACCGATCCCGCATTCTCCGCCGGATGTCATCGGCGTGATGAACCTGCGCGGCACGGTCATCCCGATCATCGATCTGGCCCACAAGCTCGGCATGAAGAGCACGGAAGCCAATGAGCGCAGCGCCATTGTGGTGGCCGAAGTGCACAGCATGGTCGTCGGCCTTGTCGTCGACCGGGTTTCCGACATTCTCACCATCCGCAGCGAGCAGATCCAGCCCGTGCCGGAAGTGACGACCTCCTTCGACAAGGCCTATGCCGAAGGCATCATCGCCCACGAGAACGGCATGATATGCTTCCTGAACCTGGCGCGCATGTTCAAGGAGCGCGACGTCGAAGACATGGCGGCCTGACCGCCTGAAGACAGACGCGAAGCATGAAGCCGCCGTGCGAAAGCCCGGCGGTTTTTTGTTGTTCGAAAATTTATGCAACCATTACGAGAATATCTTCTCAATAGATTGGAGGCGGACTTACGTAGCGTTAGGCCGGCGCTCTCTAAGTCGTTGTTATGAAACCAAGTCTAATATATCGCCCTTTGATTTTCATTAATCCTTAAATCGTCACCTCTATCTTTGATTGCAGTCGCGTACAGAACGTCGAAGCGGATCGGTACGTGCGTTGAATTCACTTGTTACGAATTCGTGGCCCGCATGCGGCCCACGTCAGAGCGCCAACAATTGAAGATGGCCACGGGCGATCCCAAGTAGACCCAGGTCATCGCACAGAGGGACAGGTCATGCTTTCAATTGCAAAGTCCCTGGATGCCGGCCATATCATCGACGCGCTGTCGCGCTCACAGGCCGTGATCCAGTTCGATCTCACCGGAAATATCCTGACGGCCAACGAGAACTTCTGCCGCGCGCTCGGCTATGAACTGAAGGACATCGTGGGCAAGCACCACCGTATATTCTGCGACGCGGCCTATGTGGCGAGCGAGGAATACCGGCAGTTCTGGGCGCGCCTCGGCCGGGGTGAATATGATTCGAACAGCTACAAGCGACTGCGCAAGGATGGCGGCGAGATCTGGATCCAGGCGACGTACAATCCGATCGTTCGCGGCGGCAAGCCCTACAAGGTCGTCAAGTTCGCCACCGATATTACCCAGGTGAAGATTCAGGCGACGGAAGACGCAGCCAAGCTCGATGCGATCTCCCGTTCGCAGGCGATGATCGAATTCACGCCGACCGGCGAGATCCTGACCGCCAACGAGAACTTCTGCGCGGCGCTCGGCTACGATCTTTCCGAGATCCGCGGGAAGCATCACCGCATGTTCTGCGACCAGACCTATGCCCAGACCCCGGCCTATGCAGATTTCTGGAAGAGCCTTGCGGAAGGCCAATTCATCGCCAACGAGTTCGTGCGCTACGGCAAGGGCGGGCGGGAAATCTGGATCCAGGCTGCCTATAACCCGATCCGCGATCTCAATGGCAAGGTCTACAAGGTCGTCAAGTTCGCGACTGACGTAACGGAGCGCATGTCGGCGATCAATACGCTTGGCGGCGCTCTGAAGGCATTGTCGGCAGGTGATCTCACGCAGAACCTCACCACGCCCTTCGTGCCCTCGATGGAGGTGGTGCGCAAGGACTTCAACGAGGCCGTTGCCGGCCTGCATGAAGCAATGCAGACGGTGGAGATCAATGCCAATGCGATTGCTTCTGGTGCGCAGCAAATCCGCGCTGCGGCGGACGATCTCGCCAAGCGGACGGAGCAGCAGGCGGCTTCCGTGGAGGAAACCGCTGCCGCGCTCGATGAAATTACCACGACGGTCGCCGATTCGAGCCGCCGGGCCGACGAGGCCGGCAAGCTGGTGAGCAAGACGCGGGCCGGGGCAGAAAAATCCGGCGAGGTCGTCAAGCAGGCAATCGGCGCGATGGGCCAGATCGAGCAATCGTCCCGGGAAATCTCCAATATCATCGGCGTCATCGACGATATTGCCTTCCAGACCAACCTCCTGGCGCTCAATGCCGGCGTGGAAGCGGCGCGGGCGGGCGAGGCCGGCAAGGGATTTGCTGTCGTGGCGCAGGAAGTCCGGGAACTGGCCCAGCGCTCGGCCAGTGCGGCCAAGGACATCAAGGCGTTGATCACCACGTCTGGCGAGCAGGTCAAGAGTGGGGTGGCGCTTGTCGATGAGACGGGACGGGCCCTGCAGGAAATCCTCGTGCAGGTCGCGGAGGTCCATCTCAACGTTACCGCAATCGTCGAAGCCTCCCGTGAACAGTCGACGGGGCTTCGCGAGATCAACCTGTCGGTCAATGCGATGGATCAGGCAACGCAGCAGAATGCGGCGATGGTGGAGGAGAGTACAGCGGCAAGCCACGCCATGGCGCGTGAGGCGGATGCGCTGCACGGTCTCATCCGGCGGTTCCGTCTTGCCGGAAGCGCGAAATCCAGCCAGCGGGCGCCATCGGCGGCACCCGTGGCACAACTTCATGCCGTGGCGCGCACCATGCGGGCACCGCGCGGCTCCGCGGCGCAGGCAGCGGAGAGTTGGGAAGAGTTCTGAGGTCTGATCGAAAATGAAAACGGCCGGCTGCAATGCCGGCCGTTTGTGTTTCGGGAATGGCGTTCAGCGTGCAGCGGGCGCGCTATCCCGGGTCGCGGCGGGTATTTCCGCCGGCGCGGGGCGGTGGACGAGGGGGGCCGCCTGCAGAACCAGTTCGTCGAGGCCTTCGCCATTGTGATTGTCGATGAGGTCGAAGAGCTGCCGACGCATGCGCGGCTCCCAGAACTTGTTGATATGGGTCGCCACGCCCTTCGGGCGTTCACTTGCGGGCTGCGAGTGAAAGAAGATGGCGATCTGGTTCGCCATCCTGACGATCTTGTTGCCTTCCGACATGCTGTCTCCTAGCCGTTGCCGATCCGGCGCCGAGGGCCGGACACGATGCGTTCCGCACCGGTGAATATCTCGAATTCCTCGCCGCGCACGAGCGCGATCAAGGTCATGCCGGCCTCTTCCGCCGTGCGGATGGCGAGCGCCGTCGGCGCGGAAATCGCAATGATGAACGGGCTGCCGATGATCGCCGTCTTCTGCACCATCTCGACCGAAACGCGGCTTGTCACGACAACTGCGCCCGCACCGCCGGCATGGCCGGCGCGTCGCGCGGCGCCGACGAGCTTGTCGAGCGCATTGTGCCGCCCGACATCCTCGCGCACGGCGACAAGGCCCGTGTCGGGCACGTAGAACCCGGCGCCATGGACGGCGCGCGTTACCATATGCAGCGGCTGATGGCCGTTCAGCAAGCGCACCGCCTCGACCACCTCGTCTTCGCTCAATGTAAGTGATGACGAACGAACGGACTGTGTCACGCGCACCGCCTGCTCGATCGATTCGATGCCGCACAGGCCGCAGCCCACGGGACCCGCCATGTGGCGGCGACGGGCCGTCAAGGCGTCGTTCTGGACATCGCCAAGACGGACCTGCACGTCGATGCCCTTGTCTTCCGCAATGATCTCGATGGCTTCGATCTCGCCCGGATCGCTGATGACGCCTTCGGTCAGGCTGAAGCCGACAGCGAAATCCTCAAGGTCGGCGGGCGTCGCCATCATCACGGCATGGGTCGAGCCGGCATAGGAGAAGGCGATCGGCGTCTCCTCCGGCACGAAACGATCGCCGGCGACGAGCCGCCCGCTGCGGCGGGCGGTCTCGGTGACCTTGGTCGTGGTGGCAAAGTCCGGCACGCGCAATCCTACTCTGCTGCCTCCAGCTTTCCGGCGATCCGGCGGGACCGGCGCGCCAGCTCGTCATATTCGATCTGCCAGTCGGACGGGCCGTTCGACGGCGAAATCTGCACGGCCGTCACCTTGTATTCCGGGCAGTTCGTCGCCCAGTCGGAGAAGTCGGTCGTGATGACGTTCGCCTGTGTCGTCGGATGGTGGAAGGTCGTGTAGACGACGCCCGGCGCCACGCGGTCGGTGACGAGGGCGCGCAGCGTCGTTTCGCCGGCGCGGCTGGCAAGACGCACCCAGTCGCCCTCGCGGATGCCGCGATTTTCGGCGTCGTGCGGATGGATTTCCAGCCGGTCCTCCTCGTGCCAGACGACATTGTCCGTCCGGCGCGTCTGGGCGCCGACATTGTACTGGCTGAGGATGCGGCCGGTGGTGAGCAGCAGCGGGAAGCGCGGGCCGGTCTTTTCGTCGGTCGCCACATACTCCGTTCGTATGAACTTACCCTTGCCGCGCACGAAGCCGTTGATGTGCATGATGGGAGAACCGTGCGGGTTCTTCTCGTTGCAGGGCCATTGAACGGAGCCGGCCTTCTCCAGATAGTCGTAGGAGACCAGCGCGAAGCTTGGCGTCGTCGCGGCAATCTCGTCCATGATCTCGGAGGGGTGGCTGTAGTTCCAGTTGAGGCCCATCGCCTTGGCGAGGTTCTGCGTGACCTCCCAGTCCGCATAGCCGTTCTTCGGCGTCATCACGCGGCGTACGCGATTGATGCGGCGCTCGGCATTGGTGAAGGTGCCGTCCTTTTCGAGGAAGGTCGAGCCCGGCAGGAAGACATGCGCATAGTTTGCCGTCTCGTTCAGGAAGAGATCCTGCACGACGACGCATTCCATGGCGGCAAGGCCGGCGGAGACATGCCTGGTGTCGGGGTCGGACTGGAGAATGTCCTCACCCTGGATATAGAGACCCTTGAACGTGCCCTCGACGGCGGCGTCCAGCATGTTGGGAATGCGCAGGCCCGGTTCGTTGTTGAGCGTCACGCCCCACATCTTCTCGAAGATCTCGCGGGTCGCATCATCGGAAATATGGCGGTAACCCGGCAGCTCGTGCGGGAAGGAGCCCATGTCGCACGAACCCTGCACGTTGTTCTGGCCGCGCAGCGGGTTCACGCCGACGCCTTCCCGGCCGATATTGCCGGTTGCCATGGCAAGGTTGGCGATGGCCATGACCGCGGTCGAGCCCTGGCTGTGCTCGGTGACGCCGAGGCCGTAGTAAATCGAGCCATTACCGCCGGTGGCAAAGAGGCGCGCGGCGCCCCGTACCATTTCGGCCGGCACGCCGGTCAGCGCCTCGGTCTCTTCCGGGCTGTGGCGCGGTTCGGCGACGAAGGCGGCCCAGTCCTCGAATTCCGACCAGTCGCAGCGCTCGCGGATGAACGCCTCGTCATAGATGCCTTCCGTCACGATGACATGGGAAAGCGCCGTGACGAGCGCGACGTTGGTGCCGGGCCTGAGCGGCAGGTGGTAGGCGGCCTTGACGTGTGGCGAAGAGACGAGGTCGGTGCGGCGCGGATCGATGACGATCAGCTTGGCGCCCTGGCGCAGGCGCTTCTTGAGGCGCGAGCCGAAGACCGGATGGCCATCCGTCGGGTTGGCGCCGATGACGATGACGACATCGGTAAACTCGACGGAATCGAAGTTCTGCGTGCCGGCGGAGGTGCCGAAGGCCTGGCCGAGGCCGTAGCCGGTCGGCGAATGGCAGACGCGGGCGCAGGTATCGACATTGTTGTTGCCGAAGCCGGCGCGGATCAGTTTCTGGACGAGGTAGGTTTCCTCGTTCGTGCAGCGGGACGAGGTGATGCCGCCGATGGAATCGCGGCCATACTGGTACTGGAGGCGGCGGAATTCCGATGCCACATGGGCATAGGCCTCTTCCCAGGTGACTTCCCGCCACGGATCCGAGATCTTTTCACGGATCATCGGATTGAGAATGCGGTCGCGATGGTTCGAATAGCCGTAGGCGAAGCGCCCCTTCACGCAGGAATGGCCGCGGTTGGCCTGCCCGTCCTTCCACGGCACCATGCGGATCAGCTCCTCGCCGCGCATTTCCGCCTTGAAGGAGCAGCCGACGCCGCAATAGGCGCAGGTCGTGACCACGGAATGTTCCGGCTGGCCGATCTCGATGACCGATTTCTCGGTAAGCGTCGCCGTCGGGCAGGCCTGTACGCAGGCGCCGCAGGAGACGCATTCGGATTCGAGGAACTGTTCGTGCATGCCGGGCGAAACGCGGCTGTCGAAACCGCGGCCCTCGATCGTCAGCGCGAAGGTGCCCTGCACCTCTTCGCAGGCGCGCACGCAGCGCGAGCAGACGATGCACTTCGACGGGTCATAGGTGAAATAGGGGTTCGATTCGTCCTTCGGCATCCAGCGGGCATTGGCCTCGCCATTGCTGCGCGCCTTGACGTGGTTGTCGCCCTCGTAGCCGTAGCGCACGTCGCGCAGGCCCACGGCGCCGGCCATGTCCTGCAGCTCACAATCGCCATTGGCCGCGCAGGTGAGGCAGTCGAGCGGATGGTCGGAGATGTAGAGCTCCATCACGCCCTTGCGGATCTGCTTCAGCCGGCTCGTCTGGGTATGGACGACGATACCGGGCGCCACGGGCGTCGTGCAGGAGGCGGGTGTGCCGTTGCGGCCCTCGACCTCGACGAGACAGAGGCGGCAGGAGCCGAAGGCATCGACCATGTCGGTGGCGCAGAGCTTCGGCACCTGAATGCCGGCCTCCATCGAGGCGCGCATGATGGAGGTGCCCTCCGGAACGGTGATCTCGTTCCCGTCGATGGTGAGTGTCACCATTTTTTCCGAACGGGAGGCGGGGGTGCCGTAGTCGATTTCGTGAACGAGGGGCATGGAAACCTCCGGGACAATTCTTGGCGCCGCGGGCATGCCCTGGCGGCTTGGGTTCAATTCTAGGACTTCGCCGTCTCGGCCAGGGTGGCGGCGACGAGCGCATTGGCATGGCCATGGCCGAGACCGCGCGTTTCCTTCAGGAACGCCACGATCTGCATGTGCGCCTTGCCGTCCTGCGCGCGGACGATTGCCTTCCAGTGCTCGATCGGCTGGCCGTACTTCTCCTCGATGGAGGGGAAGTAGGAGGCCGGGCCCTTTGCCTTTTCGGTCTCGCTCATTCCGCAGCCTCCACCATCGGCGCCGGCGAAAAGTCCTCCGGGAAATGCGTCATGGCGCTCATGACCGGATAGGGGGTGAAGCCGCCGAGCGCGCAGAGCGAGCCGAACTTCATGGTGTTGCACAGGTCCGTCAAAAGCTCGCGGTTCTTCTCCGGTTCGATGCCCTGCGCGATCCGGTCGGCCGTCTCGACGCCGCGTGTCGAGCCGATGCGGCAGGGGGTGCACTTGCCGCAGCTTTCCACGGCGCAGAATTCCATGGCGAAGCGGGCCTGCTTCAGCATGTCGACCGTCTCGTCGAAGACGGTGATGCCGGCATGGCCGATGAGCCCGTCCCTGGCGGCAAAGGCCTCGTAGTCGAAGGGCGTGTCGAACAGGGCGCGGGGGAAGTAGGCGCCAAGCGGACCGCCGACCTGCACGGCGCGAACCGGGCGGCCGGAGGCGGTGCCACCGCCGATGTCATCGATGATCTCGCCGAGCGTCAGGCCGAAGGCCGTCTCATAGAGCCCGCCATGCTTGACGTTGCCGGCGATCTGGATCGGGATCGTGCCGCGCGAGCGGCCCATGCCGAAGTCGCGGTAATAGGCGGCGCCCTTGTCCATGATAACGGGCACGGAGGCGAGCGAGATGACGTTGTTGACCACCGTCGGGCGACCGAGGAAGCCCTGCAGCGCCGGCAGCGGCGGCTTGGCGCGCACGATGCCACGCTTGCCTTCGAGGCTATTGAGCAGGGCCGTCTCCTCGCCGCAGACATAGGCGCCCGCACCGACTCGGATTTCCATGTCGAAGGCTTTTTGCGAGCCGAGCACGGAGGGGCCGAGCACGCCGGCGGCCCGCGCGACGGCGACGGCCTCGTTCATGATGGCGATGGCGTGCGGATATTCCGAGCGGGTATAGACGTAACCCTTCGTTGCGCCCGTCGCGAGACCGGCGATCGCCATGCCCTCGATCAGCACGAAGGGATCGCCTTCCATGATCATGCGGTCGGCAAAGGTGCCGCTATCTCCCTCGTCGGCGTTGCAGACGATGTATTTCTTGTCGCCCGGGGCGTCGAGAACGGTCTTCCACTTGATGCCCGTCGGGAACCCGGCGCCGCCGCGGCCGCGCAGGCCGCTGTCGGTGACTTCCTTGACCACCTCGGCGGGCGCCATCGCGATGGCTCTTTCGAGGCCCCTGAGGCCGCCATGGGCCTTGTAGTCGGCCAGGGAGACGGGATCGATGACGCCGCAGCGGGCGAAGGTGAGGCGGGTCTGGTTCTTCAGGAACGGAATTTCTTCCGTTGCGCCAAGACAGAGGGCGTGCGCCTGGCCAGCGGTGAGGCCGGCGTCGAGCAGGCCGGGAATATCGGAGGGTTTCACCGGGCCATAGGCGATGCGGCCTTCGGCGGTCTCGACTTCGACCAGCGGCTCCAGCCAGTGCATGCCGCGCGACCCGTTGCGAATGATCGCAATGTCGAGATTGCGGGCGTCCGCCTCGCGGGCAAGCGCACTGGCGACGCGATCTGCACCAAGTGCGAGGGCGGCGGCGTCACGGGGAATGTAGATGCGAACGGTCATCGGCGTGCCTCCGCAACGAGTTCACCGGCAAGGTCCGCATCGATCCTTCCGTGCAACTCGCCGTCGAGCATGGCGGCGGGTGCGCAGGAACAGAGCCCAAGACAGTAGACCGGTTCGAGCGTCACGGCGCCGTCGAGCGTCGTCTGGTGGAAATCGATGCCGAGCAGGGATTTGATGCGTTCGGCGATTTCATCGCCGCCCATCGACTGGCAGGCCTCGGCGCGACAGAGCTTGAGGACGTGTCGTCCGGTCGGATGGTCGCGATAGTCATGGTAGAAGGAAACGACGCCGTGGACTTCGGCGCGCGACAGGTTCAATTCGCTGGCAATGACCGGCAGGCATTCCTGCGGCACATAGCCGAACTCGGCCTGGATTTCGTGCAGGATCGGAAGAAGCGGCCCCTCGAGCCCCTTCAATTCACTGACGATTGCCAGCGTTCTTGTTCCGACATCGCTGCCGGTGACATGCACATTCATGGTCAGGCCTCCCAACCGACACGAATGAACCACGGAAGAAGAGGGGTCCTGACGCGTCGATGCTATTGATATTGCTCGACGAAGACCGGAACCCTGTCGCTCCTCGCAGAATTGTTGAATAGCTTCTCAGTACGGAGGCGGCGGGTCAATAAAGCTGTCCCGTTGATTGATAGAAAAAAACTATCAATCCATCCCTTTTTCAGCAAGCGTGCGGGCCTCGTGCAGCAAGGCGGACACGAGCGGAGTAAAAGGCTCGCGGTGCGTGGCGACGAGACCGACCGTGTGGTGCGGATCGGGATCGACAAGTGAAACTATACTTATTCCCTCAGGAAATCCAAATGATTTGGCGACATTTCTCGGCATGATGCTGGACCAGCGTCCCGTTCGCACATGAGAGAACAGCACGATCATCGAGTTGGATTCGAGCGAAGGCTCGACCGTGACGCCGGCCTCGGCAAAATGCCGGTTGATGATGCGGCGGTTCTGCATGTCGGCGGTCAATAGGCAAAGCCTAATGCTGCCGGCCTCCCGCCAGGTCACGGTTTCGCGATCGGAAAAGGGGCCGCCCTTGGCGGTGACGAGGCAATAGTGCTCATGCAGCAGCGGCACGCTGGTGACGCGGCCGAGCGGCTCGTTTTCGAGATAGGTGAGGCCGGCGTCGATCTCGAGGTTTTCCAGCAGGCCGAGGATCTTGATCGAGGTCGTCGAGACGATGGAGAAGGTGACGTCCGGGTGCTTTTCCTGGAAGGGCGCGGTGATGCGCGGCACCAGGGCGAGGGTCGTCGGAATGGCGGCGAGCCGGATATGGCCGGAAAGGCCGGTGCGCGCGGCGCGCATCTCCTCGCGCATGGTGCGCGTGTCGCCGACGATGCGGCGCGCCCATTCCAGCACGCGCTGGCCTTCCGGTGTCAGGCCCTGGAAGCGGGAGCCGCGCACGACGAGCATGACGCCGAGCTGGTCCTCGAGCTGGCGTATGGCCGCCGAAAGCGTCGGCTGCGAAATGCCGAGCTCTTCCGCCGCCCGGGCAAAGTGCCTTTCGCGGGCCAGGGCAATGAAATATTCGAGCTTGTCTATCATCTGCGAACGGCGCCTCCACGCTCTTGATACAAAAGAACAGTGGCGGCACCAATGCCCCGCGCCCTATATCTTGGGGCGGTAAAGGGATCACGTCATGCGTGCCCTTGGAGATCACGAGGAGGACGCCATGACATTTCAGGCATTGCTGGTCGAAAAGGCCGGGGACGGTACGGTTTCCGCATCGCTACGGGAACTGGAGGATGCGCGGCTTCCCGATGGCGACGTGACCGTCGCGGTCGAATATTCGACGCTCAACTACAAGGACGGGCTCTGCATCAGCGGCAAGGGCGGCCTGGTGCGCAGCTTCCCGCATGTGCCGGGCGTCGATTTTGCCGGCACGGTCGAGGCCTCCGACGATCCGCGCTACCGGCCGGGCGACCGGGTGGTGCTGACAGGCTGGCGCGTCGGCGAGGTCTGGTGGGGCGGCTACGCGACACGCGCGAAAGTGAAGGCCGACTGGCTGGTGCCGCTGCCCGATGAACTGTCCACCCGGCAGGCGATGGCGATCGGCACGGCGGGCCTCACCTCCATGCTTTCCGTCATTGCGCTGGAAAAGGCCGGGCTTTCACCGCTGAAGGGCGAGGTTCTCGTGACGGGGGCTGCCGGCGGGGTCGGTTCCGTCGCCGTCGCGCTTCTGGCTAGGCTCGGCTATTCCGTCGCTGCCGTCACGGGGCGGCCGGAAACGGCAGGCTACCTGAAGGAACTCGGCGCAGAGACGATCATCGAGCGCGCCGAGCTTGCCGAGGCCACGGGCAAGCCGCTGGAATCGGAACGCTGGGCCGGCGCCATCGATGCGGTCGGCGGCGAAATGCTCGCGCGCGTGCTCAAGCAGATGAAATATGACGGCGTCGTCGCCTCCGTGGGGCTTGCGGCCGGTGCCGGCGTGCCGTCCTTCACGGTCATTCCGTTCCTGCTGCGCGGCGTCAGTCTCCTCGGCATCGATTCGGTCATGCGGCCCTACGACCATCGCGTCGATGCCTGGAACCGCATCGCGTCTGATCTGCCGATGGACAAGCTCGAAGCGATGGTGGTCGAGCATCGCCTGTCCGATCTGCCGGATCTGGCCGACCGCATTCTGGACGGCAAGGTCAAGGGGCGTGTCGTCATCGACGTGCGCGCCTGAAGGCGAGGGCGGCTAGCAGATGAGCTGGCCGCCGTTCACCTCCAGCACCTGGCCGGTAATGTAGCCGGACAGTGCATTGGAGGCGAGGAAGAGATAGGCGGGGGCGCAATCCTCCGCCGTACCGAGCCGTTGCAGCGGAATGGTCTTGCGCGTCGCCTCCAGCTTTTCGGCGGACGAGTAGCGCGAATGGAAGTCGGTGGTGATGGTGCCCGGCGAGACGCAGTTGACGCGGATGCCCTCTGGCGCAAGCTCGCGGGCAAGGCCCTTGGAATAGGTCGCGACGAAAGCCTTGGTCGCCGAATAGATCGCGGAGCCGGGGCTGCCCCCTGTCAGCGCCGAAATCGACACCGTGTTAACGATCGCCGCCTGCGGTGCACGGCGAAGCGAGCGCAGCAGCGCCCGCGTCACCTCGACGACGGAGGTCTGGTTGAGGCGCACGACGGTTTCGTATTGCTCGTCGGTGAGGTCTGCCGCAGGGAAGCGGCCGACCATGGTGCCGGCATTGTTGATGAGCACGTCGATATGCGGGAAGAGGCCATCCACCCGCTGCAGGAGCGTGCCGATGCCGCCTTCGACGAGAAAGTCCGAATAGACGATATGGGCGCGGGCTTCCGCAACGGCGTTTTCGAGGAAATCGGGCAGGGGCCCGTGCGCGGAGCGGCCGCCGTGCAGCAGCACATGCGCGCCGCAATCGAGGAACTGCCGGGCGATTTCCAGTCCGATGCCACGCCCCGCGCCGGTGATGACCACGTTGGCGCCCTTGAATAAGGATGGATGAAACATGTGCTTTCCTCCCGATGTCCTGCCGATCGCCAGTATCACAAAAAGTGGCGCACACTCCAAGAAGGCGGGACGGATCAATTGATGTGTTTTCGTTTTCGCATATTATGAAACCAAACGAAAGCAATGGGAGAAGCCGATGTTTCTGACAGGTCGCCAGGCGGAGATCCTGGATCTCGCCAAAGTCGAGGGCCGCGTGCTCGTGGAAGACCTCGCAGCGCGCTTCTCCGTGACGCCGCAAACCATCCGCAAGGATCTCAACGATCTGTGTGACAGCAAGGCGCTGACGCGCATCCACGGCGGAGCGCTGTTCCCGAGCGGCAACGAGAACGTGAAATACGAGGCGCGCCGCTCGATCGCCGCGCCGGAAAAGCAGGCGATCGGCCGCGCCGCCGCCGGCATGATCCCCGACAATTCCTCCCTGTTCATCAATATCGGCACGACGACGGAAGCCGTTGGCGAGGCCCTTCTTGACCACAGGGAACTGATGGTCATTACCAATAATATCAATGTTGCCAATCGCTTGCGTGTCTACCCCTCGATCGAGGTGGTGATTGCCGGCGGCGTCGTTCGCGGCGCGGACGGCGGCATCGTCGGGGAAGCGGCGGTCGATTTCATCCGCCAGTTCAAGGTGGATTACGCGGTGATCGGCGTTTCAGCCATCGACGAGGACGGCGCGCTGCTCGACTTCGACTATCGCGAGGTCAAGGTGGCGCAGGCGATCATGGCGAATGCGCGCCATGTCATCCTGGTTTCGGATTCAACGAAATTCGAAAGGACCGCGCCGGTGCGCATCGGCCACCTTTCGCAGGTCCATACATTCATCACCGACAACTGTCCTTCCGAGGGGATTCGCGGCATTTGCCAGGAGCATGACGTGCGTCTCATCGAGACGGGATCGCAGGCCTGATCCGGCAGTGCAGTGCTGCCTATAGCATTCGTTTGACATTCGGAATGTTTTCGTTTTAACTCCTCTTGCTTTCGCGGCTGCGCAAATTTGTGCAATGCGAAATGGGAGGGGAATTTGGACGGCGACGTGATCCGCGATATTTTCGTCATCGGTGGCGGCATCAACGGCTGCGGCATTGCGCGCGATGCAGCGGGTCGCGGCTATTCGGTCGTGCTTGCCGAGATGAAGGATTTCGCGTCGGGGACATCTTCGGCCTCCACCAAGCTCATTCACGGCGGCCTGCGCTATCTCGAACATTACGAATTTCGCCTGGTGCGCGAGGCGCTGATGGAGCGCGAAGTGCTCTGGGCCATGGCGCCGCACGTCATCTGGCCGATGCGCTTCGTCCTGCCGTTCCAGAAGGGCGGTCCGCGTCCGGCCTGGCTCATCCGCCTCGGCCTTTTCCTGTATGACTATATTGGCGGTCGTAAGCTGCTGCCGGCGACCCGCACGCTCGATCTGGCGAAGGACCCGGCGGGCGGCCCGCTGAAGAAACTCTTCCGCAAGGCCTTTGAATATTCCGACGGCTGGGTGGATGATGCGCGCCTTGTCGTCCTCAACGCCCGCGATGCCGCGGACCGTGGTGCGGATATCCGCACCGGCGTCAAGGTCGTCACGGCACGCCGCGAAAACGGCCACTGGAATGTCGAGACGGAGAATGTCGAGACGGGCGCTCGCGAGACGTTCCGCGCCCGCATGCTGGTAAACGCGGCAGGCCCCTGGGTGGACAAGGTGCTGTCGACGGCCTTCGGTCGCAACGACGTGCACAATGTCCGCCTCGTGCAGGGTAGCCACGTCGTGGTGAAGAAGAAATTCTCCGATCCGCGCGCCTACTTCTTCCAGAACCCGGACGGGCGTATCATGTTCGCCATTCCCTATCAGGAAGAGTTCACGCTGATCGGTACGACCGACCGCGATTATCAGGGCGATCCTCGGGGTGTTCGCATCAGCGATGCGGAAATCGACTATCTTTGCGCTTCGGCCAGCGAATATTTCGCCGAGCCCGTCGGGCGCGACGATATCGTCTGGACCTATTCCGGCGTTCGCCCGCTCTTCGACGACGGCGCGAGCAAGGCGCAGGAAGCGACACGCGACTACGTGCTGAAGGTCGAGGGTAGCAATGGCGAGGCGCCGCTGCTCAACATCTTCGGCGGCAAGCTTACCACCTACCGGCGTCTTGCCGAATCGGCGCTGGAAAAGGTCAGCGAGGCAATCGGTGCCAAGGGGGATCGCTGGACGGCGCAGTCCCGCCTGCCCGGCGGCGATTTCAAGGTTGACGGCTTCGATGCCGAGGTGAAGGCGCTCGCAACGCGCTTTGCGTTCCTGGCGCCCGCCCATGCCCGCCGGCTTGTCAGGCTTTATGGCACGCGCGCAGCAAAGATGCTGGACGGCGCGACGGGCATCGACGATCTTGGTCGGCATTTCGGCAGCGATCTCTATGAGCGCGAAGTGCGCTGGCTGATGAAGGAAGAATGGGCCCGGCATGCGGAGGACGTGCTGTGGCGGCGAACGAAACGAGGATTGCATCTCTCGGCCGCGGAGGCGGCTGCGCTAGAGGACTACATGGTGGCGGCCCAGGCGGCCCCGCACTAGCGCCCCTTGTCCGGTGGCTGGGAGGAACATTGGAGACATGAATGCTTGAACTCAGAAACATCACGAAGGCGGCGGGGGCGGAAACGCATATCCATGCGACCGACCTCGTGCTCGAGCGCGGCTCGCTCAATGTGCTGCTCGGCCCGACGCTGTCCGGCAAGACCTCGCTGATGCGGCTGATGGCCGGCCTCGACCGGCCGACCACCGGTTCCGTGTGGTTCGACGGCAAGGACGTGACCGGCGTTCGCGTGCAGGATCGCGGCGTTGCCATGGTCTACCAGCAGTTCATCAACTATCCGGCGCTGACCGTCTACGAGAACATCGCCTCGCCGATGCGCATCAAGGGTGCGGACAAGGCGACCATCGACCGCGAAGTGCGCAAGGCGGCGGACCTTTTGAAGCTGACGCCCTATCTCGACCGCACGCCGCTCAATCTTTCCGGTGGCCAGCAGCAGCGCACGGCGCTTGCCCGCGCCATCGTCAAGAATGCCAGCCTTGTGCTGCTCGACGAGCCGCTCGCCAACCTCGACTACAAGCTGCGCGAGGAACTGCGCCTCGAACTGCCGAAGATTTTTGCCGCTTCCGGCGCGATCTTCGTCTACGCGACGACGGAGCCCTCCGAGGCCCTGCTTCTGGGGGGCAATACCGCGACGCTGGCGCAGGGCCGCATCACCCAGTTCGCCCGCACCATCGACGTCTACCGCCGTCCGAACGACCTTTTGACCGCACGCACCTTTGCCGATCCACCGCTGAACACGATGCAGGTGCTGAAGAACGGCGCGAATTTCGAGGTCGGCGGCAAGCCGGTGATCCCGGTGCCGGCGCATCTGGCGCGGCTTGCCGATGGCCCCTGCACCATTGCCTTCCATCCGCATCATCTCGCCCTGTCGAGCCAGTATCCGGCGTCGGCGAGCCTTGAGGTCCGCACGACGATTTCCGAGATCGCCGGTTCGGAGAGCTTCATCTACATCGAGTTCGAAGGCAGCCGCTGGGTCATGCTGGCGCCTGGCATCCACGACATCGAGCCGGACGCGTTCATCACCGTCCATGTCGACACACGCCACCTGATGGCGTTCGGCACGGACGGCAGGGCGATCGTCGAGCCGGCCGCCGCGGCGGCCTGAGGAGGAGACCATGGCACGCATCACCCTCGATCATATCCGCCACGCCTACGGCGAAAAGCCGAAGTCGGAAGCGGACTATTCCCTGAAGGAAGTCCACCATGAGTGGAACGACGGCGGCGCCTATGCGCTGCTCGGCCCTTCGGGTTGCGGCAAGACCACGCTGCTCAACATCATTTCGGGCCTGCTGCAACCTTCGGAAGGTCGCATCCTGTTTGACGGCAACGACGTGACCAACCTGTCGACGCAGCAGCGCAACATCGCGCAGGTCTTCCAGTTTCCGGTCATCTACGACACGATGACGGTTTACGACAATCTGGCGTTCCCGCTGCGCAATCGTGGCGTTGCCGAGCCCGAGGTCGACCGCCGCGTGCGCGACATCCTCGAAATGATCGATCTTTCCAGCTGGGCGAAGAAGACGGCGCGCGGCCTTACCGCCGACCAGAAGCAGAAGATCTCGCTCGGCCGGGGCCTCGTGCGCAACGACGTCAATGCGATCCTTTTCGACGAGCCGCTGACCGTTATCGATCCGCATATGAAATGGGTCCTGCGCTCGCAGCTGAAGAAGCTGCACCGCCAGTTCGGCTTCACCATGGTCTATGTCACGCATGACCAGACCGAGGCGCTCACCTTCGCCGACAAGGTCGTCGTCATGTATGACGGCCAGATTGTGCAGATCGGCACGCCTGCCGAGCTCTTCGAGAGGCCGAGCCACACCTTCGTCGGTTACTTCATCGGCTCGCCGGGCATGAACGTGCTGCCGGCCGCCATCGACGGCAGCAGCATCAAGGTCGGCGGCGAGACGCTTGCGCTCGACTACAAGCCGCAGATCGCCATCGGTGCGAAGACCGAACTGGGCATCCGCCCGGAATTCATCACGCTGTCGCGCGACGGCATGCCGATTTCGATCAATAAGGTCGAGGATATCGGTCGCCAGAAGATCGTGCGCGCGGAATTTGCCGGCAAGCCGATCGCCATCGTCGTGCCGGAAGACGGGGAAATCCCGGCCGATGCGCGCGTGACCTTCGATCCCGCCGCCATCAACATCTACGCCGATAGCTGGCGTGTCGGCAGGGAGGGCTGAGGATGAACAAGACCTGGAACAACAAGGCCTGGTTCATGGTTCTGCCGGTCCTGCTGCTCGTCGCCTTCTCGGCGGTGATCCCGCTGATGACGGTGGTGAACTATTCGGTTCAGGACACGTTCGGCAACAACCAGTTCTTCTGGAACGGCGTCGGCTGGTTCTCCGACGTGCTGGAATCCGATCGCTTCTGGCAGGCGCTCGGGCGCAACCTGCTCTTTTCCGGCATCATCCTCGCCATCGAGATCCCGCTTGGCATCCTGATCGCGCTCAACATGCCGAAAAAGGGTCTCGGCGTGCCGGTCTGCCTCGTTCTGATGGCGCTGCCGCTGCTCATTCCGTGGAACGTCGTCGGCACGATCTGGCAGGTCTTCGGCCGCGTCGATATCGGCCTGCTCGGCCGCACGCTCGATGCGCTCGGTATCAGCTACAACTACGTCAACAATGTCTTCGACGCCTGGATGACGCTCATTGTGATGGATGTCTGGCACTGGACGAGCCTTGTCGTGCTTCTCTGCTATGCCGGTCTCGTCTCGATCCCGGAGGCCTATTACCAGGCCGCCAAGATCGACGGCGCGTCGCGCTGGGCCGTGTTCCGCTACATCCAGCTGCCGAAGATGAAGCGCGTGCTGCTCATCGCCTTCCTGCTGCGCTTCATGGATAGTTTCATGATCTATACGGAGCCCTTCGTGGTCACCGGCGGCGGTCCCGGCAACTCGACGACCTTCCTGTCGATCGACCTCGTCAAGATGGCGATCGGCCAGTTCGACCTTGGCCCGGCCGCGGCCATGTCCATCATCTACTTCCTGATCATCCTTCTGCTGTCATGGATCTTCTATACGGTCATGACCAGCAGCGACGAACAGGCGTGAGGGAGGAAACCATGACTTCGCACGCAAGCACTGCAAACCCGATTTCCGCAGGCGTTTCGAGCCAGAGCGGGACCAGGGCCGGGGCCGGCAGCAAACGCAGCCTCTCCTGGCTCGTGCCGACGCTCTACATCGTCTTCCTGATGCTGCCGATCTACTGGCTCGTCAACATGAGCTTCAAGACGAATGCCGAGATCACCGGCGCCTTCTCGCTGTGGCCGCAATCGCCGACGCTGCGCAACTACCTGGTGATCTTCACCGATCCGGCGTGGTATCGCGGCTATATCAACTCGATCATCTACGTGGTGCTGAACACGGTGATCTCCGTTTCGGTGGCGCTGCCGGCAGCCTATGCCTTCTCGCGCTATCGCTTCCTCGGCGACAAGCACCTGTTCTTCTGGCTGCTGACCAACCGCATGGCACCGCCGGCCGTTTTCGCGCTGCCCTTCTTCCAGCTCTATTCGGCCTTCGGCCTGATCGACACGCATATTGCGGTGGCCATCGCCCACTGCCTGTTCAACGTGCCGCTCGCCGTCTGGATCCTCGAAGGCTTCATGTCGGGCGTGCCGAAGGAAATCGACGAGACCGCCTATATCGACGGCTACTCGTTCCCGAAATTCTTCGCCAAGATCTTCGTGCCGCTGATCGCGTCCGGCATCGGTGTCGCCGCCTTCTTCTGCTTCATGTTCTCCTGGGTCGAACTCCTGATCGCCCGCACGCTGACGACGACGGATGCCAAGCCGATCGCCGCTACGATGACGCGCACGGTCTCGGCTTCGGGCATGGACTGGGGTGTGTTGGCTGCCGCCGGCGTGCTGACCATCATCCCCGGCGCGCTCGTGATCTACTTCGTCCGCAACTACATCGCCAAGGGCTTCGCCCTGGGGAGGGTCTGATGACTGCCGTCGTGAAACGCAACAAAAACTGGCCCGTGGCGCTCGGTTGCGTGCTCGTCGCCTATGCTGTCCTGGTCGGCCTTCTCGTCATGGCGCTGCCCTTAAAGAATGACGCGCGCGACTGGTTCGCCCCGCTCATTCCGGGCGGCTGGATGGCCTGGTCGTTTCCGACCGCGGTGTTCTTCCTGACGATCTTTACGCTGATCGCGCTGATGGCGGTCTGGGAATATGCCCGTCCGGGCGGCAATCCGCGCGTCGGCATCCTGCGCTTCGAGACGACGCGCGGCGACCGGCTCTTCGTGTCGCTGCTCGGTTCGGCGTTCATTCATCTCGCATGGCTGGGCCTTGTCGGCGCCAACCTGTGGTGGGCTCTTGCCTTGTCAGTGGTCTACGCCATCGGCGTCTTCCGCTTCGTCTAGGCAATCGGGAAGGGAGGCTCCGGGGAGAAAATGGGGCCTTCATGCATGCAATCGCAAAACCTTAAGGGAGGATCAAAATGCGAAAGCAACTTCTGACAACGACGGCAGCCATGCTGCTGGCGTTTACCGGTTCCGCATTCGCGGACATGGATGCTGCCAAGAAGTTCCTGGATGCCGAGATCGGCGATCAGTCGTCGCTCGATCGCGCCGGCCAGGAAGCGGAAATGCAGTGGTTCATCGACGCCGCCAAGCCGTTCGCCGGCATGGAAATCAAGGTCGTCTCCGAAACGATCACCACGCATGAATATGAATCGAAGGTTCTTGCTCCGGCGTTCACCGCGATCACCGGCATCAAGATCACCCACGACCTGATCGGCGAAGGCGACGTCGTCGAAAAGCTCCAGACCCAGATGCAGTCGGGCGAAAACGTCTATGACGCCTATGTCAACGACTCGGACCTCATCGGCACCCACTGGCGCTACCAGCAGGCCCGCAGCCTGACCAAGTGGATGGAGAACGAAGGCAAGGACGTCACCAATCCGGGCCTCGATCTCAACGACTTCATCGGCCTGAAGTTCACCACCGCACCGGATGGCGATCTTTACCAGCTGCCCGACCAGCAGTTCGCGAACCTTTACTGGTTCCGGTACGACTGGTTCAACGACGAGAAGAACAAGGCGGACTTCAAGGCGAAGTACGGCTACGACCTCGGCGTTCCGGTCAACTGGTCGGCCTATGAGGACATCGCCGAGTTCTTCACCGGCCGCGAGATCGACGGCAAGAAGGTCTATGGCCACATGGACTACGGCAAGAAGGACCCGTCGCTCGGCTGGCGCTTCACCGACGCCTGGCTCTCGATGGCCGGCAACGGCGACAAGGGCCTGCCGAACGGTCTTCCGGTCGACGAGTGGGGCATCAAGGTTGACGAGAACTCCCGCCCGGTCGGCTCGTGCGTTGCCCGTGGCGGCGACACGAACGGCCCGGCTTCGGTCTACGCCATCCAGAAGTACCTCGACTGGATGAAGGCCTATGCACCGGCATCCGCCCAGGGCATGACCTTCTCCGAATCGGGTCCGGTTCCCTCGCAGGGCGAGATCGCGCAGCAGATGTTCACGTATACGGCGTTCACCGCCGACTTCGTGAAGCCGGGTCTGCCGGTCGTGAACGAGGACGGCACGCCGAAGTGGCGCTTCGCTCCTTCGCCGCATGGCGTCTACTGGAAGGACGGCATGAAGCTCGGCTATCAGGACGTGGGTTCCTGGACGCTGCTGAAGTCGACGCCGGACGATCGCGCCAAGGCCGCCTGGCTCTATGCGCAGTTCGTCGTCTCCAAGACGGTTGACGTCAAGAAGAGCCATGTCGGCCTGACGCTCATCCGCGAATCCTCGATTGCCCACCAGTCCTTCACGGACCGGGCACCGAATCTCGGTGGTCTGATCGAGTTCTATCGTTCGCCGGCCCGCGTTCAGTGGTCGCCGACCGGTACGAACATCCCGGACTATCCGAAACTGGCCCAGCTGTGGTGGCAGGCGATCGGCGATGCGTCGTCGGGTGCCAAGTCTGCCCAGGAAGCGATGGACTCGCTCTGCGCCGAGCAGGAAAAGGTGCTGGAACGCCTCGAGCGCGCCGGCGTCCAGGGCGATATCGGCCCGCTGCTCGCCGACGAGCACGACATCGAGTACTGGAACAAGGATGCCGTCTCTAAGGGCAACCTTGCGCCGCAGCTGAAGATCGAGAACGAGAAGGAACAGCCCCAGACCGTCAACTATGACGAACTGGTCAAAAGCTGGCAGAAGTAACCAGACAGGGCTGCGGGCGGATTTCGCCCGCAGCCAATTTTCTTCGCAATGGACGGTGTACGCGCCCTAGGTGCTCTCACCGGAATTGCCGACCATCCGGTCCCCTTTGCCCGTGCGCCGAAAGGTGAACGGGCCTTTTCATGTCGGTCGGAAACGCTGGCTGTATCGTTTGTCGAATTCCATCCATTGCACAGGACGGGGTCTTCCGCTAAGAGACCCCGCGGTTTCTCCCGCGCGCTCGCGCGTATTATTTGGAATAGCGGTACACCCATGGCACGCATCGTGATGAAATTCGGCGGAACGTCCGTCGCTGACCTCGACCGTATCCACAATGTGGCCCGTCATGTGAAACGCGAGGTCGATAACGGCCACGAGGTTGCCGTCGTCGTTTCCGCCATGTCCGGCAAGACCAACGAGCTGGTCGGCTGGGTGCAGGGCATACCCAAGGTGACGGGTGCCAATTCGCCCTTCTACGACGCGCGCGAATACGATGCGATCGTTGCTTCCGGCGAACAGGTAACCTCGGGCCTTCTGGCCGTCGCACTCCAGTCGATGGGCATCAATGCCCGCTCCTGGCAGGGCTGGCAGATTCCGATCAAGACGGACAACGCGCACGGCGCGGCCCGAATCATGGATATCGACGGCACGGAGATCATCCGCCGCATGGGCGAAGGCCAGGTTGCGGTCGTCGCCGGCTTCCAGGGTATCGGCCCGGACAACCGGATCGCGACGCTCGGCCGTGGCGGTTCCGATACGTCCGCCGTTGCCATCGCAGCGGCCGTCAAGGCCGATCGCTGCGACATCTACACGGACGTCGATGGCGTCTATACGACCGACCCGCGCATCGAGCCGAAGGCTCGGCGCCTGAAGAAGATCGCCTTCGAGGAAATGCTCGAAATGGCATCGCTCGGCGCCAAGATTCTCCAGGTGCGCTCGGTGGAGCTTGCCATGGTGCACAAGGTGCGCACCTTTGTCCGGTCGTCTTTCGTGGATCCCGATGCACCGGGCATGGGCGATCTAATGAACCCGCCCGGTACGCTGATTTGTGATGAGGATGAGATCGTGGAACAGGAAGTCGTAACCGGCATCGCCTATGCCAAGGATGAAGCGCAGATCTCGCTCCGCCGCGTCGCAGACCGGCCGGGCGTTTCGGCCGCGATCTTCGGCCCGCTGGCCGAGGCCCATATCAATGTCGACATGATCGTCCAGAATATTTCTGAGGACGGCTCGAAGACCGACATGACCTTCACCGTCCCCTCCGGCGACATGGAGAAGGCGATCCGCGTGCTCGAAGGCGCCAAGGAGCAGGTCGGTTTCGACGTGATCCAGCACGAGACGGGCCTTGTGAAGGTCTCCGTCATCGGCATCGGCATGCGCAGCCATGCGGGCGTTGCCGCCTCGGCCTTCCGGGCGCTTGCCGAGAAGGGCATCAACATCAAGGCGATCACGACTTCCGAGATCAAGATTTCCATTCTGATCGACGGTCCCTATGCCGAACTCGCCGTTCGGACTTTGCATTCCGTCTACGGTCTCGATAAGAAGTAAGGACCGGCCGACTCGGCGCCGATCTCATGATCGCCAGCGCGGGCCAGCGCTGGTGGTGTAAACGTCATTTTCGGGAGACGCCACGCGATGAGAGATCTCTCCGCGGGTCCGCGCGTTCTTCTCAAGCGGCTGCGCGAACTCATGGCGGAGCCGCTCGAGCCGCAGGAGCGCCTTGACCAGATCGTGCGCCAGATAGCGCAGAACATGGTCGCGGAGGTGTGTTCCGTTTACGTGCTGCGCTCCGACGGCATTCTCGAACTCTACGCGACCGAAGGCCTCAATCCCGGCGCCGTTCACCTTGCCCAGCTCAAGATGGGCCAGGGCCTCGTCGGCACCATCGCGGCCTCCGCACGGCCGCTGAACCTCTCCGACGCCCAGTCGCATCCCGCCTTCACCTACCTGCCGGAAACGGGCGAGGAGATCTACCACTCCTTCCTCGGCGTACCTATCTTGCGCACCGGCAGGGCGCTCGGCGTGCTTGTCGTGCAGAACAAGGCGAGCCGCACCTACCGCGAGGACGAGGTGGAGGCGCTCGAAACGACGGCGATGGTGATTGCGGAAATGGTGGCGACGGGAGAGCTGAAGAAGCTCACCAAGCCCGGCCTCGAGCTCGATCTTTCCCGGCCTGTGGCAATCGACGGGTCGAGCTTCGGCGAAGGCATCGGCCTTGGCTATGTGGTGCTGCACGAGCCGCGCATCGTCGTCACGAACCTGCTCAACGAAGATTCCGAACACGAACTCGGCCGGCTTGCCGAAGCGCTCGGTTCGCTGCGCATCTCCATCGACGACATGCTGTCGCGCCGCGAGGTGTCGATGGAGGGCGAGCATCGCGAGGTGCTCGAAACCTATCGCATGTTCGCCCACGATCGCGGCTGGGTGCGCAAGCTCGAAGAGGCGATCCGCAATGGCCTGACGGCGGAAGCGGCGGTCGAACGGGTGCAGAGCGAGACCAAGGCGCGCATGATCCGCATGACGGATCCGTATCTGCGCGAGCGCATGCACGATTTCGACGATCTGGCGAACCGGCTGCTGCGCCAGTTGACCGGCTATGGGGCGAAACTTTCTGCCAGCAGCTTCCCGAACGATGCGATCATCGTGGCCCGCGCCATGGGGGCCGCCGAACTGCTCGACTATCCGCGCGAAAACGTGCGCGGGCTCGTGCTGGAGGAGGGCGCTGTCACGAGCCATGTGGTCATCGTGGCGCGCGCCATGGGCATCCCGGTCGTTGGCCAGGCGGCCGGCGCGGTGGCGCTTGCCGAAAACGGCGACTCGATCATCGTCGACGGCGAGGATGCCAGGGTGCATCTGCGCCCGCTGGCCGATCTCCAGCGCTCCTATGAGGAGAAGGTGCGCTTCCGCGCCCGCCGGCAGGAGCAGTATCGTGCGCTGCGCGCCGTCGAGCCGGTGACGAAGGACGGTCACGACATCAATCTCCAGATGAATGCCGGCCTTCTCGTCGACCTGCCGCATCTCAACGAGTCCGGCGCCTCCGGCATCGGGCTCTTCCGCACCGAACTCCAGTTCATGATCGCCTCGACCATGCCGAAGGCGGAGGAACAGGAAGCCTTCTATCGCAACGTGCTGAAGCACGCCGGCGGCCGGGCCGTGACCTTCCGTACGCTCGACATCGGCGGCGACAAGGTCGTGCCCTATTTCCGCTCCACGGAAGAAGAAAACCCGGCGCTCGGCTGGCGCGCCATCCGCCTGTCGCTCGACCGGCCGGGTTTGCTGCGCACCCAGCTTCGCGCCATGCTGCGCGCCGCCGCCGGTGCCGATCTCCGGCTGATGCTGCCGATGGTGACCGAGGTTTCGGAACTGAAGGAGGTCCGCGATCTTCTCCAGAAAGAAATCCAGCGCCAGTCGAAGCTCGGCGAGCAATTGCCGAAGAAGCTGCAATTCGGCGCCATGCTGGAAGTGCCGGCGCTGCTCTGGCAGCTGGACGAACTGATGGCCGAGGTGGATTTCGTGTCCGTCGGCTCGAACGATCTCTTCCAGTTCGCGATGGCGGTCGATCGCGGCAATGCCCGCGTCTCGGACCGTTTCGACACGCTCGGCCGGCCGTTCCTGCGCATCCTGCGCGATATCGTGCGCGCAGGCATTCGCAACGAGACGTCGGTGACGCTGTGCGGTGAAATGGCGAGCAAGCCGATTTCCGCCATGGCGCTCCTGGGCATCGGCTTCCGCTCCGTCTCGATGTCGCCGGCGGCGATCGGTCCGGTGAAATCCATGCTGCTGTCACTCGATGCCGGAAAGCTCGAATCCATACTGATGCCGGCGCTGGACGATACGAAGCCTTCGGCCTCGATCCGGCAGATTCTCTCCGATTTCGCAGCCGAGAACGGCGTTCCGCTTTAAAGTTTTGACTGGAGACCAAACGGTGGCTCAGCTTCCCGTTGAAAAGATGCGCGAACTCGAACGCCGCTTCGGCGAGATCGAGGCGCGCATGTCGGCGGGCCCCGATTCGGAGACCTATGTGCGTCTGGCTTCGGAATATTCCGAGCTGCAGCCGGTCGTGACGAAGGTCCGAGAATACGAGAAGGTCAATGGCGAGATCGCTGACCTTGAAGCGCTGCTGGCCGACAAGGCGACGGATCGCGAGATGCGCGACCTTGCCGAAATGGAACTGCCGGACCTGAAAGAACGGCTGGAGGGGCTGGAAAAGGAGATGCAGATCCTGCTTCTCCCGAAGGACGCCGCCGACGAGAAGAGCGCGATCCTGGAAATTCGCGCCGGCACGGGCGGTTCCGAAGCGGCGCTGTTCGCCGGCGATCTTTTCCGCATGTACGAACGCTACGCCGCCGCCCACGGCTGGAAGGTGGAAGTCATCTCGGCCAGCGAGGGTGATGCCGGTGGCTTCAAGGAAATCATCGCGACCATTACCGGGCGCGGCGTTTTCGCCAAGCTGAAATTCGAATCGGGCGTTCACCGTGTCCAGCGCGTTCCGGAAACCGAGGGGAGCGGGCGTATCCACACGTCGGCGGCGACCGTTGCCGTGCTGCCGGAGGCGGAGGAGATCGATATCGAAGTCCGCGCCGAGGATATCCGCATCGACACGATGCGTTCATCGGGCGCCGGCGGCCAGCACGTCAACACGACGGATTCGGCCGTGCGCATCACGCACCTGCCGACGGGCCTTGTCGTGACCAGTTCGGAAAAGTCGCAGCACCAGAACCGCGCGAAGGCCATGCAGATCCTGCGCTCGCGCCTCTATGACATGGAGCGCCAGCGCGCCGACAGCGAACGCTCCGCCGACCGCAAGAGCCAGGTCGGTTCGGGCGACCGGTCCGAGCGTATCCGCACCTACAATTTTCCGCAGGGGCGCGTCACGGATCATCGCATCAACCTGACGCTCTACAAGCTCGACCGCATGATGATGGGCGAGATCGACGAAGTGGTGGATGCGCTCCTTGCCGACTATCAGGCCGGCCTTCTGGCGCAACTCGGCGAACAGGGCCGATGAGCGCCACGACGCTGGCCGAGTCGCTGGCGGCGGCACGGCTGCGGCTTTCGCAGGCCGGCATTGCGGATCCCGCGCGTGATGCGCGAACGCTGATTGCCGGCATCCTGGGGCTGTCGTCGACCGCCTTCGTCACGGATGGCGCGCGCCCGCTGGACGACATGCAGCTGGACGCAATCGACAAGGCGCTGGCGCGGCGCGTTGCGCACGAGCCGGTGCACCGGATCCTCGGCCGCCGGGCCTTTTCGCGGCTCGACCTGATGCTCTCGCCCGAAACGCTGGAACCGCGCCCGGATACGGAAATCCTGGTCGATATGCTCGTGCCTTATGCCAGGAAGATCGTGGCCGAGAGCGGTGGCTGCCGCATCCTTGATCTCGGCACGGGGACAGGGGCGATCTGTCTTGCTCTGCTCGATCTTGTCCCCGGCGCGACGGGCGTCGGCGCGGATCTTTCGGCTGGGGCCCTTGAAACGGCGAAGCGCAATGCCGATATGAATGGGGTCGCAGACCGCTTCGAGGCGGTCGAGAGCGACTGGTTTACAGCCGTGACCGGCGCGTTCGACATCATCGTGTCAAACCCGCCCTATATCGTCCGCTCCGTGGTCGGAACGCTGGACGAGGACGTCCGGCTCTACGACCCGATCCTGGCGCTGGATGGCGGAGACGATGGGCTTGATGCCTATCGGGCCATCGCTGCCGGTGCGGGCGATCATCTTCGGGAAAACGGCCTGGTGGCTTACGAAATCGGATACGACCAGATGGATCAGGTCACCGGGATCATGCGCGAAAACGGTTTTGCGCGTGTCGAGGCGGCACAGGATCTCGGCGGCAACGACCGCGCCCTCGTCTTTGCCAAAGCCGTGGCTTTGTAATTTGGCGCCCAAGCGCGGCAAATTCCGCAGCTGCAAAGAAAAGGCTTGGAATTGTGAAGGAAGCGCGATAGTTTGCGGCCACGCACTGGGCAAGAGGTCATGGCACAGGGAGTTTCTCCTGTATGACCCGATCGCGAGGATTGCTCTCTCCGAAGAGTTGCTAGGGTTGAAGCTGCCCTGTGCGGGTACCTGTTAATTTGACGTCTTACGGCGACAGGACCACCGACCGGCGTGGTTTCCCGCGGGTAAGGATGCTTGATCTGGTGTGTCCCGATCAGGCGTGCAGACACATGAATCTTCATACACGATACGTTAGGTGAGTGACACATGAGGCCAGGACAGCAAAACAAGCGCGGCCGCGGGCGTAATAACAACAGTAGCAGCAGCAACAATAACAACAATAACCACCGCAAGGGTGGCAATCCCCTGACGCGGACCTACGACAGCTCGGGTCCGGACGTGAAGATCAGGGGCACGGCCCAGCACATCGCCGAGAAGTATTCGGCGCTCGCCCGCGACGCCCAGAGCTCCGGCGACCGCGTCATGGCGGAAAATTATCTCCAGCACGCAGAGCACTACTACCGCATCATCGCGGCTGCCCAGGCGCAGATGCAGGACCGTCTGCCGCGTGAGGAACGCTCCGATAACGCCGACCGTAGCGATTTCAACGACCGCGACGGTTATGATCGCGATCAGGATGAAATCGATTCGACGCCCGGCGATGAGCCGACGCCTGTTGCTGCACCTGCACCCGTCGTTGTCGAGGAGCCTATCGTTGTTGGTTCCGGCCCGCAGCCGGTGATCGAAGGTACGCCGGCCGAAGTTGCGCTCGAGGAAGAAGCGGGCGCGACTGCCGCCCGGGGCCAGCCGCGCCGCCGTGCTGCCGCT